>CAVXKH010000009.1:0-145019 GCA_963762235.1 uncultured Gammaproteobacteria bacterium | reverse complement strand
CAATGCATAACTGACTTGCCGGTATTTCAGTGTCGGCTTGAATGAGCCGAAGCGCCACAACATGGGATAGTCCAGGCCCGCCTCGCCGTAGATTCGCTGCCCGGTGACGACGTCCTCTTGGGCTCCGAATTCGAGTACTGGGCGAGGAGGATGGGCTCCAGACCAAAGGGCGTGCCGCTGCTGCGGTACTGGCTGGAGAACTGCGGCAGCTCTTCGTAGTCTTTCTTGATGTCGTCTGCCAGCGACTGGAACTGCTGGGCCCGCAGGTTCATCAGCCAATTGTCCCCGAGATAATCCAGCGATGCCAGCTGCAGCAGGCTGGTACTGCGCTGGGCGTCAAGGTTGGCGGTCTCCAGATCTCTCATATAATCAACATCGCTGGCTTTGCTGTAGTCCACTCGCGACAGCCAGCGCTCTGCAAACAGGCCGTCCTGTTTCACCAGGCCCAGCCAGCGATCGGTGCTGATCTGCTCCGGTGACTGGTCCCCGTAGCGGGTATCGTTGCCCATGTAGGCGCCGCCGACCAGCCATTGCCCCACCAGTGGATTCAGGTAGCGCAATTGCAACTCCTGATCAAAGCCCCGGTCCTGGATGTACCGGGGGGCATACAGAGCGTCGTAGTTCGGGGCCAGGTTTAAATAGATAGGTACGCTGATGTCCAGGCCGCCACTGCTGTCATTGCCAAAGTTGGGCCACAGCAGGCCCGTACGACGCCGATCATCCAAGGGCAGGCGCAGCCACGGGATGTAGAACACCGGCACGCCCTCCAGCTCGACCCGGGCGTGGTGGGCTGTGGCCAGTCCCTCCTGCAGGTCAACCTCCATATCCTTGGACAGCACGCTCCAGTCATCTTCGCCTGGTGCGCAATATGTGAAGTTACCATTGTGGATGTGGATCAGGCCTTCCGGATCACGCTGCAGGATATCAGCGGTGCCGCGCATATGTTCCCGGTGGAAAACGAACTCGTTGTCATACACGATAGCCTCACCGGTTTTGGAGTTTACCTGCGCACTATCGCCCAGCAGCAGTACGTTGGGCTCGCGCAGCGTGACATTGCCGCTCAGGAAAGCGGATTCTGTATCGCGATCGATCACCACATTGTCGCTGCGCATCTGGCGATAGCCCTGTACGGCTTGCGCGTCGCCAGTCAGTATGACCTCCTTGTCCTCTAACCGCGTGCTGTTGGCATGGGCGTGTATATCCTCTTGTTCCAGCGACAGACTGGTATTTTCCTGCGCCAGCGGGTCCATATAGCTACCCCCGCAATTTATACACTGGCGGTCGCGCAGTGACTCTGGTACGTACTCCAGAGGCACCCAGTCCAGGGCAAAAAACGGCGCCGCGGCAACCGGCTCATTTTTTGCAGAGCAGTGTTCGGTAGTGTTTTTTTCATTGGCGATGCAGTCCCCCGGGTTGCTATCCTGTGCGACAGTCGCGCACGACAGGCTCAATCCCAGCGCGATAGCGGCCAGCCGCGCAATTGCGCGCGCGAGGCGAAGATGAGGGCTGGCACAGTCAGGTGTCATCAAGCTCAGGGTATATTGGCAGGCTAGTGGCGGAGTCTAAAGCATCCCCTCCGCCTTGTCCGTCAAATTTTGAATCAGGAGAATACAGTGTCACCGCGCCCCGCACCCGAAGCTCTTTTACCCTGGGCCCTGTCAGTTCTGGGTGTCTCGGGCAGCGGCTCCCACCGCTCCTGTCGGTGGTGGCCGGAGACGCCAGTCATCGCCGTTATTTCCGCTTTGCACTTGCCGCACACAGCTATGTGGTGGTGGAGGCGCCGCCTGCGACCGAGAAGAACGAGGCATTTTTGCGGGTGGGCGCACTGTTGGCTGATGCCGGGGTGAAGGTGCCCGCCCTGCTGGGTGCGGACCTGGACCGCGGCTTCCTGTTGTTGGAGGATCTGGGTGATCGACTGCTATTGCCTGCGCTCGTGCCCGCTTCGGTGGACGGCTACTACCGTCGCGCCTTCGAAGTGCTGGCGAAAATGGCGGCGGTGGATAGCAGCCGCACTGGCCTTGGTGAATACGACAGACCCCTGTTGCGTGAGGAATTGGGCCGCTTCCAGGAGTGGTTTGTGCAGGGACTGCTGGGATACGCGCCGACTGCGGCTGAGCAGGCCCTGTTGGGTGATCTTTTTAGGCAGCTGATCGACAGTGCCCTGGAGCAACCCCGGGTGCTGGTGCACCGGGATTTTCACAGCCGCAACCTGATGCTCGCTGGCCAGGACGAGTTGGCGGTGATCGATTTCCAGGATGCGGTCGTGGGACCTGTCACCTATGACCTGGTGTCCCTGTTGCGCGACTGTTATATCCGGTGGCCGGAAGCGCAGGTGCAGCATTGGGCGCTGGCCTATCGCGACCTGCTGTGTTCGCGGGAATGCTGGGAAACATGGGCGACGCGTTATTCCTGCGCTGGTTCGACTGGATGGGCCTGCAGCGGCATATCAAGGTGCTCGGAACCTTTGCCCGGCTGTATCTGCGCGATGGCAAGCCCGCCTACCTGCATGATCTGCCGCGGGTCATACACTACGTGCTGGAAATAGCCCGACAATACGCCGAGGAAGTGCCGGCGTTTGCCGACTTCAGCGCGTGGTTCGCCCTGCGCCTGGCACCGCTGATTGCGCAACAGCACTGGGGTGGAAAAGGGTGAGGGCCATGATACTGGCGGCCGGCGTGGGCGAACGCATGCGGCCTCTGACCGACCATACGCCCAAGCCTCTGCTGCGCGTGGCGGGCATTCCACTTATCGAGCACCATATCCGGCGTCTGGCGCAGGCCGGTATGATGAGATCGTGATCAACGTCTCCCACCTCGGTGAGCAGATCATGGACTATTGCGGCGATGGCGGCGCCTGGGGCGTGACCATTACCTACTCGCAGGAAGACGCACCGCTGGAAACCGCCGGCGGCATTATCAAAGCTTTGCCGCTGCTGGGCGATGCGCCTTTTCTGGTAGTTAATGGCGATATCTGGAGCGACTATCCCTTCGAGCGCCTGACGATATATACCCTGAGGCCGCATGAATGCGCCCACCTGGTGATGGTGGACAATCCGCCGCAACATCCCGGCGGTGATTTCCAGCTGGACGACAATGGCTGGGTCCGGCTGCTGGCACCGGGTGCGGTGGGCTGTACCTATGCCGGCGTCGGCATTTACACCACAGCGTTTTTCGCGGGTATGCCGGCGGGCAAGATGCCCCTGCGGCCTTTGCTGGATGCGGCCATAGACGGGCCGTTTGGGCGGCGAGCTCTACGCGGGCAGTGGCAGGATGTGGGCACACCAGAGCGCCTGCGGCAGCTTGATGCCAGGCTGGAGGGCTCCGCCTGACCCCGAACGCCCTGTCTTTATTGCGGTAGTGCCGATAGCCCCGTGTGCCCCGGCGTTTAGTCGTTAGAATAGCGCCCTGAACACAGTCCGGAGTCGCCTATGGCCGAATACCTGATAGCCCCTTCCATTCTCTCCGCCGATTTCGCCCGCCTGGGTGAGGAGGTCGATGCGGTGCTCGCCGCCGGCGCCGACATCGTGCATTTCGATGTGATGGACAACCACTATGTGCCCAATCTCACGATCGGGCCGATGGTCTGCGCTGCCCTGCGCAAGTATGGCATCACCGCGGATATCGACGTGCACCTGATGGTGAGCCCGGTAGATCAGTTGATCGGCGATTTTGCCGAGGCCGGCGCCACTTACATTACCTTTCACCCGGATGCCTCCACCCATGTGGACCGCTCCCTGCAGCTTATCCGCGATGCCGGCTGCAAGGCGGGGCTGGTGTTCAATCCGCACCTGGGACTGGATGCCCTGCGCTATGTGCTGGACAAGGTCGATATGGTGTTGCTGATGTCGGTCAACCCGGGCTTTGGCGGGCAGTCGTTCATTCCTGCCACCCTGGGCAAACTGCGCGAGGCGCGCGCCATTATCACTGCCTCCGGGCTTCGATATCCGCCTGGAAGTCGACGGCGGCGTCACCCCGGAGAATATTGCGGAGATCGCCGCGGCGGGCGCAGATACGTTTGTGGCCGGTTCCGCGATTTTCAACCAGCCGGATTATGCGAAGGTGATTGCGGAGATGCGGGCGGAGTTGGGTAAGGTTTCTGCCTAGTCCCCTGTGTTTGGAAGTCGCGATGCGAGGCATCGGTACCCTGGGGGCCTGTGAGCGAATGACCTTTCTTGAGCGAGCAGGCCCCCAGGGTTACCGATGCCGCCTAAAAGCGGGCATTCTTCACAGCATTGCAGCGTTTGCCAAGCGCCGTCCTATATGTACAATAGACACCCCACTATCCTGGAGAACGCTGTGAAAACAGCAAAGCGTATTTGCATCGGCCTGCTGTCGATGCGCGAGGTCACCCGCTGGCGATGGTAGCCAGGGCTTTGTCGCGACCTGATTACGCACCTTATTTCTCCGAGGACATCCCATGAAACAGCAGGATTTTGCTGCGCTTGCAGCGCAGGACTACAACCGTATACCGGTCAGCCGGGAAGTGCTGGCCGATCTGGAAACCCCTCTCAGCGCCTACCGCAAGCTGGCCGAAGGCCCTTATTCCTATTTCTTTGAGTCCGTGCAGGGCGGCGAGAAATGGGGCCGCTACTCCATCATAGGGCTGCCCTGCCGCACGCTGCTCAAGGTATTCGGCCAGCGCGTGGAGATATGGGTGGATGGGCGGCTTAGCGAGAGCGAGGAAGTCGCCGATCCGCTGGCTTTCGCCGAGGCTTTCCAGCACCGCTACCGCACCGCGCCACGCGCTGACCTGCCGGTCTTTCACGGCGGCCTGGTGGGTTATTTCGGCTATGACACCGTGCGCTATGTGGAGCCGCGCCTGCAGGCGGGGACGCCGCCGGACCGCCTGGGTACGCCGGATATCCTGCTGATGGTGTCGGAGGAAGTGCTGGTATTCGACAATCTGGCGGGCACGATTCGCCTGATTGTGAATGCGGATCCCGCTCTTGATCAGGCCCTGGAGTTGGCCCATGAGCGTCTGTCGGCACTGGTAGAGCGCCTGCGCGAGCCCATGCGCCCGCTGCCGGAGGTGGTATTGGCGGCGGCGGACAGCGCGGCGCTGGAGCAGCAGGCGCAGTCCGACTTTACCCAGCAGATGTATGAAGCCAGCGTGGAGAAGGTCAAGGAGTATGTGCTGGCGGGTGATGTCATGCAGGTGGTGCCCTCCCAGCGCATGAGCATTCCCTTTGACGCGCCGCCGCTGAACCTGTATCGGGCGCTGCGCAATCTCAATCCCTCGCCCTATATGTACTACCTGGATTTGGAGGATTTCCATATCGTGGGCTCGTCGCCGGAAATCCTGGCCCGGCTGGAAAAAGGCGTGGTGACCGTGCGCCCCATCGCCGGCACCCGGCGGCGGGGACATACGGAGGAGGAGGACAGGGCGATGGAGGCGGAGCTGTTGGCCGATCCCAAGGAAATCGCCGAGCACCTGATGCTGATCGACCTGGGGCGCAACGATGTCGGGCGCATCGCCGAGACCGGTTCGGTGCAGTTGACCGACAACATGGTGGTGGAGCGCTACTCCCATGTGATGCATATCGTGTCCAACGTTACCGGCAGATTGAAGCCCGGAAAGACAGCCTTCGATGTGCTGCGGGCCACGCTGCCGGCGGGCACCCTGAGCGGGGCGCCCAAAATTCGCGCCATGGAAATCATCGACGAACTGGAGCCGGTCAAACGCGGCGTCTACGGCGGCGCGGTGGGCTATATATCCTGGGCTGGCGATATGGACACCGCCATCGCCATTCGCACTGCCGTGATCAAGGACGGCAAGCTGTATGTGCAGGCCGGTGGCGGTGTGGTGGCCGATTCCGTTCCGGCGCTGGAGTGGAAAGAGACGCACAACAAGGCCCGTGCCATGTTCCGGGCGGCGTCCATGGTGCTGGCGGGAGGCAAGTAATATGCTGCTGATGATCGATAACTACGATTCCTTCACCTACAACGTCGTGCAGTACCTCGGCGAGTTGGGTGCCGAGGTGCTGGTGGTGCGCAACGATGAGATCGCTGTGGGTGATATAGCGGCCCTGGCGCCTGAGAAGATTGTCATTTCGCCGGGACCCTGCACGCCAAACGAGGCGGGTATCTCCATGGAGGTGATCCGCCAGTACGCCGGGGTGGTGCCACTGCTGGGTATTTGTCTGGGTCACCAGAGCATCGGGCAGGTGTTCGGCGGCAAGGTGGTGCGCGCGCGCAAGGTCATGCATGGCAAGACCTCGCCGATCTATCACGACGGCAAAGGGGTGTTTCGCGACCTCAGCCGACCTTTCGAGGCGACGCGCTACCACAGTCTGGTGGTGGAGAAGGACAGCTTGCCGGATTGCCTGGAGATTACCGCCTGGACCCAGACCGAGTCGGGGGAGATCGATGAAATCATGGGGCTGCGTCACCGCGAGATGGCGGTTGAAGGGGTGCAGTTTCATCCGGAATCCATACTCACGGCGCACGGGCATGACCTGTTGCGCAACTTTCTGGAACAGTAGGCAGGCCAGGATGAACATGCAGCAGGCACTGGCCAGAGTCGTGGAGGGCGACAGCCTCAGCCGGCAGGAAATGCAGGCCGTGATGCACCAGGTGATGTCCGGCGATGCCACGGATGCGCAGATAGGCGGTTTGCTGGTGGCACTGCGCATGAAAGGGGAGACCGCTGATGAGATCGCCGGTGCGGCACAGGTAATGCGTGAGCTTGCCATACCGGTGAACGTGAGCGGTCCCCATCTGGTCGATCTGGTAGGGACGGGAGGAGACGGCGCCAATTTATTCAATGTTTCCACCGGCGCCAGCTTTGTGGTGGCCGCTGCCGGTGCGCAAGTGGCCAAGCACGGCAATCGTTCAGTGTCCAGCACCAGTGGCAGTTCCGACGTGCTGGAAAACCTGGGCATGCCACTGGACCTTACTCCCGAGCAGGTGGCGCGCGCGATCACGGAGGTGGGGGTGGGGTTCATGTTCGCTCCGGCACACCACAGCGCCATGCGCCACGCTATCGGCCCGCGCAGGGAGCTGGGTCTGCGCACGATATTCAATATCCTGGGTCCGCTGACCAATCCTGCCGGGGTCAAGCGACAGGTTATCGGTGTGTTTTCGGCGGACCTGTGTCAACCCATGGCGGAAGTACTTAAAATGCTGGGGGCCGAACACGCGATGATCGTGCACTCGGATGACGGACTTGACGAGATTTCCATCGCTGCCAGCACGCAGGTAACGGAATTGCGTGATGGCAATATCGTTAGCTACCTCATCAGCCCTGAAGATTTTTCAGTGCAGCGGCAGAGTCTGGACGGATTGTCCGTCAACAATGCAGCGGCGTCTGCGGACCTGATTCGCAGAGCCCTGGCTGGCACCGATGACGACGCTGCGCAAAAGGCCGCTGCCATGCTTGCGCTCAATGCCGGCGCGACGATTTACGTCAGCGGCATCGCTGCCACGCTGGCGGACGGTGTGGCGATGGCAGAGGACGCCCTGGCCAGCGGTCTGGCCGCGGAAAAGCTGAAGCAGTTCATTGATTTCACACAATTGATGCGCGGTCAGGGTTGATGTAATGGTGCTGAGGCCCCCCACCATTTTGCGCAAGATTCTGGCGCGCAAGGCAGAAGAAGTGGCCGCACGCCGTGCGGCTCATTCCATCGCCAGTCTGGAAGCTCGCATGCAGGAGCAGAGTGCGCCGCGCGGATTCTACCGGGCCTTGCAGCAGCGGGTGGGCGCCGGTGAGCCTGCTGTTATCGCTGAGATCAAGAAGGCCTCCCCCAGCAAAGGCGTCATTCGCGAGGATTTCCACCCCGCGCAGATTGCACAGAGCTATCGGGACGGGGGCGCCAGCTGCCTTTCCGTTCTAACCGACAGGGATTTTTTCCAGGGCAGCGATGCGTATCTCGGGCTGGCCCGGTCAGCCTGCGAATTACCCGTGCTGCGCAAGGATTTCACCGTAGACCCTTATCAGGTAGTAGAGGCCAGGGCCATTGGCGCTGATGCGGTGTTGTTGATTGTCGCCGCCCTGGCTGATGAGCAGATGCGCGAGTTGACGCAGGCTGCGATGGAAGTGGGTCTGGATGTGCTGGTGGAAGTGCACGATCGTGCGGAGTTGGAGCGTGCGCTCGAACTGCCAACACGTATGATCGGCATCAATAACCGCGATTTACACAGTTTTGAGATGCGTCTGGAAACAACCCTGGACTTGCTGCCTCATATTCCATCGGACCGACTGGTGATTACCGAGAGCGGTATCCACACACTCGGCGATGTGGCCTTGATGCGCGCTGCAGGCGTGCATGCCTTTCTGGTAGGCGAGGCGTTTATGCGTGCTGAGCAGCCGGGGGAAAAACTGCGGGAGCTGTTTTTCTGAATTAACGGGTGCCGTAAACCACCATCGTCTTTCCAGACACGGCGACGAGACCATCCATTTCCAATGCCTTGAGTACGCGCCCCGCCATTTCCCGTGAGCAGCCCACGATCTTGCCCAGTTCCTGCCGCGTGATCTTGATTTGCATGCCGTCCGGGTGGGTCATGGCATCCGGTTCCCGGCACAGGTCCAGCAGCGTGTGGGCAATGCGTCCGGATACGTCCACGAACGCCAGATCGCTCAGTTTGCGGGTAGTCTGGCGCAGGCGTGCGCCCAACTGCCTGGAGATTGCGTAAAGGATGTCCGGGAACTGGTTGCGAATCTGGTGAAAGCGCTCGTAGGAAATCTCCGCCACCTCACACTGTGTTTTGGCTACAACCATGGCGCTGCGTACGGGAGGCTCGGCGTCGAACAGGCCCATTTCCCCGACAAAATCGCCTGGATTCAAATACGCGATCACCAGCATGTGTCCCGGTTCAGAATCATCCTCCACCATGACCGAAACGGAACCGTCGAGAATCAGGCACAGCGAATTTCCCGCCTCACCCTGCTTCAGCACGGTGCTCTTGGCCTTGAAATCCCTGCGCTGGCAGTGCCGCAGGAAGTTTTCCACGTTGGGCAGGGTCTTGGCTATCTGTGGCTTGAGCAAGGGTCGGGCCTCCATCCTTAGGATTATTTTGCACGATTCTAGCGCGTTCCAGGGCTAAGTAAAATGTAACTTGTTGTGCTAAGCTGCGGCGCCTTTTTGGTACAGGAAGACACGTTCAATGAAAGCGATAGTCAAGTGGGCGGATGGTGCCATGTTTGTCGGTGAATCCGGCAGCGGGCATACCGTAGTGATGGATGGTCCGGAAGACCTGGGTGGCCGCAATTTGGGGGTTCGCCCCATGGAGATGCTGTTGTTGGGTACCGGCGGATGTTCTATCTACGATGTGTTGAGTATGTTGAAAAAATCGCGCCAGCAGGTTGTGGACTGCCGCGTCGAGTTGGACGCGCAGCGGGCCGACGCAGTGCCGGCGGTATTTACCCGAATCAATATGCATTTTGTCGTCACCGGGGTGGGACTGAAGGAGAGTCAGGTAAAACGGGCAGTGGAGCTATCTGCCGAGAAATACTGTTCTGCGTCCATTATGCTTGGTGCTGCCGGTGTGGAAATTACCCACAGTTATGAGATCGTCGAGTTCGCTCCGTCTGCATAGTTGCAAACTTCAGTAACCGACGATCTGAATTTAAATAGTGCTTCGTGAGGTGCTTGCCTGTCGGCTTGCCCGATCCGCTTAGGATGGGGCATGCGCTACTCGGGCAAGCCGACAGGCAAGCACCGATAGAGCAGCGACAACTTGGAGCATCGACTGAGCGAGGGCAGCAGGGCATTGGGAGGTCCGGTGAGCGCATGCTCCACCCTAAGCGAACCGGGCCTCCCAATGCCCTGCTGCCCGTGTAGCAACAAAAGTAGTTAGAGTCGGTAACTGGTCCGGGTCATAAGCCTGGACACAGAACCCATAGCATCTTTCAGGGGTCGTGGAAAATCAGTACCTCCGGCCTCCAGCGCATTATCACCATGGCGCTGCTCGTCTTCCAGCATCTGCTGCAGAATCAACTGTGACTTGCGGTCTTCCTCCGGCAACTGCTTGAGGTGATCGCGCAGGTGAGAGCACACCCGCTCCTCCGTGGCTGCCACGAAGCCAAGACTGACCTTGTCGCTGATGGCGCCGGCCAGGGCGCCCAGCGCGAATGACATGCCGTACCAGACCGGATTCAGGTAGCTGGTGTGACTGCCCAGTTCCCGCAGGCGCTCCTCGCACCACACCAGATGATCCACCTCTTCCTGTGCCGCCTGCTGCATCTCGTTGCGCACGGTGGGCAGTTTCGCGGTCAGCGCCTGTCCCTGGTACAGCGCCTGGGCACAGACTTCACCGGTGTGGTTAACCCGCATCAGGCCTGCCACGTGGGTGCGCTCTGACGCTGACAGCTGTGAGTCCTGGTGGCCTTGCGAAGGAGAGGGGCGGCTGGCGCGATGGCCCCGGTTGGTGATGGTTCTCAGCACCGAGTCCGCTTCGCTGATGAGTTTGTCAAACAGGGAGAGACGGCGTTTTTGCATGGTGGATTCCTGCCGGGGTTACTGTTTTAACTATAGCGCGCAATGGCGCGCCAACCAATGTCCCGGCGCAGGGTCATGCCGTCCCAACTGATTTTGTCCACCGCTGCATAGCAGGCCTTCCGGGCAGCGGCAATATCTTCACCCAGGGCGGTGACGCACAGGACGCGGCCACCGCTGGTGACAATTTCCTGCCCGATGCGGGTGGTGCCGGCATGGAATACCTTGATGGTTTCTTCGTGCACCGCATCCAGGCCATGAATCGGCGTGCCACTGGCATAATCGCCAGGGTAGCCGCCGGCTGCGAGAACTACGCCAATGGCACAGCGCGTATCCCATTGGGCGTGCGCATGATCCAGCGTGCCGTCCAGTGCACTGGCGCACAAACTCACCAGATCCGATTGCAGGCGCATCATGATGGGCTGTGTTTCGGGGTCGCCAAAGCGGCAGTTGTATTCGATGACCCGTGGCTGACCATCGGCAGTAATCATCAGGCCCGCGTACAGGAATCCGGTGTAGTCATTGCCTTCAGCGGCCATGCCGGCAACTGTGGGCATGATCACTTGCTCCATGATGCGCTGGTGTACCGCAGCATCCACCACCGGGGCCGGGGAGTAGGCGCCCATCCCGCCGGTATTGGGGCCGGTATCGCCCTCGCCGATACGTTTGTGATCCTGGCTGGTGGCCATGGGCAGTACGTGCTTACCGTCTACCATGACGATAAAGCTGGCCTCTTCTCCGGGGAGAAATTCCTCAATAACCACCCGACAGCCGGCCGCTCCGAACGCATTGCCCGACAGCATATCGGTCACTGCTGCTTCGGCCTGCGCCAGTGTTTCTGCCACAATGACGCCTTTACCTGCCGCCAGGCCATCGGCCTTCACGACAATCGGGGCGCCCTGTGCGCGCAGGTAGGCCAGGGCCGGTTCCAGTTCGGTGAAGTTGCCGTACGCTCCGGTTGGGATGTTGTGCCGTGCCAGAAAGTCTTTGGTGAAGGCCTTGGAGCCCTCCAGTTGGGCGGCGCCCTTTGTTGGCCCGAAGCAGCGCAGCCCGCGCGCCTGAAAGTAGTCCACCACCCCTGCGACCAGGGGTGTCTCGGGGCCGACGATGGTCAGTCCCACCCCATTGTGCTCTGCGAAATCCGCCAGGGCGGCGAAATCCATCGTGTCGATGGCCACGTTTTCAAGTCCGGGTTCCTGAGCGGTGCCAGCATTGCCCGGTGCAACATAGACTGTCTCTACTTGTGCGGACTGGACAGCCTTCCACGCCAGGGCGTGCTCGCGACCGCCGCTGCCGATGACCAGAATATTCATGCTGATTCCCTAGTGTCTAAAGTGGCGCATTCCGGTAAACACCATCGCCATGCCGTGTTCGTCGGCGGCGGCGATCACCTCTTCGTCGCGAATGGAGCCACCCGGCTGGATGACAGCCGCAATTCCCGCCTGGCCGGCATTGTCAATGCCGTCCCGGAAGGGGAAGAAAGCGTCGGAGGCCATCACCGAGCCGCGCACCGGCAAACCGGCGTGTTCGGCCTTGATGGCGGCAATACGGGCGGAGTTGATACGACTCATCTGCCCCGCGCCGACGCCCACGGTCTGGCCGTTGGCGGCGTAAACGATGGCGTTGGATTTGACGAACTTCGCCACGGTCCAGGCGAACAACAGGTCCTGTATTTGCTGCTCGGTGGGTTGCAGTTTACTGACCACGCGCAATTCATCGCGGGTAATCATACCGAGGTCGCGATCCTGCACCAGCAGGCCACCATTCACCCGCTTATAGTCAAGAGCCGGACCCGCAGTGGACCACGCACCGCAGGCCAACAGGCGCACATTCTTCTTGTCCGCCACGAGAGCTGCAGCCTCAGCGCTCACACTCGGAGCGATGATAACCTCCACAAATTGCCGCTCCACGATGCTTGCTGCGGTGGCCGCGTCCAGTTCACGGTTGAAGGCGATGATACCGCCGAAGGCCGACTCGGTGTCTGTGGCAAAGGCAAGGTCGTAGGCTTTGCCGATATCTGCGGCCACCGCTACACCACAGGGATTGGCGTGTTTGACGATGACACAGGCCGGTTGCCGGAAGTTCTTGACGCACTCCAGTGCGGCGTCGGTATCGGCCACATTATTGTATGACAATTCCTTGCCCTGTATCTGCCGGGCAGTGGCGATACCGGCTTCAGCGGGATGGGCTTCCACGTAAAAGGCCGCCTGCTGGTGCGGGTTTTCGCCGTAGCGCATTTCCTGCACCTTGTGAAACTGGGTGTTGAAGGTGCGGGGGAATTTCTGCGATCCGCCCGGCACCAGCCTGCCAAAGTGATTGGCGATAGCGCCATCGTAGGCTGCGGTATGTTCGTAGGCCTTGATTGCGAGATTGAAACGGGTTGCCAATGTGGTGCTGCCCCCGTTGGCCCGCATCTCATTGATGATTTCGCTGTAATCTGCAGCGTTCACCACGATGTTGACGAAGCGGTGATTCTTGGCCGCCGCGCGCACCATGGTGGGGCCGCCAATGTCGATGTTCTCTATGGCGTCTTCCAGCGAGCAGTCTGGATTGGCGACAGTCGCTGCGAAGGGGTAGAGGTTCACCACCACCATGTCGATAGGGTCGATACCATGCGCGGCCATCACGCCGTCATCCTGCCCCCGGCGACCCAGAATGCCGCCGTGCACTTTGGGGTGCAGGGTTTTGACCCGACCGTCCATCATTTCCGGGAATCCGGTGTAGTCCGCCACTTCCGTGACGTCCAGTCCCAATCCCTGCAGCAGGCGGTAAGTGCCACCGGTAGACAATAGTTCCACGCCCATGTCGCGCAGGGCACTGGCGAACTCTCCTATCCCCGATTTGTCGGAGACACTGATCAGTGCGCGTTTGACTGTTACGAGATCACGATCACTCATGCTGTAGTTGTTTCCCTAGTCCTTGTCCGAGATCAGGTTGTACTGCTTGAGTTTCTTGCGCAGTGTGCCCCGGTTGAGGCCCAGCATGAGTGATGCCCTGGTCTGGTTATTGCGGGTGTAGGCCATGATCTCTGTCAGCAGCGGCGCCTCGATTTCCGCCAACACCATCTGGTACACGTCAGTGGACAGCTGACCATCCAGTTCAGCAAGGTACTTGCGCACCGCTGCGGTCACCGAGTCGCGCAGGTTGCTAGCTGGTACAGGTTGAAGAATATTGTCGTTGGCGGCGGTCAGTGCGTCTGCCGCTGCCGGGTGGAGGGGTTCAGCCCTGCTCATGCTGCAAGTTCCTTATTGAATTCTGGTTCGGATAGATGGTGTATGTAGTGTAGCTGGTCTTCGGGTTGTGCAAGCTGATTGAACTGCCGGCGCTGCTCGCACGCGCTGGCACTCAAGTACCAGCCCACATGTTTGCGGGCGATGCGCACGCCCATGAAGTCGCCGTAAAACTGGTGCAGTTGTGTGACATGGCGGTGGAGGATCTCGAACTGCCGGGCAGTCGACGGTGGCGCAGGCGCCGACCCGGTTTCCAGGTGTGTCGCGATCTGCCCGCACAGCCAGGGCTGGCCCTGGGCGGCCCTGCCGATCATGACACCGGCGGCCCCCGTATGGGAAATTACCTGCGCGGCCATCTGCGGGGAGTCGATGTCGCCATTGGCAAATACCGGAATGTCAGTTGCTGCAACGATCGCGGCGATGGTGTCGTACTCCGCGCGCCCCGTGAAGGCGCACGCGCGGGTGCGGCCATGCACCGCCAGCGCCGCAATGCCGGCATCTTCGGCGATGCGGGCGATGGTTACTCCGTTCCTGCTGCCGGGCGCGATGCCTGTACGAATCTTGAGTGTAACGGGCACATCCACAGCCGCGATTACTGCCAGTAAAATGGATTTCACCAATGCTTCGTCGGCCAGTAGTGCGGAGCCAGCCGCCCTGCGGCACACCTTTTTGGCGGGGCAGCCCATATTGATGTCTATGAGCTGTGCGCCGCGCTCCACGTTGTAGCGGGCTGCTGCGGCCATTTCCAGTGGATCGCTGCCAGCGATTTGTACTGAGCGGGGCGCTATTTCAAGGTCGTGTCGGCTGCGCCACTGAGTTTTTTGCGAGTTGCGCAAGTGCGGATTGCTACTGATCATCTCCGACACCACCAGACCTGCGCCGAATTCGGAGCACAGCCGGCGAAATGGCAAATCGGTAATCCCCGCCATGGGAGCCAGCGCGACGCGATTGGGTAATCTGTAAGGTCCGATTTGCAGCATGGGCAGGTGTTCGAAAACTGGCGTCGAAAAAGAGGCCGTATGATACTCGGTAGGCCTGACACGGGAAAGAATATCTGCGCAAAAAAGCGGCGATTTTTACGCCGTTGCAATCGCGCTCTAGCGGAGGGAGCGGTCTCCCCGCAGGCAGACCCAGCCATCGCTTTCGCCAACAACGCGCAACGGCAGGCGATCAGCGTAGTGTGCGCACAACTTCCCGGCCTGGTTTTGCAGCAGGCCCGACAGCAACAGCGTGCCGCCCGGTTTTAGAAAATGCAATAACGTGGCCGAAAGGTCCATGAGCGGTCCGGCCAGGATGTTGGCGATCACCACTTCAGCCCGTTGTTCCCACGCGCGCTGGTCCACTTTTTCCGGAAATGCGACGGAAAAAATTTCCGGCGCAATACCATTGCGAGCGGCATTGTCCTGGCTGGCTGTCAGGGCCTGCGGATCGTTATCCACGCCGAGTGCCAGAATGGCGCCCAATTTTAGTGCGGCCACACCGAGTATGCCCGAGCCGCAACCGTAATCCACGACGGTCTGGCCAGCCAATGACATGGTGTCCAGTTGCCTGAGGCACAGTGCGGTGGTTGGGTGAGTTCCCGTACCGAAGGCAAGGCCAGGATCCAGCAACAGGTTCACTGCGCGCGGATCGGGCGGTTCCAGCCAACTGGGACACACCCACAGGCGATGCCCAAACTGCATGGGCTGGTAGTGTTGCATCCACTCCCGCTCCCAGTCCTTGTCCTCCAGGATTTCCACCCGCTGGTTGGCCTGTTGCAGCAAATGATCGGGTATATCCCCCAGCACACGCTTCATGTCCGTGTCTGCCGGGTAGAGACCGGTAAGTCGCGTCTGGTTCCACAGGGGGGTTTCCCCGACCCCGGGTTCCAGCAGTGGCTGATCGGCGTTATCCTCCAGTGTGACAGCGACCGCCCCGGTCGCCAGCAACAGTTCTTCCAGTTCTGCCACGTTGTCGCGCCGCGCGTCCAGGCGCAGTTGCAGCCACGTCATTGTGGTGGTCGCCAGAAGAAGGGCTGCAGCTTAATCTTCCAGCCTGCTCTCGAGATAGTGAATACTTACGCCACCCGCCTTGAACGCGGCGTCGCGAACCAGATCCCGATGCAGGGGTGTATTGGTGCGAATGCCCTCAACCACCAGTTCGTCCAGCGCCTGGCGCATCCTGGCCAGCGCGGCAGGGCGATTCTCCGCATAGCATATAATCTTGGCGATCAGGGAGTCGTAGTAGGGCGGTACGGTGTAGCCATCATACAGGTGGGAGTCCACACGCACGCCCAGTCCGCCGGGTGCGTGGAAGGTGGTCACCTTGCCCGGGCAGGGCAGGAAGGTCACCGGGTCCTCGGCGTTGATGCGGCACTCAAAGGCGTGTCCGCGAAATTGCACCTCGCTTTGTCTGAACGACAGCGGCAGGCCACTGGCGATGCGCAGTTGCTCCTTGATGATGTCGATGCCGGTGATCATCTCGGTTACCGGGTGTTCCACCTGTACCCGGGTGTTCATTTCGATAAAGTAGAAGCCGCCATCCTCATACAGGAACTCGAAGGTGCCGGCACCGCGGTAGCCCAGATCAATACAGGCCTGGACACAGGACGCCGCGACCGCGTCGCGTGCGTCCTGGGGGATGCCCGGTGCGGGCGCCTCCTCAATGACCTTCTGGTGGCGCCGTTGCAGGGAGCAGTCCCGGTCGCCGAGGTGGATGGCATTGCCCTGGCCATCAGCGAGCACCTGAATCTCCACATGGCGCGGCCTTTGTAGAAATTTTTCCAGGTAGACAACATCCGAGCCGAAAGCGGCGGCGGCTTCTGCCTGGGTGACCTGCACCGAGCTGAGCAGTGCCGCTTCGTTGTGCACGACGCGCATGCCGCGGCCACCACCGCCGGCGGCAGCCTTGACTATGACCGGGTAGCCGATGCGGCGGGCTACTTCCAGTGTGTGCTCTGTGTCATCTGTCAGCGGTCCGTCAGAGCCCGGTACGGTAGGCACTCCGGCCTGTTTCATGGCCTGGATAGCCGAAACCTTGTCCCCCATAAGGCGGATCGTGTCTGCGGTAGGGCCGATGAAAATAAATCCGCTCTTTTCCACCTGGTCGGCGAAATTGGCATTTTCGGCCAGAAAACCGTATCCGGGGTGTATGGCAGTTGCTCTGGTGACTTCCGCAGCACTGATAATGGCGGGTACATTCAGGTAGCTCTCGGCGGATGCGGCAGGACCGATGCAGACGGCTTCGTCGGCCAGCAGTACGTGCTTGAGCTCCCTGTCCGCCTTGGAATGCACCGCGACAGTGGGAATGTCCAATTCCTTGCAGGCCCGCAGCACACGCAGCGCTATCTCACCGCGGTTTGCGATGAGTACTTTTTCCAATATGGGCATGCTGTGTTCCTCTGCTGGTCGCTTGCCGGGCTTCGCTTACACGATGGAGAACAGGGGTTGGTCGAACTCGACCGGTTCGCCGTTTTCGACCAGGATGGCCGCTATGGTGCCCGCCTTGTCGGCCTCTATCTGGTTCATCATTTTCATTGCCTCAACGATGCAAATGACGTCACCGACCTTGACCGCCTGACCTACTTCGACAAACGAGGCGGAGCTGGGCGATGGCGAGCGGTAAAAGGTGCCCACCATGGGGGAGTTGAGTACATGACCGGCGCTCGTGACAGCGGGTTGGACGGGGGGGGGAACAGGTGCCGGAGGTGGTGGGGCGGGCGCCGCGTAAGCGGGCGCCGCCGCGCGCGCTGCCATAGACATTGCCTGGGCACCATTGCGACTGATGCGCACAGACTCTTCACCCTCCTTGATCTCGATTTCGTCAATGTTGGACTCTTCCAGCAATTCGATCAGTTTTTTTACCTTGCGAATGTCCATAGTACAGTCTCTTGGTGATGTTTAAGGTTGTTGCAACTGTTGCAGCGCGGCCAGGAGCCCCAATTCATAGCCCTGCGCGCCCAGTCCGCAGATGACGCCCAGTGCGAGATCGGAAAAGTAGGAGTGGTGGCGAAAATCTTCCCTGGCGTGGGTGTTGGACAGATGAATTTCGATGAATGGAATGGCGACTGCAGCCAGCGCGTCCCGCAATGCCACGCTGGTGTGGGTAAAGGCCGCAGGGTTGATCAGGATAAAGTTAACGCCTTCACGCCGCGCCGTCTGCACCCGTTCGACCAGTTCGTACTCGGCATTACTCTGCATGTGGAGCAGGTGGTGCCCCCTCTCGCGCGCCAGATACTCGAGGCGCCCGTTAATGTCGGCGAGGGTGGTGCTGCCATAGATGTCGGGTTCGCGCTCGCCGAGCAGGTTCAGGTTGGGGCCGTGTAGTACCAGAATAGTCGCCATTTGGGTGGCTCTCCCCGCTAGACCGCGATGAGCGGGAATTCTGGCGCAATTTTTCAGGGCTGTCTACGAATTTTCACAATTGCTTGAATTTTGGCAGCTTATCGGCACCGAATTGCAGAAGTTAGACAGTTTTAGGGATTTTAGACCCAGCTGGTGCCAGAATGGCCTTGATGGACATCAACTCATTAAAAAAGGTGTAAATGTTGCCATCATCCTAGAAACCATTGACAACATCGGAGTTCTTGCCTGATACGGACTCTAATGCCTCCAACACGGCTTTTTTGGTTAATAACTGCGGCAATACGAGCGGTGCTGTGGAGGCGTCAGCGGCGTACATCAGATAAAGGGGTATGCCGTTACGGCCATGCCTTTTCAGCAGGGCAGCGATGGCTGTATCCTGGTTGGTCCAGTCAGCGACCATGTAAACCACTCCGTGGTCCGCAAAGGCCTGGATCATGTCATCCGTGAGCAGCACCGCAGATTCATTGGCCATACAGGTGATGCACCAGTCGGCTGTGACATCCACGAATACCGGCTTGCCGGCACTGCGCAGCGCAGCCACTGCCTGCTCTGACCAGGCGACTTTGCCCGGTGCGAGTTCTGCCGCGCCACCGCCGTTTACATCCAGCCCGCGCAGGGAGCCCAGGCTTATAGCGCCAGCCAGGCAGGCCAGGGCCAATGCCTTGCGCCACCAATGGTGGTGCCACAGCCACAGCCCCAGGGCCAGCAGCAGTGCACCGCACAGGGCGGCGGTCATCGTGTTCACGCCGGTTTGTCGCCCGGCTACCCACAACAACCAGATGGCAGTGCCATACAGCGGGAACGCCAGCAGTTGTTTGAGGGTCTCCATCCAGACACCGGGTTTCGGCATCAGGGCGCGGGCCGCACCGCTGTAGCTGAATAGCAACAGCGGTGCGGCCATCCCGGCGCCGAGCGCGGCAAACACCAGCAGCCCGATCCGTGGCGGCTGGCTGACTGCAAAGCCCAGCGCCGTTCCCATGAACGGGGCGGTACAGGGGCTGGCGACAACTACCGCCAGCACTCCCGTGAAGAAACTGCCGCTGAGCCCGCCTCGATTAGCAAGACCACTGCCGGTGTTCATGAGATTGCTACCCATTTCGATGACGCCCGACAGCGACAGGCCCATGGCGATAAACAGGTAGGCCAGGGCGATGACGAAACCGGGGGACTGCAGTTGAAAGCCCCAGCCGATAGCGCTCCCCGCCTGTTGCAGGGCGATGAGTAAGGCCGCGACCGAAACGAAGCTGGCAACAACACCGGCGGCATAGAGCCAGCTGTGCAGGTGTCGGTCGTGATCGGTACTGCGCGCAAAACTGAGTACCTTTAATGACAGGATAGGAAAGACGCAGGGCATCAGGTTGAGAATGGCGCCGCCAACAAAGGCCAGCATCAGCATGTACAGCAGTGCCCCGGTGCCACTTGCCTCCCGCGTGGGCAGTTGTTGGGTTGCCGCCTGTTTTTCTGGTGGCGTGATCGGGGTCGCTGTACCGGTGCTGAAATCCAGTTCGTAGTATTGTTTATTGGGTGGGTAGCACAGGCCCGCGTCAGCGCAGCCCTGAGAGGTTGCTGAGAATGTGGCGCGCTGGGTGCTGCGCTCCAGCCTCAGGACAACATCGACGCTGTTGTAATAAACCTGTACCTCGCCATAGGACTCATCATTGCGACTCAGCCCCGCAGGCATCTCACTGGCCAGCTCGATAACGCCCTTGTCGTCTTCCAGATGAAACGCAAAACGGTGCTGGTACAAATAGTAGTTCGGGGCGATTTGCCAGTAAAGGCGCACGCTGTGCCCATCGAGTATCTCAACTTCCAGCTGGTAGGCTTGCTCTACCGGGAGGAATTCCGGCCCCGCAGCGGCACCCGCACCCGGCAAGCCGCGGTCGGCGGTGCCGAAGGCCTGGGCTAAACAGGCGCCGCTGACTAGCAGTAACAGGCCTGCGAGCAATGCACGCATAACAACTCCTTGACAGCAACAGCGCCGCCAACGGCGTTGTTTTGGGGCGAAATTGTACCAAGACTTTATGGATCAAGCCCAGAGGGACGGGAACACAGTCCACGGGAGTGGTACACTAATCAGACGTTGGTACAACGCAATAGTTTCCTTACTGGAGTTTGAAGTTGATCAGAGTATCGATCGCTGCCCTGATAGCCGCTCTTATGTCGCTGGCTGCCGTGGCAGAACAAAACACGAGCCTGGAGTTCGAGAATGTGTGGGTCAGGGCTTTGCCTCCCTTCCAGCCTAATACGGCCGCATATCTTACGCTGGTCAATCGGGGCGAGGTTGCGGTTGCCATCGTCGGAGCCAGCTCCAATGTGGCAGAAAAGGTAGAGCTGCACACCACCCGAAAAGTAGACGGCCTCATGCGCATGGAGCCATTGAAGGCGCTGGCGGTGGCGCCAGGTGAGCGGGTGGAACTGGCACCTGGCGGCACGCATTTGATGCTGCTGGGCCTGGCCTATATGCCAGCGCCAGGCGATGACGTGCGGTTGTGCCTGCAACTGGTATCAGGCGATGAGGTTTGTACGGTAGCGGAAGTGCGTAGGAACGGTGACGTACCAGATTCCGAGGATCATCAACACCATCACACAGCAGAGTAATATTATGAACGAAATAACTGATACTCCCGCCCGCTGGCGCGACAACGCGGCCAATTACTTGCCGCAAGGCGGTGCACGTGCAGTGTTGGCTGCCCTGCTTGGCCTGTACGTGCTGGTGACGGTCCTGCTGGGTATGTACTGGAGTATGACGCCCGCGCCATTTGATGTGCAGGCCAGGGCACAGGAGTTGGCAGCGGAGAAAGGTGCCACGGTGGTCACCGGCTCGGTCACCATGGGCGCACTGATCGGGGTAATGGAGACGCTGCTGCAGAAACCCGGCGGTTATATTACTAACGATAAGTTTCCCCCCGGCGTTTGGCTGGACAATATGCCAAACTGGGAATACGGCGTCCTGATCCAGGTGCGCGACCTGTCCCGCGCCATGCGGGAGGTGTTCAGTCGCTCCCAGTCGCAATCAAAAGAGGATGTCGATCTGGTGGAAATGGAGCCGCGCTTTAACTTCAATTCCGATAGCTGGGTACTGCCATCCTCGGAATCCGAGTACCGCAGCGGCCTGAAATATGCCCGCAAATACTTCTACCGCCTGTCCGATGAACAGGCGACCAGTGCCCAGTTTTATGCGCGCGCGGATAACCTGCGCTACTGGCTGGGCACGGTGAATAGCCGGCTGGGCAGTCTTTCCCAGAGGCTGAGCGCCAGCGTGGGTCGGGTGCGTGTTAATACTGACCTGGCCGGGGATGCGGCAGCGACCCAGTCGACCGATACGCCGAAAGAACAGATCGTGCGCACGCCCTGGACCGAGATTGATGATGTGTTTTTCGAGGCGCGCGGTACGTCCTGGGCGCTGATCCATTTTCTGAAAGCGGTGGAAGTGGATTTTGCTGACGTCCTGCGTAAAAAGAACGCCCAGGTCAGTCTGCGGCAGATTATTCGCGAGCTGGAAGGTACCCAGGAGCCGATGTGGAGCCCGATGATCCTCAACGGCAGTGGCTTTGGGCCGTTGGCCAATCACTCACTGGTGATGGCGTCCTATATCAGCCGTGCCAATGCCGCGATCATAGACCTGCGTGACTTGCTGTCCCAGGGTTGAAAACTCAGTCCCTGCTGTAGCGCAGGCGGGTTCCTGTATCCAGGGACAGGCGGATTTCCTGCGCGCTTAACGCAGCGGGAAAGTAAGTCCCCGACAGCTTGGCATCAAGCAGGCTGGCGCCTTCCAGATTGGTGTTGCGAAAATCAATGCCGCTGAGATCGGCATTGCGGAAGTAGGAATCGCTGAAGTCCAGTCCTGCTGCATTCATGTTGCGCAGGTCGCGCCCGCGGTAGTCACCGTTTTTCAGTTCGCTGGTGTCCAGACGGTCGCGCTGCTCATTGAATCCCTTGATGTCCTCGGTGCGCAGCAGCTGGTATAACGGGTCCTGTTTTATGACGGGCTTGTCCATGGGATTACCTTCCTGATCATTGCCTGGCCTGGGAGCGACCGAATATCTATGGTGCAGTGTGCACTGACTTTTCAGTAGCTAGCTTAAGCCAGCGCGCGGCCCAAGCCCAGCCCCTTTGCGTGGAATCTGCAGGTGGAGTTTGACAGCACAGTCTTTTGATGGATTTCTCCTGACGCGCAACTGGCGCGATACGCCAGACGGCGTTGAGCTCGAATTCTGGTTCAGCACAGCGCAGGGACCCCTGTGCGTGCTGGTGCGGCGGGAGCGGAGCGTATTTTTCCTGCCCGAGAGTGAGATGCATCGGGCGCGAGAGGTGTTGGCCGAAGCACCTGGCATGGAGATCAAGCCCGTGCAGCTGCGCAGTTTCTCCATGGCACCGCTAGTGGGATTGTATTTCGAGCAGTATCGCCAGGCACGCCGCGCTGCCGATGAATTGCGCGCATGTGGCCTGGATCCGCTTGAAGCGGATATCAATCCCGCCGATCGCTATCTGATGGAGCGTTTTGTGGCGGGCGCAGCTCGCCTCCACGGCGTGCCGCATTATCGCGGGCCTTACCTGTTGCTGGAAAATCCCGCGGTTAAGGCCGGTCAGTACCAGCCATCGCTCAAGATAGTGTCCTTTGATATCGAAACCGCGATGGAGGGCCTGCAGCTTTACTCCATCGCGGTTCATGGTAGATCTGCAGAGGGCGAGGTGCGTCAGGTCTTTATGTCTGGTGCAGGGGGCGCAACAGGACTTCGTCGTAACCTGTGCCAATCAGGAGGGCGTGTTGCACGCCTTTATGGACTGGGTGGCAGACTATGACCCCGACGTGCTCATAGGATGGAACGTGGTGAACTTTGATACCCGGTACTTGCAGCGTCTTGCAGACCATCTGGGGCGGCGACTGCTGCTCGGGCGGGAGCGCCGGCCCGGCCACTGGCGCGAGCAGGATGATGATGGCGAGCGCTTCAGCGTCCAATTCCCGGGGCGGGTGATACTCGACGGTATAGAGTTGTTGCGGGCGGCGTTCTACCGCTTTGAAAGTTTCTCTCTGGAAACCGTCGCGCGCCAGGTGTTGGGTGACGGCAAGTTGCTGCACGGGAGTGACCGCGGCGCGGAGATTACGCGCCAGTTCCAGGAGGACAAAACCAGCCTGGCGCAATACAACCTGAAGGACTGCGAACTGGTGTCGGATATTTTCGCGACCACGGCGCTGCTGGACTTTGCGTTGGCGCGCAGCGCGATAACCGGTCTGAACCTGGATCGCATGGGAGGTTCGGTAGCCTCCTTCGACAACCTGTACCTGCCCCGCCTGCACCGCGCCGGCTATGTGGCACCCAACGCGAGCCGCACGCACATCGCCAGCCCCGGTGGGTTCGTGCTGGATTCCATGCCTGGCATTTACGAGCATGTGTTGCTGCTGGATTTCAAAAGCCTGTACCCCAGTATCATTCGCACCTTCTGTATCGATCCACTGGGTCTGGCCCTGGGCGTATCCGGGCAGCTGTCGCCAGAGCAGACGGTGGCAGGCTTTCTGCATGGGCGCTTCGCCCGCGATGGACACATTCTGCCCGCACTCATCCAGCAACTCTGGCAGCAGCGCGATGCAGCCAAGGCCAGCGGCGATGCGCCCCTGTCGCAGGCCATCAAGATCATCATGAATAGCTTCTACGGTGTGCTTGGCACCCCCGGCTGCCGTTTTTTTGATGCGCGCCTGGCCACGTCCATCACGCGCCGGGGGCACGAGATACTGACCCGTACCCGCGACCATATTGAGGCCGCGGGGCACCGCGTTATATATGGGGACACAGACTCCGTATTCGTATGGATCCGGGAAGCGCGTACAGATGAGCAGGCTGTAGCCACCGGACAGCAACTGGAGCGGGACCTCAACAACTGGTGGGGCGAGGTGGTGCGAGAGGAGTTCAATCTGGAGAGTGTGCTGGAAGTGCAGTTCGAAACCCATTTCAAGCGTTTCCTGATGCCCACCGTGCGCGGGTCCGACAAGGGCAGCAAGAAACGGTACGCGGGCGTGGTGGCGGGCAAAGATGGCGATCAACTCGTGTTCAAAGGCCTGGAGAGTGTGCGCACCGACTGGACGCGCCTGGCCCGCGAGTTTCAGGAAGAGCTCTACCGGCGAATTTTTATGCAGGAAGCCTACACCGATTATGTGCGGCAAGTGACCGCCCGGGTCCTGGCCGGAGAGGAAGATCAGCAACTGGTCTACCGCAAGCGCCTGCGCCGCAAACTGGACGATTACCAGCGCAATGTGCCGCCGCACGTGCAGGCGGCGCGTTTGTGTGCAGAGCGCGGTTTGCCGGTGCCCTCACGGGGCAGTTGGGTGGAGTATGTGATCACCACCAGTGGCGCCGAGCCTGCGGCCAAACCGCTGGCGCCTTTGGACTACCAACACTATGTCGATCGGCAGCTGGCGCCGGTCGCCGACGGGATACTGGGCTTTGTGGGCAGTTCCTTCAGTGACCTGACCGACAAACAAATCGGCCTGTTCTAGTGGCGATAGACGCTGCTTGCGCTAGTCGCCAAAAAATTCCCGGCGCAGTGCGCCGTAGTCTGCAGCGGGCAGGCGCGGGCCGTAATTGGCGACGATTTTGCCCGCCGCCAGGCTGGCGAAACGGCCCGCTGTGGGGAAGTCCTCGCCGCGGGTGATGGCGTACAGGAAGGCTCCGGCGAACATGTCGCCAGCGCCATTGGTATCCACAGCCTCCACTTTATGCGGCGGTATTTTGGCCAGCTCCTTGCCATCATAGGTCAGCGCCCCCTCTCCGCCGCGGGTGATGACGAAGGAATTGGCGATGTCCTTGAGCTTCTCTACGGCAACATCCATGTCATCGCTTTGTGCCCAGCCCAATGCCTCATGCTCATTGCAGAAGACCAGATCCAGCCGATTACCGATAATCGCGGCGATCCCGTCGCGGAAAAACTCGACCATACCCGGGTCAGAAAAGCTGAGGGCGGTTTTCACCCCCGCTGCTTCGGCAATTTCCCGGGCTTTGATCGCAGCGGCCCGGCCAGTCGGCGACGTCACCAGATAACCCTCTATATAGACGTACTCGGAGGCGGCAATGGCCTGCGCATCCAACTGCTCGGTAGACAGTGTTTCGCTGATACCCAGAAAGGTGTTCATACTGCGTTCAGCGTCGGGCGTTATCAGTACCAGGCATTTGCCGGTGGTGCCCGGCGCGCGATCGCCCTTGAAGCAGTGGTCAACGCCGGCCGCTTCCAGGTCGGCAATATAGATGTCGCCGTCACTGTCATTGGCCACTTTGCAGGACATAAAGGTCGGCCCGCCGAACTGGGCAGTGGCGATCATGGAATTGCCGGCGCTGCCTCCGCTGGCGTGGCTGGCCTTGACCAGATGGCCTGCAAGGTGGTCCAGCAGTTCGCGCCGTCGTGTTTCGTCGACCAGGGTCATCAGGCCTTTCTCAACATTCATCTGGGCAAGCTCGGCGTCCAGCACCTTGATCTCGGTGTCCACCAGCGCCGCACCTATGCCGTATGCCATGTACTTTTTCATTTTCGTATCGCTCACAATGTTGCAATCAGCCGACCATTATCCTGATTCGCCGGGCAATTAAAAGCGCTGGATGACGATATGGCGGAATCGCGGTGGTGGGGCGAGTGTGAATAGCACGATAAACTCAATCCGGGTTTTGTACGCAAGGTGGTGTAAACTCGCATCCCATGTTTCGCACCAGTCATCTCTTGTTCAAGCTAGCCCTTTTTGCCCTGGTGGTGGTAGGGCTGTTTATGGTTTACCTGGACGCCCGCATCACGTCGACATTTGGCGAGAAGATGGCGGAGTTGTCGGCCAAGGTGTACGCACGCCCCCTGGAACTTTTTGCCGGTGCTGCGCTGACACCGGATGATCTGGCCTATGAGTTGCAAGTGCTGGGGTATCGCACGGTGAGCGCGCCGCGCCATGCGGGGGAGGTATCCCGGGACCGCAGTCGCTTTGATCTTTATGTACGCGGCTTTCATTTCCCCGAGGAATCTGAACCGGAGCGCCTTGTAAGAGTGCAATTCAGTGACAATCGAATCAAGGACGTGTCAGCGGGTGGCAAGAATATAGACCTGATGCGGCTCGATCCGGTGTGGTTGGGTGGAATAGTGCCACGCAAGGGGGAGGACCGGGTGCTGGTAGCGCTCGAAGATGTACCTGCAGTCTTTCTGGCCGGCCTCATCGCGGTAGAGGATCGCAGTTTTTACCAGCACTGGGGTTTCTCGATTGGCGGTATCGCCCGCGCAACGTTTAACAATCTGCGCTCCGGGCAAGTGGTCTCCGGTGGTAGCACTATCACGCAGCAGCTGGTGAAGAACTATTACCTCACATCTGAGCGTACACTGGTGCGCAAGCTGACAGAGGTGTTGATGGCCATCCTGTTGGACTTGCACTACGAGAAAGACCAGATTCTCGAAAGCTATATCAACGAGGTGTACCTGGGGCAGGACGGACCGCGCGCAGTACACGGATTTGGACTGGCGGCGCAACATTACTTTGGACGTTCCCTCGATCAGTTGGACCTCCACCAACATGCCTTGCTGATCGGGATGATCAAGGGCCCGTCCCTCTACAATCCCGAGCGCAACCCGGAGCGCGCGCTGCAGCGGCGCAATGTGGTGCTGGAGGTGATGGCGGAACAGGGAGTCATTACCACTGAGCAAGCTGCTGCCGCTCGGGCCATGCCGCTGGGACTGAATAAGCAACAGCGTATGCGGGACTCGTTTCCCGCTTTCCTGGACCTGGTGCGTCGGCAACTGCCGCTGGATTACCGGGAGGAAGATCTGACGAATCGCGGAATCAGCATATTCACCAGCTTCGACCCATTGCTGCAGCGCCAGCTGGAAAGCAGCACTGCGGCGGTGATGACGCAGCTGGACCCCAAAGGCAAACTGCAAAGCGCTTCCGTTGTCACGCGCTTTGATACCGGCGAGGTCGTTGCCCTCGCGGGGGGACGCAAGGCGCGCTATGCAGGTTTCAATCGGGCGCTGGATGCGCGCCGCCCCGCGGGTTCGCTGCTTAAGCCAGCCATTTATCTGACGGCACTGGAACGGCCGGGGCAGTATTCACTCGCCACAGTGTTGTCCGATACCCCGTTGACCATAAGGGCGGCGGGGGCCAAGCCCTGGCAGCCACAGAATTATGATCGCAAGGTACACGGCGACGTGCTGCTCTACCAGGCTCTGGCACAATCCTACAATTTGGCCAGTGCGCGCCTCGGTATGCAGTTGGGTGTGGACAACATCGTGGATATGCTGGCCCGGCTGGGTGTTGAAGAGGGAGTGCCGCGCATGCCCGCGCTACTGCTGGGGGCGGGTGAATACTCGCCGATGGACATGGCGACCATGTACCAGACGATAGCGGCCGGGGGTTTTCGCATGCCGCTGCGCAGCATTCGGGATATTGTCGACGCCAATGGCGAGCCGCTGAAGCGTTACCCGCTGGAATACGAGCGCACGGTCGGCCTGCAGGCCGTCCATTTGCTGCACTTCGCACTGCGGGCTGTGGTCCGCGAGGGTACCGGGCAGGGCGTCTATCGCTACCTGCCAAAGAGCTTCGATGTCGCGGGCAAAACCGGCACCACCAATGACGGTCGGGATTCCTGGTTCGCGGGCTTTTCCGGTGACCTGCTGGCAGTCAGTTGGATAGGGCGGGATGATAACGGCGTGACCGGGCTCACCGGCGGTACCGGCGCGCTCAAGGTCTGGGCGCATTTTATGTCTCGTGCCAGCAAGCTGCCTCTGGCCTACCGCATGCCCGATGATATTCAGACCCGGTGGATCGATGATCAAAGTGGCTACCTGACTGGCGAGGGCTGCCCGAATTCCCGTATGCTGCCATTTATCACAGGTTCTGAGCCGCGCCAGCGCACCGCTTGCGCGCCCAGCGAATCAGGTTCCGGCGTTAAGGACTGGTTCGAGTCGCTGTTTGGGAGCAAGGGCTGATGCAGTTGTCGCAGGTGTTGTTTCGCGTGGCCGTGGTGGGTCTGGTGATACTGCTCGCTGCCTGTGCCACTCCGGCGCCATCCGTTCCTGCACCCGTTCCAGCACCTGTTCCGGCGCAGGTGCCAGCGCCGCAGCGCCCGATTGTCACCCCGCCCGCCTCCGTACCAAAGGCACCACCTCGACCCAGCACGCCATCCGCCAGCGCAGCACTGCAGCCTTTGCTGTCGAAGGCCGCGCAGGCCACTGAGCGGGGCGATTACGAGCAGGCCTTGACGCTACTTGAGCGGGCGCAGCGCATCGACCCGGACAGTGCTGAGGTGTATCTGGGTATGGCGCAGACCCACCGGGCCAGAGGCAGTGTTGCACAGTCCAGGGCAACCGCCGAACGAGGCCTGCTCTATTGTGAGACAGACGCGCAGTGTAACGCTCTGCGCGCCTATACCCGTTGACCCGGCACGCGGCGGCACACCAGCTCAAAGCCGTCATCCCGCGGTTCGAAACTCAGGTGCTGGTTGATGCACGCCGGAGTCTCCCCCGCCGAATGGCTGACAAAAATAATTTGTGTGTCGCTGTGCCTGGCGATATGGTCAATGGCCCGCAGCAGCAGTTTGCGATGGTGGCCGTCCAGCCCCAGGGTGGGTTCATCGAGTAGCAGGATAATCGGCGATTTCACCATGGCGCGGGCCAGCAACACCATACGTTGTAATCCGAAAGACAATGTGTCAAAGCTCTCGCGGCTGTAATCGGCAAGGCCCAGTGCGCTGAGCCACTGTTCGGCGCTGTTGCGCTGCGTGTCGCCCCAGGCGTCGTAGAGCCCAATAGTGTCGAAGAAGCCCGACACCACGACTTCCACCACACGCATGCCGCGCGCGAAATTGAGTTGTAGCTGTGTGTCGATCTGTCCGAACTTTTGTTTGATGTCCCACACGCTCTCGCCACTGCCGCGGCGGATACCGAACAGGGTGATGTTCTGGCCGTAGGCCTTGTGATTATCGCCGGTAATCAGGCTTAGCAGGGTGGTTTTGCCACAGCCGTTGGGGCCGGAAACACAGCAGTGGCTGCCCCGCTCGAAAATCCAGTTCACGTTGCGCAGCACCGCCAGTTCGCCGTACTGTACTGTCACATCGCGCAGCTCCAGCAGGGGCTTGTCGATAGGTAACTCGTAGGGGCGCGCGGCGGCTGGCGGCAACTCGCCCAGGTTCGCGACGGGTGGGTGCATCAGAGCCTGTACAGCCGTGTCGGCAAGAACGGCTTCCCGGGTACCGCAGGCGAGCATCTCCCCTGCCTGCAGTACCATACTATGTGTGATGCCGCCCGGCACGTCTTCCAGTTGCCGACACAGCATCAGCACTGTGATGTTCGACTGCAGCAACTCATCGATGATCCGGCGCATTTCCTCCTGGCTGGCTCGGTCCAATCCATCCAGCGGGCTGTCCAGAATCAGCAGAGCGGGCTCGCTAAGAATGGCCTTGACCAGTAGCGTCTTGCGCATCTCCCCGGTCGAGATGAAGCGCAGGCCGCGCTGCAGGAAATGCCGCATGCGCAGACGTTCCGACCATTGGCGAAAGCGGTCGTCGGGTTTCCGGCCGTCAAGGATAAGCGCCTGCACCGTGGTGCCGGGGTCGCTGGCGTCAGCTCGAAATTCTGACATCATCCAACTTGCGATCCCGCTCACACAGTGCTTTGGCCTGCTCGAAGCAGACGTAGGCAACGCCATATTCCTGCAGTCGTGGTGAGCGCAACAATTCGCCCGAGTAGTGTGTGGCCTGTCGACTGAGTATCCTGGCCAGACTGGTCTTGCCGGCACCATTAGGCCCCACGCAGGCCCATTGCTGGCCAGTCTCCACCGTCCAGTGGATGCTGCGCAACGCGGGCAGGGCGCGGTAGACCAGGCTGACATCGCGCAATTGCAGCAGGTTGTCACCCTGTGGTATTCGGTCAACCATGATTCCCTCGAGTCAATTTTGACGTGACAGCTTGTCAGCTTATCGCGCGGCTGGCTTAATCGCACAATCACCACAGGCTGTATGGAAATTGTTTGCACGTGTCGGTATCACTACTACAACTCATCGAAACCCGTCTTGGTGATCACTCCCCGGGCAGGAACCCATTGCGGCGACTGCAGAAGCGCTCGGCTGTTGCCATGATACTGCAGGTGCGTGAGGGCCAACTGCATATTCTAATGATCAAACGGGCCGAGCGGGAGGGCGATACGTGGTCGGGGCACATGGCCTTTCCCGGTGGACGGATGGACAAAACGGACGCCCACGGTTATGCGGTGGCAGTGCGCGAGACTGCGGAAGAGGTGGGATTGCTGCTGGGCGCACAGGACGAGTGCATTGGCCGGCTGTCTGACGTCAATGCCCGGCCCCACCGGGGGACCTTTGGCATGGCCGTCAGCCCCTTCGTGTTTCGTCTGGACCGGGAGGTGACGTTTACCCTGAATCATGAGGTGGCGGAAGTCGTCTGGGTCCCCCTGGAGTTTCTGTCGAATGTTGGTAATAGAGAGGAAATGATCTGGAACTACAAGGGTGTCCGTATCCCGGTGCCCTGCTACAGGTATGAAGGCCGTTGTATCTGGGGTCTGTCACTGATGATGCTGGATGAACTGCTGGATCTGGTTGAGGGCCGCAATCCCAGGCGGTTGGGCTGGCGGCGCCCGTGATGTCGTCAAAACGTTCGCAGTCGCTAGATGCGATTCACCGGTGGCATTGCGGGTGTGGGGACATTGGCGGATTCCAGTCCGGCCAGCGCGACGGGTAAACCCCGTTTTTTTGCCAGGTACATGGCTCTATCCGCTTTTTCTTCCAGTTCCTGTTTCTGGCGACCGTCAATCGGGAATATCGCCACACCGATGCTGGCACTGAATTTCAGTACCTGTTCCCGTACATACAAGGGCTGCTCTATGGCATGTGACAATTTATGGGCTATGCGCGTGATTTCTTCCGGGGAAGTGACATCCTCCAGTACCACGACGAATTCATCGCCACCCAGGCGGGCTACCAGGTCGGTCTCGCGGAGACTGTTCCGGATGCGCTGGGCCACAGCGATCAACAGCTTGTCACCCGCCCCGTGCCCGTGCGTGTCATTGATTTTCTTGAATTCGTTCAGGTCTATAAACAACACGCCGGTCATGCCGTGATTCCTCGCAGCGCGGCGCAGGGCGAGGCTGACACGTTCGTCATAGAAACGGCGATTGGGTAGCCTGGTCAGCTGGTCGTGAGAGGACAGATGTGCCAGTTCCGAATTGATGTCCTGCAGGTTGTGCCGCAGCGTTTTGTTCATTTCCGCATAAATAATGATGATGCTTACTACGGCAACCGCCAGTCCTATGTAAGCCATTGTCATAGCCATGCTGTGGTTCTGGGGCAGGATGATCTGCATGAACTGGACGCCGCTGCGCTCTGCCTGTAACACGCCCGCCCAGAAGGCGAGCATTAACAGGCCCCAGGCTACGCTGAGGGAAATGCTGCCGACGAGACCGGCCATCACCGGAGCCAGTATCAACAGGGGATAGGTTGGTGATTGCGTGCCGCCAAAGATAAAGCAGGCGGCGGCAAAGGCGCCTGCATAAATGAAGAGCAACACGTTGATCGCCATAATGCGGTCACCGCGAAAGCGCAGGATAGACATGCTGAACAGGACGCCCAGGAAGGTGGCGACAAACAGGGTGTTGGCGGCAGTACTGCCTTGTGGTGACAGCTTCATGACGAAGGGAGTGAAAACCGCGAGAGCGAGCACCAGTAATAACCAGAAACAGCTGGTCATGACCAGTATGCGCTGGCGGTGGTTTTCCTCGTCAGACCTGTCGTACACCGACCTGCCGGTGCACAAGTGGAACCACCAGTTACGAGCTTTCCGTAGCGGCACGGTAATCGATTGCATGGCCATATTGTTCTGGTTTTATGACGCGTTGATGGTATTTATACCGCATCCGGGCGGCACGTGTCGCTATCAATGGCGATAGATACGGCATTAGTTCCCGTTTCGCGAAAATAAGGTGGGTATGAGGTAATTATTGCAGGGCCTTGGCCGCCTCCAGGGCGAAATAGGTGAGGATACCGTCACAGCCCGCTCGCTTGAAGGCCAGCAGGGACTCCAGCACTACTGCTTCCCTGGGCAGCCACCCCTGTTCGAACGCCGCCACATGCATGGCGTACTCGCCACTCACCTGGTAGGCGAAGGTCGGTGCCCGCAACTCATCCTTCACCCGCCGCACGATATCCAGATAGGGCATGCCTGGCTTGACCATGATCATATCGGCACCTTCGGCGAGATCCAGGGCGCACTCATGCAGTGCCTCGTCGCTGTTGGCGGGATCCATCTGGTAACTGAACTTGTTTCCTCCTTTCAGGTTGCCGGCCGAGCCAACGGCATCGCGAAAGGGCCCGTAATAGGCAGAGGCATATTTGGCGGAATAGGCCATGATCAGGGTGTTGTGAAAACGGGCACGTTCCAGCTCTTGCCGGATGGCGCCGATGCGCCCGTCCATCATGTCTGAGGGCGCCACCACATCCGCGCCAGCCGCGGCATGCGACAGCGCCTGCCTTGCCAGCACTTCACTGGTGACATCATTCAAGACATAACCGCCAGCATCGATGATGCCGTCCTGGCCATGGGTGGTGTAGGGGTCCAGCGCGACATCGGTTATCACGCCCAGTTCCGGCAGGGCATCTTTCAATGTGCGCACAGCGCGCTGCACCAGGCCGTCCTCGTTGAATGCCTCCTCGGCCAGCAGGCTCTTGCGTCCGGCGGCGACAACAGGGAACAGCGCGACTGCCGGAATCCCCAGTTGCTGTATGAGTCTGGCCTGTGCCACCAGCAAGTCGATACTGAGTCGTTCTATCCCCGGCATCGAGGAGATAGCCTCGCGCTGGCCGCTGCCCTCAAGTACGAACACGGGAAAAATAAAGTCCGCCGGGCTCAAGGCATTTTCGCGCACCAGTCGGCGCGAAAACTCATTGGCGCGCAGGCGGCGCATACGGGTCTGGGGAAACATGCCGCGCTGTGTGGCGAATGCCATGGGATACTCCTCGATCAAAGACTGGCAAAGGCGCTTCTGGCCGTTGCAATGGTTTGGGCAATGTCGCCGTCGCCATGAGCGCTGGACATGAAGCCTGCCTCATAGGACGCGGGTGCCAGGTATATGCCGTGTTCCAGCATCAGGTGGAAAAATCGATTGAACGCCGCGTTGTCGCAGCTCATGACCTGGCTGTAACGGGAGACATTTGTCGCGTTGGTAAAGAAACCGCCGAACATGCTGCCGGCATGGTTGGTGGTAAATGGAACGCCCGCCGCTGCAGCCGCAGCATCCAGCCCCTGGCACAATTGTGCGGTGCGCTTGAACACTGGTTCGTAGAATCCGGGCTGCGAAATGACATCCAGCGTGGCCAGGCCGGCTGCCATGGCGATGGGGTTGCCGGACAGCGTTCCCGCCTGATACACCGGTCCCAGCGGTGCGATCTGCTCCATGATGTCACGCCTGCCGCCAAAAGCGCCCACCGGCATGCCGCCACCGATAACCTTGCCCAGCGTGGTCAAATCGGCCTCAATGCCGTAGTAGCCCTGTGCACCCTGCAAGCCGAAACGGAATCCGGTCATTACCTCATCCAGAATCAGTACAGCGCCGTGCTCGGTGCAGCTCGAGCGCAGCGCCTGCAGGAATCCCGGGGCGGGTGGTATGCAATTCATATTGCCGGCCACGGGTTCGACGATGACGCAGGCAATGCGCTCACCGTGAGTAGCGAATGCCTGGCGTACATTGTCAATGTCATTGTAGGTGAGTGTCAGGGTGAGATCGGCCAGCACTGCGGGAACGCCGGGGGAACTGGGCACGCCCAGGGTGAGCGCACCGGAGCCTGCTTTCACCAGCAGGGAATCAGAGTGACCGTGGTAGCAGCCCTCGAACTTGACGATGGTGTCCCGGCCGGTATAGCCCCGGGCGAGACGGATGGCACTCATGGTGGCTTCCGTGCCCGAGCTGACCATGCGCACCAGGTCCATGCCCGGCATGATAGTGCAGATGCGTTCTGCCAGCTCGATCTCCAGTTCCGTGGGCGCGCCAAAACTGAGGCCCTTGGCACATTGGCGTATAACCGCTTCACGCACTGCGGGGTGGTTGTGGCCCATGAGCATGGGGCCCCAGGACAGCACATAGTCAATGTAACGTTTGCCCTGGCAGTCGAAAATGTAGGGACCCTCGCTGCGCTCGATAAAGATGGGAGTGCCGCCCACGGCCTTGAAGGCACGCACGGGCGAGTTCACCCCGCCCGGGATGTGTTGCTGGGCGCGTTTGAACAATTGCTCTGAGGTGCTCATGAGGTACTCGTCCTGGATGAAAAAAGGCCCCGCGACCGCGTCACGAGTGGCCAGTGTGAAATTATCAGGGCTGGAGCGTGGAATATCCAGTGGCCTCAGAACGGCTTGAGCACGGCCAGAATCACGATAGCAAAGAGAAACAGCACAGGGATTTCGTTGAAAAACCGGTAGAACACATGATCGTGCTGGTTGCGATTATCGTTGATCGCGCGCGCATAGCGGCCGCACATGAGGTGATACACAATCAGGCAGGCGACGCCACCAAGTTTCAGCCACATCCAGCGGGACGCCAGATAGTAATCGGGATTCATTGCAATCATGGCCAGGCCGAGGGCGACGGCAATAATCATGAAGGGTGTGACGAAGCGGTACAGTTTGCGTGCCATCACGGCGAGCTGCGCGCGTACTACAGCGTGTTCGCTGGCAGCATAGTACACGAAGATGCGCGGCAGGTAGAAAAGCCCCGCGAACCAGCAAACTACGAAAATGATATGCAAGGCCTTTAGCCACAACATCGCGGGGACTCCTGACTGTTCTGCCAAAAAAGACAATATTATCAGTTATCTTAATGCGTATTGCTTTTATACTACGGACCAACGTATCGCGCGGTTCGCTTTCCTGGCCTGATATCCTGGCCGTCATGGAACCAAAGCTGCGGTTAGTATTCAAAGTTACTCCGCGAGAGGTGTGGGTAGAAACATGGTAAGGGTCGGCATAGTTGGCGGCACCGGATATACGGGGGTCGAGTTGTTGCGGCTGTTGGCTGCGCATGCGGAGGTGGAAGTGGCGGCGATCACTTCGCGCGCAGAAAGCGGCCGACGTGTGGATGACCTGTTTCCCAACCTGCGGGGGCATTATGACCTGGTTTTCTCAGAACCGGATGTTCAGGTTCTGGCGGCTTGTGACATGGTTTTTTTTGCTACCCCCCACAATGTCGCCATGAACCTGGTGCCGGAGTTACTGGCGGCCGGTGCCCGGGTGATAGACCTTTCCGCAGACTACCGCATTCGAGATGCCGGCCTGTGGTCGCACTGGTATGGTGAAGTCCATGCCAGTCCCGAGTTACTGGCCGAGGCTGTCTATGGCCTGCCAGAGCGCAATCGGGCGAAAATCGCGACCGCGCGTTTGGTAGCTTGCCCTGGTTGTTACCCGACATCCGTGCAACTCGGTTTCATGCCGCTGTTGGCCCGGGGGCTGGTGGATCCGGAGCACCTTATTGCGAGTTCGGCATCGGGTGTCAGCGGGGCCGGGCGGCAGGCCAAAATAGACAATTTGCTTAGCGAGGTGGCCGACAGTTTCAAAGCCTACGGCGTGAACGGGCACCGTCATCTCCCCGAGATTGAACAGGGCTTGTCGGATATCGCGGCGCAACAGGTCCACGTGACGTTTGTGCCGCACCTGCTGCCCATCGTGCGCGGCATTCACTCCACACTTTTTGCGCGACTGCGCGATGACACTGTGGATATACAGTCCTTATATGAGGACTGGTATGCCCACGAGCCCTTTGTCGATGTGCTGCCAGCGGGAGTATTTCCGCAAACCCGAACTGTAAAGGGTGCGAACAGGTGCCAGATTGCGGTTGCGGTGCCCCAGCAGAGGAACACAGTGGTAGTCATGGCAACGATAGACAACCTGGTGAAAGGCGCTTCCGGACAGGCGGTGCAGAATATGAATATCATGCTCGGTCTGGATGAGGGGGCAGGCTTGCAGCAGGTCGGCCTGTTGCCTTGAGAGCGGGCTGGCAGAGAAATGCAATTCGCTCCCGGTTCAGTCGTTATGTAGGGCGCCCAGGGCCGAAACTGGCTCTCGCCCTGGTATTGCTCTTTGCGCTGACGCTGCTGGCCGGCATCTACCTGGGGCGGCAAGCGGCCCACCAGGATATGAAAGCGGCCCCGCAGTCCAGTGGAGAGCATGGAGGCGGAGTTGTCTGCCACGCGCGAGGCGCTCAAGGTCGCGCGAGGCGATATTCAGATGCAGCGCACCCGGCACGAGGTGGATAGCCGTGCCCTGGAGTTGCTGCGCAGTGAGATGGCTGCCGAGAAGGAGCGCACAGCAGATCTGGAGGAAGGCCTGCGCTTTTACCGGAGTATGGTGGTATCGGAGGACATGGCGAACGGCTTAAGCCTGCGCAAACCTGAATTGGTGCCAGGTGGAGCTCCGGGCCGCTTTGTTTATCGTATATTTGTTCAACAGAAAGAGCGTGAATACGAGATGGTAGAGGGGACCTTGTCGGTGGAGGTGTTTGGCCTAAAGGGCGAAACAGAAGTTAGCTATCCGCTGGCCGAACTATCCGGAGGATTTCGACCACGCGGCTGCGACGTTGCATTTCCGATATTTTCAAGCTATAGAGGGCGAGTTGGCGTTGCCCGAAGGCTTCGAACCCAGGGGAATGACCGTGGTAGCCCGTGCCAGCAAGCCGCGCGAGACCGAGGTCCGCGAGCAGTTTCCCTGGAAGTTACAGGAGCGATTTATCAATGTGGGGAAGTAAGAAATCAACGAGTGTGTCAGGGGGCACCACGCTTATCTCCCATGAGACCGTGGTTATAGGGGATGTGCATTTCTACGGTAATCTGGATGTTGAGGGTCTGGTGCAGGGAAATATTATCGCTCAGTCTGGTAAGGACGCACTGCTGCGCGTAGTGGGTAAAGGGCGGGTCGAAGGCGATATTCGAGTGCCCTGTGTCATTATCAACGGTGCGGTCCAGGGGAATGTGTATTCCAGCAAGCATTTGGAATTGGCGTCCAAAAGTCGAGTTCAGGGCAACGTCTTCTACACTCTGGTTGAGATGGTGGCAGGGTCTGAGGTGAATGGTAGTCTCACCCACATGGCAGAAGCTGATGCAGTTGCTGAGACTCCCGGATCAGGCGCTGAAAAAGCCGAGACCAGTGAAAAATTGGGCACCGAAAATGGACTTGGCCATTAAAGTTGACTAAATTAGTCGGATTAAGATAATGACTGGCCATAATCACCTGCAGCGGTCTCCGCCAGCTCTGGAATACACTGATGTCTGTCGCTGAAACATTCGATCCAGCCAGTATTAACCTCTCGGCGCGAGCCATAAAAAAAGTGCGTGATTTGGTGGCTGAAGAGGAGAATGACCAGTTGAAGCTGCGTGTATTTATTACCGGCGGTGGCTGTTCCGGCTTTCAATACGGATTTACCTTTGATGAGATCATCGCCGATGATGACACTGCGCTGGAAACAGGAGGGGTTACCCTCCTGGTGGATCCAATGAGCTTGCAATATCTGGTGGGCTCGGTAGTTGATTACACTGAGGGGTTGGAGGGCTCGCGTTTTGTGGTCAATAACCCCAACGCCACAGCCACTTGTGGCTGTGGTTCATCTTTCTCAATCTAAACTCTTCCGGGGCCCTCGCAAATATTCCTTGGTGGCCCTCTCTGAGCCAGTTGCTTACGGACGTGCAGCAGTAAATGGCTGCCAAAGAACAGGCACTACTAATGTTTTGAGACCCCGCCCGGGTATATTCCCCCTAGTACCCGGGCTCCGGCCGCTCCAGTTACGGCGGACGAATTTCCAGCCAGGCCCTCGATTGTGCGGCTGGCAAGCCACGCAAACGTTGCCGCTTCCACCCAATCCGGGTCCATTCCGATTGCCGAGGTACTCGCCACGGTTGCTGGTGCCAATTGCTCTGCCAGACGCTGCATCAGGTGCGAGTTATGGGACCCTCCACCGCAAACATAAATCTCAGAGACAATGAGCGGATTGCTCCGGATCGCCCTCGAGATACTGGTGCTGGTGAGTTCCACCAGCGTGGCCTGAACGTCCACCGACGTGATGTTATCGAACTCGACGAGGTGGCTATCCAGCCAGGCGAGATTGAATTCTTCCTTGCCTGTGCTGCGAGGCCCTGTTTTATGGAAATAGTGGTGCGCCAGAAGTTTCTCCAACAGCGCCTGATGGATTTGTCCTGCCGCCGACCACTGACCGTTGACGTCGTAGGGTTCCCCACGGTGACGAAAAATCCAATGATCCAGAAGGGTATTCCCGGGGCCGGTATCGAATCCCCCCCGGAGTTCAGTTCCCTCCAGAAAACTGGCGTTGGCAATTCCACCGATATTAACGATAGCGCGATTCACACCAGGTTTGGAGAAGGCTGCTGCATGGAAGGCCGGCGCCAGCGGCGCACCTTCGCCTCCCGCAGCGATATCCCTGCGCCTGAAATCAGCAACTGTGGTAATGCCGGTATGCTCGGCGATGGTGTTCGGATCCCCAATTTGCAGGGTGAAGCTCTCCGCAGCGCGAGTCGTTGCTGAGGGCGGCCGGTGACGAACGGTCTGTCCGTGACTGCCTATAGCCCTGACCTGTGCAGGCGTTACCTTGGCCTCTGCCAGCAAATGTATCGTGGCTTCGGCGAACAACAGGCCAAGCGCTCTATCCAGCACGCCCAGGCGTTCGATTTCGTTGGCGCCTGCATGGCTTATTGCTGCAATTCGCTTTTTTATGTCGGGAGGAATAGCGTGTTGATGGGTGGCAACAATGGCCACGCCCTCCCTGCGACATTGCACCAGTGCGCTATCGATAGCATCCACACTGGTGCCGGACATTAAGCCGACATAAAGTGGATGATCGGTACGCAAGCTAGTTTCGTGCGGTGACTGATTCGGCTGTATCGATCATTGCTAAATGATTTTGAGAGCGCAGGGCTGCCAGCTGCAAGTTGGCCTTGTTGATTGCCTTGCGGAAATTCGCCAATTCTTTTTTCGGCAGTACACTTGCCTTTGGTAGTTCATTGGCGATGGTGCGAGGGTTGTGATGCACGCCTTTTACCAGGAACTCATAATGCAGGTGTGGGCCCGTGGCTGCCCCGGTGGAACCGACTGCTCCGATGACCTGATGCTGGGACACACGTTGCCCCGCATCAGCCATACGCTTCTGCAGGTGCAAATATTTGGTGGTGTATTCATCGCTGTGCTGGATGACGACAAAATTCCCCATGGTATTGTTGTACCCCGCCTGGATTACACGGCCATCCCCGGCAGCATACACAGGCGTGCCCGTGGGGGCCGCATAATCGGTCCCCAGATGCGGGCGAGTGATCTTGTAGATGGGGTGCATGCGGTGCATGTTAAAGTCGGAACTGACGTTGGTGATGTCTAGCGGGGCCATGAGGAAGGTTTTGTGCATGTTAACCCCCTCCTCGTTGTAATAATTTGTTTCGCCGTTGGCATCGGTGTAACGAAAAGCATTAAATGTTTCGCCTTGATTGGTGAAGGAAGCAGCGATGATCTCCCCGTCGCTGAATTTCTTACCATCCACGTACAGCTCTTCATACACCAGTTGCATGGTGTCGCCCCTGCGAGGGTCGAGTGCAAAGTCAACAACACCGCCAAAAATGTTGGCCATTTTCAAAATCATGCTTTGGGATAGGCCTGCTTCCTGACCGGCAAGAAACAGCGAAGAGGTGATTACTCCAGTTGTCCAGGCCTCCCTGGGTTCGGGGGAGCGAGTTTCCACGTGGCTTTCAAACCCGGCATCGGTTCGCATGTAGGTAATCGTTTCCAGCGGTGATTTGATGTAGCGCACACCCACCATCTCGCCGGAGTCATCTGCCTGGAAGGCGATGGTTTGGCCTGGAAAAATTCGCTCGAGTGCTTCACCGTCATGTGACGTGCTGATGACGTTTTGAACATCCTCGTCGTTGTAGCCGGCGCGTTTGAATATCAGGGACAGGGTGTCACCGGTTTTTACCTTCTGATCCAGCCAGGAGGGCGGTGGCGGGGTAAGTGACAGGACGAGCCTGTCCGGGATCGAGCTGAGGGCGATTTTGCTTAATGCAGTTTGCTGTTTAATGTTAATGGCGAGCAATTGCTGGTCGAAATGGGCCCACTGTTCGCGTTGATTGCTGTCAACGGGTGTGTTCAGTATGGCGATAGCGTTATATGCAAAGATCGCAAGCACTGCCAGAAAAAGTATGTTTGGCCATGGCAGCCTGGGAGTTGGATAATTTAAAGTAATAGCAACCCCTCGCGGGTGTTTCGCTTCTGGCATGGCCTTGAAAATCTACTTTGTATTTGGAAGCGCCAGTATATGTGAATAATCACAGATTTCAACCTCCATGTTAATGAGCGGGGCTTACTTTTGAGGTGCGGTGTTGTATCGTTGGCGCCCGCTGTTTTCTATAGAATTGATCAATTCGGAACGAACCCCATGAGCAGAGCTCTACTCGATGATCTTCGCGCCCGTGGTCTGATCTTTCAGGTAGCGGGAGAAGACGATCTTCCGCGCTGGCTTGAGGGGGGTGTCCGAACCGTATATTGCGGTTTTGACCCTACTGCAGACAGTTTGCATATAGGCACACTGGTGCCTTTGCTGATGTTACGGCGCTTTCAGTTGGCCGGACATAAGCCGCTGGCACTGGTGGGTGGCGCCACAGGCTTGATTGGTGACCCAAGTTTCAAGGCCCAGGAGAGGCAGTTGAATACCCCGGACGTAATTAGCGGCTGGGTGGAGAAAATCAAGAGTCAGGTTTCTCGATTCATCGATTTTGAGGCCGGCGCGGTTTCTGCCGAGGTAGTGAACAACCTTGACTGGACTGCGGGGCTGGATGTATTAACGTTCCTGCGCGATGTCGGCAAGCATTTCTCGGTCAACGCAATGATTCAGAAAGAGTCGGTAAAGCAGCGCATTGAGCGCGACGGCAGTGGTATAAGCTTTACCGAATTTGCGTACATGATTCTGCAATCCTACGACTTCGCGGAGCTTAACAGGCGCTTTGGCTGCGGACTGCAGTTGGGCGGCTCTGACCAGTGGGGAAATATCACTGGGGGTATCGATCTCACCCGCCGACTGCACGGCAATCAGGTTTTCGGCCTGACCATGCCTTTAATTACAAAGGCCGATGGTACCAAGTTTGGCAAGACAGAAGCCGGTACGGTCTGGCTGGATGGGCAGCGTACATCTCCCTATGCATTTTACCAGTTCTGGTTGGGGACTCCGGACGCTGATGTCTACAAGTACTTGAAATATTTTACTTTTCTTGATGTGGAAGAAATCGACGCCATTGAGCGCTCCGATGCCGAGCGCATGGGTCGTCCCGAGGCGCAGGCGGTGCTGGCACGGGAGGTTACGCGGTTGGTGCACGGGCAGGATGGGCTGGACGCGGCCGAGCGGATTACCGAGTCCCTGTTCAGTGGCACTATCGCGGCGCTTGCGGAAGGTGATGTTCTGCAACTTCGCCAGGATGGATTGCCCGCCAGCACCATTGCGCGCACTGATTTTCCTGCAACGCTTACCCAGATGCTTACGGATGCTGGGATGGTAAGTTCCGGCAAGCAAGTGAAAGATGCTTTGGGTCGCAATGCAGTAACTGTTAACGATCGGGTTTTGGGTCTGGAGGATAACGGCTCATTGGCCGCCTGTTTCTCCCTTGCCGAAGCTATTTTCGGTCGTTTCTATCTCGTCAGGCTGGGTAAGAAAAAATACCACCTGTTCGAGGTGCGTTAGGGCAGGTGGAAAAAAGTGCTGAATTTGGAGAAATTCGTATCGCCGTATTCCCCAACGAAATTCCTTGCTCATCTAAAGTGCTGTGCGTATAGTCCCGCGTCCTCATGGTTGGGAATCCTTGGGCCACGCTCAAAACTCACGATGTTTCAAAAGTTTATATAAAACTTGCGGGACGAGGCCCGAGGTAAAAAACTCGGCGTAGATTGGAATTTATGGTTGCCATGGTGATGGTGATCGGTATAATACGCCTCCCGGATGAGGCACGACCTCACCGGCTATTCGAGCCCTGGCGGTATCGAATGTTGTTTAACAAGAAGATGAAGACAGATGTGTGGGCACTTGTTGGGATAGTTGTCACAACTATTCAGGTACAACAAGTGACTCATTAATTCATAGTAATTTTTGATTTTCGAATTGTATCTGAGCCTTGGATTTGGAGGATGAAGTGGGGTTAACCACGTAATCCTCCCCTCTTGTCTCGTTGAGGCAGAGGTTAAAGATTAAACTGAAGAGTTTGATCATGGCTCAGATTGAACGCTGGCGGCAGGCCTAACACATGCAAGTCGAGCGCGAAAGGCTTTCGGGCTGAGTAGAGCGGCGGACGGGTGAGTAACGCGTAGGAATCTACCTGGTAGTGGGGGACAACTTGGGGAAACTCAAGCTAATACCGCATACGCCCCACGGGGGAAAGCGGGGGACCTTCGGGCCTCGCGCTATCAGATGAGCCTGCGTAGGATTAGCTTGTTGGTGAGGTAAAGGCTCACCAAGGCGACGATCCTTAGCTGGTCTGAGAGGATGATCAGCCACACTGGGACTGAGACACGGCCCAGACTCCTACGGGAGGCAGCAGTGGGGAATATTGCGCAATGGGGGCAACCCTGACGCAGCCATGCCGCGTGTGTGAAGAAGGCCTTCGGGTTGTAAAGCACTTTAAGTGGGGAGAAAAGGGTAGGCGTTAATAGCGGCTACCTGTGATGTTACCCACAGAATAAGCACCGGCTAACTCCGTGCCAGCAGCCGCGGTAATACGGAGGGTGCGAGCGTTAATCGGAATTACTGGGCGTAAAGCGCGCGTAGGCGGTTTGTTAAGTCAGCTGTGAAAGCCCCGGGCTCAACCTGGGAACTGCAGTTGATACTGGCCGACTAGAGTACGAGAGAGGGAGGTAGAATTCCATGTGTAGCGGTGAAATGCGTAGATATATGGAGGAATACCAGTGGCGAAGGCGGCCTCCTGGCTCGATACTGACGCTGAGGTGCGAAAGCGTGGGGATCAAACAGGATTAGATACCCTGGTAGTCCACGCCGTAAACGATGTCTACTAGCCGTTGGGAGACTTGATTTCTTAGTGGCGCAGCTAACGCAATAAGTAGACCGCCTGGGGAGTACGGCCGCAAGGTTAAAACTCAAATGAATTGACGGGGGCCCGCACAAGCGGTGGAGCATGTGGTTTAATTCGATGCAACGCGAAGAACCTTACCAGGTCTTGACATCCAGAGAACTTTCCAGAGATGGATTGGTGCCTTCGGGAGCTCTGAGACAGGTGCTGCATGGCTGTCGTCAGCTCGTGTCGTGAGATGTTGGGTTAAGTCCCGTAACGAGCGCAACCCTTGTCCTTAGTTGCCAGCACGTAATGGTGGGAACTCTAAGGAGACTGCCGGTGACAAACCGGAGGAAGGTGGGGACGACGTCAAGTCATCATGGCCCTTACGACCTGGGCTACACACGTGCTACAATGGAACGCACAGAGGGCAGCAAAAGCGCGAGCTGGAGCCAATCCCACAAAACGTTTCGTAGTCCGGATCGGAGTCTGCAACTCGACTCCGTGAAGTCGGAATCGCTAGTAATCGTGGATCAGAATGCCACGGTGAATACGTTCCCGGGCCTTGTACACACCGCCCGTCACACCATGGGAGTGGGTTGCTCCAGAAGTGGTTAGCCTAACCTTCGGGGGGGCGATCACCACGGAGTGATTCATGACTGGGGTGAAGTCGTAACAAGGTAGCCCTAGGGGAACCTGGGGCTGGATCACCTCCTTAAACGATGTTGGCGCTACCTGATGAGTGCTCACACATTTGTCTTCATCTTATACGGTTGATGCGAAAGACATCACGAGTGGCAGACCAGTCAACAGGCCTGTAGCTCAGTTGGTTAGAGCGCACCCCTGATAAGGGTGAGGTCGGCAGTTCAAATCTGCCCAGGCCTACCAGATCGCCCTGTTCTGCAGAACGATTTGGCTTACCTGGCAAGTTCGTGGTTGCTGACAGGACTTATTTGGGGCTATAGCTCAGCTGGGAGAGCGCCTGCCTTGCACGCAGGAGGTCTGCGGTTCGATCCCGCATAGCTCCACCATCTCTTTTAGCTTGGGAAAAACGCATCACTGGAGTCAGACACAAGCGCACTGTGGGTGTGTTTTTGTCTGGTTTTAACAACCGGATTGTTCTTTAACAAGGTAAATCAAGCTGAGTCTTTGAGCTGACATGGGGCACTTCGTGGAGGTGGGTCATGCGGTTCATAGATAATTGTTCTTTGATGGCGGGTTTCAATTCCCCGCTGTCAAACGAGTTGTAATAAACACTGTGACTTAAGCGTCACAACATCCGGCGGGTGTGCACTGTGATCGGTGTACATCTACTAAGTACCTGGCCTGTGTTAAGGGGGTCGGGGAACTGTCTTCTTGGACGTTGTTTTTGTGGTTTGAAAATGGCGGATCTCTTGTGGGAGAAACAGATAACTTCGGTTATATGGTCAAGTGACTAAGCGTATACGGTGGATGCCTTGGCAGTCAGAGGCGATGAAGGACGTTGTAGCCTGCGAAAAGCTTCGGGGAGTCGGCAAACAGACTTTGATCCGGAGATGTCCGAATGGGGAAACCCACCTGGTGTAAGCCAGGTACCTTGCACTGAATACATAGGTGTAAGGAGCGAACGAGGGGAACTGAAACATCTAAGTACCCTTAGGAATAGAAATCAATTGAGATTCCCCCAGTAGCGGCGAGCGACCGGGGAGTAGCCTGCAAGTGATAGCGATTGGGTTAGTGGAACGGTCTGGAAAGTCCGGCGATAGAGGGTGATAGCCCCGTACACGAAAACCTGGTTGTGGTACTGAGCTTGCGACAAGTAGGTCGGGACACGTGTTATCCTGATTGAAGATGGGGGGACCATCCTCCAAGGCTAAATACTACTGACTGACCGATAGTGAACCAGTACCGTGAGGGAAAGGCGAAAAGAACCCCGGAGAGGGGAGTGAAATAGAACCTGAAACCGTATACGTACAAGCAGTGGGAGCAGACTTGTTCTGTGACTGCGTACCTTTTGTATAATGGGTCAGCGACTTATTGTCTGTAGCAAGCTTAACCGTTTAGGGGAGGCGTAGGGAAACCGAGTCTTAATAGGGCGTCATAGTTGCAGGCAATAGACCCGAAACCGGGCGATCTAGCCATGGGCAGGTTGAAGGTTGAGTAACATCAACTGGAGGACCGAACTCACGTCTGTTGAAAAATGACGGAGATGACCTGTGGCTCGGAGTGAAAGGCTAATCAAGCCCGGAGATAGCTGGTTCTCCTCGAAATCTATTTAGGTAGAGCCTCGCGTCTTACCCTGGGGGGTAGAGCACTGTTTGGGCTAGGGGGTCATCCCGACTTACCAACCCCATGCAAACTCCGAATACCCAGGAGTACAATCGCGGGAGACACACGGCGGGTGCTAACGTCCGTCGTCAAAAGGGAAACAACCCAGACCGCCAGCTAAGGTCCCTAATACCAGTTAAGTGGGAAACGATGTGGGAAGGCTTAGACAGCTAGGAGGTTGGCTTAGAAGCAGCCATCCTTTAAAGAAAGCGTAATAGCTCACTAGTCGAGTCGGCCTGCGCGGAAGATATAACGGGGCTAAATTGGTAACCGAAGCTGCGGATGCATATTTATATGCATGGTAGAGGAGCGTTCTGTAAGCCGTTGAAGGTGAACCGGGAGGTTTGCTGGAGGTATCAGAAGTGCGAATGCTGACATGAGTAACGATAAAGGGGGTGAAAAACCCCCTCGCCGGAAGATCAAGGTTTCCTGTCCAACGCTAATCGGGACAGGGTGAGTCGGCCCCTAAGGCGAGGCAGAAATGCGTAGTCGATGGGAAGCGGGTTAATATTCCTGCACTTCTTGTTATTGCGATGGAGGGACGGAGTAGGCTAGGCCATCAGGGTGTTGGTTGTCCCTGTTTAAGGTTGTAGGCTGGGATCTTAGGTAAATCCGGGACTCCTTAAGGCTGAGAGCTGATGACGAGTTCTGGTGAGAGCCAGGATGAAGTGGTTGATGCCATGCTTCCAAGAAAAGCTTCTAAGCTTCAGATAACAAGGAACCGTACTGTAAACCGACACAGGTGATCAGGTAGAGAATACCAAGGCGCTTGAGAGAACTCGGGTGAAGGAACTAGGCAAAATGGTACCGTAACTTCGGGAGAAGGTACGCCGGCTTTGGTGATGGGACTTGCTCCCTGAGCTGAGGCTGGTCGAAGTAACCAGGTGGCTGCGACTGTTTATTAAAAACATAGCACTCTGCAAACACGTAAGTGGACGTATAGGGTGTGACGCCTGCCCGGTGCCGGAAGGTTAATTGATGGGGTTATCTTCGGAGAAGCTCTTGATCGAAGCCCCGGTAAACGGCGGCCGTAACTATAACGGTCCTAAGGTAGCGAAATTCCTTGTCGGGTAAGTTCCGACCTGCACGAATGGCGTAACGATGGCCACACTGTCTCCACCCGAGACTCAGTGAAATTGAAATCGCTGTTAAGATGCAGTGTACCCGCGGCTAGACGGAAAGACCCCGTGAACCTTTACTATAGCTTCACACTGGACTTTGACCTTACTTGTGTAGGATAGCTGGGAGGCTTTGAAGCGGTGGCGCCAGCCATCGTGGAGCCAACCTTGAAATACCAGCCTGGTAATGTTGGGGTTCTAACCCAGGTCCCTTATCGGGACCGGGGACAGTGTGTGGTGGGTAGTTTGACTGGGGCGGTCTCCTCCCAAAGAGTAACGGAGGAGCACGAAGGTGCGCTAATCACGGTCGGAAATCGTGAGGTTAGTGTAAAGGCACAAGCGCGCTTGACTGCGAGTCTGACAAGACGAGCAGGTACGAAAGTAGGTCTTAGTGATCCGGTGGTTCTGTATGGAAGGGCCATCGCTCAACGGATAAAAGGTACTCCGGGGATAACAGGCTGATACCGCCCAAGAGTTCACATCGACGGCGGTGTTTGGCACCTCGATGTCGGCTCATCACATCCTGGGGCTGAAGCCGGTCCCAAGGGTATGGCTGTTCGCCATTTAAAGTGGTACGCGAGCTGGGTTTAGAACGTCGTGAGACAGTTCGGTCCCTATCTGCCGTGGGCGTTGGAGAATTGAGGGAAGCTGCTCCTAGTACGAGAGGACCGGAGTGGACGAACCCCTGGTGTTCGGGTTGTCACGCCAGTGGCATTGCCCGGTAGCTACGTTCGGACAGGATAAGCGCTGAAAGCATCTAAGCGCGAAGCCCCTCCCAAGACTAGTTCTCCCTGGGACTTTACGTCCCCTGAAGGGCCGTCGAAGACTACGACGTTGATAGGCTGGGTGTGTAAGCGTTGTAAGGCGTTGAGCTAACCAGTACTAATTGCCCGTGAGGCTTGACCATATAATCCAAGTTATTTGTTGAAGAGACGAAGAAGACAGAGACGACGGGTGTTGTGACAGGTCCGGTGTTTAACACAAGAACAGACAGCTTGATTTACCGCCTTAGTTGATTGCCACCAGGCACTGCCGCAGGCAGGTAAGACCGGGGACAATCGAGCCAGTTTGCCTGGCGACCATAGAGCATTGGAACCACCTGAACCCATCCCGAACTCAGAAGTGAAACGATGCATCGCCGATGGTAGTGTGGGGTCTCCCCATGTGAGAGTAGGTCATCGCCAGGCTTTAATCCCAATCCCGCCTTACTCCGTAGCGCGGGATTTTTTTATGGCCGGACAGAAACCCCCTATCGTAAACACGCACTAAACCACCCTATCGCTACCGCCATCGATGGGTATCTGTGCTCCAGTTGTCGCAGCGAAAACATCGCTTGCCATAGCGGAGAGTAGTCGAGCTACATCCACAGAGTGTATTTCTCTTTTTAGCAAATTTTTTGTTTTGTATTGCGCTATGCTCATACCGTAACGGGCGGCAGAGTTGGCCAGGGCGTCCTCAGTCCACAATGCTGTATCAAACACTGCGTCGGGATGCACCACATTAACCCGAACACCATCTGCAGCCAGTTCAAGTGCGGCCACCCTGGCAAGTTGGGTAATACCTGCTTTGCTGACGGAGTAGGCCGCAGCACCGGGTCCGGGAGCGGTAAAGTTACGCGAACCAACGACGAGAATTGAAGGCTCCACGCCGAGCTTAAGGTAGGGAATCGTCGCGGTCATAAAGCGTTGCGTGGCCGTAAGGTTAATGGCGAGGGTTTGGTCCCAGGTCTGCTCTGTGTGACTTTCTATGCGCTCACCGGATTTAAAAATACCGGCATTGCATACTGCGATATCAAGTCCGCCGTAAAGCGTGATCACACGATCTACTGATAGCCGCAATGGATTTGCTGTCGGTTAGGTCACACACCATGCCTGTCATTCCGCCCCGGTTGAGTTGATCGACCACGGCGGGGTTGATATCCAGTCCGATAACCACGGCCCCGTCAGCTGCAAGCACTTCACAACTCGCCTTGCCTATTCCGCTGTTGGCCCCTGTAACGAGGGCCACTTTGCCCTGGTGCGGCTTGCCAGCCCCATCACTTTTTCCCAGCTTGGCTTGTTCCAGCACCCAGTACTCCAGATCGAATATGTCTTTCTCCGGGAGAGCCTGCCAGCCACCTATTGACTCGCCTGTCTGGACTGCCCACCGCGTATGCCGGGCGATATCGGCAATGATATTGCACTCCTTGACGCTGCTGCCAAAAGCAAGGGAGCCAGCATTTCGCCAGATGCCAACGCGTGGTGCCGGGTCGAGTATCTGCAGCTGTGGACTGCCATTGGTCTCGAAATAGCCTTTGTAATCTGCGACATATTGATCGATCTCCGGAACACCGACAGTGGGTTTGGCGCTGATAATGACCGGTACTCGCTTGGTGCGAATAACGTGGTCAGGCGTTATCGGACCGCGAGTCGCTATATCGCCGACATTGTCCAGACTGGCATAGCCCTGTGCTTCAGGTGTTTGATCGAGCATTGCCAGTTGGGCGCTACCACGAGCTGCCGACACGGCTTTGCGAATCCGGGCCAGGTCAAGTAGATCGACCTTGTGCTGCGCTAACGCAAGCGTCGCTACGCCTTTTAAAGCAATATAATCTTCGGCCCTTGAGACCAACTCAATCATATTTTCATAGGCGATTTTGGCGCTGTCGTTGTAGGTGAAGACACCGTGGTGCATCAGGATAATACCCTTGTACTGACTGGGATCGTGGGCTTTGATCGCCATATTGACCTGCCTGGAGAGAATGAAACCGGGCATGATATAAGGAAGTACCAGGCAGTCCGGGAACATCTCGGCGAGGATCTTTTCGCCACGCGGATTGTTGCTCAGGGTCACCACTGCGTCGGCGTGAGTATGGTCGATGAATTTCGCAGGCAGGATGGCGTGAAGGATGGCTTCAACCGAGGGTGATGGTGCTGATGGGTCCAGCATAAGCGCGCGCAATTGTCGCGTCATGTCTGGGTCAGAAAGTGTTTCCAGATCCGCCAACATTCTGGTCTCCTTCAGCCTGATGGCGGGGAAGCCGGGCTTTTCAATAGTTTTAAGATCCCAGCCGCTGCCCTTTACATACAGGACTTCGAGCTCATTACCAAAAAAGTCGTTGGTGGTCGACTTGACTGATGTGTTGCCTCCGCCATGCATAACGAGGTCCTCATTCGAACCCAAAAGCCGTGATGTGTACACTCGCATGGCAAGGTCATCATTGGTAAAGGCAGCGGCAATCTCGTCACTCCACAGGCTTATCATTTTCCGTACTCCAGATTGGAAGTTGAGTTGTTGGCAGGTAGCTGCGATCCCTAATAACCTCACGAAGAGACAACAACATACAAAAGCTATTCATCGGGTAATCACTTGGCCAACCCGAAAATTATCGAACGGATCATAATTTGATGCCTGCCAATACGAACTTCGTGAACTCAGGTAGAAAGTGACTTGGCATACTCGTACAGTTCCATGTCAAAAGCATTGTCAAAAGCAATGCGATTTCGAAATTCAGGAGAGATTGCATCCCGCTCTCCGGCATGGCGATGAGGAATAGACTTGATCTGCCAGTCATAGCGATCAATGAGTTGCCTGAGAAAGCGATCGTAGTGTTCAGTGACGCCCACAACTTCGACAGCGGACAGGTTCTCCTTTGCAATCGCCAGTCGCTTATCATCTACCCGGATAACTCCGGTACTGGCTGCGAAACATTCCAGGGAAACACGACCGGGAGAGCGGTCCCGAAGCAATTGGATATCAGGGGAGAGGTGTTGTCCATCTCCCAATTCTTGTCGTGGCGGTAATCTTGGCGAATTGTCTACAAGCCTATCCTCGGCCAGAGACTCCTGTGCAGTCATAGAGAATATCTTGCACTGGTAGTTCTGAATAAAAGTTGCGTAAAACCAGGGATCTTCATAGATATCCTCGAGCTCCAATTTGTGGTGTTCGGCGTGATATCGCCGACAGTGCGTGAGGTAGGACAATGTTCGATCAACAGGGTTACGTAGCAGCGTCATTGCGACATATGAATTCTGAAGAAGTGAGCGTACAGCATAGGGAACGTGCCCACGCACCAAACGAAGCTTTCCACTGAGTGCATTTACATCGGCAACGAGTCCCGGTACGAACAGGTATGCCTCTATACGGCGAAAAATTTCTGCATTGCCGGCCACACATGCATCGGGATAACGTTCGCTGGGAGAGAAATTGGCGCCAACGATGTCCGCAAATGAGGTTCCACCAGTCTTCATCACATGAATGAAGAGAAATTTATTACCACCGGGAGGGGTCATCAGCTAATTTCGATTTGGGAAGATCCAGATTGTAGCAGTGCGAACCTGATTGTTGAATTGCCGGGGCAGATATTTCCCCATGTGTCAGGTGGCAAGGACAGGAATCAGGCGTTTACCTTTGACTTCTAAATGACTGGGACGAACCTGTGGCACGAATTCCATAGCAGACGCCACAGCCCGGAATGAAACATCGCTCTCTCTGGTAAAAGTTTCAACCATTTGATCAAGGTCAGCCTGGGAGGCATCCCCGGCTTTGACGGCTCGAATTTTGTCTGTTACAGCGTTAAGTGGATCGTGGTTACACGATCGACACACTGGTTCCCTGCTGGTGACGTGGTGCAATTTTTGCTCACTGATCGCGAGGATAGATGCCTCGAAAACGCTGGCCATGGGTGCCTCCTTCTTCCAGTCGGAGCAGCACAGATAATAAAGGCCGTCATATCCGATAAATACAGAGAGGTAGGGAACCGGGCAGATCCACTTCCGTCCACTTTCGTCCATCAGTCGTTCTGCGGCTCGACGTTCGGCAAACTGCTCATACTGCATATGGTCTACGAAAAGTGCACCGCCGCGGTTGATCACATCATATTTCATAAAGTGTGTGACGCCGTGACTGCGCCAGAAATCTTCCATACGTGCTGTATGATCCGGGTCCTCTCTGTGGTTAACCAGGACGATCTGTACTTCGCAGTCGGCGCCGGAGTTGCCGATGAAACGAATTATGTTGTCGCGTGTCTCTTCGTAGGGAAGATTATAAATTCTCTCGTATTCCTCGCCCAGGTCAGAGATATTGATGTTGACGCTGGTTACGCCTGCTTCGAGTATGGCGTTGCCTCTTCGTTCATTGAGGAGAGCGCCGTTGCTGGACATACCACAAGACGTGAAGCCCGCAGCCCGTATCTTGCGGATAAACTCGGGCGTATTCGGGTTGATAAGTGGTTCGCCAAGACCGCAGATGTTGGGTCTGAGCTGGACATCCAGGGACGAGTCCTGCCGCCTTGTGCCCTGGAATTCAAGGGCTCGATACAAGGTTTGATCAAAAGTCGCCATTGACATGTGGCCCTGGTGCGGAGTTGCATCACGGGGACAGAAGTGACAAACAGCGTTACAGCGATTTGTCGCTTCTATGTCGATGTTAATGTTGACTGCCATGAACTATCCACTAGCCGCGGCGCAGTTATCCGGTCGGCTAGTATAGTAGAAGACAATCAAATAAGTACAGGAAGAAGTAGTGCCTGAATGGGGTTGAAGCAACGGCTGTGGCAGTGGTGTTTCGCTGATATCCGTCACAAAAGCCCCTTCTCCAGTCGCGGCTTCTGGATGGGCCACCATCGTTCCTTTGAGTATAGAAGAGAAGCAGGTATTGAAGATCCAGCCATAGAACTCAGTGGTTTGTCAGAGACCACTGGAATCATAGAGCAGATGAGCCGAGCAATCGCCGACCAAATCGACGATCATTTCCCGGCTCGCGAACATCCACTGCGCTTCGACCTTCCGGAAGCGATCCTTGTATCTCCCGGAGATTATAGGCTGCAGTGCCAGGGAGTCTGTTGCCTGCAGAACCGTGTAGTAGGAGCGCGCGCTGGCCTCTTTACCATTCTCATCCAGTTCGATAATCACGTTGGTCGTGAGGTGCTTGGTGAGCGGTGTGCCTGTTGTTTCATACAAGCGGCACGAAAGCGTATACATCTGCAATACTTCATCGAATCCCTGGCGCCGAACGTTGTGAGCCGTCGAAATGATTTCGGCCTGGCGAAACAGCTCTGCTACTCCGTCAAGATCGCCGCCGTCGATCAGTTCTGCATAGCGGTAGATCAGGTTTTCAATCTGGCGACTGTCTTCCATACTTTTTGAAAACTACCTAATTATGTGAAGTGGTGAACATGGCAGCAGATTGGCTGCGCTATGCAGGAAAATTTATTTCGACGAGAAATGGTTAAATCGTAGCGACCACGGGTATCATATTTGCGGCAAGCATACCTTGAGGATGGCGATCACCATATTTGAGCAATTCGCCCAGGGCAACATCAATCTCCTGGCTCACTGCTCGCAGCGACTGCCGCATTTTATCCACTTCTTCCGCTGAGACCTCGCCACGATTAAGTGCCCGCAGTTCCTCGGTAAGCATATTGATAGGATCGTGGTTGCAGGTCTTGCATACCGGTTCGCGGCTCACGACCATTGCCAACTTTTGCCGGGTAACCTGAAGGAAGCTGTAATCGAAGACTGAACCCAGACTGGCCTGTTTGCGCCAGTCCGAACAGCACAGGTAGTAGTTGCCATCATACCCAATGAACAGGAAGCCCCACGGCGCGCCGCATAGCGGCTGTGCTCCACCCTCGGTCAACTCGTGGCGGGCCTGAACCATCTCGGCGTACTGCTCAAACTGCATGTGTTCAACGAATAGCGCGCCTCCGCGATTTATTACACTGTAGTCGTGGAAATTCTTTAAACCGCGCTCGCGCCAGAAGGCCTCCATGGCCTTGAGGTGCTCCCTGTCATTACGGTGATCAACGAGGATGATTACCGGCGTACATCGGCCCTGCGCCAATGCTGCAAATCGAGTAACGTTTTCGCAAGTGCGATCAAACGGCAGGTTATAGATCCGCTCATACTCCTCGTCAATGTCGGAGATATTGAGGTAGATTTCGTCCAGCCCTGCGTTCAGAAGGGCATGGGCCTTATCTTCCGTAAGCAAAGCCCCGTTGGAAGACATGGAGCACTTGAAGCCTGCGCGTTTGACCTTCTCGACGAAAGAAACGGTATTTCTATTGATAAGCGGCTCACCCAAACCACAAAGGCTGACTGTAACCTCCAGGCCTGACACCTCCTTCACGACCTGACGGTACTCGACAGCGCGAGCCAATGCCTTGTCGAAAGTTTCTACATCCATAATTCCCTGGTGTGGTGTGGCGTCGCGCGGGCAAAAATGGCAGGTTGCGTTACATCGATTGGTGATCTCGATGTCAATAGTCAGGAACATGAAGCTCTCACTGCAGGATAATTGGAAAAAATGATGGCATCTAAGGCTCCGGACTGTCAAGAACAGTCACGATAAATGCGAAATTCATGCAAGTTTAACGCATTCTATACATTTTTGGGTGAGATTAGGCCTTATACGGAGTTAACGGCGACTGCATGCTTTCAGCTTGTATCCTCAGTGACTGCAAGGCCTTTAGTGTATCTGCCCGGTAAAACAATATGGACGGGGGACTGATCTCTTGTCCTGTCGACAGTCACTGCACGGCACGTGATGGCATCAGTTGCACAGTTCGTCATCCATCATTCTGACATCCGCCAGGGACAGCTTTTGATCGCGGTATAAGGACGTATATACATCCAGATACTGCGGCAATAACCGCGGTGAGTAGCTATCGGCGAAAGAGCTGAGCATCATATTTGAAAACTTCGCCTTGCCATGGAAGTTCACAAAGGTAGGGCTTCGAAGTTTTTCGTCATCGGCCGGTCTATAAGCTATATCGCTATTGGCGTCGCGTAAAAAACCGGAAGAATAGAGTTTTATCTGGGATCTGGGCTCACGTTTTACGATATGTCCCCGCGGCTGAAAGTAGCCGGTCAAAATAACTGCGTTGCACTGTGAGGGTTCAAAGTAGGGGTCTCTGAGGACCGCATTGCCCAGGTGCCACTCCAGGCCTTGAGCGGGTATGTACCTTAACTCCCAAACGTCCTTCTGCCCGGCCAATACATAATATGGACTGTCGGGTGATTGGATCAGTGTCGAGGGTAGCGGACCGATTTCGAGACCAATAGCAAATCCGTACTGATAGGGTGTGCGCATCGCGTCAAATCCCGCATAAAGAGTTTGAGCGTCACTGCTTCCGGTTTGCTCTTTCACTGCAATACGGCTCTTGTCCCAGTGGTCCCGCCAAAATTCCGAGGTGAAAGTGGAGACGGTTGCCTGATGTTCAACGGCTACATCCACTTCGCCTGAAGGCTTGTCGGACAAGTTGAATAAACTTGGCGGATGGCCCTGGATACTGGCGAGGCGCCAGTCGCCCGATGCGGACAAAAAACTGTAGCTCAGTGCATTAACATTCTCACTATAGACCTCCCAGCTCCTGCTGCGGTCGTTGATCGGGTTGTCTTCCAGAAATAGTGGCCACAGGTTTTTTCCATCCAGATCCTCTGGTGCTTGCCTGTGTGCCGCCGCGAGCAGGGTTGGATATAGATCAACATTCATAACCACGTGATCGATGGCTCGTCCCTGTGGGATAAATTCTGGCCAACTCACTATCAGTGGAGTGCGAAAGGCGCCCTCGTACATCTCGCCCTTTTTGCCAAAAAACGGAAAATTGTTGTTTCTCTCTGCATTTGTGCCACCGTTATCACTGACAAATACCACCAGTGTGTTCTTTCTGTCGATGGCGCCAAGAATTCTACCAATGGCATCGTCAAGTTGGGTGACCAGTGCTGTGTATCTGCCTTGCGGTGTATCTGGAAAATTCCTCGCATAACGCTCGGCGGGTTGTATCGGGTGATGAGGTGCCAGAAATGCGTGGTATAGAAACCAGGGTTTCCCGGATGCTTGCAATTGCCCCAGTTTTTGAATGGTGTGGTCCGTCAGGATATCAGTAAGATGGCCACTGTATCGTTTCAGTTCGCCGCCATCTTCTCGCAGCATCGGGTCGTGATAGGTCGGCTTTCTGCGGCCTCTATTCGATTCCGTGACCTCTCCTGCAAGCTCCCATTGATTCAGAAATCCAAACCAGTGATCAAAACCCTTATTTTGTGGCCAGGCCTGTGGCCTGTCTTCGCCGGCATGCCACTTGCCTGTTAGGTAGGTTGTGTATCCGGCATCTTTTAGCTGCTCGGCAATGGTCAAAAATTCCGCCGGAATTTCTGACCCAACAGGGCGAAAACCCGAGCGCTCGGGATAGCGGCCGGTCAAAATGGCTACCCGGCTTGGGGTGCAGGTTGAGTCTGCGTAGTGCCGTCGAAAGGTCACTCCCTGCTGCGCCAGCTGTTTGATATTCGGCGTAGGCAGGCCGCCGGGGTTGATCGCCGACGTATCGTCGTAGCCGAGGTCGTCGACGACAATCAAAAGGATGTTGGGAGTTACTGAAGATTGCGACTCTTTGGTGGGACTGGTCCAATCGACAACGAAGTTTTTGATACTCAACAGCCAGGAAAAAAAGAGTATTGCAAGCAGCAGTATTGCTTTCGAATACTTATCATCAAGGATTGATGATCGAGTCGATGGCATTGGGTCTCTCTGGTCGACAGGGGTGATTCGATATACTACCATTGCCGACCGAGGCAGCGATAACGTTTGTCACACTCCCTGAAAATGATATGAAAAGCATTTTTCCCAGTAGCTATGAGATAAAGAAGGCGTTGTTGTGGCCACGCACGCTGTTCATGCGCTGGAAGTACAGGAAGAGTAGTGGGCCCATGAAGGCGATGCTGGAGCTTCACTACTACCGTCCTGCCATGTTGCATTTTATCGGCGCGACGATCGGCAACAAGCATATCCTGCACGATGCGGACATTAATTCTGATAGCGTGGTTCGTCGATGTTGGCGCGTTTACCGGAAGTTGGGCTCAGCACATGGTAGACCGCTATGACCCTGTTATCTATGCATTCGAGCCCAATCCCAGGTCCTTTGAGCTGCTACAGCAGAAAGCCGTCAGTAACCCTAAACTCCAGCCCCTGCCCTACGGCCTGGGCGACGAGGATTTGACAGTGGATTTCACATTGAATGGGCTTGGGTCGTCCATGTGTGACGATCGTAGCAGTAACTCGGGTATGCCCCGTATAAAGGTTGATATTGCTGCAATCGACAGAGTGTGGCGTGACCTGAAGCTCGGACACGTTGATCTCATGAAAATCAATATCGAGGGGGCCGAGTTCCCCCTCCTGGACAAAATGATCAGGGCAAACCTGTTGAATAACGTGGATTGCTTTATGATTCAGTTTCACGAATGGCACCCCGGCGCATACGCCAAGCGTCGGCGAATTCGTGAAGAGCTATCGAAAACGCATCGCTTGGAGTGGGATTACTATTTTGTCTGGGAAAAATGGGTGCGGATTTAAAACCAGCTTGTGCGCTAAATTACTTTAGCTGCCATTTTTCCCAGACAAAATGATAGTCCCAAACCAGCCTGTGGGTTTTGCGCATCGCCTTTCTGATCTTCCTTCGTCTGCCATAGGCGCCCGGATGCCATTCGTGAAACTGAATCATAAAGCAATCCACTTTTTTTATTAGATCGGCCTCTATCATTCGCTCAAGAAGTGGAAATTCAGCACCCTCGATATTGATTTTCATGAATTCAACCCGATCCAGTGCCAGTAATTTCCAGACATCAGCGATATCTCTGATTTCAACTTCAGCCGAGGGCACTCCGTTCTTGCCACTGGTATCAGAAAATATTGATGATCCCAGATGCTCCAGCGTCATACGAACAGTTTCGTTTTTGTCGCCAAGGCCAAAGTGATAGGGGATCAGGCGGGAATCTCCCCGCGTCTTTTTTTCCAGTTGTTTGAAGTTGCGCGGGTCGGGTTCGAAGGCGTGTATGGTGGGACCGTAGCGGTCCATTATTTCCTGCGCCCACTCTCCGGTATAAGCTCCCGCATCCAGAACGATACTGTGCGAGTCGATATCCGCCTCGTGCAGTAACAGTCGATTGGCGCTTATTGCCGCAAGCCATTTGTAGAAGGCGGGCCGGTAGTAGTGAAGCTCCATGGCACTGCGCATAAAACCCGGCTCGAGCTTTTCCTTATGGCGCATGTACACCTTGCGGGGATACATCAGGGCTTTCTTGAGCTGATAGGTGCTCGGGATTTTCAAGCGCAAGGGCGCTCTGGCTCAGCTGCTGAGCGCGCTCCTGACCGGGATGGGTTTATTAGGGACCTGATTCGCATCGTGGGTACCAGGAACCAATTCTCCAAAATTCATCGAGAACAAGCGTCGTCGCTCACCGCCGTTGTAGCTGCCGTGGATGGTGCGGAAGTTCCAGAGGATGAGATCACCGGGGATGCTTTCGACGGTAATGGACGGTATATCTCCACCGGCTATCCCGAAAAGCTCTTCCATCCTGGCAGCGTCCTTGAAGTCCTTACGCAAGGTTCGGGAGAAGGTATCCAGATGAAAGTGGCTCCCCGGGATAATACGGATGGCCCCGTTCTCTCCAGTCAGGTCGTCGAGATAGAACGATAGCTTCACGTGGTAGTGGTGAAGAGGCGCCGCATAATCGTCCGGGTGCCAGTAGCTCTCGCAGTAAAACAGGTTGCCGTCGCTGCTCGCCCACTTGAATTCGCGCCCGAGGATGCTCTGTACCACGCCGACAACTCGTGGGTCGTGCTGCAGCGGTGCCAGTCGCGGTGACTGTTCGATGAATCCGGGGATGATGAGGCGCCGTTCCTCACCGTGCAGGGCGGCATTGGTTTCCCAGACGGGTTGGTCCTGGTTGCCGAAAAGGTCCTCAAATCCTGCGATGATTTCATGGATGTCGTGGGCGAAAAGTCCGGGAATCTTGAGGAAGCCAAACGTCTCAAAAAAATGAATCTGTTGTGGGGAGAGCAGGTACTGGCTAGCTACCATGGCTGTATTGCCCGGTTGGCTGGTCATCGCTTGGCTCATAAAATTCTCTTGTCGTGGTCGTTGCCTGATTAAATAACCTAACATTATTGGTATCTTTAGTGAAGCGGGATGCGCATAAGTGTGGCATATGTAGCAGAATGGGCGGCGGCGGACCAACTGTGTTCGGCAGGCAGCAAAAAAATACAAGTTGTTGTTTTTAAGTACATTATTTTAGGCGTATACGCATATAGTTACCTTCGTTCCCGACTTTCACTGGGGAGAAATCGAGCATGAATGCAGCTGGTCCCGGCGCATGTTACAGGCGGGCCCGACGGGCGGTCCTGTGCACATCGTGGCTGCTCGTGTGGGCAATCACAGCTTGTAGTATCAGTGCGGCGCAAATGGCCGTGGCCCAGGAGTCTGAGGGCCAGACCCGCTTCCAGCGAACGGTACAGTATTTGCAGAATGCTTCACCTGAACTGCGAGGCGATTTTGCTGCCATTGCGTTAACGAATCTGGCAGATGCGTATATTGCGGAAGCGACACTGGCTCGCGAGGAAGCAAACGCTACTGGTCATGATGCAAACCTTCGGGGTTGGTCGGTTATGGTGGATTATTTTGCCCGCCAGATGCCCATGTTACTGCAGGATATAGAGTTGGGCTTGCCAGTGCGCCTGACTATCGGTGGGGAGAAATCCCTGGCCATTGACGTTGCCGACAGAATTGTCATTGTGAGTCCTCCCCGCCTGAACCAGCAGGGCGCTTTCGAGGAGGCAATACTGGCAGAGTTCTGCGCAAGGCACAGTTGCGAGCAATTCTCGCCGGGGAGTGCGCAGCGTGAGTCGATACCTGTCGCCACGGCGTCAGTAAGGCCGGACTGGTCATTCACGGCGCGCGAATCGGTCTGCTCCTACCAGGGGATAAAAGTACGGTTTCAGATCGAGCAAAATCTGGCGAACTCACGGCTGATCTGCGAGCAGTTCCTGCATGAGGTCACGGCACTGACCGACCAACTTGCGTGGCAACAGCGGCATGGGGTCTCGATCGAATGGGACAACCTGGACATTCAGCCTACTCCCCACAGGCCGGAGCACATGGTGCGACTGAATGCGACCGGAGATACAGTACTGGTGACGGTCCCCGTTCTGTATCGCAGTCCTGAACTGCTCCAGCATATTATTCCCTGGATGCGGCAGCGGCTCATTAGTCAAACGGAGGTTAGCATTGAACTCGACGCCGAGCACTATGGCTGGCAAAAGCCCTAGCGCGAGCGAAGTTTCAGTCCCTGAATTTCATGACGGCACTAAGCAGCTGGCGGCACGTTATCTGCCCGATCAGTTTGCCGTTTTCTACTACCGGCCTGCGGCGCTTGTGCTTCAGGAGCATATCCTGTGCGACATCCACAATGTCTTCATTGGGGTGAGCCACGACCAGGTTGTCCGTGGACATATGATCACCTACAACGCCAATGTTGCTGCGGTTATAAACTGCTCCCAACACGGCCCGCAAACAATCCAGCTCTGAGAGGATGCCCACCAGATTTGCGTCGGCATCGACGACGCAAACGCCGGATATCTTGTTGTCGATGATAATCTTCATGGCATCCATGAGATTGTCTTGTGGGTGAACCCTGACCGGGTTGATCAGCATATAGTCTCGCAAATTAACCGATTGCAGCATACGCGCCTCTATTTTCGGTACAGGACATTTCTCTTTAAAGTATAGTCTCTAATAGCACAAACGGCATCACGTGTGCCGCGGCGCGATAAAAATTAAGGTAGTCTCGCAAGAGGACAGGGTATATTCGCGCTCGCGCCTTCAAGCTTCGGAGACCAGACATGTCACGATTTACCCACGCGTTACCAGCGGTCTTGCTGCTCGCCAGTTCACTGAGTTATGCCGGGACCACGCCCGCTGAACGCCTGGGAGAGGCCATTCGCTTTCAGACGATCAGTTACCAGGATCGCAGCCAGATCAATCTCGAGGAGTTTAGACGTTTTCACCAGTTCCTGAGGGCGACCTATCCGCTGGTATTTGCGCGACTGGAAGTGCAAACGGTGAACGATTACAGCCTGTTGCTACGCTGGCCTGGCAGCGACCCGGGTTTGGCGCCGATACTGTTTACCGCCCATATGGACGTGGTGCCGATTGAGCCGGGGACCGAGGGCGACTGGCAACATCCGCCCTTTGCTGGCGTGGTCGCGGATGAGCGGATCTACGGTCGCGGCACCCTGGATGACAAGCAGGGTTTGCTCAGTATTCTGGAAGCGGCGGAATCGCTGCTGGCTGAGGGGTTTGAGCCGTCGCGCACGCTGGTCTTTGCCTTTGGTCATGACGAGGAAATCAGCGGCAGGGAGGGGGCTGCCAAAATCGCTGAGCGCATGCGGGAACTGGGCTGGCACTTTGCGTGGATGGTGGATGAAGGCGGTATGTTGCTTTCCGATAACCCCCTGTTGCCGGATAAATCCGTGGCGATCATCAATGTCGCGGAGAAGGCCTATCTCACGCTGACACTCACGGCGACCGGGGAGGGCGGCCATTCTTCCCGGCCACCGAAAGTCAGCACCATCGGTCGCCTGTCGGCGGCGCTGGCGCGCATTGAGACAAATCCCTTTCCCACCCGGCTGGTGGGTCCGGTTGAGGCCATGCTGGAAGCCATGGCCCCTTACCTGGAGCAGCCAACGCAATTTGTCTTTGGCAATCTGTGGTTAACCGGGGGCGTGGTGGCAGACCGCATGAGCGAGGACCCGCTGACGGATTCCTATGTGCGCACGACCACCGCGCTGACCATGTTTAACGCCGGGGTGAAGGAGAACGTGGTACCGCAGCGCGCCGAGGCCAAGATCAACTTTCGCCTGTTGCCCGGCGATACGCCCGAGTCGGTGGTCAGCCGGATCACGGCGCTGGTGGACGACCCGCAGATCGAGATCACCCACGATGATTGGGCCCAGGTGCCTGGCGTATCGGACTTCAAGGGCGGTGGTTACGCGGTGATTTCCGCGGCGGTAACCTCGGTTTATCCGCAAGCCGTGGTGGTGCCGTCGCTGTTGATCGCGACTACCGATACCCGCCACTATATAGACCTGTCGGACAACCAGTACCGTTTTCAGGGCATGATAATCGAGACCAGCCAGGCCCGGTCGATTCACGGTACCAATGAGTACCTGGGTGTACAAAGCTATGAGAACTCCATCGAGGTCGCCCGGCAGATGATGCAACTCGGTGCCCGCTAGGGCGTCACTGGCACGTTCAGCGTGCGCAGTGCGCAGTGCAGTGGTAGGCTTTCGCTTGCTTATTCAGCCGCACCCATCCTGGAGAATAGAATGCGACGCCTCTGCGCCATTGCAGCCCTCATCCTGCTGTCTGCCTGTGCCGGCCAGCCTGTAGCCAACACCGCCTGTACCGAGCCGCGCCCGCTGGTGTGTACCATGCAGTTCCTGCCCACCTGCGCCGTGCTCACTGCCGGCGGACGCAAGGAGTTTGCCTCGCCCTGTACCGCCTGTGCGGACACCGCGGTGACGGGCTACGTGACCGGCCCCTGTGCCGAATGAGTCTCACTAACCGCATCCTGATCGCGATGGTGGCGGGCATCCTGCTGGGATCCCTGCTCAGTCTCGCGTCGCACACGATCTTGGTGCCTGAATTTTTGCGCACGGCCTTGAACAGCTACCTCGTCGGTGGTCTGTTTGATGTGGTCGGTCGCATTTTCGTGGCTTCGCTCAAACTGCTGGTGGTGCCACTGGTGCTGGTGTCGCTGATTTGTGGCGCCAGTTCCCTGGGCAATAGTTCCCGTATGGGCCCTATTGCCGGTGAAGACCCTGTTGTACTATCTGGCCACCACGGCTGTCGCGGTTGGCATCGCCCTGCTGTTTGCCGTCTTTATCGGTCCCGGCAATGGCGTCGATCTGGTGAGTGACGCCAACTACCAGGCAACGGTACCGCCGCCCCTGAGCGATGTGCTGGTCGGTATCTTTCCCTCCAACCCGGTGCAGGCCATGGCCGAAGGCAATATGTTACAGATCATCGTATTCGCCCTGCTGTTTGGCTACGCGGTCTCCCATGCGGGAGAGCCTGGACGGCGCATTGCCAGTTTTTTCCGCGACATGGAAGCCGTGGTCATGCAGATGGTCGACATCCTGATGCTGCTGGCTCCCTACGGTGTGTTCGCCCTGCTGGCGAAGTTGTTTGCAACTCTGGGCATCGGGGCTATTGTGGATCTGGCGGCCTATTTTTTCACGGTACTCGCGGTTCTGCTGTTTCACGTTCTGGTGATCTACTACGCTGATGCTAAAGGGCCTGACGGGCCTGTCGCCGCGCATACTCATGAACAAGATGCGCCCGGTCTGGGCGTTTGCGTTCAGTACCGCATCTTCCGGCGCCACCCTGCCTGTAACCCTGCACACGGCCGAGCACCGGTTGGGGGTGCACAACTCGGTAGCCGAGCTTTACCATTCCTCTGGGTGCCACGGTGAATATGGACGGCACCGCGATCATGCAGGGCGTGGCCACCGTTTTCATCGCGCAGGTATATGGCGTGGATCTGTCCATGACCGCCTATCTCACGATTATTATCACTGCAACCCTGGCCTCTATCGGTACCGCAGCGGTGCCGGGGGCCGGACTGATCACGCTGGCCATGGTGCTGGCGCAGGTCGGCCTGCCGGTGGAGGGTATCGCGCTGATTATTGGTGTCGATCGCCTGTTGGATATGGTGCGAACTGCTGTTAATGTCACCGGCGATGTCGTGGTTTCCGTGATCGTGGCGCAAAGTGAAAAGCAACTTGACGAAGAGGTGTTTCACGATCCACCGGGCGGGCCAGGCCGGCGTCAGTGGTGCCAGCAGTTTTGCCGCCCACGGCCTGATGGACCTGTATGTCCCACTGCTGGTGTCTCTAACGCAATCAATCCGGTGAGATAAAACGCGCCCTATGTCGATCCAATGCACTATCGTTCCCGTAACGCCCTACCAACAGAACTGCTCCATTATCAAATGTGAGGCCACCGGCAAGGCTGCGATTGTTGATCCCGGTGGGGATGTGGAGCGCATTCTGGCTGCTGTCGCACAGATGGATGCCAGCGTGGAAAAAATTATCCTGACGCACGCCCACCTTGACCACTGCGCCGCCTCGGATATTCTGCGCAGGCAACTGCAGGTGCCGATCGAGGGACCGCATTGTGAGGATGAGTTCTGGCTGCAGAGCCTTCCCGAGGCGTGCCAGCGCTCCGGCTTTCCCGCCACGGAGACGTTTGTCCCTGATCGCTGGCTGGTGCAGGGCGATCGGGTGACGGTGGGCGCACAGGAACTGCAGGTCATTCACTGCCCGGGGCACACGCCGGGCCATGTCGTGTTTTTTTACGCGCCGCAGCAAGTGGCCTGGGTCGGCGATGTGCTCTTCCAGGGCTCTATCGGACGCACCGATTTCCCCAGGGGTAATTACGAGGAACTTATCGCGAGTATCCGCGAGAAATTATTTCCACTGGGTGACGACATTACGTTTATTCCGGGCCACGGCCCGACTTCGACCTTCGGACAGGAGCGGCAGACCAATCCCTTCGTCGCGGACTCACGCTATGGCTGAGGCGATGACGGGACACGAAAGTGTGCTGCGCCGGGAGTAGCACCTTTCAAGCGTGGTGCGCACGATAGCTCGCGCTATCGATATTGTATTTGAGTAGTTTTGCCCGCAGCGTACTCGGATTGAGGCCGAGCAAGTGGGCGGCACCCCGGGGTCCGTCGATCCGGCCTCGCGTTGCGGCCAGTGCCCGGGCAAGGTGCCCTGCCACCACCTTGTCCAGCGGCTCCACAGTTGTCGCTACAGGACTGGTGTCGGCCACGGCTGCACTGCCGTTCGGTGTTGATGGCTTCGCCAGTTGCACGCCCAGTGCGGTATCGAGATCGAGTTCCCGGTCATACCCCAGGATGACCGCCCGCTCCAGCACGGATCCCAGTTCCCTGACATTGCCCGGCCAGCGATACGCCATCAAGCGCTGGACCTGCTGCGGCCGCAGTGGTGGCTCCTGTACCCCGAGCTGCTGCGCCGCGCGCCGGATAAAATGCCGGGCCAATGGCTCTATATCTTCAAGGCGTTCATGCAGCGGCGGCAGGATGATCGGAAAGACCGCGATGCGGTACCACAGGTCTTCCCGAAACCCCCCTTCCTGTACCATGAGCGGCAGGTCCCGGTGCGTGGCGGCGATGACCCGTACGTCGACATGGATGTCCTCCTCGCTGCCAATCCGTTGCAGCACCCCGTCCTGCAGGACCCGCAGCAGCCTGACCTGGGCCGCCAGTGGCAATTCACCCACCTCGTCAAGGAACAGCGTGCCCCGGTCGGCGCGTTCGAACCAGCCCCGCCGGTTGGCCAGCGCACCGGTAAAACTGCCTTTCTCGTGCCCGAACAGCTCTGAATCGATAAGCTCCGGCGGCAGGGCGCCGCAGTTGACCCGGATAAACGGTCCCGCGTGGCGCAGGGAGCGCTCGTGGATGGCGCGCGCAATCACTTCCTTGCCGGAGCCTGTTTCACCCAGGATCAGCACACTGGCATCGGTGGGGGCCACCTGTGCGACCCGCTCCATCACCCCCCGCAACCCGGTTTCCGCGCCGACGATGGTTTCACTCAGGGTCTCCCTGCCGAGGCGCGCCAGCAGCGTCTGCCGGTCCGCCTCGGCGGTCGCACGCAGGCGCTCCATTTCGCGCAGCCGGTAGTCGTTCTCGAACAGTGAGGTCAGCGGCGCCAGGACATCCTCCAGCAGGCTGCGCCCCAGTGCGCCGCAGGTGGCTCCTCGTGGAGAACACGACACGAATCAGGCCGATCGGTTCGGAGCGATCCATGACCGGCGCCAGCAGGAACGGCGCGTCGGTTGGCAGGTCGGCCAGCTGTGGCACCATCGCCGGCCATGTGTCTCCCGGCTCGACTACCTCCGGTATCCCGGACCGCGCCCAGCGCAACAGCTCCTGCACATCCGCAGTGCTGTAGCCGCTGGTCCGGTGGCCCCGGTCCAGGCCCCCGTGGGCGGTCCATTCCGCCAACACCTGCAATTCACCCTCCGCGGCCAGCACTTCATCGAAGCGAACGCCTGCCACGGGCAATACGTCGAGCAGCCTGTAGCACGATGACCGGCAGGGACTCATGCAAATGGGCGTGACGGCCGACCTCGGTCCACAACGGCAGAAGTAATGATTCCTTGATGGCTGACAAGCGGAATCTCCAAATATAACGACTGACCGCCAAATATAACGTATTTAATCGTCATATCTAATGGAAAAAATCCGTGCATTTTGAACGAAAAAATATTTCTCATTTTATATCAATATGTTAGAGATTATGTAGACGTTGGCACGGGCATTGCATTACAGGCTCGAACGCATCAACTCCACAGGATTCAACATGAGCAAATCACCCAAAGGCAGCCCGACGGTTGCCGACGTCACCGCCCACGATGTGAAAGCGGCGTTGACGGGGCTCGAGTTCGGGTCCGTGGTGGTGACAGTACATCACGGCCGCATCGTACAGATCGAGCGGCGCGAAAAGATGCGTCTCGACAATAACGACAGGTCTCACCTGTCGGACTACACCAACACTCAAGCTGACTGACCGGACAACCGGAGGACGGGAAATCCAATGAAAGGGACACACAGTCATGCGCAAGTTACTCACAATCACCGCCGGCGTGATCGCTGGCACACTACTGAGCGGCACCGCCAGTGCCGCGACGGCGGCCCCTACGACGGCCGAACTCGAGCAACGCATTGAGGAATTGGAACAGATGGTACGTTTACTGAGCCGCAAGCAGGAAGTTTCCGAGGAAGTCTACGTCGCGGACAAAGCCAAGGCCGCCGCCCCGGCGTGGGCACGGTAAAAGCGGGTCCCGGACGGCTTCGCCCTGACCAGCGCCGATAAAACGGCGGAGATCAAATTCCGCGGCCTGATGCAGTTTGATGGCCGCTTCGGCATCGATGACGACAAGGACAATGATACCTTCCTGTTCCGCCGCCTGCGTCCGACCATCGAAGGCAAGATCGGCGACTTCGCCTGGCGTATCACGCCGGAATTCGCCAACGACGATGCCGACCTCGTGGACGGCTATATCGACTGGAACTTCCCGGTGCAGCCGCAGAACGCGCTATTCAGGGCCGGCCAATTCAAGGCGCCGGTCGGTCTTGAACGCCTGCAGTCCGGCAGTGCGATCATGTTCCTCGAGCGCGCTTTCCCGACCGAGCTGTCACCCAACCGCGACCGCGGCCTGGGGCTTTATACCAACCAGCTCGATAAACGCCTGGCCCTGGAGTTGGCTGTCACCAACGGCACGGCCGACGGACGCGACGCCACCAACACCGATTTTGACGGCGAGCCGGAGGCTAACGCGCGCATATTCTTCGAACCGGTTCCCGGCATCGGCTTCGGCATTGCGGGCACGCACGGCGAGAAGTTCAGCGACAACGATACGCGCGCGGCATCGACCAGCAACACCCAGGCCTTCCTGCCGCGCTACCGCAGCCCGGCGCAGAATACGATATTCCAGTACAACACCGGCGCCAATGCCGACGGCGACCACACACGCTTCACGCCGCAGGCCTATGCCTACGTCGGTCCCTTTGGCGTGATGGCCGAGTACATCGAGTCGACACAGGATGTCGGCTATGCGACCGAAACCGAAGATTTCGGCACCCACGATTTCACCAACAAGGCGGCGCAGATCACCGGCGTGTGGGCGATCACTGGCGAGCACTGAAAACTTCAAAGGCATCAAGCCGATCAATTCATACGGCGCCTGGGAACTGGCGCTGCGCTACTCCACGCTGGAAGTCGATGACAATATTTTTGACCTGGGCTTCGCTGATCCGGCTAAAAACGTCCAGAAGGCGGAAGAGGCTGCGTTTGGTGTGAACTGGGTGATCACCCAGAACGTCAAAGTGCTCACCAACTACACCCATACACAATTCGACGGCGGGGCCGCGAACGGCGGCGACCGTCCGGACGAGAAGGTGGTCTCCACACGCTTGCAACTCAACTACTGATCACACGACACCAACCTGGAGCATCTAACATGAAACGTACAATCCAATTTCTTACCCTCGCACTGGCGCTCGGCGCCGGCGCCGCCTCTGCCGACGAGGTGGAACTGCTGAACGTCTCCTACGACCCCACGCGGGAGTTGTACGAGGAGTACAACGCCGCGTTCGCGGCGCACTGGAAACAGGCAAACCGGCGACACCGTCACCGTCAACCAGTCGCACGGCGGCTCGGGCAAGCAGGCCCGCGCGGTGACCGACGGTCTCGAGGCCGACGTGGTCACGCTGGCGCTGGCGGCCGACATCGACGCCATCGCGGCCAAGGGCCTGCTGCCAGCCGACTGGCAGAAGCAGCGCGCGCACAACAGCTCGCCCTACACCTCGACCATCGTGTTCCTGGTGCGCAAGGGCAACCCGAAAGGGATCAAGGACTGGGACGACATCGTGAAGCCGGGCATCACCGTGGTGACGCCGAACCCGAAGACCTCGGGCGGCGCGCGCTGGAACTACCTGGCCGCCTGGGCCTATCGCGAAGAAGAAGTACGGCAGCTGACGAGGCGGCGCGCGAGTTCGTGACCAAGCTGTTCCGCAACGCGCCGGTCCTCGATACCGGCGCGCGCGGCTCGACCACGACCTTCGTGCAGCGCGGCATCGGCGACGTGCTGCTCGGCCGTGCGGGAACGAGGCCTTCCTCGCGGTCGAACCGAGCTGTCGGACCGCACAACTTCGAGATCGTCGTGCCCTCGCTGTCGTGCTGGCCGAGCCGCCCGTCACCAGGTCAACCAGTTCGCGCGCAAGCACGGCCGCTGGTGGTGCGCCACCTACACTCGCCTGGATCGCTGCTATCTCGCATCTTCGAGGCAGCGCCTTGGTCGCGAAGCACTACTACCGTGCCGGTGTCGCCGAGCACGCCGAGGCGCATGACATCTCGCGCGGCTTCCCGGAACTGGATACATGGTGACGATCTGACTGTCGAGTTCGGCGGATGGACCAGGTGCAGCAGGAGCACTTCGCCGACGGCGGCATCTTCGACCAGATGCTCGCTCCTATCACGCTACAGGATTAGCGCTTTCGCATGACATCGATCAGCTAGCCACACTCCTACCAACAGCGCAGACACGCCGCGCTCACCGATTCCGGGTTTCCCGCTCGCGCTGGGCTTCACGCTGTTCTGGCTCGGGCTGATCGTGCTGATTCCGCTCGCGGGCGTGTTCTTCAAGACCGCGACGCTCGGACCCGCAGAGATCTGGCACATCGCCAGCTCGGAGCGTGTGCTCGCGGCGCTGCGGCTGTCCTTCGGCACCGCGCTGCTCGCCGCGTTGCTGAACGCCGTGTTCGGCCTGCTCGTGGCGTGGGTGTTCGTGCGCTACGAATTTCCCGGCAAACGCCTGTTCGACGCGGCGATCGACCTGCCGTTCGCGCTGCCCACGGCCGTGGCTGGCATCGCACTCACCGCGCTTTACGCCGGCAACGGCTGGATCGGCAGCCTGCTCGAGCCGCTGGGACTGAAGGTCGCCTACACCCCGCTGGGCATCGTGGTGGCGCTGACCTTCATCGGCCTGCCCTTCGTGGTGCGCACCGTGGAGCCGGTGCTGCGCGATGTCGAGCGGGAATTCGAGGAGGCAGCCGCCTCGCTGGGCGCGACGCGCTGGCAGACTATCGCGCGCGTGATCCTGCCGAGCATCCTGCCCTCGCTGCTCACAGGCTTCGCGCTCGCGTTCGCGCGCGGCGTCGGCGAGTACGGCTCGGTCATCTTCATCGCCGGCAACATCCCGTTCGTCTCCGAGATCGCGCCGCTGCTGATCGTGATCCGGCTGGAGGAGTTCAACTACGCCGGCGCGACCACCGTCGCGGCGGCCATGCTGGTGGTCTCGTTCGCGATGCTGCTCGCGATCAACGCCCTGCAAGCCTGGTCCAACCGCCACCGCAGCCGCCACCCGGCGGCTGCGACCAAGGAGAACTGAGATGAGTACAGCCAACCCCGCCGCCATTGCCAGGGCGGCGCACGGCTCGGCCACCACGGAAGCCGCCGTGGGTCCGCTACACGCTGGTCGCGCTGGCGCTCGCCTTTCTCGCCGCCTTCCTGCTGCTGCCGCTGGTATCGGTGTTCACCGAGGCGCTGCGCAACGGGCTGGGCACCTATGTCGAGGCGCTCACCGATCCCGATGCGCTGGCCGCCATCAAGCTGACGCTGATCGCGGCGGCCATCGCGGTCCCCGCGAACCTGGTGTTCGGCGTCGCCGCCGCCTGGGCGATCACCAAGTTCGAGTTTCGCGGCAAGACCTTCCTGACCACGCTGATCGACCTGCCGTTTTCCGTCTCGCCGGTGGTCGCGGGCCTGATCTACGTGCTGATGTTCGGCGCCTCGGGCTGGGCGCGGCCGCTGCTGGACACCACCAACATCCAGATCATCTTTGCGGTGCCCGGCATCGTGCTCGCCACGATCTTCGTGACCTTTCCGTTCGTCGCGCGCGAACTGATCCCGCTGATGCAGGAGCAGGGCACGGACGACGAGCAGGCGGCGCTGAGCCTGGGCGCCAACGGCTGGCAGACGTTCTGGCATGTCACCCTGCCGAACGTGCGCTGGGCGCTGTTGTATGGCGTGCTGCTGTGCAACGCGCGGGCGATGGGCGAATTCGGCGCGGTGTCAGTGGTCTCCGGCCATATCCGGGGCAAAACCAACACCATGCCGCTGCACGTCGAGATCCTGTACAACGAGTACAACTTTGCCGCCGCATTCGCCGTGGCCTCGCTGCTGGCAGGCCTGGCGCTGTTGACACTGGCGACTCAAATCCCTGCTGGAGGCGCGCCACGGCGGCGAACTGGCGCGCAGCCAGAAACACTAGACCACTATCTACTCGGGCACTGCATATGGAAATTTCACTGAGCAACATCAACAAGCAATTTGGCTCGTTTCGCGCCCTGCACGACGTCGACCTCACGATCGAGTCAGGGGAACTGATCGCGCTGCTGGGGCCATCCGGTTCGGGCAAAACCACGCTGCTGCGCATCATCGCCGGCCTGGAGCACGCCGATACCGGCGCGGTGTCCTTCGGTGGCGTGGACATGGCCGACACCCCGCTGCGCGAGCGGCAGATCGGGTTTGTGTTCCAGCACTACGCGCTGTTCAAGCACATGACGGTGCGCGACAACGTCAGCTTCGGCCTGTCCGTGCGGCCGCGCAGCAAGCGTCCAACCAAGCCCGAGATCCGCCGCCGCGCCAATGAATTGCTGGAACTGGTGCAACTCGCCGGCCTCGGCGATCGCTACCCGCACCAGTTGTCCGGCGGCCAGCGCCAGCGCGTGGCGCTGGCCCGGGCGCTGGCGATCGAGCCCCGGGTACTGCTGCTGGATGAGCCCTTCGGCGCACTCGACGCCAAGGTGCGCAAGGAACTGCGGCAGTGGTTGCGGGAATTGCACTACAAGACCGGCGTAACGACCATTTTCGTGACCCACGACCAGGAGGAAGCGCTGGAACTGGCGGACCGCGTCGTGATCATGAGCCAGGGCGCCATTGCCCAGGCGGGCACGGTCGACGAGGTCTACGAGCGCCCGGCTTCGCCACTGGTGTTCGATTTCCTGGGCAGCACCAATATCATTCCCGCGATACTGGCGGATGGCGGCCTGCAGGTCGGCGGTGAGGTTGTCGCGCGGCTGGCCCGACACGACGCTCGATGACGGCCCGGTCGACATCTATGTTCGCCCCGGCGACCTGCGCGCCACCGGACTCCACCAGACGGAAGGGCTGCTGGTGCAGGTACGGGAGGTCCACCGCACCGGCCCCGTGGTACGGGTAACCGCAGGGGTGGCCGGTACCGAACTGGAGCTCACGATCGAGCTACCCCATCTCCATCACGATGTACCGCAATTCCAGGTCGGCGCGAATCTGCGCCTGCGCTTGCTGTTGTTCAGTGTTTTCGAGCGTGTGCCGCGGGCAGCACCCTCCCCCGTAGTCGTGACGGCCCCGCTGCTGATTGGCCGCGAGCGGACCAGGGTGTGGATGCCGTGAGACAGTCTTTGCGGGCGCATCCTCCGATGCGTGTCTTGGGGGCCTTTCGGCCCCCTTTTTTCATCTCGCGGTTTTAGCTTGCGAGTAAGGCTATACTGGTTTCGTCTCGACACCAACACCTTTTGACGCGACACGACACGCGAGGGTAGCCAAGTTATGAATCACACCATTGACGTCAGTGACTACCGGGTCAAACCCGGAAACAAAGTCAAGCTCGAGAAGTGGCCGACGCGGGCTGAGCCGCATTATCAATCGGACAGTGACTACAAGGAACTATTGGCCGCGAGTACGCAGCGCCTGAGCGAACTGCAGCGCCTGCTCTACGCCCACGACCGCTATTCACTGTTGCTGATCTTCCAGGCCATGGATGCCGCAGGCAAGGACGGCGCGATCAAGAATGTCATGTCCGGTGTCAATCCACAGGGTTGCCAGGTCTTCAGCTTCAAGCATCCCAGTGCGCAGGAACTCGACCACGACTTCCTCTGGCGCACGCACCTCGCACTGCCCGAGCGCGGCCGCATCGGCATTTTCAATCGCTCGTATTATGAGGAAGTGCTGATTGTCAAAGTGCAGCCGGAAATCCTTGCGGCCCAGGGCCTGCCGGCAGCAGCCCTTGACGACAAGAAGTTCTGGGAAGGCCGCTACCGCTCCATCGTCGACTCGGAAAGCCACCTGCATCGCAACGGCACCCGCATCATCAAGTTTTTCCTGCATCTGTCCCGCGAGGAACAGCGCCGGCGCTTTATCGAGCGCATTGATAATCCGGACAAGAACTGGAAATTCAGCACTGCCGACATGGAGCAGCGCGAGGCGTGGGACGACTACATGAAGGCCTATGCACGTGCCTCGAGGCCACCAGTACGCGCACCGCGCCCTGGTACGTTATTCCCGCCGATGACAAGAAAAACGCCCGGCTGATCATCTCCCAGATTATCGTCGATGCGCTCGCGAACTGCAGCTGAGCTATCCGCAGGTCAGCGCGAAGCAACGCAAAGATCCTGCAGTCAATCCGGCGCAAGCTTGCGGCCGAGGGGGATATTCATTAGTGCAGCCGTTGTGCAGGCACACCCCTTAATACTTGCTGGACAGGAAGGCCAGCAACTGCTCGCCGATACCGTCGCAGGCGGTGCCCTGTACCGGCGCGATGATCGGGATGGGTACGATCACCGCCGGCATGTAGGACTGGCCCGTGGCGCTGGTATTGACCTGACCCACTTCCGCGCGGTCGGTAAAATCCCAGATCGTGGCCTCGTAGTTGGAATCCTGGCTCCAGGTACCGAAGCCAAAGCAGCCGCCCAGCGAGCAGGCCATGGAGCCCGAGCCCCCCGAGCGCACCGTGGAGCCGTCCAGCCAGATCATGTACTCGACTTTCAGCGCCGCCATCTTTTCCTGCACCGGCTTCTGCGCCAGCAGACGCCCGATATCCTCCGGGTGCATCGGCGCGGTGCGCGGCTCGAACCAGGGGTAGAGGGCGTTGAGGAACTCCAGTTCGCCGATGACATGTGATTGAATTATCGCGGGAGGCGATGTGCTGGCCCACGCAGGCGACAAAATCGGGTTCGGTTTCGTAGTCGCTGGCGTGCCGCCGCCCCAGGATGACCACGCTCGCATCGCCAATGCCCGCGGTGGGTTCGTTGTAGACCATTTGGTCTACCTTGGATGTCACGCAGGCAGAAGTCAGCGCGATACCGGCGGTATAACAGTAGGTTGCGAATAGAAGAGACTTTCATGGGGTCGCCACACTCTGTTGCACGCCCTTCTCCTGCAGCCAATCCTGTACGGCGGGAACGCGGGTGAAATGGGTGGCGAAGTTGGCGCCGGCATCGCGCAACGCCATCACGGCGGCCAGGTTTACCGCCTCCTGGTCGCTTTGTAACAGTGCGGTGGGCGTTTTGCCATAGCTGGTCATGGTCCACTGCGCAATCGGCGTGCCGTCTGTGGTGACCAACTCAAAGCGGTAGCGCATCCAGATTTCATACACCTTGACGTTGGTCTGGGCCGGTATCGCGTACTGCAGTTCCTCGACATGGGGAATCAGTACCGCGTCGACATCCGGGTTCGACTGGCCGGGCCCGGGCTGGTTCTGGAGATGCACGACCTTCTGGAACATGCCCGCCAGCAGGGTATCCCACATCTGCACCTGGGCCGCGCCGGTGTTGACTACCCAACTGGAGTCCTTTTACCTTTGGCCTCGTCGAAAAATTCGTGTTTGGCGAAGTCGTTATCAAACCACACGCCCAGGGTGAGCGGTAGCGGCTCGATCAGCGGTGGCGGAAAGTTGCCCTGTACCACGACCTTGTTCGGCCCGCAGCCGACCAGCAACCCCAGCAGCAACGCTGCCAGCGCTAGCAGCTCCCGCGGGAAAAGTCTCTTCGCCGGAATGAAGGTTTGGGCGTCAGGAATGCGATACGCCCGCTTCCCCGATACTTGCGGACGTATCGCATTCCTGACGCCCAAACCGCTGACCTGAATAATCGGCCTTGCTGTCTATCAACGAAAGTCATTGAGCAAAACCAGTGTGCCGCCATTGCGGTGAGTAAGTTCCCGCATCAGCGTCGCAAAGCGAATTCCTGTCGTCTGCATATTCGCCTCGCGGCTGAACTGGGTCGGAAAGCCCACCCCGTGAATGCGCACCAGCCGATTGCCATTGGCATCCGTTTTATTAAGGCGGTCCACGGTATCGATCACTGAGGTGATCGACTCGCCGGTAAATTCGTCGCCAAAGACATAGATGCTGATTTTTTTCCCCGGACCCCAAAGTCACGTATGGCCGCCTCGATTCCCTCCACCGGGCTGGAGTTACTGAACACATTCCAGTTGCGCAGGTTTTGAATGATCACCTGGCGCCGGGCCGGGACTGTCGGGTATCCACTTGCCGCGGTAGCTGCTGAACATATAGTTGCCCTCGTCGCTCATCACCTGTATGCCCTTTACCTCAGGGTAGATATTCAATGTCGCTTCGATCTCCTGCAGCAAGCGCTCCCAGGCGTAGCCGAACATGGAGCCTGAGGTGTCGATGACGAAAATAATGTACTCGCTGTCCACCGGAATGCCGCCGATCAGTTGATTTTTCGACTGATGCTGTGTGCCCAGCAGACGTTTCATCTCCTCCGACAATTGCTGCTTTGCCACTGCCAGCTGCCCGGCGATCGCCGCATCGCTGCTGGTCTCGACCTGCAGGCTGTCATAGCGGGATTTGGCGCTCGCCATCTGGCCGCGCAGGATCGCTATGCGTTTTTCATATTCGGACACTTGCTCCTGTTTGGCGTTCAGGTCCCGATTGAGCACTGTGGTTTCACCGCGGATGTTGAACAGTTGCTCCTGCATTGCGGCCAGCTTGCCTTGAGATGGACGGTGGAGGCTTCGATGATCTGTGGCTCCTACGGTTTTGGTGATCATCAACAGCAGAATGATCGAGCCAAAGCCACAGCAAATCACGTCCAGGAACGACAGCGAACCCTCTGGCGGAGCCCTTCTTACCCTGCGCCGCGCCATCAGGGCCAGTCTCGCGAGGGCATCAGCAGGGAACCCCGGGTGATACTGGGCCAGCTGCCAGAACGCCGCCGCCGCCATGGGGTCGCCCTCCATGGGCGCCAGGATGATGTTCACCGGGACCCTGCCCGGTAGCTGCCGGATGGCCTGCGCGTACAATTTCTGGCGCTCCTGCGCCACTGACCTTGCTGCCGCGCGGCGGCGTGGTGCCCTGCGTGGGCAGGCCGTCGGTGATGAGAAAAATATTATCCGGCGGTGGCGACAGCTTACGCAGCGCCAGGAAGGCGTTTTCCAGGCTGGTGCCACCACTGGGGATGATCTTGCGCAGTGCGCCGCCCACATTGGCCAGTTGCGCCTGGTCGGCGACTTCCAGCCATTTGCCGTCGGTGCCCGGCAGGGCGGCTCTGGCCTCGGTATTGAAGGTGATGACCTGGTATTTGCTGGCAACGGGCAACTGGGCGGTCAGCCAGTCCACCGTGTTCAGGCTCTGGGTCCATTTTTCCGCGCTGCGCTGAATGGATTCGCCCATATTGCGCAGGCGAATGATCTGCACCAGCTTGTCCGCCAGCATGCTGGCTGATGAATCGAGCAGTATGGCAATGTGTTGGCCGTCCGAGCTTGAGCCCGGTCAGGTACTGGCGATTGCCCTCACCGATGAACGCCCGGGCATTGGCGCCACCGTCATCCTTGCTTGCCTGCCGCAATTCCTTGACCTCGGCCTCCAGGGCCAACAACTCGGCCTTGAGGGCTTCGATGTCGCTCTTGTCGGTATAGCCCTCGCCCTTGCGGTCTTTTATCTGGGCCTCGTACTTCTCCTTGTCCTCGGTGATACGTGTCGCCAGGCCCTGGGCCTCCACCATTTTCTGATCCAGCTCGGACAGGGTATTGCGCAGGCGCACCAGGCCCTCCTCACCCTCGGCGACATCCTCCTCCAGCAGGTTTACCTCGGACTGCAGGTTCTGGTTCAGCTCCGTCGAGCTCTTTTCAATGGCGTGGTTCATGAGCAGGAAAACCAGTAGCACCGCGCCAAAACCGCAGCACATGATGTCCAGGAAGCTCAGGCTGAAGGTGGTGAATTCGCGCTTTTTCCTGGCCATGACAGCTAGGTCACAACCTCGATCAGCAGGGCCGTGTCCCCCGTACCGATAGCAATCGCATCGCCGCTGGCCAGGATCTGGCCGGGACGATAAGCCGTGCCGTTTACCGTCGCGGATGAACCGCCGCCGCGCAATTGCCAGCCTTCCTTGCCGCGGTAGATTTCACCCCGCCGGCCAGTGCGGTACCGGACTCGCAGCAGCGGCCGTGCCACGTGCCGGTACAGCAGGTGAGTCGGCCGCCTGGTCGGTTTGATTGAGACCGCCTGCAGTGCGCCAGTGGCGCGCCTGGCGGCTCTGCGCCGGGGATAATTTTCTGTTCCAGGCAGGGCAGGGTGGTGACAAAACTCAGGGCCTGTTCGCGCTGGATCAATTGTCCCTGGTGCAGGTGCAGCGCGCGATACATCGTCGTCCGCTCGCCAGAATATCCAGTCGTGCGAACGCGCCGCTCAGTCCCGGCAGCAGTGCGGCCAGCGGGTCGGCAATGCACGTGGTCATCAGGCCGCAGCAGGCCCATGCACTCCCTGGCGCTGTCGAACAGGCGCTGTCCGCCGCCTGTAACTGCTGGGCGCTGATGCGGGCCTGGTAGCCGTTTACATCCACATTGGTTTCTCCTCGTTCCTGCAGGGTGCGCAGGGCGGCGGGCAGCGCATCGTACAACTGCTGTTCCGTGGCCGCCTTGCGCCGCGGGTCGAAGCGGGTCTGGCGCACAAACTCCGCCGCGATAATCTCCACCAGGCGCTCCTGCAATTGCAGCATGCCGCAGCCGGGCAGGGGCGTGGTGCGTTGCAGTTCGATGCTGTTATTGTGCACGGCCAGCTCCGAGACCAGCGCCTGGTGCAGCTGTATCTCCAGGTGGAACAGACGCTCGCTCTGGCCGTAGAGACTGCCCAGTGCCACGCTGCGATTGACCAGGCCCACGGCATCGAACGGGCACTGTTGCACGATACCCAGCAGCAGGGCGAGCTGCTCGTGCTGCATGCTGCCGGACACGGCCAGCAGAATCTCATCGGGCTTGTTTGCCTCCTGGTGTAACTGCCGCAGGTGGGCGTGGACCAGGTCGCCCGTGTGGCGCGCCGGGCCGAGCGCGGGCTGCAGCACCTCGGTGCTCAGTTGCCACCAGTAACGCGTGTTGATATCCCGCGGCTGCAGTCGGGCAGCGGCGCGGGCCGGTGCGCCGAACAGGTACTCCTTGCCCTGCAAGAGGGCATAACCCGGGCTCTGCACACGGGTGTCCTGGTGCCACAGTTGCAGGTTGCTGTCGTGCAGGTCCAGCAGGCCGATACTCATCAGGGCGTCACCAGAAAGCGCAGCAGGCGCCGGTCGGCATAGCGCTGGCAGTCCATGACCAGGCGCTCCTGCGACAGCTGCAACTGGTGCAGGCAGAACATGATGACCATGCTCAGCAGCAATGCGACAAAGGTACTGTTGAAGGCCACTCCCAGACTGACGGTGACGCCTGAAATGTCACCCTCCATCGCCTTGTAAGCCTGCCCCAGCGCATCACCGATACCGCGCACCGTGCCGATAAAGCCAATGGAAGGTATGGCCCAGGTGACATAGCGCACCATGGACATCTCTGAATCCATGCGGTCTGATTCGATCTCACAGTTTTCCTTGATGGTGTCTGAGGCGGCCTGGATGTTGCCGGTGGTGGCAAAGCGCTGCAGGGCCGAGAGCAGCGTGCGCGGCAGCAGGTAATCCTGTTCCGCTTCGGGCAGCGCCTCCAGTGCACGGCTGTACTCGCGGGCATCCTGCGGCAGTACGCTGGTGCCCTCCGGAATCTCCAGCAGGCGCCGCTCCAGCATGTCCCTCTCGTGCATGAGCCGGCGGGCCTTGTAGCCCATGACGGCCAGCACCCAGATCGTGAGGATAACCTCCGACTCCTGTTCGTAATCGCCAATCACCACGGCAAAGCTGCGCGTGGGGACGAACTCTGCCTTGGCGGCCTGTAAAGCCGCTTCGTGCTCAATATGGGCGCGCGCCATGGGCCTGACGACCCCTACGTACAGCGCATGCACCACGATTACCGTGATCAGCAGGGCGAATAACTGGAAGAGAAATTCGGGTGACATTTTTTGCTTCATAAGGTGTCCTATATATCCACCGGGAAAGAGACTGGCACGTCCTCGGATATCTCTTCCGAGGCGCGGTAATCAAAGGGAGAGTCCTTGCCAGTGGTTGGCGGGTGTGCTTTTTTGCGCCGCATCCCGGGCCGCAGGTTCCTGCGGTGCCGGCAGCAGTCTTATCCGCAGCCCGGGTCGCGGGTTCCCCGGCGTTTGCATCCGCGTGCGGGCTGGGCGAGCAGGGGCGTTGGCCCCAGCGCCAGAGCGAGGAGCAGGGGGGCCAGTAGTTGTCTTACCTTGATCATGGGTTACTCCGCATAGCGCGCAATGCGGAATCCTACGTCATCCCGTGCGGCTTGCCCATAATCGCGGTACGCGAGGCGCAGTTCGGAGAGTTTCGCCTGCGTCCAGCTGGCGCCGCGAATGACGTAGTTATCGCCGCTCTGGCCACCCAGGGGATCTTTCTCGGTGGGGCCGTTGGCGTTGGCGATACTGTAAACATCGTGCGCCCATTCAGAGACATTGCCGCCCATGTCGTACAGGCCGTGTTGGTTGGGTTTGAACGAGGCCACCGGCGCACTGACCACATAGCCATCCTTGTAGTTGTCCAGTATATGGCCGGTGACATAGGCGGAAGTGTTATCGGCATAATTTTCCACGGCGAGCGTGGGCGGAAATGTGTCTCCCCAGGGAAATCGCAACAGGGTCTGGCCGCTGGCGCGCGCGGCCCAGGCCCATTCGGCTTCGGAGGGCAAGCGGTAGCCGGTCGCGGCGGGGTTGTAGCCGGTGATGATGCCGTTGCTCTGGCGGTAGAATGCCGGCAATCCCTCCTTGGCGCTGAGCCAGTTGCAAAAGGCAGCGGCCTGCTGCCAGCTCACCTGCACCGCCGGTTGGTGCTCCTCGTTGAGGCTGTTGCCGTCAATTTGTCCGGAGTTGTGGCTGGGCTGGAACTGGCGGAACTGCGCATTGGTGACTTCGGTGGTTTGCAGGTAGAACATGCGGCGCAACGAAACGGGGTGCAACACCTCGTTGGCGCGGCGACCGGGCTCGCGGCGGGAGGCGCCCATGGTGAAGTCCGCCAGTGCTGATTCTGCGGGCTTGAACAGCAGCAGGGTCTGGCCCACGGCGGTGGTGATTTCCGGTTTAATGCGCGCTGTATCGGTGGCCTGCGCTGCCTGCGGGGTCTGCAGGTTCACTTCCACCAGCTGCGGCAGTCCGGGTCGCGGGGTGATGCTGCGGCGCACGCTGGTGTAACCGTCCAGGCTGATGTCGACGCTGTGCTCCACGGCGGGCAGCGACAGGGTCTGGGTGCCCTCGGCCAGTGGTTTGCCGTTGATGCGCACGATGGCATTGGCCGGGCTGATCCTGAAGCGCACCTCGCCCAGTTGGGCCTTCAGAGTCACGTTGCGCTTGTCACGGCCGCCCACGGGCAGCTCCACCGAGTCGCCGTAGCGCTGATAACCGGACTTGAACACCTCCAGCCGGTGCGTGCGGCCCGGGCTGACTTGCAGCGTCAGCGGCGTCTGGCCCTGGAAGTCGCCGTCCAGTGTGACGTTCGCGCCACCTGGGTCGCTGCTCAGCTCCAGCGCCCCCGGAGCGCTCTGCAGGGTGACCCGCCCCAGGTCCTGGTTTGCACCTGCCTTGATGGTCAGGGTTTGCTGCCAGTCGGCATAGGTCGGCAGCTGCAACGTCAGCTGGTGCTCGCCCTGCAGGATCTCCAGCGTGGCCGGTGTTTGTCCCGCCGCCTCGCCATCCACCAGAATGCTGGCTGCCGCGGGCAGGCTGTCCACGGTGACCTGTGCCCAGGCGGGCGCCAGCTGCAACTGTAGCTGTTGCCGGACGTTGCGCCCGGTGACCGCCAGCGTCTGTTCCAGTGGCAGGTGTCGCGCTTCCTGCAGCAGCAGCCGGTGTTCTCCTTGCTCCAGCGGCAGGTCGCGCAGCGGTGTCTTGCCCGCTGCCTTGCCGTCTACCGTAACGCTGGCGCCCTGTGGTTCGCTGTCCAGGCTTACCAGGCCGGGCATAGCCTGTAGCGACAGGGTAACGGTCTGGTTGTCGCGCTCGTCCACGGTGACGGTAGTGACCAGCGGCTGGTAGCCCGCAGCGGACACGCTGACCTCGTAGTCACCCGGTCGCAGCAGGTAGTGCTGGCCAAAGGGCAGGGCCAGGCCGGCCACTGAGACCCGTGATGGCGACTGTGCGTCGACCACGATCTGCAGCGAGCGGGCGCTGTAAAGAAACAGCATGACCAGCGCGAACAGGGCCAGACTCGCGAACAGCGCGAGCCGCAGCGGTTTGCGCGGCCCACGTTTTTTCGGCGTCGCGGGGTCCAGCGGGGTGAAGTCGCTGGGTGCGATGGTCACTGGCTTGGTGCTCATGCGTTGCGCCCTGTCAGATCGGCTCAGTGCAGATGATCGTCACCGGCGGCGGTGTGCTGTCCGCTGTGATTGTGAAGTTCTGGCGCACATCGCGGTAGCCAATGCGGGTGCCCAGGGCAGTGTAATTGCCGGGCCTGAGCGTCAGTTCATGCTCCTTGAAGCGGCCCAGTTTGGCGACTTTGTAGACGAGCACCTCGGTTTCCTGATCCGAGCGCAGGGTCACGGCGACCGCTGGTACTGGCCTGGCGCAGCAGGGTGTCCAGCTGGTTGATCTGCTGCGCCAGCGCGGGCCCGCGCGGAGTGACCTGTTTGGCCTGCAACAGCAGCTGTGTGGTCGCTGCGGCGACAGCAGTATCGGACAGTCGCTGCGGATCACCAATGGCGGTGCGCAGTTGTTGGTCCAGCTGCGCCCGCGCCCGGCTGCGTTTGAGTCCTTCGCTGGCAAACAGTACGCTGCCATCCAGTTTTTGCGCCTGTTCATAGGCGGCTACCGCCTTTTGCCACTGTTCCTGTTGTTCCTCCTGGCGGCCCTGCTGGTCCAGGCTGGCGAGCTGCCGTGCGGTTTCTGCGACCCTCACTTCCTGTAGTGCACTGGCCGCTTCTTTCGAGCCCGGCTGCAGTTTTGCGGCCGCGCCAAACGCCTTGCGGGCGTTGTCGAAGCGGCCTGCATTGAGTGCGGCATAGCCCTGGCTCATGGCCTCGTTAAAGCCCTGCTCGCGCGATTTTGCGGCGACGCGCTGCAGTTCGCCCTGCGCGCGCTGGTGCAGTGGATCCAGTGCCGTCGCCTGCTGCAGCAATTGTTGCGCCGGGCCAGATCCCCCGCCGCTTCGGCAGTGGCTGCTGCCTGCAACAGTGGCAGCAGCTGGGGCAGCACATCGGCGCGGTGCTGCAGTTTGGCAATGTCGCCGTTGTCGGGTGCGATGAGCGCCGCCAGTTGCAGGGCGGCGCTGGCTGCTGTGGCGTCGCCCCCGTCAATAGCCTGCTGCGCCTGCTCCAGCAGTCGCTTTAGCTCCTGTGGCATAGCGTCTTGCAACGCCTGCAAGGCTGCCAGGCCCTGCTGATAGCGCGCGACGGCCTGCTCGTACTGGCGGTTTTTATACAGCGCGTCAGCATCCGCTGCGACGGCCTTGACCTCGGCAAACGGCGCGGGCGCCCACTTCTCCACCCCGTGCGCCTGCAGCGCGAATTGCAGATCCAGTAACTCGGCCAGCACCTCCTGCGCCTGTTTGCGCAACCGGGCTGCCTGCGCATCAGACCAGGGGGAGGCGTCCGCGTTGGCGGGGGATGGTTGGCCCGCAGTGGCACCGGGCTTGGTCCGTTGACTCCGCGCCTGCTGACTCTGCGGCAGTTGGTGTCGGCTGCGGGCTGGGTTGTTCGCAGATTATTGGGTAGCCAGAAGATCACCAGCAGCGCCAACAACAACAGACCGCCCAGTGCCGGCAGTACCCAGGCCGGCGTAGCCCGGTGAACTTCGACGTCAGCTGTGCGCGGCGTTGCGGTCGGGGTGGGCGCCGGTTGCACTACGTCAAACGGGATAGGCTTTACTGGGTCGTTGTGAGAGGGCATGCCGTTGCTGGGGCCTTGTATCAGGAAAACGGATCAGAGTGTATCAGCAGAGGCGGCCGATTCCTCGGGTAACTGCAGCTCGCCGATCTCGGCGCGGTAGATATCGGCCAGCAGGGCGCGCCACTGGGCGTATTGTTCGTCCACATTGCCGCTGAGGGTGACCGTGCGGTCTTCCAGTTCGATATTCTGCGGCGCGACTTCCGCTTCCAATGACTTGCCCAGCTCTTCCAGTTCTACCACATGGATCTTGGCCTCATTGCGCTTGTCCATGCCGCTCTTGAGCAAATAGCCGCCGCCGATGATGCCAGCCTGGCCAGCGGTGCGGGACAGGCTGCTGTCACCGCTAGTGGCTGCGGCAATGCCCGCCAATACCGCGACACCGCCAATAATCAGGTTGCGCGTACTCTCGGCCTGCAGTTCCTCCAGCGCCACGACCGATTCATAGCTGTTTTTACGCCATTCCTGGTAGGGGACTGCCATCTGTGCGTCAAAATTCGTGTAATAGGCCTGCAGGGTATCGACGTACAGGTGGTCCCGCTCGCGAATCGTCGCGCACGCGTTCCAGCATCGGGTCGTTTTCGGCGGGCAGTCGCAGCACCTCATACCTGCCGCTGCGCGTCTTCTCCAGATAGCCGTCGAAGGCATCCGGAGAGAAGCTGCGCGCGAACGCGCAGCTCGCTGACCACGCGCACGTCGCTGCGGTCCTGTGGCTTCAATTCCTCCAGGTGCTGCAGCAGATCGTTGGCGATGGTGTTGTAGGTCGCCTGGAAGGGATCAGACGTGGTGCGGGTAGTGGACTCATAGGCGTAACGGCTGGCAACGCCGGTGTACTTTTTGTCCAGCCACACGTAGCCGCGGGAGTCGGTTGCGGTGATCGCAAGCTGCAATTCTTCGCCGTCGGAGTGCAGTATCTCGCCGCGCACCATCAGGTCGGTAATCTGGGAGTCGTTGGGTACCACACGCACGGCGCCCCAGGCGCCGCTTTCCTGGATTGCCGCGGATAACTGCATGGGCATGAAGCGGGCCTCGGCCTTGCGCACTTCCGGGTAGACCTGCTCGTCCTCGTCATAGTCATCCAGTCCCGGATTGAACACCACCACAGCGACATCGAGCAATTGCTCCTCGGCGACAGCCGCCGAGGGCGTGGCAATGGGTGGGACGGAGTTGCTCTGGATCGACTGGCTGACGCAGGCGCTCAACAGCAGACACAGTCCGATCCCAAGTAGCAGGCGCGGGATGCTCATTTTTCAATACCCTTGTACTTGCGATATTCATCCCACAGCTTTGCGCGCACGGCGGGGTCGGGCTCGCGCTCGGCGGCCTCGCGCAACTGCCGGGCGACCACATCGTCGTCATTGCCGCTGGGAATGTCGGCAGGAGGTGGGTATTTGGTCTTGTCCTGCTGCGCACTGCCGCCTGCTGCGCCACGCATGCCGCCCCCGCCGCCGCCACTGCTGTAGCCGCCGGCAGCGGCCACACCGTCTTCATAGGGACTGTTGCCCTCCTCGGAATTGTCGCCATTACCGGCACTGCTGCCACTCACCGGAACTGCCACCCGCGCTACCGCATGCACCGCTGGCAGGCACGCTCGTCCGCCTGGCGGCCTGTTCGCGCGCCGCAGCGCGCTGCTCCGCCTCGGTCTTCTGGATCATGGCATCGAATTGGCCGGCACCTTTTTCCAGTTGGGCATCGAGGATGGCCACCTGCTCTGCGGGGGTAAGCGGCCCGCCGCCGCCACTGCCCGAGGGCACGCCGGCTGCCCCGCTATAACCGCCGCTGCCTCCGCCACTGCTACTGTTAGCGGTTTCACCGCCGGGTGCCTGGCTGCCGGGTCCGCCGGTGCCGGGTGCGCCACCGGCTGTGCCGACAGCCTGGCCATTGGGCTGGCTGGTGCCGGATGCACCATCGGTGCCAGCAGTTTTTGCCTGTGATTTGCCCTGCGCTGCTCCCGCAGTGACCGGCACATCTTCCAGGCTGGGTTCATCCCGCAGGTCTGGCAACGCCTCGCCACCGGCAGCAGTCGCGCTACCGGGGGTCGGCGCTGTGCTGCTGCCTTGCTCCTGACCGCCGCTGGCGGCCTGTTCACCACTGGCACCCGCAGGTTTGTCCTCGGGAGGTCCCACTTCGTCATTACTACCGCCGCCTGCGGCGCTGGTCTGGCTGGCGCTGGCTTGCCCCCCGGACTTGCTGCTGGCTGGCGCGCTGCCGGCGGGTTGACTGGGCTTGCTGGCGCTGGTGCTCCCGGAGGAACTGCTGGAACTGCTCGCCGGCGGCGGCGGGCTAGTGGGCGCGGGCGATGTCTGCGGCTGTGTCGGTGTGCTGGCACTGGGGCAGCCGGACAACAGGAGGCACAGACAGGCCAGACCTGCGATGTTGCACAGTGGGCGACAGCACAGCGCTATTGAATGTTAAATGCTTTGACAAGTTTTTCCGTCTCTACTGGTTGTCCGGCCTCGAAGCGCGGCCGGAAGGTGGTGTTGCGCAACTGCCTCATCAGGCGCGCGGCCTGCCTGTCTTCCGCCTCGTTTTCATCCATGCGCTGCAGGTCCTGCACCCGGCCCTCCTCGCTCACCCCGAACGCCAGCAGGACATCGGCCTGCTGCAGGGTCCACGGTGGGCGGCAGCAGGCTCAGGTCGGCGATATCCGGCAGTGCTACCGGCTCACCAAACAGCCGCCGGACCTGTGCTTGGGCATCGTCGCCCTGCGCAAGTTCCGTCTCTGCCTCCTGGTAGGCTTGCCAGGCAGCCTCGGTCCTGCCGTTCCACAGCCGCCAGTCGCCGAGCATTACCAGATTCCGGGCGAGCGCTGTACTGTCGTGCGCGGTGTGCTCCTGTTCGATCCCGGCCATGGCTTTGAGAATGGCATTACCCTGTTCGTAACTCTCGGCGCAATAGGCCTTGAAGCGCAACAGGGGCTCGCTGAGACGCTCCTTCCTCGCCAAAAGCCTGATCGGACTGCCGCCATTCATAGCCGGAGATCAGGTACTGCGCCTGCAACATACCTTGCAGGGGTGGCAGCAGTTTGGGTGATTTCTCCCCCTCCCGCGTGATGACATCCTGCATCGCCTGCTGGTACAGGTCGTGCATATCCATCAGGTGGGTGTATGCCTGTGGTCCCTGGTCCAGCTGGTAGGCGCTGTACTGCCATTTCGCCTGCTGTATGAGTGCATCGGCCAGTGCATCGCCGCTGCCCAGGCTGCGCATTTGTATACGGTACAGGTAGCGCTGGCGCTCGTCCGCCAGCGCATAGTTTTGCGCGGCTATATAGCTGGCTATCTCGCCCTGCAACAGCGGAATCTGCTGTGGGCAGTAAAGCCCCTCGTTGACTCTCGCCAGGTGTATGCCGCGCCTGAATAATTTGATCGCTTCAGCGTGCCGCCCCTGGGACTGCAGGGTCAGCGCCAGACTGAGCAGGGACTCCGACAGGCCGCCGGCGTAGGCGCCCTCGCTGGATTCGATTTCCTTTATGGCGTTCTGGTACGCCCGCTCCTCCTGGCTGGAGCTGGGCGGTGCAGCGGGTGCCGCGTCCTCGTTATCCTGGGCCCACACGGGGAGCGCGCCCGCGACGCAGGCCAGTGACAGAATGGCCAACAGGCTGCGGCAAATGGACGTAGTATTCATCTCACACCCCCTGTGGCGCTGCGCGGATTTACCGCGCTCACCTGCGGCTATGAAGGTTTAACGGGACTATACATTACCGTGGTTGGCGCACAAAATACTCGCCCATTGCCGCCTTGGCAACGAGTCGCCACACGAGGGAGGAGTATGAGCCAGTTTGCACGGGAAACTGCGGTTGAGCGCGTGGGCGAGAATCGCTTTCGCGGTGAATTGTGCGCGGGCTGGCGCATCGGTGCGGTACCCAACGGGGGTTATGTGCTGGCCATAGCAGGCCGCGCACTGCGTGCCGTGTTGCCGCACAAGGACCCGCTCACCGTCAGTGCCTACTACCTGACGCCCACTGTGCTGGGCCCTATCGAATGCCAGGTCGAGCTGTTGGGCGGCGGGCGCAGTACCAGTTTTGCCGAGGTCAGTATGTTCCAGCAGGGGGAGCTCAAGGTGAAAGTGACGGCCGCCTACACCGATCTGGACAGGCTGGGCGGCGCGAGCTGGTCAGCCGTTGATCGTCCGCAGTTTCCGCCCTGGGAGCAGTGCGAGTCGCCGCCGGACAAGGGCCTGGAGTTCAGGCAGCGGGCGGAAATGCGCCTGGTGGCCGGCGCGGAGGTATTCCGGGAGCGTCAAGACCAATGGCAGCGGCGAGTTTTGTGGCTGGGTGCGCCATAGCGATGGCAGCGACCCGGACGTGATTGCCCTGCTGATGTTTGCCGATTCCTTTCCGCCGCCGATTTTTACCGTGCTTGGGCCGGTGGGCTGGGTGCCCACACTGGAGCTGACGGTACAGGTTCGCGCCCATCCGGCACCGGGGCCGTTGCAAGTCCGCCTGCGCTCGCGCCACCTGACGCGGGGTGTGCTGGAAGAGGATGGCGAATACTGGGACAGCGCGGGGCAGCTGGTCGCCATCAGTCGCCAGACGGCGAAGGTGCGCATGCCGCAGGGTTGAAGCTACGTCAGTTGTACACTAATAGCCCGCGACCCAGCCGCCGTAGCGCCGGGGATCTGCGGCGCCCAACAGCCAGCCGTCTTCGAGCATGATGGAACTGGTGCAGCCGGTGGTGCGATCGCTGATGCTCACCGGGTGACCCATGCCCTGCAGCAGCCTGACGGTATCCACGCTGAAGCCCTCTTCCATTTGCAGCACATCCGGCATCCACTGGTGATGGATCCGCGGTTCGGCGGCTGCGGTGGCCACGTTCATATCGAATTCCATCGCGTTGAGCGCCATCTGTAATACGGTGCTGATAATCACGCTGCCGCCGGGGCTGCCGGTGGCCAGCCAGGGCTTGCCATCGCGAAAAATAATGGTCGGGCTCATGGAGGACAGCGGGCGTTTGCCCGGTTCGATTTTATTGGCCTCGCCCTGCACCAGGCCGAAGGCATTGGCGTTGCCGGGGCTGGTGGCGAAATCCGCCATTTCGTTGTTGAGCAGCATGCCGGTGCCGGGCACCACGATGTTGGAGCCGAAACTGAAATTCAGCGTGTAGGTATTGCTGACCACGTTGCCGAAGCGGTCGGCCACGCTGTAGTGCGTGGTCTCGGTGCTCTCGCTGTCCAGCAATCGCCCCGGCGCGATGTCCACCGAGGGTGTGGCGCGCTTGCTGTCGATGAGTTGCCGCTGGCGCGCGGCGTAGGCCTTGTCGGTGAGCTGCGCCACCGGCACCGCGACAAAATCCGGGTCGCCCAGATACAGGCTGCGATCGGCATAGGCCAGTTTCATGCTCTCGGTCAGGTAGTGCAGGTAAGCGGCGGAGTTGTGGCCCATGGCCTGCAGGTCATAGCCCTCCAGAATGTTGAGCATCTGCACGATGTGCACGCCGCCGGAGGAGGGCGGTGGCGTGGAGACGATGTCGAAGCCCCTGAAAGTGCCGCGCACCGGTGTCCCGCTCGACCACGCGGTAGCCGGCGAGGTCCTGGGCGGTGATCAGGCCGCCACCGGCGGCCATCTCTGCCGTGATGCGTTGCGCCACCTCGCCGCTGTAAAAACCGTCTTTACCCCTGGCGCTGATCTGGCCCAGCGTCCACGCGAGATCGGGCTGGCGCCAGGTGTCGCCCATGTCGTAGGGGGAGCCGTCCGCATGAAAAAATAACTGCATGGCGGCGGGGTTCTTGCGCAACTGCGCGGCGCTGGCGTTGATCTCATAGTTCAGGCCAAAGGACACGGGCAGGCCCTCGGCGGCGAGGGCGATGGCGGGTGCCAGCACCTGCTCGCGGCTGAGCGTACCGTATTTTTCCAGCGCGTAGAGCAGGCCCGCCACGGTGCCGGGCACGCCCGCCGCCTGCAGGCTGAAGTACTCCTTGTCGTGGTCGAGGTTGCCCTGTGCGTCCAGGAACATGTCGCGACTGGCGGCAGCGGGGGCGGTCTCGCGGTAGTCGATCAGGGTTTGTCGATTCTCGTCAGCCAGGTGGATGAGCATGAAGCCCCCGCCGGCGAGATTGCCCGCCCTGGGGTAGGTCACCGCCAGCGCAAAACCGGTGGCCACCGCAGCATCCACGGCATTGCCGCCCTGGCGCAGCATTTGCGCGCCCACCTCGGCGGCCAGTTGCTCTGGCCCCGCCACCATGCCGTGGCGGGCGACGATCGGGAGGAAGCGCTCCCGGTAGTCTATTATCGGTGTTGTAGTAGCCGCTGCGGCACTGCCCGTTACCGCAGGCGTTGCACTGGTACCGGATGTGGCCGTTCCAGGTTGGTCAGTCGTGACACAGGATGTCAGGGCGAGACACAACAGGCTCAGGATCAGTAGTAGTTGCCGCAGGTTTTTCACCGAAAGGGTTTCCTTTTTTTGCCAGAGGCAGACTTTAACTGTTTTGGTTTGCGCCGCATACTCGCAGCAGGGCAGGGTTAATGGCAGGTGCCAGCGACTCATACGGAGCCGGGGTTGCGATCAATGCACGTGTTACAGGCAGAACTGGAACATCGCTGGCAGAGCATGTTTGCCGCATTGGCGGCGGGTGACGATGTACCACCCGGCCAGCGGTTGCGCGCCGAGGGCATGATGGAAGCTGCGGTGTTGCTTGGCATCGCCACGCCCGCTGCATTGGTCGAGTCCATGGACCGTTGCTATCGAGCCGCCTACGGGCGCAGTCTGAATGAAGAGTTCGGTGCGGACTGGCAGGATTTCTTTCCCTTTCCGCAGATTCCGGCAATGGCGCGGCGGGCGCCGGTGTACCCCAGTACCCGTGACTGACTGCTGTGAAAATCGGGACGCATCATTTCTCACTTTTCTGCTGTGATTGCTTGCAGCGGCCAGGTCGGTAATGCCCCCCACTGCTCAGAAGGCTGAGATATTCGCTGTGGGAGGCGTTACCGACCTGGCCTCGCATCGAGCGAGTTGAGCGAGTTGAGCAAGATAGGAGGCAGGTACGGTGGGTGAAGGCCTCTCGGCGAATATCTTAGCCTTCTGAGCAAGAGAGGCCTTCACCCACCGTACCTGCCGGGTGAGAGTTAAAGACGCATTAAATATCTTTGTCCCGATTATCTCGGCTCACGCCACATAAACCAGACCATCGGACCATTTTTTGCCACGGCCTGTGCATCCATGACCTTGAAGCCGTGGCGTTGGTAGAGGGGCAGGTTGCGCACGTTGGAACTTTCCAGATAGGCCGGCATACCGCGTTCGTCGCAGATTCTTGTGCCCTGCCTGAGCAGTGCGGCGCCGATTCCCCGGCCCTGGTCCTGCTGGCGACAGCCCAGGAACTGGAGGTAGTAGTGCGGCTCGCTGGGAAGGTGTCTGGCAAATACCAAACCCTGCTGGCGCAGTCGCCAGACCGGGCGCAGGCCATCTTCCCTGATCAGCCTGAAGCCGAATTTAAGCAGGCCCAGGCGCGGGACCACCTGAAAGCGCTCCTGCGGTGGCAGCCACAGGGCGGCGGCGCGCCCCTGGTCTTCAATGTGCACGATGCCGCGCGGCAGGTAGACATCCCTGACCAGCATGCGGAAAAAAAACGGGTATAACTGCACTTTGGGGAATACCCAGTTGAACATGGGGTCCTGGGCAAAACTGTCGCTGAGCGTATCGACAAGTTTATCCAGGTCAGCGGGCTCAGCGTTGCGAATTATCGGCGGTGAGTCCATGCGGCGGGGCTTTGCCTCTGCTTTGTCCGACAGCTACTATAGTCCGTTGACAGCTTAGCAGGATATGGCATTGCGATACGAAGAATTCCGACGCGAATACACCGCCGGTGGACTAAGCCGTGAGATGCTTCACAGCAGCCCGCTGCGCCAGTTTGAAATCTGGCTGGAGCAGTCGGTACAGGCCGGGTTGGAAGACCCCACGGCCATGGTGCTGGCGACCGTCGATGAGGACGGTACGCCGTGGCAACGCATCGTGTTGCTGAAGGGGTTGTCAGCGGGCGGGTTTGTGTTTTACACCAATCACGGCAGTGACAAGGCGCGTGCCATGAAGCGCACGCCGGCGGTGTCGCTGCTGTTTCCCTGGAATGAGCTGGATCGGCAGGTCATTGTCGGTGGCACGGCAGAAAAGATGGGCTACGCCGAGTCAGCCAGTTATTTCATTACGCGGCCGCGGGAGAGCCAGATTGCGGCCTGGGCATCGCGCCAGAGCAGGCCCATTAGCGCGCGCACGTTGCTGGAACAGCAGGCGCAGATAATCCGCAGGAAATTCGGCTGACGGCGAGATCCCCATGCCGGACTTCTGGGGCGGCTATCGGGTGGTGCCGCAGCGCATGGAGTTCTGGCAGGGTGGTGAGCACCGCCTGCACGACCGCTTTCTGTACCGGCGCGCCAGCCGACAATGAGTGGCAGATCGAACAGTTACAGCCCTGACAATGTGTGTGGAGTGAGATACAGCCATGATTAGCAAGGAACAACTGAGCGGTACCTGGGAACTGGAATCCTGGACGATTGGCTATGCAGATCGCGACGATTTCAGCTATCCCTATGGTGAGGATCCCCAGGGCCTGTTGCTCTATACCGGGGATGGCTGGATGAGTGCTTCCATCTGCCGCGCGGGCCGGGCGCCGCTGCCCGCGGATGTGAGTTTTCGCACCTGCCGGAAGCGGTCCGGGCAGCGGCCTTTTCCTCCTACTTCCACTATGCCGGTCGCTACCAGGTGCGCGACGGCGATGTGATCCACCTTGTCACCCAGAGCCTCAACCCCAACATGGCCGGCACGGAGCAACTGCGCCATGCGGAACTCGATGGCCAGACGCTGGTGCTCAGCGGCAAGGATCAGGTGGGAAACACGACCCGTTTCCATTCCCTGGTGTGGCACCGCAAGGCCGCTGCTGAAGCGGATGTGGTTATCGATATCGATATCGAATAACGCAGGACACAGCCTGATCTAGCGCACCCGCCGTTGGCTGAAATAGCGCGGCTCCTTTTCGATGCCCAGCAGCAGGCGGCGTATCATGTCGAGGCCGCCGGCGGCAATCATGGTCTGGAACAGCGTGCGCTCCACCGGCCAGCGCAGGCAGCGGGTGCGGATCTGCTCGCGGTCGCCCCAGGCCAGCCACACAGTGCCCACCGGTTTCTCCGCCGTGCCGCCATCGGGCCCGGCGATACCGGACACGGCAATCGCGTAATCTGCACCGCTGCGATCCAGTGCGCCCAGCGCCATTTCCCGCACTACCTCCTCACTCACCGCTCCGTGCGCGGCCAAGGTTTCTTCTGGCACACCCAGCACTGATTGCTTGATGGCGTTGGAATAGGTCACGAAGCCGGCGTGAAAGCAGTCCGAGGAGCCCGGAACGCGAGTCAGCATGGAAGCGATCAGTCCGCCCGTGCAGGACTCTGCGGTCGTGAGGGTGGCGCCTCGCGCGCGCAACAACTGCAGGACACTCTCGGCCAGTGTGATATTGCCTTCGCCAATAATGTGATCGCCGAATAACTGTTGCAGTTGGTCCCGGCAGCGTTGCTGCGCAGCTATTGCGGTCGCGCTGTGGATGCTGAGCTTTATCTCCATCTGCGGCGCACCGGCGCGAAATCCCAGTTCCACCTGCTGCGGCCAGTCCGGCAGTGCATCGCTGATGATTTGCTGGGCGGTGGACTCACCGAGGCCGAAGGTCTGCAGGCGCAGGATATCGCGTCCCGGTGGGCGCTTGAGTCGAGCGGCGAGGTCGGCGACGATGCCGTCCAGCATCGCAGCCAGTTCTCCGGGCACACCGGGTGTGCAAATGACGCGACAGGTGCCCAGGGTCATCTCGAAGCCCACGGCGCTGCCGATGGGATTGTCCACGATGGTCGCACCGAAGGGCAGCATGGCCTGCTTCAGGTTGGCGGCATTGAGTTGCAGGTTGCGTTTGGCGCACCACTGCTCCAGGTGCGCCACTGCCTGTGGATGTTCCTGCAACGGCACGCCCGCCACCGCCGCCAGGATTGCCGCCGTGAGGTCGTCGATGGTCGGGCCGAGTCCGCCGTTGACGATGAGCAGATCGGCTGCGCCAATCATGGCGGACAATTCCTCCTTCAGCAGGTCCACGTCGTCGCCCACGGTTACCTTGCGGTACACTCCGATGCCGACCTCGGCAAGCCGCTGCGCGATCAGGGCGGAGTTGGAATCCACCGTGTCGCCGCTCATGATCTCATTGCCGGTGAGCAGCAGTTGTACCTTCAATGGTGAATCACTCATGGGCGTCCCGTTCCTGTGTGCAGGTCGCCAGCATAGCGCCAATGCTTTTGCCAAGGCAAAGTGCTATCGTCCCCTCATAAGGAGCGCGCGTTTGCCCGATATCAATTACTGCCCCGAGTGCGGCGGACCCCTGTTGCGCCATGTGGTGGGTGGTGAGCTGCGCAACCACTGGTTTTGCCAGCGCTGCCAGACACCCCATCACGATTATCCCAGGGTCGTCGTCACCGCCTTTGTCGCGTGTGGCGAGCGCCTGTTGTGGGTGCAGCGCGGCCTGCAGCCGCAGCGTGGCAAGTGGGCCATCCCGGGTGGTTTCCTGGAGCAGGGTGAGACTCTCGCTGAGGGTGCCGCGCGTGAGTTGCATGAGGAGGCCGGAATTTTATTGCCGCCGGAGCGCCTGCAGTTGTACATGACCGGCAGTATCACGTTCATCAACCAGGTCTACATGGGTTTTCGGGCGACGGTGGCAACGGATTTCTGTTTGCCCGGTGACGAATCCATGGACTGTCGTTTCTATACGCGTCACGAGTGTCCATGGGACGAGGTGGCCTACCCGCAGGTCAATGACTCCATCCGGCAGGCCTATGACGACCTGGACAGCGGCAGCTTTGAGGTGTGGCAGGCGGAGATGACCGACAGTCGCTATGAACTGCGCCCGGTGTCACGCTCTCGGCACAGTCAACTGGACAAGCTGCGCTAAAAGCCGCCGTGTTGTTCGAGCCAGGCGAGCTCACCCGGCGTCGACTGGCGCCCCAGCACCGCATTGCGATGCGGAAAGCGACCGAATTGTGCAATCACATCACGGTGTGCTGCAGCGTAGCGCGTGAAGCTGGCAAATTGTGCATGGTCGCTGGCCTTCGCCAGTTCCTCGAACAGGGTGACACATGTGTCCTGCAGGGTAAGGGCTTCGCTGTGTTCCAGCGGCAGGTACAGGAACACCCGGTGAATCAACGGCAACCGCAGGTGGCGGCCACTGGCGATGCTGTCCTGCGCCAGTGCCAGGGCCAACGGGTCGCCGTCGAAGGCCTGCGCCGTGCCCCGGTGGATATTGCGCGAGAACTGGTCCAGCAACACCACCAGCGCGACCAGGCCACGATCGGTCGCACTCCATGCGTCCAGTTTTCCCGCCAGGGCGAGTGCCAGCGCAGCACCGAAACGGTCGCGACAGTTCGCATCGGTCTCTTTGTTCGCGCCAAACCACAGCGCATTGCGGTCGGTGGTACACAGGCCGTTTTCGTCGAGTTCCCCGAACCAGAAGTCGTGGATCTGCGTAACGGTGTCCGTCATGTACGGTGCTCCTGTCAGTTGCTTGATCGTGAAAGTTGCGGCCTTCTATACTCTGCAGCATAGCGCAGTCGGTGGGAGTCAGAATCATGGGGAAATTGTTGGCCTATCATTTGCCGGGGGCCTGGGGACTGGTGTCGGTCAGCCCATTCTGCCTGAAGCTCGACGCCTTTTTGCGCATGACGGGAATCAAGCATGAGGCGGTGACCGCGACGACGCCGTTTGGCGGACCCAAGCGCAAAGCGCCATGGATTGAGCATGAGGGTCGCAAGATAGGCGATTCAACCTTCATCATCCTCTATCTGAAGGAGCGGTTCGGCGTTAACCCGAACCAGGGGCTGAGTGAGGAGCAGCAAGGGATGGCGCTGGCCATACAGCGCATGCTCGAGGAGAACCTCTATTGGGCGATGGTCCACGACCGGTGGAATACTCCCGAAAACTGGCCCATTCTGAAATCCACGGTGCTGGGCGGCCTACCCAAGCTGCCCCGTGAGATACTGGCACCCATCGCGCGGCGCGGGGTGAGAAAGCAACTGCTCGGCCACGGCATGGGCAACCACAGCGCACAGGAAATCGCCGCCATCGGCGCGCGTGACCTCGACGCGCTTGCTGCGCTATTAGGAGGCAAGCCATGGTTCTTTGGCGACCAGCCGACCGAGACCGATGCCGTCGCTTATGGCCAGCTCGCCAATATCTACAGCGTCGGCTTTTCTAGTCCCATGAAAGCAGCTATCGCGGGGCACGCCAACCTGGTCAGTTTTGTCGAACGGTTCGCCACGCGCTACTACCCGTGATTCTCCGTTCGTCCCGCGCGGGGCCAAGCCAGGTACAGCCGTCAGTCTCTTGATATGCTAAGGTTCACTTCTCGTTAAACCACTATTGCGGAAAATTATCATGGCACTATCTTCCCAGGCCTCAGGCGAACAATTTCTCACGGCCAATGCGGCGCGCCCCGAGGTGACCACCACCGCGAGCGGCCTGCAGTACGAAGTACTGGAAGTCGGCACTGGCGCCCGTCCCGGCCCGCGCTCCATGGTTGTCACCCACTACCACGGCACGCTGGCGGACGGCACGGTGTTTGACAGCTCGGTGACGCGGGGCGAACCCGCCGAGTTCGGCGTACACCAGGTCATTCCCGCGTGGACCGAAGCGCTGCAGCTGATGACGGTGGGCTCAAAGTGGCGCATCGCCTGTCCGCCCAATCTGGCCTACGGCGAGCGGGGTGCGGGCGGTGTTATCGGGCCCAATACCGCGCTCGTGTTTGAGATCCACCTGCTCGATATCAAGAACTGACCGCTAGTGGTCGCCACTATCAACCTGCCGCGCATCCTGCGAGTTGGCGCGGGGGCCAGTGCGCAGTTGGTGGCCACGCTGGCGGAACTGGGTCTGGCGCGGCCCTTATTGGTGACCGATCCATTCATAAAATCCTGCGGCTACTGTGAGCGCCTGCAGGTCGCCGCTGGAGGCGGCAGGCATCGCTTACGGCCTGTTCAGCGAGTGTGTGCCCGACCCCACTACCGACAGTGTGTATGCCGCGCTAGCCATGCTGCATGCCGGGGATTACGACTGTGTCGTCGCCCTCGGGGGCGGCAGTTCGCTGGACACGGCCAAGGCGGTAGCGGTACTGGCGCAGAACGGCGGCAGCATGCGCGAGTACAAGGTGCCGCGCCAGGTAGATTCCGGCCTGCCCATTATTGCGATTCCCACGACAGCAGGTACGGGCTCCGAGGCCACCCGGGTGGCGGTGATCACCGACACCGAAACTCACGAAAAAATGCTGTGCATGGGCCTGGGCCTGATGCCGGTGGCGGCGCTGGTGGATTATCGAGTTGACCCTGACCATGCCCTATCGCCTCACCGCGGATACCGGCATCGACAGCCTGTGCCATGCGCTGGAGGCCTATGTCAGCCGTAAGGCCAATCCGTTCACTGACAGTATCGCACTCACCGCCATGCGCACGATTCACCAGAACATCCGCACCGCCTGCGCCGAGCCGGATAACCGCCAGGCGCGGGAGGCGATGATGCTGGCCGCTACCCAGGGCGGAATCGCCTTCGCCAATGCCTCGGTGACGCTGATCCACGGCATGAGCCGTCCTATCGGCGCACTGTTTCATGTGCCGCACGGCCTGAGCAACGCCATGTTGCTACCGGAGGTCACTGCCTGGTCGGTCGAGCACGCCCCGGCGCGGTATGCGCATTGCGCGCGCTATATGGGCATCGCCGACGAGTCACAGAGTGATTCTGCAGCCTGCGCCAAACTGGTGGCGGGACTGCGCGCCCTGACCGCCGACCTGCAGGTGCCGGGACCGCAGGCGTTCGGCATTGCCCGCGGTGACTGGTTCGACTCCCTTGAACTGATGGCAGATCAGGCCCTGGCTTCAGGCTCGCCCGCCAACAACCCGCGGGTGCCGGTAGCGCAGGAGATCGTGCAACTCTACCAGCGCATCTGGTAGGCGCGAGCCGCCCCAAAATCCTCTACCGGGAGCGAAAAAGCAGGCTCGCAGTGGGCTCTTGCGCTTACATTACCGTGCGCCATTGTTTACACTACCCATGCATCGTTCACCTCCAATCACGATGGATTATCTGCTTATGAAACGCGTTGTATTCAATCAAAAAGGCGGGGTCGGCAAGACGAGTATTGCCTGTAATCTGGCGGCTATCGGGGCGGCGATGGGCTATCGCACCCTGGTCGTGGACCTCGACGTACAGGGCAACGCCACCCACTACCTGATCGGGGAGATTGATGCAGAAGCCTTTCCCGCAGAGGCGCAGGGTGTGGCCGGTCTGTACCGACAGACGGTGGGCTCCAAGAAGATGCGCAAGAATCCCGATTCCTTTGTCTGGGAAACACCCGTACGAGAACCTGTTCCTGCTGCCCTCCAGCCCGGTGCTGGCGGAGATGGAGAGTGAGCTGGAGTCACGCTATAAAATCTACAAACTGCGCGATGCGCTGGAAAAGCTCGAGGGCGAGTACGACCGGGTGTATATCGATACCCCACCCAGCTTCAACTTTTACTCCAAGTCCGCATTGATTGCCGCAGACTCGGTACTGATTCCCTTTGATTGTGACAGTTTTGCCCGCCAGAGCCTGTACTCCCTGCTGGATAACATCGGGGAATTACAGGAGGACCACAACCCGGAGCTGGAAGTGGAGGGTATTATCATCAACCAGTTCAGTGCCCAGGCGCGGCTGCCGGGAGAACTGGTGGCCGAACTGGAAGCGGAGGGACTGCCGGTGTTCAAGTCCTATCTCACCAGCTCGGTGAAGATGAAGGAATCGCACCGGAATCACCGGCCGCTGATCGACCTGGCGCCGAGCCACAAGCTGACCGGCCAATTCCTGGATTTGCATGCGGAACTCGAGCAGACGGCAGCGCGCGCCGCAGCCTGAACCTTGCATGATGTCGGGTGAACGGGGTCAACAGGGCAATCGGGTATATCCATATGCTTCCTGGTTATTTGTAACTACCTTTTTGATTCTATAAAGTGCCCATCCGGATGCTAGAAAGATTTTGGTGTGTACCCCCCGTGGACCTGGACCTCGACAGTATTAACGACAGCTTGCGCGATGCCAGCGCCGCCGAGATCGTGGCGTGGGCGCGGGGTCTGGGGCGCAGGACAATCGCTACCACCAGCATGGGCCGCAATGCGGCGGTGATGTTGCACCTGGTGAGCCAGGTGGATAAATCCCTGCCGACTATCTGGGTCGATACCGGTTATAACCTGCGCGATACCTATGTGGTCGCACAGCGCCTGATCCGCGACCTCGAAGTGAACATCCATGTGTACTCACCCCAGATGACCTCCGAGCGCCGCAACGCGATCATGGGGGGAATACCCTCCGTGGATGAAGAGGAGCGCCACCAGGAATTTACCCGACAGGTGAAGCTGGAACCTTTCGCCCGGGCGCTACAGGACTTTCAACCGGAGGTCTGGTTGACAGGTATTCGCCGGGAGGAGACTGAACTTCGCAAAAGCCTGGATATCGTATCTCTGGATGGCCGCGGTATTATCAAGGTTGCCCCACTTTTCTACTGGTCGGAAGATGACGTAGAGGACTATATGAAGCAATTCGATCTACCCACCTGCAAGCACTACTTCGACCCCACCAAAGCACACGACGGCCGCGAGTGTGGCCTGCACACCGCAGCCTGAGGAAAATGCCGCGCTTTTAGCCCAGCGTCACGCCGACCCCAACGGCCATGGCAGCAGTAAACGCGAGAAAGCAACCAATAATAATTGCCAATCGGCGCATGGTGCGGCGGTCTTCAAGGGTTTGTTCAGGCAGTAGGTGCTGGGTCATCTCGGTGCTCCCCGGTGGACTTGGTTGGAATACTCTTTTTAGCAGACTGTTCCAATCCCGGTGCCGATGCATTGACGCAGATCAAACCCCGCGTATATGCCAAGGGGCAATGCCCGATGGGCCCACAATTAACAGGGCTTGATACGAATGTAGGCCCTGCGACCCATCTTGCCGGTGAGCCGGGAGAAGAAATCGGCCATCAGCATCTGCCAGCCGTACTTCCGTTGCAGGGCCTTCAGGGCAATGTCCCGGTCTGCGGGCTTGTCGAGTACATAGGCTTGGGTATCGCGCCACTCCCCCGTCAGTGTGCCGCTCATGGTGCAGGCGGCAATACGCGACTCACTGAAGTTGCGCAGGCGTTTCACCTTGCCAGCACCGCCAGCGGAAAACACATAGTAGCTGCCCCGGTCGGGGGCGAACCACACGGGGGTGGCAACCCACTCCCCGGAACGCTTGCGGGTGGCAAAACTGATATAGCTGCCACCCTCCAGAAACTCGATTTCGTTGGTGTTCATAGAAAAACCTGTAAGCTTGCGTTATTTAAAAATTGGCCGCGAATGCCATTAAAACGGCATTTGCCAGAGGCTACAATAGCCGCCGCGCGACAAACAGGAGAAAGTTCATCATGAGCCGCTTTGATGCGACATCCACCACCGACGACGTCATCAGTGGTATTTCACTGGCAGGCAAGCTCGCCGTGGTCACCGGCGCCTCCTCGGGACTGGGGGTGGAGACCGCCCGCGCGCTCTCTGCAGCGGGGGCCGAAGTGCTATTGATCGCCCGCGACGAGGCGAAGCTGCAGGCCGTGGTGCAGGAACTGCTTCAGCAACAGCCGGGGGCGCAACTGCACACCCAGTGCATGGACCTGGCAGATCTCGATAGTGTGCGCGCGGCCGTCGCACAGATTCTCCGGAGCCACCCGCGCATCCACCTGCTAATCAATAATGCCGGTGTGATGGCCTGTCCGCTGATGCGCACCGCCCAGGGCTTTGAGATGCAGTTTGGTACCAATCATATGGGCCACTTCCTGTTCACCTGCCTGTTGGCCCCCGCACTTCTGGCTGCGGCGCCGGCCAGGGTAATCAACCTGAGCTCGGCAGGGCACAAGTTCGCCAACTTCAACTTTGACGATCCGGCCTACTTTGATCGTGACTATGACAAGTGGCAGGCCTACGGAGAATCCAAGACGGCTAATATACTTTTTACTGTTGCTCTGGACAGGCGCCTGCGCGAGCGCGGCGTGCGCGTCTTTGCCGTGCATCCGGGCGTTATTATGACCAGGCTTAGTCGGCATATGCAGCAGGAGGACTTTGAGTCACTCAGCACGAAGACCCCGTCAGGCGAGGAACTGGTGTTCAAATCCCTGGAGCAGGGTGCCGCCACCACGGTGTGGGCGGCGACCGCAGCGGAGCTGGAGGGGAAGGGGGGGATTTATCTGGAAAATTGCCAGATCGCCCGGCCGGCCGTGCACGGCTCCAACAGCGGCGTAGAATCCTACGCCCTGGATGCGGCAGCTGCCGAGCGACTGTGGTCGTTGTCCGAGGAGTTGGCGGAACAGTCGTTGGAGATTTGAGGGAGACATTTTATGCGCGCACAGTTCCTGGCAGTTCGTTAGCATGTCCGACTACAGCTCAATCGTTGCAATTCTCAAGGGCAAAGTGCCCCTCGGCGCGCAGGTTACGGTGAAGGGCTGGCTGCGCAGCAAGCGCGATTCAAAGGCGGGCATATCGTTTCTGGCCGTGCACGACGGCTCGGCATTTGACGCTATCCAGGCCGTGGTGCCCGATACCCTGGAGAATTACCAGTCGCAAGTGCTGCCCTTGTCCACGGGTTGCGCGGTAATTGTCAGCGGCGTGTTGGTGCAGTCGCAGGGCAAGGGCCAGAGCGTGGAAATCCAGGCCCGCGCGGTGGAGGTGGTGGGCCAGGTGGAGGATCCCGAAACCTACCCCATCGCCAAGAAGCGCCATACGTTTGAATATTTGCGCACCCAGGCGCACCTGCGGCCGCGCACCAATACCTTCGGCGCGATCACCCGTGTGCGCACCACGCTGGCCAATGCCATCCATAACTACTTCTACAGCAATGGTTTTCACTGGATCAATACGCCCATTATCACCGGCAGCGACTGCGAGGGCGCCGGGGAATTGTTTCGGGTGAGTACGCTGGACCTTGCCAATCTGCCGCGCCGCGCAAACGGTGAGGTGGATTTCCACCAGGATTTTTTTTCCGGCGAGTCCTTCCTCACCGTATCGGGACAGCTGGAGCTGGAAGCCTATTGCCTGGCCATGAGCAAGGTGTACACCTTTGGCCCTACCTTCCGCGCTGAAAACTCCAACACCAGTCGCCATCTGGCGGAATTCTGGATGGTGGAGCCGGAAATTGCCTTTGCCAATCTGGCGGATAATGCAGGCGCTTGCCGAAGACCTGCTTAAACACGTGATTGCTGTGGTGCTGAATGAGCGCGAGGACGATATTGCGTTTTTCCAGCAGCACATAGACGACGGCGTGATTGCACGCCTGCGGGGTGTGATCGATAACACGTTCGAGCGCATGGAGTACAGCGAGGCCATCGCTATTCTGAAAAACAGTGCACAGACATTTGAATTTCCAGTGGCCTGGGGGCTGGACCTGGCCTCGGAACACGAGCGCTACCTGACGGAAAAACACGTGGGCAGGCCGGTCGTGGTGATGAACTACCCCAGGGACATCAAGGCGTTCTATATGCGCCTTAACGATGACGGCAAAACCGTGGCGGCCATGGATGTGCTGGCCCCCGGCATCGGCGAAATCATCGGCGGCAGCCAGCGGGAGGAGCGCCTGGAGGTTCTCGATTCGCGCATGGATGAGCAACTGCGCGAGACCCTGTGGTGGTACCGGGACCTGCGCCGCTATGGCACCGTGCCGCATGCGGGCTTTGGCCTGGGCTTCGAGCGCCTGCTCAATTATGTCACCGGAATGGAAAATGTACGTGATGCAATTCCGTTTCCCCGCACCCCTGGCCACGCTATCTTCTGACGTCAGCCTGCGCTGCACGCCCTCAGGCAATCCTGACCCAAACGGGGCGTTTGCGGGCGGGCCGGGCAAGAAATTGTGAAATATTGCCAAGAATCCGGCCTGGAGGGCGGTTTATCTGGGCCATACTGAAATCACAGTTGTGGATGGACTACCCGTTGGTATCCGTGGACCGTGGAGGTCTTAAAGTGCGGCACGCATACAATAAAAATGCAAATGGCCCGGTGACCGAGATGGCTATCGTGAATACCTTTACCAAACTGATTTTTGGGGACGAGGCTGATAGCCCCGGGGAATTGTTGATCATACAGGCGTTTCGATCAGTGGATGCCAGCGTGCAGCGCGATAGTCCATGAGGAGTTGGGCGAGTACCTGCGCAACCTGGGTGTGCGGGAAATGATTCAACTGGTGTCGCGCCTGCGACAGCATATAAAAGACACTGTCGAGGTCCCTGTCGCCTTACAAGGACAGGCGGCGCCTTCCGCCAGTACCGGTCGGCCCGGACAGAATCGCGGCGCTCTCTAGCGCTGCTCGCTGACCGGCTTCAGTCCGCAACCGGCGACAGGCTTGAACAGCGCCTGGTACAGGACTTCCTTATCTGCACCGAGATAAGTCAGTGCCACAGTCTGGTTTACCTGGAAACGCCGGGTGGTGCTGGTAAGGCTGGCTGTCCACTTGTCATAACTGAACTTTTCCGGATCCTGGCGCAGGTCGACAAATCCTGTCAATCCGTTGTCATCCAGTCGCGCGGTAAAGCCGCCGCTGGTAATGTGGGTGATCGTCGCCTTGAACTCCACCGCTTTATCTTTGGTAAGCCTGGTCAGGTAGTTGCTGGCCAGCCAGCGTTCTGCTTCCAGCGTGGCGGCACGGCTGAGGGCGAGTCGCCGCTGTAGTTCCTCGAGCATCTGCGGATCGATCTTGGGGCTTGCGGTGTCATTCAGTACTGCCTTGATCTGCATGTGCACCAGAAAATCCACGTACTTGCGCAGCGGCGAGGTGCAATTGGTGTAGGTGTCCAGCGCCATACCCATGTGCGGTGCCGGCCTGGTAGTCAGGTCGGCGCGCGTCAACAAACGGTTGACCATGGTGCGCAGGGGCATGTTGCGTCCCGGTGCAGCAAGGCCGCGCATGATGTCGCGGTAGCCTGCCACGGAGCCCGGATCCAGATCTGCCAGTTCAGGCGCGTGCATGGCGAGGAATTTGCGCACCTCATCGATGCGGTCGGCGCGAAAACCCGGGTGTGAGACGAATGGCCCGCTGGCCTGGTGCGCCACAAGAAAACGCGCCGCACAGCGATTGGCGGCTACCATGCATTCCTCCACCAGTTTTTGGGAGAGGAGTTTGTCTGATGGCTCGATACTCTCGATCTGCTTGTTCTCGTTCAGAATCCAGCGAAATTCCTGGCGATCTTCCATGACCAGATTGTTGCGCTCGCGCTGTGCGCGCAGTGCCCGGTAAACCTGGTAAAGGGTTTCCAGCGGCGTGGCATGGCTCATTAATTCGTTGAACTGGCCGTTGAGGTAACGATCAACCGCGTAGTAGGACAGCTTCGCCCGGGAGCGAACCGTGGCTTCGATAAACTCGAAATTGCCTATCTCGCCACTGTCACTGATCGCAACCTTGCATACCAGCGCCGCGCGATCTGCACCCTCGGACAGGGCGCAGGTGTCCTGGGCGAGTTCCTCCGGAAGCATGGGCAGCACATCGCCGTGGAAGTAGATTGACGTACCGCGCAGCGCTACCTCGTTGTACAGGGTTGAGCCGGCCGCAAGGTAGGCGGTGGGGTCCGAGATCGCCACGAACAGCGTCCAGCCATCGCTGCTGATCTCTGCATACAGGGCATCGTCGATATCCAGGGTTTTGGCCGCGTCAATGGAGACAAATTCCAGGTCGGTGAGATCCCGGCGCTGTTCCGTTTCCATCGGCTTGCAGCGCGCCAGACACTGTTTGATCTCCTCTTTGCTGTCGCTGCTCCACTGCGTGGCCAGCCGGTATTTGGCCATGCAGTAGAGGTTTTCAATGCCGGGTGTTTTCTCGTTTCCGATCACCGCGAGCACTTTGGCCTGGGGTTTGCCGTCGCGGATGGGGTGGCGCAGGATAGCGCAGCGTAAATAGTCGCCCTCTACTGCGCCATTGCGTGCCTGGGGCGGAATGAACAGCCAGCGATTCAACTGCGGCAGGTCCGGTGCCACGAAAATAGCGTTGCCCTTGCGCACACAGCGTCCGGTAAAGTCCACCAGGGGACTGCTCACCAGTTTTTCAATGTCGGCGATGGTTTTGTTGTCTTTGGCGGGGCGGATACAGACCCTGACCCGGTCATCGGGAAAGGCCTTGAGCATTTCCTGCGGCGGAATAAAAATTTCGCGACCGTCATCCAGCACGGCAAAACCATAGCGGGCCTGCGTGCCTTTAATCACCGCTTCGGCGTGCTCCTTCTCGGCCTCCATTTGCGATTTCAGGCCTTGCAGCTGCGAGAGGGTATCCTGATTGAGCATTGAGGGGACAACTTTTGCATAAATAAGCCCAGCATCCTAGCTGAAATCGCCTCTCCTGTCAGTGAGTTATGGTGCAATTCCACAATGCGGCTGCAATTTCGCACCACGACATTGACAGTCTGGCGCGCAGCGCTTAATAATCAGTGCAACGCGGTTGCATACCGCCAGGACGCGCCCTTGATGAAATGCAGGACGCCGGGCAATCTGTTAATCACCGATTGCACTGTGTCGCACAGCAAGCACGACAGTACCGCCAGCGAGTCTCAGCAGCTGGGGCTCGCTACACTCTCCAAGGCCGCCACCGAACTATTTACTACGCCCTTCCTTCAATCCCCGACCCGACCGGACGCATCGGGCAAGTTGCAGCACCCCCACCATCCAATCATCCGTGCAATCATTATGAGGATTTCTTTATGGACTCAGGCTCTACGCTGCGTGTAGAAAAAGCCACACCCCTGAAACCTGTTGTCAAGAAAACGTATGTACTGGACACCAACGTCCTGCTGCACGACCCCATGGCCGTCACGGCCTTCAAGCAACATCACCTGGTCATCCCGATGACCGTGCTGGAAGAACTGGATCACATCAAGGACCGGCACGACAAAACCGTGAGCCGTGAGGCCCGTATTGCCATTCAGATGATCGACAAGGTGGTGGAATTCGCTTCGCCACAGGAAATCCAGGCGGGCGTCCCGGTGCCCGGCACCGCGCTGGCGGGGTTCACCCCCGGCACGCTGGCGATCTACCCGGATCAGCGCCTGAGCGCGAACTCCGAGGTGCCCTACCTCGACGGCACGCCGGATCAGGCCAACGACAACCGGATTATCAATGTGGCCCTGCGCCTGCAGGCGGAAAACCCCAAGGAGTTTATCTGCCTGGTAACCAAGGACATCAACATGCGCATCAAGGCCAAGGGCTCCGGCCTGATGCACGTGGAGGACTATCGCCGCGACCGGGTGCTCGATGACATCGACCTGCTGGCCACCGGCTATGAGCACATCAGCGGCGATTTCTGGTCCACCATCAGTGAGGTGGATACGCTGCGCGAGGGCGACTGCACGCTGCACCGGATTCCGCGCAAATCCCTGCCCCAGGCCTATCCCAATATGTTTGTCTACGACGACCTGGAGTTTATGGCCTTTGTGAAACGACTCGACCGGGATTTTGTCTACCTGCGTTGTGACAGTCGCGACAACCTGATGCACAAGCGCTTCTGGGGGCTGGCGCCGCGCAATCTGGAGCAGGCCATGGCGATGTCCCTGCTCGATAATGAGGGTGTGGATATGACCGTGATGACCGGCCCTGCCGGTTCCGGCAAGACCCTGCTGGCGCTGGCGTACGGTCTGCACGCGATCCTGGAGCAGCGCAAGTTCAGCAAGTTGATTGTGGCCCGCTCCACGCCGCCCATCGCCGAGGATATCGGCTTCCTGCCCGGTACGGAGGAGGAGAAGATGGCCCCGTGGCTGGCGGCCTTTGATGACAACCTGGAAATATTGCACGGGGCGGACGAGTCCTGCCACGGCAGTATTAATTATGTGAAGGAGCGCGCGAACATCCAGTTCAAGTCGCTCAATTTCATGCGCGGGCGCTCCTTCAATAACGCCTACATCATCATCGACGAGGCGCAGGGCCTGACCCAGTTCCAGCTCAAGTCGGTGATCAGTCGCGTGGGCGCAGATTCCAAGATCGTGGTGCTGGGCAACCTGGCCCAGATTGACAACAAGTACATCTCACCGCTGACCTCGGGGCTGACCTACCTGGTGGAGAAGAGCAAGGCCTATCCCCACGCCGGCATCATGCACGTGAACGGGATTGTGCGCTCACGCCTGGCGGCCTTTGCGGAGGAAAATCTGTAAGGGCGATTGTGCGGCCCCGGCATACAGGGGCCGCTCTTGCGCGGTACACTGGGCGCTATGGATAAACTTTTCATCTTGTTTCAGACCATGGTGCCGCAGCACCTGTTGTCCCGTTGTACGGGTGCCCTGGCCGAACTGCGCCATCCCGTCTGGTTGAAGAACTGGGTCATTCGGCAATTCATCCGGTCCTTCGCTGTCGATATGACCGAAGCCGCCGAGCCCGACTACACGCGCTACGCATGCTTCAACGATTTTTTCACGCCGCCCGCTGCGCGCCGGGGCCCGTCCACTGGCCAGCGCGGATATCCTCTGTCCCGCCGACGGTGCGATCAGTCAGTTGGGTGCTATCTCCAACGGCCTGCTGTTTCAGGCGAAAGGACGTTATTTCTCCACCGAAGATTTGCTGGGCGGCGATGCCACGCGCGCGGCACAGTTCAACGGCGGCCAGTTCGCCACCATTTACCTGTCGCCGAAGGACTATCACCGGGTGCATATGCCGGTGGCGGGGCGGCTGACCGCAACCTGTTATATTCCCGGCCAATTGTTTTCGGTCAATGCCGTCACTGCCGACAACGTTGACCGACTGTTCGCCCGCAACGAGCGCCTGGTGTGTTATTTCGAAACTGAGTTTGGTCCGATGGCCATGATATTGGTTGGCGCCATGGTGGTCGCCGGTATTGAAACCGTCTGGGCGGGACGGGTAGCGCCGCCGCCGCGACATCCGGTGACCGTGGATTACATTAATCCGCCGGAGACGGTGATGCTGGCCCAAGGCGCAGAGATGGGGCGCTTCCTGCTGGGTTCTACGGTAATTTTATTGTTTCCTCAAGGTGTTATGACGTTTGATGAGCGCTATGGTACGGGGGTTTCGACGCGGATGGGTGAGGCGTTGGGATCGCACCAGTAACGCCGGTCAGTGTCGGGGCACGGGGATCGAGTTGTAGGCCATGCTTAACGAAATTCGTCCAGTCAGGGGTTTTCTGCGAGCACTGTTCGAATCCCAATTTTTTGCGCAGCAAAAAATGGTTAGTTGCGCAGCAGCCGGACTGGACGTATTTCGTTATGGCCGTGCTTGATCCCCGTGCCCCGACACCGACCGGCTTGATCAGGATTCCTCCAGACTCGCCACGATACGCCGATAACTGTCCAGCCGTGTTGCGCTGATCGCGCCGCTCTGCACCGCACCCAGAATCGCGCATCCCGGCTCGTGCTCGTGTTGGCAATCGCGGAACTTGCAAGTACCCAGTAACGCACGAAACTCCCGAAAACCCTGCTCCACCTGCTCCCTGCTCATATGCCACAAACCGAACTCCCGTATGCCCGGTGAATCGATCAGGGTGCCGCCGCAGGTCAGGTGCCACAACTGGGCGGTGGTGGTCGTATGCGTACCTTTCTGCGTGTTTTCCGACAATGCGCCGACCCGAATGTCCGCCTCGGGCAATAGCACATTCACCAGTGAGGACTTGCCGACACCCGACTGTCCGACGAATACGCTGGTCCGAGCACGCAGTGCGCTGTGTAACTCCTGCAGACCGCTGTCCATAATTGAAGTGCGCAACACCCGGTAGCCGAGCGTGGGGTAAATAGCCAGCAGGTCATTCAGCGCCGTTTGCCGGGCGGGGTCTGCTGCCAGCAGATCCATTTTGTTGAGCAGGATGACGGGTTCAATGCCCACGACCTCCGCCGCCACCAGGTAGCGATCGATGAGATTGGCGTGAGGTTCAGGAAAGGGGGCGATGACCAGCAGGATCTGGTCGATATTGGCGGCGACCGGTTTTAGCTTGCCATAGGGGTCGGGGCGGGACAGTACGCTGTGGCGCTCCCGTTGCGCCACCACCACGCCCATGGGATCGCCCTCGCACCATACCACGCGGTCGCCGGTTACCAGGCCCTCCAGGTTGGCGCGCAGATGGCAGCGCTGGCTGTTGCCGGGGGCGGACTCCACCGCCACCTGCGTACCATAGTGCGCGACGACCAGTCCCTCCTGCTCCGGGCCCAACTCTCCTCCGGTGAGCGCCTCCTGCGCATCGTTATCACGTCGCGCGGCCCGCTTGGTGCGCTCCTCCTGGATTTTCTCGATGCGCCAGGCCTGTTGCCGGCTGAGTTTGCGTTTACTCATGTCACCATTATTGGGTTATGGGCTTGGTCTGTCGAGGCAATTTGTTACACTGCCGGTTCTCCCGACAATCCAGGGCAAACAGCGCATGCAAAACGCCAGCAATCTCATTTGGGTAGACATGGAGATGACCGGCCTGGATCCGGATCAGGATGTGGTGATTGAAATCGCCACCATCGTCACCGACACCGAACTCAATACACTGGCCGAAGGGCCGGTGATCGCGGTGCACCAGAGTGACGCCAGACTCGCGGCCATGGATGAATGGAATACCACCCAACACAACCGCTCCGGGCTGGTGGACAGGGTGAGAGCCAGTAAGCATGACGAAACGCGCGCCGCGCAGGATACGCTTGCCTTCCTGGCGCAGTGGGTACCCGGGGGAGCTTCTCCCATGTGCGGCAATACCATTTGCCAGGACCGGCGCTTCATGGTCCGTCACCTGCCGCAGCTGGAGACCTATTTCCACTATCGCAATCTGGACGTGAGCACGCTGAAAATATTGATGCAGCGCTGGCGGCCTGAGCTGGAGACGGGCTTTATCAAGACCGGGACGCACCTGGCACTGGACGATATTCGCGAATCCATCAACGAGCTGCGCTATTACCGCGAGCACTTCCTCAAACTGGCATAGCGCCGTGTCGCTGCAACGCCCAGGCCACGTGTTCCTGTACCAGTGGCGACGGATAGTGCCGCCGCTGCAGCAGCGCGTTGATCACCGCGTCTGAGCGCGGCGCATTGCCCAGCGCCACCGCCAGATTGCGCAGCCAGCGCTCGTAGCCGATGCGGCGGATGGCCGACCCCGCCGTTTTCGCCAGGAACATCTCCTCATCCCACAACAGCAGTTCCACCAGCTCCACATCCGCCAGTCCGTGCCGGGGCCGGAAGTCGCCCTCGTCCGTCGCCTGCGCGAACTTGTTCCAGGGGCAACACAATTGGCAGTCGTCACAACCGAAAATGCGGTTGCCCATCAGCGGCCGCAAGACGGGATCGATACTGCCGTGATGCTCGATGGTGAGATAGGAAATACACTTGCGGGCATCCAGTTGAAAGGGACCGGTAAAGGCAGCTGTCGGACAGATGTCCAGGCAGGCGGTGCAGGTGCCGCAGTGCTTGCTGGTGTGGGGCTGGTCCAGCGGCAGTGGCAGATCGGTGAAAATCTCCCCGAGGAAAAACCAGGATCCGGCCTCGGCGTTGATCAGCATAGTGTTTTTTGCGATCCATCCCAGTCCGGCGCGCTCTGCCACTGCCCGTTCCAGCACCGGGGCGCTGTCGACGAAGGCGCGGTACTGGCCGCTGCCGACCTCCGCTTCGATGCGGTCCGCCAGTTGGGACAGGCGCTTGCGAATCAATTTGTGGTAGTCCCGCCCCAGGGTGTAGCGCGAGATATAGGCTTTTTGCGGCGCTGCCAGAACCTCCAGCGCTTGCGTGTCCCGGTCCAGGTAGTCCATGCGCAGTGAGATGACCCGCAGGGTGCCCGGCACCAGTTCCTGTGGTCGCGCGCGCTTGCTGCCGTGGCGGGCCATATACTCCATGCTGCCGTGATAACCCGCATCGAGCCACTTTTGCAGGTAGGCCTCATGTTCACCCAGATCGACGCCGGTGATGCCAAGCTGCTGAAATCCGAGTTCGGTGGCCCAGCCCCGGATTTTTTGCAGCAGCGCTGCCTGTTCCTGCGGTGTGAGTTGTTGCGGCAAATTGGAACGACCATTGGATGACATGTCGGTATAATTCTGACAGAACCGGGTTTGGTTCGTGCTTCTTTTTGTCGGCTTTCAGCCGCGCTGCCGCGCCAGGGGTAAAGTTGAACGAGCAAATAAATGGGTACTGACATGCTAGGCACTGAAAAACTGTACACCGCAGCACAGACCCGCGCGCTGGATCACTGCGCCATCCACGATCACCACATCCCGGGTATCACCCTCATGTCACGGGCCGCCGATGCGGCGTTCAGGTACCTGCTTGAAACCTGGCCTGCGCCCGGGCACCTGCAGGTCATGTGCGGCACTGGCAACAACGGGGGCGATGGCTTTCTGATCGCGGACCTGGCGCACAAGCGCGGTATCGATGTCACGGTATTGCAACTGGGTGATGCCGGGAAAATTGGCGGGGATGCATTGCTGGCGCGGCGGCAGGCGCTGGCCAACGGGGTAAAAATAGTGCCTTTTGCAGGTGCTGCGCTGGCCCCTGCGGGGGTGATAGTCGATGCCATGCTGGGCACTGGCCTCGGCGGCGACGTGCGCGGCGTCTATGTCGATGCCATCAACGCCATCAATGCCAGTGGCGCGCCGGTGCTGGCTGTCGATATCCCGTCGGGACTGTGCGCCGACACCGGCAGGGTGCTGGGGTTGGCCGTGCGGGCTGACCTGACGGTCACGTTTATCGGCTTGAAACGCGGCCTGTTCACCCTGCAGGCACCGGACTACACCGGTGCCGTGCAATTGTCCGACCTGGGCGTCCCGCCAGAGGTTTACGCTGCCGTCCCGGCCGAGTGTTCACGACTGGAACTGGAACCGCTGCTGCACCGCCTGCCGCCGCGACCCGCAATGGCCCATAAAGGGCTTTACGGTACTGTGCTTGGTCGTGGGCGGCGACTACGGCATGGCCGGCGCTGCGGCCCTGGCCGCCGAGGCGGCGCTGCGCTGTGGTGCCGGGCTGGTGCAGGTGGCGACCCGCCCGGAGCATGTGGCGGCACTGGTGGCCCGGACGCCGGAGGTGATGCCCCGGGGCGTGAGCGGGCGGCGGCGAATTAACTGCGATGCTGGAGGCCGCCGATGTATTGGTCGTCGGGCCCGGTCTGGGACAGTCGCCCTGGTCCATACAATTGCTGCAACTGGCCCTGGCCACCGGCAAGCCGCTGGTGCTGGATGCCGACGCGCTCAATCTGCTGGCCGCCGGGACGTTGGCTGGCGGCGGTCCTGTCAGCAACCGGGTGTTGACGCCCCACCCGGGCGAGGCTGCCCGCCTGTTGGGCTGTGCCACTGCGGAGGTGCAGGCGGACCGCTTTGCGGCTGTCAGCGCCCTGCAGCAGCGTTATGGCGGCGTAGTAGTTCTGAAAGGGAACGGCACCCTGATCACCGGCGGTGGCGATATCCTGCTCAGCGACTACGGCAATCCCGGCATGGCCAGCGGCGGTATGGGGGACGTGCTCAGCGGTGTGATCGGCGCGTTGTTGGCCCAGCACCTGCCGCCACTGGAGGCGGCGGCGCTGGGGGTGTGCCTGCACGGTGCGGCTGCAGACAGCGCGGCCGGGGCGGGCCAGCGCGGTCTGGCGGCCAGTGATTTGATCCCCGCAATGCGGTTACTGTTGGGATGATGGAGCGCACAAAACACCCTCACGGCACCTGACGAGGCCGCCATGGTGTCGCTCGGGGCGCGGCTGGGCGCGGCCTGCGAACCGGGCCTGGTCGTTTTCCTGCAGGGTGATCTGGGCATGGGGAAAACCACCTTCAGCCGGGGTTTTATACAGTCACTGGGGCATACGGGGGCGGTCAAGAGCCCGACCTACACCCTGGTGGAGCCCTACCAGCTGGGTGATTTGCAGGTATTTCATTTCGATTTGTACCGGCTGGGCGATCCAGAGGAGCTGGAGTTCATGGGAATCCGCGATTATTTTGGTGATTTGTCGGTTTGTCTGGTGGAATGGCCTGAGCGGGGCTTGGGCGCTTTGCCCGCCGGGGATATAGTGATTAACATAGGGCGGGAAGGGCAGGGGCGTCGTTTGGCGTACGCTGCCGCGACCGAACAGGGCAGGCGGGTGCTGGCGCGAATGCTGGCAAACCCCGGGGCGCAGAACCCCGAGCCCTGAGACGATAATAGAATTGGGCGGGAGTATTATGGGCAGGGCGTGGATTCTGGTGGTCCTGGGTTTTCTTGGGACATCCTCTGCGTGGGCCGTGGAGGTGCGCGATGTGCGCCTGTGGCGTGCTCCCGACCACACCCGCATCGTGTTTGACCTGTCCGGGCCGACCGACCATTCGCTGGTCCTGCTGTCCAATCCCAATCGTATTGTGCTTGATATACAAAATACCAAACTGCGCGCAGACCTGGCCAGCCTGAAACTGGCTAAAACCCCGGTGGCATCGGTCCGCTCCGGTGTGCTCGAGGGCGATGACCTGCGGGTGGTAATGGAGATCAGTGCTGCGGTTGATCCCCGCAGTTTTTTCCTGAAGGCCAATGCCCAGACGGGAGACCGTCTCGTAGTGGATTTATACGATACGCAGGTGCAGGCCGCAGAGGTCAAGAAGAGTGTCAAGCCCTCCAGCAAGCGCGACCTGATCATCGCCATCGATGCTGGCCACGGTGGCGATGATCCCGGTGCCATGGGTCCCGATCGCGTTGAGGAAAAAGACGTGGTTCTGGCGATCGCCAGGGAGCTGAGCGCACTGTTGCAGGCCGACACGGGCTTCCAGCCGACGATGATCCGCAGCGGGGATTACTACATCAGCCTCAAGGGGCGCAGGGATTTGGCCCGCAAACGCCAGGCGGATCTGTTTGTCTCCATCCATGCAGACGCCTTCGATCGCAAGGACGCGCAAGGCGCTTCGGTCTATGCCCTCTCCACCGGGGGCGCCACCAGTACAGCCGCCCTGTACCTGGCAGAGCGGGAGAATGCCGCCGATCTGGTGGGAGGCGTAAGCCTGTCGGATAAGGACGATGTACTGGCGGGAGTGCTGGCGGACCTGTCCATGACCTCAACGCTGGATACCAGCCTGAAATTGGGCGACAAGGTGCTGCGCAACGTGGATAGCATCGCCAAACTGCACAGGGACTCTGTGGAGCAGGCCGGATTTGCGGTACTGAAATCGCCCGATATCCCTTCCATTCTGGTGGAGACGGGCTTTATCTCCAATCCGCAGGAATCCAGGCAACTGGCGACCAGCAGTTACCAGAAGAAAATGGCCAGCGCCATCCATCGCGGTATCAGGGAATGGTTCAAGGCCCATCCACCCTCGGGCACACTCCTGGCGTGGCAGAAGCAGCAGGGCGTTCCGCAGCGCGGCCAGCAGGGCGGGCAGCAGTACATCATCGCCAGCGGTGATACACTGTCGGGCATCGCCGATCGCTTCAGCGTGCCCCTGTCTGATCTCAAGAGCCAAAACCGCATCAGACGGCTCGAAGATTGTGGTGGGGCAGAAACTGACTATTCCGAAGAGCTCATAAAACTCTTGCCATGTCCCGAATTCGCTTGCTCAGTTCCCGGCTGGCTAACCAGATCGCCGCTGGGGAAGTGGTCGAGCGCCCCGCTTCAGTAGCCAAGGAAGTATTGGAAAATAGCCTGGACGCGGGCGCGACCCGGGTCGAAATTGACGTGGAATCCGGTGGCGCCAAGCTGATCCGGGTGCGCGACAATGGCAGCGGCATTCCCTCTGACGATATGTGCCTGGCCCTGGCCCGCCACGCCACCAGCAAAATTGCCTCCCTGGAAGACCTCGAGCGGGTGGGCAGTCTTGGTTTTCGCGGCGAAGCCCTGGCCAGCATCGGTTCAGTATCGCGCCTGACACTCACCAGCAACGCCAGCGAGCAGGGTAGCGAGGGCAGCAGCGCCGCCTGCGAAGGGCGTGATATGGAGGTGCAACTCAAGCCGGCACCGCACCCCCGGGGCACCACGGTGGAAGTGCGCGACCTGTTTTTCAACACGCCGGCGCGGCGCAAGTTCCTGCGCACCGAGAAGACCGAGTTCAATCACCTTGAAGAAATCGTGAAGCGCCTGGCGCTGTCGCGTTTCGATGTGGCGTTTACCCTGCGCCATAACGGCAAGGTGGTGCACAGCCTGAAAGCGGCCACCGTTGCGGCCGAACAGCAGCGTCGCGTGGCTGCGATCTGCGGGCCAGCCTTCATGGAGCAGGCCATCGCCATCGAGTCGGAGGCTCCGCCCTACCGTCTGGCGGGCTGGGTTGGGCTGCCGACCTTTTCGCGCAGTCAGGCGGATCTGCAGTACTTTTTTGTCAATGGCCGGGTCATCCGCGACCGGCTGATCGCCCACGCGGTGAAGCAGGCCTATCGCGATGTGTTGTACCACGGTCGCCATCCGGCGTTTGTGCTTTATCTGGAACTGGATCCGGCCCAGGTTGATGTGAATGTCCACCCCACCAAGCACGAGGTGCGCTTTCGGGATAGCCGGGCGGTACACAATTTCATTTTCTCCAGTCTGCATCGCGCCCTCGGGGAGGTGCGTCCGGGTCATGAGTCCGGGCGGGAGCACCTTTCCGCGCACCTGCTGGCGACCGACGACGGTATGGCGATAGACACGGCTACCGGCGAGATCCGCAGTCAGAGCGCGCTGGCCTGGGGCGCTCCTGTAGCGGCTCGTCAGGGTGGCTCCGGTCGCGCCTTCGGACCCTATACGCCGAGCGCTGTCCAGGTGAGCGAGCAACTGCGCGGTTATGCCCGGCTACACGGCCTGCCCGCAGACGCCTCTGCCGAGGAGGTTCCGCCCCTGGGTTACGCGCTGGCGCAATTGAAAGGTGTCTATATTCTCGCTGAGAACGCGGCCGGCCTGGTCCTGGTAGACATGCACGCCGCCCATGAGCGCATCACTTATGAGCGCCTCAAGGCCGCTCGCGACGCGACCGGTATTCGCAGCCAGCCTTTGCTGGTGCCACAGTCGATTGCGGTCAGCCAGCGGGAGGTGCAGATGGCTGCCCAGCACAGCGCGTTGTTCCAGCGCCTGGGCATGGCAGTCGAGGAAGGTGGGGAGGAAAGCCTGGTAATCCGCCAGATTCCAGTGGCCCTGCGCGATTCCAATGTGGAACAGCTGGTGCGGGATGTGTTGGCGGACCTGATAGAGTTTGGCAGTTCCGAGCGCATAGAGGCGCATATGGATGAAATCCTCTCCACCATGGCCTGCCACGGCTCGGTGCGCGCCAACCGCCGCCTTACAATTCCCGAGATGAATGCCCTGTTGCGGGATATGGAAGATACCGAGCGCTCCGGCCAGTGTAACCACGGCCGGCCCACCTGGATTCAGCTGGGTCTGGACGAACTGGACAAGCTGTTTTTGCGCGGCCGCTGAGGCACGGGTGAGTCCGGACAAACCCCTGTTGATCTGCCTGATGGGTCCCACGGCCTCGGGGAAGACGGATCTGGCCATTGCGCTGGCCCGGCGGCTGGGCTGTGAGCTGGTGAGTGTCGATTCCGCCCTGGTGTATCGCGGTATGGATATCGGCAGCGCCAAACCCGATTACCCGCACCACCTGGTCGATATTCGCGACCCTGCCCAGCCCTACTCCGCTGCGGACTTCGTGACGGACGCCAACCGGCTGGTAGCGGACATCATCGCCCGCGGCAGGACGCCGCTGCTGGTGGGTGGCACCATGCTGTACTTCAAGGCTTTTCTCGAGGGACTGGCGGAGATGCCCTTAGCGGATCCTGCTATTCGCGCCCGGATTGCAGCCCGGGCCGGGTCGCATGGCTGGCCCGACCTTCATCAGCAGCTGGCGCAGGTGGACCCGCAGGCTGCTGCGCGCATCCATCCCCATCACTCCCAGCGCCTGAGTCGCGCCCTGGAAGTGTATCTGGCCAGCGGTGTTACGCTGACCGAATGGCACAACAGCAGGGGGGCTGCTGCCAATGACCGGTACCGCGTGGTGCAACTGGCCATTTGCCCGGTTGAGCGTGCGCTATTGCATCTCAGGATCGCCCAGCGCTTTGAGATGATGATGGAGGCGGGTTTGCTGGAGGAGGTGCGCCACCTGTGGCAGCGTCCGGACCTGCATGCTGGCCTGCCTGCGATTCGTGCGGTCGGTTACCGGCAGTTATGGCAACACCTCGAGGGCGAGTGCAGCCTCGAGGATGCTGTGAAAAATGCCCTTGCAGCGACCCGTCAGTTGGCCAAGCGACAACTGACCTGGTTGCGAAAATGGCCACACCTTGGTTGGATTTACACCGATCATGCAGGTAACGTGGTCCCCGGCGGCCTGTCCAGCGAGCACGCGGACTGGCTCGGCGAGAAACCGCTGGCTCCGGCCTTGAACTATCTTGCCCGGCCCCCACTATAAGTATGCAGTAAATGCATTATACTGTGGGCGCTTGGACCAAAGGCCTGCTATTCACTCCAAAAGTCGTTATGGATTGGTTGGGGCATAGTGATAATAGGCTGTTTTTTTATAATTTTTCGGCTCGAGTTGAGCCTCATCAGGAGAGATTTATGTCAAAAGGGCACACGCTACAAGACCCTTATCTGAACATTCTGCGTAAGGAACGCGTACCTGTTTCCATTTATCTGGTTAATGGCATCAAGCTGCAGGGCCAGATCGAATCATTCGATCAATTTGTCGTGTTGCTTAAAAATACCGTCAGCCAGATGGTCTACAAGCACGCGATTTCCACCGTTGTCCCCTCCCGCGTGGTGCGCATACCGTTGCAAAACCCGCTGGACGATGAAGAAGAAGACGTTAGTTAAACGTTTTACAGACGGATGCCTGTGGGGCATTCGTCGCCAGATCATCCCGACCTTACGAGGTAGTCTTGTTTTTTGATCGCCCCGATTCGGGGGAGCGGGCAGTGCTCGTGCACCTGAATCTTGCCAGTGAGTCGCAGCGCGAAGACCCTCGTGAGTTTGAGGAACTCGTGCTGTCCGCTGGCGGTGACCCGGTTGCCTACGTTATGGGTGCCAGGGTGGCCCCGGACCCGCGCACGTTTGTAGGCAGCGGAAAACTTGAGGAAATCGCCAGTGCAGTGCGCGAGCACGAGGCGGAGATCGTGATGTTCAACCACGCGCTGCGCCCCAGCCAGGAGCGTAACCTGGAGCGTGAACTGCAGTGCCGGGTGCTGGACCGCACTGGCCTGATTTTGGATATCTTCGCCCAGCGCGCCCGCACCCACGAGGGCAAGTTGCAGGTTGAACTGGCGCAGTTGCAGCATATGTCTACCCGCCTGGTGCGGGGCTGGACCCATCTGGAGCGACAAAAAGGCGGCATTGGCTTGCGCGGCCCGGGCGAAACCCAGCTGGAGACTGACCGCCGCCTGTTGCGGGAGCGTATCAAGTCCATCACGGCCAGGCTGAAGAAAGTGCGTATACAGCGCGAGCAGGGGCGCCGGTCGCGCACCAGGGCCGAGATTCCCACCGTGTCGCTGGTGGGGTATACCAACGCCGGCAAGTCCACCCTGTTCAATCGCATTACCCAATCAACCGTATATGTGGCCGATCAGCTGTTCGCGACCCTTGATCCCACCCTGCGCCGGGTGGAGCTGGAAAATGTCGGCCCGGTAGTGCTTGCCGATACAGTGGGATTCATCGCTCACCTGCCGCATAAGCTGGTGGACGCCTTCAAGGCGACACTGGAAGAAACCCTCAATGCATCACTGTTGTTACATGTGGTGGATGCCGCCAGCCATGACCGGGACAACAACATGCACCAGGTACAGGAAGTGCTGAGTGAGATTGGCGCTGCGGATATTCCGCAGCTGCAGGTGTTCAATAAGCTGGATCTGCTGGAGCAGTCACCACGTTTGGAGCGCAACGCAGACGGTCTGCCGGTACGCGTCTGGCTGAGTGCGACAACAGGCGCTGGCACGGACCTGCTGTTACAGGCCGTGGCTGAACTGGTGGGTCGGGATATGGTGTGCGAAGACGTGCATCTGGACCCGAAGCAGGGCAGCCTGCGCGCCGCGTTCTACAGCATGGGTGCGGTCGAGAGCGAACACTATGGCGATGACGGCGTGGCCCACCTGCGTGTGCGCCTGCCCCGCGCGGACTGGAATCGTTTGATGAAGAAAGGGCCGGAACCACTATTTTAGTTGCGCACAAAGCGCTGGTTCTGCGTATGATCGACGAAAAGTTTGGTAAACTGTTTTGCGGTATTAAATAGGAGTTGGATATGGCCTGGAATGAACCGGGTGGCGGCAACAATAAGCCCAAGGACCCGTGGGGCAGTGGCAATCAGGGTCCGCCCGATCTGGATGAGGCGCTCAAAAAACTGCAGGCCAAGTTGGGCGGGTTGTTCGGTGGCGGCTCCTCTTCGGGAGGCGCCGCTACTCCGGGATTTTCCGGGGCGGCGCTGGGTGTGTTGGCCGCTGTTGCCCTGTTGGTGTGGGGTCTGCTGGGAGTCTATCAGGTGGATGAGCAGGAGCGCGGTGTGGTGCTGCGTTTTGGCCGGTATTACGATACGGTGCAGCCGGGTCTGCACTGGAACCCGCCGCTCATCGACGATGTAAGCCAGCTGAATATCACCAAGGTCCGCTCTGCCAGCTTCCACGAGACCATGCTTACCCAGGATGAAAACATCGTAGATGTGAAGCTCTCGGTGCAGTATGTGATCAACGATCCGGTTAATTTTGTGCTCAAGGTACGCGATCCTGAGCGCTCCCTGCAGCATGCCTCACAGAGCGCGCTGCGCCATGTGGTGGGCGGGATCAGCATGGATATGGTGCTGACGGAGGGTCGTGCGCAGATCGGCATCGATGTGCAACAGCGCCTGCAGGAATACCTCGACCTGTACCAAACCGGCATACTGGTCAGCAAGGTGACGGTCGACGAGTCCAAGCCACCTACTCAGGTGCAATCCGCATTTGACGACGTGATCAAGGCCCGGGAGGATGAGGAGCGGGTGCAGAACGAGGCCCAGGCCTACGCCAACGCCGTTGTCCCTGAGGCGCGTGGCGGTGCCCAGCGCCAGATCGAGGAGGCCAATGCCTATAAGGAACAGGTCATCGCCAATGCCCAGGGTGAGGCGGAGCGCTTTACTCGACTGTTGACGGAGTATCGAAAGTCTCCAGCGGTGACCCGCGAGCGCCTGTATCTGGACGCTGTGGAAGAGGTGTTTACCAAAACCAACAAGGTGATGGTCGATGTCGAAGGAGGCAACAACGTGATGTACCTGCCCCTGGATAAAATGGCGGAGCAGAACCAGCGCGCCAACGCAACGGGCGACGTCAATTTGGACAGCTCCAACATTCGTGAATTGACTAACGCAGTCACCGAGCAGTTGCGCAGTGATGCCGCGGCGACCGAAGGCCGCAGGGGAGGGCGCTGAACATGGCTGGACGCAATGTGGTTTTTATTTTTATCGCGCTGTTACTGCTGGTCGTGGCCAGTAAATCCCTGTACGTCATCAAGGAAACCGAGCGCGGAGTGCTGTTGAAGTTTGGCGAGGTGGTCGATCCCAACCTCACGCCAGGACTGCACGTCAAGATTCCCTTCGTGAACGATGTGCGCAAATTCGATGGCCGCATCCTGACCGTGGATGCCGCACCTGAGCGCTATTTCACCCAGGAGAAGAAGGCGCTGATTGTAGATTCCTATGCCAAGTTCAGGATTGCGGATACGGCCAAGTTCTACACTGCCACCAATGGCGAGGAGTCGCGCGCAATGGCGCTGCTGGCCCAGCGCATTAACGACGGTTTGCGCAACCAGGTCGCGGTGCGCACCATACAGGAGGTGGTATCCGGTGAGCGGGACGAGTTGATGCAAGCGCTCACCGATGAGCTGACTGTCGTTGCCCAGGAGGGACTTGGCGTTGAAGTGGTCGATGTGCGCGTGAAGCAGATCGACCTGCCACCGGATGTGTCGGAGTCTGTTTATCGGCGCATGAATGCCGAGCGAGAGAAAGAGGCTCGCGAGCACCGCTCCCAGGGCCAGGAACTGTCCGAGGGGATTCGTGCGGCGGCCGATCGTGAGGTCACGGTGCTGCGTGCCAACGCCTACCGCGATTCAGAACTGACTCGTGGCGAGGGTGATGCTTCGGCTACAGCGATCTATGCGCAGGCCTTCAACCAGGATCCCGAGTTTTACTCATTTACCCGCAGTCTGCGGGCCTATCAGGACGCGTTCCAGGGCAACGGCGATATTATGCTGTTGCAGCCGGACAGCGAATTTTTCCGCTACCTGAAGGACTCCAAAGGGGGCAAGTAGCGAATTTCCATAGCCGCAGTCCGGCTGCAATAATCACAGGTGCTGGCGCAGGCACCTGTGATAGAATTTTTCAACCGTGGGTTCCGGCGTTTGTAGACAATCGTCGGTCCTGCGGTTTTTTGTGTCTCTGGAGAGAGTGTGGATTTCTGGCAGGTACTTCCGGTCGCTGTTGCTCTGGTATTCATCGTCGAAGGCATGCTGCCGTTTATCAGCCCGAACCGCTGGCGCGCTATGCTGGCCATGGCTGCACAGATGGACGAGCGTACAATTCGCAATATCGGTCTGGGGAGCATGCTGTTCGGGGTCGTTATACTGTATGTGGTGCATTAGGGTCTGGTGAATGAGATGACAACGGTAGATCACTGGCAACTGCCGGATGGGATGGAAGAGGTTCTTCCCGCCCAGGCGGAGTCCGTGGAGTCCCTGCGCCGCACCCTGCTGGATTTATACCGCAGTTGGGGCTACCGCCTGGTCATGCCGCCCCTGATGGAGTTCACGGAATCGCTGTTGGTTGGTCTGGGGGAGGATCTGGATTTACTCACCTTCAAACTGACTGACCAGCTCAGTGGACGCACGCTGGGGATTCGCGCCGATATCACCCCGCAAGTCGCCCGTATCGATGCCCACAGCCTGGCCGAGGCGGGTGTTACCCGGCTGTGCTATGCGGGATCCACCCTGCACACCCGTCCCAAGTCGCTGCTGGCTTCGCGCTCACCCATCCAGGTCGGCGCAGAGCTCTACGGCGATGACAGTCCGGGAGCCGATGTGGAGATTGTGCGCCTGATGCTGGCGACGCTGGCGGCGGCCGGGCTCACCGGCATCACGCTGGATCTTGGTCATGTCGGCATCTATGAGGCCGTGCTGGCCGCGGCCGGCCTCAGTGGCGCGCAGGAAAAGACAGTGTTTGATGCCTTGCAGCGCAAGTCGGTGCCGGACTTGCGCCTGGCTCTGGCCGGTGTGGAGCCGGCTGGCGCAGCACTCATTATCGCGCTGGTAGATTTGCATGGGGACGAGACCGTGCTGGGCGATGCCCGCACCTTGTTTGCCGCGTCCGTACCGGATGCGCTGGCGGGCGTCGATGCGCTGCAGGAAGTGGCCTGTGCTGTCCGCCGCCAGCTGCCGGATCTGGATATTTATTTCGACCTGGCGGAGCTGCGCGGCTATCACTACCACACCGGGCTGGTGTTTGCCGCCTATGTTGCCGGTTGCGGCCAGGCGCTGGCTAACGGCGGTCGCTACAACGATGTGGGCGCTGTCTTCGGCAGGGCGAGGCCGGCGACAGGATTCGCCACCGACCTGAAAGCCTTGATGAGGATGCTGCCAACTCTGACTGCTGGCAGTGGTGCCATCAGCATGCCGGATACGAACGATGCGGCGCTGGACCTGCTGGTGCGCACACTGCGGGCGGCAGGAGAAGTGGTTATCAACTGCCTGTCAGGTGCCCCGGATCCGCGCTGTGACCGCCACCTCGTTGAAGTAAACGGCCAGTGGCTGGTGCAGGCCTTGCAGGCCAATGACAGCATGTAGGGCATGTCCTGCGTGCGCAAAGCCTAACCCGATTCAATACAAGAGCCAATTTGATGAGTAAGAACGTAGTAGTCCTGGGGACCCAATGGGGAGATGAAGGCAAGGGCAAGATCGTTGATCTATTGACCGATCAGGCCGGTGTCGTGGTGCGCTTCCAGGGCGGGCACAACGCCGGTCACACCCTGGTCATTGACGGCGAGAAAACAGTATTGCACCTCATCCCGTCAGGCATCCTGCGCGCCAACGTGGCGTGCCTGATCGGTAACGGTGTGGTCTTGTCGCCGGAGGCCGTGCTGAAGGAAATCGCCGAGCTGGAGGCCAAAGGCGTGCCGGTGCGCGAGCGCCTGAAAATCTCTCCCGCCTGCCCGCTGATCCTGCCCTACCATGTGGCGCTGGACCAGGCGCGCGAGGCCAAGCGCGGCAACGATAAAATAGGCACTACCGGCCGCGGTATCGGCCCGGCCTACGAGGACAAGGTGGGTCGGCGGGGCGTGCGCCTGGGTGACTTGCAGGATGAGCAGCGCTTCACCCGCAAATTGCGGGACGTGATGGAGTACCACAACTTTTTCCTGGAGAAATACTACCAGGTGGAAGCGCTGAACGTGAACAAGGTGCTGGCCGACACCCTGGAGATGGGCAAGGAGTTGCTGCCGATGATGGCCGATGTCAGCGCCATGCTTCACGAGTACCGCAAGGCCGGGGCGAATATCATGTTCGAGGGCGCGCAGGGCTCGCTGCTGGACATCGACCATGGCACCTACCCGTTTGTGACCAGCTCCAACACCACGGCGGGCGGTACCGCGACCGGTTCCGGGTTCGGCCCGCTGTACCTCGATTACGTGCTGGGGATTACCAAGGCCTACACCACCCGCGTCGGGTCCGGCCCGTTTCCCACCGAGTTATTTGACGAGACCGGTGCGCACCTCGCCAAACGAGGTCACGAATTCGGCTCCACCACAGGGCGGCCGCGCCGCTGCGGCTGGTTTGATGCGGTGGCGCTGCGCACCGCCGTCAACATCAATTCCGTCAGCGGTCTGTGCCTGACCAAACTGGATGTGCTGGATGGCCTGGAAACGATCAGGATCTGCGTGGGCTATACCGGCAAGGACGGCAAGCCGGTGCCCAACCCGATTGATTCGGATGATTACGAGGGCCTGGTGCCCATCTACGATGAGGTCCCCGGCTGGAGCGAGTCCACCCTGGGCGCGAAAACGCTGGAGGAACTCCCTGCGGCAGCGCGCAGCTACATCAGGAAGATCGAAGACGTGGTGGGCGCCCCCATCGACATCATCTCCACCGGCCCTGACCGGGTCGAGACCATTGTCCTGCGGCATCCCTTCGAGGGCTGAGGAGTCCCCCGCACTTTGTCCTATTCCCAGATCAGCGACCACCGCGCCATGGTGTTCGATACCCGCCGTAACCAGGCCTACCTCCGCGCCCTGGAAAAGGTGATCACCCCGGCCACCACGGTCATGGATCTGGGTGCCGGCCTGGGTGTGCATGGGCTGCATGCGGCGCGCCTTGGCGCCGCCAGGGTGTTGCTGGTTGAGCCGGCGCCGGTGATTGAGGTAGCCCGCCAGATCGCCGCCGACAACCAGTTGCACAATGTCGCCTGTTTCCCCTGTCGGGTGGAGGAGCTGGATCTGCAGGAAAAAGTGGATGTGATCGTGTCGGTGTTCACCGGCAATTTCCTGCTGACCGAGGACCTGCTGCCATCACTCTTCTACGCCCGTGACCACTTTCTGGCGCCGGGCGGCACGATGATTCCCGACCGCGCGCGCATGGAAGTGATGCCGGTGATGGCTGCCGATTACTATCAGAAGCACATAGAGTCATGGAGTGACGGCGCGGGGCAAACAGCAGGGCCGGACGACTCCTCGCTCAGTTACAGTGCCGTGCGCCCCTACGCCGCCAACACGCTGTATTACGATGACCGTGAACGCTTCAATGCCACGCCACTGGCCGCGCCCGCGCCGCTGATGGAACTGGACCTGGCCGTTGCCACCCGCGCCGACTGCGACCACCGGGTCGAAGTGACACTGGCGCAGGACGGCACCTGCCACGGCTGGCTGGGCTGGTTCCAGATGCGGCTGGTGGACGAATGGTTATCCACCGCCGGCGAGCCGGATGCGACCCACTGGACCCCCGTCTTCCTGCCGCTGGCGCAACCGCTGCAGGTAAAGGCGGGCGAGCCCCTGCACTTTGCGTTGCAGCGCCCCGAGTTCGGTGACTGGACCTGGACCACCGAATACGCAGGGCAGCGGCAGCGCCAGAGCACCTTCCTCGCACAGCCCCTGACCCCCGCCCGCCTGCTCAAGGCATCTGATCACTACCAGCCCGCGCTCAGCGCGCGCGGGGAAGCGGCCCAATGGTTGCTGGCGCGCATGACCGGGGAGGTTCCTGTCGGCAGGTTGGCAGCCGCAATGCGTGACCACTATCCCGGGGTATTTACCACTGAGGCCGATGCCCTGCGCTTTGCCAAGGACCTGGCACAGCACTACAGCTAGACTATCCTGCGTGGCCGGCATCATCACCTGCACTGCGCCTGTCCGAGAGCAGGCTGGCTGGCCTTTGCGGGAAATGTTTGCTTTAATAAAGTAGGTTTTATGCAGGAGCATGGACATGAAAAAAGCGAAAGACACAAATATGCAGGTCGAGAGCAAGAGCGCCCAGCGAAAAAGCTACCACAGCCCGAAACTCTCCAATTTTGGCACTGTGGCCCAATTGACGCTGGCGACCATGAACAATGCGGTGGACGATTCTGGAATGAATATGATGTCGTCCTAGGTGGAAATAATCGCAGATTTTACGGAGAGGCAGAAGACGCAGCGCTGGCGTGCAGTCACATGCGCAGGGCTTCCAGCCAGGTATTGAGCAGTAGCGGGCGCAGATTTACATAAGACACAGATGCACTCCCGGCAACATCGGGTAATGCGTCAATCCAGTTCTGGTTAATATAGTATGCTGTTGCAGCAACAGGCCTGAATTTTTCCAGTACATTCTGTTTCAGCAATGACTAGTGGAGGTGCCCAATGGGGTTTTGGGGCGTTTCAGAACCTCCAGCGGAAGTTTTTTTGCCATTAAACGGCGCAGCAGATGCTTGTTAAACAACCAGGGTAAGGCGGGTAGCGACATCATCAGATCCACTAGCCTGGGATCGAGAAAAGGGCTGCGCTGTTCCACCAGCGTGCAGCCGCAGTTCATGTAAATATCATCCGTATTCCAGTCCGGCGTCAGCATCGATCTGGCAATTTGCGGGTGGCGCGGTGGCTTCGAACATGGTGCGGATTCGGAATTGGACCAGTAGGTCGACCAGCGCTGTTGCAGGTCCAGTTCCCGCTCGAAGTCCGGATTGAGCCACTCCGGATACGGATACGGCAGGTGCGCGTCCGCCGCCCGACTAAAAATCCTTTTTTTCAGTGCCATCAAGCCAGTGCCCAAGGCTGGTGTGGTGCCGTAGAGTTTCCTGAGACGGCAAACCATCGCGAATACTTTAATAGGATTGGTATCCCTCAGCGCGTCTCTGAGGGATGAGAATTTCAGGAGTTCATCCCCGCCATCGCCATTTAACATGACGCGGCCCCGGGTCAGGGCATACCTGTCCAGGTCCAACCAAAGTTTCGGTTGGTAGAGCTCCGCGGACACGTGGTTTGCACGTACGGCGTCAATAGCGGATACCTGCCGCCATCGATGTAATGTGGCGACAGCTGCAAGGACCGGCTGACCTGCTCGACGTAATAGCGTTCGTCACTGGGATGTATGGAATCGTACAGGACGCTGACGGCGTGCAGAGCCGAGCAGTGGGTGCTGCTCTCGTTGTAACTCAAGGATAACCGCGGCGATACTTGAAGAGTCCATGCCGCCGCTCAATGAGATAACGATGTCCGGGGTGCGCAGCCGGTCCGCCACGGCGGTTTTGAACACCTGCTCAAAATGATCCACATACTCGGACTCCCTGCGGTAGCGCAGCAGTGGCACATCCGTGGCGATATCCCAATAGCGGCGCGTCTTGGCGTCGCTGTTGTTGCAGTACCAGGCAGTGCGCAGGTTCGACCGCCCGGATGTCGGCAAACGCGGTCAGGGAGCGGTCGCCCCAGCGGTGATCGCCAAACAGCAGAAAATCGCCGATCGCCGCCTTGCACAGGCGGTCTGACACCTGCGGGATGTTGCCTTATGCAGTGAATACTATTGCTGACGATAAACGTGTTGCCCTGCTGCGCATAAACCAGCTGGCGCAGGCCGAATCGGTCCCTGGCACAAAAGAGTTTGTGTTGCGTGCTGTCCCACAGCGCAAAGGAAAAATCGCCGAGCACATGCTCCAGGCATTGCTCGCCCCACGCGCGATAGGCGTGCAGCACCAGATGCGAGTCCGGGGTGTCCGCCAGTCGCAGGTCGCGCTGCAGGCCCAGTTTATGCAGCAGCTCCTCGCGCCCATCAACCCGAATACACCCGGTGATCCAGACCTTGCCGTCGAGGCTGGCGGGCTGGTTTTCGTGACGGGCCTCGTCGGTGGTTCTGAACAGGGTATGGCCGAGTCCGGTCGCACCCTCCACCCACACCTGTTGGCGATCCGGGCCGCGAAAGTGCAGTGTTGCGGTCAATCGTTCCAGCAGGTTGCGGTCAATGGGGGTGCCATCGGTATTGATGATCGCGATAAACCCGCTCATCGCTGTGTGCGGCTCTCTGCCTGCGCTGCAGGCGGGGATTGCCTGTGCCCGGACGCCTGCTCGAAATCAGCCAGCAGCATCTCGCGTAGCAGCGGTATCGATGCGATGTCATTCACCGGGCATAGTTTCCTGACCTTCACTCTGGCAGCAACGGTGCTCAGGAAAAAAAACTCCTGTTTTCTCATGGCCGCGCTCAGCAGTTCATTGCGATAGGTGTTGGCCGAGAGTATGGGAACCGCCGTGGTTCCTGTCATCGGGAGAATCTCGGCTGCAGTTCTGTCAGGCACACCCCAGTCGACCACGTAGATCACTTTCAGGGGTGCGCTGGGCCGGTGTAACGTGTAGTTCCCTGCTGCAAGGTCGAGGAAACATTTATCCCAGCCGGGAGCCAGCAGGGGCAGGTCATCGGGGAGTTCCCGCAGGTTCTTGAAGGAATTCGGGAACAGGCGCAGCCTGCTGTAGCCCGACTGCGTATGTATCTCGCCGTTAATGGTCGTCAATGGCAACACATCATCGGTCAGGATGGGGTAGCCCGCAGCGGCGAAGGAGGCGGCCAGCGTTGATTTCCCGGCGCCGGACGCCCCGGTAATGGCAAACGCATTGCCGTTCACCAGTACGCCGCTTGCATGCAGGCAGGTCGTGCCGCGCAGGCGCAGCATAAAGCCAATAATCGGGCCCAGCAGGTACAGGGCAGCGTCTTCCAGCGTCAGGGATTCCTGCCATCGGCACCAGACGTTGGAGTCATGGGTGTCCAATACGAATTCCACGCCGTCTGCATAGAGAAACTGATAATACCGTCCACCGGGCAGTGTATTAACCACAAGGTGCGCCGGGTCGCCTTTTTCGTATCCCGGCTCAACATAATACTGCGTGGCATGCCGCTCGATGAGGTGTTCTATGCCCCGGGGTATAAATCCGATGCTGATCCGGATGTCGGCACCGGCAGCTGTCGCTGGCAACTTTTTCGGCCGCCAGCCCCGGAATTTCCCTGTTGGAGGCCAGTGTCATGCCGTACACCTCATAGTGGTGTGGCATGTCGTTATACGCTGAATTTTGCAATGTACGCTATCCGGCTCAATCATTGTTGGCTGGGGGTCGGGCATTATGGGCCACAAATGGCATTAGGGGCCACAAAGTGGCGTTTGGGGTCGCCAAAGTGCGCGGTGCGTCACACAACAGAGTTTGACACATACCCGCTTAGCCACTAACCTAAATGGTAATTATGTTACTTTTTGTTACCCAATGCCTTGGGATGTGTTACTCCCTCGGAGGTTCCCTTGAAAGTTTGTCTTAATACCTTGTGCCTGTCGGCCCTTTTGCTTTACACACCTCTTTTTGCCGTTGGCGCGCAGGTGCCGCAAAAGCAGCAATACACCGTTGCAGTCGGTACTGCTCCGGTAAGCCGGCCAAAGCCGCCGCCCATAAGCCCTGCCTATTCTCCAGAGTATTTGTTCAAGCAGTGACACATGGATGATGCCTCACGAGCCGGGGGGCATTTGAAGACCTGCAGCGCAAGTTCACCTCCTTTTAAACTGCGCGGTAGATACTTATTAAACAACCACGGTAACGCCGGTGCCCGTGTGCCATGCACTGCGGCGCTGTAATTGACACTTCTGCTCAAACCCAATAGTGTAATGCGAAAGATAATTCATTCGATGTTGGGTGTATTGCGCCCGCAGAGGTAGCCATGAAAAATCCGCTTCTTACCCTGTGCCTGTCGGGCCTTCTCGCAGGCATTCCGCTTGCGGCTGGCGCGCAGGTACCGGCCCGGGCATCCTGCGACACGGTGAAGAATTCGCTCAGTGGCGGCAGCTCTGCCGGTGACGTGGTGCGCGCCACCATGGAGACCGGAATGGGCCTGGCCGAAGCCACGGTGTATGCCATGGTTTGTGTGGGTGATCAAAACCCGGAGGCGATTGCTACGGCCGGTATCGCGGCGGCGGGAAATCTTGCCCAGGCGCAATCCGTGGCCAACGCCGTGCTGGCTTCCGCTGGCCAGACCGGTACGGTGGCCGATGCGGTGCGCACTGCCCTGCAGGACTATGTCAGGCACATGCCGCAACCTGATGTGTACCAGGATAAGTACGCCCCTACTGGCGGGGACTCAGGGGGACCGGGAAGCGGTGGTGGTAATCCGCTGCCCCCAATTGAGCCCCCGATTGAGCCCCCAATTGAACCCCCTGTAAGTCCAGCGGAGTAACGGCGAGTTTGCTGTTGTTCACGCAAAGGCAGCCCAAGGCTGCCTTTTTTATGGTGCCCGGCCAGCAGCGAGAGCATTACACAAACAATAAGTAGTGCGCCCATCAATGACCAAAAGACTTGAACCCGGCCTCTTCGCCGCTTACCTGACCATTCTGGTCTGGGCCCCCCTGCCGTTCGCGTCCAACCGTATCTGGGGCGGCGCCCTGCTGGCCGTTCTGGTAGGCCTGGTGCTCAGTGGCTGGTTAGTGCTTTACCTGGCGGGCACATGTAAAGCTGGATGCGCGGGTGTGGCGGTATGCCCGACTCCCGCTGGCCCTGTTGCTGCTGGTACAGCTGTGGGTGTTCCTGCAGATACAGTACCTGCCGCGCCCCGTGGTGGAACTCCTCTCCCCGCAGGCCTATGCATGGCACCTCGGGGAGGGTTGGCTCAGCCTCTCGCTGGACCGGGAATACACCAAATACTACCTGCTGCGCGGCTGCACATTCACTGCGGGGTTTTTCCTCACACTGGTTCTGGTGAACACGCACCGGCGGCTCAAAACCCTGTTACAGGTGCTGGTCTTCAGCGGCACGTTCCAGGCCGTCTACGGGGCTTTCATGGTGCTCAGCGGTCTGGAACTGGGCTTTTTCGTGGAGAAATACGTGGGACTGGGGGTGGCTACCGGCACCTTCGTGAACCGCAACCACCTGGCGGGCTATCTGGTGATGACCCTCTCCGCCGGCATCGGCCTGCTGTTATCGCAACTGGCCACGGAGCGCGCTCCCAACTGGAAAGAGCGCCTGCGGCGCTCGCTCAGGCTGCTGCTCAGTCCCACGCTGCGACTGCGTATCTATCTCGCCGCGATGGTCATCGCACTGGTGCTCACCCGCACGCGCATGGGCAATATCGCCTTCTTCACTGCGCTGGGCCTCGCGGGCGCCATCGCCCTCTACGCCGGCAGGCGCTTCTCCTACCGGGTGGTCATCTTTCTGGCCAGCCTGTTGCTGGTCGATATGGTCATTCTGGGTCGGTGGTTTGGCATTGACAAAGTCGTGCAGCGACTGCAGGAGACCAGCCCCGAAACGGAAGGGCGCCTGTGGTCCGGTGGCTATATCCTCGATTACATCAGGGAGTTTCCCCTGACCGGCTCCGGTGGCGGTTCCTTCTATGGCATTTTCCCCAACTTCCAGAGCGCAAGCCTGCCGGGCTACTATGTGCATGCCGACAACGATTACCTGGAGTTTGCCGCAGAACTCGGCCTGCCCGCCGAGGCAGTGCTGATCACTTTCGTCGCACTGGCCTTCTATAGCGCTTACCAGGTGCAGGTACAGCGCCGTACCGCGCTGTACAAAGGTGCGGCCTTCAGCGTCACCATGACTATCCTGTGGGCGGCGATTCATTCATCGTCTGATTTCAATCTCCAGATCCCTGCCAATGCCTTAACCTTTGTCACGATTCTGGCCCTGGCCTATGTCTGCCGCGCACTGCCCCGACCCTGAATTTTACCGTTGTATGCGCTCCCAAAATGGAATACGACACTTTATACTCCTGATCAGTTAGTGGGCGTTTCGTCAGCGCCGATGGGCAGCGTAACTTTCGGGGATTTAACGCGTGAAGAATAAAAAATTCATGAAGCTCCAGCTTTCGTTGTTAGCTGCAGTGCAGTCGGTCCGTTGGCCGCTCCGGTATTCGCCATTACTCCAGCCAACCTGCAGGCCGGTCCGGTATTCATTACGCCCACGCTCGACACCGAAGTGGGCTATGTCGATAACCTGTTCCGCTCCGATGAGGACAAGAAGAATACGGGAGTGAGTGTGGTCACCCCCCGGGTGCAGGCGTGGCTGGAGAACGGCCTGAATACGTATTCCTTGACCACCGCGTTGATCGATTATCGCTACTTCGACAGCAGCCCTGACAACATCACGGATAACACGGTCAATCTGGATTTACACCATGTATTCGACGCCAGGAATCTGGTTAACGTGTATGGCGAATACTGGGACTTCCATGAGGATCGCGGTACCGGCCTGACCGAGGGTATTGCGCAAGAGGTTGATGGGCCGACCAAGCTGGACCGCACCACTCTCGGTGGGGATTATCTCTACGGCAGCGAGAGCTCCCGCGGCCGTCTCAAGCTGGGTGCGCGGACGGTTGACCACCACTACCGGAACCAGGAGGAACTCACGCGCTACCACAGCCGCGACAGTTACGAGTACAACGGCACGTTCCTGTGGAATGTCGCCGCAAGGACCGATGCCCTGTTTGAAGTGCGCCATATCGACACGGAATATGACAGGACCGATCCGTCGGATGTGGATGGCTCTCTGGACAGCGATGAATTTAACTACCTGACCGGGGTGGCGTGGGAGGCCACCGCGCAGACCACCGGCAGCGTCAAGGTGGGTATGATCAATCGCGATTACAATTCAGATGCGCGCAGTAACGATGATGCCTTCTCCTGGGAGGTTGACCTGACCTATTTGCCCAGAACCTACTCCCGCTTCAATTTGGGCACAAGGCGGTTCTTTGACGAAACCAATGGTGTCGGTAATGCGGTTGATACACAGGAGGTGTCGCTGTCCTGGAATCACGACTGGAGCACTCGATCCAAAACCGACGTGAGTGTGGTGTTTGCCGCTGAAGACTACACCGAGTCGGACCGTCAGGATGACAGTTATGCGGCACAAGCCTTATATACCTATGCGTTTCGCCGCTGGGCAGATTTGGGTGTGGGGTACCGCTTTGAAGAGATCAGCTCGGATCTGGACTTCTACGATTACACTCGAAACGAGGTGTTCCTGCAGGCCAAACTGAGCCTGTAGTCCAGGGTTGACAGCCTCGAGCAGTGTAGCGAGGTGCGCACGTGAGTCACCATCCTGCCCGCCCGGTTGCAGCGCTGGTATTGTTGCTGGCACTGATGGGCGCTTATCTTGGATTTGATCTGCTGGTGCAGGATCTGGCCTACACCCGTGCCGAGACCGAGCTCAGCTTTTGGGGTCGCGACAACTATCAACCGACTCCGACAGCCATTCTCGATACCGGCCAGACTCTGCAAACGTTGTTGGAAAGAGCCCCGCGTCATCCGGACTATCTGGAACTGCAGGGTCGATACACCGCCTGGCAGGCCTACTGGGCAGAAGACGTGCCCGCAAGTGATGCGCTGCGGCGCGAGGCAGTGACCAGCCAGCATCATTCACTATTGTCGCGCCCGGCATACCGCCCCGGCTGGTCAATAATGGTAGAGTATGCCACTAATGCCAACAGCGGCGAGGCTGTGCTGCAGTTGGCGCAAAAAAGGCTGGAATCGTTGCAGCCACCCGGGAGTTGAGCGGGTGCTGTGCAGGAAACTATGAGGTAGTGCGTCAGATGTTCAGGTTTATGACAATGCTACTGGCCCTGTCGTTGACAGTGGCTGGTGTTGCGGCCCAGACCCGGGATGAAAGTGATGGCTATACCCTGAATGCAGGAGACACCATCACTATTCATGTCTACGACGAGGAGGACCTGAGTTTCCAGCAACTGCTGATTGGCCCGAATGGTCGCATCTCATATCCTTTTCTGGGAGAGCTGAAGGTTGCCGGCAAAAGTGCCGCCCAGTTACAGCAGATGCTGATAGACGGCCTGCGCCCCGACTACCTGCTGGACCCGCGTATTTCAGTGAGTATTGTGAAGTACCGGCCCTTTTTCGTGAACGGCGAGGTAAAAAATCCTGGTGGCCTGGACTTCCAGCCCGGTCTTACCCTGAGAAAAGCCATATCCCTGGCCGGCGGCTTCACCGAGCGCGCGAATAAAACGGAGGTGCTGGTTATTGCGGATAGTGACCCCAATCGTGAAGGACGCAAGGTAGGCCTCGACTATAGCGTCCAGCCCGGCGACATCATCACCGTGCAAGATACCTTCTTCTAATGGTTGCGGGACGCCTCCTTTGATGAACCAGCTTCAGCAACCAGGCCAAATGTTGCAGCCGCAACAGCTCAATTCTGACGATGGAGATTTCATCGATCTGCGGCAACTGTTCCACGTGTTGCTCAGGCATAAATGGAGCATCCTCGGTTTGGCTTTTGTGATTAGCCTGGCCACGGGTTTTTGGGTGTTCTCCATGGAGCCGGTCTACCGCGCCACCGGGTCCATTGTGCTGGAGAGCAAGCAGGCCAATGTGGTGAACCTGGAAGACGTCTACTCGGTGGATGCCTACGACTACAATTACAGCCAGACCCAGTACGAGATACTGAAAAGCCGCAATCTGGCGGAGCGGGTGGTGCGCCGACTGGAGCTGCAGCGGCACCCGGCTTTTACCGCCGCAAAAACTGCGGAAAAAAAGCCCTGGTACTACATCGACCTGAAAGCCCTGCTGCCCGCCAGCAAGAAGTCGCCGCCGGTACAACTCACTGAGGAGGAGCGGGACGAGCAGGCCATTCAGTCGATTAGCGGTGCTATCACCAGTGGGTTGCAAATCGCTCCCGTGGAATACAGTTACGTGGTTTACCTCAGTTATGAATCCACCAACGCACAACTGGCTGCACAGGTGGTCAATGCAGTCGCCGAGGAGTTTATCAGCGGCAATCTGGAAAATCGTCTTGAGGGCACCCTGCAAGCGTCGGGCTGGCTGGAGGAGCGCCTGGAATCACTCAAGCTGAAGCTGCGCGAGTCCGAGGAAGCCTTGCAGAATTTTCGCGAGCGTGAGGGTCTGGTCGATGTGGCGGGGGTCACGGGGCTGGGCGGTGGTGAACTGGCAACCTTGTCGCAGCGCCTGCAGGAGGTGAGCAAGGCGCGCATTGAGGCGCAGAACATCAAGGCAGATGTGCAGGGCATGAGCAATGCGAGTATTGATGAGCTGATGACCATTCCCGCCGTGCAGCAGCACGAGCTGGTGAGCGAGCTGAAGCGGATTGAATCGTCGGCCGAGCGCAAAGTGGCGGAGTTGGGCAAACGCTATGGCCCCAAGCATCCCAAAATGATCGCCGCGCAGTCCGACCTGCGGCAAGCCAACCAGGATCTGCAGCGTGAAGTGCGCGAGGTGGTCTCCGGCATCAGCCATGCATATGAAGTGGCCCTGCGCAACGAGCAGCAGTTGCAAGCCAACTGGGAGTCGAGAAAAAGCGAGATGCAGAACTTCAACCGCGTTGAATTTCAGCTACAGGAGCTGCAGCGCGAGGTTGATGCCAATCGTCAGCTGTATGATATTTTCTTCACCCGCCTCAAAGGTGTGAGCGAGACCGGCGGCTTCGCCAAACCCCACGCCCGGATCGTTGATCGAGCCATGACGCCCGATAGTCCGGTAAAACCCAATAAGGGCCTCAGCATCATTCTGGCCTTCATCCTGGGTATCGTGCTGGGCAGCGGAGTGGCTGTTGTGCTCGATATACTGGATAACACGGTAAAATCCCCGGACGATGTGCCGCTGAAGTTGCATGTGCCCCTGCTGGGAGCGATTCCCAGGCAGAAGCCGGACAAGTCCGGTGAATTTCAACAGCTGTGGCAAAATTCCCAAAGCCCCTTTGCCGAGGCAATACGGACTGTTCGCACCGGCGTTGTACTCAGCGGTCTGGACGACCCCGCCAGGATAATTGTGGTGACATCAACCGTGCCCGGTGAGGGTAAATCAACGATTGCCCTGAACCTGGGTGCGGCCCTGGGGCAAATGGAGAAGACGCTGGTGATAGGCGGGGACCTCAGAAGACCGAGCCTGGCGAAAAGAGTCGGGCTGGCCCCCAACCACCGGGGGCTGAGTCATTTTGTCGCCGGGAGCGCCAAACTGGAGGACTGCATGGAATACCTTGAGGACCTCAAAATTCACCTGATGCCCTGTGGCGTCATCCCCCCGAACCCACTGGAAATGATCAGCTCAAAGAAATTCGTGGACGCTCTCCAGTCACTGCAGGAGCGCTTTGATCGCATTGTTATCGACTCCGCCCCGGTACAGGCGGTGAGCGATGCGCTGATCCTGGCATCCTATGCAGACTCCGTTATCTATGTGGTAAAGGCAGATTCCACTCCTGCCACGCGGGCCCAGAAGGGAATTGCCAGCATTGTGGGCTCCAACGAGCCATTCACCGGGGTGGTACTGAACCACTTTGACGCCAAACGAGCGGGTAGTTACTACAGTAGCGATTATTATCAGTACGGTGATTACTCAGCGAGCGATAAACCGGCAAAGGTGTAGCGCATGATAGACCTGCACTGCCATTTACTGCATGGAATAGATGACGGCCCGACTACTCTGGAAGAATCACTCGAACTGTGCCGGCTGGCAGTGGCAGATGGCATCACGCGCGCCATTGTCACGCCGCACATGCATCCCGGTCGTTGGGAAAATAACCGAACATCGATTGATGCGGCCTGTAGCGACCTGCAGCAAGCACTCGATGCACACGCTATTCCACTGCTGTTGGGATTTGCTGCAGAAGTTCGCCTGACCGATAGTATTCCGGAGCAGGTTGCCAGGGATGACATTCCTTTTTATGGTGAAGTCGATGGCTACCGGATCATGCTGCTGGAATTTCCGCATGGCCACGTTATTCCCGGCAGTCACAAACTGGCGCAGTGGTTACTGGACCGCGGTATCCGGCCCATGATCGCTCATCCGGAACGCAACAGGCAGATCATGAAAGATGCCTCCCAGTTGCAGCCATTCATTGACCTGGGTTGTTGGTTGCAGGTTACAGCGGGCTCGGTAACAGGCCATTTCGGCGAGAAAAGCCAGTCGGTTGCCCATCAGCTGCTGGCGAACGATACGGTAATGGTAGTGGCCAGTGACGGCCATAATGCCAGGGCAAGGCCTCCTGCGCTGAGCCAGGCTTTCGACAGCATCGCCCTGCAGTATGGCAAAGAACGGGCACGGCGACTGGTGCTGGATAACCCGGTCGCAATGGTGGCAGGTCAATTCGCGGAGCGAACTCTAATCCCATGCTGAACTGGTACGCCGTACACACTAAAACCCGGCAGGAGGTCACTGCAGATCACAACCTGCAGCGACAGGGTTTCGACACCTATGCGCCGAGGGTGCTTCTGCGCAAGCGTCAGCGCGACAAATGGGCTAAAGTCGTGGAGCCATTGTTCCCGCGCTATTTATTCATTCGTGTTGATCCGGACCAGACCAGCCTTGCCCCGGTGCGCTCCACCCTCGGTGTGTCAGGCCTGGTGCGTTTCGGTTACCGGTTGCTGCCGGTGCCGGACAGTGTTATCGCTTACCTGAAGCAGTTGGAAGACCCGTTGACTCACCAGCACCACGCCGACCAATGGCCCCATCGGCCGGGCGATGCGGTGGACATACTGGACGGACCCTTTGCCGGTCTGCCCGGCGTGTTCCAGTCAGTTAGCGCCGAGGACCGCGCTACCTTGCTGATAGAGCTTCTGGGCCGTTACAACAGCATAGTAGTGCCAATGGACTCCGTTGCCGCAGCCCGATGAATAATAGATCCCATAGTGCTTTCCCGGTTGCGGGTATTTCACTACTATCAAACACATGAATTAATGAGAACAACAAAAATATGCATTTGAGAAAACGGATACTGGTAACGGGCGGCGCCGGATTTCTGGGCTCCCATCTATGTCGGCGCCTGGTGGAGCAGGGGCATGACGTGATCTGCGCGGATAATTTTTTCACCGGCACTAAAGACAATATTGCTCGATCTTCTGGACAAGCCCAATTTTGAATTGCTGCGGCATGACGTGACCTTTCCACTGTATGTGGAAGTGGATGAAATTTACAATCTGGCGTGTCCGGCCTCGCCAATTCACTACCAGCACGATCCGGTACAAACCACCAAGACCAGCGTGCATGGCGCGATCAATATGCTGGGCCTGGCCAAGCGCACGCGGGCCAAGATATTCCAGGCATCCACCAGTGAGGTGTACGGTGATCCGCAGGTTCATCCGCAGCACGAGAGCTACTGGGGGCATGTGAACCCCATCGGCGAGCGCTCCTGCTATGACGAAGGTAAACGTTGCGCCGAAACGCTGTTTTTCGATTACTACCGGCAGCACAGGCTGCGCATCAAGGTGGCCCGTATTTTCAATACCTACGGGCCCAATATGCATCCCAATGATGGCAGGGTGGTTTCGAATTTCATCATGCAGGCCCTGCGCGGCGAGCCTATTACCATCTTTGGCGACGGCTCCCAGACGCGATCATTTTGCTATGTGGACGACCTTATTGAGGGCTTTATCCGGTTGATGGATACCGGCGATGACATCACCGGACCGATCAATCTGGGTAACCCCAATGAATTTACGATACGGGAACTCGCCGAAAAAGTGATTGCGACTGACCAACTCCAAATCCACCTCGTCTTTCGTCCCCTGCCGAGTGACGATCCCTTGCAGCGCCAACCCAATATAGATGAAGCCAAATCCACGTTGCACTGGGAGCCGAAAATCCAGCTGGACGAGGGTTTGCGCAAGGCGATCCAGTATTTTGAGGGAATGCTCTAGCGTTTGGAGTTCGACCGGTTGATCCCGATTGGAAGTCAGGCTGTGAAGAAGCTCGCTGACGTGTTAAGCTGCCAATCCTTTTATGCTGCCGCTGGTGATTACGCGTATCGCAGTGAGTCTCGGCGCCCGCATGGGGCTGGTGGACAAGCCCGATGCGCGCAAGCTGCATCAGGGCGACGTGCCCCTTGCCGGTGGCATCGCGATATTTCGTTACGCTGTTGTTTGGCACCTTTGCGCTGGGTATCGCGCCCTATACCTATCCGATGCTGCTTATCGCCTGCGGGGTGTTTGCGGTAGGGGTATTTGATGACTTCCGGCATATCAATGCCAGCGCGCGGCTGCTGCTTGGATTTGCCAGCGGCATGCTACTGGCGACGTATCGGCAATATCGCGATCACCAATGTGGGCAACCTGCTCGCTATGGGAGATATTCCGCTGCTGCTGCTCACCGTGCCGCTCACCGCCCTGGCGGTAGCCGGGCTGAGCAATGCCTACAATATGATCGACGGTATTGACGGCCTGGCGGCCAGCACCATCACCCTGCCCCTGTCTGTGTTGTACCTGCTGGCGCTGCAGGCTGGTCATCCTATGGCCAATACCCTGTTGTTGATGATATTGCCATTACTGGTATTTCTGTTGTTTAACCTTGGCCCCAACAACCGGTTGCTCCCCAAGATATTCCTGGGTGATGCAGGCAGTGTGACGCTGGGCTTTTTAGTGACCGCGTCGCTGGTATATTTCTCCCAGGGCGACAACGCGCTGATCCTGCCGGTAACGGCCCTGTGGCTGGTGACTGTCCCGCTGATGGATATGCTGGCCACCATGCTGCGTCGCTTGCGACAGGGCCGTAAGTTGATGTCAGGCAGACCGCTCCCACCTGCACCATACCCTGATGGATATGGGCCTCGGCCCGCGGCAAACCCTGACTCTGATGGTGGGTTACGCGACATTGTGCGCCATCATTGGCCTGGCACTGGAGCGCATACCTGAATACCTGAGCCTGCTGTGCTACTTCCTGCTGTTCTGCGGCCACTGCGGCTTCGTGATCAGATTTGGCGCACACCAAACCCGCTTAGAACAGGACCGGGCGACGCAATAGAGTTTTTTTGAAATTGTGAACCAGTGCCGATTAACCTTTCTTGCTGTAATCCGGCGTATGCTAGTCTAAAATCTTAGTTGAGGCCTGTTTGTAACTGGACAGCGCGGATCAGCACCTTCGCGCCTCCTTCTGGCGTATGTTGTGCGGGACTTCGTGTGCTGGCTGATTTCATAGTGGAGTACCCGTGGACGAAAAATATCTAGCAAAGCGTTTCTGCGATCTGTGGCAGGCATGTGCCGGGGCGAATGCCGAGCAGGTGTGGCAGAAATTGCAGCAGCATTATCAGGAGCCGCATCGCCACTACCACACCCTTGGGCATCTGGCCCAGTGCCTGCGTGAACTGGATATCGCGAAGGATCATGTGACGGAATTCAGGGCCACGGAGATGGCGCTATGGTTCCACGATATCATTTATCACTATGGCGCAAGGGACAACGAAATCCTCAGCGCGGCCTTTTTCAGGAATGTAGCCGGGCCCACTATGCCGGCGCAGTTCATTGATCGGGTTTGCGAATTTATTATTGCCACACAACATACCGGAGCCGCCGGGGATGCTGCGATTGCCTTCGTTGTGGACATAGACCTGTCGGGCTTTGGCCTGCCCTGGGAGGGCTACCTGGCCGATTCCAATGCCCTCAGGCAGGAGGCGAGCAGTGTTGGCGATGCGCAGTACTATCAGGGAAAACTGCGCTTTCTGGGCGAGTTGCAACAGTGGTCCAGCCTGTACCAGTCGCCGTTTTTCAGGAATCGCCTTGAAGCCACCGCCCAGTCCAATATCGCCCGTTATACCGCCGATTTGCGCAGTCAGGGTTTCGGCGAAACGCTACTTGCCAAGCAGAGCAAGTAAGCGGCGCACGTGATCCATCAGGGTAAGGGACTTCATATCCGTTAGTTCACCGGCATCCAGAAATACGCCATCGCAGTCGGGGCAGCTGTCCAGCGTAATATGTGACTGTTCACGATCCTTCACGCGGTCCATCGTGGTACCGCAGTCAGGACAGGCGATATCGCGCATTTCATTGTGCTTTGCTCCCGCTGCCGCGCTGCCCTTATCCAGCACGGTATCGGCGAGCCACTCAGTCCCGCAGTTGCTGCAGGGTTTGCCATTTGCAGAACAAGCCGCTGCACCCTGTGCAACGCATGACCTTGATATTGGTACCAAACTCCACTGTCTCCATAGGTTTACAACACTTGGGACAATCCATGGTTTTTTTCTCCGTTTTTATATCTATTACGTCAGGTTAATACGGCCTGCAGGGTGGTTGTGGTCAATTGCAGCCGTCGGGTGATTACGCGGATCATGAATTTGTGCAGCGCTGCGGCGATATGGGGGTGCTCCTGCTCCAGGCGGGCATTGGCGGCCTGGCTCAATACAAACAATTCACCTCCGGTGTCGATGATCACCGAGGCGGTGCGAGGGGTGCCCAGGTAGAAGCCCACTTCGCCGAACACTGTTCCTGCCCCGGCCCGGCGGATACGGTGCTGTTTGCCGGAAGTTGTATCCAGGTACACCGAGGCGGTACAGCTTTGCAGCAGAAACATTTCGTCGGAAGGATCCCCCTGCCGGGCCAACTGGTCGCCGGGTTCAACGTGGCGATTTTCCAGGTAGTTGTCCAGGATCTTGTGATCATCGGGGGATGGCAAGTATCTGGAGAGCTGCTGCATGATGCCCTCGTGTGCTTCGCTCAGCGACAGTTCCTTCAGAATACGCTCCTCGCACCATTCGATACCGTGATCGAGGTCCGGCATGATCTGCACGTAGCTGGTGCTTTCATGTTCAAACCAGCTGCCCATAAGGCGTTGATGCATGGTCGGAGTGAGGCCGGTCAACAGCAGGAAAAAATTGGCCTGGGACGCCTCCTGCGCCAGTTTCATGAAACTCAGTGCGGCGGAAGAATCCATTTCCGTTACCTGGGCGAAATCAAGTACGGCGTAGCGCAGCGCGGGTTGCTCCTTATCCGCCAGACGCTCCTCTATGCGACGGGCCAGTGCGGCAGCGGTGCCGAAGAACAGGTAACCCTGCAATTTCAGAATCAGCGTCTGGCCGCCCTTGTCGCGCAGGAATTTTTCCTCGGCGCTGTTGCGCTCCACATTGCTGCCACGCTCTTTGCCGGTGAGTGCATAGCGCACCACATTGATCCTGCTGTAGTTGATAACGAACAGGACGATGGCGCACAAAAGGCCCACCATAACGCCCTCAAGGAACCCGACTGTCGCCACCACCAGCACGATAACCACAACCACCAGGTATTCCAGTCGCGGCAGCTGCCGGCGTGCCTCTATCAGCCATCGCTCCAGCAGCGACACTCCCAGGAAAATCAACAGGCCAGCCAGCACTATTTTGGGAAACCAGGCAATGAGGGACATGCCAAAAAACAGCATGAGCGCGCAAACCAGGGCCACCACCAGCCCGACGAGTCGGCTCTTGGGGGCTCCCACCGTCATGGCAAGTTCGGTCAGGGACATGGAGGGCAGGGCAATCAGACCACCGCTCATACCGCTGACGGTATTGGCGAATCCGGCCACCATCAACTCCCGGTTGATATCGAAGTTGCTGCGTTGCAGTACCGACAGGCCGCTGGCGGTTAACATCAGTGAAACGGCGCTGAGCATTATGATCGTGCCGATACTGCTCAGGTGCCCGACTACCAGACTCCAGTCGAGGTCGGCCGAGCGCTGGAACAATACCGGGTTAAACAGCTCCGGCCGGGACTGCGGGAATGGCCCAACCAGCCAACCGTCGGCCATCAACTCATCCGGGCGCAATCCCGCCAGTGCCGTCACCGTATAGAACAGCACAATAAGCAGCAACATAATCGCCGGCATGGCCAGCGACTGGTGCCAGTGCCGTATGGCCCAGCGGATGCCGCCCGCAGCCAGCACAGCGGGAAGCCAGCGCGCCAAAACACTGGTGTCGAGCAGCGCCAGAAAGTCGTGCGCGGATGCCAGCGGGAGATCGCTGACCACACGCAGCGCACCCTGTATCAGCAACCATCCGGCACCGGCAAAGTAGCCGCCCATCACCGAATAGGGCAAATAACGGACCAGTGAACCCAGTTTGAAATAGCCCAGTGCGGTCAACACTATGCCGGTCAGCAGCGCTGCGCAGGCCATGGCGCCAAACGCGGTGACGAACAGCACCTCTCCCGGGGTGCCTTCCGGAAAGCCGGCGATTATCAGGGCTACCATCAAAGCCAGGATGGGTGCAGTGTCATCATCTGGCAATGCCACCACGGGTCGGGCAGCACTGAGCAGGCTGAACAGAGATCCGGCCACTACTGCGGTGGAGATGAGGATGGTAATGCCCGAGGAAATGAAAGGTGTCAGCGCGCCGTTAAAGATCAGGGCAGCGAAACTCACGCTGGAAATCAGCGTGACGATGCCCGCTATGATACCTGCAAGCAGGATCGATATGACGCTATCTGCGTTCAAATCCCGCAGCGACTGCATGGACTTCCCGATAAGCTGCTGTATGTTACTTCTCCGCAAGCACGATGGTGGCAGACAGGATTCCGGCGATGATCCTTTCATAGTGCAGGTTTACCAGGGCATCATCCGGAAAATCCGCCTTGAGCTGCGTGAACAGCTCTACTGCCTTCGGGTCCTCGTGCCTCAGTAGTTCAAAGGCCTCGAGGTATCGCACAATCAGCGGTGTCCTGACAGCCTCTTCCGTAATTGGCTCAAAGGCCTCAATAGGCTCTGTTTTACCTTTCAGAATCAACGCACCGACGGGCCTGAAAAAATGATTGGGGCACTGCGCGGCCGTGGTTCCGGAGATGCAGATCTGGGTGCCGAGATGCTTGTTGACACCTTCCATGCGGGCCGCAGTATTGATGGCATCACCGTGAGCAGTATAGTCAAAACGCCCGCTGCCACCAAAATTCCCGACGATGGCGCGGCCGGTGTTAATGCCGATCCGGGTAACCCCGAACTCCATGCCGCGCGCATTCATCTTGGCGATAAAATCCTTGCTGATGCGATCCATGGCCAGGGCGCATTGTACCGCTTTCTCAGCGTGATCCGGTTGATCGAGCGGGGCATTGAATATACCGACTACCGCATCGCCAACGATCTTGTCGATCGTGCCACCGTGCTCCATAACGCAGCGACACATGGCGTCAAGGTACTCATTCAATACTGAGACGAGCAATTCGGGACTGGCGGACTCGGTGAACGTTGTGAAACCGGCAATATCGGAAAACAGGAATGACATCTCCCTGGATTCTCCGTTCAGGCTGAGTTTGTCGGGGTTGGCTACCAACTGATCGACCAGGGCGGGGGCCATGTAGGAACTGAAGGCCTTGCGCACCTGCCTCTTCTGCTTCGCCTCGGTAAAATAGCCAAACAGTACGTTCATCGCGATTATCGCAATGACGGTGAACAGCGGCATTACCGGGGACAGGGCCAATTGCGCTGACGTCCATAGCCAGGCATTGCCGCCGATTACCAGTGCCAGAAATAAGACGGCAAAAATAGTGATGGCCAGAGCGCCGAAGGCGGGACACAGGAAAGTCAGGAAAAAACCGCATACGGCTATTGCTAACGCATTGGCGGCATTGGCCCAGTCCGGTACCCGGGGAAATGGCGTGCCAGAAAGAATTCTCTGCAGCACCGTGGCGTGCACTTCAACGCCGGGGAAGGTGGGGCCGGTCGGGGTGCTCACCAGGTCCGACAGGCCGAGTGCTGAAGACCCGACCAATACCGCCGCATTGTTAAGTTGCGGAAACTCATCGGGGGTCGACGCTTGCAGGATTTTGGTGGCCGAGATGTACGGAACTCCACCGCGTTTACCGGAATAGGGAATGAGCACTCTCCCGTACTGATCAGTGGGTATCAGGGTGCGCTCAAGCAACAGTCCGGTCACGCGCTCTGTAGGCTCCGGCGTGTGCCGTTTCGATTTTGAACCGCAGTGATTTGGTATAGCGGCGAGCCATCGCCAGGGACAGGGAGGGGTAGATCATATCGTCGTGCCCCAGAATAAGCGGCGTACTCCTGAGCACACCGTCTGCATCCATGGTGGTGTTGAGGAAGCCGCCATATGTTGCCGCTTTCTGCAACAGAGGCATATTGCCGGTGTAGCTGGACATCATCGGTACGGTGAGCTTGCCTTGCTGGGCTTCTGAGACCATCGACCAGGGTGACGGCAGCGCGCCCACCGACTCATCCCCGGTGGCGTGCAACAGGAACCCGAGTACGATGTTCTGACCCACCAGCAATTTTGAGAAAGCCTGATCCCGGTCCATGTCCGGGATCAGCTGTTCCAGGTAGTCCTGATGCTCGAGTCGTCCCGAGCGTGATGCCGCCTCGATCAATTCCTTAGCCACGTTACGTTCAGGTTCGGCAAAGGCCACGTCGAATCCAATGGTGTTCACGCCCGCCCGCTTCAGTGCTGCTACCAGCTCTCCCATTTTCTGCCGACTCCAGGGCCAGCGTCCCTCCGCCCTCAGGCTGTCCTCGTCGATGTCGACAATCATGACATTCGATTCGGCGGGTCGGTGCGTGGGCAGGGTCAGGTTCAGGCGCAGGTCGTAGGCGAGGTAGTCCAGGCGGTTGATGATCGTGCGGCTCGAATCGGCACCTGACATCTGTAGCCAAAGGGCAAGGAGCGTGAAAATAACTCCCAGCTCAATTCTGGAACGATGTTTAGCGAAATACTGCTTCATGTGCGGGTTTCTTACCCTGGCCGCGTGCCCGCTGAGATCCGTTAGGTGTTATTCGGGACTCGGAGGCGTGCCGCCGCCGGGAGGTATCTCGTTATTGATGGGCGGGTCTACAAGTTCTGCCGGGGGCAGTGGGGTATTGACCTGCGACCCAGGGGGTTTGGCGGCGTCAGTAAATTTACCGTCATTAGTGGGGTCGAGCAGAATTGCCACGACTACCACATTGGCCACTACATCCGGGCGTACCGTTTCGATCTTAGTGAGAGTGGCTGCCACCGTATCCGAATCGATACACAAATGTCCGGCGTTGTTGATTAACACCGCCATCACCATCATCAGTTCGCCTTCGCTCAGGGCTGCCAGCTGCGCTTCAATAGCGGCTGCGGCCTCTGCGTCAGTAGGAGGATGGGCAACGTCCCGCAGGGGCTTCAGACCCTCGCTGCAACCCTCATCCGTTGATAATCGATTACTGGCGTCCGGCGCTGCGGCAGCGATTGCCTGGACAACTTCATTGACCGCATTCGGCACCGTTGAAGCGGCTACCATGGTCTTGCCGGTTTTCGGGTCGGTCTGGGTGGCCTGTCCAGTAGGCACAACAATGGTGTCCTTCTTGCCTTCACCATTTTTATGTATGAGCGTGGCCTCCCCGATCATGGCCTCGACATTGACGGTGACACCATCAACCTCTATCCCGGTGAAACTTCCGCGCACCCCGATGGTGGAGTTGCCTGCAGAAAAGCCAATATTGTTAGGATCCTCTTTGGCGATCAGGCCGCTTACATAGCGCAGTGTGCCTTCTACGACGCTAATTTCACTCTTGTTCTCTTTGGGTGCGGCGGGATTGAAGCTGTAATCGCTCAGCTTGACTTTTGAGCCGCTGTCTATGTCCAGTACGCTGTTGTCGGAAAGCACAATCCTGACTGAAGCGCCCTCTGCCGTGACGATCGTATCCTGGCTATTCAATTGGGTGTTAGCAGTCACCGGTTTGCCGTTAACCCGCACATCGCCCTCAAAATTCAGGACTCGACCATCAGCCGACCACGCATTCGTAACGCACGTAAGCAGTAGCGTCAGTAGTAAGAGGGTTCTGGAGCGTAATAGCACTAATTACTTCTCGGTTTTGGGATCGACGGAGATACTGATAAAGGTTCCACGCACGCCGATGGTGGAATTACCCGCAGTAAAGCTGATGTTTTTAGGGTCATCTTTGGCAATGGCGCCGCTGACATAACGCAGAGTGCCCGCGAGGATATCCACCTTGCTGGTATTGGTTTCGGGTGCAGAGGGATTAAAGCTGTAATCACTGATCAGGATTTTCGAGCCACCGTCCAGGTCAATCACGCTATTGTCGGATAGCACGATCTTGACTGACGCACCTGGTCCGGTGGTGATGGTGTCCTCCCGCTTTAGCTCTGTATCGGCAGCGACCGGTTGTCCGTTGACCCGCACATCACCCTCAAAATTGAGTATTCGACCGTCAGCTGACCAAACGTTAACACTCGTCGCAACCAACAGGAACAGCAACACACGCGAGGGAAGTAAATACCGCATGACATACACCCTTTTGAGGAATTTCGAAATGAAGCATAAATATAGGCTTACTATTTACGCATTGCAACAACGGGGTTAAACCAGGGCACGTGCCTCGCCTGCAGATGCTGCCACCCAGGCGAAGGCCAGCAGCACAACAAACCACAGGCTGTTTGCGGGAATGTGCAGATTAAAATCCGCAAAACTGTGAATCAGGATACTGGTAATGCCCATCATGCTGGCGAAGCCCAGCCCCTGTCGCAGGCGCGACCCCCGGCGCCGTTGGGCCAGCAGCGCCTGCCACAGGCTGGTCAGCACGGCAGTGCCGAGCAGGGCGAAGCCGATAAAACCAAAGCCGGAGCCAATTTCCAGGTAATCGTTTTCGGGATGGCGGTAGTAGAGTGAATCCGGGCTCATATAGCCGCCGTAAACGTAGGCCTGGAAAAACGTGTCCGCTCCGGTGCCGACCCAGAAGTGGTCCCGCCACATAACAACTGTGTCTCGCGCCACCTCATCGCGCTGCTCAGTCGCCAGAGTGGTATTCTGCAGGCGCTCCACGACCTTATCCACGCCGAACCAGTTGCCCACGATGTAGATATCAATCAGCAGCAGGCTGACGAAGAAAATGACCGCATTGCGCGTCAGGCGCTGTTGCAATGCCAGGCCCACCACTCCGCACAGCAACAGGCTGGAGAAAAACGCCGTATTACCCATGCGCGAGCGGGTCAGCACCAGTCCAACCACCATTATCGCCAGATACAGGCGCAGCCTGAATTTGCTGCTCAGGACGATGTCGATAGTGCGACGCATGAATTCGCCCCAACTCCCTGCCGGGTGTCGATGCAGTTGTGCCAGCAGCATGCCGATGCCGATCGCGAGATTCATTTCCAGGAATC
>CAVXKH010000008.1:0-215285 GCA_963762235.1 uncultured Gammaproteobacteria bacterium | reverse complement strand
TACCGGGACATCCGTCGACGGGTCAGTCATTGTCACATCGGGGTCAGGCTCTGCTCAGGTACTGAACAACACCTTCAGGTGCGACGGCCCGCGAAAGGCCACACCGCGGATCTTGCTGACCGAATCTGCAGCGGGATCGAAGCGCAGGTCATGCAACCTGTCCAGCAGGGCGTTGAGCCCGATGAGAGCCTCGGTCAGGCCAAAATCGGCACCGGCGCAATAGTGCCGCCCATAGCCAAAGGCCAGGGATTTTTCCCTGTCCCTGTTAATGTCGAACAGCTCCGGCTGCGGAAATACTTTCTCATCACGGTTGGCTGAACCGAGCAATATGAGGACGGGCGCATCGTCCGGTATGGTGACACCGCCAATCTGTGTCTCCCGGTCCGTCTGGCGCGACACAAATTGTACCGGAGATTCCCAGCGCAGGGATTCCCACAGCAAGGGTTCCAGCTTGCTGCGGTCAGTTGCGACCAGTTCCAGTAACGCCGGATCATTGAGTAGCGTATGCAGCACGTTGCCCAGCAGGTGGTACGTGGTGTCCGCGCCGCCGGTAATCAGCAGGCGCAAAAAGCTGATGATTTCCGCATCTGTCATTTTCTCACCCATGACTTCCGCCTCGATCAACTTGCAGATCAGGTCGCCGGTAGGATTGTCACGTTTGTCCCTGACCACCGGTTCGAGGTATTGCGCCAGGCAGGCAGAGCCACGCAAACCGCGCTCCGGGTCTGCAGCGACATGCGTGAGGTCAATACCCCAGCGGTGAAAGTCGCCGGCATCCTCCTGCGGCAAACCCAGGATCTGCACGAAGACGGACAGTGGATACAGGAAAGTAAAATCAGGCACCAGGTTGGCGCGCCCGGTCCCGGCAAATTTATCGATCAGCTGATCGGCGGTGTTGCGGGCCATCTGCCTGAACTCTGCGCCCATGGCTTTCGGACGCAGTGCGGGCGTAATCAGGTTCCTGTGCTTGAGGTGCTCCTTGCCGTTCATGCCGACGATGGTTTGCCCGAACACCATACCAATGCCCGGATAATCAGGGCTGTTGGATTTGCTGGAAAACGTGACATCGTCCAGCAACGCCTGGGAGGCCAGTTCGAAAGACGATATGTAGTAATTGCGCCCGAACTTGCCTACCGGACAGGTATCGCGCAGGGTCTTGAAAATCCCGTAGGGATTTTCAACCGGATCAATCGGGCCGAGGGACATGAGTTCCTGGGCGGTCGAGGGCTGCGTGAATTGGGTCACTCTGAACTCTCTCTGCCAGGCGTTCTGACAACTGTAACTGGAGGCTGATGGTGCGGGACTGAAAATCAGGGTGGCAGAAAAAAAAGTATTATTCAAGCCAGCTGCCTGAGAAAAACCGCTGATCCGTTCTGTACGCTAGCGGGCGAGTACGCGAGGCTGGTCCGCGAGACGAAATGCCATGAGTGTGTCACCCAGCCTGGTGCGCATGGTGGCATGCCCCCCGGCGGCGATCACCACGAACTGGCTGCCACTTTTCTGCCCCTGATAGGTCATCGGCGTGGCCTGCCCGCCGGCAGGCAAGCGATGACGCCACAATTCCGCGCCGCCTTGCGCATCAAAGGCGCGGATGTAATCGTCCATGGCTGCACCGATAAAAACCAAACCACTGTCGGTCACAATGGGACCACCGGCACTGGGCAAACCCATGGCGGGGAAAAAGGGAAACCAGGACATTACCGACACCATGTCCCGGGGCGTACCGAAAGGCACTTCCCAGATTTTTTTCCCGGTATCCAGACTGACTGCCAGCAGGCTGCCCCAGGGCGGCGCCAGACAGGGCACCCCGAAGGGCGAGAGCAGAATCTCATGCTTTACGACATAGGGAGCGCCAAAATTGGGCGAGTAATCCGCATGCTTATCGTTCAGGGTGGCCAGTGGCACCTGCGCACGCGGCACCAGCATATTATAGGACACCACATAGTTCTGCGGCATGATGAGCAAATTGTGGTTGCTGTCGTACGCCAGTCCGCCCCAGTTTTGCCCACCGGCGACACCGGGATACTGGATGCTGTGCCGGTTCAGTGCCGGCGGTGTGAAGATGCCTTTGTTGTCCGCCGCTTCTATCTTCTGCCTGCAGCCCTGTCGATCGTAAAACGTGAATCCCCAGGCATCGCCGGGGCTGACACCGTACGGATGCAAAGGCTGCGGGAAGGTCGGAAAGGGTTGTGTTGGCGAGGTGTATTCCCCCGGAACCGTGGTCTGCGGCACCGGCCGCTCCTCGACCGGATAGATTGGCACACCCGTCTCGCGATTCAGGATAAACAGGTGTCCCATCTTCGTGGCCTGCACCAGTGCGGGAATTTTTTTGCCGTCCTTGTCGATATCGATCAGCACCGGCTGGGAGGCGACATCATAATCCCACAGGTCCTGGTGCACGACCTGGAAATGCCACACCACCTTGCCGCTCCGGGCATCCAGCGCCACCACTGAATTGGCGTAGTAGGCAAGATCAAAGCCGTGTTGCTTGCGCTGGCCGCCGACAAAGTCCGGACCCGGGCTGCCAAAGGGTACAAAAATCAGATTGCGTGCGGGGTCGGCGGAAGAAATACTCCAGGAGTTGGGTGTGCCAAAGTGATAGCGCTGCCCCGCGGGTGCGCCTGTTGCCTGGGGCGAGGGCGACCCCGGCGGCACCGGATCAAAGGCCCAGCGCAGTTCACCCGTGCGCGCGTCCCAGGCGCGAATAACGCCACCGGGGGAGTCGACGCGCTGGTTGTCCATGATCAACGCCCCCTGTACCACCAGATCGTTAATGACCAGTGGCGGTGAGGTCATGGCCATTTCATTGCCCTGCATCTTGCCCATGCCAGCGCGCAGATCGACCGCACCCTGCTCACCAAAATCCGCGCAGGCCTTGCCGGTATCCGCGTCAATCGCCACCAGTCGTCCATCGAGGGTGCCCATGAACACTCGCGTCTTGCAGGGTGTGTTGTCGAGGCCGCGAGTATCACCGCCCGCCGTTGCACTGCGATCCTGCCACAGCGCCACACCGCGGCATTTGGTGGTCCAGGAACCACTTCTTATATCGGGCTTACTGTCGAACACCCAGCGCTCCTGCCCGGTCTCGGCATCCACCGCAAACGCGCGGCTCATGCCCGAGCAGAAATACAGTGTGTTGTTATGCAGAACGGGAGTGGCCAGAAAGGAACTTGGCGGCATGCCGGGTTTCAGCGCGGAGGAGTCACCGGTATGGTACTCCCAGGCAACTTCCAGCTGATCGACGTTATCCCTGGTGATTTCACGCAGCGGCGAGAAGCGGGTGCCGCCGGCATCGCCGCCCCATACCGGCCAGCCTCCTGTGTTGCCCTGTGCCAGTACGCCCGGTGTTGCGCACACCCACACGGCAATACACAGAAGTTTCTTAATGCGGCTCATCATCCAGCACCGGGCTATTGTGCGCCAGGCTGCGCCACTGCTGCACCCGCTTTCGCAGGGCCAGTGCCACTGAACAGGCCCGACGCTTCTATATCCGGTGCACCGGTGGGATTCAGCTGGGTCACTTTCGGTATGCCGCCCTCCACGTGCCAGGCCGGGCCATTGGAATTGGACGTCCAGACATTACCCTGATCGTCCATATCTATTTCGCGGGTGTACGTCACCATGGTGGGCAGTGGGTAAATCGTCCAGTTCTTGTTCTCCGGTGCGAAACGGATCAGGGTGTCACTCTGGGTGCCGGTGATCCACACATCGTCGGTTTTGGGATCGATAAAAACGGCATAGGGAACCTCGCTGCCCAGTGGCTGCACCGGAATCACGTAGCTTTCCTGCCACTGCATGGTGTGGGTATCAAAGCGGTTGATGGTGCCCTCGGCATAGCTGGGAACCCACAAATTTCCCTTTGAGTCGAAACGCAGGCGGCGCGGCGTGACAAAGGGCGTCGGGATAGACGTCACTTCCAGGGTATCGGGATCAATGCGGCCGATGTGGCTCATGTTCAGTTGGCTGAACCAGACGCTGCCGTCGACGGGACTGATATCGATGCCGTAGGGCATGGGCATGGTGACACCGTCCATATCCGCCGAGCGATCTTCCAGTTTCAACAGGTCGGCATGCTCGATGAAGAAGGGCGTAAACCAGGTGATCAATCGTGTCTTGATGTCGGGAAATTCAAGCCTGATAAATTTCTGCTCGCGGGTTTTCGGATCAAACATGCCCACGTGATTGGTCGCGGTAATCGTATACCAAAGGCGTCCTTTTTTATCAAAGCGCAGTGTATGGGGATTGATGCCCTCCTCCAGATCGACCATATCCCAGGTTTCGGTGGCGGGATTGAAACCCGCGAGCTGGTTACCGGAGGCCAGCGTCAACCAGATAATGCCGTCCGGGGCGGTCTGCAGTGAGTGCGGGCCAAGGTAGGAATCCGGTCCCTTGCCCTTGTTCTTCCCTTTCTCCATCTTCCAGTACACCCCGCCCGGCTTGTGGTCACCGCGAGGAATCAGGTAACTGCTGCGGTCCCCGTCGGGGTTCTTGTCGAAACGAATCTTATGCAGGGTATCCATGGGGCCATCCACGGTCCAGATGGAACCATCCGGGTGGTAGACCATCAGGTCGTGCTGCCCCGAGAAGGGCCCGCCCAGATCCCATTCCTCGATAACCGCCCGACGCACTTCAGCCGATGGCACGGGCAGTGGCCCATTCTCGCCATCGTAGGCAGGTAGTTTTTTCAATACATTGGCCTGGTCATAGGCGGCCAGGTAATAATCGGGCAACACCTCCTTCAGACTATTGCTGATAATGGCGCCACGGCGTCCCATGGCATGGATAGTGTCTACCCACTGCTCACGCGAGAACTGGCGACGAGAGGTCAGCGGTGAACCCTGCTGATGGCAGAAGGTGCACTGCATCTTGAACTCCAGCAACTGGTCGCGGTTATCAAACTCCTCCAGCACCAGGTTCATCCAGTAGTTGCTCGGCAGCTGCTGGATCATCTCCTCCGGATTGTCGATACGCACCATATCGACGGGTGTCCAGCGTCCCTCCGGCGCAGGACGCTGGTTTTCCAGGACGACATCCTTCCAGCCCGCCCGGCGCACGCGAATCCTGTAAGCCTCGGCCCAGGGCAGGCCGGGCGACAGGAATCGCCCCTGTTCGTCGGCAAATACACTCAGGGAATGAACGGGCTCGCCGTGGAAGAAAGTCACCATCGCGCCTTTGACAGGCTGGCCCGCGGATGAGATGGTCCCAAAAAAGAAGCCCGCGCCATCCGCTGTGGCGCTATTTGCATGGGCAGGGCCGAATAACAGCAGAAGATGCAGGGACAGGAGCAAAGCAAGCAGGCGTCGCATAGCGGAATTCCCGATTTTTATCTTGTTTTGATGCCAGCCACAGACGGTAATGCGCACCGCCAAAGACAGCTCTTCGCCAAATCAGAGTGGCAGAAAAAAAAGGATTATTCAAGCCAACTGCCTGAAAACAGAATCGATCCCCGCCATTACTGACTGGTTGCGCTTGCGTGCCTACAGCCCGAAAGCGTCGACGTTCTTCCAGGGGTTAGTGGCGTAGGTGGCAGCCGTTTGCTGCACCGTCACCTCAGCGGGGCGCGGTTGGATGAAATCGTTCCACGGCGTTTTGAGTTCGTTGATCACAACACCGCCCGCAATGGTATCGAGGAGGTGAGACGGATGGGCTGGCGCTGGGGTCTGGATCAGGGCGCCCCGCGAACCCGGGCCGAGATCGCGGTGCAAATGGAGGTGTCAACCGAGTGGGTGCGGCAACTGGAAGTGTCTGCGCTGGCCAAGTTGCGCAACGATGCAGGTGTGGTGGAAGCCTACTACGACCACCAGGGAGTCGATGGCTGAACCTGACCGGGAGCTCAGCGGCGATGAGGTATTTCTCGACCGCTGGCGGAGACTCTCAGCCTATTTACAGGGGAATGCGTCAACGAATGCCAGATAAATCAGGCCGGAAGCGCTCCTGTGCAGTTCCTCCGGATGGCTTTCCAGGTACTTTACTACCGCCAGCTTCACTTCCCCCAGGGTAACGCCACTTGCTCCGGACGGCAGACAGTAATCCGTCTCTCGCCACCCCGCTTCCTTAAAGGCGCCCACTATGTCGGATACGCCGGCGATATAGCCGTAACACTCGCCCTGCAAAAAGGGGCCTTCTGACAATTTACACTGCTCCAGAAGGTCACTCCCGGAGACGAAACTACCCCATGCCGCCGTGCTGAATAGCATCACCAGAAAAACTGCTGCAATTGGTCGTCTCATAACTCCTCCCCATTTTGTGACAGGTTACAAAACAAATAGTGTTTGGTATACCTGTCACTATGCGTCTTTTTGTCGATTTTACTGTCAGGCCTGGTGTATCGCTATATTGAAAGACCCGCCATCAGGATCGGCCGGTGCCTGCAACGTCGATAGAGTGGTGCTATCCTAATCAGGTACTATAAAACGCAGTTAGGCGAGACTGTTCTTATGATCAGGAAAATTGCACTTGTAACCGTCCTCGCTGTTTTTTATGTAAGCAGCGCACTCTCTGCAAGCGGCCCCAAGGTTACGCATGCCTACGGCCTCAATGCGCGGCAGGTTCTCGACACGTATTCACCTCCCGGGAGTGGGCACCCGATCCTGATCTATACGCACGGCGGGTCATGGTACCTGGGCTCGAAGGACAACCAGGTCGATAACAAGAAGCAAGGACTTATTGGCAGTCGCGATTATGTACTGGTCAGCGTTGAGTACCGCAGTGGCTACGAAACAAATTGGCTGGGCCAGGCGAATGATGTTAAAGACGCCATAACATGGGTTCACCAGCATGCAGCCTCGGTTGGTGGAGACGCCGGGAATATTTTTGTTCTGGGACACTCTTCCGGCGCACACATGACGGCGCTGGTGTCGATGGATGACAGTTTCGGCGTGCGTGAGATCGTTAAGGGTATTGTGTTATTGGACTCTGGTGATTATGACGTGGTGGATGGCTACAACAACTGCAGTGGCGCAAGTTGCGACAAGTACGGGGCATTCTGGGACAACTACAACCTGATTTCGATGGCAAATGGATCAGCCGTTAACCATGCCGATGACAACACTGTCGCACCCACAATTCTCATTCACCGAAATACGCCTTTTAAACTGAACCAGGCCAATTTCCTGAACGCGGCAATTCATGCGGGCGGCCAAACAGTGGTTGAGCAATACGGTACCAATGATAGTCACGAGGCTATCAACACCAACATTGGTGCAGCCGGGTACGCTTACACAACACAAGTAGCCAGCTTTCTGGATGGCCTGGTAAAAACTGCCGTAGTTCCGCCAGGCTGTTAGCCTGCGGCCATTTTCTGGCGAATGCCTGATTCGGGCCGACAATTGGGGAACAGTCAGTCCGGTTTTTGCAAGATGCCGGGTGCGCAAGCTCGATGGTTCGGGGCAGGACCGGGGATTGTCACGGTCTGGCCATCGCGCAGCATCACTACGGCCGGATCGGGGCAGGGAGTCGTACCTGCACAGGCAAAGCCACTCTCGCGGAGCGAAGCACTCGACGCGAGCGCCTGCCAGGCCGCGATGTCGTCTGCATCCACATCCTCATCCGCATCCATGTCCGCGATCAGGGCAACCTTGCCGTTCAGATCGGGCGCGCTCTGGCCGGCCGGAAGACGCGGGAACGTCACCTGCGCGAGGCAGTCGATTGCCGCGCCCTGACACTGCTTGACCACGGCGAGATCGACCTCGGTCTGGATTAATCCGTCGTTGTTCACGTCGGGATCGCAGGCGCTGCCAAACCCGTCCTGGTCCCAGTCCTCCTGCGGGTAGTTCGCGATGTTCGTACAGTTATCGCACGCATCGCCAACGCCGTCGCCATCGGCGTCGTCCTGTGCGGTGTTCGGCAGGTACGGGCAGTTGTCCATGGTGTAAGTGATCTCGTCCAGCCCGCGCCGCACGTCGCGCTTTCCGCTGAACGGGTTCTTGCCGAAAGTGATACTGGGTACGCCGTCATTGTCCCAGTCGCCATCGGGATCGAGCGCGCTGTCGAGCACGAGCTGACCGGCGAGTGGCTGCATCGGGGTGAGCCAGTAGCGGGCGAGCCCGGCCGCGGCAGTGAGCCATGCATCCTCGCCGTGGATGGACGCGGGGAATGCCCAGTTCGGCCCGGCGGCGAACGCCACGAACTCCATTGGATAGGATGGCGTGGCATCTTTCGCACGGTACTCGTAGTTAAGATGCGTATTGGCCATCGTCGCACCGAGCTTCTCGTTAGCAACTACCGATGAGGTGTCCTGCAGCTGGAAAGTTAACCATGGCGGGCGACTGGTCTCGCCGATCGTTAGCGGGGTCGTGCGTGGTACACGGACGTTGGTGGTGAGAACAGCCGGCTCGATGCCCTCGTTCAGCGCGATGACGCCATCGTCATTGGCGTCGCATGCGACCGGCTTGCTGCTATCGAGATTGTCGAGCAGGTGATGCAACCTGCTCTGGTGCATCTCGAGTGCATTGTATTCGATCGGGGGATAGGTGCTGAGACCGATCGCGAACGGCACGCCGCCTTCTACATTGCTGGTGTAGAACTGTTTCAATTCATTGACAAGGTTCGCGCTGACGCAGCGCTCATTTGCGCCGATAAAGGACTCGAGCTGGAAGGTCGGGTAAACCGCGATGCGCGCGGGATCGAAACCGCCCGCACCGACGCGGGTCACGATCGCCTGGTAGGTATCGTACAGGTCCTGCCAGGTGTCCAGGCCGCACTTGCGTCTCATCGTCGTCCGGGCAGCGCGTCGTGTCGGAATAGCCATTGATTTCGCGCCACGGGCTCAGATGGACCTTGGCGCCGACGCTCTCAAAGTGCTTCATGAAGAAGTACACCGCGTTCGCCATCGCGTTGCGGGTTTCAGGCTTCTTGAAGCTGGGCCGCGGCTGCAGGGGCCCGGCGCCATCGTCGTCGTAAAGAAACGCTGCCGGCCACGAGAAGTCGAGTCCCCAGGGCGGCCATGCGTAAGAACCGTAGGGAATCGGCGTGAGTCCGAGGCTGATCGCCTGTGCGCGGTCGTAGCCGAACAGGTGCGCGTAGATGTAGATGAGCTTTTGATCAATCGGATCGCCGCTGTGCGTGAGTCCGGCGAGCGGCGAGCGCACGTGGTCGTTCATGCGACGATACCAGAGCCCCTCCGGGCTGTTCGCCGGAAACGCCTCGAATTGCTCAATGTACTCGTCGTAGGTCCGCGTGTTCTGGAACACCGACCACGGCATTGGCTTGGTGAAGATGAAGTTGTTCAGCACCACGACGGACGAGTGCGCGACGACCTGTCGCCACGAGCTCGGCTGGATCTGGGTGTGGACATAGATCAGGGGATTCGCCGGATTCGTCTCGAACTCACACATCCACTCGTCGAGCTCGATATCGGGATGGAGCCACATGCCGACCCTGGGTGACGGTGCGGCGGATGTAAAGACGGATAGATCAGTAGACGTTGGCGTGCTCGTTGTACAGGCGCACACTGCGAGAGCTGCCAGACCGAGTGCCAATGCGCGGATTATTCTCAACTGCGGTTCCTACGCTCCAGTTTCCATTCAGTCTCCTTGCATCTTACTTTGTAACAGCGTAGATCGCCGCCAGTGCTGATGCAAGGTCGGCGTGGACAAAATCAAAACCCGCTGCCCGCAACCGCTCAGGCAATACGCGCTGCCCATTCAGCAACAATTCTTCCGCCATCTCACCAACCAGCAAGCGCATCACCGGGGCCGGTACACCCGCTCGAATAAAGGTGCGATGGTGAGCCTGCAAGGCCCTGGCAAAGTCGCGTCCGGTGACCGGCTCGGGGCTGGTGATATTGAAAGGCCCCTGCAGGTCATCCCTCGCCAGCAGGCACTGGATGGCGCGGACGACATCCTGGCGGTGTACCCAGCTCAGCCACTGGCGGCCGGAACCCAGCCAGCTGGCGATACCGAAACGAAAGGACTTTGCCATCTCCACCAGTGCGCCGCCATCACTGTCCAGCACCACGCCCAGGCGCAACAGGCAGACCCGCACCCCGAACTGCTGCGCCTGTAGCGCCAGTGACTCCCAGTCACTGCACAGTGCCTGCGCAAAACCCGGCGTGACGGCAGAGGATTCCGTAAGGCGCTCATCACCGTGATGTCCGTAGTAGCCGATGGCACTGGCATTCAACAGGACGGCGGGAGGACGCTTGAGCCGCGCCAACAGGTCGAGAACCTGGCGGGTAATATCCACACGACTGGCGACGATCTCGCGCTTGTAGGCCGCAGTCCAGCGGCGGGCGGCAAGGGAAGCGCCGGCCAGATTGATCACCGCGTCAAGCTGCCCGGTCGCGGCAATATCATCGAGGGAGCGAATATAGCGGCAGCGAGGTCGGTCGCGCCGGGCCTGCCGGCTGAGAATCGTCACCTCGCTGCCGCTTGCCAGCAGTGCCTCAGTGAGTGCTGAGCCGATGAACCCGGTGCCACCCGTAAGCAATACGCGCATAAATAACCCTGATCTCCAGACTACAGTTAATGTACGCCAGCGCGGCGCCTGGCTGCACCGGGCGGACGCGTCGCTCGCGATAGGCAGTTCCCTTATGGTCTATTCGGGCTACCGTTTCTGCCGGCGGGCCAGCCAGTTGGGTAAGCCCATTGCGATCGTCAACCCCGGCATCACCCGCGCCGATGAACTCGCACAGCTGCGGCTCTGCTCGCCGGCAGGCCCCCTGCTGACGCGGGTCGTCGAACACCTCGGCCAGGGTATCAACCCTGCGCCATACGCTCGCGATAATCCCAGCTGAACAGGCGCAGCGGCTTGATGGTGATCAAGACTTCGTCTTCGGCCCGCGACAGCAGCCAGTTGCCCAGCTTTGACTCCGTACCGCCGAGGTAGCGCTGCAGCATCTCACCCAGCACCACGCCATCGGCATCTGAATCCAGCGTTGCAATGCCCTGTCCTCTGACGCCGTGATAAGGCGGCTCATTCGGCGCCAGTTCAAAGCCAACACGGTCGCAGCGTTGCAGCAGGCCGACCAGTTGGGAGGAACGGTGCGACACACAGCGCAAGTACTGTCCGTCGTAGCCGTACCAGACCGAAACCACACGCGGGAAGCCGTCGTCGCCCACACAGGCCAGGCGCAGCGGGAACGTCGTGTCTTGCAGGAAGGAATCAATGCGGGCTTTATCCCACGGACCTTTCAGTGTGACGGCCATAAACTCATATCTCCTGTAGTCGCTGCCTCGTTGGATCAAGCCTTCCAAGCTTAGCCCATAATAAAAAAAGCCCGCGGCATTTCGCCGCGGGCCATAGGCCTGGATGGGTACTTTCACGCAGAGGAAGCGCAGGAGCGCGCCTCCCTGTGTACTCATCTGCAAATACTACGCGCGCGCGGCATAAACGGATTACAATGCCGCCAAACAAAACTGGGCTTTCCACTGAAGCCACCCGGGGTCCTGCGCCGATGAATCTTGCACTGATGCATGAAACTGCTTTCTGGATTGCCCCGCTGGGCGTGGTGTCGGGGCTATTGTTTGCGGGATTGTTTTTCCGCGACATGCTGCGCCAGGACGCCGGCACCGAACTGATGCAGCGCATTGGCAGCCATGTTCATCGGGGGGCCATGGCCTACCTGGGCCAGCAATACAGGGTAATGTTGCTGGTATTCGGCGCTATCACGCTATTGTTTGCACTACTGGCCTTCGGGTTTGACCTGCAAAATCGCTGGGCGCCCGCAACTTTTATGACGGGCGGCCTGTTTTCCACCCTCGCCGGCTGGATCGGCATGCAGACGGCTACACGTGCCGCCACGCGCACTGCGGCTGCGGCACGCACGTCCCTGGCGGGAGCGCTGCAGGTAGCCTTTCGCAGTGGTGCGGTAATCGGACTGGTGGTGGTCTCGCTGGGCTTGGGCGGCGTGGTGGCATGGCTCCTGCTAGCTGATGCGCTGATGCCGGGAGACGCCTCTGACGGCAGGCGTCTGGTCATGATTACGACCACCCTGCTGACCTTTAGTATGGGCGCTTCCCTGCAAGCCCTCTTTGCCCGGGTGGGCGGCGGTATTTATACCAAGGCTGCCGATGTGGGCGCGGACCTGGTGGGCAAGGTGGAACAGGGCATACCCGAGGATGACCCGCGCAATCCGGCCGTTATCGCCGACAATGTCGGTGACAACGTCGGTGATGTGGCAGGTATGGGTGCCGACCTGTTCGAGTCCTATTGCGGTTCGCTGCTGGCGGCCTGTGCCCTCGGAGCAGCGGCCTGGGTAAACGATCCGGCGGTGCAGCTGAAAATGGTGATAGCACCACTGGCCATAGCGGGCCTGGGCATTCTGCTGTCGGTGCTGGGCGTCTTCATGGTCACCACACGGGAAGGCGCGACACAGAAAGACCTGCTGGGCTCCCTGGCGCGCAGTATCAATACCGTTGCCGCACTGATACTGGGCGGCAGCGCGGCGCTGCTGCACTGGCTGGAATTGCCCTCAGCGTGGAACCTGTGGGGCGCCGTGGCAGCAGGACTGGTGACCGGTATCGTGGTGGGACGCGCCACCGAGTATTCCACCTCAGCCGGATATGCCCCAACCAGGGCAGTTGCCCGCCAGTCGGAACAGGGCGCCGCGACCGTCGTCATTGCCGGTATGGGCCTGGGTATGAAGTCCACGGCGGTGCCGGTGCTGGCCGTGGCCACCGGTACCCTGCTGGCGTTCCTGTGCGCCAGCGGCTTTGATATCACCCGCCTGGACCTGGGACTGTACGGCATCGCCATCGCTGCGGTGGGTATGCTCTCCACGCTGGGCATCACCCTTGCCAGCGATTCCTATGGCCCGATCGCCGACAATGCCGGTGGCACCGCGCAAATGTGCGGTCTGGGCCCGGAGGTCCGCGCGCGCACCGATGCACTGGATGCCCTGGGCAATACAACCGCCGCCACCGGCAAGGGCTTTGCCATCGGTTCGGCGGCGCTCACCGGGCTGGCCCTGATTGCCTCCTACATCGAGGTAGTACGCATGGAGATGCTCAGGTTGGGTGAAACGTTGTTGCTGGTCGGCACGCCCGCGGAGATTGAAGTGTCCAATGCAAGTCTCGCGGACTTTATGATGCACTTCAACGTCACCCTGCTCAACCCCGTGGTGCTGGCGGCCATGTTCATCGGCGCCATGGTGACGTTTGTATTCAGCGGTATGACGATACAGGCCGTCGGCCGGGTCGCCGGGGCCATGGTGGCGGAAGTGCGGCGCCAGTTTGCTGCAGACCCGGGAATTATCCAGGGCACGTCCGAGCCGGATTACGCGCGCTGCGTGGCTATTTCCACGCGCGGCGCCCAGCGGGAAATGGTGATGCCGGCGCTGCTGGTAGTATTGACGCCCATTCTGGTGGGACTACTGCTGGGAGTCGCGGGCGTGATCGGCTTGCTGGCCGGGGGACTGGCCAGCGGTTTCGTGCTGGCGGTGTTCCTGTCCAATGCCGGCGGCGCTTTTGACAACGCCAAAAAGTATATCGAGGAGGGACACCATGGGGGCAAGAACTCCGCCGCGCACCACGCCGCAGTGATCGGGGACACCGTGGGCGACCCGTTGAAGGATACCGCCGGGCCCAGCCTCAACATCGTGGTCAAGCTGATGAGCATCGTCGCCATCGTTATGGCGGGAGTGACGGTGTCCTGCAGCTTCCTGTAGCATCGCCCTGACCCCGGCGTTGCTTTACACTGTCTCGCTGCGCCAGTTGTTACACAGGTTCACAAAGATGGGGTCATTCTGAACGCTACCCGCCATACCTTGATCGCGCACGATGGCAATCGCGACAATAACTTCACCACCATACGAATCGTGTTTGCCTGGCTGGTTCTGTATGGGCATAGCTTTGCCATACAGCCATACTGGGGTATCAGCGACCCACTGAAGCACCTGTTCCGGAGTCACATCTGGATTGGAGAAATTGCGGTATGCGGATTCTTTGCCATCAGTGGTTTCCTGGTCACCGCCAGCCTGATCAAACGGGGACAGGCTGACTATGTCATATCCCGCGTCCTGCGCATTTATCCGGCACTGGCAGTCTGCATATTCTCTACCGTTTTTATCCTGGGACCGGTGCTGACCAACCTGTCCTTGAGTGAGTATTTTAGTCACCCCAAAACGTGGAATTACCTCACCAATGCGTTGACTCTCATGGACCTGATATGGACGCTGCCTGGCGTGTTTGATAAGTAACGTCCTTCCCTACCGTGAATGGGTCTCTTTGGACTCTCCCCATTGAGGTAATCTGCTATCTGTTACTCGCCGCACTCGCCTTTGTAGGCTTCAGGCGCAGCAGGCTCATTGCTAACGTGCTTGTCCTTGCGGTATTCACATTGGGTATTGTGTCCTTTAAGAGTATTCCGCTACTGGGAGTGATTCCCAAAGCGTCGAAACCGGCATTGTATTTTATTGTCGGCGTGTTTCTTTACCTCAATCGAGACCGAGTCCTGCTTGATTGCCGGATCGCATTCCTGGCCGCATTGCTGGTGTTCCTTTCCTTCGGTAGGTGGTTTCTCCTGGCCTTTCCCCCGGCGCTGATCTATCTGATTTTCTATTTCGCCTACGCCAGCAGGCCGCTGCGGACCGATGCGGTGGTTGGTGACATATCCTACGGAATCTACATTTATGCCTGTCCCGTTCAGCAGATGGTGGCCCATTTCTTCCCGGGACAAACGCCTTACTTTAATACGTGGCCTCAAGTGCGATTGTGATTCCACTCGCGTGGCTATCATGGCATTACGTGGAGAAGTACATGCTGGGTTACAAGCGAGTCCTGCTGGAACCGCGGCATGCGCGAAAAGACATGGCTTTCGGCAAACAGGCCCATTATAGTTTCCATACTCACCACATGCAGCGTGCCATCCAGCACTGATATGACATACAGATCGAAAATACTGCTTCTCTCGCCTGTGCCTGTTATTACAGGCCGCGTGCAGCACCAAGGCCGTCTACCCCGAGGAAAGTTTCGCCTACGACAGCCTCTTCAAGCTGCGCGTCGATGGCGATGCCGCCCTGGCTTGCGAAAGCGCGCGGCGCGCCCTGCTCGGAGAGGGTTACCTGATCGAAAACGCCAACAGCGAAGGGGTCAAGGGACGCAAGGCCTACAAGAGTGAGGACAAACAGAACACCTTCATCGAGATGAACATCGTTTGCCTGCCTGAGACCGCGGGCAGCACGGTGTTCGCCACCGGTGTGCTCAGTACGTATGCGCTGAAAATGAGCAGCAGTTCCGCCAGTGTCGGCCTCAGCGCGCTGGGGTCGATCTCGCTTCCCATCGGCCAGAGCGCCGATTCCCTGGTAAAAGTCTCGGAAGAGACCATCGACGACCAGGATTTTTACCGGCGCTTCTTCGCCGCGGTCGACAACATCCTGGGCGAGATGAAGGCCGGCAAGGCAGCACTGGAGCCCGCGCCGTTGCAGCACACAGCACCGGGAGCGCCAGAGGCAGTCCCCGCACCAGTCGCGCCGACGCCGGTGCCGGAATCTGTCCCGGCACCCGTCGCACCAACCACAGCCCCGGAATCTCTCCCGGCGCAGGCAGCACCAGTACCAGCGCCCGAGCCTGTTCTGGCGCCGGTCGCACCAACAACAGCCCCAGAGTCACTGCCGCCGCAGGCAGCACCCGTGGCAGTGCCGGAGCCTGAGCCGGCTTCCGCCCCGACAACGCCTGCGATTGTGCCGGAGCCGGAACCCTCTCCGGAGCAGGAAGTACCGACGACTGCGCCAGGGCAACTCCCGCCTCCCGCGGTTGAGCCTTCCAACAGCATTACGACGGGCACCTAATCAGCCAGTACACGCTTGCGCCGTTCGCGATTCAGCGGTATCACCGTCGCCGAATCGACCGCCTGTCAAGCTGCGGCCATACCCCGCTTACGCTTGCCAACAACACGCTTCTTGCGGGCGGGACGACGGGTGACGGATTCTGCCGCGGCGATGTCCTGTACAAACTCCGCCAGCGCCGACTCCCACTCGCTGATGTCGTCGGGTTGGCAGATCACCAGGCCGCGCACATCGGGCAGTGTGTCAGCCAGTTCCGTGGCGGTGGACACCGGGTGGGCGACATCGTCCTCCCAGGCCAGGATCAGGGTCGGCACCTGCAATTGCCGCAGCAGGGCCGGGTCCGGCATATCGGAGCGCGCGGCGCCGCCGAGGGCGGCCTGCACATGCAAGGGATTTGCCGTCGCCAGTCCCTTCATCGTATGCAAGGCCAGTTGGCTGCGGCCGTCTTCGCGCATGGGGATGGGCAGCAGGTCCAGCAGGCGGTAGGGGGCCGCGCCAAAAAGCCCCGAGACCCGGGCCAGGCGGCGGTAAATCGCGGATTGCCTGGGCCGTGTATCCCACGCGGTAGGCGGCAGGACGAGCACCAGCCCCGCGACCTGTTCCGGCTGCTTGCACCGCAGCCTCGAGGGCCGTGGCGGCGCCCATTGATATGCCACCCAGCAGGCAGCGCGCAAAGCCGCCGGCCGCAGCGACAGAGGTGCCGACCGCGAGCATATCGGCAGCCATCCTGTCCCAGCAATAATCCCTGGCGTCATAGCTGCCGTCGGAATTGCCGTGGCCGCGGGCATCGTAGCGCACAACCTCCGCGAAGCGCTCCACGACGCCCCAGTCCCACAAGCCGGCCAGGTCCTCAACCCGCATGCTGCCCATCAGGCTGTGTCCCCAGACAAAGGGAATCCCCTTGCCCTGGCTGCGCACGGCCAGTTCCACCGCGCCGAAGCGCTGCAGGTAACTGTGGCTTTTCATTGTCCCCCCTCTTTTTCATCGCACAATTTGCGCAGGTCGGCCATGGCGGCAAGCAAGCCGTCAGCGAGCCGCTCGATATCGGGCACCGCCCTCTTGCATCCCATCAGGGAAAAATTCAGGTTTCCCGCATAGCTCCACACGGTGATATTGAGGCCGCAGCCCTCCACCAGCGGGCCCATGGAATACAGATCCACCAGCGTGCCGTAGTTGCCCGAGAGCCGCTCTGCGGGACCCGGCACGTTGGAGATAATGACATTGGTGAGCGGCCGGTAATCCGCCCGCTCCGCCTTGCGCAGGTACTGCCTGAGGCTGGTTTTCCACAGTGAGAAAAACGGCGGCAGGAAATGCATTAACTCGATAAAGGTATCCTTGCCCAGCAGGTCCAATTCCTGCTTCGCGACTTTCGTCGCGCGCTGTATCGCGTGAAAGCGCTCCACGGGATCAGCGATATTGGTCCACAGGCAGGTCGGCAAATAGGTGGTGCGATTGCCCGCTTCGCGCGCGGAGCCGGGCTCGTCCGCCGACACCGGGATGGCCGTGCACAGCGGCTCGGCGGGCAGATCATGGTGGAACAACAGGTAATCCCGGATAGCGGTGGCCGCCAGCGCCAGGATCAGGTCGTTGATTGTACCGCCCAGGGCGCGGGCCACCACTTTCGCCTCCGGCACCGGAATCTGTCGGGTCGTAAAGCTGCGACGGGGTGACAGGGCGTGGTTGAGTCGCGTGCGCGGCGGCGGATGCGCCAGCCGTTGCAGCGACGGAGAACCCACGTCGCGATGGAAGGCGAACAGCCTCGCACCCGCATGCCACAGGGTCGAGACAAACGCGGGAAACTGCCGGATATCGATGTTGACCTGGTCGCGCAGCGCATCCCACACCAGGCGTCCCGCGCTGGGCAGGGGTTCGGGCCGCCAGGGTGTGCGCACCGCGAGGGGCGCCTGCAGGCTGGCCTGTTGCTCGAACACCCGGCTAAGGTAGCGCACCGTCGCGGCGCCGTCAGCGAGGCAGTGGTGAACCTTGTGCACGATCGCCACGCGGCCGTTTTCCAGCCCGGTCAGCATCCACAACTCCCACAGCGGCCGGGACCGGTCGAGGCGGTGGCACATGATCTGCGAAATCATGTCGTGCAGTTCGCGCATGCCCCCCGGCGCGGGCAATGCGGCGCGATAAATGTGGGAGTCCAGATCGAAATCGGGGTCGTCCACCATCACCGGATGGTGCAGGTTGAAGGGCACGAACAACACCCGCTGGCGCAGCATGGGAACCACATCCAGCGCGGCTTCGAGGCGCTCGCGCAGGATACCGTAATCCGCCTCGCTATAATGCGATTCGAAGATTTGCACCTTGATGGTGTGCATCAACACCGTGGGCGTCTCGGTGTAGAGGAAACTGGCGTCCTGTCCGCTGAGTCTATGCATTGCGTTTGCGACGGGAGGCGACCCTCCGCGATACGCTCAGGCAAACACGGGCCAGTTCCTCCCCGAAGGCCGGATCCAGGCAGGCCACGTGGCCGTCGTCGTACAAAAACAATTCGCTGCCGGGGATCAGCTCGGCCATTTCCCGCTGGTGTCGGGGCGGAATGGCGCGGTCGCGCTCGGTACACAAGATAGCGGTGGGCACAGCAATTTCGTGCAGCCATGCGCTGGCGTCGTGCATTGCCATTTCGCGCCCGGACTCAACCACCATGCGCAAACTGGCGCGGCGCAGTTCATCCAGGGCCCAGCGGGCTTCCTCCTCATGCAACTGGTCCGCCATGCGCGGCAGGAAGCGCTTCAACAGGCCCCTGGGCAGGTGACTGATCAGTTCGACGGCATTTCCCAACCCCAGCAAAACAGCGAAGAGCGGCAACACTACCAGTTCCTCATGGCGCGCAACCCGCGCCCTGTAGTTGGTGGCGGCCAGCACCAGTCCCGCAACATGCTGGGGGTGGCGGTGAGAAAGGTACTGCACGATCGCGCCGCCCATGGAGTAGCCGACTGCGATCACCGGACCACAGCCGACCGCCTCTATCAGGGCCGCCATGTCGTCGGCTGCCCGCTCAAAAGTGAAACGCTCGCGACCGCGCGCGCTGCGACCGTGGCCGCGCACATCCGGGGCAATGATATTGAAGTGCCGGGACAATGCGGGGAACAGGCGGAACCAGTTCAGGCCCGACGACACCACCATGCCATGCACCAGCAGCAGGGTCGGCTTTCCGGGGTTTAGATGCTGCCGGTAAAAACAACTGCCCAGACCTGGCAGTTCCACAAACACGCCGCTGACTCGCGATACTCCACCACCTGACTGCCGGAACGTCGCCGGCGCGCTAAGGGTTTGCACATATCCTCCCGGGAAGACTCATGGTCTACCTCGATTTCCGCCTGCTGGCCGCTTTTTTCGCGGGCCGCCGCGCAGATTTTTTAGCAGGCCGCCGCGCGGCCTTTTTCGCCAGCCGCAGGTATTCGCGCAGGGCGCTGTCCAGACCGTCGATGATCGTCCACGGGTCGGGCACCAACTGCGGCGCGATGGTCACGCCCACATCCACCTGGTCCACATAGCTGACGCAGGTAAAATTGATACCGATACCCGGCGTGATGATGGACATCGGGTACATGGTTTCCAGGCGCGCACCGGCGATGTACATGGGCTTGTCGCTGCCGTGCACATTGGACACAATCAGGTTCAACCCGAGCATCTGCGTCGTCTGCTCGGGCGTGGTCGCGGCCATCATGGCGGACACCAGCAGCGGCGGCATGATCTGCATCAGCTCGATAAACCCTTTGCCGCCTCCGCGGACTTGCTGTTTAACCTGGGCGCAATCGGCGCTGATCGCCCGCAAGCGCGCTACCGGGTCTGCCACATCCGTGGCGAGGGTAACGGACGCCTGGGTAACCCGGTTGCTGATCTCCTCGTCGCCATCGCCACGCAGCGAAATAGGCATTGCGGTGCGCAGTGACAACTGGGGCAGTTCGTCACGGGCCAGCAGGTAGTGACGCAGCGCAGTGGACACCAGTGCCAGCAGCACATCGTTGACGGAGACATCAAAGGCCTTCCTGACAGTCTTGATGTCATCCAGCGACAGGGAGCCAAAGATAAAGCCGCGCTCACGGCCGATGTCGCCGTTCAGGCAGGTCAGCGGCGTTTCCGGTTTGGCGGGACTGCGGTCCGAGCTCCTCTTGAATTGTTCGAGTATCTTCGGGCGGACCACGTCCGCTATTCCGCGGTAGGCCGCCCATGGGAAACCGGCCAGATGCAACGCGGTTGCCGAGGACAAATGCCAGCGGTCCGGCACACCTCCCGCCCTGGCGCCGCTGATGCTGGCATCCACCGGCCGTGCTTTGGCATTGGGCGCAAAGTCGCACAGCAGTTCTCCGAGTTTGCTGGCGCCCTGTCCATCCATCATGCAGTGGTGTAATTTCTGCACGATCGCGTACTTGCCGCCCTCGAGGCCCTCGATAAACCAGAATTCCCACAAGCGGTTTGCTGCGGTCGAGATGACGGCTGTACAGGTGGGCGACCAGCTCGGACAGCGCTTCACGGTCACCCGGCGAGGGCACGGCGATGCGCTTGAAATGGTTTTCGTAGCGGAAATTTTCGTCCTCTACCCAGTAGGGCAGATCCAGGCCCATTGGCACTTCGTGCAATTTCCAGCGAAAGTGCGGCACTTCGCGGATACGCTCGATCACTTTTTTCCTGAGGTAGTCAAAACTGAAGCGGGGGCAGGCGCTGGTGTCCAGGATAACCAGCCCCACCGTGTGGTGGTAGATGGTGTCTGTCTCCCCGGCCACGAACAGGATGTCCTGCTTACCCAACTGTCTCACCGCAGCCATAAAGCCTTCCTTCGTTTTTTCCAACCGACACTCGCCCGCGGAATCACGCCGCGGACGCCTGATATATATTAACAGTCTGAATCAACGCCCCCTCGCCGGGTAATGATTTGCATCAATAGAACCGTGGAATCGGGTTGCATTCCGGGTGGTCCCGGACCACATTTGTCATAGCGGGACATCAGCTTGACCTGAGGGTGTTGTCCTGCGCGCACGAGTCCCATTATTCATCACTTACCCAGGGAGTATCGCAGGGCAATGGCATCGACACTGACTTTCAATCTCGCAGACCTGTTCGAATCCGTTGCCGATACCGTACCCGAGCGTACCGCAATCGTTTCGCTACAGCGCCAGTTGAGCTTCAGGGAACTGGACCAGCGCGCAACTCGACTGGCCAACTGCTGGAGCGCCCTCGGCATTGGCCGTGGCGACCATATCGGACTGCAGTTGTACAACGGCAGTGAATACCTGGAAGGCATGCTGGCGGCGTACAAACTGCGCGCGGTACCCATCAACATCAACTACCACTATGTGACAGGGGAGCTGCAGTACTTGTACAACGATGCTGATCTCGTGGCCGTCGTCACTCACCAGGCCTTCGCGCCGAACGTGGCGGAGGTGCTGCACCGCGCCGGGAAACTTCGGCATGTATTCAGTGTGGCGGACAATTCCGGTGCAGCCATCGATCCCGCTTTCCACGATTACGAGAAATCGCTGGCGCACAGCTCGGACGTGCGCGATTTTGCGCCACGCGACTCGGACGATCTTTACATCGTCTATACCGGCGGCACCACGGGCATGCCCAAGGGCGTTATGTGGCATCACCGGGATATCTTCTTCGGGGCCATGGGCGGGCGGCGACCTGGACCAGAGCCGCGGACCCATAAAAGACCCTGCCGAGCTGGCGGGACGCATCGGCGATATGGCCCCCGCTGCCCTGCCCGCGCCGCCGTTCATGCATGCGGCCGCCCAGTGGGCCGCCCTGAGCCTGCTGTTCGCCGGCGGCAAGATCGTGATCCCGGCCGGGGGTCATTTCGATCCCGCCGCGATCTGGCAAAGCGTCGATGATGAGGCGGTGAACCTGCTGATCGTGGTGGGCGATGCCATGGCCACCCCTCTGGCAGACACCCTGGCGGCCTCGCCCGGGCGCTGGCAGGCTGCCAGCCTGCTGGCCATTGCATCGGGTGGCGCGCTGTTCTCCCCGGCCACCAAGGCGCGCCTGATCGCCCTGCTCCCCAACTGCTTCATTGTCGACGGCCTGGGTTCTTCGGAAACCGGCGTGATGGGCAACAAGATCAGCGCCGGAGAAGGGGGCGAGCGGGAAGCGAAGTTCATGGTCAACGATTCCACTATCGTGCTGGATGACAACAACCGCAAAATCGCACCCGGCTCTGGCGTGATTGGCCGTATTGCCCGCCGCGGCCACGTGCCCATCGGTTATTACAACGCACCGGAAAAGTCCGCCAACACCTTTATCGAGGTCGATGGCGAGCGCTGGGCGATCCCCGGCGATCTCGCCACCGTGGAAGCGGACGGGCGTATCCTGCTCCTCGGACGCGGCTCCGTGAGCATCAACTCCGGCGGCGAGAAAGTCTTTCCGGAAGAGGTTGAGTCCGTACTCAAGGAACATCCCGGACGTGCTCGACGCGGTGGTGGTCGGGCTGGCGGACGAGCGCTTTGGTGAACAGGTCGTGGCGGTGTGCCAGACCCGCAGCGGCGCGCCGCTGGAGCTGGAACAACTGCGGGACTTCTGCCGCGGCAAACTGGCGAGCTACAAGATTCCCCGCGCGCGTGGTCTGCCTCGCGCAGATCAAGCGCTCCCCGGCGGGCAAGGCGGATTACCCGTGGGCCAAAGAGGCCGCGCGCAACGCGGCCTGAGAAGACGGCCCGCAGCGCTTCAATGAAAAGTGGATTTCTCCAGCGCCCGCTGCATGCCGTAACCCGCCATGGCGATGGCAAGCTTTTTGGGCAGGATTCCGAGCAGGCCAATAAACAGGCGGTTATGCATGCCCGGCATGAAATACGGTTGCTGGCCAAGGTGCTGCAGCGCCTGCTGTGCCACTGCCGCAGGGCTCATTACGCCTACCAGTTGCTCACGACTGATCCCCTGGTGCAGCGGTGCATTGGTATCGGTGGAACCCGGCGCCAACAATAAAATATCGACCCCGCTGCCCTTTACTTCATGCCACAGCGCCAGCACCAGGCTGTGCAAAAAGGCTTTGGAGGCGGCATAGGCGGCGGACCAGGGGAATACCGCATCGCCCTCCATCGAGCCAGTGAAGATAAAGCCACCGCGTTTTTTCGCCAGCATGGCCGGCAACAGGGCGTGTGCGATCCGGGCGGGTGCCAAACTGTTGGCACGGTACATGGCCTCCAGTTCGTCCTGCGCCACCCCAAGAAAAGCGCCCTTGGCCACGCCATAACCGGCGTTGCTGACGACCAGGCCGACGTCCATTGAGTGCGCCCTCTCGATCAAGGCATCGACCTGTTGCAAATCACAAAGATCACACACAAAGCACGTTACGCTGATCCCGTACTCGCGCTCCAGCCGCTCTTTCAGGGCAACTAACAGGGCTTCACGTCTTGCCGTGAGCAACAGGTTAAAACCCTTTTCTGCCAGCTGACAGGCAAATTGCTCCCCTATCCCAGAGGACGCGCCCGTCACCAGTGCGGTCGAACCGTAGCGTTGTGTCCATTGCGCAGGCTTCATTTGGAATTTCCATTTGATAAACCGTCAAAAACTATTGATAATCTCCGCAATAATTAAAATAGTCGGAGAACCCCATGCGTTGGCAATTGGCCGCCCTGATTGTTGCATTGGTACCCCTGGCACCACAAGCCATGGCGCAGGCGCGCGAAAGCGAGCTGGAAGAAGTCATTGTGACTGCCCAGCATCGCACGGAATCTGCCATGTCCACCCCGATTTCACTTTTTACCCTGAATGCCGAGCAATTGGAAAAGCAGCGCATTGGCAGCATTTCCAACCTCAACGGACTGATTCCGAACCTGAACATCGATAACTTTCCCGCCAATAACCAGACCCTGCGTCTTTTTATTCGCGGCGTGGGCCTGTCGGATACGCAAATCACCCAGGACCCCGCTGTCGGTGTGTATCTCAATGGCGCCTACATCGCGCGCTCGGCGGGCCTGACGTTTGATGTGGCCGACCTCGAACGCATTGAAGTACTGCGCGGGCCGCAGGGCACATTGTACGGGCGCAATACCACCGGTGGAGCCATCAAGTTGATTACCAGGGAGCCCGATCTCAGCGACATTGCCTTTGACCAGACCCTGAGCACGGGCAATCGTGACCTGTTCAGCAGCAAAACGTCCCTGAACCTGCCCTTCGCGGAAAAGTACGCGGCCAAGCTGGCGTATTTTTATGAAGATGTCGACGGTTTTACCAAGAACAACGGCCCGGGAGGCGGTTTTGGCGACCGCGAATCGAACGGCTTCAGGCTGGATTTGCGCGCCGAGCTCAGCGATACGCTGGCGCTTGACTACGGCTACGACAACTCAAAAATCAAATACTACAATTACACTGCGCAGGCCGTAATCCCAAGGCCATCGGGAGACGGCAACCTGCTCAGTGTCGTTGGCGACATCGTGATCAATAACGGCTACGTCAACTACGGCAATAACCGCTTCAGCGAAATGGCCACCTCGGTGCCGCTGCTGCCAACCGACACCGACATTGATGGCCATACCCTGAACACCGAGTGGACGATCAACGACACGATGGCCCTGCATTCCATTACCGCCTGGCGAGAGTTGCGGGACAAAGCCTATATTGACTTTGCCAGCGGAGCGACCGGGGAGTTTCGCATCGATTACAACTCCGCAGTGATTGGCGCCGATGCCGGCGATCAGAGGATGGATCTCCCCGCTGTGCGACCAGACCTGCAACAGAAGCAGTTCTCACAGGAGTTCCAGCTGCTGGGCAATCTCAACGATTCGATCGAGTACCTGGGAGGTCTGTACTATTTCTGGGAACAGGCCGAGGAAGACGCCGAGCCCCTGCACCATATTTTCGACGTTTATCCCTTCGCTGGCGGCACTCTTTATAACCTGAGCTCGGAATACAATAAAATTGAAAACGACGCGATCGCGGCTTTCACCCAGTTCACCTGGACGCCCGATATTCTCGAACAGCGTTTACATCTCACCCTGGGAGGGCGTCTTTCGTGGGACTCGCGCGAGGCCGAACGCAAGGTGACCGACCAAACCGTTGTTGACAGGACTACCAAGGTGGTTCAACTCATTCCTGCAACATATTTCAGCGCAAATCCCGATCATGATTTTGACGATACGTCCTACACCTTTATCACCGAGTACGACGTGCTGGAGAACTTCAATGTATACGGCAAGTATGCCGGGGCCTACAAGAGTGGCGGTTATAATATCAGGGACCCGGAAGAAGCAGGTTTCAGCAACGGCTTTAAGGAAGAAAAACTCAATGCCTGGGAACTGGGCTTCAAGGGCGAAGGGCTGGATCGCAAGGTGCGCCTGAGTACCGCAATTTTCTACCAGAAATTCGAGGACTACCAGTTCAATTTCCAGATACCGGGCACCATTTCCGGCACGCGGGTTTTCAATATTGATAATGGCGAGATGTCCGGTGTCGAAGTGGAGCTGATGGCGACGCCTGCAACCGGTTACTGTTACAAGCCAGTTACGCGTTTCTCGACAGCCAACTGGACCCCGTGGACAATCCTTTCTCCGGTGAGACCGAGGAATTTTCCTTTGGCAATGCGCCGCGGCACACGTACAGTTTCGTCGCCGGCTATACATTTCCCGCCACCACTGTCGGTGTCGTAAACGCCAATGCCAGTTATAACTATGTGGGCGAACGGGATCCGCATAGTGCGACGACCTATCGCGATGCCTACGACCTGATAAACGCCCGCGTGGCGTTGTCCGAGATTGATGGTCCGGGCGGACAGTGGGAAGTGGCTGTATGGGGCAAGAACCTGGCGGACAATAATTACGAGGCTTTCACCCTGGACAATCTGCCCCAGGCCAGCCGCGCGGTCATCTGGGGAGACGGGCGCAGCTACGGGCTCGATGTTACCTATCGGTATTTTTAGATATACGTTGTTGCTGTCGGAATTCCTGTCTATGATTCTACTGCTGGACGTCGTGCGCGGCTTGGCCGTACTTCTTGTAGTGTTTTTTCACTTGAGACACTTGGTGATAGATTTCGCCCCGCTACTAGCTGCTTTCTGCCGTTTCGGTTACTTGGGTGTGGCGATATTTTTTGTGGTGTCCGGGTACGTCATCACCCTGTCAGCCGAGTCCAACCTGGCGTCGGGCAAAAGTCCGCTGGCCTTTTTACGCAATCGCCTACGGCGAATTTACCCTGTGTACTGGGTGTCGATCCTAGTGGTGGTGGCAATGCCCTACCTGGAAGCGGCGCTAAGCATGCTCAAGTCTGGGCATTTCGCTAGCCCGCAGACATTTTTTCAGAAGTATACGTCAGCGGACTGGGTGCATTTGTTGCTGCTCACCAAGGTATTCCAAGCCCAATCTTGGGACCTGTATACACAGTTCCGCGATGTCAACGCCGTGTACTGGTCGCTGGCCATCGAGGTGCAGTTCTACCTGGTGGTATTCTTTGCGCTGTGCCTACGCAGATATTTCCGCGTCTTTATCGCACTGTTGTCAGTGGTCGCGCTGGCGCTGATGTATTTTCGCATCAATTTGAACTACGGTCTTTTTATACATTACTGGCCAGTCTTCTCGGTAGGCATCGGCTTGGCCTACATGCATCGGGCTGAGGTGAAATTCCGTCCCGAGCGCCTGTGGCCAGCAGTCGTGTTTCCCGCCCTGTACCTGCTATCATTGTTCTTTGTTTATTCCTTGCTGCCGGCGCATTACAACTCCCTGCCGCTGGTCGTCGCCATTGGCACCGCAGGATTCCTGTGGTTCTACGACAGGCTCGAGGGGTTGTTGCAAAAACTCAAGCGCAGTCACAACCTGTTGCTGCAACTGTCGGTACGTTTCATGCTGTTGCTGGGCGCCACTTCCTACTCCATCTATCTGTTGCACCTCAGCGTATACCGCCTGCCCGAGATGGTCCTGCGGCAGGTGCTCCAACCTGGCGGACTACTTTTCGCATTGCTGACGCTGTTGGCAACTTTGGCCCTATGCTACCCCCTCTACTATTTCGTGGAGCTTCACTTCATGAGCAAGAAGTACAAGCAAATTCACTGGCAGGTCCTCGCCAAGGCTCCGTAAAATCTGTAGCAGAGTACCACGCCCTCCGCGCTAGCAGCGGATTTACGGCGTACGTCATTGGGGACTCCCACCACCCACGGAGCCGACTCTTTGTAGAATACCGAAGGGCCTGTCAGCTGGGTCCAGTTCGTGTGCGTCAGCCCGGCGGCGCGATATAGCGGAACCTAAGCTGCACCTCCCCATCCTGTTCACAGCGGGGTATACACCACCAGTTGCTCACCAATAATGGTGGCATCCCCCGCACCTCGTCCTCGCCGCCCTTGAAGTGACGACGATGCCGGCCCGACTTGAGCACCGCTGCGCTGTCCCTTCGCGTCCGCCAAAAGCAGCGCTGCTCCGACCGGTGAAAAAATCAGGACAGGTATCCTACTACGCCCTGTTCCCACCGCCAAGTGATGCGTGAGCAAATCGGGAGTGTGATGCACTTGAATAAGAGTCCACATCCTATACTCGGTGCTACTCGCCATCCCGTAGCGTACTATAAGCCACAGACATGATGATGAAAAAACTTTTGACGTGCGAGCATGGGCTGGGGATATGGCGAAAAAGAAGCGGTTTGGAATCGACTACGACAACACGGTTGAGGCCAACCGTGAACTCTGGACTGCCCATACATGGAATCGAGATGGCGATGAATGGATGGGCAGGCGCGCCTGGCGGGCGTGCCCTATGAAGAATGGAAATCCGCGCTGGCGGACGAATTCATCGTACCCTATATTCGGCCGGAAACGACGGTTATCGAGATTGCGGCCGGCACGGCGCTGGTCCGAGATCATGCTGCCGCTGTGCAAAAAGCTGTTCCTGGTCGATCTGAACCCAGAATGCATAGAGCATTGTCGCCAAGTTCGCTGGAGCAATGAACGTCGAGTACGTCGTCACCGACGGAATGTCTCTTCCCGGAATTGCCGATGAGAGCATTGATTTCGTCTTTTCGTTCGATTCCTTCGTGCATATGGACAAATCGGTTATCCAGGCCTATTTTCTGGAGATGAGGCGGTATTACGTCCGCGCGGACGTGCAGTAATACACCACGCTGGCCGGAACCATCGCTTCTTTGCTTCAAACCCATCTGCTACATTCCTAAACCTATACAATTTACCTACCACATCTCCAACTTCCCACTTTAACTCAACCACTCCTCTTCCCAACTCACCTACCCACACACCACCCCCCCCCCCTCCCCCCCACGGGCGCAGCTACGGGCTCGATGTTACCTATCGGTATTTTTAGATAACAGGACTGCCCCCGCGTTACACGCCGACCGGATCTGCTGTCGAGCAGGCTGCTCGGCAAATACGCGCTGTTACTGCTGCGGCCCGATGTAACTGAACCTGGGCTGCCTCTCGCCGTCGCAATCAACCGTCTCGAGAAACATCGACAGGGGCCGCACCCACAGCCCCCCCGTTCCGTACAGCGGCGTATACACCACCAGTTGCTCGCCCGTCTCGGAATGGGTGGCGATACCCTGCACCTCGTACTCGCCGCCTTTATAGTGTCGATACCGGCCCGGCCTGAGTCCCACTACACCGTCCTGGTCTGTGCCTGCGATCACCGGCTTTGTTCAGACAGGTGAAAAGATCAGCACGGGAATGTGGCGCACGCCTGCGGTGCGCGCCCGGTATTCCTTGTAGTCGGGATACATCGCTTCCAGCAGCGGCCACAAGGCTGTCTCCTCCTGCGCAGTGGCCTCGCGCATGCGATAGGTTTTCTTGTCACTGCCAATCTGGATATCGACGGTGTCGGCGGCCACCACGTTGTGGTACCACACGGGCAATGTCGACATGCCGCCCTTGGAGGCGGTCATCACCACATTGTCGCCGTGCTTCAGAAAAAGCAGCGGCACTTTACGCACCGCCCCCGATTTGCGCCCGACGGTGGTGAGGATGGCAACAGGGCCGCCCAGAAACGTGTTCCACAGGCGGCCGCCGGTGAGTTCGTAGACGGTCGTCTGCCAGCGCCCGACCTTGCTGATGATCCAGCTGCCGAATTTTTCCTGTTTTGGTGAGTAAGGTTGGATGTTGCCCGACATGTGTGCAGTCCTTATAACGAATGAAGTGTAATCGAATGGCGCGCCGCTTCAGCGCTGGCGCAGGCCCATGCGCCGCCCATCCCGCGCCCGGGCGAGCGCATCGCGCACCACCTGCGGCGCCACCGGGTTCATCCTGGCGACACCCTTGCGGATCAGCGCGGGAATCAGCGTGGCGAGCAAACGGGCGGTGACCAGCTGCGGATTCCTGCGCGGCACGGTGACCTCAAAGCGCCGCTGCGCGATGGCCAATAGTATCTCATCCGCCACCAGTTGCGCAGGATACTTGGTCCCGCTGTAGGCGTTGTCGTCCTCGAGCTTGTCCCATATCTCGGTATCGATAGGTCCCGGGATCACCAGCGCACAGTGAATCCCCGAGCCCGCAAGGTCGTTCCACAGGCCGCGGGTGAAGCCGTTCATCGCACCCTTGGACGCGGCGTAAATGGTTTCATGGGTGGGCACTACTGTGGCGGCAAAGGACGACACGTTGACAATCACGCCGCCCTCCTCGCTGGCCGCGCCCTGCACCAGCATATGGGGGATCGCGGCAAAGCTGGTCCACAGACAGGAGAGGAAATTGATGCGCATCACCTCTTCCGCTTCCTCGGCGGATATTTCATAGATGGGGCGATGCATGGGGACGGCGGCGTTGTTCACCAGGATATCGATGCGCCCGAAGCGCTCGACCGTCTCCTCCACCAACTGCTCGGCGAAGGCTTTATCGCCCAGGTCGCCGGCGATATGGCAACTGTCCGGGGTGTGCTCGCGACACGCAGCACTGACTTCCTGCAACAGGCTTTCCCGGCGCGCCGTGGCCACGACTGTGGCACCCGCCCGTGCCAGGGTCAGGGCAGTTACCCGGCCTATGCCAGAAGAGGCTCCGGTCACCACTGCCACTTTCGCACGGAAATCCATAGCGCTCACCCTCCTGTCTGCCTGCAACGCAGTGCCGTTACTTCCTGCCTGATTCTCGCGCTGCAGCGCCCGGTATAGAATTTGACAAGTTGTCAGATTATAGCGAGCATGCCCCCATGTCTACCGGAGCCACACGTACCGCCGTCATCTGCAGTGTTTGCCTGTACCTGCTCGCGCCGGGCGCCATGGCGGAGAAGAAACTGCTCTGGGGCGATACCCACCTGCACACCTCCTACTCGGCCGATGCCTACCTCGATGGCAATTTCACCGTGGACCCGGAAACCGCCTACCGCTACGCGCAGGGACAACCGGTCGTCCACCCGTTTCATCACGCCCGCGTGCAGATCGAGACACCGCTGGACTTTCTGGTGGTATCGGACCACGCGGAATTTCTCGGCGGTATCCGCCAGGTCCATAAGTACGGCATCGACACCGCCGGCATGGGCCCGGTTGACAAGCTGATTGCATGGGGGGCAGAAAAAATGTTCGACTACGCCCTCGCCTACGGCCACGGCATGGGCTTTTTCAAATCCTTCAGCGCCACGCCGATGGACCCCCGGGAGGCTGCGGCGAAGCTGGCTTCGGAAAAAATGTGGACCCTGCCGGGACAAGCGCAAATTGTCGCCACTGCCTGGCGCGAGGAAGCGCAGACTGCGGACGCCTACAACCGGCCGGGAGAATTTTCCGCGATCATCGGCTGGGAGTGGACCTCCGCCCCCGGTGGCGCCAACCTGCACCGCGATTGTGTTCACTGACGGCAACGCGGACTCCGCCGCCACATATGTCCCATTTTCCCGCGACGACAGTCCCTACCCGGAAGACCTGTGGCAGTGGCTGGAGCAGACCAGCGCGGCGACCGGCGACCATTTCGTCGCCATTCCCCACAATTCGAACATCTCCAAGGGCTTTATGTTTCCGCTCGATACACTGCGCGGCGAACGCGTTCACGCCGGAGTACCTGCAACTGCGCCGCAAATGGGAGCCGGTGGTGGAGGCGACGCAGACCAAGGGCGACTCTGAGACCTACCCGACGCTCTCGCCGCAGGATGACTTTCGCCGATTTCGAGCGCTATACCTTTTATATCCAGGCCTACCCCCGCGCCCTATGCGGCAGAGCGAAGGGGATTTCGTCCGCTCGGCGTTGAAGCGCGGGCTGCAGTCATCGAACGCGAATACGGCATCAACCCCTACCAGTTCGGCCTGATCGGCTCCACCGACGCCCACACCGGGCTGTCCTCCCCGCAGGAGAATAACTTCCAGGGCGAGGAAGCCGAAGGACTCCATCCCCGACAACAAAGCGCTGCCCATGGGTGACGAAGGCAGCCCCACCGGCTGGGATTTCTCCGCCTCCGGCATGGCCGCCGTCTGGGCCGAGGACAATACGCGCGAAGCCATCCTGCAGGCGTTCAAGCGGCGCGAGGTCTATGCCACCACCGGCCCGCGCATCGTGGTGCGCTTTGATGGTGGCTGGTATCCCGCCGATGAGCCCTGCCGCCGACTACGCAGCGAGTCGCTGCACCGCGAATCCGCACACAGAGGATCCACACGGACCTCCGTACCGATGGGCGCAGACCTGCCTGCACCGGCCCCCGCAGGCCAGTCGCCCGGATTTGCAGTCAGCGCGATGAAAGATCCCAAAGGCGCCAACCTTGATCGCATCCAGATCATCAAGGGCTGGGTGGATGCGCAGGGCGACAAGCCATGAACGGATTTTCGACGTGGCCTGGTCAGACGCGCGCGCGCCCGATAAGGACGGCGCTCTGCCAGACGGTGGGCAACACGGTGGATACCGCCACCGCCAGCTACCAGAATTCTATCGGCGCCCCGACGCTGCAGGCGCTCTGGCAGGACCCCGCATTTGATCCCTCGCAATCCGCTTTCTACTACGCGCGGGTGCTGGAGATTCCAACGCCGCGGCATTCGCTCTACGATGCGGTGGCGCTGGGCGTAACACTACAGGAAAGCAGCCGGCCAGCCTGCAGGAGCGGGCCTACACCTCACCCATCTGGTACCAGCCGCCCGCACAGGACTGAGCCCGCTGCGACTCGCGGGCTCGGCTTATTTGTATCCTTCGGATTTGACCGGCTATCAGCGTCTGCTTTTCCCACCCGGAAACGGACATTTATGGGCTGGGCGAGGGGGAACTTCTGGCCTACTAGCAACCTTTCGAATATTTAGTTGCTCTGATCACCAACCACATGGTTGGCCACCGTTCGATCTAGCCATTTCTCCAAACAATCGATAACTAAATAGGTTGCACCCAAGATGCCACAGAGGCAACATCGATGTCACCTCACTTTAAAGCTGGACTCGGTCGCGGGGACGATCACCATGACTAGAGAGATAACTATGATAGACCCAAAGGAACTTATTGATACCCTTTCAATTGAGCAGCTATGTGAAACCGCAGAATCCTTTTTTAAGCTTCTCAATGAAGATAACCCACTGGTTCATATGGGCAAGCCGTTCAGTGATATAAATGGGGTTTCAGAAACACTACAAAACATGGGCCATCTCCTGTCTGAGTTGCAGCTTGGGAAGTCCATGACGGTGTTAGATTTTGCAGCGGGTACCTGTTGGCTTTCGCGTTTTTTAACTCAATTACAATGTAGAACAATTTCCTGTGACGTTTCAGAAACCGCTCTTCGCATGGGACAAGAACTATTTTCCAGATTTCCACCCATTGGAAATAAAATCCATGAACCCCAATTCCTAAATTTGATGGGCATAAAATTGACTTGCCATCTGAGTCTATAGACCGAATCATTTGTCATGATGGACTACATCATATCCCCAATCAGGAAGAAGTAATCGCAGAGCTTTCTCGAGTATTAAAGACAGGCGGAGTGGCCGCCTTCAGTGAACCTGGAAGGTTTCATTCCCAATCTCCTGAATCACAACATGACATGAAAGCATTCAATGTATTGGAAAATGATATTATTTTGTCAGAGATATTCACCATTGCCCAAAGACATGGATTTACTGATATCAAGATAAAGCCAATCTGCAATATGCTAATATCCTTGCAGGATTACCAGAAGTTAACAAGCGATAAACCCGAACCCAGATTTATACACATTCGTCGCAAGAATTAAAATACCCCCCGCCCCCGCCAGAGGAAGCGATTTCAAAACACATTAGTCATTTGTTGGACTACAGATTGGTTTTCTTCCTGTACAAGGGCACTTTTATACCTGATAGCAGACGCCGCATAGAACTTTCCCATGCTATATCCTCAACAAAACAGGAATTCTCTGTTAAAGCGGGTGAAGCGTTTTTGATTCCTTTGTCTATATCCAACACGGGAAAGGCCAAATGGATTGCCAGCAACATTGACAATATTGGTGTTGTATTCATTGGTACTCACCTATATGACAGTTCCGGCAATCACATTCGCGGTGGAGTCCGTCAAGGCGGCCTATCAAGACACAAGATCAAAGATACTGTCAATTCTGGCGAAACCTTTGAACAAAATATAGAAATTAGAATCGATGATGCTGGAAATTATCGAATTTCCATTGATCTCGTGGCAGAGCAAATATGCTGGTTCAAAGACGTAGGAGCAAAACCACTTGAATTAGATATTACTGTACTGCCTCATTAGACCGGGTGAACGAATATCGCTTTCAAAGTTTGGAGTCGGAGTAAAAACCTCAGGCTGCCACTTCCGGAGAGGGGCTTCTCTATAAGGGGTTTGTACTCCGTTGCCAATGCCTGATTGCCCTTAGGGAGCATAGCGGAAAGCGCGCAGGTAAAGCGCCTGTTAGCGCCTTTATACACGTGACACCCAATAATCAGGCTGGCACGATAAATTTTGCGTGCATCACCTGACGATACGATTTGCTTCAGCAAAGACATTTTCGGCAGCATACGCTGGTATTTCACCAAGATCATATGCGGCAACCCGCTTCTCTATTTCGTGAGCCCAAGCCTCATCAACTTCTGCGAGTGGAGAACTCAAGGATTCGAGCATAAGTTCCGCTAATTTTCCTTGGTCTTCAGAATTCAAGCCTAATGCTTGTGCTTGAATCTGTTTAAGTGAAGTCTGCTTAAAACCTCTTACATAATGCCTGAAGTTTACACCCAATCCAGAACTGTGTTTAGCGTTTACGCTTATTTAAATTCCCCGTAGCGCGGATTGCGCTCGCCGAACAGCACTGCGTGGGCATTGTCGTACAGGTACTTCTCGAGAATACCGGGGCGCAGGTCGAGCGTCTGTGCTTCGGCCAGGCAGCGGTCCATGCTGAGCACCGGATGGTCCGAGGCGAACATGATCTTGTGTTTGCCCCGGGTGTTCATATAGTGCAGTAATGATTGCGGCAGGTATTTCGGCGAATAGGCTGATGTCATCATGTACAGATTGCGGTACTTGATCATCAGGCGGATGGCGATCTCCCACCACGGGTCGGCGCCGTGCTGCATGATCAGTTTCAACTCGGGAAAATGCAGGCACACGCGGTCCAGGTACATGGGATGCTGGCATTCACCGGGCACTGGCGGCCCCGGCAGCCCGGTATTAACCCCCACCGGAATATCCATCTCGATGCACTTGGCATAGAGCGGGTAGTAGATCGGGTCGCTGGGCGGCAGGTCGAGTTCGAACGGCGTCACCCTGGCCATGATCACCGGATAGTCGCGCGCCAGTTCCTCCAGCGCCCACAGCGCCTTCATGCCTTTTTGCAGCCGGGGTGAAGCGGCGAGGTAAAAACGCCCGGGGTATTTGGTGGTGAATTCCAGTACGCGCTGGTCCGGACGGTAGGGATCGACACTCAGGAAGGATTTTTCGACACCGATAGCGTCCATGCGCGCGATCAGTTCATCCGCCTCGATATTCTTGAAAAAATCGTCGCCGGCCTTGAAGTATTCCTCTTTGACTTTCTGCATAAAGGGCGTATCTACCATAGCGCCCATGCTGACATTAACCCAGGGATCGATTGCCTTTATGGTCATGCACTGCTCTCCCGCAGCTGGATGGATGGTGAGGCGCGCCGGGTCGCAGGGAATGCACCGACAGCCACATCAGGGCCGTCAGGTTAGCATACCGAAACCGGCCGGACAGTATTTCAGGGCAGCAGTCTTATAAAAATCGCGGCTTATCTTTAGAATGAGGCTATGAAAAAAATAATCGTTACCCTGCTGTTGCTGCCCGTTGTCCTTGTCGTGCTGCTGGCACTGACAGTCGCCATCGCCATGCAACAGGGCATGGTCTCCCGCTCCGACCTGGCGTCCCTGGTGAAGCTGGGTGAGCGCGATGGCCTCGGCGCTGTCGTCTCGGTCGTCAGATCGGAACTCTTCGGGGTGGACACTTCCACGGCGGCCGATCCGGGCTACGGGAGGGAACAGGTCGCAGGGCGGGGTCATGCCCCCTGGGTGCTGCGCGGCAATCTGGATGGTCGCCCGCGCATGCTGGAGTTTGCGCTGACCCCCGGACTCTGGGCGGCTTACGACACGCAGCAGCAATCGCTCTACCAGGTCTGGGAGGGCGAGTATATTGTTCGAGGGCGCAGTCTACGATTACCGGCATGGCCCGCAACCACTCAGCCAGGGCGCCTGGTACCTGCGCAACACGCAGGGCACCCAATGGTTTATCGAGGCTGACGGCGTGGAACTGCCGGCGACCGTGCACTACCTCGGGCATGAATACGGTGCGCTCAGGAAAACAGCTGCCATGCGCTTTACGTTGACGGCGGGCGACTATCGACTGGAACTGACCGAGCAACCGGAGGTGATCGAACAAAATGGTGCGCGCTATTTTGTACGCAACTTCCAGCGGGCAGATGCACTGACCACGTTTAAAGCCGGCTTTCGCGGCGGTGACGGTGAGCGTCAACTGGCCGAGGGAACACTGCAGATACCACTGGTCGGGCACTACCGCAATCCCGCTCCACAAAGAGATCGATACCGACGCGCGGCAGCAGAGAGAGGCGAACATGGACCAGGGCGAATCCGTGATCGCCAATAGCGACTGCCTGGGTTGCCACGCTCCGGATCACAAGGTGACCGGTCCCGCCTGGGCCCAAATCGCCGGAAAATTCAGGGGTAAAGCCGCAGGAGGAAGTGCTCGCGGCGCTGACGCACAGTGTCCTTGCGGGCAGTGTCGGCACCTGGGGGCCGGTGCCGATGCCGGCGCACCCGCAGCTCTCGGAACAACAGGCCACCGCGGCGGTTACCTACATTCTTGGCATGGATGTGGAGGAGGCCAATCTCAATGCGCCGCGCGACGCCAACGGTCAGCCGTACGCGGCGACCCTCGATTACGACATCCTGCCGCGACTCACGTCAGTGCACCCGTCCTTCACGGCTGGACAACCTCGCGCCGCCGGGCTTTGAGCCCAAGGTGGGCGGCATGGCGTTTCGCGACGACGGCAAGCTGGTCATTGCCAGCTGGGACCAGGACGGCGCGGTCTTCCTGGTGGACCCCAACGCGCCGCCAGAGCAGCGGGTGCAGCGGATCGCCGAGGGTCTGCATGAACCCCTCGGCCTGACCATCGTGGACAACCGTATCTTCGTGCTGCAGAAGCAGGAATTGACCGAACTGATCGACACCGACGGCGACGAGGTGATCGACCGCTACCGCGCGGTCTCCTACGACTGGCCGAGCAGCACCAACTTCCACTCCTTCGCCTTCGGCCTGCTGCACAAGGACGACGACTTCTACTTTCTGTTGGCAATCTGCATCCTGCCCGGCGGCGCCAGTTGCCCGCAGCAACTGCCCACCCAGGGCAAACTCCTGCGCCTGCACAGCACAGGCGAATTAGAGACCTACGCCTCCGGCTTTCGCGTGCCCAACGGTATTGCCTTCGGGCCCGGAGGCGATATCTACGTGACGGACAACCAGGGCGACTGGCTGCCCTCCAGCAAACTCATCCATATAGAAGAGGGTGGATTCTACGGCTCGCGGGCGGTGCCGGATGAAGGCGTGATGACCCGGACGGAACTTCCGCCCGTCGTGTGGTTGCCGCAGGATGAAGTGGGCAACTCGCCGTCGCAGCCGCTGATGCTGACAGAGGGGCCCTATGCAGGACAGATGATCCACGGCGACGTGTACAACGGCGGCGTGAAACGCGTATTCCTGGAGGAAGTCGCGGGCCGCCAGCAGGGCGCCGCCTTTCACTTCAGCGCCGGTTTCCAGGGGGCGGTCAACCGCCTGGTGCGCGGCCCCGACGGCGCCATCTACCTCGGCGAGCTGGGCAATCCGCCCAACTGGGGAGAGTACGGCAAACCCTGGTACGGACTGGAGCGCATGAGCTGGGTCGGCAATGAGGCCTTCGAGATGCTGGCCGTGAAGGCGCAGGACGACGGTTTCGTCATCGAACTGACCCAGCCGCTGGCCGCAGGGCTGAGCTGTCACCCGCCGACGTGCTGGTGAAGCAGTGGTTCTACCACCCCAACGAGCAGTACGGCGGACCCAAGTACGATGAAACCGTGCTGGCTGTGTCCAGCGTGGACGTCGCGGCGGACCGCCGCAGCCTGCGCCTGCGCATTGCGGGACTGAAGGCGGGTTACGTGGTCTACCTGCGCCTCGCTGACCGTCTGCGCTCCGCTTCCGGCAACACGCTGTGGACGGCCGAGGCCTGGTACACCCTGAACGCCATTCCGGAAGCTGCGCCAGCGGTAGCCATTGGCGCAGGCTGCCGACGCAGGCTGGCGCGACCTGTTCGACGGTCGCACCCTCGCGGGCTGGCGCAACTACGGCGGGGACGAAAACAACGTGCGCAAGTGGACGGTGCAGGACGGCGCGCTGGCGCTGGTGCAGGCGGGGCCCTTCCCGATGTGGGATCTCATCAAGAGCGTCATCGTTTGGCGGGCCCGGTGGCGACCTGGTCTATTACCGCGAGAAATTCCGGGATTTCGAACTCAGCCTGCAGTGGAAGATTGCCCCGGGCGGCAACAGCGGCATTTTCTACCTGGTGAAGGATGAAACGGAAAATACCGCCTGGCGCACCGGTATTGAAATGCAGGTGCTCGACAACGAGGGCCACGCCGACGGCAAGCTGAAGACCCACCGGGCCGGCGCGCTCTACGACCTGATTGCCGCCGACCCTGAAACCGTGCGCCCGCCCGGCGAGTGGAACGACGTGCTGATCCGGGTCAAGGACAACCACATCGAGCACTGGCTGAACGGCGTGAAGGTGGTCAGCATTGAGCGCGGCAGCAGCGCAGTGGGATGCGCTGGTAGCGGCCAGCAAGTTTGCGGATATGCCGGGTTATCGGCAAGTCCGCGGCGGGCTATATTGCGCTGCAGGACCACGGCGACCCGGTGTGGTACCGCAATATCCGCGTGCGCGAACTGTAGGAGCTACTATGCAGGCCCTGATCACCACCAACAACCCCTTCCGACTGGTCACCACCAAGCTGCTGTCGTACTTCTCGCCAAAGGCTTTCGTGGGCTGGCAGTCGCCCATGCAGTTGCGGGACATAGCGGAGCCTGCGCTACCGGCGCCGGACTGGCTGGTGGCCAAAACCCGGCTGTGCGGCCTGTGCGGCAGCGACTACAAACAGGTGTTCATGAACGGGCGGATCGACAACCCCATGACCTCGATGATCTCGTGGCCGCAGGTGCTGGGACACGAAGTCGTCGCTGAGGTGACGCGCATCGGCGACCAGGTCAGCAAACGCCGCGTCGGCGAGCGGGTACTGCTCAATCCCTGGCTGTCCTGCGTGACGCGCGGACTACCGCCCTGTGCGTTCTGCCAGCAGGGCAAGCTGGCGCAGTGCCTCAATTTTGGCGCCGGCTACATAGAGCGCGGCATACACCACGGCAACAGCGCATCGGCCACCGGGGGCTTTGCCGAGCAGGTGCCGGGCCACGAATCCCAGTGGTTTCCAATTCCGGATGCCATCAGCGACGAGGCGGCCGTGTTGGGCGATCCATTTTCTGTCTCGTTTCACGCCATTCTGAAAGCCCCGCCGCAGGAGCACGGCACAGTGCTGGTGTACGGCTGTGGCACGCTCGGCTTGCTGGCTATCGCCATCCTGCGCGCCATTCACCCCAGCGTAAAGATCCTGGCGGTGGCGCGCTTCGACCACCAGGCGCAACTCGCCAGACAGTTAGGCGCGCACGTCGTGTTGCCGCATCATCCGACCAAACAACTGGTGCACGCCATCGCCGCCGAAACCGGCGCGGCCCTCAATGAACCGTGGGCAGGGCTGCCCATGCTCAACGGCGGCGTCGACGTGGTCTACGATACGGTCTCCTCCGCTGAGACCATGGAAGTGGGACTGCGGGTGACGCGCTCCTCCGGCGCCATGGTGATCATTGGCGTGGAACCCTCGAAAACCTTCGAGTGGACGCCGCTGTACTTCAAGGAGATCAGTATCTTCGGCTCCAACGGCTTCGGCATCGAGGAGTTTGAGGGGCAGCGCAAACACGCCATGGAGTGGTATTTCGACTTTATCGAGCACCGCGGCCTGGACGTCACCCCGATCATCACCCACCACTACGCCATGCGCGATTACCGCGATGCCTTTATGACCTGCTACGACCAGGGCAAAAGCGGCGCGGTGAAGGTGCTGTTCGACAGTTTCGCCTGACCCTGCCCTGCCGGTGACTTAATCGTCCATGGCGTCCAGCGTCACCCGCTTCATTTGACGGCGCATGAATTCGGGCGCCAGCGCGCGCACTATGTAGCCGGCGCGAATGCCTTTCGGATAGGTGATTTCATGCCGGGCCTTGCGCAGCGCCCTGAAAATCTCATCGACCAGCTTCTCCGGGTCCGCCATGTGATTTTTAGACACCGGGGGCATGCGACCTAGCGCCTCCTCGTCAAAGAACGGTGTGTTGATCGCGCCCGGGCACACGGTAAGCACATGCACATTGTCATCTTCCACTTCCAGCGACAGGGCCTCGGCCATGCCGACGGTGGCGAATTTCGAGGCGGCGTAGGCGCTTTCATCCGGCGTACCCAACTTGCCCGCCACCGATGCGATAAAGACCAGCCAACCGCTGTGGCGCGCCACCATTTGCGGCAACAACAGCTTGGTGAAGTACACCGAGCCGAAGTAATTGGTTTGCATCATCAGTTGCTGATCCTCGATATCCCAGTCGAGGAAGCGCCGATGGTGGCCGTAACCGGCATTGTTAAACAGAATATCAACGTGGGTGAAGGCTTCGAGAATGCGCACACAGGCATATTTCGCCTGTGTGTAATTGCTGACGTCGCAGGGCACTACCAGGGCGCGGACGCCCAGCGCTTCAATCTGTGCCGCAAGAATCTGTAACGGCTCTTCGCGCCGCGCCACCAGCGCCACATCGGCGCCACCCGCTGCCAGCCGCAATGCGATACAACGCCCGATGCCGCTGGAGGCGCCGGTGACAACGGCGCGCAGTCCACGATAATCCGTTAGCTTTGCCATGGCTGTCTCTCTCCTGATGTCGGTTAAATGCGACATGAGTCGTACACGGCAGTTTGCCACACAGACTGGTGAAGGTTCTATACTCTACCAGCGTTCATTCACTCTAAGGATATCGATTCGTGGCCAGACCGCCGTCATCGCACAAGCACTCCCGCAACGGCGCACAAAAATCGCGGCCAGCCGGCCTGTGGGGCAAGGATACGCTGCTGATAGAGCGCATGAGCCAGGAAGGCCGCGGCGTGGCCAGCCGCCATGGAAAAATTGTCTTTGTCAGCGGCGCCCTGGCAGGCGAACAGGTGCGCGCGCAGTGTACGGCGGTGAAGCGCGACTACGACGAGGCCGACATGATTGAGCGGCTGGAGGACACGGCGCCATCGGCGCAGCGCATACCGCCGCCGTGCCCCATTTACCAGCACTGTGGCGGCTGCAGTTTGCAGCACTGGTCGCTGGCCGCGCAGCAGCAACACAAGCAGGCCAACCTGTTGGCCATGCTGCAGGCGATAGTACCGACCCTTACCCTCGACCCACCGCTAACAAGTCACCCGGATGGCTTTCGTCACCGGCTGCGCCTGCTGGTAACGCGCAATGCGGACAGCAGCTACTGCCTTGGCCTGCGCCAGCGTCGTTCCCACGCGGCAGCGAGCCTGCAGCACTGCCTGGTGGCCAATGCTGCGATCAACACGCTGTTGCAGGCTTTGCCGGACATGTTGCGCAGCGCGCCCGACCTGCAGGGCCTGCGCGAAATAGAGATCGATGCCGATAGCAACAACCAGCTCGGCCTGTGCTTTTACTTTGCCGCCCGGCCGGGGGAGAAGGTGCTCCTTGCACTGCGCGCGGCCGTGCTGGCCGGACCGGTGGTTGCGCTGCGGGTGCGCCTGATCGCGCAGCGGAAATCGCGCAGTGCGGCGCCATACGATGACTCTGGCACAGAGGATACGGCCCAGTGGCTGGAACTCCACGCTGAGGGTGAATTATGCCTGCGGCTGGACCTGCCCGCTGCACACGGCGAGGATTCAACGCGCGCACTGCGGCTGGCCTACCTGCCCGGTGACTTTACCCAAACGAACTGGGCGGTCAATGCTGCGCTGCTGGCCCGGACGCTCGACTGGCTGCAGCCACACAGTGACGAAAACGCCATCGACCTGTTTGCAGGGATTGGCAACTTCAGCCTGCCATTGGCACTGCGCGCCAAAAACGTACTCGCGCTGGAAGGCGACAGCAACATGGTGCAGCGCATTGTCGCCAATGCCACCCGCAATGCTCTGGGGAACATAAGCGCAAAGGCGCTCAATCTGATGGCGGGCGAAGTGGTACTGCCGAAGGCCGACATTGCTATTGTCGACCCGCCCCGCGCGGGCGCGAAAACGGTGTGCGAGGCACTGGCTCGCTCAACAGTAAAGCGGCTGGTCTATGTCTCCTGCCATCCCGCGACCCTGGCGCGGGATGCGCGAGTGCTGCACAGCGGCGGCTTGCGCCTGACCAGAGCGGCGGCAGTGGATATGTTTCCGCACACCGGACACAGTGAGGCCATCGTCTTGTTTGAACGAAACTGAGCAGCCGCCCGCCATGCAGGGCATCTAGTCAAAGACCAGCGTTACAGTTAACTCAGGGCTCTATATTCCGCTGCTGTTTACGGCGGTCCGGCGGGGGATGCCGCACATGAAACATGAACTGGATACAGGCAAATGGCGCCAGCGCGCAGCCCAGTGTCACGACCCACTTGAAGAATATCGCCCGCCTTATCACTGTGTACCCAAATGACCCGAGTTCACGAAGTTCGATCAGGGTCTGCAGGCTCGTATACATAGCCGCAATAATGATGCAGCTAAACCACAACATCAGGCAGGTGATCATGACGACGTGCGCCCTGTGCAGACGTCGCCCGGCGACATAGGCCAGCAACAGGTACGCAAAAAGGAGCAACAACAACGACAATACCGCAAATGCGACATTGGCTTTGTATGTTCCCATCAGGTCGAGCAGTTCGTACTCCGTCATTATTCTTCTCCGCGATACTGTTAATGCGCTAAGGATAGACCCATTTCGCACTCAGTGCGCCTGTGCATGATCAAACACCGTGCCGGGGTAGCGACTGCCTGACAGACCAGAAGTGGTAATTTGCCGGATTATCGCGGAGTGTGTACGGGTCTTTTTTTACATAGTATTGATATCTATAAGGATGTTGGCAAGATAGCCGGGATGGCTGGAACTGTATATCGCCCCTGGGAAAAGTAGGAGGCAGGCAGATGGTTTCTCTGATTTTAGAATGGGCGCTGTTCATTCTGGTGCTGTTTTTTCTTGTGCCCGCAATGATGGTTTCTACCATGTTGTTGCGGGACGTCCTCTACCAATACCTCAAACATGCCGGATGGCATAAAGAAGCGACAGGAAAATCGGCTGGCTGGTAGCCGCACCGGTTTCTTGGGGCTTGGCCGGGTGCTTGTTCAATAAGTGGCACGGGGCTGTGCTGGATTGATGATTACGCCCGTTGGGACGTAATCACCCCTGCGGGGCGCCTGCGCTACGCTGCGGCGTCTAAATTGCTGGCGCAATTTTTCGAACGGTGGTTCGCCACAGACGAATCCGACGATGCTAAATCAAAAATGCCACCGCAGGGGTGGCATTTTTGATTTAGATGGTGGGCCGTGCTGGATTCGAACCAGCGACCAATTGGTTAAAAGCCAACTGCTCTACCAACTGAGCTAACGGCCCCGGAAGGAGGTGGGTATAGTACGGAAAAAGGATAAAAACTCAAGCGCTTTTTGGCGGCCAATCATGGCTCTGCGGGCGACGGAAGGTAGTGTGTGGGGTCCGCCAAACCGGCATCGACAAAGCCCTGGCGGCGCAGGCGGCAACTGTCGCATTTGCCACAGGCCAGGCCCTCTTCAGTCACCTGGTAGCAGGAAACAGTCAGGGAATAATCCACCCCCAGCGCCACTCCGGCGCGGATAATCTCGCCCTTGCCCAGTTTCATCAGCGGGGTATGAATCGTAATTTTTTGCCCCTCCACCCCGGCCCGGGTAGCGAGATTAGCCATCGCCTCAAACGCGGCTATATATTCAGGTCGACAATCCGGGTAACCCGAATAATCCACCGCGTTCACACCGATGAAGATATCGCGGGCGCCCAGCACCTCGGCCCAGCCCAGCGCGATGGACAGGAATACGGTATTGCGTGCGGGTACATAGGTGATCGGGATGCCCGGGGTTTCCTCCTCAGGCACGGCGATCGACAGATCGGTAAGTGCGGAGCCGCCGATACTGTCCAGATTCAGCTGTCACCACCTTGTGCTCCACATCGCCAAGGACACTGGAGACCCGCGCGGCCGCGAGTAACTCGCCGCGGTGGCGCTGGCCGTAATCGAAGCTGAGCGTGTAGCAGGCGTAGCCCTGTGCGCGGGCCATGGCCAGCACCGTGGTGGAATCAAGCCCGCCGGAGACCAGGACGACCGCGCGCTTTTGCCCGCGCCATCGCCATCAATGCCCCGGCTCGTCATGCCACAACAGTTTGTGCAGCTGCAACTGCATCCTGACCGGCAGATTGTCCGCCAGTATCCACTCCGCCAGTTGCCTGCCCTGCTGCTGGCCGAAGCTGGGAGAAAACAGTACATCGGCGACCCGCTCCTGCAGCTTGTACTCATCCAGTTTGAAGCGGGCCCACTCGTAATCCGCTCGATCACAGATTACAAACTTGACCTGGTCGTGAGCGCGCAGCAGGGGAATATTGCTGTAATCGTTGCGCTGCATTTCACCGGATGCGGGAGTTTTCAGGTCCAGTACCGTCACGACCCGCGCATCCACTCCCGCCAGGCTCATGGCGCCACCGGTTTCCAGCGACACCTCGTAGCCAGCGTCACACAGCGTCGCCAGCAGGGGCAGGCAGTTGGGTTGGGCCAGCGGCTCGCCGCCGGTCACCGTCACATAGCGCGGCGCATAGGCGGCAACCTGCCCGGCGATTTGTGCAATGCTGCGCATTTCGCCGCCGCTGAAGGCATACGCGGTATCGCAGTACACACAGCGCAGCGGGCAGCCGGTGAGGCGCACAAAAACGGTGGGCAGGCCCACCGTGCGCGCCTCGCCCTGCAGGGAGTAGAAAATTTCCGTGATGCGCAGGGTCGTGCCCCGCTTTATCGGGCAGGGTCTGCCCCGCTTTATCGGGCAATGCAGTCGCAGCAGTGAGGAGATGGGTTGTGTCATGGGGCCGCAGATCAGTAGTTCTGGGCAATGAAATCCCTGGCCAATTTGACCGAGGCGTTGTTGGTGCCCCCGTACAGCTTGATCACCTGATCCAGGTACTCCCTGGCCTTTTCGCGATTGCCCTTCAGGAACTGCACTTTGCCCAGCTTGTACAGCGCATCGGGCGCCTTGCTGTTATCCGGGTACTGGCTCAACAACAGCGCAAATGACTGTCTCGACGCCTCCAGATCCGGCGGTTCCTTTACCAGATACAGTTCACCGAGCCAGTAATGGGCGTTGGCAGCGTACTCGCCATCGGGATACCGCTGCAGGAACTGCTGAAACGCGGGTATCGCCTGATCGAACTTGCGGCCCTGCACCAGTGCATAGGCCGCGCCGTAAGCGTTGGCTTCACCGGGCTGTGCAGCCGCCGGTGCCGGGCGGCTGGCAGCCGCAGCCGGGGCGGTTACCGGCGCAGCCGCGTTGATTGCCGCGGCTGGGGCCAGCCACTGGCTTGGAGGGTCTGGGTAGCAGAGGGGCCGCTAATCGGCGGAGTCGAGGACGGCGCAGCCGGCACCACCGATCCGCTTGTCCAGGTCTATATAGCGCTGCAGGCTCTGCTCCTTGAGCGTATTCAGTTCATAAGCCTGTTCTTCCAACTTGCCATTGAGACGCATGACTTCCTGCTGCAGCTGCTGGATCTGGAGATACAACCTGCCCTGGTCCGAGCCCGCCATCTGACTGCCAGCCAGGCCTGCGGCCGAGGCAGCCGTTGGCAGCCGCATGCAGTGGTTGGGACCGAAGCAGATTCAGCAGCAGATTCGACAGCGGCAGGGGCTGCCGGCGCATTGCTCACGCCGTAGCTGGTGGCAGGATACGCCTGGGTCGGCTCGGGCACCGTAAGGATCAGCGGGTGCAGAAGACGCGCATTGGTGCTGGAACTGCGGCCGGCGGCCTGCGCCGCTGCGCGCTCAGCTTCCAGATCCACATAGGTCTGGGCCCAGGTCGTAAAGCACAACGGGCCGGTCAAAATGACCAGCCCGCATGCCACAAGCGCTTTGCTGACAGTTGAATGCATAGCTTATTGCGGTTTGAGCTCTACGCGACGGTTCTGCGCCCAGTTGGACTCGCCGGAGCCATAGGCCACCGGTTTCTCCTCACCGTAACTGACAGTCTCGATACGGAAACTGGAGATACCATTGGCCACCATGTAATCACGCACCGAGTTGGCCCGACGCTCGCCCAGCGCGATGTTGTACTCGCGGGTGCCGCGCTCATCGGTGTGGCCTTCCAGGCGCACGTTTTCGTTATTGAGTTTCAGTACGGCGATATGCGCATCCACAGCACCAACCGCTTCCGGTGTCAGTGTGGAGCTGTCGAATTCAAAGTAGAACACGTTGCCGGCAGCAGCAGCGGCTTCTTCCAGGCGCAGCCAGTTCAGCAGATGTGGCGGACCCGGACCCATGCGCCGATTTGGCTGCAGCTGCGGCAGCAGCCGCGGCCGCAGCAGCGGCTTCGTCCTGCTCTTTTGTATCACTACCAGAACAAGCAACCAACAAGGCTGCCGAAAACAGCAATGCGATGACCTTACCGGCGATAGGTAGATGTTTCATAGTCCTTAGTCCTTCCTTCATTTTTGGTTGAATAGAAACAGATTTATGCCGCCTTCAGCGGCTCAAATACGGTGACCACGCAGGCTCTCGCACATCGCCCTCGCGGGCCGGCAGCCTGAATTTCGCGCCGCCATCCACAGAAACCGCAGCGAGAATACCGCGGTCTGCGTATTTGGTGGCGTACAATACCATAGAGCCATTAGGGGCGATACTGGGACTTTCATCCAATTCGGTGGAGGTCAGAATCTGCATACGGTTGGTCACCAGATCCAGCAGGGCGATCTGGAATCGACCGTCCGCCTGATGCACCATCACGACACTGCGGCCATCCTGCGACACACGTGCGCGGGCATTGTAGGTGCCCTCGTAGGTAACCCGGTCGACCTTGCCGGAGCTCAGGTCATAGCGGTAAATCTGCGGCTTGCCACCGCGGTCCGAGGTAAACAGCAGGGATTGCCCATCGGGCATCCAGGCGGGCTCGGTATCGATGGCATAGTGACTGATAATACGCTTGAGCTGCTTGGTCGCAAGGTCCATGAGATAGATGTCCGGGTTGCCATCCTTGGATAACACCATCGCCATGGTTCTGCCGTCAGGCGACCAGGCCGGCGAACTGTTAATGCCCTGGAAGTTGGTCAGCTGCTGCCGCCGCCCGGTAGCGAGTTCCTGGCGGTAAATAGCCGGCCGACCGCTCTCGAAGGACACATAAGCGATATTCTTGCCGTCCGGCGACCAGGTGGGCGCCAGTAATGGCTCCTTTGTTTCCAGCAGTACAATCGGGTCGCGCGCCATCGGAATCCGACATGGTCAGGCGCGAATAGTCCTTGCCGCCGGGCACGCGGGTACCGGAAATGTACAACAGCCGGGTGGCAAAAGCGCCCGGCACACCGGTCAGTTTCTCATAGACTGCGTCGGCGACGCGATGGGCCAGCATGCGGGCATCACTGACCGCCCCGGCTTCATAACCGGACAGGATCTTGGTCTGGCGCAGCACATCGAAGAGTTCGTAGTCGACCCGCAACTGGCCCGCCATCGAGACCCGACCGATCAGCACGTACTCGGTATTAAGGGAGCGCCAGTCCTGGTAAAAAACCTCGGCCTCCGTGCTGGGCTTGCCCAACATGTCGGTCCGCGCGATCGGAGCAAACTGGCCGCTGCGGGCCAGATCACCATCCACCACGTCGGCCAGATCTTCCGGCGCCGCACCAGCCCCCTGCCAGGCAAAAGGCACCACGGCGATAGCGGTGGGGTTATCCGAACCCTGGGAAATTTCGATCGTCAGCTCGGCCCGTGCACTCACCGCACCTATAAGCAGGACGACACCCATTAGAATACCTAGTAGCCGTTTCATCAGTAACGCAAATCCTCTGGTCTGAATAACAGGCGAAAACGCCTGAAGGTTTTTTCAAATTCCCCGTTGGGTAGCTTCTGCAGTTCGGGAAAGGCTGCTGCCTTCTGCACTGCATTAACCGCCGAGCGATCGAACGCGGTATTGCCGCTGCTCCTGATCACCGTGACGCTGACCACCTCCCCGGTGGGAATCAGCTGTATCGCCAGCTCGACTTCCATACCGTTGCGCGCGCTGGGGGGGCGACTCCAGTAGTTTACTACGGTCTGCTGGATCAGGGCGACAAAGCTGGCTGACATTTCGTCCGCCGTCGCGGTCGCCTCGGTCGCCTGCTCTTGCTCTGCCACCACAGTGGACAGTTCATCGCGGGCTATCCTGGCCAACGCATCCCGACTGCTGCTGGACTCTGTTTTAGGCTCCGCTTTGGCGCGTCTGGCTTGGGCTCTGGCTTAGGCTCTGGCTTGGGCTCTGGCTTCGGCTGCGGGCGTTGGTGTCGGCTTGGGCGTTGGCTTGGGTTCAGGCTTCTTGGGCTCGGGCTTCTTCGGTTCAGGTTTCTTGGGCTCGGGCTTCTTCGGTTCAGGCTTCTCGGGTTCAGGCTTCTTCGGTTCAGGCTTCTTTGGCGCTGGTGTGGGTGGTTTGGGCTTGGGCTGGGCTTTCAGCTCACTGACATCCACCAGACGGGCGTTGATCAGGTTTGGCACAGGCTTGACGCGGATGACTTCCCGCTCGGTATTGGTCCAATTGGCCGTCAATACATAGAGCAACAGGCCGTGCAGGAACAGCGTGGCCAGAGCCGGCCGCAGGACAATGCGCGGCATAACAGGTTTGGCGTAAACAGACGTATTCACCGGGGATTTTCAGTGACCAGACCAACGCTTGGGGCACCCGCCTCCTGCAGCGCAACCATGACTGTGACCACTTCACCATAGGGCACCGCCTTGTCACCCCAGATCAGCACCGGCTTGTCGGGGCTGCGGCGCAGCACGGCAGCGACCCGATCCTTGATAGTGGCCAGGGACAGAATCTGCTCCTCCTGGCCCGAGATTGAGGAACAGCTGGCCGCCCGGCATCGACCGACACAATGACCGGTTCGCTGTCCTGCTTCTCCACCGGATCGGCACTGGCTTCGGGCAGCTCGACCTTCACACCCTGCATCAACATGGGCGCCGTGACCATGAAGATGATCAACAGCACCAGCATCACATCAATGTAGGGCACCACATTGATGTCCGACATGGGTTTGCGTTTATTGCGATTCCTGGACACTGCGCCCTACCCCGCCTTCTTCTCGCGTGAGCGCAGGGCGAAGGCCTGACGGTAGAGAATCCCGGAGAACTCGTCCATAAAGGTATCATAGCGGTTACTGAGTACCTCGACCTTGGAGGCGAAGCGGTTGTAGGCCAACACGGCGGGAATGGCGGCGAACAGTCCCATTGCGGTGGCTACCAGCGCCTCGGAGATGCCCGGCGCCACGGTTGCCAGCGTCGCCTGGGTGGAATTCGCCAGTCCGCGAAAGGAATGCATGATCCCCCACACCGTACCGAACAAACCAATATAGGGGCTGGTGGAGCCAACCGATGCCAGGAAAGCGAGGTGCCGCTCCAGACGCTCCTCCTCGCGCATGACCGCGACCCGCATGGCCCGGCGGGAGCCCTCAATCACTGCCTCGGAGTCCATCTCCGACTGCTGTGCCAGGCGGGAAAACTCCTTGAAACCAGCGCGGAAAATGCTTTCCATACCCAGTATCGGTAGACCATCGGCGGCCTTGTCATTGCCCTCCCGGTAGAGCTGGGACAGATCGACTCCCGACCAGAAGCGCTCCTCGAAACGGTACATCTCATCGTTGGCATTGCGAAAATAGATGAAAGCGATTGACGATCATGTACCATGACATCATGGAGGCCAGCAGCAATATGACCATGACGAACTGCACGGTGAAGCTGGCATTCCATACCAGATCCAGCAAACTTAATTGTTGTTCCAACTCCCGTCCCCCTCAGACTTATGTTTCTTTCTGTTCCAACACACGCAAACGCGTCACCATCTCCGGCGGCAACCGACGCGGCTTGACGCCAGCCCGGTCGACGCAGGCGATGGTCACCTCCGCCCTGCGCCAGCAGCTCCGCACCGCGGCGCACACTGCTGGTGGAATACCATGCCAGCACCGCGCAGCTGCGCGAGTGTGGCGGTTGCCTCCAGTTCATCATCCAGGCGTGCGGGCAGCTTATAGCTTACGGCCATGTCCCGCACTACAAACATCAGGTCGGAATTGAAAATGTAGTTTTTACCGTAGCCGAGTGAGCGCATGAATTCAGTGCGCGCCCGCTCCATGAACTTCAGATAATTGACGTAATATACAATCCCGCCGGCGTCGGTGTCTTCCATGTAGACCCGCATCCTGTGTGAAAATTCCCCCGCGGCCACTAGGACTCGCCACCCTCGCCCAGATCCAGTGGCAGGTTGGCTACCGGCTGCCACGCTGGCAGGCCCAGGCAGCCCAAAATGCAGGTAGGCATTGCGCGTGGCCATGCGGCCCCGCGGAGTGCGCAACATGTAGCCCTGCTGGATCAGGTAGGGCTCCAGTACATCCTCGATGGTGCCGCGCTCCTCGGAAATAGCGGCAGCCAGGCTGTCCACACCCACCGGACCGCCATCGAACTTTTCGATCAGGGCCAGCAGCAGCCTGCGGTCCAGGTGGTCGAAACCCTTCTGGTCGACGCTCAGCATGTCCAGCGCGCGATCGGCGATATCACTGGTGATATGTCCGTCGGCCTTGACCTCGGCGTAGTCGCGCACCCGGCGCAGCAGGCGGTTGGCGATGCGCGGCGTGCCGCGCGCGCGGCGCGCGATCTCCGCCGCGCCGCGGGCATCGATACCGATGTTCAGGATATGCGCCGAGCGCTCGACGATATGGGCGAGATCCGCCACCTCGTAAAATTCCAGGCGCTGCACGATGCCAAAGCGGTCCCGCAGGGGCGAAGTCAACAAGCCGGCCCGGGTGGTGGCGCCGACCAGGGTGAAAGGCGGCAGGTCCAGCTTGATGGACCGGGCGCCCGGCCCCTCGCCGATCATGATATCGAGCTGATAATCCTCCATGGCCGGATACAGTATCTCTTCCACCAGGGGGCTGAGGCGGTGGATCTCATCGATAAACAACACATCCCCGGGCTCGAGGTTGGTCATCAGCGCGGCGATATCCCCCGCTTTTTCCAGCACCGGACCGGAGGTGGTCTTCAGCGAAACGCCCATCTCATGGGCGATGATGCTGGCCAGGGTGGTTTTACCCAGCCCCGGCGGGCCGAAAATCAGCGTGTGGTCCAGCGGCTCCCCGCGACCCCTTGCAGCCTGCAGGAAAATAGCCATCTGCTCCTTCACCACCTGCTGGCCGATGTATTCATCCAGGGTCCGGGGGCGGATCGCCCGGTCCATGATGTCCTCGCGCGGACCATTGGCCTGGGGTGCGATCAGGCGGTCGGTTTCAATCATGCGCCAGGCCTCACGCGCGCACCATGGATTTCAGGGCGCGGCGTATCAGTTCCTCGCTGTCCACCACACTGTCGTCGTTGACTGCCGTCACCATACGACTGGCTTCCTGCGGTTTATAGCCCAGCGAAATAAGCGCGCCCTCGGCATCCGCCACGATGTCGGTGAGCGGCGCCAGTGCAACCGCGCCGTCCGCCTGGCCGCTGAGCGTTCTCGGCCCGCACCAACCAGTCCTTGAGCTTGTCGCGCATCTCGACCAGCAGACGCTCCGCGGTCTTTCTTGCCAACGCCGGGCAGGGCGATCAGGGAGGAAATATCATCACGCTGGACGCAGCGCGCAAAGCTGTGCGCGTCCATCCCCGACAGAATGGTCAGGGCCAGTTTGGGTCCCACGCCGCTGACCTTGATCAACTCCCGGAACAGGCTGCGATCGCCCTCCTCAATAAAGCCGTACAACAACTGGGCATCCTCACGCACCACAAAATGCGTCACCAGCGAGACTTCCGCGCCCAACTCAGGCAGCCGGAACAGTGTGGTCATGGGAACGTGCAATTCGTAGCCCACACCACCCGCCTCCACCAGAATGACTGGCGCTTGTTTGTGGACGAGATTACCTCTGATTCTGCCTATCATGCTGCGGGAGCCCTGTCAGCGTAGCCGGCGGCGGCGCACGGATTTGGCGCCGGCCATGTTGATCATACTGTGTTGCGTGTGCGCGTGACACAACGCCGCGGCCAGCGCATCTGCCGCATCTTCCTGGGGATTGGCGGACAGCTTGAGCAGAACCTTGACCATGTGCTGCACCTGGGCCTTGTCGGCGGCCCCGGTCCCCACCACCGACTGCTTGATCTGGCGCGCCGAGTACTCCGCCACCGGCATATCCTGAACGGCGCAAGCAACGATAGCCGCGCCGCGTGCCTGCCCCAGTTTAAGGGCGGAACCGGGGCTTTTCGCCATGAATACCTGCTCCACCGCCAGCTCCCGGGGACAGTGCAACTGGACCAGTTCCGTCACGCTGTCGAAAATCATCCGCAGGCGCTCGGGCAACTCACCCTCGGGCAAACGGATCACACCACTGGTGACGTACTCGCTGCGCCCGGACACATAATTGATGATGCCGAAGCCCGTTTTGCGTGAACCGGGATCTATTCCCAGGATAAGCGACATACCAATTTCCGCCGGGTGCGTCAGGTTCCCATTATGGACAAGTTTACAGGCCCGGTCTGTAGGTGGCGCAGCTGATTTTGCAGTTCACTCCGCGTGCGCTTTGGGAGCACCCTTCCCGACCGCTTCCCGGCTCTGGCGCAGGCGGATATTCAGCTCCTGCAACTGCTGGTCACTGACATCGCTCGGCGCGCTGGTCATCACACAGGCCGCGCTCTGGGTCTTGGGGAAAGCGATCACATCGCGGATGGACTGGGCGCCCGTCATCAGCATCACCAGTCGGTCCAGACCAAAGGCCAGGCCGCCATGGGGCGGCGCACCGTACTGTAACGCATTGAGCAGGAAGCCAAATTTTTCCTCAGCCTCAACAGCATCGATATTCAGTATGCGAAATACCGCCTCCTGCATATCGCGCTTGTGGATACGGATACTGCCACCGCCCAGCTCGCAGCCGTTCAACACCATGTCATAGGCGCGCGACAGCGCCTTGCCCGGGCTTGCTGCCAGTTGCTGCGCGTCGCAGGAGGGCGCGGTAAAGGGATGGTGCAGCGGGGTCCAGGCGCCATTGGCATCCTCTTCAAACATGGGGAAATCCACCACCCACAGCGGCGCCCAGCCCGGCGCTACCATACCCAGGTCTTCCGCCACCTTGATGCGCAAGGCCCCCAGCGCCTCGTTGACCACCCGCGTGCGGTCGGCGCCGAAGAAAATGATGTCGCCATTGGCAGCACCGAGGCGCTGCATCATCTGTGCGACGATTGTCTCGGGCATGAACTTCAGGATGGGGGACTGCAGACCTTCCACACCTGCGGCGATGTCATTCACCTTGATCCAGGCGAGGCCGCGGGCGCCGTAGATGGACACATACCTGGTGTAGTCATCGATGTCCTTGCGGCTGATGGCGGCGCCGCCGGTCACTTTCAGGGCGGCCACCCTGCCCGCAGGGTCATCTGCGGGTCCGCGGAAGACTTTAAACTCGACCTGCTGCATCAGGTCATCCACGCTAACCAGTTCCAGCGGAATGCGCAGGTCGGGCTTGTCCGAACCGTAGCGGTCCATGGCTTCTGCGTAGCTCATATGCGGGAACGCGGGCAGGTCTACCTCCAGCACCGCCTTGAACAAGCCGCGAATCATGCGCTCGGTGATGGCCATGATCTCCTGCTCGTCGAGAAAGGAAGTCTCGATGTCGATCTGGGTAAACTCCGGCTGCCGGTCGGCGCGCAGGTCCTCGTCACGAAAACACTTGGCGATCTGGTAGTAGCGATCAAAGCCCGACACCATCAGCAGCTGCTTGAACAACTGGGGCGACTGCGGCAATGCGAAGAACTTGCCCGGGTGCGTGCGGCTTGGCACCAGGTAATCGCGCGCGCCTTCCGGCGTGGCCCGGGTCAGAATCGGCGTCTCGATATCCAGAAATCCCTCGCCGTCCAGGAAGTTGCGCACCGCGCTGGTGATTCTGGAACGCAGAATCAGGCGGTCCTGCATTTCCTGGCGCCGCAAGTCCATATAGCGGTACTGCAGACGCACCTCTTCGCCGACATTGGTGTACTCATCCAGCTGGAACGGCGGCGTCGCTGCGCTATTGAGGATTTCCAGCTCCTTGCCCAGCACTTCTATATGGCCCGTTGCCATGGCCGCATTCACCGTGGCCGCAGACCGCGCGCGCACGCGTCCGGTCACCTTCAGGACATATTCGCTGCGCACCCGGTCGGCCCGTTGAAAGTGTTCTTCGGTATCGGGGTCAAACACCACCTGCACGATGCCCTGGCGGTCGCGCAGATCCAGGAAAATGACGCCACCGTGGTCGCGGCGGCGATCCACCCAACCGCAGAGGGTGACCGTTTCGTCAACATTCGCTGTACTCAAAGCGCCACAGTAATGACTGCGCATAGTCTGGATTCCGTCTGGATTGGCTGGCCCGGCCCACAGCGGGCCAGGAATTAGGCTGTCTTTTTGCTATCGCCTGATTTGCTATCGCTCGCTTTGCTGTCGCTCACCTTGCTTTCACCTGATTTGCTCGCGCCAGAGCCGGACGCGGTGGATTTGTCTCCGGTACCAGCGCCGTCGCCGCCACCTACCAGGTTCTTCTTGTTGCCTGTTTTGAAGTCGGTCTCGTACCAACCACCACCCTTCAGGCGAAAAGCGGCGGCGGAGACCTGTTTCTTCAGGGCTGGCTTACCGCACTGTGGGCAATCAATCAGCGGGGCATCACTTATCTTCTGCAAAGCCTCGATTTGCTTCTGACAGGCCTGGCACTGGTACTCATAAATCGGCATGGAGTGTTACCACCAAAGGTTAATTCGCGAGTTGACGTAAAAAATAGAGGCGCGAATTTTAACCCATGCGAGCCTGCAGGCCAAGCTCAGAGGGGATGGAATAGCAGGGCAGAAAAACCCCGCACCGGCAGGTGCTATGCGAGGGCGTACTTTGACCAGCTTGCCGGGGCAAGCTGGTCGCGGGTATCACCTAGGAAGCGGCGAATTCCTTCAGCTTCTTCAGCGGACGAACCTTCACACCAATACTCGCCGGCTTGGCTTTGAACATTTGCTCTAACCCGGTAAATGGATTGATGCCTTTGCGTGCCTTTTTGGCGGGCTTGGTCACCGTGGTGACTTTCAAAATTCCCGGCAGGGTGAACTCACCTACTGCGCGCTTCTTGATGCTGCGCTCGATCAGCGAGTCAATTCCATCAATGACGGCGCTGACCTGCTTTTTGGTCAGGCCTGTGTCCTCAGCCAGACTTGTAACTATCTGGCCCTTGGTCATTTTTTGCGTGATCGGTGCTCCTGACTTCTTCACCGGTGCCGCTTTCTTGGCTGCCTTCTTCCGTGCTGGAGCCTTCTTTGCTGCTTTCTTTGGAGCCTTTTTAGCTGCTTTTTTAGTTGCCATGTTGTTTTCAACCTTCCCTAAAAATTTTTAATTGGAACCCGCTGCAAGCCCGAACCAGGCGCTTCCCACACTCTCGAAAACGTCGCTGCCATCAAACCGCAGGGGAATGTATAAAACATGAAACGCTGCAATACAAGTGTTTTCTACGATTGCGTCAAAAATACACTGTATTTTCAGGTCCGCGGACGTGTGCGTGACTCAATCGCAAATTGGGGAACTCGCTCCCGACTGATAGAAAAATGCACGTACACAGTGTTCAAGTCAACCGGTTGCCAACGCTGTACGCTCAAGTTATTCACACGTAAACTAGGCGCCCTCTTGCAAGCCAATTAACCGGATGTGTTCATGCGTACCAGTCAGTTTCTGCTAGCCACCCAGAAAGAAACACCTGCCGATGCGGAGGTCATCAGTCACCAGTTGATGCTCCGCGCGGGCCTGATACGCAAATTGGCTGCGGGACTGTATACCTGGCTACCGCTGGGCCTGCGCGTGCTGCGCAAGGTGGAGGCCATCGTGCGCCAGGAAATGGAAGCAGCGGGCGCGCAGGAAGTCAGCATGCCGGTGGTGCAACCCGCCGAGTTGTGGCAGGAATCCGGCCGCTGGGAGCAATACGGCCCGGAACTACTGCGCATTCAGGACCGCCACCAGCGGGATTTCTGTCTGGGCCCCACCCATGAGGAGGTGATTACCAGCCTGGTGCGCGACGAGATCAAGAGCTATAAACAGTTACCGCTTAATCTCTACCAGATCCAGACCAAGGTGCGCGATGAGATCCGACCCCGCTTCGGCATCATGCGCTCCCGTGAGTTCCTGATGAAAGATGCCTACTCTTTTCATATAGACCAGGCATCCCTGGAACAGACCTACCAGGTGATGTTTGGCGCCTACACCAATATCTTCACCCGCCTGGGCCTGGAATTTCGTCCGGTGATCGCCGATACCGGCAGCATCGGTGGCAGCACCTCGCACGAGTTCCACGTACTGGCAAGTTCCGGTGAGGACGCTATCGCCTTCAGCGATGGCAGCGACTATGCGGCGAATATCGAGATGGCAGAAGCCGTGGCGCCTGCGATGGCGCGCCCGGCACCCTCCGCCATCCTGCAGGAAGTGGCCACCCCCGGGATCAGGACCATTGAGGAACTGGCGGCATTCCTGTCGGTTGATCCCGCCAACAGCGTCAAGACCCTGGTGGTCGAGGGCGCCGAAGAGGGCACCCTGGTGGCCCTGGTCCTGCGCGGGGACCATCAACTGAACACCATTAAAGCGGAGAAACTGCCCGGCGTAGCTGCGCCGTTGCAGATGGCCGGCGAGGAACGGGTGCGCGCCGCCTGTCGCGCAGGCTTTGGTTCACTTGGCCCGGTCGGCCTGGATCTGCCAGTGATTGTCGATCGCAGTGCCGCGCAGCTGGCGGACTTTACCTGCGGCGCCAATGTGGACGACAAGCACCTCACCGGGGTCAACTGGAATCGGGATTGCCCCCTTGGGCAGGTCGCGGACCTGCGCGACGTAGTGAGCGGAGACCCGAGTCCCGACGGCAGGGGTCACTTACAGATCAGGCGTGGCATCGAGGTAGGGCATATTTTCCAGCTGGGCACCAAGTACAGCGAGGCCATGAACGCCAGGGTTCTGAATGAGAACGGCAAGAACGTCACCGTCACCATGGGCTGCTATGGCATCGGCGTAAGCCGCATTGTGGCTGCTGCCATCGAGCAAAACCACGACGACAGCGGTATTCTCTGGCCCGCTTCCATGGCGCCTTTCCAACTCGCGATCGTGCCGCTGAATATGCACAAGTCAGAAGACGTGACCCGTTGTGCAGAGGATCTCTACCAGCGCCTGCAGGCCGCCGGGGTCGAAGTGCTGCTGGATGACCGCAACGAACGACCCGGCGTTAAATTCGCTGATATGGAGCTCATCGGCATTCCCCACCGCGTCGTTATCGGCGATCGCGCTCTGGCGGACGGCAAGCTTGAGTACAAGAGCCGGCGCGGGGCAGACTCCCACCTCATTGCCCGGGATGACATCCTGGAATTTTTGCAGGAGCAATTGCGCTAGCGATACGAACCCGGCGACTGCCCCGTCCATTTCTTGAAAGAGCGATGAAACGCGCTGGGGTCGGAGAAGCCCACCTGCTCCGCCACCTCACTGACCGTCAGGCGGTCACGACTCAACATCGAGATTGCCATGTCGCGCCGGGCGTTATCCTTGATACGCTGGTAGGACGTGCCCTCTTTCTCCAGGCGCCGGCGCAGTGTACGGGCCGACATGTTCAGCAGTGTCGTCAACTCCTCAAAGCTGGGCATCTCCTGCCGGAAATCGTCGCCGAGGATTTCCCGGATGCGGTGGGTAATGCTAAGGGTGCTGGACTGGGGCTCAATGACCATGTAGTAGGGCGCGAGCTTGAGAAACTCCGTGAGATCCTCCTCGTCGCGAACCAGTTCCGCATCCAGATGTCGGGCGCTGAAGGTGACTGAGTTCACGGCCTCGCCGTAGGCCACCGGACAGGGAAAGAAGTGCCGGATACCCGCCATGAATTTCGGCCTGGGTCCGGCGCAGGTGGCGCTGGTCACGTCAATGTACTGGTCGATAAGCCAGCCGCTAAATCGCAGCCACATGGCCAGATTACACAGAACGCCGTGCTGCTCCTCTCCGTCATCATCCCCGGACAGGTAGGTCAGAGTGGCCTCCTTGCGCTCCTCATCAACGATCAGTTGGTTGATGATGTCGGCACCGCGACGCACACGGCAGACCTCGTTAAACTCAATAGCGCGATGCATGGCAGCGGCCAGGGTGGAGCTGTTGATCATACTCAGGGCAATAAGGCGTGTGGTGCCAGGCGGCGTCTGCACATCGGGCATCACGCCGGCCGATTCATCACCGAGCGCCCTGATCAACTCCAGGCACAATCGAGAATACTGTTCGCGAGAGACAAAGACTGTCTGCACATCCTGGCGCAGAGGGTCGAAGGGAAACCGGGCGGCGCGCAAAATGGCATCCACATCCCGATTGTAGGCTCGTGCCTGTGCCAAAAGCGCCCGGGTAAACTGCACGGGCACCGCTTCGTTGTAAAACGCTGACTGGATCGCCTCTTTAGACAAAGTACAGGTAGCCTCCGGACCGGCAGTAAAGCATAGCCCATCAAGACCATCAAGGTGAACAGGGCGAAGCACCCTGGCAATTAATTGGTCCATGTGTTTGACAATGCCGTGAGGCCTGATCACTATGTAGGAAAAACGCTGGCAATAAGTAGCTTAAGGCCGCATGACAGACATACATCAGCTGAGCAAATGGAACCGGGATATTTCCAGGGCTATCGCCGCTCTGGGCACCGAGCAGTTTTTCCCCACGCTTATCGAGGCCGTCAACGGGCAGGTAAAAATCGATTACCCTCAGGTCTGGCTCTACCACAAGGACCTGCCACCGAGAATCCTGTATCACGCCATACCCAGGCATGCGATTGCCAGCCAGGTCGACCGGTATCTGGAGGGGCCCTATCGCGAGGACCCGTTCTACCAAACCTCCATGCACCAGCCTCGCTCCAAGATTTACCGCCTGTCGCGGGTAACCATGGGTAAGTTGCACGACTCTGATTACTACCGCAATTACTACTCCGGCACCGGCACCTGTGACGAGGCGGTATACCTTGCCAAGCTGCAGGCTGGCAACGTCATTAACCTGAGCATGATGCGCCTGGCGGAGCGCGGCCCATTCAGTGACCAGGAATATGAGTCGCTCTATCTTCTGGCAGAACCGGTTTCCGAACTTCTCAAGAGTCATACTGAGTACAGTGACTTTGCAGCCACCAACCTGATCCAACCGGGTATCGACCACCAGATTGATCTCGCCTTCCGCACATTTGGCGCATCGCTACTGTCGCCGCGGGAGAAGGATGTTCTGGAACTGATGCTGCGTGGCTACGGCACCGACATCTCCGCTGAACGCCTGGACATTGCTGTTGAAACCATTCGTCGGCACCGCAAGAGCATCTATCGCAAGCTGGATGTCAGTTCCCAAACTGATCTATTTTCCCTGTTCCTCAACTCCATGTCCTGCATGGGGGAAGCCGCTGGCAAGGATCCACTCAGTATCTATATGTCGCCGCGCTGAGTGTTGCCTGCCCCATGTAGGGCATTGAGCGACCATGTTTAACCGTGGATAGTGCGCGCTTACCGATCACTGCACGGTGGATGCATGTCGCTTGAAGCCGATTGGTTCCTGCGGGCTCACCCCGAAATCACCACCATAGAAGCGCTGCTCCCCGACTGCAACGGGATCATGCGGGGCAAGTGGGTCCCCCGCCACAAACTGGGCAGCATCTTCGACGGCGAGTTGAAACTCCCCAAAACCGCACTCAGCCTGGATATCTGGGGTCGTGATGTGGAACAACTGGTGTTCGCCAGTGGCGACGCTGACGGCATCTGCCATCCGGTTGAGGGTTCCCTGCTGCCCACACCATGGGCCGTCGGCGGCCAGCATGGGCAGGTCATGCTCTCCATGTTCAACGCCGATGGCTCTGCTTATGGCGGCGACCCGCGCCATGTGCTCAAGCAGGTACTGGGCCGTTATCAGGAAGCAGGCTGGCGACCGGTGGTGGCTGCCGAACTGGAATTCAGCCTGGTGCGCTGGGACAACACGGTACCCCTGCACACCTGTCCCGCCCCTGTCGGCGGCTCGCCTATCGGCGGCAACACCTATGGTCTGGATGTGCTCAACCATCACCAGGCCATGCTGGAAGATCTGCGACTGGCCTGCGAACTGCAGGATATCCCCTTCGACGGTGTGGCCAAGGAATCCGCCCCCTCCCAGTACGAAATTAACATGCAGCACGTGGATAACCCGGTGCTGGCCGCCAAGCAGATTCTCATGATGAAACGCCTGATCAAGGGCGTGGCCGCCAAACACGGGCTGATTGCCAGCTTTATGCCCAAGCCCTTTGAAGAGGAATCGGGCAACGGTATGCATGTGCACTGCAGCGTGCTGGACGAGAACGGCGTGAACATTTTCGACGATGGCACAGAAAAGGGCTCGCCCCTGTTGCACAATGCCATCGGCGGCTGCCTGCTGAACATGGCGGATTCAATGGCGATTTTTTCTCCGAGCTACAACGGCTACCGCCGCTTCCAGCCTGGCTGTCACGCCCCCACGTACCCCAGTTGGGGCTATGAAAATCGCACCGTGGCGGTGCGCGTACCCGCCGGCAGCCACGCGGCCCGCCGCCTGGAGCACCGGGTGGCCGGTGCGGACGCAAATCCGTATCTGCTGCTCGCGGTGCTGCTCTCCGCCATGCTCGATGGCATTGAACAGAACCTGTCACCGGGAGATCCCATTACCGGTGATGGCTACGCCCAGGAGAAAGAGAAACTCCCGGTTTACATGCCCGATGCAGTGAAACTGTTTAGCGAATCGGACTTCATCCGCCACAGCCTTGGCAGCGAGTTACAGCGAATTTATACCCTCACCAAGCAGCAGGAGCTCGAAGAGTTCCGCAAACGCATCACCACGCTGGAATACCAGTCCTACCTCGAAAAACTCTAGCGCCCGGGGCGCTGACGCGCGCCAAGACTTTTGCCGTCAAAAAAGTTACCATTGGCAGAATATTCTGGCCATACGAGACCCGCTTGCCCTCATGATCAACACGCAAACAAAACCGCCACTCAACCTGGTGAACGTCGTCATTTTTCTTGGCTTCCCCATCGCAGCCCTGGTGCTGGTGCCCCTGTGGGGCATCTATCACGGCTACGATAGTTTCCAGTGGCTGTGGGCACTGGCCTTCCTCTACCTGAATGGCATGTCCATCACCGGCGGTTACCATCGCCTGTGGGCGCACAAAGCCTATGCGGCCAGCCCCGCGCTAAAATGGTTTTTCGCGTTATGGGGTGCGGGTGCGCTGCAAAATAGCATTCTGATCTGGGCCTCGGACCATCGCAGGCACCATCGCCATGTGGATGACAATGTACTCGACCCCTACTCCGCGGGACGCGGACTGTGGTTCAGCCATATAGGCTGGATGTTGCGAGAGTACAATAGCAATGCACAGGACTTCAGCAATGCCAGGGATTTGCAGCGTGACCCCATCGTCACCTGGCAGGACAAGCATTACGTTCCTCTCACCCTGTGCATGAATCTGGGCCTGCCACTGCTTTTGGGCATCTGGCACGGGGATGTGATAGGCACGCTGCTGCTCGTTGGCTTGTTGCGCCTTGTAGTGAATCACCACGTGACTTTCTTTATCAATTCGCTGGCGCATTTTTGGGGCCGCCGACCCTACACCGAAACCAACAGCGCCCGCGACAATGGCTTTCTCGCCTTCCTCACCTATGGCGAGGGCTACCACAACTATCACCACTTCTTCCAGGCGGACTATCGCAACGGCATTCGCTGGTGGCAATGGGATCCGACCAAGTGGATGATTGCCCTGTGCCACCGCCTGGGACTGGCCAGCAACCTGCATCGTGTCTCCGACTTCAAGATACAGCGCGCCATTCTGGACACCGCCTTTGAACGAGCCCGCAACAAACTGGAGGCAGCGCAGGGCAGCGAATCCCTGCTGGACATACTGGAGCGCGAATATCAGCTGTTCACCGACTCCATAAACCAGTGGACCGCCCTGCAGGCGGAGCGCTATGAGCGCACCAAGGAGCATCTGAGCGACGCCCTGGAAGAGGGCAGGCAGCACCTGCAACAGAAATGGGAGAACGCCGCTCTGCTCACCAAGTTAAAAACGCTGGAATACTCTTTAAAAATGCAGCGCAAGCGCCTGAGCCTACTTATGGAGCAGGTACATTTCCAGCAGGCACAGCTGGCCTGATCAACCCGCTTCGGAGGAACCGCCATGACCACCAACACCGTGTACGATTTCAGCTGCCAGACACCCGGCGGCACGAGCAAGTCGCTGCAGGATTACAAAGGCAAGGTTCTGCTAGTGGTCAATACCGCCTCCAAGTGCGGCTTCACACCGCAGTTTGCGGGGCTGGAGGAACTGTATAAGAAGTACAAGGATAAGGGGCTGGTCATACTGGGCTTTCCCTGCAACCAGTTCGGCAAGCAGGACCCGGGCAGCAACGACGAGATCATGGAGTTCTGCCAGCTTAATTACGGCGTCAGCTTTCCCATGTTCGGCAAGATCGACGTAAATGGCGCCGATGCCGACCCCCTGTTCAAGCACCTTAAAAAAGCTGCCCCGGGGGTATTGGGTAGCGAGGGTATCAAATGGAACTTCACCAAGTTCCTGATCGACCCCTCCGGCAAGGTGGTCAAGCGTTACGCCCCGAAGGATACGCCCAAGGCGATCGCCGGGGACATCGAAAAGCTGCTGGCCTGACGGCTCAGTGTTCCCGCGTGGCCCTGAACTCAAGGTCGGGCCACCGCTCTTCCATCACGGAGAGATTGACCCGTGTCGGCGCCAGGTAGGTGAGGTGACCGCCGCCATCCAGTGACAGGTGTTCGGCCGCTTTCTTGCGAAAATCTTCCAACTTGCGCGCATCGGGACAGGAGATCCAGCGCGCGGTGTAGACATTCACCGGTTCGTAGCGCGCCTCCACCTTGTACTCGTCCTTGAGACGGTAAGCCACGACCTCAAATTGCAAGGGACCCACCGCACCCACGATCAGGTCCGAGGAATTGAGCGGTGAGAAAACCTGGGTGGAACCCTCTTCCGACAGCTGCTGCAACCCCCGCTGCAGCTGTTTCGATTTCATCGGGTCGGTCAGGCGGATACGGCGGAACAGCTCCGGGGCGAAGTGGGGAATGCCGGTAAATTGCAAGGCCTCACCCTCGGTGAACGTATCGCCGATCTGGATGGTGCCATGGTTGTGCAGGCCGATAATGTCACCGGATACCGCCTCCTCCACCAGCACTCGCTCGCCCGCCTGGAACGTCACGGCGTCCGCTATTTTTACCTCTTTACCAATGCGCACATGCTGCATTTTCATACCCTTTAGGTAGCGCCCGGAGCAAATCCGCAGGAAAGCGATGCGATCCCGATGGCGCGGATCCATATTGGCCTGGATCTTGAAAACAAAGCCGCTGAACGTGTCTTCGGTCGCCACTACAGTGCGCTCGGCAGCATCCCTGTCCAAAGGCGCGGGAGCCCACTGCACAAAATCATCCAGCATTTCCCGCACTCCGAAGTTGCCAAGGGCCGTGCCAAAAAAGACTGGGCTCAGGCGGCCAGCGAGAAAAGCCTCGAGATCGAACGCGTGGCTGGCACCGCGCACGAGTTCCATTTCCTCACAGAAACTCTCATAACTGTCATCCAGCAGGGTGCGGGCTGCGTCGCTTGCGAGTCCTGCGATGCGCAGATCATCCGGCAGTACACTGCCCTGCCCCGGGGTGTACTGATGAATAGTATCCGTATACAGGTTGTATACGCCCTTGAACTCCGGACCCATACCGATGGGCCAGTTAATGGGCGCTGCGCGTATCTGTAGCACCTCTTCGATTTCATCCAGCAACTCTATTGGATCGCGGATGTCCCGGTCCATCTTGTTGACGAAGCTGAAAATCGGAGTGTCACGCAGGCGGCAGACGTTCATCAGTTTTATGGTGCGATCTTCCACCCCCTTGGCGCCGTCGATTACCATCAGCGCCGAATCCACCGCCGTAAGTGTACGGTAGGTGTCCTCGGAAAAATCCTCGTGCCCCGGCGTATCCAGAAGGTTGACCGTGCGCTCCCGGTAGGGGAACTGCATGACCGAGGACGTCACAGAGATGCCGCGCTCCTGCTCCATGCTCATCCAGTCCGAGGTGGCGTGAGGGCCCTTTTTGCCTTTGACGCTCCCCGCCACCTGGATGGCATTGCCCAGCAACAGGAGTTTCTCCGTAATGGTGGTCTTGCCCGCGTCCGGGTGGGAAATGATGGCGAACGTTCTTCTTTTGCCAATTTCCGAGGACAATTTGCTGTCGTGCACTGCCGGTAACTCCAGGTGAGAAATTTTCTAATCAGGGCTTTCCGGATGGGGAAGCCAAAGGGGCGGCATTATACCCTATAGAAAAAGAGTGCACGGAGGTTCCACAAAAAACTGCCCGTCAAATGACGTGGTCAGAGAATAAATACCAGGAACACAACGAGAACTGCACATATGCCTATCACCTTATATATCCCGCCTTTCGTTAGTGCGGGTTTGCGGCTGTGCTTGTCTTCCAAAACCAGGCGCGCCATCAGTGCGTCGATATCGCCGCTACCGGGACGCTCAGGTTTCAGTTCTTTATGCCCTGCCTGGATTCCAGCTGCAGGGACATTCGCGGCAGAGCGCGAGCTGGCCTCTACCTTATCCACCACCGGCTGATTCACCGCCACCGACAGGCTTTCCTGATACTTTACCTGCTCCAGCAACCTGACCAGATGCTGTCGATCGATGGCTGGTATACTGCGTATTGCCTCTGTGTCACTGGCGCACAGACGATAGGTAGTGCCATTTATTAGGAAAGTTATTGTTGGCTGTTTCATAGGCCCGGGTTCTTGGGGATGCATGTACAGCTGCAGGTTAGACGCGCAGTCTCTCAGCCACGATAGCCAGCAAACGCCTGCCGATCAAGTCCAGGTTGAGGTGGGCATCCGGCAGCAGTTTTGCCATTGAGGTAACTTGCAATCCCTGGTAGCCGCAGGGGTTGATACGCCCGAAGGGCTCCAGGTCCATATCCACGTTGAGGGCCAGGCCGTGGTAACTGCAGCCCCGGCGAATGCGCAGGCCCAACGAAGCGATTTTTTCGCCCGCCACATAGACACCCGGTGCATCCGGTTTGGTGGCGGCAGCGATCGCGTATTCCTGCAGCAATTGCACCACACTGCGCTCAATCAGATTGACGAGGTCGCGCACACCCAGTTGCTGGCGGCGCAGATCCACCATGAGATAGAGCACCCATTGCCCCGGCCCGTGGTAGGTGACCTGCCCGCCGCGATCCACCTGAATGACCGGTATATCACCGGGAGCCAGTACATGCTCGGCCCTGCCCGCCTGCCCCTGCGTAAACACCGGCGGATGCTGCAACAGCCACAGCTCATCAGGGGAGTCGGCGTCGCGAGAATCAGTGAGTTGGCGCATGGCGGCCAATGTGGGCTGGTAGTCAACAAGCCCCAGCTCGCGTAAAACCAGTTGCGGCGTGGGCACCGGCTAAAGCACCATCTTTACGTGCCCGGTCGCCAGCAGGTCCTGGTGCAGGGCTTCCAACTGCTCAGGGCCGGTTGCGGTGATGGTAATAGTGAGGGCAGTAAAAGTGCCTTTGCTGCTGGCCCTGGCTGCGATAGTCTGCTGGTCAAAACCCGGTGCGTGGCGCTCGAACACGGCCAGGATAATCGCTTCAAAGGCATCGCTACTGCGACCCAGAACCTTGATCGGGTAAGCGCAGGGAAACTCAATCCTGGGGGCTTCAGGCTCTGCCATGACACCGCACTCCTGCGCCTGCCTGCGATCGGTATCAGGGCCCGAACAGGCTGGCGATAAGCATCAGGATAGAATCCCACAGGCGCGCGAAAAATCCGCCCGGCTCCACCGCCGCCAGCGCTACCACCGGCGTTTGCAACACGGTCTTATCGTCCAGGCTAACCGTCACAGTGCCCACCGGATCGCCGACAGCAATCGGTGCCACCAGTCCCTCGTTGACTGCCACACTGGTAACCAGGCTCTCATGCTTGCCGCGCTGCAGTGTCAGCGCGGTTTTTTCCAACAAGCCCACCGGAACATAATCCTGCTGCCCTTTCCAGATGCGCGGTTTCGCCAACTCCGTCATTGGGCTCGAACAGGGTCTTGGTCTGGTAGAAGTTAAATCCGTAATTGAACAGCGCGGCCGCATCATTTTTCCGCGCTTTGGTGCTTTCGGTACCCATCACCACTGCTATCAGGCGCATGCCATCGCGCAGCGCAGACGCCACCAGGCAATACCCGGCCTCCGCTGTATGACCGGTTTTCAGGCCATCCACGCGTAGGGTCTTCCCCCAGCAGCGTATTGCGGTTGTATTGCCGGATATTATTAAAGGTAAACTCACGTTCCTTGTAGATCGCATACTGCTTGGGGTGATCGTTGATCATGGCCCTGGCCAGTATGGCCAGATCCCGCGCAGTGGTCATGTGCGCCGGGTCAGGCAGACCATGGGAATTCACGTAGTGGGTATTCACCATGCCCAGTCGCTTGGCGTTGGTGTTCATCATCTCGGCAAACACGGCTTCGGTGCCGGCGATATGCTCGGCCACTGCCACCGAGGAGTCATTGCCGGAGGAAATAATGATGCCGCGCTGCAAATCCGCAATCGATACATCCTTGCCCGGCTCTATGTACAGCAGCGAGGAGCCGGCGAACAAGGGGTTCTGGGAATAGGAGTTCTCAGTGATCTTCACCATGTCCGTCTCCTTGACGCGACCGGCATTGATCTCCTCAGCCAACACATAGGCAGTCATCATCTTCGTCAGGCTGGCCGGCGGCAGGCGCACATCGGCATCGTGTTCCACCAGCACCGCACCGCTGGTGGCATCGATCAAAAGATACGCTTTCGCCGCCAGCTGGGGTGGTGCGGGCACGACATTTTCTGCCTGCACACCGAATGCGGAAACTGCCAGGAATAATACCAATGCTAATCGAGTCATGACGTCAGGGAACCGTGGGAAGAGTTTGATAAACGCGGATGGTACCGCATGGACGGCTGGAGCGAAAGAATGCCTGTGCCTTTTGCAGCCCAACACCTGGGCAGCACCTCGGCTATCGGGCACACGTATTCTAGGGCAGCGGCTGCCCGGCATCATACCCGCTGTCCTGCAGTTGCTGTTGCAGCGCCAGCAGCTGGCTGGTGTCCTCTACCGGACCGACCCGCACCCGGTAAAGCCGTGTGCCACCGGCGTCGACCGGGCTGATAAACACGGGCGCAGGCAATAAAGCCTGCAGTTCCTGCATCAGGGTGCGGGCCGTGGCTTCCTTGCCAAACGCCCCCAACTGGAGAAACCGATAAATGCCGTAGGCGTCATCGCGACGATCCTTGACGCCTGCCACGTCAATCACTTCTACCTCGACCCGCGCCGTACCCTTTTCCATATAGCCCAGTTTGACGGCTGCCGCATAGGACAAATCCATGATGCGGTCCGAGTGGAACGGCCCGCGGTCATTGACGCGCACCACGATGCTCTTGCCATTTTCCAGATTGGTGACGCGGGCGTAACTCGGAATAGGCAGGGATTTGTGGGCGGCACTGGCCTGATACACATCGTAAAGCTCGCCGTTGGACGTTTCATGCCCGGTGAACTTCGCTCCATACCAGGAAGCGGTACCCTGTTCCCGGTAACTGCGGTAATTCTTCAGCACTTCGTAGGTAACGCCGTCGACAATATACGGGCTCATGTTACCGACGGCCAGAATGGGATCGGGCCGCGGTATTGCATCAAAAACCTCATCCGGGCTGATGGGCCTCAGGGGCGCGAAATCATGGGCCACGGCGTAACGCGATTTCGGCGTCGGCGCACCCGCATCATGCGTTGCAGCATCTCGCGAGTCAGGTGGCTGCGTGGCGCAGCCGGCGAGCAACAACAGTAGCGCGATGAGGGCCGCTGCGGGATGACGACTACTCACTGCGTCACCCGGGCCGCCAGCCGCTGACTGAGCTGATAGACACTCATGGCGTACATGGCGCTTTGATTGTAACGGGTAATGACATAGAAATTATGCAGGCCAAGCCAGTACTCATAACCGTTTTTCAATTCAAACTTCAAAGCGATAGCCAGCGCATTGGGGTCCAGTTTTACTCTCGCCACCACGCCATCTGCAGCAAACTGTGCCACCGTGCGCTCGGGTTGCAGATCATCCCGGGTTTTGACGAAAATCGTGTCCGGTGTATTGGCAGCGATATCGGCAGCAGCGACCACCATCTCGCCCTGGCGCCACCCGTGTTGCTTGAAATAATTGGCGACACTGCCAATAGCATCCACCGGATTGTCCCAGATATCAATCTTGCCGTCCTGGTCAAAATCGATGGCGTAGCTGCGGTAGCTGCTGGGCATGAACTGGCCGTACCCCATGGCACCCGCGTACGAGCCCATCAGGTCCGTCGGGTCCATGCCCTGATCGCGGGTGAGAATCAGATAGTGCTTGAGTTCGCTGGTGAAAAACGGCGCGCGGGGTGGGTAGTCAAACGCCAGGGTTGACAGGGCGTCGAGCACCCGGTAGCTCCCCACGGTGCGCCCGTAGTAGGTCTCCACACCGATAATGGCGACAATGATTTCGGCTGGCACACCAAATTCGCGTTCCGCCCGGGCCAGCGTCGCACGATGTCTGGTAAAGAACTCCACGCCCTGTTGCTTCGCGCTTATGATCGAGAAAGATTTCCCGATACTCATACCATGGCTTGGTCTTCTCTGCCGGGCGGGCAATCGCTTCCAGAATACTGTCCTTGCGCTGGGCCTGGGAAAAAACCTGCAGCAATGCCTCGCGATTAAAGCCTTCCTCCGCCACCAGTTCATCAACCACCACGCGCGCGGCGGGACTGACCCCGTAGTTATCCGCCGCGCAGGACAAGGCCGTCCACAGACAAGAAAAAACAAGCAATATTTTCAGGCGTACCGGCATAGGCTGCAACTCGCTCGCTTCTGGCAGAGTATGAATTCAGGGTGACGAAATCGTAGAGCGCTCATGTGGTGACCCCGCGTTTTTCAGTACTGATCGCCATGAGAATGCCAAAACCGGCCAGCAACGTGACCACAGCGGTACCGCCTGCGCTTACCAGTGGCAGCGGGACACCCACTACCGGCAACAAGCCAGCCACCATTCCCATATTAACAAAGATATACACAAAAAACGTCAGCGTCAGACTGCCTGCCATGATGCGACCGAAACTGGTCTGTGCATGGACCCCGATCCAGAAGCCGCGCAACAGAATCAGGAAATAGATGCTCATCAACAGAATTACGCCCTGCAGGCCGTGCTCCTCGGCCAGCACAGCGATAATGAAATCCGTATGGCTCTCCGGCAGGAAATCCAACCGCGATTGCGTGCTCTGCATCCAACCCTTGCCCGGCCAGCCGCCCGAGCCGATGGCCGTCTTGGACTGAATGATATTCCAGCCCGCACCCAGCTTGTCGCTCTCCGGATTGAACATGGTGAGGATGCGCTGCTTCTGGTACTCCTTCAGGCCATATATCCAGAGCGGCCAGGACGCCGCCGCCGCCAGTACCACTGCACCGAAAATGTAGCGCCAGCCAATCCCGGCCATGAACAGCACAAAGAAGCCACTGGCAGCGATCAACAGAGCCGTGCCCAGATCCGGCTGTATTGCGATCAACCCGGCCGGCAACCCCAGCAGAAGCAGCGCTCCCATAACCGCAAAGAAGCCCGGGGGCAGCACGCGCCCGGCGAGAAACCAGGCGATGACCAGGGGCACCGCCAGTTTCATGATCTCCGCCGGCTGAAAGCGAAAACTGCCGATTTCCAACCAGCGCTGGGCACCCTTGGCCCCCACCCCCACCAGCATCACCGCAAGCAGCAACGCTAATCCTGCCAGATACAGCCACAGTGCCCAGCGCATGTAGCGCTGCAAGCTGATTTGGGCAGCCAATATCATGATCAGGTAGGCCAGTGCGACGATAGCGCCCCTGACGGATAACAGCCTCCATACTCTGGCCTGACGCACTGTATAGCACCAGCAGGCCGTAAACGGTCAGCGCCAGAAGCAGTAACAACAGGGGTACGTCGATATGAAAACGCATGGCAGCACTCGGGCGCCTGGCCATGTCCTGTGAACCGTGGTGTGGCAACTGCCGAACATAGTCACTCATCAGCCGGGCTCCACTGCCAACCAGGTATCGATCACCGCACGCGCTATCGGCGATGCAGCGGAGCTGCCACCGCCATTCTCGACGATGATAGCCACTGCAATAGTCGGCGCCTCAATGGGCGCAAACGCTATGAACAACCCATGGTGTCGGTGCCGCAACGCCACATCCGCCTCGTTGTACACGGAATTCTGGGCGATACCAATGACCTGGGCGGTGCCCGTTTTGCCCGCCATTTGATAAGTGATGCCCTGCGCCAGGGCTTTCGCCGTGCCACCCCGGCCGTGCACCACCTCGTGCATACCGTCAAACACCGCATCCCAATCCGCGGCCGGAGCCACCAGCGGTTCCAATGCCGGTACCGGCTGCGGTTCGCCGTTCACCGCCATCACCAACCGCGGGACCCTGCGCTGCCCCCTGCTTGCCATCACGCTCGTGGCGACGGCCAATTGGAGGGGCGATGCCAGCATATAGCCCTGACCGATGCCGGCACTGATGGTCTCACCGGGATACCAGGACTGACCCATGGCCTCGCGTTTCCAGCGGGTTGAAGGCAATACGCCGGCACGCTCATTGGTGGTATCAATGTCGGTGCGACCCCCAAAACCAAAAGGACGCAGATACTCGGCCATACGGTCTATGGTCAGGCGACGGGCCAGGTCATAGAAGTACACATCACACGACTCGGAAATCGCCAATTTCATATTTACCCGGGCGGCGTGACCGGTGCCTCGCAGGCGCAGGATCCAGTCCCGGTAACGGCGGGAATCACCCGGCAGACTATACCAACCGGGGTCGGGCACGGTTGATTCAGGGGTCACCAACCCGGACCGCAACCCGGCCATCGCCATAAAAGGCTTGATTGTGGAACCCGGGGGGTAGGAACCCTGGATGGCCCTGTTGAACAGGGGAACATCCAGCGAGTCGCGCAGGGCGGTGTAATCAGCGGAGCTGATGCCGTTAACAAACAGGTTAGTGTCGAAGCCCGGCGTAGATACCAATGCCAGCACCCCGCCAGTGCGCGGATCAATTGCGACCACCGCCCCGCGCCGATCGCCCAGGGCATCAAACGCTGCGCGCTGCACACGGTAGTCCAGAAACAGGGTAAGGTCCTTGCCCGGTGTTGGCGCGAAGCGCTCGAGCACGCGCAGTACCCGCCCGTGGGCGTTGCTCTCCACATTCTGGTAACCCACTTTCCCGTGCAGGATATCCTCGTAATACTTCTCCACGCCCACTTTGCCCACGTGGAAGGTGCCGCGATAATTGGTCTCATCAAGCTCCTGCGCTTCCTGTTCGTTGATACGACCGACATAGCCCAGAGCGTGGGAAAACAGCTCACCGTGGGGGTAGTACCGCAGAAATTGCGCTTCCACAACGACACCCGGCAGCCGAAAACGGTTGACGGCCAGTCGGGCGCGCTCCTCTTCGGTCAGGCGAAAGCGCAGCGGCACCGCTTCATACGGGCGGCTTCGTTTGACCTTCTTGTGGAAATTCTCCAGATCACCCTCCGAAATCGGCACCAGTTTCTGCAGCTCCGCCAGTGCGGTATCCAGATTTTCCACCCGCTCGCGCACTACAGAAAGAAGGTAACTGGGCCGGTTATCCGCCAGCAGCACGCCATTGCGGTCGTAGATAAGCCCGCGCGTGGGTGGCAGTGGCTGTAACTGCACCCGATTGCGCTCGGACTGCGTACGGTAAATCTCGTACTCAGTGATTTGCAGCGTGTAATAGCGCATCACGACAATACCCAGCGATGCCACCACCAGGCAGATCGCAACGATGGTGCGAATGCCATAGATACGGGACTCAAGCTGCGGATCTTTTAAATCGAATTGCGGTAGCATTTACGTGGCTTGCAGGACTTGCGCTGCGTTGAAGGCGGTAATCATCAGGCGCGATGATACGGGTGGTTGACGGTGATTGTCCAAGCCCGATACAACTGCTCTGCCAACAGCACGCGTACCAGAGGGTGCGGCAGGGTTAAATCACTGAGCGACCAGCACTGGTCCGCGCGCGCCAGGCAGGCCGGGGACAGCCCATCGGGTCCACCAATCAGCAAGCTGTAGTTGTCTCCCGACATTTGCCAGCGCTGCAGTTGCCGCGCCAACTGTCCGGTGGAGAGTCGTTGGCCTGCCACATCCAGGGCAATCACCCGCTCCCCGGGGGGAATCGCCTTTAGTATTTGCTCACCCTCAGCCGCGCATACTTGCTGCGCTGCGACCTCCTTTCCCCGCTTGGCCAGTGGAATCTCCCGCCAGGCTAGCTGTAATTCCCGCGGCAGGCGCTTACTGTATTCCGCAATGCCCTGGCTGACCCAGGCGGGCATCCGGGTGCCCACGGCAATCACACTGATGCGCATCAGGTGCTGGCTTCAGGCTTGGTCCACAGGCGCTCCAGATCGTAAAAATCCCGGGTTGCCGGCAACATGACATGCACCACTACACCGCCAAAGTCTACCAACACCCACTCGCCCGCGTCCTCGCCCTCCATCCCCATGGGAAGCATGCCCTGCTTCTTGGCCTCCACGGAAACATGGTTAGCCAGCGATTTCACATGCCGATTGGAAGTGCCACTGGTAATGACCAGGTAATCCATCACATCCGTCAGGCCGCTGACATCCAGCGTCACGGTATTGACCGCTTTGAGATCGTCCAGCGCAGCGACGACAAACTGCGTGAATTGTTCAGATTCCATGGGGCTGGTTTACTTTGACTTTCATAGATGGCGGTCCTGTTGTTTACCGATAGAGTTGGTGTGTTTGAATATAGTCCAATACCGACTGTGGCATAAGGTAACGGGCTGAGCGTCCCGCCGCCAGTAACGCCCGGATCTCGGTGGACGATATGGCCAGGGGGCGCAACTCCTCAATTACGATACCCCCTGCAGGCTGCTGTCGCAGCGCGCACGGATCCTCCAGGCGATGTGCGCTCAGCCACTTTGCTACCGCGCCCGTCCTGGGCAGTTCCCAGCCGGGACGCGCTATTACCACAATGTGGCCCCAGTCCAATAGTTCCTGCCAGCGGTGCCACCCATTGATCGCCAATACAGCATCGCAACCCAGCACCATGCACAAACCGGTGTCGGTACCCAGTTCGCTGCGCAACTCGATCAGGCTGTCTATGGTATAGGACTTGCCCGCCCGTTGCAGTTCGCGGGCATCGCAAGCCAGGCGAGGCTCACCGGCGACGGCCAGTTCCAGCATGGCTGCGCGGTGTGCGGCACTGCATTGCGGCGCCTCGCGGTGGGGTGGCTGCGCGCAGGGCATCAGTCGCAACTGCTCCAATTGCAGCCTCTCCACCAGTTCCAGTGCTGAGCGCAAGTGGCCGTAGTGCACGGGGTCGAAGGTACCACCGAAAACCCCCACCAGAGGAGACCAGGGCGAGCGCGGCGCACTCAAGTGCGAATCTGCCCCTCACCAAGCACCACAAACTTCTGCGAGGTAAGCCCTTCCAGACCCACCGGACCACGGGCATGCAGCTTGTCGGTGGATATACCGATTTCCGCGCCCAGGCCATACTCGAAGCCATCCGCTAAACGGGTAGAGGCGTTGACCATAACCGAGCTGGAATCCACTTCCCGCAGAAAACGCATGGCGCGCCCGTGATCCCGCGTAACGATGCTGTCCGTGTGCTGGGAGCTGTAGGTATTGATGTGTTCGATGGCCTGCTGGAGACCGTCTACCACACGCACTGCCAGTATGGGTGCCAGGTATTCCTCGCGCCAGTCCTGTTCGCTGGCAGCTTTGGCTGCAGGCAATACCTGTAAAGTCCGTGGGCAACCGCGCAGTTCCACTCCGGCCGCGGCATAAGCCTGGGCAAGACGCGGCAACACATGCGCCGCCTTTGACGCCGCTATCAACAAAGTCTCCATAGTGTTACAGGTGCCATAGCGCTGCGTCTTGGCATTGATGGCGATATTCACCGCCATGTCGTCGTCTGCGCCATCGTCGATATACACGTGGCATACGCCGTCCAGGTGCTTGATGACCGGAACTTTGGCATCTCTGCTAATGCGCTCGATAAGGCCCTTGCCGCCACGGGGAACAATGACATCCACGTACTGTGGCATGGTAATGAGGTGCCCCACCGCCGCGCGGTCCGCGGTAGCCACTACCTGCACTGCGGCCGCAGGCAACCCTGCGGACTGCAATCCCTGAATCAGGCACTCGGCAATGGCGCAATTGGAGTCAAGCGCCTCGGAGCCCCCGCGCAAGATAGTGGCATTGCCGGATTTGAGGCACAGGCTGGCTGCCTCCACGGTCACATTGGGCCGCGACTCATAAATGATACCAATCACGCCCAGCGGTACTCGCATGCGGCCCACCTGGATCCCACTTGGCATACTTCTCATATCGGAGATACTGCCCACGGGGTCTGGCAGCGCCGCCACCTGCCGCAGGCCTTCCAACATGGTGTCAATGTGCGCCGGGGTCAGCTTCAGGCGATCCATCAGCGGCGCCTCCAGCGCACTCGCTCGACCCCGCTCCAGATCCCTCTCGTTGGCCTCGGCCAAACGGTCCCGGGCACCATCAAGGGCATCGCGGACCGCCAGCAGGGCATGGTTGCGCACCGCGGTTGGCGCTGCGGCCACGATGCGCGACGCCGCGCGCGCGGCGACACCCAGCTCGACCATGTACTGATCCACGTTCATGACTATCCAACTCTACCCAACGCAAAGCGGCGATTATACCTGATCACTCCGGGTGATGTGCTAAGCTCAGGCCTGTAATTCTCACAGGACAGGACATGGCTCTGGCCCCCGAAGTCGAATTCTTTTACGACTGCTCCAGCCCCTGGACATACTTCGCTTTCACGCGAATCATTCCCATCATGGAGCAGTTGGGGTTGCCCATACGCTGGCGCCCCATCCTGGTGGGCGGGGTGTTTAACGCGGTCAACCAGGAGCTCTACGCCAGCCGCGCGGCGCTGTTCGCTGGCGGCGCTGACAATCCGCGCCTGAATTACTACGTGAAAGACATGCAGGACTGGGCGCGACTCTGCGGTGTGCGCGCAGACATGCCGCAGGGCCATCCGATCAGCAGCGTAAAGGCCATGCGCGGCGCCTTTTATGCTGAGGAACAGGGCTTGCTGGTACCCTACTCGCGGGCAGTTTTGAGACCTACTGGGGCAGCGACATCCCCGGATATCGCCAATGATGAAGTGCTTGCGGCGATTTGCGGGCGGGTTGGCCTGGACACAGAAGGCTTCTTCAGCGCCATTCGCCAGCCAGCACTACAAGGATTTGCTGCGCCATAATACCGACGAACTCATCGCGCGCGGCGGCTTTGGATCGCCGACGATTTTTATCAATGGTGACGACATGTACTTCGGCAATGATCGCTTGCCGTTGGTAGAGTTTCGGTTGCGCACGCTGCTAAGCGGCAGCTACTCCCGGCGCTGTGGTGCCAGGTACGGTCAAATCCTGCACTGTCGCATGCCATGGACCACTCCAGACAAAAAAGCGGGCACGTGGCCCGCTTTATACCCAACAGCGAAGCGGCTTACAGCGCTGCAGCGTGCTCCGACAGGTACGCCGCCACACCATCGGGCGAGGCATTCATACCCTTGTCACCCTTGTTCCAACCCGCCGGACATACTTCACCGTGCTGGTCAGTGAACTGCAGTGCCTCAACCAGTCGGATCAACTCATCGATATTGCGACCCAGGGGCAGGTCATTGACCAGCTGGGAGCGCACCTTCCCCTGCGGGTCAATCAGGAAGGCGCCGCGGTAAGCCACGCCACCAGCACTTTCCACATCGTAGGATCGACAGATATCATGGTTGATGTCAGCGGCCATGGTGTAGGTGACCGCGCCGATACCGCCGTCCTTTATCGCCGTATTGCGCCAGGCGTTGTGCGTAAACTGGGAATCGATGGACACTGCCACCACTTCCACACCCAGCTCGCGAAATTTGTCCATGCGGTGATCCAGAGCAATCAGCTCTGAGGGACACACAAAGGTGAAATCCAACGGATAAAAGAACACCAGGCCGTACTTGCCCGCCATCGCCTCGGATCGCTTGTAGGAATCAACGATCTGTCCGGTACCGAGTACCGCCGCAACGTCAAAATCAGGTGCCGGCTTACCAACTAAAACGCCCATGTATTTAACCTCCCTTGCCAGTTCATCCAATCGCTCCACCCCCCATGGGACGGTGCGCTTGGAGCAGGATAATACACAGGCTAATTGATATCGCCTATTTAAATGTATGTATGGTTTTAATAGCTAACCACTATGCTTGTGCCGAGCCCTACCCAGCTGGTCTGGGCGGCAGCCTTTTCTTTAACAAGGGCCTGCAACTCCCCGCTCTCATACATCTCGGTAACGATGTCACAACCGCCAACCAGTTCGCCATCCACCCACAATTGCGGAAAGGTGGGCCAGTTAGCGTACTGGGGAAGCGTGGCGCGAATTTCAGGGTTGCTAAGGATGTCCACGTATGCGAAGCGTTCACCGCAAGCCATCAGCGCCTCCACAGTGCGCGCTGAAAAGCCACACTGTGGCTGATTGGGGGATCCTTTCATGTATAACAGAATCCTGTTGCCCTGGATCTGCTCTTTGATTGTCTCGATAATGTCCATGCTTTGTCCTGTCATGTTGTAGCCCGCTGGGCGGTTAGTGCCAGGCGCCCATAATAACCCAACATCACTCTAAATTGCTCCTGCCCGTTTACGCGGATTGCCAATCCTGCCCCATGTCGCTATAGTTGCTCGTTTCGAGGCAGCTCCCGCTGCCTTTTTGCGTTTTTAGGAGAGCCAGAATCATGTCGGCGCTGATGCAGACCTACGCCAGGTTACCGGTGACATTCAGTCACGGCGAGGGCGTGTACCTCTATGATACCGAGGGGCGGCGCTATCTGGATGGCATTTCCGGTATTGCCGTGAACGGGCTGGGCCACGCCCACCCGGCGGTCACTGCCGCCATCAGAGCACAGGCCGATAAGCTCGTACACAGTTCCAATCTCTATCGCATCGAGGCGCAGGAGCAACTCGGCGCTGCCTTGACGCAAGTAGCGAACATGGAAAACTGCTTCTTTGGCAACTCCGGCGCTGAGGCCAATGAAGCGGCCATCAAACTGGCGCGACTTTACGGGCACGGTCGGGGCATTAAGAAACCGGCCATCATCGTGCTTGAAGGCGCCTTCCACGGCCGCACGCTGGCCACGCTCAGCGCTACCGGCAATCGCAAGATCCAGGCTGGCTTTGAGCCGCTGGTGACAGGCTTTGTTCGCGCACCGCGCAATGATGTGGAGGCCCTGCGCCAGATCGCGGCAAACAATCCCGACGTGGTGGCCTTCCTTGCGGAACCCATCCAGGGCGAAAGTGGCGTCCAGGCTGCTGGAGCCAGAGTATCTGCAGGCCGTTCGGCAAATTTGTACTGAGCAGAACTGGTTGTTGATGCTCGATGAGGTACAGACCGGCAACGGCCGCACCGGCACCTATTTTGCTTACCAGGGTCTGGACCTGACGCCCGACGTGGTTACCACCGCCAAGGGCCTCGGAAACGGCGTGCCCATTGGCGCCTGCCTGGCGCGCGGAGCGGCGGCGCAGGTATTGGGCGCTGGCCAGCATGGCTCTACCTTTGGCGGCAATCCACTGGTATGCGCGGCGGGGCTGGCCGTGGTCAACACCATTGTGCATGACCAGTTGTGCGCCAACGCGACCGCCATGGGGCAGCTGATTACCGAACACCTGCGTGCCGACAGCGCCATTGCCGCGCTAGTCGCCGAGATTCGCGGCAAAGGCCTGATGCTGGGTATTGAATTGCGCAGGGACTGCGGCGAACTCGCACAGCGCGGTCTGGATGCAGGCTTGCTGATCAACGTCACTGCAGGCAATACCGTGCGCCTGCTGCCGCCACTGGTGATCAACGCAACAGGAAGCGCGCGATCTGGCCAGCGGCGTCGCCGCACTGATCCGCGACTTCAACTAAGCCCACACGCGTAAATTGACAGGACTGACCATGTCGGATACTCGGCACTTTTTGACGCTTTTGGATTTCAGCCCGCTGGAGTTGCAGCAACTCATACAGCGGGCCATCGAAATGAAACGAGAACGCCGTGCCGGTACCGACCAGCGCGCCTTCCCGGGCACCGTGCTGGGCATGATCTTCGCCAAATCATCCACCCGCACCCGGGTCTCCTTTGAAGCAGGCATGGCGCAACTCGGGGGACACGCCATGTTTCTGTCTCCCCAGGACACCCAGCTGGGCCGCGGAGAACCGATAGAGGACAGTGCGCGGGTAATCTCCTCCATGGTGGACCTCGTGGTGATCCGCACCTTCGGCCACGATATCGTGCAGCGCTTCGCGGCGCACTCTTCAGTGCCTGTGATCAACGCCCTGACTGACGACTACCACCCCTGCCAACTGCTGGCGGACATGCAAACCTGGTACGAGCACCGCGGCAGCATCGCCGGCAAGAGCGTGTGCTGGGTCGGGGACGGCAACAACATGTGCCAGTCCTACATAAACGCCGCCCGCCAATTTGATTTTGAGCTGCGTATCGCCTGTCCGCCCGGGTTTGAGCCTGACAGCGAGTTGCTCAGGGCCAACAGGGACAGGGTAAGAATTGAGCACGATCCGGCCAGCGCCGCGCGCGATGCCAACCTCGTGGTGACCGATGTGTGGGCTTCCATGGGCCAGGAGAGCGAGCAGCGGGAACGGGCGCAGCTGTTCGCTCCCTATCAGGTCAACCGCGAACTTATGAGCCTGGCCGCCCGTGATGCCCTCTACATGCACTGCCTGCCCGCACACCGGGGGGAGGAGATAAGCGCCCAGTTGATGGATGCGCCCGACACTGTGATATGGGATGAGGCAGAGAATCGACTGCATGCGCAAAAAGCCCTGATGGAAACCCTGCTCCTGGCCAATCGCGCTTGAAAAACCCGTTGTCCCAGCGCCGCGCCATGCATGGTGTGATCCCCGCCAGTCGCAACCTCCCTCGTTAATAATTACCAAGTATAGATCGCGTGTTTTTTATAATTATTAAATCGATCTACCGGTATTATTAAGCCTAAAGCCCCCCTCAATGATTGCCCCACACGCAGATCAAGGCCTGCACGGTTAGTAGGTACAGACCCACCGAACTATCAACACCTTATCCACACATTAAACCCAGGCTAATTCCCTTGCATTGCATCCGGAGCCGCATTATCTTGTACCTGAGTGAAGCATATACCCCAACATATTGGGTATTGCGGCTAAAAAACGATCAAAAAAATCAGCACATTAGCCGCTAAAACGGGAATTTCCCTCCCGACCACCGCCGCAGGGACGCTAGCCCATTGCATGGCGGCATATTCCGGGTATTGGAGCTTCGCCAAGCGGTCACCCAATAAAGCCAAAAACCGGCACTTCGGAGCAAATATGCAGACAGAGACCAACCAGGGCGGCACCTCCGCCGAAGCGATCACCCCACGACCGTCATCCACCGTCAGCGGCGCTATCGCCGCCACCGCTCCCGGACAATTGCGGGTCATCAAGCGCAATGGCACCGTAGTCCCCTTTGAGGCCAGCAAGATATCGGTGGCCATCACCAAGGCATTTCTCGCGGTGGAGGGCGGCACGGCAGCAGCGTCCAGCCGCATCCATGAAACCGTGGCCAAACTGACCGAACTGGTAATGACCACATTCAAGCGCCGCATGCCCTCCGGCGGGACTATCCATATCGAGGACATACAGGACCAGGTGGAACTGTCCCTGATGCGTTCGGGCGAACACAAAATTGCGCGGGATTATGTGATCTACCGGGAACAGCAGGCGCGCAAACGCGCCGCCAAGCAGGCCCTGTCCCCCGCCACCCAGGCAGCCGCTGGCAATATCACTGTCGTACAGGCAGACGGCAGCCGCGCGCCGCTGGACCTCGACCGCCTGCACACCATTGTCAACGAGGCCTGCTTCGGGCTGTCCGATGTCAGCGAAACCGAAATCCTGGACGAGGCCCTGAAGAATCTTTACGACGGCGTCAGCCAGGACGAGTTGAGCACGTCCCTGGTCATCACCGCCCGCACCATGATCGAGCAGGAGCCCAACTACACCTTCGTCGCCGCCCGCCTGCTGTGTGACAATCTGCGCGGCCGAAGCCCTGGGCTTCCTCGGAGTGGCCGACAGCGCCACCCAGCACGACATGGGCACCCTGTACGCCAAAGCGCTGCCAGCCTATGTGGCAAAAGGCGTCGAGCTGGAATTGCTGGCACCCAAGCTGCAGGAATTCGACCTCGAGCGGCTGGGCCAGGCGCTGCTGCCCGAGCGCGACCTGCAGTTTACCTACCTCGGCCTGCAGACCCTGTACGACCGCTACTTTATCCACAGCAACAACACACGCATCGAGCTGCCGCAGATATTCTTCATGCGCGTGGCCATGGGACTGGCGGCCGAGGAGCACGACAGGAACGCCAGGGCCATCGAATTCTACCAACTGCTGTCCTCGTTCGATTACATGAGTTCCACGCCGACCCTGTTCAATGCCGGCACCCTGCGCCCACAGTTGTCCTCCTGCTACCTGACGACGGTACCGGACAACCTGTACGGTATTTACGGCGCCATCCAGGACAACGCCATGCTGTCCAAATTCGCCGGCGGCCTGGGCAACGACTGGACCCCGGTGCGCGCACTGGGCGCCTACATCAAGGGCACCAACGGCAAATCCCAGGGCGTGGTGCCCTTCCTCAAGGTGGTCAATGACACCGCGGTAGCGGTGAACCAGGGCGGCAAGCGCAAGGGGGCTGTGTGCGCCTACCTGGAAACCTGGCACCTGGATATCGAAGAGTTCGTCGAGCTGCGCAAGAATACCGGCGACGATCGCCGTCGCACCCACGACATGAATACCGCCAACTGGATACCCGACCTGTTCATGAAGCGGGTGTTCGATGGCGGCGACTGGACGCTGTTCTCGCCCAACGATGTGCCGGACCTGCACGATCTGTATGGCAAGGCCTTCGAGGAGCGCTATGTCCAGTACGAGGAGCTGGCCCGCAACGGCAAACACAAGCTGTTCAAGACCGTCAAGGCAGAAAACCTGTGGCGCAAAATGCTGGGCATGCTGTTCGAGACCGGCCATCCCTGGATGACCTTCAAGGACCCCTGCAACCTGCGCTCGCCGCAGCAACATGTGGGCGTCGTGCACTCCTCCAACCTGTGCACCGAAATCACCCTCAACACCAACAAGGACGAAATTGCCGTCTGCAACCTGGGCTCGGTCAACCTGCCCCAGCACGTTGATGAGAACGGCCTCGACCTGGAAAAATTGCAGCGCACCGTGCGTACCGCCGTGCGCATGCTGGATAACGTGATCGACATCAACTACTACTCGGTGCCCCAGGCCGAGGCGTCCAATATGCGCCATCGCCCGGTCGGCCTGGGCCTGATGGGGTTCCAGGACGCGCTGTACAAGAAGCACCTGGCCTACGGTTCTGATGCGGCCGTGGAGTTCGCGGACCACTCCATGGAAGCCATCAGCTACTATGCTATCCAGGCCTCCAGCGAGCTGGCAGCAGAGCGCGGCGCCTACTCCAGCTACGAAGGTTCCCTGTGGAGCCAGGGCATCTTCCCGCTCGATTCGCTGGACCGACTGATCGCCGAACGCGGCGAAAAGTACATCCACGTCGATAAGAGCCAGAGCCTCGACTGGACCTCCCTGCGCGAAACCGTGAAGGCGCAGGGCATGCGCAACTCCAACGTGATGGCCATTGCCCCCACCGCGACCATCGCCAACATTACCGGGGTCTCGCAGTCCATCGAGCCGACCTACCAGAACCTGTACGTCAAATCGAATCTCTCGGGCGAGTTCACTGTCGTCAATCCCTATCTGGTGCGCGACCTGAAAGCGCGTGGCCTGTGGGATAAGGTGATGGTCAACGACCTCAAATACTACGACGGCAGCGTGCAGGCCATCGACCGCATTCCGGCGGACTTGAAGGCGATTTACTCTACCGCTTTTGAAGTTGAGCCGCGCTGGCTGGTGGAGTCGGCCAGCCGTCGCCAGAAGTGGATAGACCAGGCGCAATCGCTGAACCTGTATATCAACAACGCCAATGGCAAGAAGCTGGATATCACCTACCGCATGGCCTGGTTCAGCGGCCTGAAAACCACCTATTACCTGCGCTCACTGGCCGCCACCGGCACGGAGAAGTCCACCATCGACACCGGCACGCTGAACGCGGTGTCGAAAGGGGCGGTAGCAGGACCGGCACCGGTGCCGCTGGCCTGCTCGCTGGATGATCCGGAATGCGAGGCCTGCCAGTAGGCGCGCGCACAGTAGGCGGGCACGAACTGGAAACGATAAATCGATGGCCACATCAAGAAATCAGGAAGCAAAAGAGATGTTAAGTTGGGATGATTACCACAAGGAAGAAGCGGCGCCTGCGGGTGCAGCAGCGATGGCAGCGAGCATGACGCAGCCGCTGTCGGCAATGCCCGAACCGGGTGCGCAGGCAGCTGGAATGCAGACGGTCGCCAAAAACGCCGGGGCGGCGAATCACGTCGAAGTAGCGCCCGGTCTCGAAGAGCTGGAGATGGGCGCCGCCCGCGTGTCGGTGGACGAAAAGGCCATGATCAACTGCCGCGCCGACCTCAACCAGCTGGTGCCCTTCAAGTACGACTGGGCCTGGCAGAAATACATCGACGGTTGCGCCAACCACTGGATGCCGCAGGAAATCAACATGACCGCCGACGTGGCCACCTGGAAAGATCCGGAGGGCCTGACCGCCGATGAACGCCGCATCGTGCAGCGCAACCTGGGCTATTTCTCCACGGCAGATTCGCTGGTGGCAAACAACCTGGTGCTGGCCATTTACCGGCTGATCACCAACCCCGAATGCCGCCAGTACATCCTGCGCCAGGCCTTCGAGGAAGCCATCCACACCCACGCCTACCAGTACTGCATCGAGTCGCTGGGCATGGATGAGGGTGAAGTGTTCAACATGTACCGGGAAGTGCCCTCGGTGGCGAAAAAGGCCGCATGGAGCATCAGCCACACGCATGCACTGAGCGACCCCACCTTTAAAACCGGCACTGCGGAGACGGACCAGACCCTGCTGCGCAACCTGATCGGCTTCTACGCCGTCACCGAAGGTATTTTCTTCTACTGCGGCTTTACCCAGATCCTCTCCATGGGCCGCCGCAACAAGATGACGGGCGTGGCGGAACAGTTCCAGTACATCCTGCGCGACGAGTCCATGCACCTGAACTTCGGTATCGACGTGATCAACCAGATCAAGCTGGAAAACCCGCACCTGTGGACCGCGGAATTTCAACAGGAAGCCATCCAGATGATCATGGAAGGCACCCAGCTGGAAATCGAATATGCCCGCGACACCATGCCGCGCGGCGTACTGGGCATGAACGCGGCGATGATGGAGGAATACCTGCACTTCATCGCCAACCGACGCCTGTCGCAATTGGGCCTGCCGGAGCAGTACCCGGGTGCGCAGAATCCTTTCCCATGGATGTCGGAAATCATGGATTTGCGCAAAGAGAAAAATTTCTTCGAGACACGGGTAATCGAATACCAGACAGGTGGCGCCCTGAACTGGGACTAGTCCGCACTAACTGAGGAATCTCATATGGCGAACAGTAACAAGAGCCCGACCGACAAAGAGACCATCCTGATGGCCCTGGACCAGATCAGCCAGACCATCGATGTGATGACCAGTGTGGTGGGACGCCTGCGCACCTACATGCACCAGCAGGAGTCCGCGGCTGCCGATAAAAAGAAGGACTTGCAGGCCGAGATGCAGTCGGATCGCGTACTGCATTAGGAGAGAACAGCCCTGGCCCGTTTTTGAATGCGCAGTCAGGGCACACATAAAAGCCGTGGCACCCCGCTTCCGATTCGCCCAATCTTTGACAAAGGCATTATTGAATCGCCACGCAAAAACGACAGAAGCAAACACAAAATTTACGACTCACCGGATCGAGTGGATGTGAGCCATGACGACTGGCTTTCAGTATTTTTTCAGTTCTACTGAAAAGCCAGAATCTGGTTTTTCAACGGAAGGATTCCGTATAAGGAACTGTTAGGCTGCAGGTGCCTGCGAATGAAGTAGCATATTTATCTGGAAAATTGGAGACCATAAATATGAACGAAAGAACAGGTGGGTGTCTCTGCGGACAGATTCGATATCAAATTGTTGCTGAGCCAGTGATCTCAAGGTTGTGTTGGTGTCGCGACTGCTAGCATATCGGGGGTAATGGAACTGCCAACGCCATATTTCCCACAGAAAGCATTACGGTATCAGGTACGCTTGCGGAGTACTGCAAAAGTGCTGCCAGCGGTAACACCATCACTCGAAAGTTCTGTCCCAAATGCGGTTGTCATGGTCTGGCGGAGTCAGTGGTATGCTCGGTCTGACGGTTGTTCGCGTTGGTACACTCGACAATCCGTCGTCAATAAAACCTGTAGCAAATATCTGGGCATCAAGCGCGCAGGTTGGGATTGTCTTAATTCACAACTTGAACGCATTGAACGGCAACCATGAGCACAATAAACAAAGTGCAGCCGAACAAGTGGCTCAAGCACGTTCCGCTCGTCGCGCTTCGTTAGGAGGCCTCCTTCACATGATAATCAACGAAGAGTATGCAACTCACGAACCTGAACGCACCGAGGTCGATCAGCTCGCCGGGCCAACGCTGCTCGAATTCGGCAGCCCCGGGTGCGGACACTGTCGTGCAGCCCAGCCGCTTCTGGCGTCCGCATTCGCCGCTCATCCGGGCGTACGACATATCAAGATTGCCGATGCGAGCGGACGCCCCCTGGGACGCTCCTTCAAGGTCAAGCTCTGGCCCACGCTCGTGTTCCTGCGCGACGGCCATGAAATCGCGCGACTGGTGCGCCCCGGCGATGTGAGTAGCATCGCTGATGCCCTCGCCAGGATCGACGTTGCCGAATGAATGCGTGCGCTTGCCGCAGCATGAAGAGTTAGACATCATCAATGCAACACCCGAGGAAACTGGAAGGCATGATCGATCTCTATTATTGCCCTACCCCCAACTGCCAAAAAGTCTCCATCGCCCTGGAGGAACTGGGATTGCCCTATCAGGTGCATCCCATTGATATTGTTGCGGGCGATCAGAACCAACCCGAGTACGCAGAAATCTGTCCGAACCGTAAAGTACCCGCCATCATTGACCCGGACGGCCCAGGCGGGCAGCGAATCGTGCTGTGGGAGTCGGCAGCGATCCTGATGTATCTTGCGGAAAAAGCTGGCAACCTCTGGCCCAGTGATCCAATAGAGCAGGCGCTGGGGCGGCAATGGCTTTTTTGGCAGATGAGTTACGTCGGCCCGATGATGGGGCAGCTCCATCATTTTGTGCAGTACGCGCCGGAGCAGCTTGACTACCCGATTGCGCGTTACACACAGGAAACAGAGCGGTTACGTCGGTTGCTGAATCATCACCTTGAAGGCCGCAGCTTCATACTCGATGCGTACTCCATCGCTGATATTGCCTGCTTCCCGTGGTTCAGGATGTTTGGTTTCCGCTATCCTGATCAGGCTCCGTATCCGCATCTGGACGCGTGGCTCGATCGAATCTCTGCACGGCCCGCCGTACAGCGAGGGTTTGCTGTTGACCTGGACAAAATCCGGCCAGTCGTGCTCGGCAACGAACCGGTCACCGATGAGGTACGTCGACACCTGTTCGCAAGCTATCAGGTGGATGATGGTCCTACGAACCAGGTCCGCTGATTTATAGAGGGTCGTAAAAAATGCAGCATTACGTACAGTGGGTTTAAGTATTGGCTACTGAGTTAGGCAACCTTTTCGAATCCATTACCTGAAAAGATCAGTGAAGAGATCTTCAGCGAATTGGTTCGAGGCAGACAATGTCAGAATCGAGAGAATTGTCTCCAAAGGCCATTCATCCCCGGCATCAGGCTGGTACGACCAGGCAGACAATGAATGGGTCGCAGTTCTCAAAGGCGAAGCGAAAATTGCCTTCGAAAATGGTGAAGAGGTACATTTAACTGCCGGCTGCCATCTAACCATTCCCGCTCACACAAAACACAAGGTGACATGGACAACACCCGACACAGAAACCATATGGCTGGCGGTTCACTACCATAGCAGCGTCACACCATCCGTGAAGCGCTACATACTCTGGGACAACGACGGCGTTCTCGTCGACACCGAATTCTGGTATTTCACGGCGACACAGCGGGCGCTCGCCGAACTGGGCGTAACGCTGGAGAAGCAAACCTATCTGCAACGCATGGTGCAGGGTAAATCAAGTTGGGATCTCGCCGCGGCAGCGGGCATCGACGCCAACCGGATTGCACTGCAACGGCAACAAAGGGATGCCTGGTATCAGGAGTACCTGCTGCGAGAGGATATCGACATTCCCGGCGCCGAGCAGGTACTGGAACAGCTTTCCAAAACCCACAAAATGGCCATCGTCACCACCTCAACTCGAGCCCACTTCGAGTTGATCCATAAGAACGGATCAGCTGACGCGGTTTATGGATTTTGTGCTCACCAGAGAGGATTATGTTTCATCCAAGCCCGACCCGGAGCCCTATCTTCTCGCTCTCCAAACATTTGGCGCCAATGCCGGGGATTGCCTGGTGGTGGAAGACTCGCAGCGCGGTTTACAGTCGGCCATCGCCGCTGGCATTGACTGCGCGATCGTGCATAACGAGTTTACCGCGAGTCACGATTTCAGCGGCGCGAGTCACTTACTGAATTCGATCGCTGAGGTGCCAGGAATCCTGGTGGAAAGGATTTAACACTTAAGCGGCCAACGTACCGTGGCAGCAGAGCTCCGCATCTATCGCCAGCCACGGCAGGCCCAGTTTCTCCAACCAGTCCAGCGCCTCATCGGCCGGCTTCAACATGGCGATCGTCGCCGAACTGCCCGCCACCAGACACTGCCCCGCCAGCACACTGACGGCAACGAGACCCTGCGCGGGCCAACCCGTGCGCGGATGCAGGATATGCCCGTAGCGTTTGCCGTCAATCTCCAGGCAGCGCTCGTAGTCACCACTGCTCGCCAGACCACCCTCAGGCAGGAGCACCCGGGCCACCGCACGGTCCTTTTCAGCGGGGTGACGAATGCCCACCGGCCAGCCCGCTGACCCTGCCGGCACACCAACAGCAACCATATCGCCAGCCAGATCCACCAGGGCCGCGATCACCCCCTGTCGCCGCAGTTGCAGTGGCGGCGCTGTCGGCGGCGTACTCTTTCACGCATCCGCCAAAATCCAGTTCCATACCCGCCCTGGGCAGATACACGCAGTCCTGATCCCGCTGCACCAGCTCCCAACCGACCAGTGGCAGGAGGGCATCAATCTCGCGCTGCCCGGGACAACGGCCGGACTTGAAATCCCAGGCCCGGCGTAATACGCCGGAGGTAAGGTCGAACAGGCCGTCGCTTTCACTCCACAGTGTATGGGCGTAGTTGAGCAGGCCAGCAGTTTCACTATCCAGTGGCACAGGCCTACCCGTACCGGCGGCGCGATTGATCTGGCTGGTGAGGGAATCTTCGGTGTAGCGGCTGTACTTGCGCTCCAGCCGCTGCACCTCCGCTACAGCGGCGGCAACGGCAGTCTCTGCGTGCACCACGTCATCCAACTCCAGGCGCAGGTGGCAGGGACCACCCATGGCTTTGAAACTATGCTCGACGCGCTGCATCGGCAGGTCCGGGCCTACTTGAAAATGTAATTGAGCCCGATACCGTAGCGCCAGAAGTCCACCAGGCCGGGGGATTCTTCACCGCTGTAAACACCCCAGCTCTCGTCCGTTCTATAGCGCTCTGCGTCTGCGTTGACCGACCAGTTACCAAAATCACGTTGCAGGCGCAAACCGCAGGAAAAGGCGCCGAACGCTGACAGGCGATAGTCATCCGCGAAATAGCGGTCGTCGGTATTGGCGATATTGTTGAAAAACTCCGCCTCGTGCTGGCTGTAGTAGCGTACGAACGGTGTCAGCCTGAAGTCCTGCGCGAGGTTTTGTTGCCACGCAACGTCGATGGTGTGTGAGGCGACATCCCAGTCATCATTAAAGTACCGGTAATCGACGTGCAGGGCCGCGTTCTGTTCCTCGAAAAAAAGCCTGTACCCGGAGCTGAGTGTCCATTCCTTGCGCTCGTCCGGGCGATGATCCTGATACTTGTAAGGATCGGTGAGAAAACCGTCGCGATAGGTGTAGCTGAGCCCGAACCGCACCAACGCGCGTTTGCTGATAATGCGCGATACACCCACCCAGGCAGAAGTGACATCCTTGCTGGCATGCAGCGTGTTGGTCGGCACCGAGCCCTGTGTCGGATCAATATCGTCATGCGAGGCGCTGAGTGCGCGCACTGTAGGTGGTCAGCCCGTCCTCGCTATTGAACGCGCCATCCACGCCGCCGGCATTTGACTCGTAGTCATCCTCGTCAGAGTGGGTGTAGTTAACACCCACATTGCCGCGATCAAAATAGTAGCGGGTGGTGCCGCTCACCTCGGTGCGGGTATCCTCGATACTGGCGCCGCTCATGATGACTTTGGGGTCACCATTGGCACTCTCGCCCACAAACCAGGGCGAGGCGCCACTCATATCCTCCCACCCCACATCCAGGGCGAAGGACCAGTCGTCCAGCAACGGGCGCCAACAAATGAAACTGGGCGACATCGACATCATAGCGCTCACTACCGCCACCAAAGGCTTTCTTGGCAGTGATATCGTCCTCATTGTATTTGCTGTAGCGCATGCCCATCTCAGTGAACTCCGGCTGCGCATCAGCCATAGCTCCCTGATAGGCCGGCAGTAACAGGGCACTGGAGGTAAGCGCCAGCAGGGTGGAGTTGCGGTCTTCGGGACGCCTGGCCATCAGTTACACCCACAACCGCCGCCGGCAGCTCCTGAGCCACCCGATGAGGCCTCCTTACTGGCATAAATCTGGCTGCGCAGTTGCGCTTCCATAACATCCGGTTGCCACTGCATTTCGTCCTTGGCCAGAATGCCACGCTCCCAGGGCTGCACGGTTTCACAACCGCAAAGAATTACTGCAAGTACCAAACCCGCCAGATATTTCAAAATTATTATTCTCCCAATAGTGCAACAATAGCCGTGCGCAACTTATCCCCGTCACTCTTGCGAAATCCCTGATGGATCTTGCGAACTATACCCTGCCTGTCAATAAGGTACCCGGTAGGCATGCCCAGAACACCGAAGGTTTGCGGCGCGACACCCTCGGCATCGCGCACCACCATAAAGCTCACCGGCACTTCAGACAGAAACTGCCTGGCATCTGACTCAACTTCATCCACATTGATCGCCAGCACTTCAAAGCCCTTCGGCCCCAACTCGCCTCGCAATTGGTCCAACACGGGGAAAAGAAACCCGACAGGGCCCGCACCACGAGGCCCAGAAGTCCACATAGACGACCTTGCCACGCAAGGACTCAAGACTTATCTCCCCGGCCCCGGATAAATCAGGCAAGCGGACCGCGGGGGCCGCCTGACCCACGGCCACACCTGCAGCCTGCACCCAAAGTGGCAGGCACAGGCTCAGGCCCAACAGGAGCTGCCTGAGGACACTCAACGCTCGACCTCCAACTGCAGCAGCGTCCACGTATTGTAACCATGGTTATGCAGGTGGTATTCCACCTTGCTGCCGGCCGGCGCATCGAAGTCGACAGGGACGCGCACATCGTAGATATTGGCGTCCGCTGGTATCTTGACGTTTTGCTCCCACACAGTATGCCCGTCAACCGTGATCGCAACATGGGCCTGCGCCGGCTCTGCAAATGCCAGATTGCCGTGCCACAACACCAGATGCAGCGAATCACCCTTGGCAAGCGCTACTTTGGCGGGTTGCGCCAGGGACAAATAGTTGCAGAAGCCGGTCTGCACTTCGAGTGCGCCGTCTTCGTTGTACCAGCTATTGTCAGGACAATTTACTTCTGCTGGACGGTGCGCGCTGAAGCGATCATCGGCCGCTGACTGCATCAGCCCAGTCATTCGCATCGATCAGTTGCAAGGAGGCTGCTGCAGGACTATCTGCCACTTCAATCTCCACGGACTGTTCAATTCCCAGGGCATGGTGATCTGCGCCGCGCAAGCTGACGCGCAGTGTGTGAAGTCCGGCGGGGAGATCCTCTGGCAACTGGTAGAAGTATTTCGCATCCCAGGCCGTCAGGTGCTCGGCCGCATCGTCATCGGTATCGAGGTAGACGTTGTAATGGCCCTTGTAAACGTCGTTCGTGTGTCATCAGCATGGCCGGTATCAGCACGTCGCATTATCGGGCTCGTGCAGGCTGAAGTTATTGAATAGCAATTCCAGAGGCACCAGATCGCCCGCGGCGAAGCGCTGCCGGTAGGTGGGCGTTTCTATATGCACGCTGGCGGAGTAGCTGTAGTCGTAATCCAGCCAGTGGCTTGGTCATGTAGAAACTCGTCAGGCACATTTCATCGCCCGTGCCTTCACCCCATTCCACATACTTGGGCGTATTTTGTACACCGTTAACGATGGCCTGATTGGCTGCACTGTTATCCCAGCTGCACTCCAGCCGGAAACGATCGTTAGGTTTAATCAGCACCTCGCGCTCTAAACGATAAGTACTCTGCCAGTTAAAATCCCAGTCGCGAATATCAACAATGACCTGCTCTGTGCCATCCGCTCGGATGAGCGTCAACCGTCCTGTTTTCGCCAGCGTGTGCATATGGAGAAAACCGGTGTGTATTGCCCATGTATCGGAGGCCGCAATGTTTGCGGGAGCACCAAACACCAGCGCCAGGAACCTCGCCGGCAGCTCATATTTGTGGCGCGCATCCGGATCTCCCGCAGCAATCGGCATGCCTCCCGGTCGCAAGAACGCAGGATTCGTGAACAGGAAGCCACTGGCCGGACGGTCAACCGCATCGCTGGTAGCCACCTGTATGGTGGTCTGGTCTGGCGTGGGGTCTGCAACCAGAGTGTTGTAATGCATCTGCACCACCATCAGGGAGCCGGGCTCAACACCCAATCCCGTACCAGCGGGTGACGCCCCACTGACCGCACCGGGGACCCAGCCGCCGATCTGGCGCGGCAGAGGCGAGCCGTCCAATCCGCCGGACAGGCCGCAATTCCATCCTGGCCGGCCATCCTGGCCATTGGCGACGAGATACGGGCCCGTGTCTTTTGGCTCGATAATATTGACGATGACATGGTGTACTTCCGCGAGTTGATCGGGAATGACATTAACCGCCGTTACGTAAGTAAACTTATCCAACGGCCACTCTACGGCAAAGCAGCGCTGATCGTCGGGTCGCAGCACGGGCGTATAGGCCTGCGGCAGAGACATCTTCAGGTTGTAGTTGATTTCTGCTACTTCTTCTTCCTCCTTCGCAGGCGGAACATAGTCTTCGGGATTACCTTCCGCCAGGTCGCCGGCGAGCCAGTTCGTCAGTGCATACTCGTCTTCTGGTGACATGGCGCGCTCGTGGGTAAATCGGCTGTAGCCCTTGGTCGGCGGCCAGGGCGGCATGGTGCCGTTTTCCACAGCGAAGGCTGCCGCTGCCGCGACTGCTTTTACTTTGTCGTAACTGTCCAGAGGGAAGGGTGCGACCCCGCCAGCCACATGGCAGGTGACACAGTTTTTCTCGATAATTGCCCGGATATCCCCATGGTAGGTAAAACCGGCGTCCAGTTGCTTGTAGGGGGCTTGTGATACATCGCCCAGCGGGGCACCGTCAGCCAGCCACTGCTGCAGGAGGCGCGCCTCAGCGGGCTTCAGGTCAGTAAAACCCACGGGGGGCATGGTGTCGCCCTCCAGTACAAAAGCCATGGCGGAGCGCTTGCCATAGACCTGCTCGTAGGTTTCAAGCGAGAAAGGCGCCGGGCCCCCGTCAGTGTGGCAGGCAACACAATACCGCTGTATCAGGGGCTGCGCTGCGCTGTACCAGGAAATCTGGGGGGAGTCGGCCCCCTGGGAAACTACATCCGAGCCAGTTGGCGAGGACGAGCCGCTACCGCCGCCACCGCCACACCCGGCCACAACGGCTATAAGCAGTGACACTGCGACTATTTTTAGAGAATTGTTACTTGTCATGGGATGCGGAATAACCATGTTCAACGTCCAGCGCCTAACCTAAAGTTTAGGCTGTAACATAGCATAAAAAGTGGAGTGGTTGAACGCAGCGGCGGCTGGCCCCTGTCATTTTGAGCGTGCAGTGGCTAACTTTGCTTATGCTCACTCGCGGATAATAGTTCATCTATCCGCACCAGAGCTGCCACCAATTCACTGTTTTCAAGACCAGTGCCGCGAAAGTATTCCTCCGCCATCGGCGCAATGCCGCAGCGTCCAGGCAAAGTGCGGCCCTCCTGCAGGAGGGCATAGATGGTCGGCAAAAAGACAAATTGCAGCCACTGGGGAAAGGTCAGCGTATCCACGCAAAAGGGCAGGTCCGAGGCAAGCTCCTCAACAGTGGGCCGCGCCTTGCGCCATTGGCCAAGCTGGCGCAGTTGTGCCTCTATATCAATGAGTACCTCAGCTACCTCCGTATGCATGCGCACCCTGCCTCTGTGATAGGACCGGGTGATCGGAAATCCGGCCCCGGCAATGGCCTATGGGGCGGACTATCCCCAGCGTCGGCTGATATTACCCGAATGTCACGGCAAACAGACAGTACGGCCTTTGACCCACTGCGCTGATACAGATACTCTGGCAGACAATTTTGGCGGCGGCGCAGTGCTCCGCTGTCAATTCTTGATCAAGCGGGTGTAGTTCAATGGCAGAACGGCAGCTTCCCAAGCTGCATACGTGGGTTCGATTCCCATCACCCGCTCCATAATCTCCTTCCATTGGCCGTCTACACGCAGGACTGCATCGTGAATAAAGCGCTTACCAACAACATCAACAGGCGTCTGCTGGAGAATCTGCGCAACAACACCACGGACCAGACCGAAAATGAGGCCGGCATTGCGGCCACAGAATTTTACTGTCGCGAGACCCTGGCGCTCGAGCGACAACACCTTTTTACCAATACGCCCCAGCCCGTGGCCTTTTCCGGAGAGTTGCCCGAGCCCGGCAGTTATCTGGCCCTGCAGGTGCTGGACATGCCGGTGCTGCTAACACGGGACGAGACCGGAACACTACACGCCTTCATCAATGCCTGCTCACACCGCGGAGCGCAAGTCGCAACTGGCTCGGGGCAGGCGCGCAGTCTGGTATGCCCGTTTCATGGCTGGGCCTATGCAACAGACGGCTCATTGCGTGGCCGACCGGAGGAGGAGTGCTTCAGTACACCCAGGGAAGCCTGCTCGCTCACAGCGCTTGCGGTATCGGAGAAGTACGGAATTGTGGTCGTGGCCATCAATGTCGACACCGCGCAACACGCAGTGGATGACGCACTGGTCGAGATCGGTGAACACATCGGCGGGTTTGGCTTCGAACATTACCGCGCGCTGGAGCGGCGCCAGTTTGACGTGGCGGCCAACTGGAAACTGGTCAGTGACCTCAGTCTGGAGAGCTACCACTTCAAGACCCTGCACCGGGACAGCGTGGCCCAGATACTGGCGCCCAATGCAGTGGTGGATACCTTTGGGCGACACAGCCTGTGGGCCTTCCCCTTCAAATCGATTGTGAATCTTGCCGCGCTCGACGAGGACGCCTGGCCCGACACTATCCAGGGCTCCTGCACTTTCACCCTGTATCCGGGCGTGATGTTCATTGTTAACGCGCTGGGAGCACAGATGATCCGGGCCGAACCCGGCACGAGTCCCGGGGAGTCACGGGTAACCTACGCCGGTGTTAGCGGCAAAAACTGCGATATTGACCAGGCAAGAAAAGCCTACGAGTTTGGTGGCGATGTCTTTGAACGGGAAGACCTGCCGATTGCCGAGGAATGCCAGCGTGGGCTGACTGCTGGCGGACGCAAGCTGCTGCTGGGCAAGAACGAACCGCTCTTGCACTTCTGGCATCAGTTATGGCGCGTCTGCACTCGCGATCGATTACCCCAACTGGAACTGAAACGGCGGCAGCGATTCCAGAATAGCGCGGCCGTAGCGGCGCGTCAGGATACGCCGATCCATCAGGGTGATACGGCCACTGTCCTCCTCTGTGCGCAACAACCTGCCGCTGGCCTGCACCAGGCGCAGGGCCGCATCGGGTACGCTGATTTCCATAAAGGCATTGCGCCCCTGCGCCTCCACCCATTCAGCCAGGGCCGCCTCCAGGGGACTGTCCGGCACGGCAAAAGGAATCTTGGCAATTACCACATGACGGCAATAGTCGCCGGGCAAGTCCACCCCTTCAGCAAAACTGGCCAACCCGAAGATCACACTCCCCACACCACCATCGATGGCTTCCTTATGCCTGCGCAGAACTTCCTGCTTGCTGTAATCTCCTTGCATCAATATTCGACCGTTGAACTCACCGTTGACCCCGTGATAGACATCCTGCATTTGACGGCGCGATGAGAACAACACCAGACTGCCTTCCATTTGATCCAGGATTATTGGCAACTGCTCAATCAAAGCCTCCGTATGGGCTTGCGCATCACTGGGATCACAGTCCATGGCAGGTACTGTGAAGGTAGCATTGGCATAATTGAAGGGACTGACTACTACTTTATAATTGGCCTCAGCTGGCGCTCCCGAATGCAATTTAAAGCGATCAAATGAGTTGAGGGCAGTTATCGTCGCCGATGTCACAATCACACCGGCAGCCCTGGACCAAAGGCAATCCTGCAGGATATCGGCCGCCAGCACCGGGCTGCAGCGCAGCTCAAAGCCCAACTGTCCCGCGCTGTTCAAAAGTGTAATCCAGCGCGCCTTTGGCGGTATTTCTCCCTTCCCGCTCACCGCATACTCCTGCCACAACGCTAATGCGGCTTCCGCTCGACCCAGCATTCCTCCAACGTTGATATGCCAGGTTTCTATATCCGATTTATCCACCCCGGCAAATTCGTCATCCAACGCCTCTTCAAGAGAGTTCTCCAGGCGAGAAAGCGCGCTGCTCAGTTTCTGGAACCGCGTGGTAAGCGCTATAGCCACAGGGAGCAGGGATGCGGGGACCAGCCCGTGTTCGAGCCGCAATTGTTGCTCATCCCGGCGGTCATCCAGGTCAGCCTCGTCAAATAGTACCGTTACGGCCTGTTCGGCCACCTGCAATGCGGCTATTGTTTCCTCCATTTCCGCAGGCAAAGCCTGCAACAAGCGGTGTGCGCTTTCTATGGCGACCAGTATTGGTCCGGACTGGGCCAGGGATTTCTTGCTGTCCTGCAACCAGGTGATGGTGGAATGTAAACGACAGAAACTTGCAAAATGCGACAGCGCTTTGTCGGGTAGATGATGGCCCTCATCGAATACATAGATACTGTCCTCCGGTGGCGACAGAATGGCTCCGCCCCCAAGGGCGAGGTCTGCAAGGACAAGATCGTGATTGGTGACGATAATGTCCGCGCTTTGCAACTCGTCCCTGGCTCGGTAGAAGCTGCACTGGCTGATGTTTGGACAGCGTCGGCCAGTGCACTGACTGTGATCAGTGGTTACGCCATACCAGATTTCCTCTGGCACGCTGCCGGGCCAGTTGTCCCTGTCACCGTCCCACTGCCCCCGACCCAGTGCCTCCAGCATCGTGTCGTATACCGGCAGCGCCTCTGCTTCCAGCGGGACCCCCAACTCATCGGGATAGAGCGGTATCAAAGATGACGCACCCTGACTCTCTGCCATCAATCGATCCAGTTTGGACAGGCAGACATAGCGTCGTCGTCCCTTGGCTAACGCGAAACTGAAGTCCATGCCGCTACTTTGCCTGATGTCAGGCAGGTCCTTGTTCACGAACTGTTCCTGCAGCGCAATCGTGGCGGTGGCAACCACCAGACGTTTGCCCAGGGCCTTTGCCATAGGGATTGCAGCAACAGCGTAGGCGATTGTCTTACCTGTGCCCGTGCCAGCCTCAATAACACAGACTGCAGGTAGCCCGCCGCGCTCCACGCCTGGCGGAGGAATACGCGACAATGTATTGGCAATCTCGGCGATCATCTGCCGCTGCCCCCAACGAGGCGTGAGGGATTTGCTCTCCACCAGGGCGCTGTAGGCCTCGCGAATGGTGTCCTTGAGGTCCTCGCTCAGCAAGGGGTCTGCGAACGGTCAGCCAGCGCCAGTTTACTGACCACCGCATTGGCATAGATGCCCAGGGCGAAGGGACGGTGCGCTTCCGGCATGGCCTGAATGCGAGCGTCAAAGGCCGCTTCACTGCAATCGCCCTCCTCCAGGTAGAGCTGTTGTGGGACGGGAGCGTTCGCGCCATACAAACGCCGGTAGGCATAAAGGTTGGTGGGATGCAGGCAGTACTCACTGATAACCTGCCTATCCACCTCTGCGGCAACCGCATCTGGAGTATCCAGGCCGTAGCTCAATGGCGTACCAAAGGAGACATGGACACGGCCCTTTTCACCGGCGATACCCTGAGCAATGGAGGCGACATCCTCCTGTTCTCCTTTTTCGTAACGGCCTTCGGTCGTCTTCTGAAACAGCTCTTTGGCTTTCATTGCATCGCAGGGGTCGAGTTCGTAGGAGATCGCGACGGGCACAATTCCCAGACTCCGGATATGCTCACCAAATTCCTGCCCACGCTTGTCGCGACTCATGGACAGCATCTTGATAATTACCGGCTCGGTGCGATCAACACCGTCCTTGGCACGCCCCTCGCGCTGGGCGATCCACACTGGTGAACTTTCTACCAGAAGTGAGTGTTGAATGTAGTTGGCAAGGGTTCTGGACGCTGCCAGTAGCTCCCGGGGGCCACTCACTGAGCGCTTTACAATAAAACTCTTGTTCAGCCTCATCAAATCCGAGACCCAGGGCTTCGTAAGCAAGTTATCCCCTATGGCGATGCGCGCCGTTTCGTAGCCGTTACAGTGCAGTGCATAATTGGTAAAGGCCGGGTCCATCGCAATATCCCGGTGATTGCTCATGTAGAGGTAGGGGCGTGCAGGTTTCAGACGCTCCAACCCTGACACGCTGAAGCCACCCGTGGCGCGCTCGATCATACGAGTCATGTAGCGCTCGATAATGAGTTGCATGCTACGTACATTTGACACGCCACGCACTTCGCGAGCGAGCAGGAAACGGACTAATGGACGCACCAGACCCGGCATAAGGGATGCCAGTCGCCCCAAACGATACACCGCCAGGGTGTCCAGGAATTCGGAGTTATCGAGCAATCGTGACAGCACCGTCGCCACTTCATCGTCCCTGTAGGGCCGGATATCTGCAAAGGGGTCGGTCAAGCCAATCTTCTCAATTCACACAGGCGCCACACCATACCCAAATTCTCCCCGGCAGTCATCCGACAGATGTAGGCAATGCCCGAGTGGGGAGCCGCTTGATAATCGACGACATTGGCCAGTATGCTGAAAACCGGCGGCGTCCAGAGTCCGGTGTATTGCTATCCCATCACCGCTCATCATTGAACATTCCCATGAACCACGACCGCTCGCCAGCCTCGGGCGGTGATCAGTTGGCTGGGCTCTACTCCTGCATAGCCTCTACGTTACCGATGGGCAGATTAATAATCGTTAATGCTTCCGGGAGAAACCTCATCGATTTTCCATTTTATTTATATAAATCATATGGTTAAAATATTTCACCTATTTTGGTCAAAAAAATTGTTACCAAAATACCCAAATAGTTACGATTTAGTAACTCTCATTCGCTGTTATTTGCCCCCTATAATGGCGGCTTGCGAGCCCGATCTTCGACCAGCGCTTGATCGGCGCCATCGCCCATAGTGAAATAGAGAGGGACTTGTGATGAACTTATCAAAATTCGCAGCCACCGCGGCTCTGGTAGTCTTTTCGGCCGGCAGCTTTGCCGCCAAACCCACCAGCATCGTGTTCGACGCCAATGCCACAACCGGTGATGGCAAGGCCTACGCGAAATACACCGTAAAGTGCTCGAACGGCAAGAAAGCTGAACTGACCGCCTGGGATAACCGCAGCAAATGGTGCGTGGGAGACTCCAACAGCACAGGTCTGCGAGAAAAAGCAGATTAACGCTGCCAAAGATGCCTGCAAAGCACCTCAGTAGCGCACCTTGTTGTGGTCTAGTCGCCACAGTCGTGGCGACTCTTCACTGCGCAGCCCTCAAGCCAGGTAACGGGCCTGCAGTTGCGCTATTTCGACCGGGCCTATACCCAGCGCCTCTTCCAGATACACCTCTACCGACGGAAAGCTTTGCTCAATCGCGAATAGGGCGCTAGCCAGATAATCTTCATGAACCTCCAGCATGGGCAGGATCGACTGCGTGTCCATCTGCTGCATCTGGTACTTTTCCCGCAGCCGGTCGATTTCCCGATGCGGGTGGAAGAAACGTCGAGTGAGCATGTAATCGCGCATTACTACCTCCCGTGAAACTCCCAGTGCCAAGAGTATGATTGCAGCGGCAAATCCCGTGCGATCTTTCCCCGCTGCACAGTGCACCAGGAATCGCGCATCGTCCACTTCCAGAATCTCACTGAACATGCGCGCATATGGTTTGGTCTGGGCCTCGACAAAATCGCGATTGATTTCCAGCATAAAATCGAACATTGCCTGCGGATTTCCCATGCGGCCTTCTGCGTGTTCGAAAAATTGCGAGTTGCTGCCGGGGATAATCGGAAGGCTGGCTATCCGGGGAGGATTGTTTCCAGGCAACCGGCTGGGATCACTTTCCTGTTCCTCCAGTCGCCGGAAATCACAGACCAGATCAAGCTGCAGACTGGCCAACAGCTCTACATCCTGGTCACTCAGGCTCGAAAGTTGGCCCGAACGGAACAGGAAGCCCCACTTCACCCAGCGTCCGTTAGCAGTGGGGTAGCCACCAAAATCCCTGAAATTCGGGGTTCCCTGCATGCCCAGTTTACGCTCGGTGGCCAGCACTTCCGTGCCATGCTGGTCACGAAGGCGGAAATAATGGCGTCTCTCTGGTTCCAGACCCGACATACGGACTCGCTCGGAGTCGTCACTATAATGAACCTTCACCACACCACTGGTCGCCAGCGGCTCGACTGTCACCCGCGTATCGGGATGGCTGGCTCGCCATTCTATGTGATAATCGCCATCCGCCTCGCGCCAAATATGCACCGCATCTGAAATCAGCATGGTCGGGGACGGGCCTCCAGTGACTCGATAGGTGGACTTACCGCCGGGAAATGTATCCCGGTTCTAATTACCTTTGTACTCAAAAACAGCTCTCAGCAGCATTTTGATAAGGTTAAGCTGATTCTCCAGAGCCGTGTCACCAAATGGATCCTGCCCCAACAAATCCCGGTACATCGGCGCCATTGTGACGTAGGACATCACCAGATTATTGAACGCCATTACCGCCCAGGGTTGTAATCCTGTGTTTTCGAACAGCGTAAACTTTTCTCCCTCTATCTCGGCACGCGGCTGAAACATGGGTCGAAACAAACGATCTATCAGCTCGTTGGTATGGGGCCCACCAGACAGGGCCGCGTGCTGTAGCAGCCTGGCAAGATTAGGGTTGGCGTGGTGCTGTCGAACGATGGTCTCCAGCCAACGAAAAACCCTCTCGTTGGTCACCGGACCGCTGTCCAACTCCGCCAGGGGCGCAGAGAAATCCTCAAGGAGACGGTCAAGTACCGCTTCATAGAGGGCTTCCTTGTTCTTGAAATGGTTGTAGAGACTGGGGGAGCGAATACCCACACGGTCGGCCACATCACCCAACGACGTAGCGCTATAGCCCTTCTCGGCAAAGAGGTCTTCTGCAGCATCAAGAATGCGATCGGAAGTGCTGGGAGCCTGTACAGCCAATATCGCTGGATCATCCATTCGTAAAAACGCCACTGTCGCAGAAACAGGCAAATAATAACTAACGAGTGTTAGTATACATCAGCCCAGCGCGGCCGAACCAGTAACACAGCGGTTGACAAGCGGATAACCAATGTGAATAATCGCGCCTCCCAATTTTTTAATCCCCTATTGAGGTATTACACAGTGGCGAATTCACCACAAGCAAGGAAACGCGCCCGCCAAGCGGAAAAGCGTCGCTCGCACAACTCCAGCCTGCGGTCTGTGGTCCGCACAGTGATCAAGAAGGTCTATGCTGCCGTTAGCAGTGGCGACGCTGCAGCGGCCAAAACGGCATACGACAGCGCCATACCCGTCATCGACCGCATGGCCGACAAGGGCATCATCCACAAGAACAAGGCAGCGCGCCACAAGAGCCGCCTGAACACACAGGTTAAAGCGCTGTCAGCGTAACGCAAAGCATCTGCCAGATACGAAAAAAGCCGACTACCAAGTCGGCTTTTTATTGCCCCAAAAATTCACCCCGTCGCTCTTCAGGCCCCTCTTGGCGCGCTCAGGAGCAAAACGGTATCAGGGCAAAGCCCTGAACGTATGCCCCTGCCATGCAATAGCCTAGGCGGCGGAGCTGGTCCTGGTCTCTTCCTCATGCTTCTTGGCAAAAGCAGCCAGCATGCTCTGCTCATAGGACTGCGCTTCTTCCGTATCCAGCGGACGCTCGAGCACCGACCAGTCGATATCACCGTCGGTGGCCAGATTTTCGTAATCCAGAATACCCAGTGATTCGAATTTGGGACGCACTTTCTCCGTCAGTAAACCAATACGCCCTAGATTGGGAATCACGCGCTGGAATAACAGATTACGAAAGGTAGACATTACAAACCCGTCCAGCACTTTCTTGCGCGCCTCTTCAACATCCCAGCCAAAATGGCGAAATACATCTGTGGCGACAAGTCGTTCGCGACTAATGGCACAGGCTTCGTAGGCAAATTGAGCGCGCTCTTCACGCTCCTCTTCGGACATAGTCTTGATAAATTCTTCCAGATAGTTGACGCCAAACGTCACATGCCGCGCCTCATCCCGGGTCACCAGATACACCACATCCTTGAGCACCGGGTCAGGCGTCGTTTCACGCGCCGTAGCGAAGGCCGACAACGCGAGGCCCTCAATAACGATTTGCATACCGATAAACTTCATATCCCAGCGTTGATCGGTGAGTATCTTGTCGATAATACTTTTCAGATGAGTATTGATCGGGTACATCATACCAATCCGCTTTTGCAGGTATTTATTGAAGACTTCTACATGGCGCGCTTCGTCAAAGGTTTGTGAAGCCGCGTAAAGTTTAGCGTTAAATGTAGGTGCACAGGAGCATAGTTGCGACGCCACCAATAGCGCCCCCTGCTCCCCGTGCAGGAACTGTGACAGGCTCCAGGCATTCATATGTAACCAGAACTCGTCTTTGGTTTTCTCGTCCATGGACAGATAGGGTTCGTAGTCATGGAGATTCATCATTTCCGGTGCCCGTTGCTCCTCGGGCCATGGCCGATCCCAGTCGATATCAATCTCGGGATCCCAATTAAGCTGTTTACCCAGATCGTAGAGTTTTTTAATTCTGTCGTCTTGTATCGTGTAGTCCCAGTTATAGGATCCCGTTAGCGGTGTCTGGAAAATCTCGGCGACATGGTCCACATCTGCACTGGTCAGAACATCCACCAGGTCAGGATTCTCGCTGGGATAATCGGCACCGGCATAGCGCTGGATTTTGCGTGGCGTTTTTTCAGTCCATTCAACTCGCATGGTCATAACTCCGTTGTTTACATCAGTGGATGACTATGCTCGAAGGCTGTAAACGCAGCAAGGTAAAGTCTTGTCAAATTGAGGTCATTTATGGCCAAATAGCTTCATGCCCAATACCAGCACACCAGCACAGTACATACTGATTCTGATCGACATGGTGGAGCAGCAGGGTTGCGATCGCAAAGCTCTGCTGGCCGGCACTGCTCTTGCGGATACGGGTATTGCCAATATTGGCGCCCGTATCAATGATGCAGAGTTCAACCAACTGGTGGCCAATGCACAAGCGCTAACTGGCGACCCAGCCCTGGGCCTCAAATTGGGGTTGCGCCTGAATTTGAGCGCTCACGCGGTACTGGGTCAGGCATTCATAACCTGCACCGATCTGGCACAGGCGATGGATTTATTTCTCAAATACAATCACCTGCTAGCGTCAGGCCTGCATCTTGAATTTGAGACCATTGGCGAGCAGTGCATCCTCAGCATGGCAAGCACGCCGGGGGATGCCTCGATAGAGTTCGGCTACGAGCTGCTGTACGGCGCCCTCATCAACACGCTGCGCGGCCTGTTAAATGCACCCGGCTTGTGCCTGCGCATGGAATTGCCCTATCCAAGGCCAACGCACGCAGCTCTCTATTACGAGGTATTCGGCGAGGATGTCCACTTCGACTGTGTGCGGGGTCGTATTTTATTTCACCGCAATTTGCTAGACACACCTTTGCCATCCTCCAATCCGGTCTTACGCAACCTCTACGAAGCGGAGTGCGCCCGCCTGCTGGCCGATCTGGAAGAAGAAAACTCGGTAGCAGAGCAGACCCTGCGTCTGTTACGCAAACTGGAGGGTCAGTATCCGCAGATGCCGCAGATTGCCAATATGCTCAATCTGAGTCCACGTACCTACCGGCGGCGACTGGATGAAGAGTCGCAATCCTTTCAGAAATTGTTGGATCAGGTGCGCGGTGAACATGCAACTCGCTACCTGCAGAACACGCGCTTGCCGCTCTCCAGCATCGCCTACCTGGTCGGCTTCAGTGACGCTTCAAATTTTCGCCGGGCGTACCAGAAATGGACCGGGATGTCGCCCAGCGCGGTTCGCCGCAGTAGCTAGTGCTCTCGAAACCTGCCGTCGGCCAATTGATACGTTGCACCGCAGCACTCCTGCACCATCATCTGTTCCAGCATATAAGCATCCTCGCTGTAGGCCACTGTGCGGCGGCCATCGGGCAGGTCGAACACCGCCACTGCACGCCACGGATCCAAACCTTGATAAAGCACCGTATAGCCCGCCACCGAGCCCTTACCACTATAGTTTGCAACCAGATCGCATACTTCGCTAACCTGGCGAACCTGTTCGGTAACATCCGCACAGGCCCAACCGTCCGCTCCGGGACTGCACGACCACAGCGCGCAGGCTTGCTTGGTCAATAGGCCACTGACAGCGGTGACCAATCCGGTCTCCCCGGGATTTTGGCGCAGCAATTCAGCCATTTTCACTGTTGCCTGGAACACGAAATTATTCAGCGGGCCGCCGCCAAACGTCATCCCCCCGGTGACGCTGACATTGTGCAGCCAATCCAATCCAAATTCCTGCAACTGCACCCGAACCGCGTAAGGAAAGCAGGAATACAGCTCACACAAACGGATTTCGTTAAAGTTGACCCCCGCCAATTGCATGGCGACCTGTCCCGCAATACGAAAGCCCGGGCTGGCGCCCAGATCCCTGCGACTGGCAACCACTGACATGAAGTTGGATTCGGTGAATGCACGAGGAAATACCCATTTGCGGCGCTCGATACCCAAATCCTCGGCAACTTGTGCGGAACACAAGATGAGACCTGCGGCCTGGTCAACATTCCACTGGCTGTTATGCAGTTTTGTATAGGGAAACGCTAACATGCGATTGGCAGCGGAATGCTCACGAATATGGGTTGCCGAGACTACTTGGTCGGACCATGCATCCGGATTGTCCGCCGCGAGTTCACTCAATCGCGCGTACATCGTGGCCATTTGATCCCGATGTTGGGACAAACTCAGCCCCTGTTTGTAGCGCAGTGCGCTGTCCAGTATCGCGTAGTAACCCACAGGCATACCCAGACCGCTAGCTGACTCCACTGCTGACCACATTTCGTCCTGCGGACGCAGCGTAATGTCAGGCTCTATACCGACTTGCAGTGTTTCAGGGGCCTCCACCCCAACCTTGGCAGCACACTGTGCGCGATACCTGGCCTCCCCCCCTGCGACCAGCACAACCTGGGCATCTCCCGTCGTGATGCGCTGGCAGGCGCGGGTCAAAAGACTCTGTTGCAATATGCCGAATTCTGCCAGCAAGGTAGTGGCGGAGCACGCTCCGAGAGTGGCTGCTAACAGACGCCCCGGGTCGCTGTAGCCCCAGAGACTTTTGGGTACCAGTATTTCGTCTGCCTTTTCCAACAGCACCAAGCTACCCGCATCGGCAGCTGCATCGCGCAAAGCCTGCTCCATCAGTGCCACGGGCTCCAGAGCCAGCCGATAATCGTCGATTTTCTGCTGAACTGCGGCAACACCCACCAGCACCGGGGTGTTAGCTGCACACTCAGCCATGAATAAACTCCCCGGCATACCAGTTCAGCGTGGCGATTTTTTCATCGAGAGGCTTATCGGCGTCCATTTCATAGACATTGCGAAACCCGATAATCACATCGGACACGCCAATACTTTCCAGCTTTGCAATACCCTCAGGCGTGAATGCGTTCTGCCCGGTAGTGAACACTCTGAATGGTCTGTCGGCGGTGCCGTACTCCCTGCGCAACTGGTTTATACGGCCAATATAGGCCTCCAGTTCCTGAATGTTCGCACCGGCGCACATCCAGCCGTCGCCCACCCGCGCCGCGCGTTTTAACGCGGGTTCGGTGTGTCCACCAATTAGCAGCGGGGTCGGCTTGGTCGGCACCGGGTTCATTTTATTCGCCGGCATAGAGTGCATTTCTCCCGCATACCCGAAATATTCACCTGTTTCGAGCCCGCGCAATATGTCGATCTGTTCGTCGAATCGCTTGCCGCGTTTGTCCCATGGCACGCCACACACGGCGAAGTCCTCTTCCCAGGGGCTGATACCAATACCGAAATCAAAGCGATTGCCGGAAAGCGCCTGAATGCCCTGAACCTGTTTGGCCACCACCGGGGCCTGTCTTACCGCAAGCTTGTAGACGAAAGTGGCAAAGCGTATTTTCTCGGTGACAGCGGCCATTGCGGCAACTGCGATAAGGCTTTCAATAAACGGCACGCTTTCCAGAAACTCCCTGCTGCCATCCTTGTTATAGGGGTATTTGGAACTGGCCTCCCGGGGATAACAAATACTGTCGGGTATCGCGATACCATGGAAACCCGCGCGCTCTGCGGCCCGGGCCAACGGGAGGTAGTGGTCGGGTTCGCACATACCAATCTGATAACTGAATCTCATTTTCTGGTTCCTCAGGGGAAAAAGGCGGTGTTGTTCGTGGTAGGAAGCACACACTGTAGCTGCTAATCGAACCAAGATCGCCGCAGGATTGCAATTTTCCACAACTGGCCTCAAATGCTAAACCCTTTGGTCTGGCCTGCGCTGTATACTCTTGTCTTGGCAGGGAGATCCCGCCAGACTCCTCCGCTTGAAGTCTACGACATCCAGTTATGACCAAATCTGCACAGACATCCCGACCCGCCATCGGCGACCAATCACAGCGTTTCCTGTTTGAGAAAGCCGATATCCGTGGCGAGAGCGTACACCTGGACTCGGCTTATCGAGAGATACTCGCCATTCACCAGTACGCCTGCGGTGTGAGCCGCCTGCTGGGTGAATTCTTAACAGCCGCAGTGCTGCTCAGCAGCAATCTCAAGTTCGAGGGGAAGTTGGTTTTGCAGGTTCGGTCGGAGGGCCAGATACCCCTGCTGATGGTGGAGTGCGACCATTCCCTGCGGGTGCGCGGCATTGCCCGTGGCGCAGAGCATGCCACTTCCAACAGCAATGATGAGTTGCTGAGCAACGGTCAGTTGGCGATCACCGTTGACCCCACCAAAGGCCAGCGCTACCAGGGTATCGTGCCCCTGCAGCAGGGCTCCCTGGCCCAGAGCCTGGATGCCTACTTCGAGCAATCCGAACAGTTGAAAACCCGTATCTGGCTGGCGGCCGATGGGCAACGGGCAGGCGGTCTGCTGTTGCAACAGTTACCGGCACAAATCGCCAATGACGAAACTCAGCGACATCAACAATGGGAACGCGCCTGCTCTCTGGCCGCCACGGTGAAGGACGCAGAATTACTTGAACTTCACCCAGAAAATCTGCTGTATCGCCTGTACCATCACGATCCGGTGCGCCTGTTCACGCCATCGGCGGTAAGCTTTCACTGCACTTGTTCCCGTGCACGTACCCGCAGCGCCCTGGCTACCCTTCCATCGATTGAATTGGAAGAGTTACTGGAGGAACTGGGCAGCATCACAATGGACTGTGAATTCTGCAATCAGCACTATTGCTTCAGCCGCAGCGACTTGGCCGGAGTTTTAGAGGGCGATGGGGCCAAAACGTTACACTGATAACATGTTAGGCGGAATTCGCCGAATTTGTGCCCCAATATATTTCGCATAACGCCACGTTTCTGACATAATTACGCCCCTTTAAAGCCCGAAAAATGGCGCAACAGGTCCACAGGACCCGCGCTCTATACTGACAGGAAGCACAATGACCAAAGATATCCAGACCACCCAGGAGTACTCCGACCTGGCGCTTTCCAAACTGGTTGAAGAAGCAGTCAAACGCGGCGAGGGAATTCTGTCCGATACCGGCGCCCTGCTGGTAACCACTGGCAAACGAACAGGCCGCTCCCCCGCGGACCGCTTTATAGTCAAGGAACCCAGTACTGCGGACAGCATTGATTGGGGCAGCGTCAACCGGCCTTTCGATAGCGACAAATTTGATGCCCTTTGGGACCGGGTGCAATCCCACCTGACCGCACATGACCGGTTCATCACGCACCTGCATGTGGGCGAACACAGCGACCACTACCTGCCCGTTAAAGTCACCACAGAGACCGCATGGCAGGCTCTGTTTGGCCGCAATATGTTCATCCGCCCCAAGAGTTACAACCCTGCTCGCAAACCTGAATGGAACATCCTCAATGTCCCGGGTTTTGCATGTATCCCGGAGCGCGACGGCACCAACTCCGATGGTGTGGTTATTATTAACTTCGCCCAGCGCAAGGTATTGCTCGCTGGTATGCGCTACGCCGGAGAAATGAAAAAATCCATGTTCTCGGTGCAGAATTTCCTGTTGCCGGAAAAAGACGTCATGCCCATGCACTGCAGTGCCAATGTGGGTGAAGATGGCGCTACTACCCTGTTCTTTGGGCTGTCCGGCACAGGCAAGACTACACTCTCTGCTGATCCGGAGCGCTACCTGATTGGCGACGACGAGCATGGCTGGGCCAAGGGTTCCGTCTTCAACCTCGAGGGTGGCTGCTACGCTAAAACGATTGACCTTAGCCAGAAAAATGAGCCTGTGATCTGGGACGCTATTCGCTTTGGCGCCATTATTGAAAATGTCGTATTGGATGATACCCGTCATGCCGATTATTGTGACACCAGCCTCACTGAAAACGGCCGCTGCTGCTACCCGCTGGAACATGTGGAGAAACGTACCGAGAGCAACAGTGGCGGCGAACCCAATTGTGTAATCTTCTTGACCTGTGATGTCTCCGGCGTCCTGCCACCAGTTTCCATCCTGTCCAAGGAAGCAGCAGCATTTCATTTCCTCAGCGGCTATACCGCCCGGGTCGGCTCGACGGAATTGGGTGCGGAAGCGGGCATCCACCCCACTTTCTCCACCTGCTTCGGTGCGCCATTTATGCCGCGGCCGGCCGGTGATTATGCGGAACTGCTGATGAAGCGGATAGACGATTTCAACAGCCGGGTCTACCTAGTCAATACCGGCTGGATTGGCGGCTCGGGCGGACCTGGCGGCAAGGGCTCCCGCTTTCCCATCCCGGTTACCCGCGCAGTAGTTCACGCTTGCCAAAGCGGAGCATTGCTTGATGCTCCCACCGGACATCTGGACATACTCAACCTGGATTTTCCCACCGCAATTCCCGGAGTGGACGCCCGCTACGTCGATCCGCGCACGGGCTGGGGCGACGAAGGTGTCTACAACGAACAGGCGCGTAAATTAGCCGCCCTGTTTGAGCAGAACATCAAGAAATTTGACGTTTCCGATGACATCGTCGCGGCGGGACCCAAATCCGGCTGATATTCCAAGCTGATGGCCCAAAAGGCTCACTGCTGCGTGGGCCTTTTTTATAGCGGCTCCAATACCTTAAAAAAGGTGCTCGCAACGGATTGCTCGCCAGTGCACCATTGGTCGATATCAGCACAAAAAAATCACCTTTTATTAGTATGTTTATTCTAATTATTTTCCGTAGTCTGACTTCGAACTGGTGGGAAAGCCCACTTTTCTTTACCGTTTCCAAGGAGATGAATCATGGCCGAGAAATCGAAGACTACCACCAAAGCCGCGCGCAAGCCCGTTACCAAACGCAAACCTGTTGCCAAGCGCAAGCCTGTTGCCAAGCGCGCCGCTCCCAAAAAATCCACACCGGATTTCGCTGTTAGCGCCCAAGAAACGGGGCGCACAGTGTTTCTTGCAGGCCTCGGTATCTATGGCAAGGTCTATGACCAGGCACAGGAGCAAATCAACAGCCTGCCGAAGCAGTTGGAAGAACGCCGCAAGAAAGCCGACAAGATGTACAAGGAACTGGTCAAGCGCGGAGAGAAACTTGAGAAGGATGCCAAAAGTGCGATGCAGGATATCGAACTGCCCAAGCTGGAACTGGACAGTCTGACTGATCGCAAAAAACTGGAGCAGCAACTGAAGAAGGCCAAAGCGCGCTTTGCGGAGCTGAAGAAATCTGTACGTTTCAAGTCCGCTGCCTAGGCGGAACCCATCCAGGACTTATGATCCCTGCCTGTCAGGGGTTTTTTTGGGACCACTCTGTGGCCCCTTTTTTTGTCTGCTAATCTGCTTTAACAGACGCGCCAAACGCGTTATCTTCAATCCAGACTCGAATACTGTAAAGGCAGACGGCATGAGCGAAGAGAAAAGCAAAGTCACGGACAAAGCCAGTGAAATCGCCAAGAATATATGGCTGGCTGGAGTAGGCGCCTACGGCAAGGCCGTGGAAGAGGCGCAGGGCAGGCTGGAAAAAGCCATGGAACCGCCCAAATTGTTTCGCGATCTGGTAAAAGCGGGAACCGCTCTCGAAGAAGATGCCAGAGAGAGCACGCTTGCCGCTCGACACTCGGTGGAAGAGCGCATCAACCGCGTGCGCGAGAATTTTCATAATCAACGCCCTGCGCGCATTGAAGACCTGATGGCACTGCACAAAAAAGTCGATCAGGCTCACCAGAAAAGTAGACCAGCTCAGCAAAGCCCTGGCGGAACAGGGCATGGGCCGGACATCCTCCAGCAGAACGAGCGAAGAAATCTATCGTTGAAGCAACCCCGGTCCGGGGTAAAGCCAGGAAAAAACAGCCAGCGACGCGGAAGACTGCGGGCAAAAAAACACTGGGCGGCAAAACATCCTCCGCGCGTTCCACATCAGTCGCGAGCAAACGCAAAGCCTGATACTCGCTTTTCATGAAAACCAGAGACCGTATTCTCCACACTAGCCTGGCACTATTCAATGAGGAGGGCGAGCCTGATACCACGACCATAGATATTGCCAATGAAATGGATATCAGTCCCGGCAACCTCTATTACCATTTCAAAGGTAAGGATCAGATCATTACCGAGTTGTTCCATCAGTACGAGCAAGCCATGATCCACACCCTGACCGCTCCGATAGAGCGGCCACTGAGTCCTGACCGGAGTCGCGTAGAAGACAATTGGTACTACCTTTATGTGGTAATGGAAGAGATGTACCAATATCGATTTTTGTACCACAATCTCGACAATATCCTGCAGCGCTACCCCGACATTAAACGCGGCTTTAAGCGATTGATCCGGCTAAAGCGGGCAGCGCTATATGCGATTTGCCAGACACTGCTGCAACAGGAAGTTATCGACGCAAGAGACCAGCAGTTACGCGGACTGGCCGATAACATGACGCTTAACCTGACTTTCTGGTTCAGCTACGAAGCGCTCTCGCATGACAAGCGTGCGCCTCAGGTCACTATTCACCAGGGCGTGTTGCAATTACTGAACATGGTCGCCCCCTATCTCGGCGATGATCAACTCAGTTTCTACCATGACTGTGAGACTATTTACGTCAATATGCTGGCGGACGCTGGCTAGGGCGCACGCCGCAGCAGCATGACGTCCGCACCGCTGATCTCAAGACTGGCACCATTGTGTCGTGCTCATGCAGGGACAACGCCGATCTCTGGAGTAAGAGGAAATTTCTGCTCCCGCGCACAATGGGCAGTGTATTTCACCGGGCATCTGCTATTATCCCCTCACTTCAGGCATCACCAATATCAAGGAGCGTAACATGACCATCAAGACTGGAGACAAAATCCCCGCTTGTACAATGAAGACCATGGGCGAGAAGGGCCCCGCCGACATCACTACCAATGACATTTTTGCGGGCAAGAAAGTCTTACTGTTTGCGGTTCCCGGCGCATTTACGCCGGGGTGCAGCATGACTCACTTGCCCGGATATGTAGTGAACGCGGACAAGATCAAGGCCAAGGGAGTCGACACCATTGTCTGCATGGCAGTCAATGATGCATTCGTCATGGGTGCCTGGGGCAAGGCCCAGAATGCCGGGGAACTGCTGATGCTGGCAGATGGTAATGCCGATTTCACCAAAGCGCTGGGCCTGGTGCTGGACGGCAGCGGATTTGGGCTAGGCACCCGTAGCCAGCGTTTTGCCATGATCGTCGAGGATGGCACTGTTACCCATCTCAACGTGGAAGCCGGCCCCGGTGTGGACGTAAGCTCTGCCGAAACCATGATGGCCCTGCTCTAGACGCGCAATGACCAGGTCGCCCGCTCAGCTGAGCACGATGTAGCACACGCTGCTGATAACGGCGACACCCAACAGGTTGATCAGGAACCCCTCCCGCGCCATGCGGGCGGTGGTAATGAGCCCGCTGCCAAAGACTATCGTGTTTGGCGCGGTGCCCACGGGCAACATGAACGCAAAGCTGGCACTCATTACCGCCGGCACCATCATTAATTCCGGGGCGATTCCCGCCGCCAGGGCCGCGGCTGCCAGTACTGGCATAAGCAGCGCAGCGGTGGCGGTATTGGATGTGGTTTCTGTCAGGAATGTGACAACCAGGCAAATCATGACAAGCAGCGCAAACAAAGGCATGCGGGTCATCTGCGCGAGCCACTGACCTATCAGTTCACTCATACCCGAACTGACAAACCCCTGGGCCAGGCAAATGCCGCCCGAAAATAGCAGCAATACACCCCATGGAATAGTACTGGCGCGCTCCCAGCTCAACAGTCGCTGGCCCTTGCCATCGGGCACAAGAAACATAACGACAACTGCCAATAAGGCTACTGAAGCATCGTTGGCGCCTGGCAAACCCAGCCATTCCATCCACCCGCCGAAGGGTTCACTGCGGGTGATCCAGGCCAGCGCGGTCAGGCCGAACACAAGCATTACGCGACGCTCATGTGTGCGCCAGGGACCCGCTTCGGGCAGCTGCAACTGCAGCGCACCACCCAGATTGCGCGTCAGGATCAGGGCCGTTGCCGGCACCATCAGCACAACGACCGGGACAGCCCAGCCCATCCACTCGGTAAAACTGATGGTTTGGCCTGTAGTTTGCGCATAGACCTGCATGAAAATCAGGTTTGGCGGCGTACCAATCGGTGTTCCCAGTCCACCGATACTGGCCGCGTAGGCAATACCCAGCAGCAGCGGTGGCCCCAGCCTGGACTTGTCGTCGACTGCATCCAGCACTGCCACTGCCACGGGCAACATCATCAACGTTGTGGCCGCGTTGGATATCCACATACTCAACATGGCTGTCGCCACCATAAACCCCATCACCAGCCTGCGACCGCTACTGACCCCAAATACACCCATCATCCCGATGGCTAACCGGCGATGCGCCCCGGAGTGCTCCATCGCCTTTGACAAAAGGAAGCCCCCCAATAACAGCAGTATCAGCGGGGATCCATAGGCCTGGCCCACTTCCTCCGGACTCAGCACACCTAACAGGGGCAGTATCGCTAATGGTAGTAGAGAGGTGACTGGTATAGGGACTGGCTCAAACACCCACCAGATGACACACAAAGCCGCGACGAACCCCACGGTCGCCATATCGAAGCCATAGCCGGAGACCATGCACGCTGCGGCGGCGACCATCCCGAGCAGCGGGCCCATCCAAAGTGCAAACTTACCTATCGCAGACAACCCTGTACTCCCTGCTTTTGAATTTGCGTCCCATCCTGTCGCACTCCATAGGTAGAGTAAACCCCGCGCTGGAGTAGCCCTCCCATAAACGCTACACTGCAGGCCATTATGAATTCGCTTCCCAACGTACTGATCGACCGCTTTCAACGCCGTGTTGATTATGTGCGCCTGTCAGTCACAGATCGCTGCGATTTTCGCTGTGTTTACTGTATGGCCGAGGATATGACTTTTGTGCCCAAACAGCACATTCTCACACTCGAGGAGATTCTCGAGGTGGCCCGCGCCTTTGTTGAACTGGGGGTTCGCAAGATACGCCTGACCGGTGGCGAGCCCCTCATTCGCAACAATATTCTGTCGCTGATCCAGCCACTGGGGCAACTCCCCGGTCTCGACCAATTGGTGATAACCACCAACGGCTCCCAGCTGCAGCGTCTCGCCGGAACATTGCGACAGTTTGGCGTAAAGCGCATCAACATCAGTCTGGATAGCCTGCAACCACGCAGATTCCGCCAGCTCACACGGCACGGCAACCTGGATCAGGTGATAGCCGGTATCGACGCCGCGATCGCAGCGAATTTCGATCAAATAAGGCTCAACGCCGTTATTCTCAAGGGCCGCAACGAGGACGAAGTGCTGGAACTGGTGAACTTCGCGCAGCAGCGCGGTATTGATATTGCCTTTATCGAAGAAATGCCGCTTGGGCTCATTGATGAACATGACCGCGCCCTCAGTTTTTGTAGTAGCGAGGAACTGCGCGCCATCATTTCACGCCAGTACACGCTTGATCCGCTGGGGGATTCCCACGACAACGCCGGTCCCGCCCGCTACTTCCGTATCGGGGTTGGGACAACCCGGATCGGCTTCATTTCGCCCCACAGCCAAAACTTCTGTCACTTGTGCAATAGGGTCAGAGTCACGGCAGAGGGGCGTCTGCTACTGTGCCTGGGCAATGAGCATTCGGTGGATCTGCGCGGAGTGCTGCGCTCTCCAGGCTACACCCCGATCGCACTCAAAAGGACGATTGTTGACGCGATGGCAATCAAACCCGAGCGCCATCACTTTAATCTCGACGCGACACCGGATATTGTCCGTTTTATGAATACAACCGGCGGATAGTCGTGTTTTCTGCCGGGTCGTATCGCGTACAATAGCGCCTTCATGACAGGGGTAAGCCGGTGCACACACAAAACTTTCCGCAGCTCGCATCTGTCGAGCAAATAGAGCAGGGTTTCGAATCTCACGGTTATATATGTAGCCGCAAGATCGCAACAGCGGTATTCCTGGCATTCCAGCTGCGCAAACCTGTTCTTGTTGAAGGCCCTCCCGGAGTCGGCAAGACTGAACTTGCCAAAACCATTGCCCTATTGCTCGACCTGCCGCTTATCCGTCTGCAGTGCTATGAGGGACTGGACGAGGCGAAGGCGCTGTACGAATGGAAATACGGCAAACAGTTGCTGTATACCCAGGTGCTCAAGGAAAAACTCGGTGACCTGTTACAAGGCGCGCATGGCCTTGCTGAGTCCGTCGCCAAACTGCATCAGTTCGGGGATATTTTCTACTCGGAGGAGTTTCTGGAGCCGCGTCCGCTGCTCAAGGCAATGCAGCAGGAGAAAGGCGCGATTCTGCTGATCGATGAAGTCGACAAATCCGATTACGAATTCGAATCGCTGTTGCTGGAAATTCTTTCAGATTACCAGGTATCCATCCCTGAGATCGGCACTGTAAAAGCCCGCACGGCACCCATGGTATTCCTGACCAGCAACAATACGCGGGATATTTCCGATGCCCTCAAGCGACGCTGCCTGCACTTGTATATCCCCTTCCCCACGGTGGAACTGGAGGAGCGTATAATTCGCAGTCGCGTACCGGACGTCGACGAACAATTGCGCCAACAGTTGGTGGGCTTTGTACATTCCCTGCGCCAGCTTGACCTCAAGAAAGCTCCCGCTATTTCGGAAACCATTGATTGGGCGCGCAGTCTGCTGCTGTTACATGCTGAGCACCTCGAAGAGGAGTTGGTGCGCAGTACACTCAACGTCTTGTTGAAGTACGAAGAAGACATCGAAGCCACGGATTCCGAACTGCGCGCACTGGTGAGAGACCGCCTGGTCGACAAGCAGGCGAGGTAATAGCGGCCGTGCAGTCCAGTCTGGTCAACTTTATTCAGGTTCTGCGCACGCATGAGGTGAGGATTTCCCCGGCGGAGACGCTCGATGCGGTAGACGTTGCCGCCACCCTGGGTTACTCCGATCGCAGCCTGCTGCGCGAAGGCCTGGCCATGACACTGGCCAAAACACCGGAAGAAGAAGTAATCTTCATGCACTGCTTCGACCGGTTTTTTCAACACGACCTTGCCGATTTTTCTGCTGCGGAAATAGCGGCCACCGTGGACGGGGAGGTGGTCCCATCGCCTACAGCCAATGCAACGCAGCAGGCTGCAGACTTCGCCGCGGCGCGGGTCGCCGCCCTGCAACTGGCCGCCGAGAATAACCCGACACTGCAGGCCCTGCTGCAAACTCCGCTGATGCAGAACCTGGTCAACAATGACCGCTCCGAGCTGACACTGGCGATGAACCAGGCGGCCGAGCGCGTGGGGCTGCGGCAAATCCAGATGTTTACCCAGAAAGGCCAGTTCACACGCCGGATACTCGACGCGATGGGTGAGGAGCAAATCCGTAATGCGGTGATTTCACTGGAACAAGCACGAGAGTCCCGCGCTAGCCAGTGCTGCAGCGCTACCGCGATATTCTGCGCGAGCAGGTACGGGATTATGTGGAGCGCGAGTATCTGTTACACGCCGAGGGCAAAACCCGACAGTTCATGGACGATATCCTGAGCAGGACCCGACTGAACAATATCGAACACATTTACCTGCACAAAGTGCAGGATTTGATACGGAAAATGGCTAAGAAACTGGTCACCCGTCATTCGCGCAAACGCAAACTGCTCAAGCGCGGTCGATTGGATATGGCGAAAACCCTGCGCAGGGGCATACCCAATGACGGCGTAATGTTCAACACCTACTGGCGACAGGTGAAGAAGGAAAAACCCCAGATCCTGGCGGTGTGCGATGTCAGCGGCTCAGTAGCCGCCTATGCCAAATTTTTGCTGCTATTTCTTTACAGCCTGCAGGATGTACTGCCAAAGTCCGTAGTTTCGCATTTTCCAGTCATCTTGGGTGAAGTTAGTGCGTACTTTGATGACTACCCGGTCGAAAAGGCTATTGAAGTGGTGAATTGGAAATACGGCGGGGCCACCGATTATGGCAATAGCCTGATGGACTTCGCCAGACTGGCCATGGACGATATCAACAGTAATACCACGGTGATTATTCTCGGCGATGCCCGCAATAACCATGGCGACCCAAAACTCGATATTCTGCAAAGCATCTACCAGCGTGCACGACAGGTGATCTGGCTCAATCCTGAATCGCGCAGGGCGTGGGGAAGTGGCGATTCAGAGATGCTGCGCTACCAAAGCGCCTGTCATTTTAGCGCTGAATGCAATAACCTTAAGCAACTCGAACGCATCGTCGACCAACTTCTGAAGAGCACCCGATAGCCCCCATGGCCTACCACTGCAAAGATTGCAGCTACCGCGGAGTAAAAAGTGGTCCACTCGGAGAGTGCCCTGCGTGTGGATCCTATAACATCGTTAAACGTTCTTTTGCGCTTAGGGACCAACCGCCTCCGGGCAAATGGCGCCTGGTAGTCCTCGTACTGCTGTGGGGCTGTTTCATTGCAATGATTTTAGAGAAACTAAGCCACTGAAACTCGGTGCCGAACATGTTCCATTCCCCTGTTCACTACTCGAGCTGGTGTTGGACCGCTATGCGGAGCCGCCAGGGGTTGGCAGTAACGCTCACCCCATGCAACTTGACGAGTTGCTCCAGTACCTGAAAAACATCGACAATTTCAACCTTTCCCCCTGGGTTGCCATCGTGGGCCAGACCGAGGCGATCGGTGATCCCGCCACGCCATCCAGGGAGCAGATCGCCATTTTGCGCTGGCTGGGCAAGGCGCTGGAGCTATGGGAGAAACAATTTCCACTGGAGGGTCGCCTCGCGGCGCAGGTTCGCCGCCTCAAGCCACTGTCGGCCGCGTTTGCCATCACGGACCCCGGCTTCATGCAGCCAGGCATCCACCCCCTTCACCAGCTGCTGGATAACATCCAGGCCAGGGCCATTGGCTGGCAATCGCGACTGGACAGGGTGGGCGTCATCCTGGAGCAACAGGTTACCAGGGCGGTCGACCAGTCCCGGGAATGGTTTGATAACAACTCCGTTAACCTGGCAGGCATCTGCACCGAATTTTCCGCAGCAGCGGAACGCGATCAGGCGCGGGCCCAGCGCATGGTCCAACGAGTGGTCGAAACCGAGGCCGGGAAAGTCAAAACCGCCGCCGCCAAGCAGGTTGGCGCGCAAATGATCAATGCGCTACTGGAAAAGTATCCCGCACCCGAAGAAATCGGCGAATTCGTTAAAGGGCCCTGGTACACAAGCGCGCAGTTGCTCCTGTTGAAGTTCGGACAAGACTCCGAGTACTGGCAAAAAATGTCTGCCACTACCGAGACTCTGCTGGATTCGCTGCAAAGTATGGATGAAGCGCAGGAAGCACGTCGCCAGCACATATTTGAGGTCGTTACGCAGCTCCCGAAAGAGATGCGGCGCTGGCTGCTAAGCCTGCACCATGACACGGAAGCGGTGAACGAGGCCATGGGACTGGTCGAACGCGCCCACCTGCGTATCCTGCGTCGCCAACCGCTTGAACTTCAGCGCATAGATCCCATCGCGGTAGAGGGTGACCATGCCAATAGCGACGAGAAACAAAATCCGCACGCACTGAAAAGCTGGCAGGAAGGACAGTGGTTCAGCGTGGATAACGACGAGGGGATTGTGCGCGTACAACTGGTGCTCAAGATGGAGCAATCGCAGCAGCTTTTGTTCACCAATATGGCTGGAATAAAGGTCTTGCAGCTAAGCTTTGCACAGTTTAACCGCTTACTGGAGCAAAATAAGGTGAAGCCTCTGTACAGCGGGGCGAGTTTCAGTCTGTGCCTGGCCTATGCGGTGGGCATCGACTCTGTCGAAATACTGGATGCCCTGGTCAGCGCGCTGTCGCAAACAGAAACTGCATCAAGTCAGGAATATGAACCGCAGCCGCAACCGGAGACAGTATCGACGTTACGGTCAAAGTCGAAGTTGGAACCGGAACCAGAGCGGGAGCCGGAATCCAGACCGGAGATGGTCGAAAAGATACCGGAGCAGGAGAACCAGCAGCTTCCAATGCAAGACCAGCGTGAGCTTCAATCCGATACAGAGGTGGCAAAGGCGCGACAGGATCCCGGTGAACAACGTGCCGTCGGCAAAAAAGCAGGAAACAGCGGTGGCTTCCTCATTGAACAGGCCGAGGAAATCAAGGCGCGAGGTGGCTACTTTATACCACAGCCTGCGGCTATAGAGACTGGAGCTGACCATCCCGCTGGTGAGAAACAGAACGAGGGCGCAAGCCTGGGCCATCTCTCCGGGCAAGCCACGGATAGCGACGCAGGCGCAGGCCCTCTTGCGGAACAGGCTCCTGACAACAGTGCAGCTCAGGGCGATCACACTGAGCACAGTGACACGCAAGAGCGACAGATCAATCTGCCAATGGGCGCCTGGCTGGGGTTCCACGACGGCGAGACCCCCCTGATGGCGCGACTGGCGGTGCACGACCCGGAGGAGGGTTACTACATTTTTGTGAACCGTAACGGCGTCAAAATGCGGCAGGTTAGCAGCCAGGAATTGCACAATCTCATAGACAGCGGCCTGGTCGAGATTCTTGAAACCAACTCGAACTTCCGGGATGTAGTCACCGAGGTTCGAAAAAAACTGGATCAATAGCGACGGGGAATATCCATGCCTGAACAGAGAAGGAAACATCTGCGGCTCCCGATTGAAAGTACTACCTTCATCGAGCTGCTGTCTCCCCGTCTGGGTCAGGCTGAATCCGGAAGGATGATCACGTGCAAGTCCCTGAACGTCTCCCGCGGTGGCTTGCAAGTCATCCTGGAGGAGGAGCTGACCATCGGCGCAATTCTACAAATTGGCGTTGACCTGCCGGGCGCAGAAGGCACTCTGTACCTGGCGGGAGAGGTCCGCTGGTGCCTGCCGCGCAAGGACGCGCAGTACCCCTGGATGGCGGGCTTCCATATACTGAATGCTGATAACTCCGATATTGAGCGCTGGGTGGCGTTGATTGTGGCGCTGGAGGGCTGAGTCCCGCAAAGTCCAGGTCCTGCGTGCGCAGGCATACGCCGCAGCAGCCCGGGTCCGGCCAATTCTGATGACGAGGTCCATCCATGGCTGATGTGATGTTGCGCTTTGATATGCGCCAACCCGGAATAGCAAAGGTATCGCAGGCCGATCTCTACCAGGCTGCGATTGACATGTGCGCCTGGGGGGATGAGAAAGGCATTGGCAGCGTGCACCTGTCAGAGCACCACGGCTCACCGGACGGCTACTGTCCCTCGCCACTGGTATTCGCCTCCGCCATCGCCGCCCGCACCAGCCGCATGCGCATCTTTATCTCGGCACTGATTGCACCGCTGCACGATCCGGTGCAGTTGGCTGAGGACCTGACGGTTTTGGATACTATCAGTCGCGGTCGCGTTATCCCTATTCTCAGCGGTGGCTACCGGGAAGAAGAGTTTAATGCCGTTGGGAAAGACCTCAGCGTGCGCAAAAAGTACATGGACGCGATTGGCCCTTTTCTCAAGAAAGCGTGGAGCGGGGAGACTTTTGAGTACGAAGGTCGCACCATCACCATCACCCCGACACCCTTTAGCCAGCCTCGACCCATGATCCTGATGGGTGGCAGCAGCAGACCTGCGGCGCAACGCGCCGCCAGGGAAGCAGATTTCTTCATCCCCTCCGGTCCTGAAATATTTGAATACTATCGGGAAGAGTTGAAAAAGCTGGGCAAGCCCGACCCTGGGCCAATGCCGGCGGCGCCCTCCACGGTAACCTTTGTCTCACAGGAACCCGAAGCCTACTGGCAGAAGATTGCTCCCCATGTGCAGCATGAGACCAATATGTATGCAACATGGGCGGAAAAGGCCGAGGTTTTCAGCCCCTACAAGTACTATGACAATTGCGATGACTTGCGTGCCAGCGGTGCCTACAAGGTCTATCGTCCAAAGGAGCTTATAGACGCGGCACGCGGCATGGTGAGCGCCCAACCGATCATGTTTCACCCCTTATGCGGGGGTATCCACCCGGATCTCGCATGGCAGAGCCTGGAACTGTTTATAGATGAGGTCATGCCGACCCTGCGGGCTGAGGGTATCGCCTAATCAGCCCGGGCCTGAGTGGCCCTCGTCGAGACTTGCGAGGCTGAGTCCCATGAATCCGCCGCCACTGCCTGGTGCCCCCTCCTCGTTGGCGAATTTGATCTTGAGCCGCACATTGTTCAGCGAGTCGGCATTGCGCAGCGCCTCGTCTTCAGTAATAAGTCCTTCCTGATACAGCTCAAACAGCGCGGTATCAAAGGTCTTCATTCCCATATTCTCCGACTTTTGCATGATTTCCTTAATACCATCCAATTCCCCTCGGAGGATGAGATCGGCAATCATGGGAGTACCCAATAGCACCTCAATGGCAGCACAGCGCTTGCCCGTCAACGTTGGGATGAGTCGCTGCGACACAATGCATTGCATGTTCATCGACAAATCCATCAACAACTGTGGTCGCCGCTCTTCCGGAAAGAAGTTGATAATGCGATCCAGCGCCTGGTTGGCGTTGTTGGCGTGCAGCGTGGAAATACACAGGTGGCCGGTCTCCGCAAACGAAATAGCGTGCTCCATGGTTTCCCGGTCGCGGATCTCACCGATCAGTATCACGTCCGGGGCCTGCCGCAGCGTGTTCTTCAGCGCGTTGTGCCAACTGCGCGTGTCCACCCCGACTTCGCGCTGGTTGACGATGGACTTCTTGTGGCTGTGGACATACTCCACGGGGTCCTCAATAGTCACGATATGGCCGCTGCTGTTACTGTTGCGATAATCGATCAGCGCTGCCAGCGAAGTTGACTTACCCGAACCCGTCGCACCCACAAACAGGAGCAACCCGCGTTTGCGCATGACCACCTCGGTGAGGATCGGCGGCAGGCGCAGATCCTGCCAGCGCGGGATATCCGCGACGATATTCCGCGCTACGATACCCACCTCGTTGCGCTGCAGAAAAATATTGACGCGGAAACGCCCGTAGCCCGAGATAGACATGGCCAGGTTCATCTCCAGTTCCTGTTCAAACGTCGCCCGCTGGGTCGGGTCCATGATCTCGTAGGCGATTTCCTTGATCTCGCCCGGCTGCAGGATATCGCTCGCAATCGGCTTGAGTTCGCCCTGAAACTTGGCACACGGCGGAGCACCCGTGCTCAGGTACAAATCTGAGCCGTTCTCTGTAGACAGGATTTTCAGCCACTCGGTAATTCTCACTGGACACTCCCCTCGATTATTGCGTGATACTTTAGCAGCTTGCCGCCAACGGACAAGTCTCCAAACGCATTGAATATCACGGTTCAGGATGTTCCGTTTACCTCGGTGCAGCCTGCGGCACATCCTCACGATTCGGCTCACAGTAGCCAGAGGGCATCGCCGCAAGTATTCTATGCTGCTCAGGATAACGACAACCGAGGAGCCACAACGTGGACAACACCCGCCCTACGCCACTCATTGAAGATATTGACGGCACGCGCCGCAAGCTGGAATCCTGGATTTCGGCGCACCGGGGCCATGCAGTCAGCATCGCGGAGCTCTCCATTCCGGAGGCCACCGGCATGTCCAATGTGACCCTGCTGTTTGACCTGACCTGGCAGGAGGACGGGCAACAACACAGTGAACCGGTCGTGGCCCGACTGCAACCCTCCATCGAGCGCCCGGTATTTCCGGATTACGACCTGGGTCTGCAATACGAGGTGATGGATGCCATCGGACGCAACAGTGATATCCCGGTACCCGAATTGCGCGGGCTGGAACAGGACAAGTCGCTGCTGGGCGTACAGTTCTATCTGATGAAACGCACCGAGGGTCGTATTCCCACCGATATGCCACCTTACAACATGGACGGCTGGATGATGCATGAAACCAGCGTCCAGCAGCGCCAGGGTCTGTGGCAAGCGGCGATAGACACCATGGCACGCTACCACCAGCTGGACTACCAGAAACTGGGGTTCGCCAGACTCCACGAGCCGGGAATGACTCCCCTGCAGCAGCAATTGGCGTATTGGCAGCATTATCTCGACTGGGCCCTGGAGGGAGCCGGACACACCTATCTGCCAGCAGGTCGCTGGACTGGCTGCAGGCCAACCAGCCAAAGGATGAGCCCACCGTGCTGTGCTGGGGTGACGCTCGCCTGGGCAACATCATCTTCAAGCCACTCGCTGGACGGTATTGCTGCTGTTCTGGACTGGGAGATGGCGGTGCTGGGCAATCCGGTGCAGGACCTGGCCTGGTTCAACTACCTGGATGCCACCTTCGCCGAGGGTCTGGGAATGCCGCGACTGGAAGGCTTGCCCACTTATGAGCAAACCATTACCCGGTGGGAACAGGCATCCGGATTTCTCCGCACGTGACTACAACTACTACCAGATTTTCGCTGGCATGCGCTATGGCCTGATCCTGTCGCGCATCATGCTGGCCACCGGCCAGGACAGTGAGGTACAGAACAATTTCGCCTGCCAGCTGCTGCAGAAATACCATGGACCGGATTACCTGAACTCATCGCCCCGTAGTCGCCGGATGTCCAGCGCACCTGTACTCGACTGACATTGGCAGCTACACTTGGGGCCGTTCAGGAACGCCGCCCCGGGAGACATCTGCCCGGCACCGGCCTCGCGCTGTCGGCACGCCTGTTCATCAAAAGGAGTTTCCGTTGTCTTCCCATTTGCAGACAGCAGTTGCAGGCATTGGCACAGCCGGACGCCCGGGGCGTGACTCACCGGCATCAATCGCGGGATTGAAAAAGAGAGCCTGCGCATCACTGCCGAGGGCAAGCTGGCACAGACTCCGCATCCGGCAGGCCTCGGCTCAGCCCTCACCCACTCTTCCATCACCACTGACTATTCAGAGGCGCTGCTGGAATTCATTACACCGGTCAGCACCAGTATTGAAGACTGCCTGCAAACGCTGGAAAACATTCACAGCTTCGTCTACCAACACCTCGGTGGCGAAATACTGTGGTCGGCCAGCATGCCCTGTATTGTGGCCGGCGATGCGGGCATACCGGTCGCACAATACGGCAGCTCCAATGTGGCCCGCATGAAGACGGTTTATCGTTACGGCCTGGGTCACCGCTACGGGCGGCTGATGCAGGCCATCGCCGGAATTCACTACAACTTTTCCATGCCCCAGGCTTACTGGGACCAGGCGTGGGCAAGTGCCGGCCGACCCGGTGAACGCGCAGGACTATATCAGTGACGCGCTACCTCGGACTGATTCGCAACTTCCGTCGCTACTCCTGGCTGCTGATCTACCTGTTTGGCGCATCGCCGGCGGTGTGCGCCAGCTTCCTCAGGGGTCGCGACAACCATGGCCTGCAAGCATTTGATGAGGAAGCCAAGAGTCTGTATCTGCCCTATGGCACGGCACTGCGAATGGGCGGACTGGGCTATAACAGCGACGCCCAGAAACGCCTGAACGTTTGCTACAACTCGCTCGACAATTATGTCAACACCCTGTCCCAGCGCCATTATGCAACCACACCCTGCCTACCGGGACATCCCCTCCGGCCAGCACGGCGACTACCAGCAGTTGAATGACAGCCTGCTGCAAATCGAAAATGAGTTTTACAGCCCCATACGGCCCAAAGCGCGTGGTCGATGCAGGGGAGTCTCCACTGTGCGCGCTGGTCAGGGCCGGCATCGAATATGTCGAAGTGCGCTGCGTGGACATCAGCCCATTCTCGCCCGGTCGGCCTGGACGCCGGGCAAATGCGTTTCATGGACACCTTCCTGCTGTACTGCCTGCTGGAAGAAAGCCCGGCCTGCGAGGCTGGCGAGCAAGTTGCGCAGGCCGCCAATCTTGAGGCTGTGGTCAATTCGGGCAGGCTGCCGGGCCTGCTGCTCAATAACGGCACCGGGAGATTCCCATGGTTCAATGGGCGCGGGACATGCTCCACGCGATGCGCCCGATCGCCGCACTGCTTGATGCAGTACACGAGTCCGGCGACTACAGCGCCAGCCTGGACAACCAGCTGGCCAAGGTAGCGGACCCGGAGTTGACGCCCTCCGCCCGCATGCTGCGGGAGATGCGCGACCGGAAGCTGTCCTTCTTTAGACTGGCCATGACCTACAGCGAGCAGTGGGCGCAGTATTTTCGCGAACGACCGCTGGCCGCGGATGTCCAGAGCGCCTTCGATGAAGAGACTCGAACGTTCACTGCTGGCGCAGCGGGCAATAGAGCAAGTCTGACGATGTCAGCTTCGAGCAATACCTGGATAATTTTTTTACTCAATACAAGACCCTGTAAGGCGTCGGGCGGTGAACTTCCTGGCCCATTTCCATCTGGCCTGGCCGGATGAAGGTCTGCTTGCCGGCGGACTGGAAGGGGACTATATCAAGGGTCCGCTGCGCGGCGCACTGCCGCCGGGCCTCGAACGCGGCATAAAATTGCATCGCGCCATAGACGCCTATACCGACGGACACCCCCTGATCCAGCAACTGCGCCGGGAACTGCCCCAGAGTCTCAGGCGCTATGCCGGCATCCTGATCGATCTCAGTTTTGACCACTACCTCAGCCTGCACTGGTCAAACTTTTCCGAGGTCCCGCTACCGCACTTCAACAGCGAGGTTTATCGCACCCTGATCGCCCATGAATTGCGTACTGAGCGCGGGCGCCCGCAGCATGTTGGCGCGCCTGGTCGAGTACGATGTCCTCAACCTTTATCTGGAGTGGGAAACCGTGCTGGCCACTGCCACACGCATCGGCCAGCGCTTCAAGCACCACAATCCATTTCTGGACATTGACCGGGAACTGTCCCCGGCAAAAGACTTGCTGGAACAGGCCTTCCTGAACTTCTACCCGCACTTGCAGTCATTCTGCGCGCAGCGCGCCGCATCATTGTGATCAGCCTGAACACGACCGACCGTTGCACTGGACCTGAAAAGTCCCTAGTGTACTTCCGTCACCCCGTTGATCATATTGCAATAGCAAGGACATCGAGACACATGCTGCAAGCACTTTCCCCCCGCCTGGTATTTATTGGCCTCGTACTTCTGGCCATCACCTCGATGTTATTTGCGCGGCTGTATCTGAGGAATACATGGGACTGGAGGCCTGCCCCCTGTGCATGACCCAGCGGGTTTTTGTGGTGCTGTGGGGCGTGATAGCCCTGATCGGTGCATTGCACAATCCCCGACACTGGGGCCGCAGGGTGTACGGCGCGCTGTGTGGACTGGCCGCCTGGGCAGGTGCCGCGGTCGCCGCCCGCCATGTGTGGCTGCAACACCTGCCTGCGGACCAGGTGCCGGCCTGCGGTCCCAGCCTGGATTACATGCTGGAAAATCTGCCGTTCCGGGACACGCTGAGCATCGTTGCTGGCGGGCGACGGCAATTGCGCAGAAATCCAGTGGACCTTCCTCGGTTTCAGCATCCCGGAACAAACCCTGGCAGTGTTCAGCGTTGCGATACTGGTCTGCCTGTGGCAGACCGTGCGCACTTATCCAGAGCAGAAGTAAGACACGGGTCAGTTATACAACCGAGAGGGAAAGGAGTCGATCATGCCCAACAAGAGAAATGACGCGAAGCAGCAATTTGAGGCCGTAGAGGATTTGCTAACCCGCTGGCTCAAGGAGCGACGAGCGGTTCTGGGCAAGTACACGGAGATTGTTGTGACGCTGGACAGCCGCCTGGATGATGAAGCGCTGGAGCAACGCCAGAAAGCGCTGTGCGAACTACTGGTGGACTACGTTTCTGCAGGCCATTTCGAAGTGTTTCACGAGTTGATCAATGAAGCGGAAAGTTTTGGCGATGACAGCTGCACGCTGGCCGAGAAACTGATGCCGGCGATCGGCGATACCACGGAGGTCATCCTGGCGTATGAGGAAAAATACGGCAATGCCGGGGGTCATCTGGCAAAATTAAAGCGCGATCTGTCAGCCCTGGGAGAGGTGCTGGAGTCGCGCTTTGTACTCGAAGACCGGCTTATCGCCGGCCTTCACAATCGACACAGGCGCCTGGTAAAAAATCAGGCGCCGCAGTCCACCTAGTCCTACTTGGCAGCGGGCTTCGCTGCTGCTTTGGCGTCAGCCGGCTTGTCCTGGCTTGGGATGGAAATCAGTTCCACCTCGAAGACCAGTGCTGCGTTAGGTCCGATCACCTGCCCGGCACCACCGGCACCGTAGGCCAGTTCAGGCGGAATCACCAGCTTCCATTTGGAACCCTTGGGCATCAGTTGCAGCGCCTCTGTCCAGCCGGGAATGACCTGGCCTACACCAAAGGTCACGGTCTCACCGCGGCTGTAGGATGAGTCAAACTCGGTGCCATCCACCAGAGTGCCGCGGTAGTGCACTTCCACGGTATCGTCCGCGCTCGGCTTCGGGCCGGTACCCGCAGTAATAACCTCGTACTGCAGACCGGATGCTGTCGTCGTCACCCCTTCCTTGGCCTTGTTTTCAGCCAGGAATGCTGTTGATGCCGCCACATTTGCTTCGCTCAGTTTCTTCTGGGCAGCTTCATGCTCAGCAGCGGCTTTTTCCTGGTAGGCTTTCATTTCAGCAGCGATTTCTTCCTCGGTCATGCGCGCCTTGGCGCCCGTCATGACATCGGAGACCCCGGCACTAAAGGACGCCGCATCCAGCGGCACACTGTCGGCCTTCATACGCTGGCCAAGATTGAAGCCAATCCCGTAGCTCAAACGCTGCTCGGTAGTTGTCAGGGCGCCTCCACTGGCAGGTGCCTTGGCTGCCTCTGCAGCGGGCGCCTTGGCTGCATCACCGGCTGTAGCGGGCGTTTTTACTTTGTCACAAGCTTGCAGGGCAACAACGCTGACCAGGGCAAGCGGCAATAGATACTTCTTCATAATTCGTTCCATAATAGTCAATAGTGGTCAATGAAATCGTGAGAATTGCGGATACTCCTGTCACAGCGAGGTCTTGCTCAGGGCACAGATCAATCACCCCCGGCCATTCACCGGTAACCATCCATTCAAATCCGCAGGAAAGCAAGCATTCGCAGCGGGCGCCCATCTTACTACCCGCCCCGCCCCGGCGCCACCCCTGCCTCACAACGGGAACAGTGTGACCAGACGATCCATGGGTAAGTTCCCATCCCGCATCCCTCGGGCTGGCGAACTGCGCTACCCGCAGCCAGATTTTCGCGCAAAGGCCGGGGGGTCCGGGGTAGACCGGCAGTCCTCTGAAAACAGGCCCACATCATATCCTGCTGCTGTTGTTCGGCGCGCAGTTCCAATGTCTTGATCTCATCGCGTATGCCCTGCGCCGGGTAGTAGCCCTGCAGTTGTCGGCGCAGGGCGCGCAATGGCTCTACCACCCGGCCCCGCCAGTCGACGATTTCGCGCCTCCACTGCGGCCAAATGCTCAGTCGCTGAGACGCTGGTCCATGCGTGCCAGCCACGCTGCGTACAGCAACAGGTTCACATCCAGGCCGAAGGTGTCCTGCAGCTCCAGACAGATCGCCGCCACCCCGTCCCGACGTGTAGGTAGCAAGCGAATAGTCCCAAAACGGGTTGCTCATGGTGTAACCGGTGCGCCTGTCCATTCACGGTCAAACCTTACACCAGCGGTGCCAATGCACACTAGCCCACCGCCCGCCCGGCGGGTAGAATTCGCGGCCTCATGATCATACTGCGCAATATCGCCCTGCGCCGCGGCAGCAAACTGCTGTTGCAGGATGCCAATGTCACCATTCAGCCCGGTCAGCGACTGGCGCTGATCGGGGCCAATGGCTGTGGCAAATCCAGCCTGTTCTCGCTGTTGCTGGGGGACCTGGGCGCCGACGCCGGCACCATCGAAGGCATGAACACGCTGCGCATGTCGCATATGGCGCAGGAAATACACACGACGGCTCTTCCTGCGGGGGAGTATGTGTGGCGCGGGGATGCGCTGTTGGCCCGCTTGCGGGATGAAGTAGCGGCCCAGGAAGCGGCCGGGGCATTCGATAAAGCCGCCCGCACACACGTCCAGCTTGAGGAGATTGATGGCTATAGCGCCGAGCGCCGCGCACAGCGCCTGCTGCAGGGCCTGGGATTTGCCGAGGATGCGGCCGGGCGTGCGGTGAGCGATTTTTCCGGGGGTTGGCGCATCCGCCTTAACCTGGCCCGCGCGCTGATGACACCCTCGGACATACTGCTGCTGGACGAACCCACCAATCACCTGGACCTGGATGCCACGCTGTGGTTGCAACAGTGGCTGCAGCAGTACCCCGGCACCCTGCTGATGATTTCCCACGACCGTGATTTCATCGATGCCACCTGCGAACGCATCCTGCATATCGAGCAGCAACAACTGTTCACCTATAAAGGCAACTACTCCGACTTCGAGCGGCACCGCGCCGAGCGCCTGGCCAACCAGCAAGCCGGCTATGAGAAGCAGCAGCGGCGCATTGCGGAAATCGATGATTTCGTGCGCCGCTTTCGCTACAAGGCCACCAAGGCCAAGCAGGCACAGAGCCGACTGAAGGAACTGGAACGCATGCAAACCCTGGCCCCGGCCCACGCCGACTCGCCCTTTGACTTCAGTTTCCCGCCGCCGGCGCAAAAACAGCGATCCGCTGCTGCGCCTGGACGAGGCCACTCTGGGCTACGGCAGTACGGCCGTGCTTTCCGGGGTAAACCTGCAATTGCGGCCCGGCAGCCGCTACGGCCTGCTGGGCAGAAACGGCGCGGGTAAATCCACGCTGCTGAAAAGCCTCATCGGCGAACTGCCCCTGCTGGGCGGCGCTCGCACCACCGGAGAGCATTTGAGCATCGGCTATTTTGATCAGCAGCAACTGGAAGCACTGGACATGCAGGCCAGCCCGGCCCTGCACCTGCAACGCCTCAGCCCCGCTGCGCGGGAACAGGACATCCTCAATTTCCTGGGCGGATTCAATTTTCGCGGCGCTGCCGCCACCACCGCCGTCGCCCCGTTTTCGGGCGGGGAAAAGGCGCGCCTGGCGCTGGCCATGGTAGTGTGGCAAAAGCCCAACCTGCTGGTGCTGGATGAGCCCACCAACCACCTGGACCTGGACATGCGCCACGCCATGGAAATCGCCCTGCAGGCTTACGAGGGCGCACTGGTACTGGTCAGCCACGACCGCCACATGCTGCGCAATACCGCAGAGGAACTGCTGCTGGTCCACGATGGCCGTGTCGAAGAATACCGGGAGGATCTGGAAGGCTACGAGCGCTGGATTCTGTCGAGCTACCGGCAGACTGAAAAACGCGATGCTGCCGCCACCGACACCTCGCGCAAGGAAAAGCGCCAGCAGGCGGCAGAGCTGCGCGACAAACTGCGCCCACTGCAGAAGCAACTGGATAAAACCGAAGCGGAAATGGCCGAAGTGGACCTGGCCCTGCAGGCACTGCGGGAGCAGCTGGGCAACACCGAGTTGTATAGCGAAGCCAACCGACAGACCCTGGCCGGCCTGCTGAAACGCGAAGGCGAACTGAAAGTACGCGCAGCGGAACTGGACGACATCTGGCTGGAACAACAGCAAACGCTGGAGGAGCTCTCGCAGTAGTACTAGCCATGTCGAGAGACTTTGGATAGCTCGCGGTACCCAACTTGTCACTGTAGTTACAGTATGAAAAACCGCCGACTCAAGCGTGCAGCAAACGCAATTTCTGGTCGCGGCTCAATTTCTTGATCGCCGCCTCGCGCCGCTGGGCGGCACTGCGGTCCGACTCGGCGTCAGACCACAACAATTCAACAGGACGGCGGCCCCGCGTGTAACGGGAGCCGCCCGCCAACTCGCCGTTGTGTTGCAGCAGGCGCCGCTCAAGGTCCGTGGCCACGCCGGTATAAAGTGAGCCGTCAGCGCAAGCGCAGTACATAGACATACCAGGAACCGCTCATCACCTCAGGCCAGCGCCAGCACCTCCTTTACACATTCGCTGATACCGCTGTAGGCTTCGGACACTCCGCCGGCCAGCATATAAGCCGGTGTCGTGACCAGCTTGCGCTCCACGTCCACCCGCGCCTCTGATACCGGGCACTCCAGGTGTTCGGCGCCCATGGCAGTGATCGCCGCCGCCGTATCGGCATCATTGCCAATGGTGCAGCGGGCACCTTCGCCACAGATGGCAGCAGCCATCACTGGTGCGATACAAATCAGGCCTATGGGCTTGCCTGCTTCATGGAACGCACGCGCCAGCTTCAGGAAGTCGGGTTGCACTACCATCGCCGCACCGGCCACCGCGAAATTACTCAGGTTTTTTGCCGCGCCGAATCCGCCCGGCACCAGTAGCGCATCAAATTCATCGACCTTCGCCTCCCTGATGTCCTTAATTTTGCCACGCGCTATTCGCGCCGCTTCCACCAGCACATTGCGCGATTCACCTTCCACCACCTGCCCGGTAAGGTGGTTGATCACATGCATCTGCTGTACGTTCGGCGCAAAGCACTGGTAGCTCGCGCCCTGCTGCTCCAGACACAACAGCGTGAGTACCGCTTCGTTGATCTCTGCACCATCGTAAAAACCGCACCCGGCCAGTACCACTGCAACCCTGCTCATCTGTCTTCTCCTTCTTTAATAATAGAGCGCCCGCTCACAGGCGACGAACTTACCCAATAACGCCAGCGCAATTACACTTTGTACTCAGCGTCGATTCCACTGATGATACCGCTCCACCCAGCGCAGCAGGCCCTCGGGCTTGCGCGCCTTGCGCCATGCGCCGGCCACAAACTTGTTACCCTCGCTCAGCGTCGGGTAGATGTGAATAGTACCCAGTATTTTGCCCAGGCCGAGACCATGCTTCATGGCCAGCACGAACTCATTGATCAACTCCGAGGCATGGTACCCCACGATAGTGGCGCCGAGTATACGGTCGCGGCCCGGCTCGGTCAGCACCTTGATAAAGCCATGAGCTTCGCCATCGGCAATGGCTCGATCCAGATCGTCGAGTTCGTAGCGAGTCACTTCATAGGCGATATGCCGTTGCCGCGCCTCGTCCTCATTGAGGCCGACCCGCGCCACCTCCGGGTCGGTAAACGTCGCCCAGGGCACCACCGAGTAGTCGACCCTGAACCTGCGAAAGCGGCCAAACAGGGCGTTGACCGCAGCATACCAGGCCTGGTGACTGGCCATATGGGTAAACAGGTAGGGCCCCGCCACATCCCCGCACACAGAGATGGTAGGTATCGCAGTGCACAGGTATTCATCTACCGCGATGGTACCGGCCGGGCCAATTGCAATACCCAGCTCTTCCAGACCCATGTCCTCCACGTTGGCACTGCGACCCACGGCAAGCAGTACCCGGTCAAAACTCAATTTTTGCTCGCCACGTGTGGTATTGAACACACAGGTCTGCCCGTCCTCGCCCGCGCTGAAAAACTAGCGGGTCATGATTGAGGTGTACCGCGATACGCTGGCGCCGGAACTCGGCCTGCACCAGCTCCGCTACCTCCGGATCTTCCCGAGGCAGTATGCGATCCGCGTGTGTCACCAGAGTGACACTGCTGCCCAGTCGTGCAAACGCCTGCGCCAGTTCACAACCGATAGGGCCTGCGCCCACTACAAGCAGGCGTTGCGGCAACTCCCTGATCTCCCACACGGTATCGGACGTAAGGTAATCGAGCGCAGCAAGACCGGGAATATCAGGTACCCGCGGGCGGGCACCAGTGGCAATCACAATATGTGCGCGCAGTCAGCGTCTGCCCGTTAACCTGCACCGCCCAGGGCGAGAGAATGCGCGCAGCGCCGTGCACACAATTCACTCCCAGAGCGGTGAAGCGCTCCACCGAGTCGTGCGGCTCGATCGTCCTGACAATATCCTGCACCCGCTGCATGACTTTGGGAAAGTTTACCTCTACCGGCATGGGCGCCAGGCCGAACTCCTCTGCCCGCCGCGCATACTGCGCAATACGCGCAGAACGAATCAGCGCCTTACTGGGCACACAGCCGGTATTCAGGCAGTCACCGCCCATCCTGTGCCGCTCAATCAGTGTCACTTTTGCCTTTACCGTAGCGGCGATGAGAGCAGCGACCAGGCCCGCCGACCCGGCGCCGATCACAATCAGGTTATTGTCGAATTGCCTTGGCTTGCTGTAGCGCGAGAGAATTCGGCGGCTTTGCAAACAAGCCAATAGCCAGCGGGCTATGAACGGAAAAATAGCCAGCAGTACAAAAGAGCCCAGCAGCGGCGCAGAAATAATCCCGGCGAGAGATCCAACTGACCCAACTGGGTGCCCGCGTTGATGTAAACCGCCGTCCCCGGCAACATGCCCAACTGCGACACCCAGTAAAAAGGCCAGCTGCGAATGGGCAGCAGGCCCATCAACAGGTTGATCAGGAAAAACGGGAACAGCGGCACCAGGCGCAGGGAGAACAGATAGAAGGCACCGTCTTTTTCAAACCCCGCATTCACTGCGCCCAGATGCCGCCCAAAACGCTTCTGCACCCAGTCTCGCAACAGCACACGCGACACAAGGAAGGCCAGGGTGGCGCCGATACTGCTGGCAAATGACACCAGTAACAACGCGTACCAGAAGCCGAACAGCGCGCCACCCGCCAATGTCATCACTGCCGCGCCGGGCAGCGACAGAGCCGTGACCACGACGTAGCCAGCGAAATAGATCAGGCCTGCCAGCAGTGGATTACTGCCGTACCACTCGCGCAGGTCGCCAATCCGTTGCTGCAGGGTTTCAAACTGCAATAAACTGCCCAGGTCAAAATAGAACCAGGCAGCGAGAGCCAGGCCGATAAGCGTAACAACGAGCGATTTGCTTTTTATGCAAGGTGATTGCCCTGAAACCAGTGAAAGCGACTGTTTTACCAGTCGCTGCAGACTATACGTTAGATTATGACAAAACCATCATGACCAGGTTCTTTCTTATTTGCGTTTCGCAGTGACCGGCGCAGTGAAACGGTCCATAGCCATCGGCTATATCAGCATGCCAAAAAACTCTAGCGCCGCAGTTGTACACTGACAATCAGGTGGTATTATTGGCTCCCTTCAAACTTACGCGGAAACAACGACCGCGGATCAACCGGAGAACAGCATGAGCGATCAGATCGTACACGTCAGCGATGCGACTTTTGATGCAGAGGTATTGAATTCCACTGTCCCCGTACTGGTGGACTTCTGGGCAGAGTGGTGCGGTCCCTGTAAGATGATCGCTCCGGTGCTCGATGAAATCGCCGCCGATTACAGTGGCAAATTGAAGGTGTGCAAGGTCGATGTGGACGCCAACCCGGAGATTCCGCAAAAGTTCGGTATTCGCGGCATTCCGACCCTGATCATGTTCAAGGGCGGCAACGCAGAGGCCACCAAAGTCGGCGCGCTGTCCAAGACGCAATTGACGGATTTCATCCAGGAAGTGATCTAAATGTCCGGAGTCCGGGCATGTCCGGGCTCCCAAAACCGCAGATTGTCCCATTTCCTGATAAAAAAAGCGGTAGACGGCCCTATCGGGCCGTGCTACATTCAAATCCGTCGCACATCCCTGTGCCATAACAAAAACTCTGAAACCCACGTTAAAGCTACTTTTAGTTGGCATCGCCAACCGGTTTTCGGTTACACACTATTCCTTCCCCCAATCACTCGTGCACACTTGTTTTCCCTATGAATCTAACTGACCTAAAGACCAAAACCACGCAAGAACTTATCGATATCGCCAAAGAGATGGGCCTGGACAACATGGCCCGCTCGCGCAAGCAGGATATTATTTTCGCCGTGCTGAAGCGCCACGCAAAAAGTGGCGAGGACATCTACGGCGACGGCGTGCTGGAGATATTGCAGGACGGCTTCGGCTTCCTGCGCTCCGCCGACAGTTCATACCTGGCGGGACCTGACGATATCTACGTCTCACCCAGCCAGATTCGCCGCTTCAACCTGCGCACCGGTGACACCATCTCCGGCAAGATCCGCCCACCGAAGGACAGCGAGCGCTATTTCGCCCTGTTAAAGGTAGACGAGGTCAACCTCGACAAACCGGAAAGTTCCAAGCACAAAATCCTGTTCGAAAACCTCACACCCCTGTTCCCGGACCAGCGCCTGACCCTGGAAACAGGCAACGGCAGCACCGAGGACCTGACCGGCCGCATAATTGACCTGGTTGCGCCGATCGGCAAGGGTCAGCGAGGATTGCTGGTGGCGCCGCCCAAGGCGGGCAAAACCATCATGATGCAAAATATCGCCCAGGCGATCATCACCAACAACCCCGAATGCTACATCATCGTACTGCTGATTGATGAGCGTCCGGAGGAAGTGACTGAAATGCAACGCTCCGTGGGTATTCGCGGCGCCGAGGTGGTGGCCTCCACCTTCGATGAACCGCCCTCGCGCCATGTGCAGGTTGCCGACATGGTGATCGAGAAAGCCAAGCGCCTGGTAGAGCACAAAAAGGACGTGGTCATCCTGCTGGATTCCATCACTCGCCTGGCCCGCGCCTACAACACAGTGATTCCCAGCTCCGGCAAAGTACTGACCGGGGGTGTCGACGCCCATGCCCTGGAGCGCCCCAAGCGCTTCTTTGGCGCAGCCCGTAACATCGAGGAAGGCGGCAGCCTGTCAATTATTGCAACTGCCCTGGTCGACACCGGTTCCAAGATGGACGAGGTGATCTACGAAGAGTTCAAGGGCACCGGCAACCTGGAACTGCATCTGGACCGCAAGATCTCCGAGAAACGCGTCTACCCGGCCATCAATATTCGTCGCTCCGGTACGCGCCGTGAGGAATTGCTCACCGCCGATGATGAATTGCAGCGCATGTGGATTCTGCGCAAACTGCTGCACGGCATGGAAGATCTGGCCGCCATTGAGTTCCTGTCTGACAAGCTCAAGGAAACCAAAACCAACGACGAGTTCTTCAAGTCGATGAAGCGCAAGTAGCGCTGATATGCGCCTACGCGATACGCTGACGGAGAAACAGCCATCGTGAAATACACCGACCTCAGGGACTTTATTGCCGCACTGGAACAGCGCGGCGAACTCGTGCGCATCCAGACCGAGGTCGATCCCAAACTCGAAATGACTGAAATCGCCGACCGCACGCTGCGCGCGGGCGGACCCGCCCTGTTGTTCGAAAATCCCAAAGGCTACAGCACGCCCGTACTCGCCAACCTGTTTGGCACGGAACAGCGCGTCGCGCTGGGCATGGGCGCGCGCGACCTCAAGGCCCTGCGTGAAATCGGCGAAATACTCGCCTACCTGCGCCAGCCGGATGCGCCCAAGGGCATGCGCGACCTCTGGGACAAGGCGCCCCTGCTGAAACAGGTGTTGCACATGGCGCCGAAGGTGGTGCGCAACCCGCCCTGCCAGTACCACGCGAAGCAGGGCGCGGATGTCGACCTCAACCTGCTGCCGATCCAGACCTGCTGGCCAGGCGATGCGGCGCCGTTGATTACCTGGCCGCTGGTCATCACCCGCGGCCCCAACAAGGAGCGCCAGAACCTGGGGATTTATCGCCTGCAGCTGCTGGCGCGCAACAAGCTGATCATGCGCTGGTTGTCGCACCGCGGTGGCGCGCTGGATTTCAGGGAGTGGCAGCGCCAACACCCGGGTACAACGCTACCCGGTCGCGGTGGCGCTGGGCGCCGACCCGGCCACCACCCTGGCGGCGGTAACGCCCATTCCCGATACGCATTTCAGAATACGCCTTCGCCGGCCTGCTGCGCGGCAGCAAGACGGAACTGGCGGAATGCTTCACGCCGCTGTGCCGCGAACACGGCCTGCAGGTTCCTGCCACCGCTGAATACATACTGGAAGGGTTATATCGAGCCGGGCGAAATGGCGGATGAAGGCCCGTTTGGTGACCACACCGGTTACTACAACGAGGTGGAGCGCTTTCCGGTGTTCACCGTTGACGCGATTACCCACCGCGAGTCACCGATTTATCACAGCACTTATACGGGCCGCCCGCCCGACGAGCCCGCCATACTGGGCATGGCCCTCAATGAGGTATTCATCCCGATACTGCAAAAGCAGTTTCCGGAGATAGTGGATTTTTACCTGCCGCCGGAGGGCTGCTCCTACCGCCTGGCCGTGGTCACCATGCGCAAGGAGTACCCGGGGCATGCCAAGCGCGTCATGCTGGGCGTGTGGTCCTTCCTGCGCCAGTTCATGTATACCAAGTTTGTCATTGTGACCGACGACGATGTGAACGCCAGGGACTGGAAGGATGTCATCTGGGCGATGACCACGCGCATGGACCCGCAGCGGGACTGCGTATTCATCGAGAACACGCCGATCGACTATCTGGATTTTGCCTCACCGGTCTCCGGCCTGGGCTCGAAAGTCGGCTTTGACGCCACCAACAAATGGCCGGGCGAAAGCCAGCGCGAATGGGGTCGCCCCATTGCCATGGATAAGGCGGTAAAACAGCGTATCGATGAGTTGTGGGACGAGCTCGGTATCCCGCTGTAGCGCGCGTCGCAACACCCTGATGCCGCGATACCGCACTTGAACCTGCTGAGAAGCGCGCCAGCAAACGGCTGTCAGGCACGGTTTTATCCGGCATAGGCAGCTCCGGTAACGTCTCTTCACGCAGCAATAATCCCTCGCGGAAGTAGGCGGCGGCCACCTGGGGTTCGCCAAGAGCCGGTCAACAGGCGACCCAGTTCGGCACAGATCTCGGCGCTGCGCTCCAGCCGGTAACAGCTCTCGAAATAGTCCCGCGCCTTGCCCCACAATTTTTCGCGGGCCGACAAACGGCCGAGGCACAGTAATAGCTGGGCATCCTCGGGGTGGGCGATCAGCCAGCTCTCGGCCCGGGCCAGTTGACGAGTAGCATTTACGCTGTGTACATAACCGTACTGGCGCACCAGGGTCGCACTCCACTCCTGTCTCAGGGCATGCAACAGGGCATCCTCCGCCGCATCCTGGTCTCCCAGCTTGATCAGGTTATCCACGTACGCCGCGACCGTTGTGGCATCGCGCTGCAACTGCTTCGGCACCTGTTTGCCAGCTTGCGCGCAATCGCTGGAGATCAGTGCTGCCTTGTGCCATGCGATTGCGGTGAACCTGGCGCTGCAGTTGCTCAAACTCCTCCCGTGGTGAGCAGCTTGTGTTTTTGCAGCTGCGGCAACAGTTCCAGCAATTTGTCCCAGTCATTCAAGCCCTCGTACGCCTGACGCAACAGACTCAGGACATAAGGGTGGCGGCTGACATTGCGTGTCGGCCTGGTCCAGCGCCGCCACGGCCTGCTGATATTCTCCGGCCTGCAATTTCATCTCAGCCAGGGCGAACTCCACCGCCACGGCGGCGCCGGGTTCCGCGTCGCCGGCGGCGCGCAAATACTCGTCACTTTCTCGGTGTCATGCAGTTGCGCGCTGGCGCGGGCGGCCAGTAGATAATTGATGAGAGGCATCTCGTTGTTCTGCGCCCCGCGCAATAACTGGCGTCGTGCCGTCAGCCAGTTGCCCTCGGTAAAGCTGATCACGCCGCGACGTACTGAGGCGCAGCGCGTTGCGCGCCTTGCGTGTTCCCAGCCAGGACGCCAGCGAGCGTCGGCCGCGGACAACCCAGTAGGCCAGTTGCAGCAGCAGGTAGAGCGATAGCACCAATAGCAGGAGTAGCAGCAACCCCACCCACAGACTGGCCTCCAGCGTATAGTTTGCATAGGACACCAGCACATAGCCGGGATCGGTCTCAATGACAGCAACAATACCAACCCCGAGCAGCAGTGCGACGAGAGCGATAGCAAATAGCTTACGCATGAGCTACTGGCTGCCTCCGGTTTGCAGGCGCAACTCGGCGGCCTCATTCAGCGCCTGCAGTGATCGCGAAATATCGGGCTGCGCTACCGCGACAGTGAGATCCGCCAGCTGTGATAACTCCCCAGCTATGGCGCGGGCGGTGGCCTCGTCAGACTCCTGGAACTGTGCCACCCACTGCTGCGCCATCTCCAGGCTGGCAGTGTAGAGGGTCTGGTTACCGGAAAGTGCGGCGATCTGGGCCTGCTCCAGCAGCATACGCAGGTTCTGTCGCACCAGTCCCTCCCACTGCGGGTCCATAAGGGCCTGCATGGGCACATCCCGGCGGCGAATTATGAGGTAGTCGGAAAGCTTGGCCAGGGCGGCTTTGTAGCCCTGTTGCAGGCGGCCCTGCCAGTTCCGGGCGGGTTCCGGCGCCGGCTGCGCGGACTGCTCCGGCAACTGGAAGATCACCAGTGTATCGGCCTGTTCAATCAATGCCGCCAGACGCAGGTAGATGCCCTCCACGTCCACCGTCGGGACCGCCCGCAACGACGCAATATCTGTGGCAATCGCAGCACGCACCGCGTGCAGGCTGGCGTCATCAAGCGCCCGCAGCACGGCATCGGCGCTGTTGAGCAGGGCCTGGGCGGCCACAGGATCACCCGCCATCACCAAACGCTGATTGGCCAGCCGCAGCAGATGTCCCGCTTCCGCCAGCAGCCAGCTATTGCGATCACTGGCACTGAAGTGCGCCAGTTCCTTCTGCTGTTGCGACAATTGCGCTTCCAGGGAATCCAGTCTCCCCGCTACGCGGGAAGATTCATCGTGCACGGTCTTGCTGACAGCGCCGAGGCCGGAGCGCAACTCCTGTTGCCAGCGATCATCCAGCGTTTCCAGCATGTCCTGTTTCTGCTGCGTAAGCGTTTCCAGTTGCGCCAAACGCTGCGCCAGAACAGCCTCCCTGGCGCGCCCTTCGCGTATCAGCCATGCGGCAGCGCACACCACCGTAATAACCAACAACAGAGCCAGCCAGGCAATGGCGGAGAAGGCTTTGCGCGGCGCTGTCCCGTGCTTGCCGCCAGATGCAACCGGAGCGCCCTTGCCAGCCGATTCTTCTACTGCAGATGCCACGCTATTCGACGCCTCCCCATGTTGTTCATCATTCTCCAGTGCCGGGTCGCCATTCCTGCAGAGCGCGGAGCATCGCCATATCCGAAGCATTTTCGGCTGTTGCGATCCGCTCGAAACCGGCCTCGCAAGCCATACGGGCAACCCGTTGTGACGGCACGATCACGCCTATGTGTTTTAACTTAGTGGTTTCCGTCGGGCTAAGCAATACCTGCAGGTTGGAGAGGCCCTCACCGCTACTGAGCATGATCACGTCGATACCCCAGCGGGCCAGGTTCGCAGCCAGCTCCCCTGCTGGCATCGCGGGCAGGCCGCGGCGGTAACAGGCCAGTTCATCAACCGCAGCGCCGCGGCGGGTAAGTTCTGTTGCCAGGGTATCGCGACCACCCTCCCCCTTTACGATCAACACGCGCTGCTCGCGCACGTTTTGCAGTGCGGGAACCGCCAGCAAACCCTCACTGCTCATGGCGCTCCCCGGTGTGATGGCCGCAATCCCGAAGCGCTCCAGCACGGCGGCGGTGGCAGCACCGATGGCGTACCAATTGAGCCCTACGGGCAGCTGCGGCCAGTAATCATCTATCAGCGCCATACCAAATCGCACCGCGTTGGCACTGATGAAAATAACGTGCTGGTACAGATCCAGATGCAACAGTAACTGGCGCTGCGCCGCGAGGAGCTGCGGCAGTGCAGTTAATTCCAGCAGGGGTTGGCTATAGACCTCGTGGCCCGCCGCCCTGATGGCCGCACACAGCGTATCGCAGGCCTCCCCGGCCGGGCGCGTGACGAGCACCCTATGCATTCCCGGGGAGCGCTCACCCACTGTAGACCTCGGCCAGAATGTTGGCAGCGCCCTGGGCCAGAAGATCCTCGGCCACCTGAATACCGAGCTGCTCGGCCTCTGCCGCAGGCGCCACGGCTTGCGCACGCAAAATTTGTGAGCCGTCAGGTTTGCCCACCAGACCGCGCAACAACAACCGCTCACTGCTGCCCACAAATTCGGCATAACAGGCAATAGGCACCTGGCAGCCGCCTTCCAGGCGCCGGTTCATGGCGCGCTCCGCCGTCACACGCCTGGCAGTCGGTTCGTCGTGCAGCGGCTGCAGCAGCGAGCGCACCGCGTTATCCGCGCTGCGCAGTTCGATGCCCACCGCGCCCTGCCCGCCGGCGGGCAGGGAATCAGCCAGGTCCATGCGCTGCGCAATACGCGCCACCAAACCGAGGCGTATTAGTCCGGCGCTGGCCAGAATGATGGCGTCGTACTCATCCGCGTCGAGCTTGCGCAGCCTTGTATTGACGTTGCCACGCAGGAATTTTATGTCGAGATCGGGCCGCCGCGAGCGCAACTGGCATTCCCGTCGCAGGCTGGACGTGCCCACCACACTGCCCGCCGGCAATGCTTCCAGCGCCTGGTACCGATTGCTGACAAAGGCATCCGACGGGTCTTCCCTGGCACAGATAACACCGAGACCAAGGCCGGCCGGGAACGCCATGGGAACATCCTTCATGGAGTGCACCGCAATATCGGCGCTGCCATCAAGGAGTGCCTCCTCCAGCTCCTTGACGAACAAACCCTTGCCGCCCACCTTGGCCAGCGGCACGTCCAGCAACTGGTCACCGCGCGAGGTCATGCCCAACAACTGCACGTCCAGATCGGGGTGCGCCCGCATCAGGGCGGCGCGGACAAATTCCGCCTGCCACAGGGCCAGGGGGCTCTCCCGGGTGGCGATAACCAGTTTGCGCGACATGCTCGGGATTCCTTGAACTCAGCCTGGCGATGATACCAGTCGGGCACCGTCTCAGCGACACTTGCGGAACTTCTCCGCCCGCCGATAGCGCCTCCAGAACCGTGTAACTGCTATACTCGCCCCACTAAATCTGGCGACAACGCATCGAAAAAACACGGCGACTACGGAATTTCCAGCACTATGAGTAAAGAGAAAGACACCAGTAAACTGTGGGGCGGCCGCTTCAGTGAAGCGACCGACGCCTTCGTGCAGCGCTTCACCGCCTCCGTGGCATTCGACCAGCGCATGGCCGCCGAGGATATTGCCGGTTCGCTGGCGCACGCCCGGATGCTGCGCAGCGTCGGGGTACTCAGCCAGGCAGAGCTTGCGGAAATCGAAGGCGGCCTGGCACCAGGTGCAGAAGGAAATTGCGGCGGGCAGCTTCCAGTGGTCCATCGAGCTGGAAGATGTGCACATGAATATCGAGGCCCGGCTCACCGAACTGATCGGCGTCACCGGCAAAAAGCTGCACACCGGTCGCTCCCGCAACGACCAGGTGGCCACCGACATTCGCCTGCACCTGCGCGCGGCCATCGACCGCATCGCGGGCGAACTCACGCGCCTGCAGCTGGGCACGATTGACCTGGCGGCGGCGACATACCGACACCATCATGCCGGGTTTCACCCATTTACAGACCGCGCAGCCGGTGGTCTTCGGCCATCATCTGCTGGCCTGGAACGAAATGCTGGAGCGCGATTACGGCCGCCTGATGGATTGTCGGGCGCGCCTCAACCAGTCACCGCTGGGCGCCGCCGCACTGGCCGGCACCACCTACCCGATCGATCGCGCCCATACGGCAGCCGCGCTGGGTTTTGACAAGCCGACGGAAAACTCGCTGGACTCCGTGTCCGACCGCGACTTTGCCATTGAGTTTTGCGCCTGCGCGGCGCTGCTGATGACCCACCTGTCGCGCATGTCCGAAGAACTGGTGCTGTGGACTTCGGCGCAATTCAATTTCATCGAACTGCCGGACCGTTTCTGCACCGGCTCCTCCATCATGCCGCAGAAAAAAAACCCGGATGTGCCGGAACTGGTGCGCGGCAAAGTGGGACGCGTCAACGGCCACCTCGTCGCCCTGCTGACGCTGATGAAGAGCCAGCCGCTGGCCTATAACAAGGACAACCAGGAAGACAAGGAGCCGCTGTTCGATACCATCGACACGGTGCTCGATTGCCTGCGCGCCTTCGCCGACATGGTGCCGGCCATCCGGCCCAAAGCCGAGGTCATGCGCGAAGCGGCCCGGCGCGGCTTCTCCACCGCCACGGACCTGGCGGACTACCTGGTGCGGCTGGGACTACCCTTTCGCGACGCCCATGAAGTGGTGGGCAAGGCCGTGGCCCACGGCATTGCGAGCGGCCAGGATCTGGCGGACATGGAGCTGGCGACGCTGCAGGGTTTCTGCGGGGATATCCGTGAGGATGTGTTCAAGGTGCTAACCCTGGAGGGCTCTGTCGCAGCCAGGAATCACCTGGGCGGCACCGCGCCACAACAGGTTGCGGCAGCCGCTCAGCGGGCCAGGGCGCTGGTGACGGCGCGCCCGGCTTCATAATTGGAGACTGTCGGGAGAGCGGTATGCTGAAGATTGGTAACGGGTTTGGGGTAGAAGCTACCGAACGTCTTCTGAGTTTAGTCACCTGAAGGTCCGCAATTCCCTAAGGCGGAAGTTCCCGCTTCAGACCTTGCTATGTCCGCTTCCGCGAAAAGCAGGCCTTACGCCAAACAATTTCGGCCAGTTGATTTGCCAGTACCGTCAGACGCGCTTCTCGAAGGTAATGGGCATGGCCTTGATGCCCTGCACAAAGTTGGACTTCATGTAAGTCACCTCGCCCGCGAACTGCGGGTTGTCGATCCGTGCCAGGATCTCCTCCAGCATCACGCGCATTTCCATCTTGGCGAGGTTCATGCCAAAGCAATTGTGATAGCCGATGCCGAAGGAACGAATGTCACGGCTGAGGTCCTGGCGCTCGGCGCGATGGACGTCAAAGGTCTCTGGGTCATCAAACACTTCCGGGTCGCGATTGGCGCCGGGGTAGTACATTATGATCTTGTCACCCTTCTTGATCGGCGCATTGCCCAGTTCCGGTGCCGTGATGTCCTGGGTGGCGGTGCGCCGCATGCAGATGAACGGCGGGTTGTAGCGCAACATCTCGTAAATTGCGCTCCCGATCTTTTCCGGGTTCTCCTGCAGGTAACGGTATTGTTCAGGACGCTCCATCAGGTTACGCATGGAGTGCGAGATGGTCGTGCGGGTACTCTCGTTACCCGCGACGATAATCATCAGGAAAATCCAGCCGAAGGTTTCGTCCGATACTGGCTCGCCATTGATGATGCCATTGAGCAACTGGCTGCTAACATTCTTCACATCGGAGCCGCGGTATTTTGCCGCGAGCGCGTTGGCGTAGATGATCAGGTTCAGGGAGGCCTCATCGGCCGCCTCACGTCCACCGGATACATCGGGATCGTCACCGAACATCATGGTGTTAGTCCAGTCGAAGATCTGGTGGCGGTCTTCCGCGGGGATGTCAAAGAAGTCCATAATGAGTAGCAGCGGCAGCTCCGCCGCAACTTCCGTGACGAACTCGCAGGAACCCTTGTCAATGATTCGGTCGACAACTGCGCCGGCATATTCCCTGGCCCGGGACTCGTAGGTGGCCACTGCCGCCGGCGTGAAGTGATCGCGAATCAGCTTGCGGTATTCGATGTTCTCCGGAGGGTCGAGATTGATGAACATGCGCGAATGTATGTTGTCGACCATTTCCTGCTCGAACTCCATAGGGATTGCCGTACGCATGCGCGAAGAAAACAGGTCATTGTTCTTGGAGACGAAATCAATCGCCGCATGCTGGGTAACAGCCCAGTAAGGTACACCGGTGGCCGGGTCGTCTATCTTGATCGCCGGCCCGGCGGCACGGATTTTGGCGACGTCGTCGCCGGTAAAGCCATCTCCCAGGTAGGTTGGCTCCATGATATTTGCAAATGGACATTCAGACATGGTGGTTTACCTCGGCTTTCATTATTCAGGTGACACATAGTACAAGCCTGATGCTATGACGCAAACCACCGGCGCCTATGAATTTTGTGAATAAGCTGCCAGTGGTCCCACATCAAGGCCCTTTGGTTCTCTGTGTAATGAATCCTGGGTCTTCGTTTCATCTGCAACACTCCTTCTCTGTGGGTAGAGACTAAAGTGTTACGTTGACCGATTGAATCCGCAGCACTCACCCGGCGTCCGATCAGGAACCCGGGCGGTAACTCAGGCTGGTCTGGAACGTGACATCCGGCGCGGTTTCTACGCGAATATCCTCCACCACGCTGATATCCACCGACCACTGCGGCGCGAAATACCAGCGCGCGCCCAGTGTTCCTAACACCGCGTCATCGCCCACACCGGTGAGGTCACTGTGCAGTGGAGCGGCGTGGCTGTCGAGCTGTGCGATCAGTGACCAGTGCTGTGCAAACTGCCAGTCCAGCGCCAGCCCCGCAAACCACAGGTTCTGCTCCTGCAGTTCGCCCAGCAGCTCGCTGTCCCCCGCCCGCAGGTAACCGGCCTGGCCATGCCAGCTCAGTGGCAGGTCCGACAGCTGCGCGCCGGAGAAACGCAGGGCGACAAAAACATCATCCGCGCCGCTGCCCAGAAATTCGTCCTCGTCACCGCGTGCCGAATTTGTAGCCCAGCGCCACACTGACCGCCGAACTGTCATCGTGATAAAACACATGGCTCAATGACAGGCTCACATCGCCGAGACCAGAGGCGTCATCCTGCAGTGAAAACCCGCCTTCCGGCGAGGCGTAACGGTAGTCCAGCACATCCCTGGGCACATCGGAGCGACCGCCGTCGGACATGCCCCAGAAATCATGCCAGTCATCAATAGCCCCATCCAGGTCTCCGCCACTCTGGTCCAGCCAGGGCACCTCCAGTTGCACATCCCAGTTTTCCGCCAGCCCATAGCGCAGCTCCAGCGCAAAGCGCAGGGTCTCACCGTCCAGATTGAGAAACTCCGTGCTGTTGCCATCGTTGACATACTGACTGGCGATACTGCTGTGCAGGGCCGCCGCCAGCTTACCACCAGCGGTGGTGTACGCATCCCGTTGGGAGGGCAGGCCGATCAGGCCCGCCACCGGGCTCAGGTTCTTGACATACAGGGGCTCGCTCGCGGCTGCAGGCAGAGCGCCAAGTACAGACAGCAGCCCGGCGACAGCCTGGGTTCGATGTCTTCGCGCAGTTCCGATCAAATATTCACTTCCAGTCAAAAATAACGTCCCCCTGGGTCTGCATCTGCTCCACCACGAAGGGGCGAAACAGCTGCCCGTCTCGGGTGCCGCGCCAGTCGCCCGCCGCTGCATCGTAGGCAAAGTGAAAGCCCCCCGAGCGCGCGGCGAGCCACAACTGGCGGGTGGGAGGCTGACGGCTGAACACCAACTTCGTGTCATTGTCGAATTCGACGGTGAGCACCCCGCCGGAGGTTTCGTAGTCCAGGTCCGCGTCGACCTGGTCCAGCGCCGCTTCCAGCGCCGCAAAGGTGCGGTCGATCAACTCATTGAATTCAGATTCCGTCATCACGGGGCATGTTCCACCAAAGTGTGCACAATTCAATAGTACGGGCTGTTCGCGCCGCTTACTAGCGGGCGGTATACTTTGCGCCATCACAGCCCGGACCAGCATCATGCGTTACGCCGTCACAGCCCTGCTAATCGCAGTCGCGTTTTCCAGCCTTGGCGGGTGCGGACAGACAGGGCCACTGTACATGCCGCCCGAGCCAGTGCCGGCGACCACGCCCGATACCCAGCCCGCCGCACCTGCAGATGCCGCCGTGCAGCAGACCAGGGACCCCTGAGGCGCGGTTGACCTATGAACCATTTCTCCTATCGTGAGGGCAGCCTGTACGCAGAAGATGTTGCCGTCAGCGCGATCGCAGCCCTGCACGGCACTCCCTGCTACATCTATTCCCGGGCCGCGCTGGAAGAAGCTTTTATGGAATACCGCCGGGCCCTTGAAGGGGCTGAGCACCTGATCTGCTATCGCGGTGAAAGCCAACTCCAACCTGGCGGTACTCAATGTGCTGGCCAGACTGGGTGCAGGTTTCGACATTGTCTCCGGTGGCGAACTGGAGCGTGTGGTCGCCGCCGGCGGAGCGCCGTCAAAGATCGTATTTTCCGGCGTCAGCAAGAAGCCCGGCGAAATGGCCCGGGCCCTGGAACTGGGCATCCACTGCTTCAACCTTGAATCCGCGGCAGAGTTGGAAGTGTTGAACACCGTCGCAGCCGGTCTTGGCCGTGTGGCGCCCGTGTCCGTCAGGGTCAACCCCGACGTGGACGCGAAAACCCACCCGTACATCTCCACCGGCCTGCGCGAGAACAAGTTCGGCTTGACGATCGACGAGGCGCTGCGCGTTTACCAGCGCGCCGCGCAGCTGGATCATGTGCAGGTGGTGGGCCTGGACTGCCACATCGGCTCACAACTGACCGAACTCAGCCCGTTTATCGATGCCCTGCACCGCCTGCTGGAACTGGTGGATGCGCTGGCAGATCTGGGCATTGTTATCCGCCACCTTGATCTGGGCGGCGGACTGGGCGTGCACTACCGCGACGAGACAGCCGCCCTCTATTGCGCAGTACATCGGCGCGATACGCAAGGTATTGGGCGACCGCCAGGTGCAGCTGCTGTTCGAACCCGGCCGCTCCATTGCCGCCAATGCCGGGTTGCTGGTCATGCGGGTGGAGTACCTGAAATCCACGCCCGAACACCACTTCGCACTGGTGGATGCCGCGATGAACGACATGATCCGCCCGGCGCTCTACCAGGCGTGGATGGATATCCAGAACGTGGAGCAAACGACTGCCGGGCAACTGGCACAATGGGACGTGGTGGGCCCGGTCTGCGAAACCGGGGATTTCCTGGGCAAGGCGAGAACACTCGCGCTCAGCCAGGGCGACCTGCTGGCGATGTTTGGCGCGGGCGCCTACGGTTTTACCATGAGCTCCAATTACAACAGTCGCCCCCGTGCGCCGGAAATCATGGTGGATGGCGCTGCAGTGCACCTGGTGCGGCAGCGGGAAACCCTGGCTGATCTCATACGCGGCGAGACCTGCCTGCCCGAACCGGGCGCCGCTGGTTGAGCGGGCAACGAGAAAAGTATGCAATTAGAGTTCACCAAAATGCACGGCACGGGCAATGACTTCGTCGTCATTGACCTGATCAGCCAGCATTACAAGCTGCGCCCCCGGGACGTGCGCAAGCTGGCGGACCGGCACTTCGGTATCGGCTGCGATCAGGTGCTGGTGGTGGAAGCACCGCAAAACCCGCAGGTTGATTTTCGCTACCGCATTTACAATGCCGACGGCAAGGAAGTGGAGCAGTGCGGCAATGGCGCGCGCTGTTTCGCCCGCTTCGTGCGCGAGAAGAAGCTTACCGGCAAGCGGGTGATCAGCGTGGAAACATCAGCCGGTATTATTGTGCTGCGCGTGCGCCCCAACCATGAGGTGGAAGTGGATATGGGCGCGCCAGAGTTTGAGCCCGCGAGGATACCCTTTAACGCAACCGCCCGCGCGCCGAGTTACCCGCTGCGGGTGGACGACACGGAACTGGAGATCGGCGCTGTGTCGATGGGGAATCCCCATGCGGTGCTGCGTGTCAGTAATACCGGCAAGGCGGAGGTCGAGCGCCTGGGACCGCTGATCGAGTCGCATCCTGACTTTCCGCAGCAGGTTAACGTCGGCTTCATGCAAATCGTTTCGGACACGGAGATCAAGCTGCGCGTCTATGAACGCGGCGTGGGCGAAACCCTCGCCTGCGGTACGGGGGCATGCGCCGCAGTAGTGTACGGCATTTCCCGCGGCTGGTTGCGTGAATCCGTGACAGTTGTCCTGCCGGGGGGTAAGCTTTCGGTATCGTGGGCAGGGGAAGGCCAGCCGGTGATTATGACGGGCCCCACCGCGGTGGTGTTTGATGGCACAATAAAAATCTGAAGCCCCGCCGTGCGGGGCCCATCCACAGCAGGGAGAGGCACACATCATGTCAGTCAGCAAAAAACGGGGCGCGGCCACCAAGGCCGCAACTGAACAAACCAGGGACGCGGAACTCAACGACGAGATCGTGCGCGAGTACCTGAAGAACCACGACGACTTCCTGCAGCGCAACCCCGACATGCTGGATTACCTGCATATTTCCCACGCCTCCGGTAGCGCTATATCGCTGGTCGAGAAACAGGTGAGCGTGCTGCGCGAGCGCAATATGGATATGCGCCAGCGCCTTAAGACGCTCACCGCCAACGCCCGCGACAACGACATGCTGTATGAGCAAACCCGCACCCTGGTATTGAAGCTACTGGAAGCCGATTCCACCGAGGCCCTGTACAGCATCTTCATGGCCTCCATGGCCACTGACTTTCGCGTGGAATACGCCAGCATGATCCTGTTCGGTGAACACTGCGGCAATGAGGGCTGGCGCGTGGAAACGCAGGAAACTGTGAAGAGCGAGATCGGCTCCCTGTTCAGGGGACACAAGGCCGTATGCGGCACCCTGCGCAAGGAAGAACTCAAGTTCCTGTTCCCTGAGTGTGAGGGCAGCGGGGTCGGGTCCGCCGCACTCATGCCCCTGTCCAACAGTGAGCAGCTGGGGCTGATCGCAGTGGGCAGTTCGGATGCCAACCACTACAACAGCAAGGTGGGCACACTGTTCCTGTCACATATTGCAGATGTGATTGTGAAGCTGTTGTCACGCCTGCACTACGCGGCCCGCTGACGGCGCCGTGGACGCTACCGCCGCGTCGCAAACTGAGTTGGACCTGTCCGCCACGCGGTTTATCAATTATTTGCGCGATGTGCGGCAGCTCTCGCCCCACACTATCAGCAACTATCGGCGCGACCTTTCGGCCCTGCAGCGCTACTGCGAAACAAGTGGCCGGGGCGCTGTCGAGGGGCTGGCAGAAGCGGATATCCGCGCCTGGGCGAGCCAGATGCATCGTCAGGGCCTGGCGGGCGGCAGTATCCAGCGCAGCCTGTCCGCTACCCGCTCCTTTTATAATTTCCTGGGTCGTGAAAGCGGGCTGCTGCGCAACCCCGCCGCCAGTGTGCAGGCCCCGCGCAAACCGCGCAAATTGCCCAAGACCCTGGACGCCGACCAGGTCGACAAGTACCTGTCCTTCGACACAGACTCGGTGATTGCCCGGCGCGACTGTGCCATGGCGGAGTTGTTTTACTCCTCCGGGCTGCGCCTGGCGGAATTGGCGGCCGTGGAGGTGGACGACATAGATCCACAATCCAAACTGTTGACGGTGACCGGCAAAGGCAGGAAAACACGCACGGTGCCCGTGGGCTCCGTGGCGCTGCAGGCCATTGCGCGCTGGCTGGAAGTGCGCCCCGCAGCTACATCGGATGCTGCCGACTGCGGCGCCCTTTTCACCAGCAATCGCGGCCGCCGTATCAGCGTGCGCAATATCCAGGCGCGCCTGAAGGTGCAGGGTCGCAAGTCCGGCATGCACCAGGATGTGCATCCCCACATGCTGCGCCACTCCTTTGCCAGCCACATGCTGGAATCGAGCGGCGACCTGCGAGCCGTGCAGGAACTGCTGGGACACGCGAATATCTCCACCACGCAGATCTACACCCATCTGGATTTCCAGCACCTCGCCAAGGTGTACGACGCGGCACATCCCAGGGCGAAACGACGCACGGGGGATTGATGTGGCCATCTCTGTCATTACATTCGACCTCGACAACACGTTGTGGGATGTAGAACCTGTTCTCCTGCGGGCTGAAGAGGCCCAGCAGCAGTGGCTGCTGCAACATCGACCGGGTGCAGTGGAGGCCCTCGATCACGAGGCGCTGTTTGAGTTTAAAAAATCCGTCTGGAAGCGCCACCCCCAGCTGCTGCACCATGTCAGCCAGATGCGGATACAGACACTGTACGAATTACAACTTGCCGCAGGTTATGCCGAAGCGGAAGCGCGCAGCGGCGCGCAACAGGCGTTTGATGTCTTTCTGCTCGAGCGCCGCAAAGTCGTGCTGTATGACAGAAGCGCTGGCCGTGCTGGAGCTGCTGGCACAGCGCTACACGCTGGGCGCGCTGACCAATGGCAATGCGGACATCTACAAGACCGACGCCGCCGAGTATTTTGATTTTGCCTTCCTGGCCGAGGACATAGGCGCCAGCAAGCCCCATCCGGATATGTTCCAGGCTGCGCTAAAGCAGGCGGGCGTGCCTGCTGCAGATATCATTCACGTGGGAGACGACCCGGATCACGATATCCGCGGCGCCCGCGACATGGGCATGCACACCGTATGGGTGAATACCCGGCGCAAGGCATGGCCGGGTGGTGCGAGGGCGGACAGGGAAATTACCAACCTGCAGCAACTGCCCGGCGCGATCGACAGTATCAGCAACTGCCGCTAAAGAAACCGACGCTTCCTGTAAAAAAAAGGGGGCCAAAAGGCCCCCAAAAAACGCATCGTTAGACGCGCCCGCAAAGATGTTGTCAGTCGTTGTACGCTCGCTCGCCGTGTGAGCTGACATCCAGACCCATGACTTCTGCCTCTTCATCCACACGCAGACCGATCACCAGATCAATCAACTTGAAGGCAACCGTCGCCACGACACCGGATACAACGATCGTGGTAAGAACGCCTTGTGCCTGGATTTTCAGTTGCGCAGCCATGTCGTAAGCACCGGGGGCATTGGCAACATAATCCCACCAGCTGGTACCACCCAGAGCGGGAGCCGCAAAGACTCCGGTCAACATGGCGCCGAGAATACCGCCGACACCGTGCACACCAAACACATCCAGCGAGTCATCAGCGCCAAGCAATTTCTTCAAGCCGGTTACACCCCACAAACACACCACGCCAGCGAGCAAACCAATGACCAGCGCACCGCCGACCCCGACGAAACCGCACGCCGGCGTAATGGCAACCAGACCTGCAACAGCGCCAGATGCCGCGCCCAACATAGAAGGGTGTTTCTTGAAAATCCACTCTGCAAACATCCATGATACTGCCGCCGCCGCAGTGGCCAACCAGGTATTGATGAACGCCAGGCCAGCAATGCCGTTGGCTTCCAGTGCAGAACCTGCGTTAAAACCAAACCAGCCGAACCACAACAAGGAAGCGCCGATCATGGTCATGGTCAAATTGTGCGGGTACAGGGCCTCTTTACCATAGCCGCGACGTTTGCCCAGAAAGTATGCGCCTATCAATCCGGCGACTGCCGCGTTGATGTGCACCACCGTGCCGCCCGCAAAATCCAGCGCGCCCTTGGCAAACATGTAGCCCGCTTTGCCTGTTGCAACAACGCCTGCTTCTGCATCGGTGTAACCATTGGGGCCATCCCAATACCATACGATGTGCGCGATTGGTGCATACGCAAAGGTAAACCAGATCACTGAAAAGGCCAGCACCGCAGAAAATTTCATACGTTCTGCGAACGAACCAATGATCAGACAGCAGGTAATCGCGGCAAATGCGCCCTGGAACACCACATAGATCATCTCATGAACAAATACACCCTTACTCCAGGTCGCCGCAAGAGAATCAGGTGTAACACCCTTTAACATCACTTTAGAGAGAGATCCAAAGAACGGATTTCCTTCTGTAAAAGCAATGCTGTAGCCATACACCACCCACAAGATGCTGATAATCGAAAATATCGAGAAGACCTGCATCAACACGGAGAGCACATTCTTCTTGCGCACCAGGCCGCCATAAAACAATGCCAAACCCGGAATCGACATCAGAATGACCAATGCAGATGATGTCATTAACCATGCGTCATCACCTTTGCTGGCGGACGGCGCAGGTGCTGCTTCGGCGGGAGCCGCAGCTTCCGTTGTAGCAGTACTACTTTCTGTCGCTGCAACCGTCGCTGAATCAACACCATAGTCTTGTGCCAAAGCGCTGAATGACACGCCGAACAGCACACTACAAAACCCTAGGATCACTAATAATTTTTTCACATTAACCTCTGCTCTATAGGTCGATTTAGCTAAATGGATAGATCGCCTTAACTAAATGGCGTCCTCGCCGGTTTCTCCGGTACGAATCCTGATCACCTGCTCCAGGGCGGTGACAAACACCTTGCCGTCACCAATTTTGCCGGTGTTGGCGGCCTTGGTAATGGCTTCGATAGTCTGTTCTACTGAGGCCCCTGCGACGGCAACTTCAATCTTTACCTTGGGCAGGAAGTCGACAACGTATTCCGCACCGCGATACAACTCGGTGTGACCCTTCTGGCGACCGAAGCCTTTGACCTCGGTCACGGTGATACCCTGAACGCCGATTTCAGACAGCGCTTCGCGCACATCGTCCAGTTTGAATGGCTTAACTATAGCCGTAATTAGTTTCATAGATTTCTCCTGATTGGGAGCCGGCCAGTCGCCTGGCCGGCTCGATGCTGCTTGTCGGTGTTACAGCGACTTCTTGATGGTGAAGACCGCGGTGTCCTCAGCCAGGTTAGTGCCGTAGTAGTCTTCTTCGTCCAGGTCAGTACCCACGTACGCCAGAGTGAAACCTACCCCTGCCCAGGTATACGTCAGGGACACCGAGTAATCGGTGTACTCATCTGCGTCATTCGTGAGGAATGTGACATCCTTGTCATTCTCGAAATCGTTGTAGCCGACGTGCAGGCCCAGGGCGAGTTCGTCCATGAAGCTGTAGCTGTAGTCGGCGGCGTAGTACCAGAACTCACCGGTTTCTGCGTAGTAATCATCCGAGTAGTTCACACCCAGCACCAGGCCTTTCCAGGATCCCTTGAGGGAAACCTCCTGATAGTCGCCCTTGGGGTCAACGGTGTCGCCGGGGTAGTCGTAGTAGAGGTAGCCCACGTCAATGCCGAAGTCGCTGTCACCGATAGGGCCGCGCCAACCGCCGTAGTAGTCCAGTTCCAGGGAGCCGTAATGGCCGGTGTCATTGTCGCTCTCGCTGAAGTCCACTGACGAACCCCAGGACCCCAGGTAAAAGCCGGGCTCAAAGCTCGTATCAAAGCCGCCTTGAACTGCCGGGCTCTCATCGGTCTGAGAGATACCGCGGAAGCGGTAATCCGAAGTCAGTGCAATGTTGCCGGCGATTGCGAAGTCGTCGGCTGCCTGGGCGTAGGTACCGCCAAAGCCGGCCATAAGTGCAGTCGTTACCGCCGCGGTAAGTAGTTTTTTGTTTACCATGTTGCTTTACTCCTAAGGTTAATAGTCAGAATACAGACCGTGTAAGGCGTCGATTTTTGCTGCGGGCGCATTACGTGCGCTTTACTAATCTGTCGAGATGTGTAGAGCAGGGTCTGTGCCAGTTAGTATATTATTTATATTTTTCAATAACATATGAATTAGTGTCCAGTTTGCCGTGTCACCGTGCGGGCAGCATTTATGCGGCCCCATTTCGGTGCATGGCACCAAAATAGCGCGCTATTGTGCGCTGTGCCCGATCAACGAAATGCACTAGACTTTGGCGCTATTCACTACTGCACAAAGCGGCGAACCCTATGGCACTACGGTCACCCCCACCTCCCTGGGAATTACTGCAGCAGGTCAGTGAACTGGTCAGCGGCAGCGGCGTTAAGAGCGAAGTGGACAAGAGCATGCGCTCACTGGCGCAATCGGCCCTGTCCCGGCTGGATATGGTGAGCCGCGAAGAATTTGACGCCCAGACGGAGATACTCCAGCGCACGCGCGCCCGGGTGGTCGCGCTGGAAGCGGCACTGGAAGAATTGACCAGGCAGATGGACACACTGACCAAAGGCAACTGATCGGGAACCGCCAAAGGCGGACACCCGGCCATTGAAGACAACGAAGCGCGCTCAGGGACGAGCCATGGAACTGTCGGTAGTTTATAGCAGGGCGCTGGCGGGTATCGAAGCCCCCCTGGTGCAGGTGGAGACCCATTTATCCAATGGGCTCCCTGCATTTCATATCGTGGGCCTGCCGGAGACAGCCGTACGCGAAAGCAAGGACCGCGTGCGCTGCGCCATTCTCAATTCCCATTTCACCTTCCCCGATCGTCGCATCACCATAAACCTCGCTCCGGCTGATCTGCCCAAGGAAGGAGGACGCTTCGACCTGCCAATCGCCCTGGGCATTCTCAGCGCCTCGGGGCAGGTGCCACACGACTACCTGGCTCAACACGAATTTCTGGGGGAACTGGCCCTGGATGGCAGCCTGCGGCCGGTTAACGGCGTGGTTGCCGCCGCCGGCGCCGCATCCAGCGCCGGTCGCCAACTGGTTGTCGCCACCGCAAGCGCGGCGCTTGCCGCCCGCGTGCCCGGCAGCAAGGTGATTGCCGCGCCCGATATTCTCACGCTATGCGCCCACCTCAATGGCAGTGAGACCCTCGCCGCCGCGCAGGCCGGAGCAATCAGCAACGGCTGCAACCATCCTGATTTGCGTGATGTTGTGGGGCAGGAGGGCGCGCGTCGCGCACTGGAAATCGCCGCCAGCGGCGGTCACAATCTTTTACTGTGGGGTCCTCCGGGGACCGGCAAAACCCTGCTGGCCAGCCGCCTGCCTGGCATACTGCCGCCGCCGGGCCCGGAAGAAATGTTACTCGGTCTGGCCTTGCGCGATATTCACGGCCACCCTGAAAAAGGCGAGTTTGTTTTTCAGCGGCCCTTCCGCAATCCCCACCACAGCGCCACTGCCGCAGCCCTGGTCGGCGGTGGCAGCAGACCGCGGCCGGGCGAGATTTCCCTGGCCCACGGCGGCGTACTTTTTCTCGACGAACTGCCGGAATTCAGCCGCCACTGCCTGGAGGTTCTCAGGGAACCCATGGAATCCGGTGAGATCACCCTCGCCCGCGCCAGTCACAGGATCACCTACCCGGCCCGCTTCCAGCTGGTCGCGGCCATGAACCCCTGCCCCTGCGGCTTCCTTGGCGACCCGGAACGCCCCTGTCGTTGCACACCGGACCAGATTCAACGCTACCGGTCGCGCGTGTCCGGCCCGCTGCTGGACCGCATCGACCTGCATGTCCAGGTCGGTCGAATAGCCCCGGGTGATTTGTTGACACCTCAATATACAGGGGAGAGCTCCGCTGTGGTGCAGGAGCGGGTCTGCCGCAGCCGGGAGCGCCAGGAACAGCGCCAGGGGGTCGCTAACGCCCAGCTCTCACCTGACAGGTTGGCTGGCGTTTGCTTACTTGGCGATAAAGAAAAGAGAAGCCTGGAGTCCGCCGCCAGACAGATGCACCTGTCCGGCAGGGGCCTGCATCGCACACTGCGCGTGGCGCGCACCATCGCCGACCTGGATGACAGTGAAACGATTGGCATGGCGCATATCAGCGAAGCCCTGGCTTATCGCGGGTAACGCGTCCTCTCGCACCAATCCGGTGCGGCAGCAGGCTCCGCAGTGGTGCTTTTTTACCGTCTTCCCGTGGCTGTAGCACTACTTTCTAATCTAACTAACCATGAAATAGAGGTTTTCGCTTGTTGGCATAGGGCTTGCTAAATCAAAACGTAGTGCTTGAGGTCCTCTGTTGTAATAACCGGGGTCAGGAACACAAACCCAATAGATATCTAGGGTTCCGGTCGTGGCGATTATGTCGATACCACGACGTCTGGTCCGAGAGTTATCGACCTCCCTGGCAAGGGGGTTACACGGAGGGATAAAAGCCCGGGAGAACGCGTCAGCGGGATCTCTCGCGCCCAAACCACTGTGCAACTCCCGGGAGGAGTCTCATGAAAAAAATCCTATCGTTTAAACAGCTCATCAAGTCGGTTGCTGCAACTCTTGCCGCCGCCGCGTTCACTCTTTCCGCGCAAGCGGCCGAGCCTTTGAAAATTGGTTACAGCGACTGGCCTGGCTGGGTTGCCTGGGAAGTGGCGATTGAAAAGGGCTGGTTCAAGGAAGCAGGTGTCGATGTCACCTTTGAGTGGTTTGATTATGTTGCGTCCATGGATGCCTTTGCCGCTGGAAAACTTGATGCCGTTGCCATGACCAATGGCGACACCCTGGTCACCGGTTCTTCCGGCGCCCAGAGCGTGATGATTATTGTCAACGATTACAGCAATGGTAATGACATGATCGTGGCGCGGTCGGGGATCAACTCGGTCAAAGACCTTAAGGGTAAAAAGATCGGTGTTGAAGTTGGCTTTGTCAGTCATTTGCTGTTGCTGAACGCGCTGGAAGCGGCCGGCCTGACCGAAAGCGATGTTGAACTGGTTAATGTTCCCACTAACGAGACGCCCCAGGTGTTGGCCTCCGGCGATGTTGACGCCATCGTCGCGTGGCAGCCAAACTCGGGACAGGCACTGGCACAGGTACCCGGTTCAACGGCGGTATCGACATCAAGAGACGCACCAGGCCTGATCTACGACGTATTGGCCGTCAGTCCCTCATCACTTGCCAGTCGCAAGGCTGACTGGGAGAAAGTCGCCAAGGTCTGGTACAAAACGGTTGACTACATTTACGACGAAAAGACCCAGGCCGATGCGCTGGCGATTATGGCGGCCCGGGTTGGCGTGGCTGCGGATAAGTACAAGCCAATCCTTGACGGCACTAAAATCCTTAGTCTTGAACAGGCAAAAGCAGCGATGAAGAAAGGTGATGGCATGGATTCGCTGTATGGTTCGAGCAAAATTGCAGACGACGTTCAACGTCAAGTATGAAGTCTATGCCAAACCCCAGGCCGTCGACTCGTATATCGATCCTGCTATCACCCTGGGCATGTGAACGTGATCGGTTGACCCCGCGCAAGCGGGGTCAACCGGCTGTATAAAGGCTGAAACATGTCGCATTCAACACAGTGGTTTGCTGCCAGACAGGCGCTGTCGAAAAAGCAGGCAATGACGCTCACGCTCTTGTCATTTCTGCTGCCTGTTGTGTTGTGGTCGCTGGTCAGTTATGTGCCAACGCTGTGGCATCCCCAAATGGAGATCATTGAGCCTGGTGCGGTTACGTGGTTCAAGCCCGGGATGCTGGTCGACAGAGAAGCATTCTCCGAACAGGAGCATCTGGCGACTGAACAGCAACTGGCGCTGCCTGTCGGCATCAGGTCAAACCCGATTTATTTGCCTGCGCCCCATGAGGTAGCCCGCGCCTTTTATACCGCGTTCACGACCGAGCCAGCGCGCAGCAGCGAACAATGGCTGCATGAAAGTCTGTGGCACAGTATGCAGGTGATCTTCTGGGGCTTTACCCTGTCGTCCCTGCTGGGCGTGCCCATCGGCATACTGTGCGGCACCTATGTCGCAATCTCGAAATTGAATGAACCCTTTATCGAGTTTTTCCGCTATTTGCCCGCCCCCGCTTTTGGTGCGCTGGCGGTAGCGATATTGGGCATTCATGACGGCCCTAAAATTGCCATCATTTTTATTGGAACCTTTTTTCAACAAGTACTGATTATTGCAAATACGACACGCAAGCTGGATGTTGCGTTGCTGGAGGCGGCATTGACACTGGGCGCCAAAAAAGCACAGCTGTTATTTCGGGTGGTGGTGCCGGGAATCCTACCGGACCTTTACCGTGACCAGAGAATATTGCTGGGCTGGGCCTGGACATACCTGATTGTTGCCGAGTTGATTGGAACCAGTTCAGGCATTACCTGGTTCATAACCCAGCAGGCACGCTACAAGCACTTCGACAATGTATACGCTGCCATTATTATGATTGGCATCATAGGAGTCGTGTTGGACATGGTGTTAGCCCGACTGGGAAAACGCCTGTTCCCCTGGGAAAAAGAGCAGGTCAAGGCTTGAAATTATGACGACCATAGCGCTACCCAGTTACCTGGATCAGAGTGAGGCGGTGAGAGCCCGCTTTGACAGCTTGAAACAGCGCGAGGTCATTCTCGAGGTTAAAAATCTCGGCAAGCAATTTAACTCCCAGCAGGGGCTTGTTACCGCTCTCAAGGATATTAATTTCAAGACACACCGCCGTGAGTTTGTTTGCGTGATCGGCGCTTCAGGTTGCGGTAAGTCAACTCTGATAAGAATCCTCGCGGGACTGGAGTCTCCCAGCAGTGGCGAGGTGCTGCTGGATCACAAACCCGTCTTTGAGCCCGGCCCTGATCGCGGCATGGTTTTCCAGGGTTACACGCTGTTTCCCTGGTTAAGCGTTAAACATAATGTCATGTTTGGCCTCCAGATGCAGGGATTCAACAGGGCCACAGCCGAAAGCGAGGCCATGAACTGGATAGAATTGGTTGGCCTGGAAAAATTTGCCCAGGCCTATCCTCATCAACTATCCGGCGGCATGAAGCAGCGGGTAGCGATCGCCAGGGCGTTGGCGAACAAACCCAGGATTCTGCTGATGGACGAGCCGTTTGGCGCGCTGGACGCTCAAACCCGGGGAAAGATGCAGGCCAACCTCATAGAGATTTGGCGCAACATCGACATAACAATCGTGTTTATTACCCACGACCTGGATGAGGCCATCTATCTGGCGGACCGTATCCTGGTGTTGAAGGCCCACCCCGGAGAAGTGCAGGAGATGATCGAAGTCTCCGTCCCCAGGCCCAGGCAACCGGGCCAGTTTATCTCCACCGAATTTCTTGCTACCAAGAAACGCCTTGAGGAGTTGATTCACCCTCCGGTCCAAAACGGTGAGGCCGATGGATTGCATATGATCCGTATGACCCATGTTGGTGACGATGTGGAGATACTGGAATGATCTGCTCTTTGCAATTAACAAGCCGCCAGGACGCCCTGGCAGGTTTCGCGCAATCGGGACGGCCCGCGGTGCAGTGCTATGCTTCGGTTCAAAACTCCTGAGGGAATAAAACCCAATCTATCACTGCTGAGCTATGTATGCCTGGCCTACCCACTTGCTCTGTACGGCATGTCGACGCCGCCGGGGTTTGCGCCATCGCTGTTGCTCATGGTTCATGTGCTGGTGCTATCGGCGTATCTGCTCCACGACTGCCTGCACAACAACATTTTTGCCGCGCCGGCCGGTAATGAAGGCCTGGGCACAGTCATGGCGTGGCTGGTCGGGGCCGTGTACAGCCCCTTCGCGCTGCTGCGTGACAAACACTTTCGTCATCATATCGAAAGAGCCGATATTCTGGCGGTGAACTACCAGGATATTCTTACCCATCATCCGCTGCTGGATCGTTGTGTCAGTTGGGCTTCCTTCTGGTATATCCCTGCGGTCGATCTATTGCTGCATGGGCTGGAATTGCTTTCTCCCTTTTACCTGGCACAACGTCGTCATCTAATGCGAAGAACGATTTGTATACTGGCAGTACGCGTCAGTTTGTTTGGCGTCCTGTACCATTTCAGTCCGCTGGCTGCGTGTGGCTACCTGGCTGCCTATTTGCTGTTCCTGTCGGTGCTTGGCTTTATGGATGCCTTTCAACACAGCTATGACATCCATTACCGCCTGCTCGGCCCCCAACACAAGCCGGCCCATGATCGACTCTATGAAGAACAGCATACGTACAGCAATTTGTTGTCGACCCGATTTCCGCTGGTCAATTTGCTGGTGCTGAATTTCTGCTACCACAATGTTCACCATCAGAAACCCCGTGAGCCCTGGTATCAATTACCCGCACTGCATAGCAAACACTATCCGTACGGCTGTCCACAGCTTGTGACCTTGTCAAAGCAGATGGCGAGTTTTCGTCGCTATCGGATGGAACGCATTCATCATCCCAGCAATGGCCCGCTCACGGGTACAGATGGTGTTTCCTTTCTCGTCGGCATATGACTATGAAACTGGAGTGTTACAAAACGCTGTGGGGACATACTGGCAGTTTTGCACAGGCCTGCCAGCAGGCGCTGGCGGCCGGCTTTTCCGGACTGGAAGGTCCCTCGCCTGAGTCACGCAGGGAGCAGGATACCTGGCGACGACTATTGAGTGATGCCGGACTGTTGTACATTGCCGAAATCTGCACTGCCGGATCCTATGTTCCTGAGCGCGCTGCTACCGTGGCCCAACATCTGTCGTCATTGCAGCAAAAACTGGAATACGCCATGCCCCTGACACCACAACTGGTGAACTGCATCGGGGGATGCGACGCCTGGGCAGAGGACCAAAGCCTGGAGTTTTTCAGCGGTGCCATGGCGCTGGCAAAAGATTTCAACGTCCGCATCAGCTTTGAAACACACCGCGGGCGCAGCTTTTTCAATCCGTGGGTCACGGCACGAATTTGTGAGCAACTCAGCGGACTGAGACTCACCGCCGACTTTAGCCACTGGTGTGTGGTATGCGAGCGCCTGATGGATGTTGAACAGCTGGTGCTGAATGGCCTCCTCGATCGGGTATTACATATTCATGCCCGTGTGGGCTATGAACAGGGACCGCAGGTCGTCGATCCGCGTCTGGCGCGCTACCAGGCGGCACTGGAAAGTCATCAGCGCTGGTGGCGGCGTATCTGGGACTGTCAGCAGCAACAGGATTTTAGCCGCAGTACGCTGACTCCTGAGTTTGGTCCTGACGGTTATCAGCAACTGGATGCCTTTACGACCAGCCCGGTAGGCGATCTCTGGGAAATAAACTGCTGGATGGCACGGAGCCAGCAGCGGGAATTCGAGCATTGGCTAACTGCGCAAAAATGAGTGGAATTGCATTATGAGAGAGACGATTCACTATCAGGATACGATACCCGGCGGCTGCCACTGGTCGATGATCCTGAAAAAGGGTCTGACCCTGAGGCTGGTCGATGACGAGGGTGGTGCGAATGTCGGCATGCTGTTCTACAACCCCGACAACCTGCTGGAGCGCTACAACGCGCCGGATACCCTCAAGTGCCAACACACCTTCAGGCTGACCCGGGGTAACTGTCTCTATTCCGATATGGGGCGCGTGTTTTGCTCGATTGTCGAAGATACCGCCGGTTGGCATGACACGGTCTGCGGCAATACCACCAAAAAAATTGTTGCAGACAAGTGGGGTGAACGAGGCTACCAGCGATACCGCAATGACTGGCAACTCAACGGCTACGATTCTTTTCTGGTCGAGGTGGCCAAGTATGGGCTGGGGAAGAGAGACCTTGCCGCCAACCTCAACCTGTTCAGCAAGGTGTATGTCGATGACGAGGGCGGACTTCATTTCGATAGCGCAAGCGCCAGTCCGGGACGTTTTGTCGACCTGCGCTTTGAAATGGATACGCTGGTGGTGTTGCATACCTGTCCCCATCCCCTGAATCCGGCAAAGGAGTATCCAAAAAAGGCGGTCAGCTTCCAGATCCGCTCCAGTGATGCCATTGCCGATGACGACCTGTGCAAAAATCATTGCGCGGAAAACCAGCGCGGCTTTACCAATACTGAACTCTACACGCTGGGCCGCGCCTCGGCCGCCAGCAGCAGATGATTGCGGAGAAAGACCATGATTAAGGAGAGCGCAAGGCTGAATGAACAGGCGGTCTATCGCGAGGTGGTGGAGGCCGGCGACTACTACATGCGGCCAATGCAGCGCGGCCAGACTATTCGCATACTGGACCTGGAAGGCAACCAGGCAGCGGACACGCTGTTTTACAACGAGCACGACACGAGCGAACGCTACAGCGCGATCGATACGATTCGCGAACAGGGCAATGTGTATCTTACGGCGGGCAGCATACTGTTCAGTAATGAAGGCAGGCCGATGCTGGAGATCGTAGCCGATACCTGCGGCCGCCATGACACGCTGGGCGGTGCCTGTGCGACAGAATCCAACACCGTCCGCTACGCGCTGGAGAAAAGATGCATGCATGCCTGTCGGGATTCGTGGCTGCTTGCGGTGTCTGAAAACGCACAGTTTGGAATGAGCAAGCGCGATATCACCCACAATATCAATTTTTTCATGAATGTGCCGGTGACAGCGGAAGGCGGCCTGAGCTTTGCGGACGGCATCAGTGACGCAGGGAAGTATGTCGAGTTAACCGCGATGATGGATGTCATCGTGTTGATCTCCAATTGCCCGCAATTGAATAACCCCTGCAATGCCTACAACCCAACCCCGATCGAGATACTGATCTGGGATTAACAGACTCCTGTGCGGAATAGAGCGTTATGTTTAGCAAGGTACTGATTGCTAATCGCGGGGCAATTGCCACGCGCATTATTCGAACCCTGAAGCGGCTCGGCATCGAGTCGGTGGCCGTGTATAACGAAGTCGATGCGCAGTCGCTGCATGTACAGCACGCGGATATGGCCATCAGCCTGGGTGACGGCACGGCGGCAGAAACCTATCTGGACATGGACAAGGTGCTGCAGGCAGCGCGTGATTCGGGCGCGCAGGCCATTCATCCCGGCTACGGCTTTCTCAGTGAGAACACCGAATTCGTGGCGCGCTGCGAAGCGCAGGGCCTGGTATTCATTGGCCCCACGACGGGGCAGATGGAATTGTTCGGCCTGAAGCACCAGGCCCGCGCCGCTGCCGAGAAGGCTGGCGTGCCGTTAGTGCCAGGCTCGCCTCTGCTGCTGACCATCGATGAGGCGATCGACTGGGCGCGAACGGTGGGTTATCCGGTAATGTTGAAAAGCACTGCCGGCGGCGGCGGTATTGGCATGCAGGTTTGTCAGGATGCACAGGTGCTGCGCTCAGCCTGGGACAGTGTCAGGCGTCTGAGCGCCAATTACTTCGCCAATGACGGTGTGTTCCTGGAGAAGTACATCGCCAATGCACGCCATATTGAAGTGCAGATTTTCGGGGATGGCAGCGGCAAGGCCATTGCGTTGGGCGAGCGGGATTGCTCTGCACAGCGCCGCAACCAGAAAGTCATCGAGGAAACGCCGGCGCCCAACCTGCCGGAATCTGCCCGACAGACATTGCACCGCACCGCAGAGCGGCTGATGGCGTCGGTGCATTATCGCAACGCCGGCACGGTTGAATTTATTTACGACGCTGACACGCAACAGTTTTATTTTCTCGAGGTGAATACACGGCTGCAGGTTGAGCACGGCGTCAGCGAGGAGGTGTGGGGCGTCGACCTGGTTGCCTGGATGTTACAGCAGGCGGCCGGTGAACTGGGCGACCTGGACACGTTAAAGGCAGGCTTGTCGCCACGCGGCCATGCGATACAGGTGCGCATTTACGCGGAGGACCCGGCCCAGGATTTCAGGCCCTCGGCGGGCCTGTTGTCACAGGTCCGCTGGCCTGCAGGCGCGGGCCTGCGCATCGACCACTGGATAGAGTCCGGCATTGAAGTGCCGACCCTGTTTGACCCGATGCTGGCGAAAGTCATTGTTCATGCCCCGGACCGTGCTGCGGCGCTGGAGCAGTTGTCGGCGGCGCTGGCTGCCAGTGAGATTTATGGCATTGAGACGAACCTGGCGTATCTTCAGGCAATTCTGCGCAGCGCATCGTTGCCAGCGCGGCGAATTGCTGACCCGCAGCCTCGGCCGAGTTCGACTTTATACCCAACACGGTCCAGGTGCTGGTGCGCCGGGACACAAACCACCTTGCAGGATTACCCGGGTCGTGTCGGGCTCTGGCATGTTGGCGTGCCGCCCTCCGGCCCCATGGATTCGCTTTCCTTCCGCCTTGCCAATCGCCTGCTCAATAACGGCGCGGATGCAGCAGCGCTGGAAATCACCATGAATGGCCCGACCCTGAAATTCAACCGCGCCACACAAGTGGTCCTGACGGGTGCGGCGATTGAGGCCAGCCTCGATGGCGAACCCATGCCGGCGTATACGGTGGTTGCAATTGCAGCGGGGCAGGTACTCAGCCTCGGCAAGGTGAGCGGCCACGGCGCGCGCGCTTACCTGGCGGTGGCCGGGGGCTTCCAGTGCCCGGATTACCTCGGCTCCAAATCCACCTTCACGCTTGGCCAGTTCGGCGGCCATGTGGGGCGCGCACTGCGTGTCGCTGATGTCCTGCACCTGGCGCGATAGTGTACGCGCCGCGCTGTTACAACGCAGGCAGCACGTTACCGCAGGACTTGTTACCGCGCATGGGTGGCGACTGGATACTGCGGGTCATCTACGGGCCGCACGGTGCCCCGGACTTTTTTACCGATAACGATATCAGCACTTTTTTTGACAGCGAATGGGAAGTTCACTACAACTCCAGTCGCACCGGCGTCCGCCTGCTGGGTCCCAGGCCCGAGTGGGCGCGCGAGACTGGCGGTGAAGCCGGCCTGCACCCCTCCAATATCCACGACAACGCCTATGCGTTTGGCAGTGTGGATTTTACCGGGGATATGCCGGTTATCCTTGGCCCTGATGGCCCTTCACTGGGCGGATTCGTCTGTCCGGCAACGGTCATTACCGCAGACCTGTGGAAACTCGGGCAGCTGAAAGCAGGGGCCAAACTGCGCTTCGCAGCCGGTGAGTTATGAGCAGGCGGTTGCACTCGAAGCAGCAGCAACTGGCCAGTATCAGAGCACCTGCAAGTGAACACGTTGCCGGCGAGTGGACGCCCAGTCACACTGCGCTCTCCGATTGTCAAACGCACGAGCGTGGCCGGTGATGACGTCATTTGTCGACTCGCCGGTGATCATTTTCTGCTGCTCGAACTGGGCCCGCAGGAGCTGGATATCGGGCGCCGATTCAGGGTTCATGCGCTGATGTTATGGTTGCAGGCAAACACCCTGGACGGCATCCGCGAACTGACACCGGGCATTCGGTCGCTGCAAATTCACTACGATGCCCAGCGCTTGTCCCTGGCGGCATTGCTGGACCATATCGATCGCGCCACCGATGCGCTGGTGCACAGCGACGACCTGTCCGTTCCCGCACGCATCGTGCACCTGCCCCTGAGCTGGGATGACGAAGCCTGCCGACTGGCCATCGAAAAATACACGCAGTCCGTGCGCCCTGATGCGCCCTGGTGCCCCAGTAACCTGGAATTTATCCGTCGTATCAACGGCCTGGCGGACATCGACGCGGTCAGGGAAATCGTGTTTGCGGCCTCCTACATGGTGATGGGCCTGGGCGATGTGTACCTGGGCGCGCCGGTAGCCACCCCGCTTGATCCGCGCCATCGGCTGGTCACCACGAAATACAATCCGGCACGCACCTGGACGGCGGAAAATTCTGTGGGTATTGGCGGTGCCTATTTATGCGTCTACGGGATGGAGGGGCCGGGCGGCTACCAGTTTGTTGGGCGCACGCTACAAATGTGGAATCGCTACCGCCAGACGGACGCTTTTACGCAGCCGTGGCTGCTGCGTTTCTTCGACCAGATTCGATTTTACCCGGTCACAGCGCAGGAGCTGCAACAGATTCGTCGTGACTTTCCACTGGGCAACTATCCGCTGAAAATCGAGGAAACCACCTTCAACCTTGCGGATTACCATCGGTTCCTGCAGCAACACAGTAGCGCCATTGCGCACTTTCAAAGCCAGCGGCAGACCGCTTTTGCCGAAGAGCTGGCCCAGTGGCGACGCGATGGCCAGCTGACCTACCAGCAGGAGGAGAGTGCAGTCGTTGATGGCGATGAGGATGTCTTGCCCGATGGGATCACGGGCGTTGACAGTCCGGTGTCGGGCAGCGTCTGGCAGTTGCTGGTAGCGGAAGGTGATCTGGTTGCCGCGGGCGCTGCAGTGATGATTCTTGAGTCCATGAAAATGGAAATTGAAATCCACGCAACGCAATCCGGGTGCGTGAGTAAAATTATCAAGCAACAAGGCCATGCAGTTACGGCAGGACAAACCTTGCTTTGGTTAAGCGCAGGAGAGCCATAGCCCATGAGCGGAAACAGCAAGCCAACACACGGCGCACAACCTCAGCCTGCAGGTGTTAAAAGCGGCCTACCTGCGCGGTGATCTCAAACCCCGCGATTTGATGCGGCAGTTATCCGCGCAGGCCCGGCGGCAATCCGTCATACAACGCATGGATCTACCTGCTGAATGAGGCCGAACTGGAACCGTACCTGTCCGCGCTTGAGGCGCATACACCGGACACGCTGCCGCTGTACGGCGTGCCCTTTGCGATCAAGGACAACATCGATCTCGCGGGCATACCCACCACTGCGGCCTGCCCGGATTTTGCCTACATACCCGGGGAGAGTGCGGCGGTCGTTAGCGTGCTTGATCGCCGCCGGGGCGATTCCTCTGGGCAAAACCAACCTGGACCAGTTTGCCACTGGCCTGGTCGGCACACGCTCTCCGTACGGTGAGGGTAAAAACAGTTTCAATCCCGAATACATTTCCGGCGGCAGCAGTGCCGGTTCGGCCATAGCAACCGCGCTGGGACAGGTGAGTTTTGCGCTGGGTACGGACACGGCCGGCTCCGGGCGTGTGCCCGCCGTACTGAATAACCTGGTAGGCCACAAGCCCAGCAAAGGACTCTTGAGCACGCGCGGTGTAGTGCCCGCCTGCCGCACCCTGGACTGCGTCAGTATCTTTGCGCTCAGCTGTGATGATGCGGCTGCGCTGCTGGATGTTGCCGCCTGCTATGACATCGAGGACCCCTACTCAAGGCCCAATCCCTTTTTTAATCGCCAGCGCTATTTCAATGCGGGCGAACCCGGGCGATTTCGTTTTGGCGTGCCCGCCGCACCGGATTTTCAGGGCGACAGTGAGACGCAAGCGCTGTTTGCCCACAGTGTGCGGCGTCTTCAAGCGCTGGGTGGTGAAGTCGTTAGTCTGGATTTTGCACCATTCCTGGAAACTGCCCGCTTGCTGTATGAAGGTCCCTGGGTCAGTGAACGCTGGCTGGCTACGCGGTCTGTTGATCGCGCGTCGATGCTGCCGGTGATCAGACAGATTATCGAGGGTGCCGAGGGTAAAACTGCCGCGGACGCCTTTGCCGCACAGTACCGCCTGGCGACATTTGAAAAGACAGTGCGATGCGCTGATGCAGGATCTGGATTTTGTCCTCACGCCCACCTGCCCCAGGTTTTACACCCGTGCGGAAATGGCCGAGCAGCCGATTGTGAACAACGCCTTGTTGGGCACCTATACCAACTTTGTCAATTTGCTGGATTATTGTGCCACCGCGATACCGGTTGGATTCACCACCTGCGGCGTACCCTGGGGCGTAACCCTGTTCAGCGCAGCCTTTGACGATATCGCCCTACTGACTTACGCCGGCTTACTGCACCGCGACTGTCGACTGCCTATGGGGGCAACCGGCCATGAGCCGTCGTTTAAACTAACCGCGGCGACAGCCGCAATTGCAAAATCCATAGAGGTGGTGGTGTGTGGTGCCCACCTGCAGGGACAGCCGCTGAACTGGCAACTCACAGAGCGCGGCGGCCAACTGTTGCAACGAACGACCAGCTCAGCCGCACTACCAGCTTTATGCTCTGCCCGATGGCAAGAGACCGGCCCTGGTGAGGGAAGAAGCGCAAGGCACGGCGATTGAAGTTGAAGTGTGGTCGATGCCACACACCAGTTTCGGTAGCTTTGTCGCCGGGATTCCCGCGCCACTGGGTATCGGCAAAGTGGAGTTGGCCGATGGCCGTTGGATAAGCGGTTTCATCTGCGATGGTTTTGGCCTGGCTGGCGCGGAAAACATCAGTGCCTATGGCGGGTGGCGCAACTGGTTGGCTTCCCGCTGAAGAGCATGGGTTGATGCGCGATTCACGCATTCCGGACAGTGTCCTGGCCAGCAGATTGCACCGCTGATTGAAGCTGGCTAACTTCACTGGCAGTCGAGCTTTTACACCCGATACAGTTGTGCCACACTTCTCTACAAACTAGCTGTTACCAGTTTGCCAGTTGTGCCTGAGCGACAATCACTGCGATCCACGGAGAAACCCATGAGCCAATGCCCCTTCGCCAACCTGCTCGACCCGGACACCTATGCCGAGGGCATGCCTTACGACAAACTCCGGGAAATTCGCGCAGCGGGCCCCGTGCTGAAACTGGAAGATCCCATCACCGGAGTCCCCTACTGGGCCGTGACCCGGGTGGCGGAGATGGACTATGTCTCAAAGCATCCAACGCTATTCTCCTCCGCTGCACGTTCCGCCTGGCCCATGGAATACGACCAGGCGATTGTGGACAACATCCACAGCCACACCATCATCAACATGGACCCGCCCAGGCACCAGAAAGTGCGCCGCATCGTGCGCAACGCCTTCACCCCCAAGCGGGTTGAATCCTATGCGCCCAAGTTCCGCGAACACGCCCGCCGCATCATCGACGGGGTGGCGCGCAAGGGCGCGTGCGAGTTCGTGGAGGAAGTGGCGGCAGAGCTGCCATTGATCGCCATCCTGGAGCTGCTGGGCGTGCCCCTGCAGGATCGCAAGAAGTTCTTCGAATGGACCAATACCATGATCTTCGCCGATGACCCGGACATGTCCATTTCCGAAGAGGAAGGACAGATCGCTGCGATGGAAGTCATCCAGTACGCCATGAATCTGGCGGCCCAGCACCGCGAATCGCCCATGGACAACATCACCGGCGCCTTGCTGGACGCGGAACTGGACGGTGCGCCCATCTCCGAGGACATGTTTGGCTGGATGTTCATACTGATCCTGGTGGGAGGCAATGAATCCACCCGCACCGTTATCGCCCAGGGCATGCGCCTGCTGATGGAGCACCCGGACCAGCTGCAGTACCTGGTGGACCATCCGGACAAGATCGGCAATGCCTGTGAGGAGATCCTGCGCTATAACACCGCCTTCATTTCCATGCGCCGCACCGCGACAGAAGATACCGAGATCGGTGGGCAGCAGATCAGGAAAGGGGACAAGATCATCCTGCATTATCACGCGGCCAACCACGACGAGTTGGTATTTGGCGAGGACGCCATGGTGTTTGATGTGACCCGCGCCGAACGCATGCCCGACCTCTACAACCAGTTGCGCTCCTTCGGTATCGGCCAGCACTTCTGCATCGGCTCCCATCTGGCGCGGCTGGAATTGCGGATCATGTTTGAAGAACTCATCCCGCGCCTGCGCAATCCTCGGTTCGAGGGGAAGCCCAAGTTTGTCAGGTCGTTCTTCGTCAACGCCATGAAGGAGTTGCATATCACCTTTGACCCCGAGGTCGCCAACGCCCGGGTGGCCTGACCAGGTCCCCATCCCCCATGATTGCATTGATCCCGGTCAAAAGCGGTAGATATTTCCCGCTGCCTGATCTACTCTCTGCAGTGCGTTTTGATAAAGATAATTGGAGCCATAATAATGAAGCTTAAAGCGACCCTGGCAGTCCTCTGCCTTTCTTCACTAGCGACAACCGCCGCCCTGGCGGCCGTGTCCCCGGAACAAGCGGCCCGACTGGGCAAGGACCTGACGCCCCTTGGCGCTGAAATGGCGGGTAATGCCGATGGCAGTATTCCGCCATGGGACCCCAAAGGCACACCCATCCCAGCGGGTTTTGTGCCGGGCTCGGATAACTACATCAATCCCTGCCCGGACGAAAAACCGCTGTACACCATTGATGGCAGCAACTGGCAGCAGTACAAGGACTTTCTCACCGTAGGCTCGATAGCCATGTTCGAAAAGTACGGCGCTGACGGGTTCAAAATGCACGTTTACCCCACCCACCGGGAGACAGTCCGTCCCGACTGGTACAACGCCAACACATTCAAGAACGCCACCGGTGCCACCCTGGTCGAGGATGGCCAGAAAATTGACGGGAACCTGCCTGGCGTGCCGTTCCCGATTCCGCAAACCGGGTTGGAGGCCATGTGGAATCATATGATTCGTTACGGTGAACCGGCCACGCTGGAGACCGATGTCTATTATGTTGGCTCCAACGGCAAACCCGTGCTGTCGACCACCGGCTCCTCTACCTCGATACTGCCGATGTTCGAAAATCCCGATCAAATAGTCGGTGAAACACCCTGGACCAAGCTGCGCATCAACTATGATGCTCCGGCCCGTCGGGCGGGCGAGATCCTGCTGGTGCATGAACCGGGCGCCGACTACACCAAGGGCAAAGGGCGCAAAGCCTGGCAGTACCTGGTCGGCCAGCGCCGTGTGCGCCTGGCACCGGCGGTGTCATTTGACACGCCCAACCCCGGGGTTGCAGGGACCTCCACTTACGATGACGCTTTCATTTACAACGGCTCTCCCGAGCGCTTCACCTGGACCCTGGTGGGCAAGAAGGAGATTATCGTTCCCGCCTCGAACTACGACATGATATTCCAGGGCAAGGTCGAGGATTTGCTGGGCGAGAAGTTTCTCAATCCGGACAAGATCCGCTGGGAGAAACACCGCGTGTGGGTCGTGGACTCGCGCCTGAAGGAAGGCAGCCGCCACCTGTACAGCAGGCGGACCTTCTACCTCGACGAGGACAGTTGGGGAGCAGTGGCCGGCGAGATGTATGACGGCCGGGACCAGCTGTGGCGCCTGCAGTATCTCTACAGCGCCAACCTGTATGACCGCAAGTCGACTTTTGGCTCAGCCTTCGGCGCCTATGACCTGCTGCAGAACATTTACAATCTCAGCGGTAAGCCGATACCCGGGAAGTTCAAAAATGGCGTCACACAGCCAGACAACTACTTTACTTCAGAAGGTATGGCCCGCGGCGGTGTGCGCTAGCCGGCGCAGGCCCGTGCTACACGCCTGACCGGAAATGACAGATAAAAGGCTGGCAGCGATGCCAGCCTTTTTTTATCGCTGAATCAGGCCCCCTTTTTTCCGTACACAGTTCATTGAGGAACCAGCATGTTCAAGATCAACCAGTACTTCGATGGCAAGGTGGCCTCCATCGCCTTTCAAACAGCAACACTCCCCGCCACCGTCGGCGTGATGGCCGTGGGAGAATTCGAGTTCGGCACCAGCCAGAAAGAGACCATGACAGTCGTCAGCGGCGCTCTCACAGTCAAATTGCCCGGCAGCAGCGAATGGAAAACGTACCACGCCGGAGATCACTTTATCGTGGCCGCCAATGAAAAGTTCCAGCTCAGGGTGGCCGAGGAGAGCGCCTACCTGTGCACCTACGGGTAACAGCGCTGCAAGCTGTATACCGGTAACGAACCAACTGCAGGTAATCGAGCGGCGCGGTTGAGCTGACCGGTCGATTTCCCCTGGTTCCCAGCAGCCTGACGTCCCACCCTGCCGACCTGTAGCACTCCCGAAAAACGGAGGGCGTGACGACCTTTGATATATCCATTTAGAATTTCATCCTATATATACATATTAGATAGTTATTTCTTGCATGCCGGCAAGGCTGCATTTAACCTCAATTCCATGGCTCATTGAGTGACTGCCAAAAGGCGCTCGATCAATTAAATGCATAGGGGAAGGGTTTTCAGGAACCCGGGGGTACGAAACATGTCCTGGTTCAAATTAGCATCGCCCAGAGTGGCTTCGATTGCGCTGGTCGGCTGCGTTTCATTGCTGGCGTTCAGTGCCGCGGCGAAAACACCGGAGCCGCCCGGGCTGTTCTCGCAGTTGCCGGATACTGCAAAAGCCACACTCACACTGCCACAACAGGCCATCGCAGGTAAATCCCGCGCGGTGAAAATCAATTATGCACAACTGCGCAGCGGACCGCTTTTTCCTCAGCCTGCCCGGCGACATCTCCTATGAAGCGGTCGGCGAGATGCAGCAGAATTTGGGCAAGGGTCGTTTTGCCTGGGTAGGACACGCCAGCGACAACCCGGACAACACGGTAGTCATCGGCGTCAGCGGCAATGCCGTCGCGGGGACCTTTACCTACCACGGCAAACTCTTCAAACTCGAACCCCGTGCCGACGGCAGCCATGTGCTGAGTGAGGTGAAAGCCACCGACCCGGCGCCCGAACTCGACCCGGTGGTTCCTGCTGCTGACACCACCTCAAGCGCTCCCAATTCGACTGCCACCGCCAGTGCTGCAGCGGACAGCAATGGCTCTGTACAGGATGTGCTGGTCGCGTATACACCGGCGGTGCAGGCGCTGTATGGCACCGATGGTGCCGACGCACTCATCATTCTGGCCGTTGCCGAAGCAAATCAGGCCTATAGCAACAGCAACATGACCACCCGGCTGAACCTGGTACACAGTGTCCTGACCAACTATATCGAATCCGGGGATATGGGCACAGACCTGGGCAGACTCAGCGCTACCAACGATGGATTTATGGATGAACTTCCCAGAGTGCGAGACGCCTATGGCGCGGACCTGGTGACCCTGATAGAAGCTGATGCGCAATATTGTGGCATAGGTTATCTCATGACCACGTTGTCAACGAGCTCGGCTCCCTGGGCCTTCAGTGTCGTAAGCCACGCCTGTGCTACCGGCTACTACTCCTTCGCCCATGAAATCGGCCACAACCAGGGTGCCCACCACGATGTGGCCAACGCCGGTGGCGCCGCTACCATCTACCCTTATGCGCATGGCTACCAGGCTCCCAATAGCGCGTTTCGCACGGTCATGGCGTATAACTGTCCGGGTGGTTGCACCCGTATACAACATTTTGCCAACCCCAATGTCCTGTATAACGGATTGCCCACGGGGGAGCCCACTTACGCGGCCGATGCGATCGCTATAGATCAAACGGCAGCAACTGTTGCAGCCTTCAGGGCACACGTAACAGAGCTCCCTCCCGGATGTTAAGCGGCGCAGTCATCAGTACCCCCCAGCCAATTTGAGGCTGTACACCGGGGCACCGGGTTGCAGGGCCCCGGTGTAATCAAGGCCAACCACCAAAGTTGGTTCGAATGACGAGGTAGTCGATTTTCACCGAATTCGTCGTGGTGACACCCGCGACCCGGATATTGTCCCTGACACTGACGTACACCGGACCTCTCAAGTTAGCCGGGATCAGGCGGTGAAGGAAGTGCTGCCCATGGATTAGTCGCCGGTCCCTTCACGTGAGGTCTGCACGGGGCTAAGGCGGGTGGACTATTCGTGAGGCCCGGACATGCGGCAGACAGCCTGCGTAACGCATCTTGATCAGGAACGAATTGATCGTCAGAAGATCTTACACTATCCCCGGCCAATCCTCGCAACACTCTGAGAAAACAATTTATTACCATACTCTTTCAATGAGTTAGATATTCTGGCCTACCTTTTGCAGCCATTCGATTGTTACGAATAAAGCACTCATCGGCCAGCAACGCAGCAAAAGGTAGCCAAGCATGCATAAGAAAATAAATCTGTTAAAGATGTGTGCGAAAAGCGCCATTTACGCAGTGATGCTTCTCAATGGCGCTGTGGCGTCAGCGGGCATTATCATCACACCGGGCGTGGACAATAGTGGCACAGACAATGTCGTCTCCAACCCCTGCGACTCCCACATAACAGGTCCAGCGCTGATGGTGCAGGGTTGCTTAAATTCAAACCATAGCTTCTTCATCAACTTCACGGGTGATGAGCTTATGCAGATCAATGGTGGTCAATCGAGCATCGAGGCCGTCGATGGTGCATTCAGCTACCTCAATATTGCGCTTGCCGATCCTGGCTGGACATACAGCAAGTTGCTGATAAATATTGACGCCACCAATACAGCTAATGGCTTCGTGACGTTTACCGGCTTACCTGGGGGAAGCAGTTCACCATGGGCCTTGGATCCCAATGGTCAAAACAAGTTTATTATCACTGGAGAAGATTTCTCATCGGTATCTTTCATAACCAACGTTGGCGTCACAGCTGTCGACCTGGTTGCAGATGTGAAACAAGTAAGAATCGGCGGCATCGAACAACCCCCCGAAACACCACCAGACAACCCAGCGCCGGCGCCGGGAACACCGGGGTTTTTGGGGTTGGGGCTGGGGCTGCTCGGTCTCCGCGCCATGAACAATAAAAGACGATCACGTACCCAAGCGTAGTAAAGCCTTAGTACGGCGTGGTCACACTGCTAACAGAGCCCGTTTCATAACGGGCTTTTTTATGGGCTACAGGCCGCGTTGCGCCCCAACTCAGGGAGTCGCGGGGCCAAAGTTTACCGTACTGGTCTCGCCGACAATGACGGCGGCGGGGCTGTCGGGGCTGGTGACAAAGTCAATGTTGTCATCGGGCACTTCGTTAGAGTCGGCAGCGGCCTGGCAGGTAAAGGCCACGGTATAAGCGCCCGCCGGCAAGAATGCGGCGGTATAGCCCCACAGGCCGGTGTCGGGACTCAGGCTTACTTCAGCACTGGTAGCCGGGGCGTTACCGGATCCCTGTTCACCAATGACCGCGTCATCGCCCTGATAGACATAAACTGCATAAGCGTTTTCGGTACAGCCATCGGCAGTCAACAGGGACGCCTCCACCGTACCGGCAATGCTGCCACTGTTGCCCATGTCCACCAGTCGCAGGGAGGGCTTGAGCATGTAATCTGCAAAGCCCTGCGGTTTGTTAACCGATTTGCGCAGGTCAAAGTCGATGACGAAATTGTGTTGCTCCCCGGCCACGATCGTAAATCCGTTGTTGAGCTTAAGCCCGGACTCGCTGCCGCTGGGAATATAGAGAGACTCCTCACTCCCATCATCCAGCACGATGATGGAGTCCAGTACACCGCGCGCGGCGTCGACATCCAGACGCATCCACGTGTAATCCCCGGCGTCCAGTTTCTCATCCTTAAGTAGCTGGGCACTCTGGTTGCCCTGGAACGCTAACAGATCAACACAGCGCACGGTTACCCCGCCGCTGGGCGTCGGGGCGGGGGCTGTGCCATCCAGAAGGTCCTGGCAGGTCTGGCTGTCGCCACTCAGGGAGATCGCGATTGCGTCGCCCTCTTTCGGCTTGACGGACACCCCGGTAAACTGGACCAGAACCCTTTTAGCACTGTCTACGGGAGCGTCGGTGACGCTCAAATTCATGGTGCCAGTCGAATCATTCCCACTCCCGCCTCCACTACCACCCCCACTGCCTATGCTAATACCACTGCCACTTCCCCCACCGCCACCGCAGGCCAGCAGGCCAAGTGACAGGAGAGTGAGGGTCACACTGGACAAAATGCCTTAAACATGATGAGCTGCCTTTTACCTTTGGTGATAGTCCAAACACTCCCTACACTACATTCAATTGGCATTCCCATCCAGAGCAGGAATACCAACCGGGGAAACCGCCGGCTTATTGTCGAAATAAAGTTCATCCGGCCCCGATTCTGCGCGCTGGCCAGCGATCGTTTTTGCTAGACTACGTCCCCTGTCGCCAGACCCCCAACCCGAGCACCTGTGACCCAACTCAACCCCCGACAACGCGAGGCCGTGCGCTATATTGACGGTCCCCTGCTGGTACTGGCAGGCGCCGGCAGCGGCAAGACCAGCGTCATCACCGAGAAAATCGCCTGGCTGGTAAATACTTGCGGCATCAAGGCCAGTCGCGTCGCAGCGGTGACCTTCACCAACAAGGCCGCGCGGGAAATGAAAGAGCGGGTGGGCAAACTGCTGCGCGGCGCGGCGGCCGAAGGACTCACGGTCAGCACCTTTCACCAGCTGGGCCTGCAGATCATCCGCACCGAGCGCAAGGAGCTGGGACTGAAAGCGGGGTTCTCCATCTTCGACGGCGAGGACACCCGCACCCTGATCCGCGACCTGCTGATCCAGGAGCACGGCGCCGAGGGCGACCAGGCGAACACCATCGCGCAACGCATCTCGCGCTGGAAGAACGACCGCGTGCTACCGGAACAGGCCCTGGCGACAGCCACCAGTCCGGCAGACATCCTCTGCGCCCAGGCCTACCTGCGCTACAAGCGCGCACTGAAAGCCTATAACGCGCTGGATTTTGATGACCTGATCCTGCTGCCCACCATCCTCTTCGAGCACTCTCCCGCCATTCTGGAAAAATGGCAAAACCAGATCCACTACCTGCTGGTCGATGAATACCAGGACACCAACTCCAGCCAGTACCTGCTGGTGAAACAACTGATTGGCCTGCGCGGCGGGCTCACGGTGGTGGGCGACGACGACCAGTCTATCTACGCGTGGCGCGGCGCCCGGCCGGAGAACCTGGTGCAATTGCAGGAGGACTTCCCGGGCCTGAAAGTGGTCAAGCTGGAACAGAACTATCGCTCCACGGCGCGTATTCTCAAGGCCGCCAACGCCCTGATTGCCAACAATGCCCATGTGTTCGACAAAGCAGCTGTGGAGCGAGCTGGGCTACGGCGATCCGCTGCGCGTTATTCGCTGCACCGACGAGCAACATGAGGCGGACCAGGTGGTGGCGGAAATCATCGACCACAAGTTGCGCAAGCGCACCCGCTTTGGCGACTATGCCGTCCTGTACCGGGGCAACCATCAGTCGCGGCTGCTCGAGCTGGCGCTGCAACAGCAGCAGATACCCTACCATCTCAGCGGCGGCACCTCGTTCTTCGCCCGCAACGAGGTGAAGGACATCATGGCCTACCTGCGCCTGATCGTGAATGAAGACGACGACAATGCGTTCCTGCGCATTGCCAATGTGCCGCGGCGCAAGCTCGGCACCTCGACGCTGGAAGCGCTGGGCAATTGCGCTATCGCCAACCACTGCAGCCTGCACCAGGCCTGCGCCCACATCGATGCGAAGCAGGTGCCCGAAGCCGGGCTCAAGCGCCTGCGCGAATTTCGCGCACTGGATGGACAGCGTGCGGCGCAGCTGCGCCGGCGACAACAGTGTCGCGGGTATCCGGCAGATGCTGCGCGACATTGATTACGAGGGCTGGCTGGCCCAACTCAGCTCCAGCGATGAGGTGGCCCAGCGGCGCATGGGCAATGTGCATTTCCTGGTCGATGCGCTGCAGCGGGTGATGTCCAACGAGCAGGTGTCACTGGACGAAGCCATCTCGCGCCTGGTGCTGCGCGACCTGCTGGAGCAGCAGGACGAGGAGGAGAAGGGGCCCGAGAGTGTGCAACTGATGACGCTGCACGCCGCCAAGGGGCTGGAGTTCCCGCACGTCTATATCATCGGTATGGAAGAAAAGTTACTGCCCCACCGGGTGAGTATCGAGGAAGACAATATCGAGGAGGAGCGGCGGCTGGCCTATGTCGGCATTACGCGCGCCCAGCAGACCCTGTGCATGACCATGGCACTGAAGCGTCGCCAGTTCGGCGAAACCATCAAGTGCGAGCCCAGCCGCTTTATCGCGGAGCTGCCCCAGGACGACCTGCAATGGCAGGGCGGTGGTCAGGACAATCAGGAGGCCAATGAGGCGCGTGGACAGGAAACCCTGGCGGGACTTAAGGGGCTGTTTGCATGAGCCCCCATGTCTCAAATCGCGCTTATTGGCTGCCGGCTACCATGTAATCAACCGCGGCGTGAATCTCCTCGTCGGAACAGCTCACACAGCCGCCCTTGGCCACCATGCCCGTCCCGGGAACGCCGTTAAGGCCACTGGCGTACAGCGCATCCTTGCCCTTGGCGATACGCGGTCCCCACGCTGCGATATCACCAAATTTGGGCGCGCCGGCAGCGCCGGTGCTGTGGCAGGCCATACAGGCCGTGTCGAAGACCTCTTTACCAGTGCGCGGTCCGCTGCTGGCGGCGGCGGCAGCGGCCCCGCCACAGCTGCTTGTCACCTGCCATACAGGATTCGCCAACCGGCTTGATGCGCTCCTCGATGGCAGCGCGCTGGGCGTCCGTTAACTCCACCGCGAAAGCGCTGCAGGCCAGCAGGGCAGCCAGAAAACTGAAAGCTATACGATTGATCACAATGAATTCCTCTGTTGGACAGGCGCGCATTATAGCCACTTATGGGAGGAGGTAAAACGCAGCGATTGAAACTATTGCCCGGTGCGGCAAAGCGCGACACACTGGCGTGACCCCGACCTGCGGGCTGGCCCGAACGTCCCCGGGAAGCATATCAACGATGACAAGGAACGCGACAAGCATGAAACTGTACACCTACGACCCCGCCCCCAACCCGCGCCGGCTCGCCCTGTTTCTTAAACTCAAGGGCATCGAGATCGAGACGCAACCGGTCGACATGCTGGTCGCCGAACAGCTCAGCGACGCCTACCGTGCGGTCAACCCTGCATGCACCGTACCGGCCCTGGTGCTCGACGACGGCACCGTGCTGACGGAAGTGATCGGCATGTACACCTATCTGGAGCAACTGTATCCGGAGCAACCGCTCATGGGCAGCACCGCCGTGGAGCGGGCCCAGGTGGTCAGCTGGTGCCACAAGCTGTTTCACGACCTGATGATGGCCATCGCCAGCGTGCTGCGCAACCGGGGCAAAAGCTTTCATAACCGGGCGCTGCCCGGGCCGCTGGATACACCGCAGATACCGGCATTGGCAGAGCGCGGCTTACTGCAAATACGCCATATCCTGCCCGAGCTGGACGCTCACCTGGCCACCTCGACCTGGCTGGCCGGGGATAACTTCACCGTGGCCGATATCGATCTGCTGGTGACGATCGATTTCCTGGCCTGGATAAAGGAATCCATCCCCGAACATTGCCCGCACCTGAAAGCGTGGTACGCACGGGCGGCCGCCCACGTGGCCTGATCCGCACTCGAGCACGGAGGTCCCCCGCCAAACTGCGGCACGGCGCTGATTGAGGCCGCATCTGATGCCGCATCTCCTCGCCAGTTGCGCTATAACGGCTCAAGCCCTCGAAGGATTGAGTTTATGCGGCCCTGGCGCAGCGCCCGACGCACACCGCACCCCGGCCTGGCGATTCCTGTGCTGCGCGTTTCTCGCCCTGCTGCCAGGGTGTCACCCCGGCCGGACGCGCCGTTTGCATCATATCTGGCCAGCTGGCGCACTACTGCGTGCTGCCCCCGCCATCCCACCCCGCCCCCACGCTCCGTTGAACTGCTGCTGGACATGCCCTCCGACAGCCTTGATAGCACTCGACTTCCTGGCCCTGAGCGGCTGTGCCGTACAGGCCAACATTATCAAGCGCAACAGCAGCCTCGGCCGTATGGCCAAGCCGTCGCAACGCCTGCTGCTGGAACTGGAGTACCTGCGACTCGCGCCGCCGTGTATCACGCGCCTGCGGGCTCGCCACAATGACGCTACTGGTCGATCTGCTGGGGACGCCTGGCAGGCGAAGCGACAGCAACTGCCGGCGCTGCATTTTCAACGCCACCCTGGGCAGCGACGAGTACCAGGCATTCTGGCTTGCCGACCCCGCCCCGGGACAGTACCCGCGAGTCAGTCGCAGCGAGGCGGCCGCAGCGCTGGACGCCATCAATAACCATACCCGCCGCTGGCTGGGCGGCGATTACCAGGCACGGAATCGCGACTTTGAAATCCTGCTGGGCGAGGTCGCCGGTGGCGGCGGTGGTGCGCTGTTGCAAGCATGTGCCGGGCGGATGGACCGGCGCTATCACCAGCTACTGCCGCTGATCGCGTCCCTGGAGGCGCAACTCACAACCACCCTGCCCCAGCGCTATCGCAGTTGGATGGACGAGCGGGACCAATGCTGCGCAGAGTTTACCCGTGCATCAGGCCCCCACCTGGAGCACCTTGCGCCTATCCAGCGGCCGTGCTCGACCAATTGAACAAAGTGGGGTGCACGGATGTCTGAATAGTGGTTACACTCAAACCACTACCGGGACGCCATGTTCCAGCCCCTGAGGGAAGTTCTGATGCGTCAAGCCAATGCGGATAACCCTGCACACCCTCACCCTGCTTTGCCTGGGCGTCCTCCTGGCAGCCTGCGCCAGCGGACCGCCCCAACCGACGGTGGATTACAAAACGGACTACGACTTCAGGGCGGTGAAGAAAATCGCCTTCCTTCACGATACCGGCCAGGTCTACGGCGTTAACCCGCTGCAACTGAGCGACATGCAGCGCGACCGCATACACGAGGCGCTGTCCTACGCCCTGACCAATCGTGGCTTCCAGATGGTGACAGATGCTACTCAGGCTGACCTGCTGCTGAGCTGGAACCTGGTCACCGAGCAAGTGACTGACGTGGACAGCTGGGGTTCGCTCGGCATGGGCTATGGTGGCGTTTACGGAGTCTACGGCGGCTACAATTGCTGGAGTTGCGGCCTGGGACAGGATATCTCTGTACGGAGCTACACCCAGGGCACCTTCATCGTGGACATGATAGATCCCAAGCTGGATAAATCCGTGTGGCGCGGCGTGACCCAGTCGCCGCTCAAGGGCAATAAAAGGGAGGAGCAGGGCAAATACAACGAGGCGGCCACCGCTATTTTTGCATCGTTTCCGCCCTGAAGAAGCGATCCCGTGGCCCGCGTTGCGCCCGGCCGCGCATGGACTCCTCCAGGCAACGCAGTTATTATCCGCGGCCTGACCGCCCGTAGCTCAGCTGGATAGAGCGCTGCCCTCCGGAGGCAGAGGTCGCAGATTCGAATTCTGCCGGGCGGGCCATCTCACGCTCCGCAAGCCAGCACCCTCGCATCAGATCTGCTCGATCACCGTCCTGCCGTAGCGCGTATACATAAACGGCCCGCACACCTCGGGGCCATCGCCGCGCGCAGGCGCCGCTCCAGTTCCTGCAACACCAGCCGCGTGATATGCGGAATCTCCTCCATGTGCCGGGCCCGGGACAGCTCCACCCAATGCAGGTCGAGCAGCTCCCCCGAGCCTTGCGGCCGCTCGTGCACCTCGCCCTGGATATGCTCGGCATCGATCATGAAAAAGCGCGCGTCGAAGCGGCGGTTGCGGTAGGGCGGCGTGATCGCCCGGGCGATGAGGTGCAGGACATCCAGCCGCGGGTTGATATCGTGCCGCAGGAACTCAGCCCAGTGCGGCGACCGGGATTTCAGGGTCGGCGTGTGCGGTTCCCCGATGACCAGCCCGGTCTCCTCGTAGGTCTCGCGGATGGCGGCCAGGGCCAGCGCCCGCGCCCGCGTTGGTGAGCAGCCCCGGCACAGGCGCGTCATCACGTCCGGGTGCAGATCGTGCGGCGGCACGATACGGCTGTCCGCCGCATCCACCTTGCCGCCGGGGAACACAAACTTGTTGGGCATGAACTTATGGCTGGCGGCGCGCTTGCCCATCAGCACGCGCGGCTCCGGCCCCTCCCGGCGCACGATGAGCAGCGTTGCGGCGTCCCTGGGCCGCACCGCCCGGGCGTTGCCGCGCAGCTCGCTGCTGGAAATGTAAGAGGCATCGCGCGGTTCGTCGCCGTTCATTCTGCTACTTTTTCCATAAGGTGGCGCCCCGGAGGTACACGCGCCAGCCGGCATCCCGTCGGGCGGTGTATATTTACTCAAAGTTATACTGGACAAGCCGGGATATATCACCAAAAATCGCACCTCATACTCCTGCCCCGACCGGGGCTGGATGTCGAGCGCACAGGGAAGGAACGCCCTGCCCTCGCAGCAAGAGCTAACTACGAGATCAGCGTGGTGTGTCCGCTAGCAGTGGCATCCTGTCAGAACGCATGTTAGGCAAATTTACTTTGTTTTCTAAAAGGGAAATTGTGTCTATGGACAAGCTGGACAAGCTGGTCAAACCGCCCATCAAGCGCACCGTTCGCAACAGCAAACTCGCCGATGTGCTCGGTCCGGTTGAAAACCTCGAAAGTTACGTCAAGGCAGACTGGTGGAAACACCTGTTTAACGCCAATTACCTGCGCACCGACGGCGACGTGGTGAATGACAACGCCATTACCCAGGCCGAGGTCGATATTTTCGAGAAAATCCTCGCCGTGGACAAAAACGCGGCGATGCTTGACCTGTGCTGCGGCCAGGGCCGCCATGTGATGGAGTTTGCCCGCCGTGGTTTCACCGGGGCGCAGGGTTTCGACCGCTCGCACTACCTGATCAGCCGCGCGCGCGGACAGGTCAAAAAGGAGGGGCTCAGCGCCACCTTCAAGGAAGGCGATGCCCGTAAACTGCCCTACAAGAGCAACCAGTTCGATGTCGTCACCATCCTGGGCAACAGCTTCGGGTACTTCGAAAGCGCGGAAGACGACCAGCTGGTGCTGGGGGAAATCTATCGCATACTGAAGCCTGAGGGCAAATTGTTGGTGGATGTGACGGACGGCGATCACATGCGTCGAACGTTTGAGCCGCGCAGCTGGGAGTGGATCGACAAGACGTATTTTGTGTGCCGCGAGCGATCAATCTCCAGGGATAACCAGCGCCTCGTCTCCCGGGAGGTTATCACCCACGTCAAGCAGGGTGTGGTAGCCGACCAGTTCTACGCGGAGCGACTCTACAGCAGCGAACTTCTGAAGACGTTGCTGGAAGACAACGGTTTTGCTGATGTCGAGATTTGCGAATCGCTGGACACCAGTTCCACACGGGACCAGGACCTGGGCATGATGGCCCGTCGCAATATCCTGGTCGGGCGCGTGCACAAGCCTGTCGAGCCTGCCGCCGCCAAACAACCGAAGAAAGTGGCCCGCATCGCCGTATTGATGGGCGACCCGCGCAAGGCCGACAAGATCAAGCCGGGCTCGACCTGGGATGATGATGACCTGCACACCGTCAACGAGATGAAGAAAGCCCTGGCCACCCTGCCCGGCTACGAATTCGCCTATTTCGATCATCACGATCAGTTTATGACCGATTGCTACAAGTGGAAGACGGACTTTGACCTGGCGCTGAACATTTGCGATGAGGGCTTCAACAACGACGCCCTGTGTGAACTGCATGTGCCGGCCCTGCTGGAAATCATGGGCGTGCCCTATACCGGCGGCAATCCGCAATGCCTGAGTTACTGTTACGACAAATCGCTGGTGCGGGGTATGGCCACCGAGATGGGGATTCCGGTGGCTGAGGCCTACATGGTAAACCCCGACGACACCACCTTCATCGAGGTCGCCATTCCCTTTCCGGTGATCATCAAACCCAATATGGGGGATTCCAGTTTTGGTATCTCCGCCGAGAACGTGTGTGAGGACTTCCGGCAACTGGAGAACGCCCTGCTGTCCATACGGCAGCGGTTCGGCTATGAACAACCCGTGCTGATCGAGCAGTACCTGACCGGGGCGGACATCAGTGTCGGCATTATCGGCAACCCGCCCGGAACGTATGAGTTTCTGCCGATCATTGAGGAGGACTATTCGCTGTTGCCGGAGGGTTTGCCGCGCATCTGTGGCTATGAAGCCAAATGGGACCCGGAGTCCCCCTATGCCAACATCCGCTCGGTACCGGCGCAGCTGGACAGCGCGACGGAGCAGTTCCTGCATGCGAGCTGCCAGAAATTGTTTGAACGGCTCGGATGCAGGGATTACGCCCGCTTTGACTGGCGCCTTGACAGCGAGGGAACTCCCAGGCTTTTGGAAGTGAATCCCAATCCCGGCTGGTGCTGGGACGGACACCTGGCAAAAATGGCCGCGCTCGCCGGCTGGTCCTATGCCGACATGCTGCACAAGATCATTCGGGCTGCCGAGATCCGGGAGCGCGTCAAGGCTAACTCCTGAGGTATGTGAACAACCTCGCACCCAACCCCGACACTAGCGCCACGAGCGAGCGCAGCGCGCGCAGTTCATGGCTGCGGCGCACGCTGCGGCTGTCGCAGCAGGAGGCGGTCGCCTCGGCGGCGATGACCGCCACCGGCGATAACTTCTTCAACGCGTTTGCCATCCACCTGCAGGCCAGCGCGACCCAGATGGGTGCCCTGACGGCGGTGCCGCAGCTGTTTGGCGCGTGGATGCAACTGCTGTCGATCTGGATTGGCGCCCGCTTGCCGCGCAAACGACTGGTGGTGGTGGTGGCGGCATTCCAGGCTGTAGTGGTGGCCGCCATCGGCTGGATCGCGACAGAGAATCTAAGCCAGCCCACCGTGTGGCTGATCGTGTTGGTCTCTGTTTACAGCGCTGCCCTGAACCTGATCCAGCCGCACTGGCGCGCCTGGATGGGCAGTATCGTGCCACCGCGCCGCCGCGGCGCTTTTTTTGCGGTCAGAACCCGTCTCACCATGGTGTCGTCCCTGCTGATCTTCATTGCCGGGGGCGGCATGCTGACCCTCTGTGCGCAGCGCGGCAATCCGGAGCTGGGCTTTGCGCTGCTGTTTGCCTCTGCCGCGCTGGGGCGGGCATGCTCCTCTACGCTACTGTGGAAAATGCATGATCCGGAACCTGTCAGCCAGGACCAGGACCACCGGGTGCTGCGTGCAAGCCTCAGCCAACTGCTCAGCGCCCTGCACGAACCGGGCTTTCGCCACTACACGTTCTTCCTCTCGGGAATGATGGGTGTGGTGGCCATTTCAGCGCCGTTTTTTGCGGTCCATATGCTCAACGGGCTGGGCTTCACCTACCTGGAGTACAGCATCAACGCCGCCGCCTCGATTGTTACGCAGTTCCTTATGCTGGGCTTCTGGGGGCGCTTCAGTGACCGTCACGGCAATCGCATGGTGATCATCCTGACCGGCTCCATTCTGCCGTGCTTGCCGCTGTTGTGGCTGGTTTCACCCGATTTTTATTACCTGCTGCTGGTCCAGGTAATGTCCGGCGCGGCCTGGAGCGGCTTTACCCTGAGCACCTCGAATTTTCTCTACGACCTGCGTCCCCACCGCACCGGGTTTGCCGCCTATGCTGCGGTGCAGGCGAGCATCACGGCCGGCGCGGTGTTCGTCGGCGGGCTTACCGGCGGATTCCTGGCGGCGTATGCACCGCGCCTGGTTGCGCTGCTGCCGGACTGGCTGGCGCCGTCCAGCCCGTTGTTCCTGGTATTTGCTACCAGCGCGGCGTTGCGCGTGCTGGTAATCACCTGGTTCATTCCACGGGCGCAAGAACCGCAGGTGCGACGGCGTCCCGGCAGCCTGAAGCTGATCTACAGAGTTTCTAAATTCAGTGCGCTCTCGGGCATCAGCCTGGACTGGCTCACGGTGACACACAAAAAGCCAGGGAAAACAGCCCGGGGAAAAGACCTAGGCGTTGGAGATTTTCAGCTTCTGGCCCGGCTTGAGGGGATCCTTGCTGGAAATATCATTCCAGGCCTGCAATTGCTGCGGGGAAACCTTGAAGCGCCGCGCGATGCTCCACAGCGAATCGCCACTGCGAATGACATATTCGTGAGACTTGCCCGAGGCGAGGCCTGCGCGCGTGCTCGCGACCTGCTCGGCAGACAAGGGTTCACGCTGCATACTGCCGGGCAAAACCAGAGATTTGCCCACCCGGATCGACTGGTTGTGCAAGCCATTGAGGGCCATCAACTGCGACACGGAGGTACCGTAGCGCCGCGCGATGGTCGACAGGGAATCACCCGCTGCGACGCGGTGCAGACGATCGGGCTTCTGCTGACTCATATGAGCGTCACTGGACAGGGCCGCGACGGTATTTTCCAGCGGTCGGCTCAATTGCGACTCGGGCACCCGGACAGGGTAGCCCTGCGGAATGTATTTATCGCCACTCCACACCGGCCCCAGCAGCGCCGGATTGTGCAATTTCAGCTCTTCCATGCTGATACCGGCCTCACGGGCCAACGCCTTGGCGGAAACGTACTTCTGCACGGCAACCACGTCGTAAGCGATCGGGGCATCCATTTTCACCTTGCCGAAATAGCGCCCCGGATTGCTGTCGATCTCCAGTGCCGCCAGAAAAGAGGCATAAAAGTTACGCGAGGCAAAACCGAAGGCAGTCACCCTTGTATTTCTGTACGATGACGTCAATGTCCTTCGTGCCCAAAGCCTCCGTAGCACGCAGCATGCCGCCGGCGCCGTGATTGTAACTGGTCAGCGCCAGTGGCCAGGTGCCAGTGCTTTTGTAATTGGCCTTGAGCAGTTTGGCCGCGCCTTCCGTCGCAATGAAAGGGTCCATGCGCTCATCCACCACCTGGTCCACGCGCATGTACTGGCGCGCGGTGGCGGGCATGAATTGCCACAAACCGGCCGCCGCCACCTTGGAATAGGCCGAGGGATTAAAGGAAGACTCCACGTGCGGGAGCACCGCCAGTTCCCGTGGCAGGTCAAGATCGGCCAGAACACGGCGGATATGCGGTTTCCACTGTCCGGAGCGGACCAGGCCCTCCCGGAAACGGTCCGACTGGCCCAGCTGGAAGCGGACACGTTCGGCTGCCTCCGCGAAAGTCTCGGAAGAGGTTCCCGCAGGCCACGCGGCGAGCACTTTTGCCTCGGTGGTACTGAGATCGCTGCGCTTGCCGTTGCCAAGGCTGTTCAGTGCACTGGTCACACGCTTCGTGGCGGCGGTAACCTGGCTCTCGCGGTCTGCCCTGCTGGCATAAGGCGGCAGATCCACAACGTCGTAGATAACGGACAGGTTTTCATCGTCGTGGATATAGCCCTGATTCGTCGAAACGCGGGTATACACTTTTATCCAGAATTGAACCGCGGGCTCCAGCGCTACTGGCCTGGGGAAGTTTGATGCGCTCACATTCAGGCAGGGCAGCAGCAGCGCGAGGAAGAGAATTGCTCTGATCATACTCGGTAGCCTGTTCTTACTTTTTCTATATTGTTGAGTTATATCAGAATTTTCCCGGGATGTAACCCTCCAACTGCAGTTTTGGCGAGCCGGCCAGCCGCCGACTGCCCGCCGTGCGAGGGCAAAAGAAGTGGCGTGCCCGGTGCCGGGACAGCAGCGCTTTACCGGGAAATGGTATTCACCCCGTTATCAGCAGACAAGCTGTACTGCGCGCCCAACCCACTCCTCCTGTTCCATGCAATTTACCATGGCGTGATCGTTACATCGGGCGTAACAGCGGGCCCCGCTCTCAAGCTCACAGACGGCAAGCGCATACTGCTCCGTCTTGGTATGCATCACTGTGTAGCCCATGATTACCGCAGGGCCGTCGGCGCGTGCTGTAATTGTCCACGCTGCCGTTGTTCGCCCGGCCTGGTGGGACCTTGTTGATCTCCTGTGGCGCGGAGGAATAGATCGCGAAGCTGTGATTCGTCATATGCATGCCGACGCCCGTCACCAGTCCGCTGCTGCCAGCGTGTTCACGCAGCAGTTCAACCATCGCCGCTATCGAGTGCGTGGTGTAGTTATTGCCGGGACCGCCAAAGTAAGGAAGGCCACCGGTGACCGTCAACGGCCGCGGATCGTGGTCGGCGATGCCGAGAACGTCCCGGGTAAAATTCACATTGCTGGCGAAACAGGAATAGATGTCGAAAAAATCGATGTCAGCCACGCCCTTGCCGGCCATGGCAAAGGCCTGGTCACAGGCGGAGCGCATCGCTGGCGAGTGAAAAAGCTCCGGGCGCTGCGCGATATAGGGCGGCTCCTTGGCGTAACCCCAGCCTTGCAGGTAAACCCTTTTTTGCGCGGGAATACCCAGTTCATCCGCAATCCTGTGGCTGGTGACGATAATGGCCGCGGCCATGTCCACATCCATAAACGCCATGGTATTTTTGGAAAATGGCGACGCCACCATTCGATCGTTATCGGTCAGGTTGAACAGGCTATCAGCGGTGTGCGCCTTGCGAAACCAGGCCAGCGGATTTGCGGCCGCCCGCGCACTGAGCCTGGCCATCATGGCGGCTTCCTGGCGGCGATTCTCCTCGGGGGTCAAGCCAAGATGCGCGCGCCGAGCGGAATCGAGAATGGCGAAGGTCGTGTAGGCCTGGCGGATATCATGGCTGATTTCGCTGGGATGGATCGGGTCTTCAAAAGGGTACTCGGGCTTGCTGTGTGCTTTGGGCCAGTCGAGTGGCCGGCCCAATTTCTTTGCTCGCTTTACGCGTTGCCAGCGCCTCGCCACCCGTCACCAGTACAGCGCGCCGCTCCCCTTGCAGGATTTTCTCGGCGGCATCACAGATAAAACGTTGCGGGCTGGTGCCGCTCATGCCGGAAATTTTACGCTCGCCATTTTTCAATCCCGAGCGCGGCAGCGAGCGCGCCAGGCAAGTCGTCATAATGCCAGCTCAAACTGCGCACGACATCCAGTTCATCGATACAGTCGAGGATGGCAGCGTTTCCGCTATCGGCCAGCGCCTTGCCGGCTACTTCGACATTCTGGTACAACGGATGCGGCGCATCACCGTCTTCCTGGCGCCACGTTTTCTGGGCGACTCCTATAATGCAGGGCAGCTGGTCGTTCATAGCATTTATCCGTCTATTTTCCCGTCCAGCGCGGCGGACGTTTTTCCGCAAACGCCCGGGGACCCTCTTTCGCGTCCTCGCTACTGAACACACGCCCGCTGAGTTCGGACTCTATTTTGTAGGCCTCGCGCATGTTTTCCTTGAGACCACGCACGACAGATTCCTTGGTGGCCTGCACTGCCAGAGGCGAATTGGCGGTGATGCGGCGCGCCCAGTCAAGGGCCTTCGCCAGCAACTCGTCTTCGGCCACGATTTCATTGAGCAAACCAAGTTCCATTGCGCGCCGTGGCGGGAAATCGTTCGGCGGTAAGGAGGAATTCCATCGCCGCCGGATAATTGAGCTGGCGCGGCAAGCGGACGGTTGTGCCGCCCCCGGCGAACAATCCTCGTTTCGGCTCCATCACCCCAAAACTCGCATTTTCCGTGGCGATACGTATATCAATCCCGCCGAGCATTTCCATACCGCCTGCCACGCAGGGCCCGTTGATCGCTGCAATGATGGGCTTGTAGATGTTTGAATTGCGCAGTACCGCATCCACGGCATCGCTGAGCCGACACCCGTCGATTTCACTGACGCCCCCGGACGCAATTTTTTCCCTGAGTTCTGTCACTTGCGGGATGAATGTCTTCAGGTCGGCGCCCGCCATGAAATTGCGTCCGACCCCGGTGATGACGGCAACCCACGCATCCTCATCGGCATTAAAATCCCGCCAGGCGCTGGCCAGGTCCCGAAAGTGGTAAATATCGCAGGCATTTTTTGCTTCCGGCCTGTCGATGGTAATGACAACGATATGGTCGTCGTTCTTCTCATAGTGAATTGGCATGGACGTTCCTGCTGCTCAGAGTTTTTCGATACGTAGGGGTAGTCCCTGCGGCGGGCAGGGTGTGGGAAGAATCTGCGAACCGATTTTATAACCCGGCCTGAGGCTTACCCGGTATTGCCGCAGCAACTGGTGCATGAATAACTTGGCGTTCATTTGCGCGAAATTCATACCGATGCACTTGTGTGCGCCGCCCCCGAAAGGCATGAATTGAAACTTGTGCCGGCGGTGCTCCTGGCGTTCCTCACTGAAGCGCGCCGGATCAAACGTCTCCGGATCCGACCAGAACTGCGGCATGCGGTGGTTGAACCCGGGAACCATAAATAACATCGTGTGCGCGGGTATTTCCATACCGCCTATCTGGCATTCCCGGATACTGCGGCGCTGCAGAATTGCCGCCGAGGGATAGAGTCGTAAGGCTTCGTTGAAGGCCATGTCAATGCCGCTCAATTTATCAACATCATTGAAGGTGACTTCATCCTGAGGCAAGCGCAGCGACTCCTCCCGCAGGCTATCCTGCAAAGCAGGATTCGCAGCGAGGTGCATCAGCAAATGGCACAGTCCGGCACTGGTGGTGTCATAGGCGGCAAAAAACAGAAAGGACAGGTGGTCAATGAGTTCCTCGTTACTGAAATAAGATCCGTCATCCCGCGTGCTCTTGACCAGATAGGACATAAAGTCCCTGCCCTCGCTTTTTCGCCTCTCCTCGATCAGGGAATCCAGATATTGGTAAACAAACCGCCTGCCCTTCTGGCCGTAGTAAAATCCGAGCGGCGGAATGTCCTTCCTGATCAGGCTTAGCATGCCTTTATCGAGTATGAGGTTGAACGCCTCCGTGAAGCGCGCAGCATCGTCACCCAGGTCGTGGATGCCGTAAAATATTTTCGCGCCGATGTTCATGAGGAGCGCTTTTATGAAAGGCATGAAAACGATCTCGTCATGACCCTCCCAGCCCTTCAGCGTGTCACTGACGATCCTGTTAATGCCCTCGGAATATCCCTGCATGGCCTCAAACTTGAACGCGCTCTGGAATACGCGGCGGTGCAAACGATGCTCATCGAAGTCGCGGGACAGAATCGCGTCGCCAAACCATACCCCGGCACTTTCCCTGTACCCCATCTGGCTGGAAAAATTTTTCTCGGAGTCCAACAACACCTGCTGGCAGTTCTGCGGGCCAAGTACCAGCACCCCTTTTTGCAGGCCAATGCCGATTTTTGAGAGCAGCCCGTATTTTTCATGGTGCTTGTTTAAAGTGCCGTAGAAGTCCCTGAACAGCCATGGTGTCATTCCCAGGACAGGAACGCCCACTTTCCCGGGAATATGTGCCAATTCCTTGAGCGAGGCATCGGGGAAGTCTCTATGGTCCGTTACCGGCTGTTTCATGCTTGCAGCGCTTTCTGGAACCGCAGAAGCAGCAGGCCTTTCAACTGCTGCAGGTCACTATCGATACGACTTTGCTGTTGGTTGATCCTGGAAAAGGCGACTACGCCATTCAGTGAAGAAAACACAAAGTTCAGCAATTTGTGATGCTCCGCTTTGGACAATTTGATTTCGCTGAACATTTTTAACCAGAACTTGCGTCCCTGGACGACAGTAGACGACAGCGAAACCTGCAACCACTTGTCCAGTTCCTGCGGGGCTTCATTGCGCAGTCCCCGCAGTATTTGCATGCTGGCCTGGAAGGCAGGCGAGTTGCAGTGCTCCCAGCACTCGTCGACAAACAGCTCGACTCGCTCTTGCAGCGACTTTCCCTGGATGGGGACATTATTCAGGTCGAAGGCCATCGTCTCGAAGCTGTCCTTCAGGACTCCCTCAAGGAGTTGGGACTTCGAATTGAAATGGTGCTGCACGCCTCCCACGGTTACGCCCGCCCGCGCAGACACATTCTGTATCGTGGTATTGTGAAAACCCAGTTCATCAATACAGGCAATGGTCGCGTCGATAATCTTGCGGTGGGTTTCGGCATGACGCTCGGCCTGGGTTTTTCGTTGCGGCCTACCCATAAATGGGCGCTCCAATAGCTGTAAAAAGTTGTATTATAGTAACCTTATAGATATATTGTAAGAGTGGCCACCGAATAAGAAGCGCTAATTCCATTACACTGCTTGCATAGTGCCCATATGCCCGACGGGGGTAACCATTTGTGGCCATTGATCCTTCCAAAATCCTGCTCAGCGGTCGCGTCGCGGTAGTGACCGGGGGCGGCTCTGGTATTGGTCGCGGCATCGCCGCAGGACTCACGGCGTTCGGCGCATCAGTCGCCATTTGGGAAATCAACCAGGCATCGTGTGCATGCGGCTGCCGCCGAGATCGGCGCCCTGGGCATTGTTACCGACGTTCGCGACGCCGACTCGGTCGACGCCGCGCTGGAACGCACCAGCGCCGAACTCGGTCACTGTGTCGATCCTGGTCAACAACGCCGGTGGCGTGTTTTATTCGCCGCTGCTCGATACCGCCGAGAACGGCTGGGATGCGCTCTACCGCGCGAACCTCCGACACGTTTTTTTGTGCACCCAGCGGGTTGCTCGCGCCATGGTCAAGGCCGAAATAGGCGGCAGCATCACCACGGTCACCTCCATTGAGGGCGTGCGGGCGGCGCCCGGTTATGCCAGCTACGCCGCGGCGAAAGCCGGCGTCATCAACTACACCAAAACCGCGGCACTTGAACTGGCGCCGCACGGCATCAGGGTAAACGCGCTGGCGCCGGACGTCACACTCACCGAGGGTATCATGGCGATCGCTCCGCCGGGTGCAGAAGAGCGGTTCGCATACTACTATTCCGATGGGGCGAGCGGGCCACGTCGATGAGATGGCCGGCGCAGCGGTGTTCCTGGCGTCGGATATGTCGAGCTATATCACCGGCCAGACGATCCACGTGGACGGCGGCACACAGGCCTCCAGCGGCTGGTATCACAAGCCCGGAGTCCGGCGAGTACATCCTGGGCCCGCCATAACGCTGCGCATCACGCGGGCCACTGTCTGAGGACATTGTACTTTGGAATACCAACTGGCCGATCTTTTTGAAGCACTGTGCGACGCGAACCCGGACGCGCCCTGCGTCATTGCCGGTTCCGCTCGTCGCAGTCGCGCCGAACTGGACGGTCGCGCCAACCAACTCGCCCACTACCTGGTGCAGCAGGGGGTCATGCCCGGAGACCACGTCGGTATCTATGCCTATAACAGGGTGGAGTGGCTGGAAACGCTGCTGGCCTGCTGGAAAATTCGGGCGGTAGCAGTCAATATCAACTTCCGCTACGTCGGGCCGGAGCTGGAATACCTGTGGCAGGATGCGGACCTTGTCGCGCTGGTGTACGAGCGTGGCTTTCACGCCTCGTGTCGCGGCACTGGCGGGCCATTTTCCGCTGTTGAAAACCTATCTCTACCTGGAGGACTCTGCCGACCGGACCGATGGTCCGACACCACCAGGGTGATCGACTATGAATACGCACTCGCGGCGCAACTCCAGTACCCGTGGCTTTGCGCCGCGCAGCAGCGATGATCTCTACCTTGTCTATACCGGCGGGACAACGGGTATGCCCAAAGGCGTACTGTGGCGCCACGAGGATTTCTATCACAACGTCATCTGCCTGAATCAGGCTACGTCCAAGCCCCGAGTCAATCCTGCAACACGCCAATAATCCAAACGCCATGCGCACCATGATGCTGTCGCCACTGATGCACGGTGGCGGCCAGTTTTCCACCCTGATCACACTCTACACCGGCGGCGTGGCGATTATTCCAGTCGCGCGCAGCCTTGATCCCGCGGCCGTGTTGCGCGCCATTGCCGAGGAAGGCGTGGTCATGCTCAGTCTCATCGGCGATGCCATGGCGCGGCGTATCGCCGAGGAAAAAATGTCCGGCGACTACGAGACCCCATCGCTTGTCATTATCGCCTCCGGTGGAGCCATTCTCTCCGCCGAGGGTAGGGAGATGCTGCAACAGGCATTCGGCGAGTCGGTGTATATCACCGGCGGCATCGGCGGCTCGGAAATTGGCAACGCCGCGCAGCGAAACGGGGCGCTATGACAAACTGCGCGGACCGGGATTTACGCCCAATGCCCTGATGGCAGTGCTGGATGAGAACCTGGAGCCGGTGGCAGCCGGGCAGTGGCGAGGTCAGGGCGACTCGCCATGCGCGGCTATATACCGCTGGGCTACTACAACGACCCGGAAAAAACCGCGCGGACATTTCCCGTCGACAAGGCTGGCGTGCGCTGGGTGTTGCCGGGCGATTACGCGCGCGTGGAAGCGGACGGCAGCTTCACCCTGGCAGGACGCGGCTCGCAGTGTATCAACTCCGGCGGGGAGAAAATTTTTGTCGAGGAAGTGGAGCGCGCCGTGCTCGCACATCCCTGACGTTCTCTACTGTGCCGTGGTCGGCGTAAGCGACCCGGTCTGGCAGCAACGCATAATTGCGGTTGTAGAGTGCATACAGGGCAAGAACATTACGCTGAAAGCATTACAGGACCACTGCAGGAATTTTATTGCCAGTTACAAAATCCCGCGCGGGCTTGTAGTGGCTTCATTCAAGTTGACGGAGAACGGCAAGATTGATTATCGCTGGGCGCAGCAGCTAGCGACCGCCGATGCAATCCTGCAGGAAGTGGCAGTTGAACCTTGCTTAGAGGCAGTACATACCAGTCAGGAGATGCCATGACTACGATCCAGGTTCTGGACAAGACGACCTCGCAGCTCGTGGCAAGCTGCCGATTGACGACGAAAACGCAGTGATAGCAGCCGCCAAACGCGCCAGGGCTGCCCAGCCGCACTGGGCGGCGCTGGCAGTAAAAGAACGTATTCGCCTGCTAAAACTCGCGCGTAAGGAATTGTTAAAGGACAAGGACAAAATCCGCGACGCACTGGCGCAGGAGACGGGCAAGGTCGCTTTCGATGTGATTGGCGAAATATTTTCGGTTTGCCAGGATATCGGACATTTTTCAAAACGGGCCAACAAAGTGGCTGCAGCCACGTAAAGTCGGCACGTTCCCGCTGCTGGGTAAAAAGGGCCTTATCTTTTACCAACCCTATGGACTGGTCGGGGTTATCTCGCCGTGGAATGCACCACTCACGCTCGCCATGAGTGACATGCTACCTGCGCTATATGCCGGGAATGCGGTACTGGTAAAACCCTCGGAGATAACACCACTGGCCGTCAAGTATGCAGTGGAGGCATTTAATCGCGTGCTGCCTCCGGGTGTACTGCACTGCCTGATTGGCGAGGGACCCACCGGCGCAGCGCTGGTCGACCAGGTCGACATGGTGGCGGTAACCGGTTCCTGCCAGACAGGTCGTAAAGTCATGGAACGCGCCAGTCGGCGCCTTACACCGGTTCTGCTGGAACTGGGCGGCAAGGACCCGATGATAGTGCTCAAGGATGCCGATATTGAGCGCGCTGTTAATGCCGCGGCCTGGGGTGCCTGCTTTATGACGGGCCAGGTCTGCATGTCGGTGGAGCGCATCTACGTTGAAAAAGAAATTGCCGAGGAATTCAAGCGCAGGCTAAAAGTCAAAATTCAATCCATCCGCACAGGACCGGATGAACCCGCATCCACCGTGGAATACGGCCCTTTTACCGGGCCAGGACAAATTGAGATCGTAGAGTCCCACATCGCGGATGCAATCGGCAAAGGCGCCATACTGGAGACCGGGGGAAGTCGACTGCCCTCCGGAAGCGACAGCCAGTATTTTCAACCAACCCTGATTTCCAACGTCAATCACGGTATGAAGATCATGGTTGAGGAAACGTTTGGTCCGGTTGCCTGCGTCATGGAGGTCAATGATCTGGAAGAGGCAATAGCCCGCGCCAACGACAGTGAATTTGGCCTGAATGCCAGCGTCTGGACCCGGGACATCAGCAAGGGTATTGACGTTGCCAAGCGGATCCAGGCGGGCAATGTCTGTGTCAACGACTGCATTCTGAACGCCGGGGTACAGGGTCTTCCCTTCGGCGGGATCAAGCAAAGCGGCGTCGGCAGCCGCCACGGCAACGAGCGCGGCCTGCACGCCTTCTGTTATACCAAATCCGTGATGATAGAACCGCGCAAACGACCAGCGGAGGCTGCATGGTTCCCGTACCATATCAAAACTGCCAAGCGCCTCGAAAAATTGATGATGTTTCTCTATGGCAGATGACAAGGTATATCCCTGAATGGCAGCACTCATCGACTCTAACGCCTGAAGTCATTCGCAAGATAATTGAGCTGGTCATTATGGACTACGTGTATCCATGTTCGTCAATCGACCCTACGTGGTGACTCTCGTACTCACCTTCATGGTGGTCGCCGCCGCAGAGCGCGGCTGGCTGCGCATGGTCATTTGGCTGGTTGTGGGTACATTCATCGGCTGGCTGTCGGAATTCGTCAGTGTGCGCACCGGCTTCCCGTTTTCCTGGTACGAATACTACCCGGCGAATTTCTCCAATGAGCTCTGGCTAGGCGGTATTCCCCTGTTTGCGTCCCTGAGCTTTGCCGCGATGTCGTACTTCGGTCACTCCGCGGCCTACACCCTGCTGTCGCCATTGCACAAGGGCCCCGGAGGCATTGAACGCACAGAAAACATGAAGCTGCTGCTGTCCCTGAAGGTCGCACTCTGGGCCGCCCTGCTGACCACCTGGACAGATTTTGTGGTCGACCCCGTCGCTCACCTCGGGAGAATACTGGTTTCTCGGCAAAATCTATTTCTGGATCACCACGTCGGCCGCCTGGCATTTTGATGTCCCGATCTGGAATTACGGCGGTTGGCTGTTGACGATTTTCGCCATTGTCTACGCCAACCAGGTCATCGACAGGTACTTGATCGACCGGGGCATCCCACACAAGCCTGCCTTCAGTCTCCCGCATAAATGTCTCTGGAGTATTGGTTACTTCATCGGCAATTACCTGTTCATTCTTGCCGTCAATATCTATCTCTACCTCAACCCTGCCGTGCCGCCGGAAAAGCAGATTGGCCTGGTGCTCGCCAATACAGCCGTATTTGTCACCGCGTTCATTGTCTTCAACATTGTATTCATCAGACGCAAATTGAAGTCGCCCGCAGGGAGCGGACTCCAGCGTCACTGATCGGGAGAATGTTTTCGTGGCATTACGACAGACCTTACTGATTACCGGCGCTTCCAGTGGCATTGGCAAGGAAATCGCAATCACTGGCCGCTGCACGGGGGCACACCGTTATTGCAAGCGCGCCGACGGAGGAACTGCTGGCGGATATCCACGACAGTGCCACGCTTAAACTGGTAATCGATATCTGTGACCAGCGCTCCATCGACAAGGCGCTTGAGAAAATTGATCTGGCCGGCGATACATCTCACCTGCCTGATCAACAATGCGGGCTATGCCCAGCCTGGGCCCATCGAACTTGTCGACGACCATCAGGTTAGACGTCAATTTGAAGTCAATGTATTCGGCACCCTGGCGATGACCCGCGCAACCCTGCCTCGTCTGCGAGCGCAAGCAAGGCCCGGTCGTCGCAGTCTTATCATCACCATGTCCAGCATGTTGGGCCTGGTCTCGAGTCCCTACCAGGGAATTTACGCCGCCTCCAAGCACGCGCTGGAAGGCGCGTTTTCTGCGCTGCGCATGGAAGTCCGCGCACAAAACATCGACGTGGTGCTCATTGAGCCCGGCTGGATCAGCACCCATTTCCTCAAAACAGCCATGGCGCATGCGCCCAAAAAGTGGCTCGAGAACAAGGACTATGGGGCATCGCTGAGAAACTATTTCGCGATGACGCATGACGCCGAGACGGAACATCCAACCGGTGCGGCAAAAATGGCGGCGGCCCTGGCTGGCACCCCGCAGGATGTTGCCGCAGTGACAATGCGGGCGCTTGAGAGTAAAACGCCGAGAGCTCACTATCCGGTGACGGCGATAGCGAAATGGATGCCTCGCATAGCGCGAATTGTTCCTGCTCGACTGTGGGACAAGATGCAGACTCGGGATTTCGCTCCCTGAACCGGTGCCGAACCAGCAGCCGAGCACACATAAGAAACAGGGAGACTGACTCATGAAGACACAGACTGCTGCTCAAACGCGCAAAGGAACGGGAAGGCGCTACGCGTCCTATCTGGCGATCTTGTGCCTGGCTGTCCTAATTGCAGGGGTCCTGCTGATTGGACCATTCCGCACAGCAGAAAATCCAGTTCCGCCAATCAATCCGACCCCACCTCCTGATGGCAGTTTGGGCTATCCCTATTCGTTGGTACCTGGAAACCCGGTACTGGATTTTCCTGCCGCTGAAGGCCGCCTGTTGGATATGGATTCCGACACCTGGTTTCTGGAGGGCGTACTCGAGGGACAGGAAACCGGCCGCCGCTTTTCTTTTATCGTCGTGTATTACGTCAGTCGCATCAGTGGTGTGATTCCATTCAACTTTTACTCGCTGACTTTTTATGACCTGGACAAGGCCGAATACGGCACATTCACCAAATACGACATGGGAAGGATGAAAGCCTCTACCGGGTACCTGGACCTGTCGTTTCCCGTGGACGGCCAGAATGCGGTGTGGACCACATTGATCGACAAGAATGGCTATCTCATCCCCTACTCCTACCATGTCAATCTTATGGGAGTCGATCAAAATGGTCGTAAAATGAGTTTGGTCTCCGACGCGAAGCCGGTTAATCCGCCCGTCGCTGTGGGTGCTGATACCTACAACGGGAAGATTACGGTGCTCAAGCAGCCCGACACCTTCTCGTATTTTCAGACCGGTGTGCAGTTCAACGGGGTGTTGAACTGGGGCGATGTCAGTGAACCGGTGACGGGTACCCTGGGGCACATAGACCGGCAGATGTTTCCCCAGTTCAGCGGCGTCAATAGCCGTAGTTGGGACGCGCGCGACCTGTCCCATGAGTGGCGTACCTACTTCCTGGACAACGGCATGGACTTCAGCAGCTGGCGGCAGTTCGACCGCATGGATAACAATTCCGAATACTCCTATGGCGGCGCCACAATCTATACCCCTGCCGGGGGCGCTCGCTATGTAGGCGATATTGTTTATGAAAACCTGTCCTACGTGCGCACGGAAAACCATCCGGTCAAGCCATTGCTGCCCGCGCGCTCAGATGTGCTCTACTTTCCCAACCGTCATCGACTCACATCGGCATCGCTGGATCTGGAATTGGAGGCCGACCCGATTGTTACTGCGCCATTGCTGGCCTTTCCGGTTGAGTATATGCATGGCCCGGTGCTGCTGAGTGGCACGCTGGCGGGGCAACCGATCAAAGGCATCGGTTCGTTCGAGCTTACCCTGCATCTCTACCGGGATTTCGAACTGCTCACGGTATTGTCAGACAGTGTGAAACACCTGCCGGCCGCCGCAATTCTGCCATCGACCACGTCCGTCGCGGATATTCTCACAAGCATTGCACAAGCGCGCAATGCTGTAGATAGCGATGATGCTCCCGCTGCCCGGTTGACCGCTGACGGGCGCTTGCGAGAGCAGCTGCTGACGCTCGCCGAACCCCACCGCAGTCAAATGTTACAAATTCTCGATGATTTCATTGCGGCAATGTGAAGGTGCTGACACTGGTGAAGAAAATACTTGTGTTCTGGTTCGTCTGGAATAGAATTCGCAACTGTTTGATCACCTTCGAGATTATATGTTTTCTGCTACCCGGCGCCGCACCTGAGATCGACTAAATCTCCGGCGCAGCACATGGCTGAACTGGAGAGAAGTCACATGGCGTTAAGCGCTGCGGCCTGGCAACCGCTCCCTGGGCGAATCCCCCCGTTGGATACTAATGACGTATCCATTAGCCCATTTATCAGGCGCCGCTGCGACGACCGCCAGTAAGGACATTACAGAGGAAGCGAATTACATCATGCCTAACGAGCAGTTAAATACAGCATTCATTCCCGAGGCGCCCGAGGGCTGGAGCAGCGAGCGCAGCGCTGATCTGTACGGTATCAACTCATGGGGTGCGGGATACTTTGATGTCTCCGCGCAGGGCGAAGCGCAGGTCAATGTCGATTTCGGTGATCACCAGGTCGTGGTATCCATCATGGATATTGTACTGGGTATGCGTGCGCGCGGCCTGCACATGCCGGCGGTACTGCGCATCAGGAACCTGCTGGACCACCGCATCAAGGTGCTCAACGAGTCCTTCGCGCTGGCCATTGAACAGGGCGGCTACCAGAACAGTTACCGCGGTGTATTCCCTATCAAGGTTAACCAGCAGTGCCATGTTATCGAGGAAATCGCCGACTACGGGCGCCGCTATCACCACGGATTTGAAGCGGGCAGCAAAGCGGAACTGATCATCGCACTGTCACATCTGCGGGACCACGAGAGCCTGATCATCTGCAACGGCTACAAGGACGCCGAGTTTATCGACCTGGGTCTCTACGCGAGACAGATGGGAATTTCCTGTTTCTTCGTGCTGGAATCTGTGACCGAGCTGCCTCTTGTTATCGAGCGCAGTCGCATTATGAATGTGGAACCACTGATTGGCGTACGCATCAAAAACAGCGTCGTGGTCGATGGCTACTGGAGCCAGGACAGTGGCGATCGCTCCATATTCGGGCTCTCCACGGATTCGCTCATCACCATTGTGGACGAACTGCGCGCGGCCGGGATGCTGCACTGCCTGCAGCTACTGCATTGCCATTTGGGGTCACAGATTCCCAATATCCGCAATGTGCGCACCGGAGTACTGGATGCCTGCCGTTTTTATGCCGGACTGGTGCAGGAAGGCGCGCCGATGGGTTATCTCGATCTCGGCGGCGGCCTGGCCGTTGACTACGAAGGCGCGCGCACCAACAGCACCCACAGCATGAACTACCAGTTGCACGAATACTGCTCGAATATCGTCGAGAGTATTTGTGAGACCCTCGATCCGCTGGAAATCAAGCATCCAGTCATTATCTCTGAGTCGGGTCGCGCCACCGTGGCCTATTCATCGATGCTGCTGTTTAACATTCTCGATGTGCGCGACAGCAAGCCGGGGCCTATCCCCGAGCATCTACCCGAGGACTGTAGCGAAAACCTGGTAAGCCTGCAGCTCGGTGCTCGACACTGTCTCCGGGCGCAATTTCCAGGAATGCTATAACGACGCCCTGTTCTACCGGGATGAGTTGCGCGAGGAGTTCCACCACGGCCAGGCGACACTGCGGGAGCGTGCGCTGGGAGAAAGTATCTACCTGGCCGTGTTGCAGCGTATTGCGGCGATTCTCCCGGGTTTGAGCAGAGTCCCGCCGGAACTGGAAAACCTGCCCGAGTTGTTGTCCGATATCTACTACGGCAACTTCAGCCTGTTTCAATCGCTGCCCGATATGTGGGCGATAGACCAGGTGTTCCCGATCATGCCGATCCATCGCCTGACAGAAGAGCCTACCCGCTCCGCGGTACTGGCCGATCTGACCTGCGACTGCGATGGCAAGATCGACAGTTTCTCCACGCCGGAAGGGATCAGCCGAACCCTCAACCTGCACGCGCTGAAACCTGATGAGGATTACTACCTGGGTGTTTTTCTGGTGGGCGCCTACCAGGAAACCCTTGGCGACCTGCACAACCTGTTCGGGGATACCAATGTGGTGAACGTGGCCGTAAACCCTGACGGCACATTCGAGTTTGTCCGTGAATTCCACGGTGACAGCATCTTCGACGTACTCAGTTATGTGGAGTACGAACCCAAGCAGATGCAGGAACAGTTTCGCCTGATCGCCGAAGACGCCGTGCGCAGCGGCAAAATCAGCATTGCGCAGCGTCAGGTGATTTTGCAGGCCTTCAAGGCAAGCCTGCACGGCTACACCTATTTTGAGCATGAATAGACCGGGTCGCGTAGACCGGGTCGCGCAGACCAACTAGAACATATTTAACAGGAGCAAAGCCATGTCCAGGGTGATGATTATCGGCGCAGGTGGTGTCGGCGCTGTTGTTGCACATAAATGCGCGCAGTTAACCGAGGTGTTTACGGATATCGTGCTGGCCAGTCGCACCGAGTCCAAGTGCAAGGCCATTGCCGCGCAGCTGAGCAGGCCCATCCGCACCGCCCAGGTGAATGCGGACAACGTTCCTGAACTGGTCAGCCTGTTACAGCGGGAACGACCGGAACTGGTCATCAACGTGGCACTGCCCTACCAGGACCTGACCATCATGGACGCCTGCCTCGAAGCCGGCGTTCATTATCTCGACACCGCCAACTATGAACCGCTCGATACCGCAAAATTCGAGTACCACTGGCAATGGGCTTACCAGCAGCGCTTCCTTGATGCGGGACTGACCGCCATACTGGGCAGCGGCTTTGACCCGGGCGCCACCAATATATTCACCGCCTACCTTGCCAAACACTATTTCGATGCGATCCATGAACTGGACATCATCGATGTCAACGGCGGCGACCACGGCTATCCGTTCGCCACCAATTTCAACCCCGAGATCAATATTCGCGAGGTCAGCGCCGAGTGCCGCCACTGGGAAGACGGTCAGTTCGTGACCACGCCGCCGATGTCGATGAAGGCGCGCTACACCTGTCCGGAAGAGGTTGGCACTTTCAATATCTACCGCTTGTATCACGAGGAACTGGAGTCGCTCAGCAAACATTTCCCCAGCCTCAACGCGCCCAGTTCTGGATGAGCTTCTCCGAAAACTACCTGACGCACCTGCGGGTTCTGAAGAACGTCGGCATGACCGGCATCGAGCCCGTAGAATTCCAGGGCCAGTCCATCGTGCCCATCCAGTTCCTCGCGCACCTGCTGCCCGACCCGTCCACCCTCGGCCCGCGCACCAAGGGCCGCACCTGCATCGGCTGCGTGGTGCGCGGCGTCAAGGACGGCGTGGAAAAGGTGATGTTCATTTATAACATCTGCGACCACCAGGCCTGTTACCGGGAAGTGCAGTCGCAGGCCATTTCCTACACCACCGGCGTGCCGGCCGTGATCGGCGCCAAGATGATCCTCGAAGGCCATTGGCGCAAGCCCGGCGTGTGGAACGTCGAGCAGTGCGATCCCGATCCCTTCATGGCAGACATGAACCGCTACGGCTTGCCCTGGACAGTGGTTGAGCTTGATCCGGGTTTCAAGCTGGATGTCATCAGCGGCTGATACCTGCAGCGATCCCGAGCATGCAATTCACCGACTTTCAAAAACTGGATCTGGCGCGCCTGCCCACGCCGTGTTTTGTCGTTGACCAGGTCGCCATAGAGCGCAATCTGAAAATCCTCAGTGCGCTGGCCGAGGCCAGTGGCGCTACGGTTTTGTCTGCTCTCAAGGCGTTCTCCATGTGGCGGCTGGCGCCGCTGATTTCCAGCTACCTGAGCGGCACCTGCGCCAGTGGCCTGCACGAGGCACGCCTGGGCCGGGAGTGTTACGGCGGGGAAGTCCATGTGTTCAGCGCCGCGTATACACGAGGGCGATCTGCGGGACATTCTGGAGATCGCCGACCACGTGGTGTTTAACAGCTGCGCGCAGTGGCTGCGCTTCCGTCCGCTCGCGCTGGCAGCGCTGGCCCGCAGGCCCGGACTGAAATTCGGCCTGCGCATTAATCCCGAGCACTCCGAGGGGGCCGTTCCCATCTACGACCCCTGCGCCCCCGGCTCCCGCCTGGGTATTCCGTTATCGCAGCTGGATGAAAACAGCCTTGAGCACATCAGCGGGCTGCACTTCCATACCCTGTGCGAGCAGGATTTTCCGCCACTGCAGCGCACACTGCAGGCCGTGGAGGACAAGTTCGGGCATCTGCTGGGGCGCATGCAGTGGATCAACTTCGGCGGCGGGCATCACATCACGCGTCCGGGCTACCAGATCGAAGAACTGGCGGCGACCATCCGCGCGTTCTCCAGCAAGTATGGCGTGCAGGTGTACCTGGAGCCGGGCGAGGCTGTTGCGATTGGCACCGGGGTGCTGGTCACCGAGGTGCTCGACCTGGGCTGGAACCAGCTGAACCAGGCGATTCTCGATTGCTCTGCCACCTGCCATATGCCGGATACGCTGGAAATGCCCTATCGCCCGGACATCCTGGGCGCAGCAGAGCCGGGAGTGCTCAAGCATACCTACCGCCTGGGCGGCCTCACTTGCCTGGCGGGTGATGTGATGGGCGACTACAGTTTCGCCGCGCCACTGCAGGTCGGCCAGCGCCTCGTATTCGGTGACATGGCGCATTACACCATGGTCAAGACCAGCACCTTCAACGGCACCAAACTGCCTGCCATTGCACTGTGGAACTCGGTCACCGACGAACTTGAGATAGTGCGCGAATTTGGTTACGAGGATTTCAAGCAGCGTTTGTCCTAGGCGCTGACAGAGGTCCGGTAGGTTTACTCAATGTGGATCACTCCCGACACCCCGCTGAACGGTTTGCCAGTGTTGTCGTAGCCAAAATGTGTCAGTCGGTAATCCCCGGCATGCGTGTCGAGGGGTACCTCCCAACTGAGCTGGGCCAGGTACGCATCATCCTCAACCCGCCAGCGCACCCGGGTACTCCAATCGCTGTCGCTGGCAACCGCCTGCCAGTCCGTAGCGGCCCTGTGTTCCACCAGCAGGGTATTGGTGCCCGTGGTGTAGTGCGCGGTGGGATTGGCTGACCAGAACTCGGCGACGACCGTTTCGCCTTTGTGGTATTGCGTCCTTGCCAGTGGCAGTGCATCGCCGTAGTGCTTGCCCCCCGGGGGTAGACCAGTAGCACCGATGGGCAACGGCTTACCGACTGCTTTACCGCGCCAGTCATCATAAACAATTTCGGAAGTGACGGCCGTGCCTGACTGCAGGGCACTGGCCAGTTGGCTGGCAACCTGCTGATAGGCTGGCAGGGACCAGCGCCCATGTAGATTGTGGCCGCCTTCGTACTGTTGCAGCAGGTACTCCTGCGGCGTGGTGACATAACCGGCAAAGCCATTGGCATAGCCTGCCACCACGATATACCGCGCCCAGTCTCCCAGTTCATGCATCACGCTATCGCGCAGGCGGCGACCGGCCATGGTGGTTACTTCGGCGGGCAGGGCGAGTATGACCAGTTGGCCAATGCGGGCCACGGTCACAGAATGAATCTGTGATTGCAGGGGCGGGTTGCCGGTGCCTGTTTCAAACAGAATCGGCTTGGGCGCCTGGCAGGTTTTCACCGCCTCGGTCCATTTCGGCGCGCCGGTCACCAGGCGAATCAGCCAGTCCCGCCACTGGCTTTGCTCGGTCATGCCTTCCCTGAACAGGAAGTGTCCGCCGCCGTCTTCCGTGGAGCCACCGGCAAAAGAGTAACCGTAGGCCGAGGGGCAGGTGTGTTGTATACCCGTGCCGGTGAAGCGATCCTGTACCGTGTAGTGACTAAAATCTACATACATACGGCGCGAATCGATGGGGCCCTGTAGCGTTTCCTGCGCCTGAGCGAACAATTTTTTTGCCTCCTCCAACTGGCGCTCACCCATGATGCGCGTGGTCTCCACGTCGGTTGCACCCGGGCCGGTATTATCCAGGTTCATATTCGGGGTGACATCGCCGTCATCGGACTGGGCGAAGGCGGCCACGAAGTCGTCCGCGGATTGATAGGTTGCACCGTGCTGCCGCTCCATCTGCAACGAGGCATAACCCTTATGGTCGCCGGAGATCAGGTGGTTGTAGAAGTTCATGGCGGTGGGATGCAGGGCATACCAGTTGAGCAGGCCAATCTCGCCGGAGTCATCCACAAACTTCAGTAAGAGCATTTCGGTGTTGGTGTTTTCGCTATAGCGGGCACGTTCCTGTGGCGGGTTTTCCAGATACGCCACGGCCGATCGATTGGCACCCGCATTGGCCACATGGCCGCTGTTGACAAAAATAGTACCCGGCTGCAGGTCGTCGTTGGCCTGCACGATAGAGGCGGTAATGCCGGCGACGATGGCTTCAAAGTATTGCGGGTAGAGGCCGCCGTCGAGGCCGGTGGGGGAACGTGTTTGCCAATAACCGCCGGGGCCCGAATGGGTGTGGGTGGCGCTGATAATGACATTGTCCAGGTTGTAGCGAGTACCGAAACGCTGCTGCAGGCGCTCTACCACTTCCAGGGTGATGTGGTGATCGACGCTGCCCAGGTCGGCGCTGACAAACACCAGTGTCTTGGCAGGATCGTCAGCCTGGGCGATGACAAAGGCTCGCGCGCGCTGGCGAATATGGATCCCTTCGTCAATCTGGTCAGGGCGTCCAAATCCCCACATCTGTACGCCAAACGCCGGACCGGTAATATCGGCGCTACCGCGCCCGATCAAGTAATGCTGCGCAGTTTGTGCATGGGCCATTGATGCGTGCAGCAGCATGCCGCAAAAAAGCAGCAATAGTTGCCTGATGGTGTTGTTGGTCGACCTTATTGTTGCCATGCCAGGCCAGGTCTCACTATTGTCGGGTATCCGCCATTAATAACAAAAGGCACGCCGTATTAGTAGCAGGAATTGCAGTATAAAAAGTATTCATGGGGTGTCGACAGTAGATGGTCATCCACAAACCGGTGTCGGCATCTGGTATAAGTCGTAGACCGCGCGCGCAGTGTCTGTAGTTTGTGCTTGTGTCGTTGGCCCTACAAATCTTCGAGTCCGAGCTCCGATGAAAGCCGATGAGTCGCACCTATGCTAAGGACCGTATTTAGGCTATTCAGTGGATTCCCGCTTCAGACCTGGCTATGACCGTTCCTGAGTAGGATTGCGGTCGTAAGATAGCGGTTCTCGAAGGTGGATTTTTGAGCGCAGCCATTTCCATAAGTCCCTTCGGCATATCGAGAAAAGCAGCAGAAGCCTGTTTATTTATTGAGGCATTTGCAGTTTCTCGGACTAGTCACGAATTTTCGAAATTGAACTCCGCGTCGGCGTCGGGTACGGGCGGAATGAGCGCGTTGGGTAATTGCACTTTCGCCGGGTAATGCGGTCCCTTCGCAATGATCAGGAAACAACCGTTCTGGATCATTCTCGGTGCATGTTCCAACGCACGAGTTCGGCCAGATAGTCATACGCCCTGGCAATGATCGCCCGGCCCCAGGCGGGGCGTTCACGCTCTTCCTTGTCCTCGTTAGCGCGCTCAATGATATAGGCCTTGAGCGCATGGGCAGCGCGTTGGTCCAGTACGTCGTCGAAACGCGGCATCCCCGCCTGCTCCATCGTGCCTTCCAATACAACTTGATCGAAGTTGTCGTACCAGTCCTGCGGCAAGTGACGTAAATCAGGTACTGATCCGTCAGAGATTGCATTAACTCCGTGGCAGCGAAAACAGAAATTGGAAAACAACACGCGTCCTGTCTCAATCTCCTCCGCTGAGGAAGCAATACGCGATAGCGGCGCAGGCAACGCCTGCAACTGCACCGCCGGTAACTGCGCTATCCCGCCAAGCTTGAACGCCATAAACCGGCCGCGCGGATTCACTCCTTCATATTCGATGCCCATTACCTGGCTCAGAGCACCGCCGCGGCCCACCGCAATTGCGATATATTGTTCGCCATTGACCTCATAGCTGATGGGCGCCGCCATGATGCCGTTCTTCGCATCAAAGGCCCAGACCGATTCACCTGTGTCGGCACGATAGGCAATGAATTGGCCATCGGCACGGCCCTGGAATACCAGGTTGCCACCTGTCGCCAATGCACCACCACCGTGGGCAAAAGGATGCGGCGCACGCCATACTTCGCGCCCTGCAATGGGATCCCAGGCCAGCAGGAAAGCCTGCGGTAATTTTTTCATCATGGCCTGCTGCATGGGCTCACTCATCGCAGCACCGTCGATGTTGTACCCCAGGTTCCAGTGCCGCTTGAGCAGTTTGAAATCTTCCGGTTTGATCTCAATAAACTCTGAACCCATATCCAGCGCCGGTATGTAGTACAGGCCCGTGATCGGGCTTATGCCATGGAACGCCAGTTGTGGCCACCCATCCCGGTTGGAAACACTGTCGCCGGCTCGCCCATATAACGCTTACCGGGATTCTCCACCGGGCGACCCGTCTGCAAGTCGTAATGGCTCGCCCAGGTGGCATGCACAAATTTTTCTGCCGAAAGCAGTTCACCACTCTGGCGATCTATGATGTAGAAAAATCCCGCCTTGGACGCCTGCACAATGACTTTGCGCTGTGCGCCCTGCCACTGAATATCCATAAGCGACATCTGCTGGGCCGCAGTATAGTCCCAGGATTCACCTGGTACTTCCTGATAGTGCCAGACGTACTGTCCCGTGTCGGGATTAAGGGCAATAATCGACGCCAGGAACAGGTTATCGCCGCCGCCCGGGCTGCGAATATTCTGGTTGTGTGGCGCGCCATTACCAACACCGATATACAACAGGTTAAGCTGTGGGTCGTAGGCCATGGAATCCCACACCGTACCGCCGCCACCCAACTTCCACCATTGCCCTTTCCAGGTTTTGGCGGCCATGGCCATTTGCGCGTTTTCGAATCCGTCAGAGGGATTGCCCGGCACCGTGTAAACCGCCAGGCCTGTTCCCCAGTTGCTGCATCGTAGGCAGTAACATAGCCGCGCACTCCGTATTCCGCGCCGCCATTACCGATAATCACCTTGCCATTGACTACCCGGGGTGCGCCAGTTATGGAATAGTTCTCATCCAGCGGTGTTGTCTGCACCGACCACTCCAGTTCTCCGGTTGCGGCCTTGAGCGCCAACAGCCGACCGTCCAGGGTAGCAGCAATGACCTTGTCCTCCCACAGGGCAACACCACGGCTGACCGCGCCGCAACAGAATCGACTGGAGCGATCACGGGGTACCTTTGGATCGTACTTCCACAGCACGTCGCCGGTCGCCGCATTGATGGCATAAATGACATTCCAGGCAGCGGGGACATACATCACGCCATCAGCGACCAGTGGCGTAGCCTGCAGACCGGTAACATCATCGGTGTCCACGTACCAGACAAGACCCAGCGTGCCACAGTGTCAGCGTTGATCTGCGGCAGTGGGCTGAAACGTTGTTCGCGATAGTCCTTGCCATGGCTGAGCCAGTTGGCGGGATCAGTCGCCGCCTGCTGCAGACGCTGATCAGTAACCGGTGAGCCCAGCACAGACTTAACGGCAACAACAAAAAGAGAGGCAGAAATCGTGACATGAACTTTTTCCAGCGATTTTTATGGGCGTATTGTAGACGGCTGCAGGCATCGGCAAAAACACGTCTGACTACGTTATAACATAATCTGCTGCCTGGAATGTCCGCATCATGCGGCGGTATTCCCCGACACTGCCCGGCCAATTGTTGGTAATCCGTCCGCCGCTCTGGTACCAACTGTCCGCCACACTATTCCACACCATGCCCTGCAGTCGCGCTTGTAGATCGGCGTTGTACACCTCCTCAATATCCTCGCGCACTTCCAGTGCTGAGGCATTATTACGTGCTGCGAAATCCAGTGCCTGGATGATATAGTCGGCCTGGGATTCCGCCATCAACAGGATGGAGTTGTGCCCCAGATTCGTATTAGGTCCATACATGAAGAACAGATTCGGAAACGCGCTGGTGGCGATACCCAGATAGGCGCTGGCGCCTGCAGACCAGTGATCTGCGAGCGCTCGTCCCGATCTGCCCGTGATGCTAATGCCGTCCAGAAACGGATTGGTGACAAACCCGGTGCCAAAAATAATGACATCGCACGGATCATGTCGGCCGCTCTGCGTGACTATTCCCGTCTCATCAATAGCATCGATCGGATCAGTGATCAGTTTCACGTTATCCCTGATGAGGGCCTCATAATAACTGTCGGCCACCAGAATCCGCTTGGCACCTCTCGGGTAGTCCGGCAGCAATTTCTGTCGCAAGGATGCGTCGGCGACCGTACTGTTCAGGTAGTTCAGGCAGGCCATTTTCAACAACCAATTGGTGAATCGATTGCCCTTGATGGTGGGGTAAACGATCAGCTCATTTCTCAGGTATATCTTCAGGCGGGCAATACGCTGCAAAAATGGGAGTAGACGTAGCAACCTCTTTTCCCACGCCTTGTAGGGGCGGTCACGCTTCTTCGACACCCAGTTCGCGCTGCGCTGGTAAATCCGTAAGGTTCCGGCTTCCTGCGCCACAAACGGTACAAATTGGACTGCGCTGGCGGCGTTGCCAATGACGGCCACCGACTTGTTGCGCAGATTGACAGCATGATTCCAGTTGGCGGAATGAAAGCACGAGCCGGTAAAGGTCTCGATGCCCCTGTATGGCGGGACATAGGGTTTATGCAACTGGCCGACGGCGCTGATCAGAAATTGCGAATGCAGTATCTCGCCATTGGTGAGTTGCAGCTCCCAGCATCCTTTCCCACCATCGTAGCTGGCAGACAGCAGTTCGCTGGCGAATCGAACGTGCTCCATGATCCCATTTTTATAGGCAGTATTTTTGATGTACTCAAGTATCTGTGGTTGTTCGGACCACTGATAGTCCCAGTCTGTCTTCGTCTCGAAAGAGAAACTATAGAGTGCGGAGGGTACATCGCACTCCGCCCCGGGATAGTGGTTATCTCGCCAGGTGCCGCCGACCCCATCGGCTTTTTCCAGAATGATGAAATCGTCTATGCCGTCTCTCTTCAACTTTATCGCCAGACAGATGCCGGAAAAGCCGCTGCCGACGATTGTACATTTGTATATTTTTGATTGATTCACGGATGAGCGTGTCGCATGACTACGAGGCCCTCAGTGTCGGCACCAACTGTTCCATAATTCTCTCGGCGTTCGCCGCGTGGTCAGTGCGATTGACACAGCAGCACTCCCCTAAGCAGGCTACCTTCTATCACTAATAGATTATTGTAACCATACAGTTACCCAATAATCCAGCGTCACCCATCGCCGCGCCGCCCAATGGATGCCAGACGGATGGCTTGCCCGCGCTGCCCGAAATGTTGGTGCCTCCGGTCTGGTCGAGCAGGCGCTGGAAACTCTCGGTCCTGGCCAAGGCCGAAGGTGTAGCGGAATCATCCGGCCAGTGTACTGTCAACTGGTTCGTTGCAGCATCGTAGTTGAGTTGTCCCCGCGCATCAGGTACCGACATGCCCAACTGTATCTGCACGTTGGCAGGAACATTTGCCGGTGAGTGCATAAAGGTAACCGGGCATGCTGGATTGGTAGCGTCGATGGCGGCAATGCATGCGGGACCGCCCTGTGCGCCGGCCACAGGACTGTTGGAGAACTCCAGCATCAACTGGTCGCCGTTGGTGCCCCACCCTTTACCGACGCGATCATTCGCACCGTGCAGCGCACCGCTGGCCTGACTTTTCAACAGCAGCTTGCCAGTATTGAGCGAGTCGGCGGCCAACACTACTCCCTTAATTCATAACACTCTACCACCTCACCCTCAAATATAATACACTTACAAATTAACACATACCCACCCTAATCAAATTCTCAAATTTCTTCAACTTCAATAAACTACAATCTCACTTGCCAGCGCAGCACGCAGGTAGTTTTTATCCGTGGACAGTTTGGCGTTACTGTTGCCGCCATATACATACTCACTGACACTCGCGGCAGGCGGCAGCTCACCTTCGATCTCCCGGCGGATGATGTTCCAGTCAAAGCTGGTGTAGGGCCTGAAGGTTTCAAAACCCGCCGCCGTCGTATCGGCGATAAAGGTACGATGAGCGGTGTAGTTTTGTGTGGCCAGAATGTCGTCCGGAACACGGCCTGCCTGTATTTGGGCGATGACGCGGGGATAATAGATACTGTCCATGTCGTCATAGTTGATCTGCGAAAATAGGGTGTTGAACACGTCGCGTTGCGGCTGGATAAGAACCCCGCCATAGACCAGCGACCCACCGCCGACGACCGCAGGGCACACGGCATCGATGGTATCCCCGGTCACCCGTTCTATCATTCCCGCCCAAGGCGTGACGGGCGTAAAACCTGTGAGTGCGTCCACGTTCCCAAACCAGGTGGTGCGCCGGTCGGGTTCCGCGATGGTAGGAAACGTGTCGTGCCCCTGCCACGTCCATTGTTGGCCGCGCTCCAGCACGATCGTGGGAATGCCAGCCAAACCGAGACGCAGCGCCGCCACCGAGCCTGCAAATCCGGAGCCGATAACAATTGCGCTGGTGTCGTTGGTATTGTTTTTTCTGCCGTCATTGCCATCACTGCAGCCATAACCGAATGCAGCGGCGGTAGCCAACAACGAGGAATTGCGTATAAATCTGCGGCGTGTAAAACCTGGCATAATCTGCATCCCACCGTTGTACAAATAATTTGATGTTGGGTAATGTGCCGACTATCGTGAGAGCATAGTTCCAACTATAATTGTACCTCGTTAAAACGAATAGACAAATACCGACTCGCGCTAATTGCACCATCCGCAGAGAACCTCGAAACCATGCCCACGAGAACAGACCTACCGGAACTAAGTTGCTACCTGCTGCCGGGGCATACCACCACACCTGCAGACGCCATCGAGGAGGCCAGGCAGGCGGAGTCCCTGGGCCTCGGCAGGGTATGGCTGTCAGAGCGCTTTGATGTGAAGGACGCCGGCGTCATCTGTTCCGCGGCGCTGTCCGTCACAGAGCGCATTAAAGTGGCCACGGCCGCAACCAATATCCATACCCGCCATCCGCTGGTGCTCGCCACCCTGTGCGCCAGTCTGCACTACCTCTCGGGCGGCCGCTTTGAGTTGGGACTCGCACGGGGCGTGACGATCCGCAACCAGTTGATGGGCCTGGGCGATGTAAAAAACGCACAGCTCGTCGAGGGACTGGATATCCTGCGCAGGCTGTGGCGCGGCGAGAAAGTCATGGGCTACAACGGTGCGATGGGCAACCTGCCCTACCTGAGCATGGGCAACTGGATGAACGCGGATATTCCTGTGCATTTCGTAGGTTTCGGTCCCAACAGCCTGCGCTTTGCGGGTCGCCACTTCGACGGAGTGCACCTGCATACCTTTATTACAGATCAGGGTTTGCAACGCGCCATCGCGCTGGTCCGTGCGGGCGCCGAGGAAGCGGGCCGCGACCCGGACAAGGTGCAGGTGTTTGCCGTACTCGCCACCGCGCTGCATCCCACGCGCGAGGATTACCTGAGGAAGCTGATTGCACGCATGGCAACCTATATGCAGGCGCCCGGTTATGCGGAAGGGCTGGTGGCACTCAATGGCTGGGATGCGGAAGTGCTTGCAGCATTTCGTGCCAATAAAACTGTGTCCTCGATGCTGGGCGGCATCGACAGCGTGGCAACGCTGGAGCAACTCGAAGAAATCAGTGAGCTCATACCTGGTGAATGGCTCCCGGCCGCCACCGGTTCGCCCGACGCGTGTGCGCGTGCCTGGAAGAATCAGCTGTCAAACGGGGCCACAGGCGTGGTAATACACGGCTCCACGCCCACAGAATTTGCGCCAATTATAGAGGCCTACAGGATGCTGGATCAAGGATTTCGCCATTCTCAGTAGCGCTGCAGACGGCCGTGTCCGGCGATAGCCCGCAGGTCGGCATAGGTTTTTATGCCGGCGGCGGCTGCACACACCTGGGGGATGGCATTGACGGCAGGCAGACCGGTGATGGTCATGCCAATGCCATGGAAATCGTCTTTCTGCATTGTCGCCATATCCTGGGGAGGCCAGATATCGAGGCGATTTTGCAGCATGGTTCACCGTCGATATTGATGATGTAGGCGTGCTCCGCGCGCCACGCCGGTTCGATCTTCGTGCCCATTACCCATAATTGGTTCAGTTCCATGACCGCCTCTCGTCGATCATACCCTCCCAGCGCACCTGGATCGCGGCCACTGTGCCTTTGCCAATAGGACGTCCTTCCAGCGGCAGATCTTCAGTCGCATAGGCGAAATCGACTGTACATTTTTTCTCGTCGAGAGTGACACCCAGCATTGCCGCCATGACATCGAGGGCATCGGCAAAAACACGGGTTTCCTCCAGCACGCGTTCTTTGTGTCCGGGCGAATCGGGTGGCAGGCCCCAGCCCAGGGGATCCATATTGCTGTCAGCCGGCGAACAGACTGACATCGACCGATTCGGTGATCCTGATGTGGCGAAAGCGGTTGCAGATGCCGGTCAGGATGCAGGCGAGATAGCTGGCAAAACCGGGGTTCATGCCGCTGCCGAATATCGTGGCATTGCCCTTTCGTGCCGCGGCCTCGATACGGACGATGGCATCAGGCACGCCACCGGCTGCTTGGTGCTGAGCGACCAGCCGGTCAGGAACATCGACGTTGTGACGATATTGATGCCGGCACCGAGGATTCTTTCAAACTCCTCAACATTCGGCCACAGCGCGTTGTAGCAGACGCAATCCGGCTGTAATGCCAGTAGCGCATCAATATCGTCGATGGCCCTGATGCCCAGTGCTGGCATGCCACACAGTTCGCCCGCGTCGCGACCAACCTTGTCCTTGCTCCAGGCATACATGCCGACCAGTTCGAGATCGGGATGAGCAACGATCGCCGGTACACATTTACGGGCAACGCTACCGCTGGTCCATTGCACAACTCGGAGTTTTTTCATAATACATTTTCTCGCCTGATTGCCAGCTTGCGCTATCACTTCTGAACTGTAAAGCCGGATTTGTTGCGGTCCCAGGTCCGGTCATTGATGCCAACCTCGCGCAATGCAAACTTCTGGACTTTATTGGTGGGCGTGTAGGGCAGCGCGTCGACAAACTCGAGGTAGCGGGGCACAAAATAGTGAGGTGCGTTCTCGTTGATGAATTTACACAGGTCTTCGGGACTCAGTTCATCGCCCCCCTTCAGTACCACGTTTAGTTTCAGTTCATCCTCGCTGGCAAGCTGGTCACTGGCAATCCCGAAAGCTGCCGCCTCGCTCACCTTGGGATGGCGTAACACGACACTCTCGACCTCCAGGGTCGAAATATTTCGCCCGGCGAAGCGCACAGCATCCTTCTTGCGATCGACAAAATAGAACGCGCCGGTCTGCGCATCCTTGCGGGCCAGATCGCCGGTCAGGAACCAGTCACCACGGTAGGCGTCAGATGTCGCCTGCGGATCGCCAAAATAGCCGTTGAACAGTATGTGCGGGGCCAGTGGTCGAATACAGATTTCGCCAGGCTGTCCGTCAGATACTTCTTTGCCATCGTCGTCGAACAGGCGTACGTCGGCATCCGGCGGCGGGTAACCCAGCGCATAGACCGGAATATCGATAGACGGGTCGCAGTGTTCCTGGTTCAGGGTCAGCAGGCATTCACTTTGTCCCATGCCGGACCTGAGCAGCTTGACGCCGAAGCGGCGCTCAAAGGCCTGCCACTTATCCGGTGGTATCGGCGCCAGACAGGCTTCACGCAGCGGGTTATTGGCATCATCGTCCCGCTCAGGCGTATTCATCAGGAATACGCTCATCGCACCGACCGCAAATGTCTGGGTCGCATTAAAATGTTTGATCCGGTCCATAAAGCGGCTGGCAGAAAATTTCTGCTCAACAACACAGCCGATACCGGTTATCAGTGCCCGCAATATGCAGGTCAGCCATGCGCCGGAATTATAAAGGGGCAATGCACAGTAGACGATGTCACCCGGCCTGGAGTGATACATCAGGCCGGCACCCAGCAGGGTAGAACGTATCCAGTTGTTGTGGGCCTGCATGACGCCTTTGGAGCGCCCGGTAGTGCCCGAAGTCCAGAGTATGGCACAGGTATCACTGTAGTGGTGCTGGCTGTAGTCCGCCTGGAACGGCGGGTGGTTCAGCAAGCTCTGGTAATCAATCGCATCCGGCAAATTTTCATCGTTGCCACCAAGCGCAATAACAGGCAGCTGCAAAAGTTGATCACGTACCTCGCTGAGTCGTTGGCCATGTTCACGATCAGTCACCATCAGTTTGGGTTGGCTGCGCTCGATGGTCTGCAGTAACCACTCGCCCTTGTAGTCGGTGCAGATTGGCACCCAGATTGCACCGAGCTGGTTCAGGGCCAGGCACATCAGCACCATCTCCGGCAAGTTGCCCATAAAAAAGCAGACCCGGTCGCCCTTGCCAACACCCAGCGCCTGGAAACCGGTTGCCAGACGACTACTCAACTCCTGCGCCTCGGCAAAACTGATGCGCTGCTCATCGTTGATCAGAAAGATCGTAGCGCCGTTATTCTTTGCCTGCAGTTCCAGAATATGACTGAGATGGCGATCGGCAATATCACATAGTTCGAGCTTGTACATGGTGTATTCCTTGTGCTCCGAAGGGGTAGGCGCTATTGGCCAAAACGTGCCCGGAAGGAGCCATGATAGCTGCCTCTATGATCACCGGGCCGCGACGGTGTAGTTGTGCCATAGCTTTCTCCGATCAAATTTTCTCAACAGACAGCAGTTTTTTCAATTCTTGGTCTATTCGCGAAACTATATCGCGAACTAAATCCTGGCAACCGCCTCGGCAGCGGTCGTGGTTGCCTTGACGATCAGTCCAAGGCCTGTGCAATCGCCAATGCACTGAACAGGTAGTCCGGCCGCCTGCAGGGCATCAGCAAACGTGGTATCCGCAACTGGTTCGCCAGTCACAATTACGCTGTCACAGGGAATTGCATGTTCACGACCGCGCACCGCGATGACCACGGCAGCAGCGTCGATGCGCTGGATACTCACCGCCGTATTCACGGTGATGCGCAAGTGATCCAGCGCGTCCATGTGCTCATGGCGACGTTTTTTCCCGACCTCCGGGATGATTTTTTTTGCCGTGTCCACCACGTGCACTTTGCGGCCCCGCTCCGCCAGGAATTCCGCTAACTCGATCGCCACCAGGTCGGCACCAATGATCACCACCGACCTGCCGACAGGCATCCAGCAGCGGCTGGCGCGGCGCAACAGCTCAGGCGTCATCGCCGTCTGCACAAAAGGCATACACGCATTCACCAGGACCTGCTGCCACCCTGGCAGGCGCCAGGACTCGTTGGGTTGTAATTCACCGGCCATGATCTGACGCAGCAACGCGCCGGTAATCACGCTGGCCCGCTCGATGCCCGGGATGACTGGAGTGGTGACCACCGCTCCTGTTGCGACAATAACCGCATCCGGCTGCTCGGCCTTCACACATTCGACGGTCGCAGCACTGCCAGTGCGAACATCCACCTGCAGGCGTTTCACTTCCGCCAATAGCCAGTTGAGGAACCGTTCGTTGTCGGCATGCACGGTAGAGGCCAGCACCAGCGAGCCACCGAGGCGACGCTGGCGCTCAAACAGCACGACCTTATGTCCCGCCTCTGCGGCGATGCGCGCAGCCTCGAGGCCTGCAGTACCACCCCCAATTATGACGACCTTCTTGTTGCCCTGCGGAATCACCAGCTCAGATTCGCGCCCTGAAAAAGGGTTAACCGCGCAGCCGAGGTTGTCGCTGGTTTGCATGGAATCGATACAGTGCTCACAGGAAATACAACGGCGAATACGCGCTGGCCTTCCCTCGATCACTTTCTGTGGCAGGAGGGGTCGGCCAACAATGGCCTGGCCATGGCAATCAAATCCGCCTGGCCATCGATGAGAATCTGCTCTGCCAGTTCCGGGTCGTGGATACGACCCACCAGCATGACCGGCACATCCACCACATGTTTTAGCGCAGCCGCCTGGGCGATATTGTGGGCATAACCATACTCGGAACGGCCCACCATCATGGTCACCAACGCATCGGATATACCGCCGCTTACCCTGAAGCAATCCACTCCAGCGGCGACCAGTGCCGGCGCCAGGCGCTGGGTATCATCAATGGCACGTCCTCCCGGCATGCGCTCATAACCAGAAATACTCAGTGTGACCGGAAAATCTTTCCCTGCGCGCGACTTGATCTCGCCCAGCACTTCGTTGATCAGCCGTGTCCGCGTTTCCACCTTGAACGCCGAGTATTCGTCCGTGCGCTTGTTGCGCAACGGGGAAATAAAGGAACCGAGCAGGTTGTAGCAATGAGCGGCGTGCAGTTCAATACCGTCATAACCGGCCTCGCGCGCTCGCCTTGCGCCCTCTCCATACTGCCGTGCGATATCCGGCAGTTCACTGATATCCAGTGGCCTGCTCGCCCAACCCCATACCGGAGCGACACTGACCGAGGGGCCTACGGGCTGTGGTCCGCCAACAAGGGCGCCACACTCTCTGGCCCCGTGTGGCTAAGTTGGGGCTGCACTTTAGCACCGTGCTGATGAATGCGGTCGGTAATCCTGCGATGGGCGTCAATGTATTTGTCGTGGGCCAGTGTCATGGAGCGGTGCATATAACGGTGTACTTCATCGACCGTAATCAGCTCCATGGTGATAAGCCCCACCCCGCCCTTCGCACGCTCCTCAAAGTAACGTATCAGCCGCTCACTGGGCGTCTGGTCATCATTGCAATAGGCCGTCGTCATGGGGGACATGACCATGCGATTTTTCAACTGCATCGCACCGATGCTAAAGGGCGAGCTCAGTCTGGAGAATGCCGTCATTGCCTTGCCGGATCCATTGCCATCTCCATCAGGTACTACATCACTCTACTCAGTCTATGTTACGAGTGGCACTACCATGTGTAGGCCAGCTCGACTCCATACGTCAGTGGATCACTCCAACCCACTGCCCACGATTGAGTGGAACCAATGAGTGGGAGACTGGACGCTGGGGATTGATTATCCGTCAGGTTGTTGCCATACGCAGTCACCCGAACTTTCTCATCCCGGGACAGCCAAGTGAGGCGCGCGTTAAGTGCATAAAAATCGTATAACACACCATTGCCATCCTGCCATTCGCAGCTCGCCCAGTCGAAACAGGCGCTGGTGTCTTTTTTGTAGGTTGCATCCACCCTCGGGGTAAACGAGCCGTAGTTCGTCTCGAACAGGTACTGCACCGCTGCGTAATACGTCTGTTTCGGCAATCCTGGCAAATCCTCACCGCTGCGGTCGACCGCACAACCGTCGACTGTCGTGCCGGGGCCTATCGTCGCTGTCTCACAGTCGTAGCCTGGCAGTGATCCGGTAACAACAACGGCAATGTCATCAAACTTCTCAACTTCACCGTGATTAAGCGTGAGATTAAACGTGATTTCGAGATTCGTCACGGGAAGCCACAGGGCCTCTACTTCCAACCCGCTGATATTGGATTTTTCCGCGTTGT
>CAVXKH010000007.1:0-113901 GCA_963762235.1 uncultured Gammaproteobacteria bacterium | reverse complement strand
GGTCAAAGCGCTGAAGATGGGTAATGGCGCAGACGAAGGTGTCACTGTCGGCCCGCTGATCAACGACGCGGCCTTTGAAAAAGTCAGCGCCATCGTGAACCAGGCCACGGCCAATGGCGCGAAGGTGTTGACCGGCGGCAAGGGTAGCGAGGCCAAAGGACAAAATTTCTACGAACCCACCGTGCTGGTGGACGTCAACGACAGCATGGATGTCTACAACGAGGAGATTTTCGGCCCCGTCGCGCCCCTGTTCAAGTTCAAGACAGAAGAGGATGCTATCCGCATCGGTAACGACACGCCGTTTGGACTCTCCGCCTACTTTTACTCCCGAGATATCGGGCGTATCTGGCGGGTCGCCGAGGGCCTCGACTATGGTATCGTCGGCATCAACGAGGGCATTATCTCTACCGAGGTGGCTCCGTTCGGCGGCGTGAAGGAATCCGGCATCGGCCGCGAGGGCTCCAAGTACGGCATCGATGACTACCTGGAGATCAAATACCTTTGTATGGGAGGAGTGAATAACTGATGTCCAGCAAAAAGGAAATTGCAGCAGTGACCAGTGTCGCCGAGGATCCCGGCGAGGATTCCGGCGAGGACATCAGCTGGCAGGCGCAAAAAAGCGCGATGACCCGCGACCGCATCCTGGACGCGGCGATCAACTGCTTCGTGGAACTGGGCTACACCAACGTCACCACGGCCAAGGTGGCCAGCTCCGCAGGAGTTTCGCGCGGCGCCATGCTGCACCACTTCCCCTCCAAAAACGAACTGATCCAGGCGGCCGTTGAGTATCTGCATGACAAGCTGCTGCAGGATTACACGCAGCGTGTGTCCAATATTCCCGCCGCATTAAAGGGTAAGAAACGTCGGCGTGCCGGCATTGACGCCTACTGGGATCACCTCACCGGCGACCTGTTCGTGGTGTACCACGAACTGTGCGTGGCCAGCCGCACCGACCCGGAGCTGAAGTCCATTCTGGAAAACTCGCAACTGCTGTTCGAAAAGCACGTGCGCGACTCCAATGCGGCGCTGTTTGCCGAGTGGCAGGACCGCGGCGACCGCTTCCTGCTGGCCATGGATGTGACCAAGTTCATGATGGAGGGCATGGCCGCCGGACAGTTGATGACCAATCGGGACGCGCGCGTGAAGCGACTGCTGAACTACCTCTCCGACCGGCTGGAAGAGATTTTTGACGAGGGCGAAGGCAGCACGGCCATCGGGCGGCACTCCGGCGACTGAAGCGTCATTGCGCACGCCTGGTGCGCAATGACATGACGCTCAGGCGGCGCGCGTCGCGGCCAGATCCACGAATTTCTGCAGGTACCAGGCCTCATCCCCGTACAGCCTGGCGAGAATCATCAGGCGCTTGTAATGGTGGCCGACACACAGTTCATCGGTCATCCCGATGCCGCCGTGCAACTGCACCGCCTGCTGCGCCACAAACCTGCCCGCCTCTGACACTTTCACCTTGAGCGCCGCGCACGCCGCTGCAGCCTCGCCGCTGTCCGCGTCCAGCTGGATGGCCGCATTGAGCAGCAGAGAGCGGGTTTCCTCCACCTTCAGATACATCTCTGCCATGCGATGCTGCAGCGCCTGGAACTTGCTGATGGGCTGGCCAAACTGCTCGCGGGTCCTGGTGTAGTCCACGGTGGCGTCCAGCAGCGCCTGCATCGCGCCCAATGCCTCGCCGCCAATAGCCACTAGCGCAGTATCGATCACCGCTTCCATCAGCGGCAGACCCTGATCGACCGCGCCCAGTATGTGATCGACACCCAGCAGTACGCTGTCCAGGTGCAGGTGCGCGCCGCCGCTGCCGTCCACGGCGACAAAGCTGTCCCGGCTGAGGCCTGGTGAATCCGCATCGACAATAAAGAGTGTGATACCCGCGCGGTCGGTCGCGGCACCTGCTGTACGCGCCGGGACGATGACGTGGTCGGCGCAGTGCCCGTTCAGCACCGCAAATTTTTTGCCGTTCAGGACATACCCGTCGCCCTGGCGCCGCGCTGTGGCAGTCACCCTGGCCAGGTCGTAGCCACCGTGTTGTTCGGCGCAGGCGAAGGCCCACTGGGCACGGCCCTCGATGATCGCGGGAATGTACTGCTGCTGTTGCCGCACACTGCCGCCACGCTGTAAAAAGCCACCGCAGGTGACTACCGTGGACAGGAACGGCTCGCGCACCAGGCCCTTGCCCAATGCCTCCGCCACCACCATCAGGTCGGTGGCGCCGCCGCCAATTCCGCCCAACTCCTCGCTGAAGGGAATGGACAGCCAGCCGAGGTCGGCGAATTGTTGCCAGGCGTCACTGTCAAAGCCCTGCGTGGTCCTGCTCAGAGCGCGGTGACGCTCCACCGAGCAGTGTTCACGGACGTACTTGTCGACGCTGTCGCGCAGTAACACCTGCTCTTCACTAAGGGAAAAATCCACGGCCAGACCTGTCGTTGAAAGTGTGTTGGGGATGTCCGCTGGCCAGTGCTCAGGCCCGCGGAGCGGGCTGCCATGCTAGCAAACGGCCTATAGCAAAACAATCAGTCCCTACTGTTTTATTCCAGAGCGAATTAACCTAGACTCAGCGACACAAAACACACCCCGCCAACCACACCCAACAGGAATACCCATGCCACGACTCAAGCTGAGTGCCGACGAAGTACTGACTACCACGCGCGCGGTGCGCAAACGCCTGGACTTTGACAAACCGGTGGAGATGTCCGTGCTGCGCGAATGCCTGGACATCGCCCTGCAGGCGCCCTCGGGCTCCAACTCCCAGGGCTGGCAATTCATCATCGTCACCGACCCCGCCAAGAAGGCGGCCATCGCTGAACTGTACCTGAAGGCGTTTGACGATTACGAGGCGGGCCCCGCCCAGCCGACCAAACAACATCTGGACGACCCGTCGATGGCGCCTACCCAGCAGCGCGTGCTCAGTTCCGCCCGCTTCCTGGCCGACAACCTGGCCCGGGTGCCCGCCATGTTGATTCCCTGCTGCGCGGGGCGCCCGGACACCCCCGGCCTGCCGCAGGGCGTGCTCGCCAGCATCTACGGTTCCATCCTCCCCGCCGTGTGGAGTTTCATGCTGGCTGCACGCGAGCGCGGCCTCGGCACCTGTTGGACCAGTTTGCATCTCACCTACGAAAAGGAAGTCGCTGCGCTGCTGGGTGTGCCCGACGAATTCGCCCAGGTTGCCCTGATACCCATCGCCTACACCCAGGGCACCGACTTCAAAGCGGCGCCGCGCATGGACCTGGACAAAGTGCTGCATACCAATAGCTGGTAGGACTTAAGCAGAGGCATAAAACGCATGGATTTGGGCATCAGGGGCCGCAAGGCGCTGGTCAACGGCGGCAGCGCCGGATTGGGCAAGGGCAGCGCCAAAGCGCTGGCCGCGGAAGGCGTGGAACTGTATATCTCGGCGCGCGGCGAAGAGCGCCTGCTGGCCACGGCCGAGGAGATTCGCCGCGAAACGGGTGCGCAGGTCATTGCCATCGTCGCCGATCACGCCAGTGATGCGGGCCGCGAGAAAATCCTGTCGGTGTGTCCCGACCCGGATATCCTGGTGGGCACCTGCTCGCCCGCGCCGTTCACCCCGGATTTTCGCAAGGTCACGGTCGCGCAGTGGCAGGAGCATCTGGCCATCGGCCTGATCAGCCCCATCGAATTCATGCGCGCCACTATCGATGGCATGTGCGAGCGCGGTTTCGGGCGCATCGTCAACATCTCCACGGCGGCGTCGAAGTTTCCGGCGGAGTTGCGCACCCTGTCGGGCCCGCCGCGCGCGGCGCTGTCCAACTACACTGTCGCCGTGGCCAAGGCCGTGGCCAAATACAATGTCACCATCAACAACCTGCTGCCGGGCATGCACCATACCGCCACCGCCGAGGAGCGTTTCGGCGCCATGGCGCGGGAACAGGGCACCTCGTATGAACAGGTGGTGCAGCAATGGATCGATGACTGGCGCATTCCCGCGAACAAGTTTGGCGACATCGACGAGTTCGGCGCCATCTGTGCGCTGTTCTGCAGCAAGCAGGCCAGCTATATTATCGGGCAGAGCCTGGTGGTCGACGGCGGCGTCACCAACGCAACCTTTTAGGCCTGCACAGGCCAACTCCACTCAGCTTTTTTTCCGAACAGGAGAATCACCATGACCAGCACTGCTACCAATCTGGAATACACTGCCGGAGACACCCTGTGCAAGGGCGTTTACTTCACCCCCGCAACGGCCACCGGGCCGCTGCCCGTGGTTCTGGTCTGCCACGCATGGGACGGACTGAACCAGGAAGTACGGGACAAGGCCGCCAAACTGGCAGATGCGGGCTATATCGCCTTTGCCATTGACGTGCTGGGCGGCGGCAAGGTCATGACCGACATGGCCGACCTCATGCCCACCATGACACCGTTTTTTGCCGATCGCGGCATGCTGCTGCAGCGCATGCAGGCGGCACTCGCTGCGGCCAAAACCATCCCGGGCGCGGACGTGTCGCGCATAGGCGCGATGGGCTATTGCTTCGGTGGCACGGCGGTGCTCGACCTGGCGCGCGCCGGCGGCGACGAGCATCAAGGGGGTAGTGTCCTTTCACGGCGGACTGGAGGGGAATACGCTGGATAACCCGAAAAACCTCAACGTAAAACTGCTGGTGCTGCACGGCGAGGATGACCCGCTGGTACCGCCGGAGCAGGTTGCCGCATTCAAGGCGGAGATGACGGCGAAACAGGCGGACTGGCAACTGCACGCCTACAGCCATACCGTGCATGCGTTTACCCGGCCGGAAGCCAACGACCCGGCGTTCGGCGCGGTGTACAACCCCGTGGCTGACCGCCGCTCCTGGCAGGCCATGTTGAACTTTTTCGCCGAGGTGCTCTGAGGCCAGCCTGTGACCGACAAACCCATTCCCGCTGCAAGCGAAATTACGCAACTGGCCGGCCACCGCTTTCCCGGTGGCTTTTATACCGTGGCCCACTGGGAAAATTTCCTGCTGACTGAATGCACCGGCGCCGACCTGCTGCCCGACGGCAGGGTGCATCCGGTTGTCCTGTTTCACCTTCCCATCATCGGCGCGGGGACCTCCATCGCCGAAATGTTTGCCCTCGGGCAGGCGGAGTCCGACCTCTCCATCATGATCGAGAGTTACGACTGGGAAATGTTCCTGCCCCTGCGCGAGGAAATCCGCTACCGCATCAGCGGCGGCATCAGCAGCGCGCAGCGCTGCGAAAATGCGCAGGGCAAACTCTACGATCGCATCCAGTTCTGCTTCGAGGTACATACTCCCGAAGATGTGCTGGCGGCGCGCACCACCATCACCTGGCATTACACGAGGAATACGCTGTGAGCTTCGCGGTGGGTGACAGCATTCCCGAGTGGGTGATGGCCAGTGTATCCGCCGCAGCGCATGTGTACCATGGCGGCAATCCTGCGCGACCCCAATCCCCTCCACTGGGATCGCGACGCGGTGGACTCCCTGCCCTTTGGCCTGGGCAGGCGCACCATCAACCAGGGTCCGCTGGGCCTGTCCTACATGATCAATATGCTGCACGCCTGGGCCGGACCACACTGCCTGCGGCGCATCGTCATGCGCTTTCCGCAGGTGGTGCTCGATGGCGAATGTGTGACCGCCCGTGGCGAGATTACTGCCCTGCGCGAAGAACAGGGCGTTGCCCTGGCCGACTGTAAAATCTGGCTCGAGCATGCCGACAGGGGTATATTACTGGAGGGCACCGCCACCGTCGTATTGCCCGTGTGAGGCTCCCATTGCTATCACTTGCCAATCCTACCAGTAACGTACAGGTTTGCTGGTGAGGGTATCGTCGTCAAGTTGCTGCCTGACGACAACAGCGGCAGCAGGCATCAGTGAATCCAGGCTGAGATGATCAGGGAGATACAACATGCATCAAGAAGCTATTCATATTCATCATTACAGCCTCGCTGCTCCTGCGGCAATTCTGGAAGACGTCGCCACTTTCTACCAGCAGGTTCTTGGACTGGAGAAAGGCTACCGGCCCCATTTCGGCGGCATTGGCGGCCATTGGCTGTATTCGGGCGAGCACCCGATTATTCACCTTGTTGAGGATCCGGGCCGAAGCAGCAAGAAATCCGGGTACTTTGATCATGTGGCACTGCGCTGCCCGGATCTTGCGGGCACACGATCCCGCCTTGCTGAACATGGCATCGTATACAGCGAGTTCGAAACAACAGAGCTCAAGCAGCTACAGATTTTTGTCACCGATCCGGCCGGGACTGCCGTTGAGTTGAACTTTCAGCTTGAGTAACTGAAATGGCCATCGTGCTCATGCCCTTGCCCAGCCGCGACTTCGATCCCACGGAGACGGGCGTGCCGTGGCTTGAACTGACCCGGCGAGGACACCAGGTACGCTTCGCTACACCGGATGGCAGTATCGCCGAAGCCGATCCGCGCATGGTTCACGGTACCGGGCTCGGACCATTGAAAGCTGTCTTGCGCGCAGACGCCAATGGCCGTGCAGCGTATGAGGCAATGTCCCGCGACGCGTTCTTCAGCAATCCATGGAACTATGAACGGGCGCGCAGTGAGAAAATCGATGGCCTCCTGCTGCCCGGCGGCCATGCACCCGGCATGCGCGTGTACCTGGAATCCACCACACTGCAAGCCATTGTCACGCAGGCATTCGAGCGCAACATCCCGGTGGGCGCCATCTGCCACGGCGTCGTACTGGCCGCTCGTGCAAAAACAAGCACCGGGCGCTCCGTCCTGTTTGGCCGCAGGACCACGGCCCTGACCAGAAACCTCGAGCTCACCGCATGGGCACTCACAGCCGCGTGGCTGGGCAAGTATTACCGCACCTATCCTGAAACCGTGCAGTCGGAGGTGACACGCGCGCTGGAGACGCCCACCCACTTCGATACGGGTCCGCTGGCCATACGGCGCGACTCACCGGAGCACACTGAATACGGCTTTACTGTTCGCGATGGCAACTACCTGTCAGCGCGCTGGCCAGGCGATGCACATCGGTTTGCGGCGGACTATGCGAGCATGCTTGAACAGAAGGGAGTACCCTACCTGGCAGTCAAACATAAATGAGTAGGCAATTTTGAGTACAAACAACCAGAGGCACAGCGATGGAATCCATTGAACAGCGGATCGGCAAGGCAGAGGACCTGTGGCAAAGTGGCGCGCGGGCGTAACGATTCCGGGATTACACTTCGTCATACCGCCCAGGGATACGGCAATAATATGAAAAGGCAATTCGTCCTCGCCCTGATTGCCATGGCCGCTCTGGGCTCCATGGGGGTGTCGGCGGAAACCGCGCAGCCAAACGCAGCGAGCACCGGCAGCTACGGCGACAATCCGGACGCCGGGAATACCTTTATCCACGATGATGTGCGGCTCTACTACGAGGTCTATGGCGCCGGGGAACCCCTGTTAATCGTGCACGGCAACGGCGGCAGCATCGCCGATCTCAGCGCGCAGATTGCTCACTTCCGGAAGAGCTACCAGGTAATCGCGATGGATAGCAGGGATCAAGGCAGGTCCGGCGACAGTCCGGATGAACTCACCTACGAAAAGATGTCAGATGACCTTGCCGCATTGCTCGACCATCTGGAGACCGGGCCAGCAAACGTGCTGGGCTGGAGCGACGGGGGTATAGAGTCGCTGCTGCTCGCGATTCGACATCCGGCGAATGTGAAGAAGATGGTAGTGGTGTCCGCCAACCTCAATCCGGGTGAGGACGCCTTTGCTGCGGACGTTATCTCCGTCCTCAGGGAGGAAATTGACGCGATTCCGGTTACCGACACGCCCCGTGAGCGCCGCCAGCTAAAAGTGGCCAGCATGATGCTCACCCAGCCGAACATCGATGCGCAGGAACTTGAAGCCATCTCCGCGCCCACGCTGGTACTGGCGGGCGACCACGACATAGTGCGCGCGGAACACACTATAGAGATTTACCAGCACATCCCCAAGGGCGAATTAGTCATCTTCCCGAACGCAACACACTCCCTGCTGATCGACGATCCCGCGTTATTCAATGCTACCGTCGAGGATTTCCTACGGGGCACAATGGTGGGAAAACCGCCCGTCAATAATCCGGTCGCATCGCTGGAAGAACTACAAGGAACATCCGAGTGAGTCGACTACCGCTCAAGGAATTTCTAAAACCCATACTGCGGAGAAATAGCAATGGAAGCCATTGAACAGCGTATCGAGAAGGCAGAGGCACTGTGGCAACGCGGCGCGCAGGCAGAACTGAGCCAGGACTATGCTACGGCATACCGCCTCTACACCGAGGCACACGACGGGATTATGGACTGCCCCCGACTACACCAGAACGCACATGTGCAACTGCGGCGGGTTAACCTCAAGCTCGGAAATTACACCGAATTGCTGGGCGACTGGTTCCTGCACATTTTTGCGCCGCTGGGTATTTTCGAGGTGGTAGCGTACTTCGCGAAATCTGACGGTTCCGTCTCGGCGCTGTGTAAGCGCAATGCCTGAGCTACACCGATGCGCCGTCATTGGTTCGGCCATTTTTGGTCTCGCCACACTGATTCTTGGCATCATCATGCTATTTGTTTTTCCACAAAAGGCTGAGCTGTCCGCGGGATTTCGCACGCCAATCATCGCCTTTGAGTTTGCCGCCACGGACGCGGACCTGGCATTCTTATCCGGAGACAGCCCAATCAGTCGCGACAACAGGGACAGGATGGACGCGGGACATCGCTGGGATAGTGTGTTTCCCTTCGCCTACGCGGGATTCGTCGCCCTGCTGCTACTGCAGGTTGTCGCTCGGGGTCATCTCTGGCTCGGGTTAGCTATCCCTGTCGCACTGCTGATCGTTCCTTTTGATCTCTGGGAAAATAGTATCCTGCTGGCGATCACCAACGCATTGGGTAATTCGACATCCATCGATGTGCTGTTACAGGAACTGCACGTCGCAACATGGTTAAAATGGGGAGCGCTGGGCATCAGCATCGCCGCATTATCAACAGGATTGCTCGCGGAAAAATCCTATGCCGCTGCGCTGGTCAGCGCGATTGCGGCGCTGGGCATCGGCCTGTGCTGGCTGTCCGGTGCGAAACCGGCTACAGCGGAAGCCATGTCGTTAGCGCTCTTTCTTTTCTTTCTCTATTTTTCCCTTGGATCCTGGATGCAAGCCTGGAAACTATTTTCCAATAGAAAGGAGACATATGTTTCTGTCCACTAGCGAGCTGGAAGCCGGCATCGATGACATCAAGTTATCGCCGACAGACAGGGGGGTGGTTGAGAAGATCGTCTGCCGGCCCGCGGTCGGTGAGCGCAGGGAACTCGATGCAGCGCAGCTCGATGTGCAACTGGGCCTCGTTGGCGATAACTGGCTGAGCAGAGGCTACAAGAAGACACCCGATGGCCAGGCCCATCCGGGCATGCAGCTGAACCTTATGAACGCCAGGGCCATCGCCCTGATCGCCCGGAGCGAGGACCGCTGGCAGTTGGCGGGCGACCAGTTCTATGTCGACCTCGACCTGAGCCCCGCTAACCTGCCGCCGGGATCCCGGCTGCTGATTGGTGATGCGGTGATTGAAGTCACGGCAGAGCCGCACCTCGGGTGCAGCAAATTCATCGCCCGTTTCGGGCGGGACGCGGCACTGTTCGTAAACTCTGCCGCAGGCAAGTCACTGAATCTGCGCGGTATCAATGCCAGGATTATCCAGTCCGGCAAGGTGCAGCGTGGCTCGGTCATCAGCAAGATAGCAGACTAAAGGACAATGCCCATGATACGCGCACGCAAGATCGGCATGGGCCTGCTCGTCCTGGCGCTACTGATAGGCGTTGCGTGGCTGCTGAACGGTCCAGGCAAGGAGCCCCGACCCATCACCAGCAAGCCGTGGGCAGGCGAAGATTTCGTGCGCGACCCTGACGTTGTTCCCCAGCCACTGACAGGGTTTGCCGCGGAGCCCTTCGTGCATCCCTACATGGCCTTTGAAGGCGGCGGCCTGCACGGCAACCACTACAATTCCGATGTGCACGTCACGCCGGGACCCATGGGTCACGACCTGCAGGTCAAAACCCGCAGCGTATCGGCCCTGCCCGGCGGCCTCTGCCCCACCATCACGTTTGCCAAAAACGGTTTGATTGTCGCCATGTGCGCGTCATTCCTGGGCTTTGAACTCAACCTGTTTGAACCCCACACCCTGAATCTGCTGGCCACGCACCGCCTGGTCACACGCCCTTCCACGTTTGAAGCGCTGGTGAAGATGAGCCTTGATCCCATCTTCCTGGACACCAGTGGCGGCAGCTACTTTTACCTGGATAACGAAGACCGCGCCGTGGTGGCCGATGCCAACCAGGTAATCCAGCGCATAGCCCATCGGCAAAAAGACAACGGCGACTGGGAATTTTATGTAACAGACGCGTGGGATATGAAGGCCGAAGCGCCGCACGATTGCCGGGACTTCAATAACTGGTTTCCGCAGGGGGAATGCGATCCCATTACTTCGGTCATGCCGGATTTCCAGGGCCGCATCTGGTGGGTGACGCGCTTCGGCCGTGTTGGCACGGTGAATCCCGCCACCGGACACAAGGCAGTGCATCACTTTGAGGGCGAGGAAATCCAGAACAGCCTGTCGGCCGACACGGATGGCATGTACGTCATTACCGATTATGCGCTCTACCACATGGCCGCCGATGACGCAGACAAGCCACAGGTAATCTGGCAGGAAAAGTATCCGCGCAGCAACAACTACCGCTACGGCAATATCAACAATGGTTCCGGCTCCACTCCCACCCTGATGAACGACGAGCGCGGGCGCAAATATGTCGCCATCACCGATGCGGGCACGGCACAGGATGAACGCACCGCCCTGGTCGTCTACAAGCGTGAGGAAACGGTCGAAGGCTCACGGCAGATTTGTCGCATTCCGCTATTTACAGACAAGGGCTCTGCGGTGGAAATATCACCGGTTGGCTGGGGACGAGCGATTGTCGTCAAAAATGATGCGGGCTATCGCAGCGCCTTCCACGGCACCTCTGAGGCAAAAATTCCCGGCGGCATCTGGCGCATCGATATTCGCGAGGATGACAGCGGCTGTGATGTGGTATGGCAGGCCCCCGAGCGTGTACCGGCCGTGGTGAACAAATTGTCTTCCAACGGCCTGCTGTATTACTACACATTCGAGGAGCAACCGGATGGCGAGAATGCCTGGTTCTTTGTCACCCTGGATTTTGTCACCGGCAAGACTGTCTACAAGAAGTTTATCGGTCTTGGCCAGAAATTTGATATCAACTGGGGCTCACCGGCGATAGCGAGGGACGGCACTGTCTATCTCGGTATCCTGGAGGGCATTATCCAGATCGCTGACGGCCCTGCAGAAGGAAAATAACGATACGCTTCCCGACCTATCTGGCGTTTACGGATCCGATCACGCTGTGGCGAATTCTGCGCAACAACGGGGGTTTCGATGCGCGCTACACCTTGCGCGTGATTGTGCTGTTTATGGTGTCCGTCGTCATGCTGCCCTTCAATGCACTGGAATGGTTGCTGTTCCAGCGCAGGATAGCGCAGACACAGTTGAGCGACAGCCCGGTGATTATCCTGGGGCATGATCGCAGCGGCACCACACACCTGCTGAACCTGCTGAGCCTGGACCCGCAATTCGCGTACACGCGGCCCTCGCAGATGGTGCTGCCGGGCTGCTGTATCCTGTTCGATAAAGTGATGGACACACTGCTGGGAATTCTTGATTACCGCCGCCCGTTCGACAATATGGAAGTGGGACCGGGCAGTCCGCAGGATGACGAGGTGCCGCTGGTGAAACTCACGCCACACGCGGAGTACCATAAATACAGTTTTCCCCGCCACTATCGCTTCTGGCTGGACACCTACGTCTTCAATTTCTCCAGTGCGTCACCGCAATTTGCTCTGTGGAAGAAGGTCTATCTTGGCACGCTGAAAAAGGCGGCGGTGCTGATGGGAAAGAATCGTTCGCTGCTGAAAAGTCCCGCAACAATGGCCAACCTGAATGTGGTGCTGGAGCTGTTCCCCAATGCGAAATTCATCCATATCAAACGCAACCCTTACAAGGTGCTGCCATCGCAGATGAACCTGCACCGGACCATGGTGAACAAATACGCGCTGGAATCGGTGAGTGACGAGGAGCTCAGGGACTTTGCCCTGTATCAGTACGAGGGCTATATGAAAGGTTACCTGCAATACAAACACCTGATTCCGCAGGGCAACCTGATCGAGATTCGCTATGAGGACTTTGTGCAGGATCGCCTGCAGTGGTTGGGGATGATTTACGAGCAATTCGCGCTGGGCGACTTCGACAGCCGCAGGGCGTCACTGGAAGACTATCTCAACTCCATAGCAAATTACGAGGCGCACCATTTCACGATCGACCCTGCACTAAAGCGGCAGATCGATGCCCGCCTGGGGTTTGCCTTCACGGCACTGGGGTACACTCGCAGCTTGATGCCATGGAAATCCACCGTGGCGCTACCGTGGTGTTCCCAGAACTCGATCCCCGTGCGGCCGTATTTGGCGCCGCTCGCCGCCACCTGCGGGAAAATAATGGCCTGCTCGTCACCGTAGGTGATAACCGCTGCCGGTGGATCGAGTTCATTGTAGTACGCCATGAAAAACGGCTTGGCGTTGTCGTTACAGGCAAACTCCACAGGCGTCGCCGCCATCACTGCGCCGCTGTCAATCTGCAACTGCACCCGGCGGGCCAGGTTCTCTTCCTGCACACACTGTTGCTTTTCGGTCTCGCTGGAGGCCCTGGCACAATCGGCGGATGGCTGTGCTGGATCAGTGGAGGGACCAGGGGTGGCACCAATCGGGATCAAGCCCTGATCAGCCGCTGCTGCTTGCTGCTGGAATAGAGACAATACAAGGGCAGCAATGGCCAGCTGTAATGCTTTCATAAGCGAGTCTCCGAGAATTGATTTGCATCAAAAAAATTCATTTTGATTCTATCCCCAACCGGAGTAAATTCAAGCGCGCTGTCGCTGCAGCCAAACTACGGAACACCATCATACAAAACAGGAGTTTCAGTATGAAAAAATTGTACTTGACGCTGGGTGCGCTGGCCTTGTCAGCCGCCAGTTTGCTGACATCAGTGGCGTACGCCCAGTCATCCAAACCCAATATTCTGTTTATCGTCTCCGACGACACCGGCTACGGCGATCTCGGCCCCTACGGCGGGGGTGAAGGGCGCGGCATGCCTACACCGAATATCGACAAGATGGCCGACGAAGGCATGACGTTCTACTCCTTCTACGCCCAGCCCAGTTGCACACCCGGCCGCGCCGCCATGCAAACCGGACGCATCCCCAACCGCAGCGGCATGACCACGGTGGCCTTCCAGGGCCAGGGCGGCGGACTGCCGGCGGCGGAATGGACGCTGGCCTCCGTGCTGAAGCAGGGCGGCTACCAGACCTACTTCACCGGCAAGTGGCACCTGGGCGAGGCGGACTACGCGCTGCCCAACGCACAGGGCTACGATGTAATGAAGTATGTGGGCCTGTATCACCTCAATGCGTATACCTATGGCGACCCGACCTGGTTCCCGGACATGGATCCGGAAACCCGGGCCCTGTTCCAGAAAGTGACCAAGGGTTCACTGTCCGGCAAGGCCGGTGAGAAGGCTGTCGAGGATTTCAAGATCAATGGGCAGTATGTCGATGAGCCCGGCAAGAGTGTCACGCTTGACGGCGTCACCTATCCCGATGGCGTGGTCGGCATACCTTACTTCGACGGCTACGTTGAGAAGGCCGCGCTGGAATTCCTGGATACCGCATCCAAGTCCGACAAGCCATTTTTCATCAACGTGAATTTCATGAAGGTGCATCAACCCAACATGCCGGCGCCGGAGTTCGAGCACAAGTCAATGTCCAAGACCAAATACGCGGACTCCATCGTAGAGTTGGACACCCGTATCGGCCGTATCATGGACAAGCTGAAAGCGCTCGGTCTCGACAAGAACACGCTGGTGTTCTACACGACAGACAACGGCGCCTGGCAGGACGTGTATCCGGATGCGGGTTACACCCCGTTCCGCGGCACCAAGGGCACCGTGCGGGAAGGCGGTAATCGCGTGCCGGCGATCGCCATCTGGCCGGGCAAGATCAAGCCTCGTACCAAAAACCACGAGATCGTGGGCGGACTGGACCTGATGGCAACATTCGCCGCCACGGGTGGTGTAAAGCTGCCAAGCAATGACCGCGAAGGCAAGCCCATCATCTTCGACAGCTACGACATGACACCGGTGCTTACGGGCGCAGGCAAGTCGCCGCGCAATGAATGGTTCTACTTCACCGAGAACGAACTGTCCCCGGGCGCTGCTCGCGTCGGCCATTACAAGGCGGTGTTCAACCTGCGCGGTGATAATGGACAGCAAACCGGCGGCCTAGCCGTCGATACCAACCTGGGCTGGAAAGGCGCCCAACAGTATGTCGCCACGATTCCCCAGATATTCGATCTGTATCAGGACCCGCAGGAGCGCTATGACCTGTTCATGACCAACTGGACCGAGCGCACCTGGACCATGGTGCCAGTGAGCGCGGCCATTGAGAAGCTGATGAAAACTTACGTTCAGTACCCGCCGCGGAAACTGCAGAGCATGGGGTACGACGGTCCCATCGAGATATCCAAGTACCAGAAGTTCCAATGGATCCGTGAACAGCTTTCCAAGGATGGCGTCAATATTCCGCTACCAACCGGCAACTGATTCAACCCGCCGGTAGTCGACTCGCGGCCAGGACTTCCAGTCCTGGCCGTTTTTTTTGCCGGCAGATTAGGTTCTGCGTCCCTCGATATAATCATCAATCAACTCGTGCAGGCGTGATACACGGCTCTCCTGCCCCGCCAGATAAGAGCCCTTGTAGCCGCGCGAGCGCATACCCATCTGCTGTGCCGGGAAGATCGACATGTCCTGGTCAATCGTCAGGCCCATACTCTGCGTGCCCGCCTCGAATACCTCGTGCTCCACCACCGCATCGCGTTCTACCAGTCCGGCCGTGGTGCGCGCCGGTGTGGTGACGCCCTCGGGAGCAGGTGCGTACCACCAGTTGTCGAAAATACATTGCTCCGGATCCGTGGGATGCGGGCGCGCGCGCAGGAAGTGAAAGCCGTCGACCCACAGCGACACGGCAAAGTTGGGAAACAGCGTGTAGTGGTAGGCATCCGTGAGCTGGCTGTCATTCAGATTATTGAAATACTCGTATCCCCGTCCCGGACCGTGCTTGCGCCGCGCTTTTTGCAGTGCCTCCCGCGTGTCCTCGCCGCGCCCGGTAAACTCTGCAGGGTCCAGTTCCCACTCCGCCAGGATGCCGGCGAGCGGCTCACCGATGACACCGGTTTTGTCGATCGCCGGGCCGGCGTATCCGCCCAGCATGATCATACGGCCATGTCCCTCGTCAGCCATGTCGAAGCGCGTGGTGGTGTAGCTGGTGTCCACCCCGGAATGAATACGCAATTTCTCCACCTCCGCACCTTTGGGCCGGTGCACGGTATTGACATGGTAGGACTCATTGAAGTTATCCATCACCACTTTCCAGTTCACGGGAGCGACGGTGGTCTTGGCCACATAGCGCTGCCACTTCTCGATACCGTACACTTCCCAGTCGCCCCACACGGGCCCGAGATACTCGCGCAGGCTGACACAGTCCGGGTCCATATTGATCCACACGAAACCGGCAAAGGTTGCACACGGAATTTCCGTCAGCAGCAACTTGCCACAGGGGTCGCCCGCAGGAAAATCGTCGGGGTCCTGCACGAAGTCCAGTGAACCGTCAGTGTTCCAGGCCCAGCTGTGATAGGGACAAATGAAGCGGCGCACATGCCCCTTCTCCGCACTGACCAGACGCTGTCCGCGATGCTGGCAGATATTGTAGAAGGCCTTGATGCCGCCATCCTTCTGGCGCACCATGAGAATGGATTCCCTGCCGACCTCCTCCTGCTGCCAGTCACCGGGATTGGGCATTTCGTCCTCGCGCCCCAACAACAACCAGACCCTGGTCCAGATGTGTTCCCACTCCTGCTCCGCAAATTCGCGGGAGGTATAGCGATACCCCTCCAGCTTGTGCCCGCGCAGTGACTGCTGCGGCCAGTCCGGCAGGTCGCCGGGCAGTTCCTGCCTCTTTTGCTGCTGTGTCATGTTCCAGTTACCTCTCTTTGCTACTATCGCTTGATGGCCGCGTCGCTGTCGCGTTAGCTCGCGGCGTGTTTACTGTTAAACTGTGTCCTCATCTCCAACTGCCGCAGGCTGTAACCATGACCCGCGATGACACCAGAGACCGCATCGAACTACAGGACGTGATGCTGCAGTATGCCGCCGCTGTCGACGAGCGCGACCTCGAGCGCTACAAGGCCTGTTTTGCCGACGATGTCGAGGTCGTGGGCTTCGGTACCCAGACCTATCATGGCCGCGACGCCTGGGTGAGCTATGTGTGGGGCGCGCTGGCAAAATACCGCGCCACCCAGCATCTGCTCGGCCCACAATTCGCCACCATCGAAGGTGACATGGCGCGCACCCGCAGCGATGTGCAGGCCCTGCATTTCCTCCGCGGACGACAGCGCACGCTTTACCCTGTGGGCTACCTACCACACCACCATGAAACGGATCGACGGATCGCTGGCTGATCAGCCGGCATGAGCTGGTCGGTCTGCGGCACGCGTACAGACTGACATCCTCACTACTTCCCCGTGAATACCGGCTTGCGGCCTTCTTCGTAGGCCTTGATGGCCTCCGCATGATCCGCGCTGGGCCGGGTCAGCAGCATGTGCGATGACACCATGTCCAGGTGCGTGTTGAGATCCATCGCCAGGCTCTGGCGCACGGCGCGTTTCACCAGTTTCATCGCGAGCGGCGCGCGCTCCGCAATACTGTGCGCAAACGCCATACTGCGCGTCATGAATTCCTTGTCCTCGAATACCTGATTCACCATGCCTATCGCCAGCGCCTCATCGGCACTGATCGGTTCCGCCGACCAGAACAGTTCCAATGCCTTGGCTTCACCGACAATGCGCGGCAGAAACCAGGTGCCGCCGTTGCCAGGCACCAGGCCGAACGCGGTATAGCTCACGCGGAAGCTGGCGCTGCGCGCCGCGAACCGGATATCGCACTGCAGGCTCACATCGACACCCGCGCCGGAGGCCAGGCCATTGACGGCGGCAATCACCGGTTTGTCGATCTCAGCCAGCTTTTTCGGGATACGGTGCAGGCGCTCCCAGAACTGCTCCTTGATTTCCAGCGGCGTAGGCAGGGTGTGTGCGCCGAGTTGGGTGGTATCGCCGCCGCGACAAAAGGCCTCCCCTGCCCCGGTGACGACAATGACTGCGACATCGCTGTTGGTGCGGCACTCTTCCAGCGCGTCAACCCAGGGTGGCAACATGGCCTCGTTGATCGCGTTCTGCACGTCAGGCCGGTTGAGCGTGATGATGGCGACCTTATGGTCGAACTCCAGCGTAACAGGTGCACTCATGATCCTTCTCCGGTGTCTGCCTTGAGATAGTTGTCCAGCGTCTGGTGAAAATGGCGGATGCGCACTTCCTGGTAGTTGGCCAGTTGTACGTGACCGGATTGCAGGGAGCGCAGTCCCTTCTGCACATAGGGAAGATTGCTGAAGTCCTGGTCGAACACGCGCGCCAGACCTGGCTCAATGCCGGGTGTCTGCGCCAGCGTCTGGTCGGCGGGTACGAACTGCACAGCGGCATCCCTGGGCCGCGCCTGTGATTTCGGGTAGCGCATCAGCAGCATGATTTCCATAGTGCACATGTCATGGCTGTCATTGTAGGGCAGGAAACGATAGGTGACGTTGGGACGAAAACCCGCCCAGGGCGCAAAGTTGGGGAACACTGAGTACAGGATCGCATCGAGCACCTCACTGTGCGTGACGAAGGGCGCGAGATCCTGCTCGTACATCTTCGAGAAGCGCCGGAGGTTCATCTCACCGAGGAATTGCCTGGCGGACATGCCGGCGGGAACCTCGGGCAAGCCCTCCTCTGCCGCTACCCCGTACACGGTCAGCCACTGATGCACCGACTGCTCCTCGGTAGTGCCTGCTACATGCGGGCTGACCACGCCCATGGGTGTGATGGTGCGGCTGACATAGTCATTGAAACAATCGTACTGCGAGTTGGAATCCCCGGTATAGGGCAGCAACTGCGGATGTGTTGCCACCGTGTGGTAAGACTCGATGAAGGCCTCGTGGGCGAGCTTCCAGTTGCAGCGCAACACTTTCTTGATGTGCATTGCCTTGTAGGTATCCTGCGGCGCCCAGCGCTCGAAGTGCTCCACCACGACACCGAGATAGTCGCGCAGCGGCGGCGCGGAGCCGTCGATGTTCACAAACACCCAGCCACCCCAGGTGTCAACACGCAGGCCCGGGAGTTCGAAATTGTGGCTATCGATGTGGGGAAAATCCCACTGGCAGGGCGCGCCCTCGAACTCGCCCTCGAGGTTCCAGCGAAAGCCATGGAAGGGGCAGGTAATGTCACGACTGTTGCCGAGGCCGGAGCCGGAACCGTCCTTCAACTGCCGCCCGCGGTGCAGGCAGGCATTGGGATAAGCGCGAATGTCGCCGCCCTCAGTGCGCACGACCAGCACTGAATGTGTCCGCAATGTCATGCACATAAAAATCACCCGCGTTGGCAATTTCTGTCTCGCGGCACAGCGACTGCCACACGCGCGGCCACAGTTTGCGCTTCTCCTGTTCGTGGTAGTCGCGGGACAGGTAGCGCTCCACTGATAACGGCGCGGAACCGAGAAAGGTATTGGTACTCTCGCGCAGAGCTGGCGGCACAGGACGCGTTTCCCGGTCAAGCAAATCCTGGTAGGAGAGCCCCGCAAAGCGCGCCGCTTGTTTTACGCGTTTATTCAATTGTACCTCTGTGTTATTAATAGCCGCCTTGCAAACTACAGGTGACAGTGTCGAATGTTTTCCAATCCCAGGTCCATCCTTATCACCGGCGCATCGAGTGGCATCGGTGCCGCTCTGGCCCTGCACTATGCCGCGCCAGGCATCACCCTGTTCATCAGCGGGCGCGACCAGCAACGCCTTGATGCAGTGGCGCAGCAGTGCCGCAATGCGGGCGCCTCCGTATCCGCGTGGGTCGGTGACGTTACCGACGAGAGCGGCCTGAAGGACTGGATCCATTCCTGCGACGACGACTGCCCGCTCAACCTGGTGATTGCCAACGCCGGTGTCGCGCTGGGCGCGACCGAGGTCAAGGGCCTGCACCAGGCCGCCGTCGACTCCTTCCATATCAATGTGAACGGCGTGTTCAATACCGTACATCCCGCGCTGGAGGTCATGTCACAGAGACGCCCGTATCCCGTGCGCAATGCCCAGGTCGCGGTGATGAGTTCCGTCATGGGCTACGCCGGTATGGCGCGCTCGCCCGCCTACTCCTCTTCCAAGGCCGCGGTGAAACATTACGGCCAGGCGCTGCGCGGTGCGTTTCGCGGCATGGGCATCGGTGTGTCGGTGATCTGCCCCGGCTATGTCAGCAGCGCACTGACCAGCCGCAATAAAAGCCGTATGCCCTTCCTGATCAGCGCCGAAAAAGCTGCGGCTATCATTGCCAAAGGCCTGGCGCGCAACCAGGCGCGCATCACCTTTCCCTGGCAAATGGTGTTGCTGACCCGTCTTGCCATCAACCTGCCGGGCTTTATCGTCGACCGGATCAATAAACCCTGGGGCGTGCCCCGACTGGAAGACCAGCCCTAGGCAGCAGGCCGCCAGGTCCCGTGAAAACTCACCGGTACGCGGTGTGACACTTTGGCCTTGCCGAGGGGACCTGCGCTGATATTTTGCGCATCGAACACGCATAACGCACTGGTGTTGCTCGGGATATCGTACACACAGGTCAGCACGTAACCCTCGCCTTCCGCCGCGGCGGCATTGCGCGGTACAAACATCGGCTCGGACACATAGCCGGCCTCGAAGGCGTAGGTATCAGACTTTAGGGTCTTCACATTGAAATGCACGATGGCGTTGTACACCACGTCGCTGTCCGGTATCCGCGCGGGAATCGTGCGGTCGGAAGAGGTATACCAGCCGTGCGTGTAGTCGCGCATGGCGTAACGCGGATCGATCACCGGGAATTCCGCGCCGTGATCCGCCAGTTGCTCCATTTTTACCGTGGGGTTCGGCGCGTTCAGGTCGATGGTCCAGCGCGCGAGGTACGGGTGGATATTGGGCGGCGTCGGCGTGCCGTCCGCCATCGGGAACAGCGGCGGCGAGTCGAAGTGACAGGCCTCCATGGTGATCACGCCGTCCTTGTCGCGTCCGTTCATAAAATGGAACACGTAGCAGGCATCACCGTCGAACCATTTGATATCAGCGGGTGTGCCATTGCGCGGCATCACGCCTACCCTGGTGCCCAGCTCCGGCTCCCAGGCAACCGGCGGCTTGCCTGACATGGCGCGTTCCAGGTTGAGTGTAATGGGCATCACGGGAAACACGATGTAGTTCTCGGTCACCACAAAGTCGTGCACCATCGCCGCATACGGCGCCTTGAACACATGGGACTCGATCATATGCCCCGCCTTGTTCACCCGGTACAGACCCATATCATCGCTGAAGGGACCGGTCGCCATATAGGCGTGAAACAACAATTCACCCGTGCCAGGATCCACTTTCGGGTGCGCGGACATGGTGGTATTCAACTTGCCGTAGAAGCTCCAGGCGCCGTGGGACTCCAGCGTGTCCGGGTCCATCTCGAACGGCAGGTGCCCCTCTTCCAGTAGCAGCAAGCGGTCGCCGTGGTAGATCACCGAGGTGTTGGCCACGCCCTCCTTGTCCGTGAGGACGAAGTCCAGGTACTCCGGCGGCGTGAGCAGCGGGTTGATGCCGCTGAACAGCGATTCCCCGGTGCGCTGCTCGATCTTGAAACGCTCGGTGCGCGCCCAGCGATTCTTGTGGCTGACCTTGCCGTTGTTGAACGTAAACGCATGGATCATGCCGTCGCCGGTGAAGAAGTGGTATTCGTTCTTTGGCGGCAGCTGGGGATTGGGACCATTGCGGTAAAACGTACCGTTCAGGTCCTTGGGGATTTCGCCCTCGATCACCAGGTCCGGCGCGGTGCACTCGGCGGTAAGCGGCTCGTAGTAGCCCTTGAGGAATTCGTTATCCGGCCATGGCTTCATCGGCAACTTCTCGCTTTCAATTTTTTGTTACAGGGGGAGCAGGACGCTCCCCCGATCAGTCACATCTTAAGCACCCGGCCGCCAGCCGCCGTGGAATCCGGCGGGCACACGGTGGGACAGGTGCACCTTGGCCAGCGGTCCATCGGCGAGCTTGAGCGCATTGAAGATATACAGGCTGCTGGTTCTGGTTTCAAAACTGGTCACCACCGACAACAGGTAGCCCTCGCCTTCCGCAGCCTTCGCGGATTTGGGCACGAAGATCGCCTCGGAGGTCATGGCCTGTCCGCAGGAGAAGCGGTCCACGGCGCCGGTCTTATGGTCGAAGTGGCCGACCACATTGAAAAAGTCATAGTTCTCCGTAAGCGTGCTTTTCAACTTACCGTCCGGCGAGGTGTACCAGCCATGGCGATACTCCTTTCCGGTGTAGCGCGGGTCGCACTGCGGAAATTCCGACTGGAACTCTTCGAGGCGCTTGAAGGTGGCGCGCGGCTTCGGATCGTTCATGTCGATGGTCCAGCGCGTCAGGTAAGGCTCGGCCTTGCCGGTGGAATTGCCATCCGGCAGTCGGGAACAGGGGCGCGTTTTCAAACTGGCACGCGTCGACAGAAATCACACCGTCCTTGTCGAAGGCGTTCATGAAGTGGAAGGCGAAGCTGATGTCCATTTCCACCCAGCGAATATTTTCGGCGGTGCCGCCGTGGCGCGGCAGAATGCCGAGGAAAACGCCTTTCTCGGGTTCCCAGGCGAAGGGCGGCCCGCCGACCATGGCGCGGTCGAGACTGCCCGTGATGGGCATCACCGGGATGACAATGTAGTTCTTGGTGATGACGAAGTCGTGCACCATGGAGGAATAGGGCGTGTCAATGCGCACGCTCTCGGTCAGTATTCCCTGCGGGTTGACCTTGTGCACCATCACATCGGCGGAAAAAGCGCCGCTGGCCATATAGGCGAAGAACACCATCTCGCCGGTGTCGGGGTCGATCTTGGGGTGGGCCGTCATCGCCGTGCTCAACTTGCCGCGGAAATTCCAGCTGCCGATCGATTCCAGCGTATGCGGATCGATTTCATAAGGCGGATGCCCCTCCTCCATCACCAGCATCGACCGCCGTGCCACACGGTCGCGGTATTCGCCGTGCCGTCTTTATCGGTGAACACAAAGTCGCTGTACTCGGGATCACAATCGAACGGGTTCATCGGATTGATCAGGGCGCGCGCTTCCTTGTCCTCGAGCTTGAATTTCGCAGTGCGCACCCAGCGATTGTTGTAATCACCTTGCCGTCCTTGATATGGAAGGCGTGCACCATGCCATCGCCCATAAACAGGTGGTAATCGCTACGCGGCTTGAAGCGCTGGTTGGGGCCCGCGCGATACAGGCTGCCGCACAGGTCGGCGGGGATTTCACCCTCCACGACCAGATCGTGCGCTTCACACTCCATCTGGATCGGGCCATAGGGAAAATTCAGGAAGGGGTTGGTCGCAGACATGGGTTGGGCCATGGGATTTCCTCGTTGGTATAGGTTCAGATGTTCGACAGACAGTGTAGACGGCAGAAACATTACCACCCGATTTTGATGTTTACAATAGAAACACTGAAGTATTTTTGTTAGCATGATGCCACTGCAGACAATAGGGACATGGCGCGTGACGGCAGCGAAAGAAAAATACCATCATGGCGACCTGCGCGCCGCGCTGCTGGAAGCTGCGCTGGCGGTGATCAGCGAAATCGGCCCGCAGGGCCTGTCCATCCGCGAGGTGGCGCGGCGCGCCGGCGTGTCCCACGCCGCGCCCTACCGCCATTTCGCCGACCGGGATGAACTGATCCTGGCCGTCGTGGAACAGGGCTTTGACCTGATGCAGCAGACCATGCAGGCCGAAAAAGCGGCCGCGCCTGCAGACCCGCTAAACCAGTTCGCCGCCGGTGGGCTCGCCTATGTCAACTTTGCCCTGGCACACCCGGCCTACTACCGCGTGATGTTCAGCGGCGACCTGCTCAGCAGCACGGGACACCTCTCGCTACAGCACACCAGCCATGAGGCCCTGCAGGAAATGGTGGCGAACATCAGCGAGTGCCAGCAACTGGGCGTTGTGCGCACAGGCGACCCGATCACACAGGCGCTCACCATCCTGTCGACCATTCACGGCTTCGTGTCCCTCGTCAACGATAACCGCATTGTGCATCTCATCGACAAAGCCTACTCCCTTGAAAGCATCCGGGACGCGGTGCTTACCTCGATCTTTGAGGGTTTGGCACCGCCCCCAACCGGCCCTGCCTGATACAGTGCCCCGGTCACCGTCCCGCCCGGCGCCATAATCCCTCCCTTACCATAAAAAATCAGTCAATTCTGTTTGTTTTTAAAATGACGATTTGGTAATGTTGCACCCCTAGTCGCTGTGCCCGCAGCAGGCGACCTTCCCCGGCGCCCACAGTGGCCGATAAACATAAGATTCTACTGGTGACATTCATGGCTAATCGTCGTCTTTTTTCGGGTCTGCTACTGCTCGCCCCCCTGCTGGTCAATACGGCTTACGCCAAGGACGAGGTCGATCCCAACGGTCCGGACCCGCTGGCGCTGGAGGAGATCGTGGTCACCGCCAACAAGCGGGCGGAGAGCATCCAGGAAGTGCCCATGTCGGTCACCGCATTTACCAGCGAGTTTTTCAAGGACGCGGGCGTCACCAATCTGCAAGGGCTGGAACAGTACACTCCCAGCCTGAAGATCACGCCCGGAACCGACTCCAACTCCACCTCCATCCGCATCCGCGGTATCGGCTCGGTCGGCACCAACGCCGGTATTGATCCGAGCGTCGGTATGTTCATCGACGGTGTCTACCAGGGCCGCGCCGGTATGAGCATCGGCGACCTGATTGATATCGAGCGAGTTGAAATATTGCGCGGTCCGCAAGGCACACTGTACGGCAAGAATACCGCCGCGGGCGCTATCAGTATCATCACCATGGCGCCCTCGCCCGATGCGCTGGAATCCACGGTCGAGACGACGTATAACTCGGATGAACGCGCTGAAATACACGCCATGGTCAACGTGCCCTTCGGCGACTCGGGCAACGCCATGCGCCTTACCGGTTATGGCATTGACGGTGATTATCTCTATAAAAACGCCTACACGGGCGAGGGCGTCAACGATGCCAACAAGTGGGGGGTAAAATCGCGCACCCTGTTTGACACCGGCGCAGAATCTGACGGTGACGGCTTCGGCGAATTTCTGCTGACCCTGGATTACAGCAAGGAAGACACGACATGCTGCGCACTGGCAGTTATCGACTACGACGGCCTCTCCACCCTCAATGCACCCGGAACCAATACCCCCTCCCAGGAGTATTCCGACATGCTGGGCCTGAACGCCAAGGGCAAGCCGATTATGAAATGGGAGTCGTTTGAAAATACCGCACACGTTGCCAGCGACCCCAACTTACCCCTGGTAGGGCCGCCACCGCGGAATGACCCCTTTGGCAATGATTACTGGTTTGACCACGATATTTACAACAAGGTTGACGTGGGCGGTACCGCGCTGGAGTGGAACAAGGACGTGGCCCACGATAACGTCCTGACCTTTATCAATGCCTGGCGTAAATACACATCGGACAGCGCCTATGACGGCGACTTCACCGCCTACGATGCCGTGGGCGGCTCCACCGATATTGACTTCGACCAGTATTCCTCCGAGCTGCGCCTGACCTCTCCGGGTGGCGCGACACTGGATTACCAGGGCGGGCTTTACTACTACTATTCGGAAATGGACTCCGTGGGTACCTTTACCCAGTCCGTAGACCTGGTCAATGCATTGGGCATAGGCTTTCTATTTCCCGGACGGCATCGCTTAACACCGACGTCAACAACTACACCACCACCAGTTATGCCGCCTTCGGCCAGTTGGTGTGGAACATCAGCGACAAGTTCAGTACCACGCTGGGATTGCGCTATACCAACGAAGGCAAAACGCCGCAAAGGCTCGCAGATCACCACGCCAGACTCGGAACTGGATATCCCGCCGGTGGCCGGCCCCGATGTCTACTACGATGAATCCCGCAGTGACGGCGATTTTTCACCGACGGTTATCGCGCGTTATTTCTGTCAAGCCGGAGTTCATGACCTATGCCAGTATCAGCCGCGGATTCAAATCCGGCGGCTTTAACCAGCGCCGGGTTCCAGTAGATACCGGCAACGACGAATTTGACCCGGAAACAGCCACCAACTATGAAGTCGGCTGGAAGGGTTCCACCGAGGACCGGCGCCTGCAGTTGAACGGCACCTTCTACCTGGTGAATTACGACGACTTCCAGGCCCAGGCCTTCGACGGTTCCAGCATCACAGTGACCAATGCCGGCTCCATGCGCAGCTACGGCTCTGAACTGGAACTGACCTATGTGCCTTTCGACAATATGGTTGCAGGTACCGCGGTAGGCTACAACAAGGCCGAGTACGAGGATTTCGACAACGGTCAGTGCACTATCGACCAGACCTTCTATAATTACTACATCGTGCAGGGTGCCCAGAACGGTTCACCTGGCCGACCTACCGCGCCCCTTCAGGCTTGCCTGCAGGACCTCGCCGGCAAGCCGATCGATAACGCGCCGGAATGGACTGTCAGTTCCTTCGTCCAGTACGACCGCGACCTGACCGAGAACCTGATAGGCACAGTGCGCCTGGAGCACAGCTACATCGACAGCTTCTTCCTGGACCAGGCCCTTGATCCGATTCTGTCAAACGATGCCGTCAACCTCATCAACCTGCGCTTTACCGTGACCAACTCTGACAACACCTGGGAAGCCGCAATCTGGGGCCGCAACCTGCTGAATGAGGAGTACTACGCCTTTGGTATCAATATCCCGGTACTGGGTGGCTACGCCGGTGTCGTGGCACCCGAGGCGGTCTACGGTATTACTGTGCGCTTCAATCACTAGCGCGGCGGATACCCGACAGGCAACAGATTGGATATGAGATTTTGATACGATAAGCTTTGGCCGTGTGACAACAGGGGGAATGCAGCATGTCTGACCACACTCTTATCGCCAGCGACCGCGGCACCGGCCGCGTTGCGGCCCCCAAAAAATCGGGCTTCTACTACAACTGGGGTCCACAGGCGTGGATCGACATGTGGATGTCCAACACCATGCTGGTGAAAAAGGCCATGCCTATCGTCAGCCACACTTTCGTACCCATCCTGCGCCTGTCGGGCGACAAGGCGCAGGTCGACCGCGACTACGAGCAGATCAAGTCGCGCCGCGAAGTCCTCGGCACGTTCGACTCCCCGCGGGAGAAATGGCGCAAACGCTACGGCAATTTTGTGCGCGAGGTGGAGTGGGCGCTGCTGGAACTGCGCAAGCATTACAGCCAGAAGCAGTACGAGGAAATTGTCATCGGCACCTCGGTCGCCCTGTCGCACGAGACTTCCGGCGACTTCCTCAAGATGATGAACAGCATGTCGGACAAGAACAAAAACAAGAAGACCAAACCAACCAGAGACGGCAGCCCGTCGAAACCCGGCCGCTGGAGCACTTTCCTGTTTGAAACGTTCAATCCCGCGCACTGGCTGACCGGCCCGGCGACCGTTACCGAATTCGATCCAGCCAGCGGCATCACGGTGATGGAAATTCCGGATTGCGGCTGGCACACCTGCGGCCCGCAGGACCGGCTGCCCAACCCCAACGCGCTGCCCGAGGAGGGCTGCCTCAATATCTGCAAGGGTCCGTTTGAGGCGCTGTTCAACGGCGCAGGCGGCGGACTGAAAATGGAATTCGACCCGCACCTGCCGCAGACCTCCTGCACGGTCAGAATGAGCTGGCAGACCAGCTAGGCAGTACGGACTGGTCCCGATGGCAAAATTGTTGGCGATCTTCTCGGCACAAAAACACCTGTGGCAGCAGCGGCAGGAGATCGAACAGCTGCGCAGTGAACTCGCCAGACTGCGCGCGCAGAATGACAGCATGCGCGAGGGTATGCGGCGCTGCGTGACCTGTGACTACCGTATCGATTTCAAGCAGCGCCAGGATGCAGCGAACGCAGAGCAATCCCCTGCACCACGGCAGACAGACAACGAGCAATAGAGCCCCTACCCTATCCACATTAAACCATTGAGAGGAACATCATGTCCGTTATTCTGGTTACCGGCAGCAGCACCGGCATTGGTCAGGAAACCGCGCTACACATGGCGCGCAAGGGTCACCAGGTTTTTGCCGGGCTACGCAGCCCGGCCACCGCCACTGAACTAAAAGACAGGATCGCCGCCGAGGCCCTGGCAGTTGAGATTGTGCAACTGGACATCACTGATGGCGACTCCGTGGATCGCGCAGTCAGAACGGTTATGGACAGCACCGGGCGCATCGACGCACTGGTCAATAACGCCGGCATCGGCGGCGGTCGCGCGGTAGAGGAAACACCGCTGGAGGAAGTGCGTGCGGTCTTCGAAACCAACTACTTTGGCACCGTGCGAATGTTGCTGGCAATCACTCCCATTATGCGCGAGCAGCGATCCGGCAGAATCGTCAACATGAGTTCACTCGCCGGCCGTATGGTATTTGGCTGCCACGGCCACTACTCCGCCGCCAAGTGGGCGCTGGAAGGGCTGAGCGAGGCCCTGGCTTTTGAGATGGCAGAGTTCGACGTACGCGTGGCCCTTATCGAGCCAGGCTCTGTGCCAACCCCCGCCTGGGAAAAAGGCACGCCACCACCGCCTGACAGCCACTATATGAGAAGCCTGCAACGGCTGGGCCAATGGGCAACACACACCATGAAAAATCCCGCGGCCACCCTTGACGTCGCCAAGGCTGTTGCCCACGCCATAGAGTCCGATACTCCCCACTTTCGCTACCCTGTTGGGCAGGATGCGATAGAGGATATTGCCGGCCGTGCCAGCGTCAGCGATGACGAATGGATAGAGGCCAATCGCCTGCAGGGAGATTCCTTTCGCCAGCGCTGGAAGGAAATTGTCGGCGTGGACTACTTCGGCTAGAACCGACAGCCCGACCTCCGGAATGTGGGCACCGGCGCAAATCTCGCGCCTTAAAAGCGTCTGAAATTGCGCCGGCACTATGAGGCCCTCATGGGGAACGCCTCAAGAGCGAATGACCTCTTGTTTGAGCGATGAGGCTCTCCCCGACTCAGGACCGTGCAACAGAGACCGAACCATCACATCCGCGTCAGCACCTTGCACTGATGGCTGGGCGTGCGTAACGCTTCAAACGCCGCAGGCAGTTCATCCAGCGTGACAATGTCCGTCACCATGGGAGAGATATCGATGCGTCGCTCGCCCAGCATCGCCACACAGGTATCGAAATCATCGAGGCTGTAGGCGATGGCGAACTGGATTTGCAGTTCCTTCACCAGCCCAAAGAAAGGCATGATGCTGTCGGGCTTTTCACATACGCCCACCGGAATGATCTTGCCGCGATGCGGCGCCATTTCGATACACTGCTGCAGCAGACCCGGCGCACCCACACACTCAAAAATGACATCCGGCGCACCACCGGCCACCGCAGCAAACTGCTGCAACAGACCTTCGGCGCCCTTGTCCAGTTCCGGATGAATCACCGCCGTGGCCCCCATCTTCATGGCCAGGTCCGCGCGGGTTTTCGTCACCTCGCTGACCACCACTTCCCTGGCGCCGAAAAAGCGGCACCACAACGCCACCGTCAAGCCGATGGGGCCCGCGCCGATCACCATGACCCGACTGCCCGCCTTGACGTCGGCGATGCGCACCGCGTGAATACCTACCGCCAGCGGTTCGACCAGCGCCGCGCTTTGCAGGTCGAGGTCATCGGGCAGCAGTATCGTTTCCCTGCGACCCGGTAGTGACGAACTCCGCGAAGCCGCCCTGGTCATCCACACCGGACACTTTCTTATTGGCGCACTCGAAAAACCGCCCGGCGGCACAGGGCAGGCAATGGCCACAGGCAATAAAAGGCATGGCGCAGACGCGATCGCCGACTTTCCAATCCCCCGCCGCTTCCTTGCCCACCTCGACGATCTCGCCGACATATTCGTGGCCGAGAATCTGGCCGCAGCAGGCGGTGGTCAATCCCTCGCGGGTGGCGTGCAGGTCGGTGCCGCAGATACCGCAGAAGCTCACCTTCATCACCAGTTCCGATGGCTTCCGGCACGGGATCCGCAACGGTCTCCACCACCAGGGGTTTGCCGACTTCCTTGAACACTGCCGCTTTCATTCGTCTTCCTCGTCTGTTGCTACTTGCTGGGGTGGTTGCGGTTCACGCGGCCTGGGAGGGATGTAAGCTGGCGGCGACGCTGGGGCGCGCTGCGATACGTTTGAACCAGGCCTGCAAATTCGGCAGCCCCTCAGGAATGCCCTGACCGATCATGGCGCCAAACTCAGCGAAGATAAAAAGCTGGATGTCAGCGAGAGTGAAACGCTTGCCACAGATAAACTGCTTGCCGTCCATCTGCGGCTCCAGCCACGCCCAGGATTCCTGCACTGTGGCCTTCAGGTCGTCCGCCGCCTGGGGAATGACGTGGCAACGGCTCCTGAACAGCTCCAACGCCTCGGCGCTGCGAAACGCCAGGGACATCGGCTCCAGAATGCGCGCGTCAAAGCGGCGAATCCACATACGGGTTTCGGCCCGCTCCTCGGGCGTGGCGCCGATCAGCGACGGTCCGGGGGTAATTTCATCCAGGTAGCTGCAAATCACCGTTACCTCCGCCACCACACTGCCGTTATCCAGTTGTAAACAGGGCGACTGCGCTGACGAGTTGAGTTTTCTGAACGCCTCGCCCAGGTTTTCCCCGGCCATGATGTCCACTTCCTGCAGGGGCATTTCGATGCCGCGCTCTGCCATGAACATCCTGACCAGGCGGGGGTTGGGACCAACGGAAGAATAAAGTTTCATCGTGCTCTCCTTATAGAAAAAAGTTCCTGCTGCAACGCGCAGCGCAGCGCATTTATAGCTGTTTTGAGCGGCCAGGGCGACCACAGTATCGGATAGAAAATAAACAGTCAAATCTGATTGTTTTTTAGAAACAGGTTTGTTAACGTGCCCTTCGAACACTCCCTGGCCATCAGATATGCTGCCAGCCGCGTCACGGGCCTGCACCTGATGATGGGCGGCAGATTCACCAAGCAGGTACAGCTCGACTATGAGTAAAAGCGATCGCATTGACGTCTACCTTGTCGCGGGCGGCAAGTTCCACAACATTGACCATGCCCGAGTTGAGATACTCAAACTGCTCGCGGAGCAGCCGCGCATCAAGGTACTGGTGGGCGCGGACTTCAGCGACATTGACGCTATCTGCGCCAGTGACTTCCTGATCACCTACACCTGTGATGTCATCCCGACACCCGCAGAAACCAGTCGCCTGGTAAATTTCGTGAACAGCGGCAAAAAGTGGTTCGCCCTGCACGGCACCAATTCCATCCTGCGCTTCCTGGAGCCAGGCGCTGACGGCTCACCCCGGGTGGACTGCCCGGAGGAAAACCTGCCCTTCATGCAGGTACTGGGCAGCCAGTTCATGTCGCATCCGCCGATTCATGAATATGAAGTGCATGTCACCGAGCCGAATCATCCGCTGGTGCAGGGCATTCCCACCTTCACCGTGGATGACGAACTCTACCTGTGCAAATTTCACGGCGAACACCAGACACTGCTGCATACGCACTGGTCGGACCCGGTGGAAAATTTTATCCGCAGCGACTGGATGAAGGACACGGACGTGCAGCCGGTGCTGTACATCCATACCCACGGCACAGGCCAGGTGTTGTACCTGACCCTGGGACACTGCCGCGGAAAATACGATATGCAGCCCTATATCGAGGAATACCCGGTCCCGGAGGAAGGCGCCTGGAAAACCGCCGAGTTCTATGAATTGCTGCGCCGCGGCATCCGCTGGGCCATGGCGCCCTTACCGTAGTCGTCCCGGGTTAATGCCATGAATCTCAATTTCAGCGAAGAAGAACTGCAGTTCCAGCGCGAGGTGCGCCAGTTCCTCGCGGAAAAACTGCCGGCGCATATCATTGAGGGCGCCGCCAACAACGGCAGTGTCTTCGTCGAAAAAGACATCGCCCTGCAGTGGCAGGCGATCCTGGTGGAAAAGGGCTGGGCCGTACCGCAATGGCCGGTGGAACACGGCGGCACCGACTGGACCCCGGCGCAGAAATATATCTTCAGCAAGGAGTGCTACCACGCGGGCGCCCCCATGCTGATTCCGCTGGGCCTGCTGATGTTGGCGCCGGTGATCATGGCGTTCGGCACCGAGCAGCAAAAAGCGCGAGTACCTGCCGAAAATCCTGCATGGCGAGCACTACTGGTGCCAGGGCTACTCAGAGCCCGGCGCGGGCTCCGATCTTGCCAGCCTGAAACTCAAGGCAGAGGCCGACGGCGACCACTACATCGTCAACGGCTCGAAGATCTGGACCACGCACGCGCATCTGGCCGACCATATTTTCTGCCTGGTGCGCACCGACAGCAGCGGCAAACCGCAACAGGGCATCAGCTTCCTGCTGATCGACATGGACAGCCCCGGCGTGACCGTCGAACCCATCATCACCATGGCGGGCGATCATGAAGTCAACCAGGTGTTCTTCGATAATGTGCGCGTGCCCATGGCGAATCGTATCGGCGAGGAAAACAAGGGCTGGAGCTACGCCAAATATTTGCTGGAGTTTGAACGCGGTGGCGGCTTCAGCGCGCACCGCATCCGTCATGAACTGGATCACCTGCACCAACTGATGCGCGATGCCAAACGCGACAATACCGCATTTGATACCAACGGTGATCTCGAGCGCAGGGTCGCACGCATCACCATTGACCTGAAAGCCCTGGAAATCACCGAGTTGCGTATTCTTTCCTCGGTCAGTGGCGGCGTGCAATCCGGGACCGGAATCCTCCATCATGAAGCTTTCCGCCACGCGACTGGAGCAGGACATCAATGAGTTATCGGTGGATGTGCTGGGCTATACGGGCTTTATCATGAACCCGGTCGCAGCAGGCAATCCGGTCAGGGCCGACTACATCAGCTCGGTGGTACCGCGCTACCTGAACAATCGCGCCGCCTCCATTTTTGGCGGCTCGCAGGAAATACAGCGCAATATCATCGCCAAGATGGTGCTGGGACTTTAGGAGGCTTCGCAATGCAACGGCCACAACTGGTAGAAGAAATCAAAATCCTGATGGACCTGGTGGCGCGCAATACCACCTCGCTGGCTGACAGCGTGATGGAAATCGACGTCAACGAGTACACCGATCCGCAGCAGTTCCAGCGCGAAAAAACCGAGCTGTTTCGCAACTACCCACAGTTTGTCGGCCCCAGTTGCATTGTTCCGGAGGCGGGCGACTACTTCGCCTTCGACGATACCGGCGTTCCCATCCTTATCGTGCGCCAGAGCGATGGCGGCCTCAAGGCCTTTGTGAATATCTGCTCACACCGCGGCGCACCGCTGAACGAGTGCGACCATGGCAAGGCGAAGAAAGGCCGTCTGTTCGCCTGTCCCTACCACGGCTGGACCTATGACCTGGAGGGCAAACTGATTGGCGTGCCCTTCGGCAAGGAAGGTTTTGACAGCATCGATCGCGACACGCTCGGCCTGCGTCCGTTGGACGTGCAGGAGAAGTACGGCATGATCTTTGTCATGCCCAACCCGGACCTGACCTTCAATATTGATGAGGTGCTGGGCGGCATCCAGGAGCGACTGTCCGGCTTCGGTTTCGAGAACCACTACTACCTCGGCGCCAAGCGGGTCTTTACCGACTTCAGCTGGAAGCTCAACATGGACACCTTCCATGAGTACTACCATTTCGAGTTCCTGCACCCGCAACACTATCGCGACCATGGCCTACAGCAATACCGCCAACTACAAGCAGTATGGGCGCAACCACTCCATGGGCTCGCCGGCACTCGCCATCAACGAATTGAAGGACATTCCCGAGGATCAGTGGGAGCCACGCAAATACAGCTCCTACGTCAACTACATTTTCCCCAACACCGTGATCTTCGTGGTGCAGGATCACTTCCAGACCTGGCGTGTCTATCCCATCGCGCCGGACCGCTCTGTGGTGTACCACAGCATGTTCCTGCCCGAGGAGCCGGCCACACCGGAGTTGCGCCAGCACTACGAGGACTATTTCCAGATGATCAACGATGTGGCGGTGGGCGAGGACTACTCCCTGGTGGACAAGGTCAACCGCGGCCTGAAGGCCGGTATTGCGCGCAAGGTACTGGTCGGGCGCAATGAACCCGGGGTGCAGAACATGCATCGCCAGCTACATGATGTGCTCGGTTAGCCAGCATTCATCGGCTACCTTGTCCCCGTCGCAGGGTCGACGAAAACAAATTTCTGTATAGACTGCAGGATGTGCTCTTCACTTGCGTTGGCATTGAAGCGCATCCAGGTGTTTAATGGCACGTGGGAAAAGCACACACCGATAGGAATCCATTCATGTACAAAAATATTGTATTGGCGGCACTGTTTATAGGTTCGATTGCGATGCTGGGCGGTTGTGCCCCCAGCCTTAAAGGGGATGTCTATTCGCGAGAGGATGCCCGCACCCCGCAGGTGGTGCTCATGGGCACCATCGAGACGTTGCGTCCGGTACAGATCGAGGGTACGAAAACACCGATCGGGGCCGGTGCAGGTGCGGCAGTTGGAGGTATTGCAGGCAGTAGTGTCGGCAGCGGGAAAGGCGGTTATGTCGCTGCAGTCATCGGCGCTGTTGCAGGCGGTCTATTGGGCGCAGCGGCGGAAGAAGGGTTGACGCGTACACAGGGTGTGGAAATTACGGTGAAAGAGGATGGCGGTCCGACGCGCGCATATGTGCAGGAAGTGAGTGAAGGCGAAATATTTCGAGTCGGCGACCGCGTGCGTATCATGATGGTGAATGGCAAGAGCCGCGTTGCGCATGCGCAGTGATGGCTAGCGGCCGCGAAAAACCGCTTCGTCAGCAACCTCGGTGATGCCAGTTTATGTCAAAAAAGGTGCCCTCAGGCCAGCTTCAGGGCAGCAGAGCGGTCATCAGTGCGCGAGTTTTTGCGCAGCGCCTTGGCGCTGTACATCGCCTGATCGGCGACGCGCAGCAGGTGTTCCACTTCTGTCCCCTGGTCGGGCGCGATGGCAACACCAAAACTGCCGGATGTCCTCAGGATATTGTCACCCACGACCAGTGGCTCACTGAGCACGGAAGCGAGTTTTTTCACTACTGTGTTCACCATCTCGGTGTCAGTTACGCCGTACAGCACGAGCGCGAATTCATCACCCCCCAGGCGCGCCACGGTGTCCACGGATCGAACGCATTTCTGCAGTCGATCCGCAATCGTGTTCAGTACGGTATCACCGGCTTCGTGCCCTAAACCGTCGTTCACCAGTTTGAAGTCGTTCAGGTCAATAAAAATCAGGGCGGCCTTGTGATCATGGGACAACGCATACTGCACCGATTCGCGCGCACGCGCGTAAAACAGTGTACGGTTGGACAAGCCGGTCAACGAATCGTGCATTGCCGCATAGGCAAACTGGGTGCGCTCGGCGGAGATTTCTTCGGTGAGCCGCTCGAAATTCATCTCATAACTGACCAGGGCGATGACCAGGAGCATCAGTGTCATTAGCCAGGTCGTGAAGCTGAAGGTCATTAGGAGATCGTCCGAAATGGCCTGTGGAAAGTCCACTCCCGCAGTCTCCAGCATGAATAGCAGGCCCACGCAGCCGGCAGCCACCAGGCTCCAGTAAATGCCGTACTTGCGCCCTGCCATCAGGAACAGAAATGTGGGCACGACAAGCACCAGCGGCAGATAGGGTGACAGCAGGATGCCGCCAGTGATCACGCAGGGCATTACCGTGCTGAAAGTCAGTGTGGCCCCATAGAGATGGGTGGCCGGCATCCATTGCTGGCGTTGAATGAAGTACCAGAGGGTTCCCGCATAACCCAACAGCGCAAAGAGCGCCATCAGTGTCGCCGCAAGGTGGAGTATTGCGCCAGTGTAGGCATACAAGATACCCAGTCCGATTGACATCATTGCGGCGGAACAGGTCGAAATCAACAGTACGGCAACAAGAATCGGCTTGCGCCGACGCGCTTCCAGGACAGTATCTTCCAGCAGTCGATCAGAGACTACAAGCTTTGTCATCCGCCGTGTACATTTCGCTAATACATCGTCCTTCATGGCCTTGGCAATTCATCCCTGCGTTATTTTACCCAGTCGCTGACGTCTCGGTTTGATTCTAGCGACATTTGCCGCAGGCCCATCATAGAAAACCCGGAAAAGGTGAGTTTCTCCCACCAAAGTTTGAACGGCTTCACGTTATTACAGCGCGCTATCAATCAGTACTGCTGGGAAAGGATGACAATCGCCCGCCCAGCGAGCCGCCCGGAAGCGGGACTGGAGCGGGTGAGCACGGCGGCGGGAATCAGAACATCAGCATCCAGGTGGAGGTGGAGGAATTACCGGGAATACGCGCTGGTTTTGCCACGGATTTAACGCCTGAATCGACGGGCTGATGCGCACGCCCGCTCTGGCACTGCTTGCGTCAATGTAGGCATCCCAGGGTGTAGCCATTTCCTGGACTTGCAGCGCTGCGGAATCGGCGCGCAGCGCCGGTACCAGTATTGTCAGGCCATCGTAATAGAACTTATCGCAGACGCCATTCAGTGCGCAAACCCTGTCACCGGCCGCAATCCAGTCTGCCCCGGCCAGTTCCTCATCGGTCAGGCTCAAGTCCACTGTGGCGTGGAATTGCGTGAACGGTGAGGATATCTGTGTTTCCAGCTGGTCACCAGTTACGCTCTGCGATACGCCGCTCGCGAGCGTTACCAGCGACACCGGATCCGGGCAGGCCTCAGCAGCAAGCCCACTCAGTCGCAGGGTTTCGGTTTTCCCGGTTGATCCCACCACATACGTGGTCCACTCCGCCCGGGAACCACAGGGGTCTTTCTCGCGCTTATACACGGACAGAGTCAGGTAGTGACCGGCCGGCTCACCCTCGAACAAGGCGACAGGCGCGGAGGTATAAATCCCGGGGGCAGAAACGCTGGCCAGCAGGTCAACCGGATTCGACACGATAAAATGGTACTGGGCGGTGGGCACGGACTCACTGACAGTGTCCGCCACCGGCACCACGCCGTTGCCGCGTAGCGCCCTCTTAGCATTGCCCTGTACCGTACCGGGATAGAAGCCGTTCTTGAAGTCGATCAATTGCTGCCGCCATTCCGGGGTGATATCCAGGTAGGCCGCATCCAGGTTCCACCAGGGCGAAATCACGATTTCCTGGGGATTGAGGTACACCACCGCATGCACCGGTTGCGCATTCACATACACATTCCAGGGGCTGTTATTTATAACGGTAAACTGGTTCGGGTCGACCAACACCGCTTCGGGATTTTGTGCGGTCGTGTTGTAAAGAATACGATCAGCTACAGCATGCCCCCAGAACACGTAGTCGTTGGTCGCCATGAATCCCCGGTCAAAGGTCACGCGGGTCTCGGGCGACTGAGGCCAATTGATGATCGAATAAAAGGACACGGTCTCAGCTCCCGTGTCCGGGTCTATCGCAGCGATATAGCTTTCAATAGCAGTGGCTGTCAGCTCGTGTGTGACCGGCCATCCGTCTGCAATCAGTAAATTAACCGGGTCCGCCGTGATGGAGGCCGCTTTTGGGTCGAGCACGAAGAAACGTGGCTCCGCGGGATCTTCCGGGTCTTCAACGAACACCGACCACTCGGACCGAGCGCCGTTAACCAGGCCACCGCTTGACTGGTACATGTTCTGTACCATGAAGTAGCGCGGCGTTTCACCTGCCACAATGGGGATAGGGGCCAGCTTGAAACCGAGGGGCAGATGCGCGGCTTCAAAGGCAGTGCGTTCGGCCTCGCCCTTGAACTCGTAGTTGACAAAGATGGCGCCGGGGTCCTCGCCCACCTGGAAGTTCAGCCACGGTACATTGCCGCCGTGCGTCACGGCCGCGGCGTAATCAACGGCGTCCATGTCCAGAAACAGTGTCTTTAGCAGCGGTCGGATATCCTTGCCGATGCCGGCGGAGAAGCCATTGAGATTGACGCTGACGATATTTGCACCAATGGCAGAGATTGGCGGCAGTCTAAAACCTGCGGGCGGGGTCGCCCATAACAACTGCTGCATCTTGGCAGTGTAGCTCGCAGCGTTATCGCTGAAGAAATTCACCGCGCCAGTGAGTTTTCCATTTTGTATACTGAAAGCGCCATTGACCGCCTTCGCCTGGCTGAGGCTGGCGGCGCCCGTGCCGGGCGGCGGCACAGCGCCATAGAGAGCAGGCAGGCCGTATACAAAGCTGTTTGCCTTGCTCTGGTCTTCAAACGCCGGGAGATAGGCAGCGAGCGCACCGGCCCCGATTGGGTCTTCTGCTCCCGCAGCCACCTGCAGTACCAGTTGCAGCGCGGCAGAGGGGGCTATCACCAGTATATGGTTGTAGAGCAGGCTGAGTTGCAGCCCGGAGTCGCCTATTGACCAGAGCGGGAAGGGTTGCGTCGCAAGTTGCGTAAGGCCGGCAGCGGCGGTCAGGGTTGCGAAATCAGACGCCCCGAGCTCCGCCAGCAACACGAACTGATCGGGGGTTTCGGACAACTGGGCCAGCAGCAGGCGCTGCGCGGCGCCTTGAATATTCATTCCGGCGCTGTACTTCTGCATTACCTGTAGCGCACCCACACCCCAGGTCGACGCGGGTGCCGCACTATTGAGCGCGCCGGCTACGGCGGGGTAAATCTGGAGTACGCCGCGAGTATCCCGTGGCACCAATTCCAGCAACGACAATTCTCCCGTGTTTGTTTGCAGAAGCACATTGTTATTGCTCATGGTGACGCATAGCAGAAACAGGGTGATGGTGAAAACCCTTGGGACACCTACCCGGTGACCGAAAGAGCGCACTACCCATGATTTGCAGCGTGACAATGCCTGTATGTTGCGAACGACCGTTCCCATGATTAAATCCTCCAGCGGACTTTTGTTTGCGCTAAGTGCGATACCGGTAAACTTTTAGAGATTTCTTCTCTGACTCCGAACCAGCGAGCAAGCGTTATGCCACTCTTTTATAATCAATGACATACAACGAATGTAGTCAGGCAGACTTACGAGTTCGTAAGATTTTTCGACAGGGTCCAGTTTCGGGAACAGGGATGACCCTGAAATTCCGTGCAACCCCGGAATTACCCAAACCAGGCTAACGCTGCGCCGATTAACCACCAAAGCCGCTCACCAACTGATTTTTAACCAGGCCGTCCATACGTTCCTGCAGCACGGTTTTCCACGCAGGGTGAGTCAGAATCCAGAAATCATTGTTTTTGATCGCGGCGATAACCATCCCGGCCACTTCAGCCGGTGCAATTCCGGCCTCAATAAAAGAGCCGGCCAGGTCTTTAAAACCTTGATCTGTGGGCGACGCCTGGCCCGCAGAAAAGCCCGACGCTTCACGGTTGCGATCGCTCTCACAAATCCGTGTTTGCACCGAGCCAGGGCAGAGCACTGAGGCGCCGATTGGACTGCCTCCGACATCCAGTTCCAGTCTTAACGTCTCAGTCAGGCCGACCACCGCGAACTTGCTGACATTGTAGGGCCCTATGCTAGGCGTGGCCTGCAAACCGGCAGTAGAGGCGGTATTGATAATATGGCCGTCGCCCGCCTGCTTGAGCAGTGGAAGAAACACCTTGATGCCATAAATCACACTCCACAGATTCACGCTGAGCACCCACTGCCAGTCCTCCAGTGTCAATTCTTCCATGGTTCCGGCACGCAGTACGCCAGCATTATTATGCAGGATGTTAACCTTGCCGTAGGTGGCAATGGCCTGGTCGGCCAGACTCTGTATGTGATCGAACTTGCTTACATCCGTGCGTACACCGATTACATCGTGTCCCGCTTGCTGCAGGGTTGTAACCGCTAAATCAAGGGCATCTTGTTGGATATCTGCGAGCACCACTTGCATGCCCTCTTCGGCAAAACGGGTGGCGGACGCCAGTCCAATGCCACTGGCTGCTCCGGTTACTACAGCGACCCGCCCCTGAAAATCCTGCATAGTATTATTCGTCTTGGATCGATGTAGGCCGGCATACACCCCATCGTCTGCTCCTGATGCCAGAGCAGCCAGGGGGCCGAACGCATTTTTCAAATTAGAGGGGCAGTATGGGAAGTCAAATTAAAACAGTCAAGCTTGATTTAATTATGGTCAGACCTTCCAGTTATGCCCCGGGCGTACAGGCCTTGATCAGCGTATCCGATACGATGAGGGCGTATCCACTTCGCAGGCTCTTTTGTACGCCTGGTATCCGGGCCCCAATTAAAAAGGGTCGAAAATACAGCGCGGGTAACAGGGTGCGGCGGGTATGGCGATCCGGTGGAAAGCGCAGTACTGGCCTTTCTTGCCCAAAAACCTGACACCCTCATGGGCGGAAAAGGCCTCGAAGATGTCCATGCCGCCTTTACCCGGACCGGCGTCCTGTCGGTGGACGGCAAGCCGGTCGCCAGCAAGCCGTTCCGCATCTCGGGCACGCTCACCAAGTTAACCATCAAGCTGGACGCACCGAAGCCGACTGCCGAGGAGCAGAAACTCCTGGATCTAAAGACGCAAAAAGTCAAAAACGCCCGCCAGTAGCTCATCCGTTCACTTGTGAAACATGCGGGCTGTCCACTCGGACGGTCCGCGTCACTCAGTTCAACCGGCAAGGTGGTCTACACCCTGAAAGAAGCCTACCCAGACTAAATCACTGCTCGGTCATTGGGAAGTGACGGGGCTGTGGAATGGTCGCTATTGAAGAAAGGGGAATGTCCTCAATGAGGTGCGGCGGTTTTGAAGTGGTGTGTGGATGCTCGCGCTAATACCGCTTTGTGCTCGCATAGCGGTCGTCGGTGAGCAGTGGAGACAAGCTTTTCAAGTTCTTTTCTAATAAAAATACGCACCTCACTAGTAACCAGTTCACATATCCAAAGCAAGAAGCAACCCTCCCTGATACCCAGTTCGCATTTTCAAAGCAAGAAACAATCCTGATCGTGAAACCCAGGCATACTAAATCACCAGATTGGCGTGCGTGGTTATGGGGCTGTCACCTCATGCCTAATGCCCTGAAGCCCTGAATATAAAAGGGAGAAAGGACGACGCTTTTGCTGGGAATGACATTGATTATCACAGTGGGTTTTGCTGTTTGACTCTTGACCAGTTTCAAGCCTTTGGAGGCAACCAAATAATGACGATGGGAATACTTTTCTGGATAAGCGCAGGAGTCATATGTTTTGCCATGATGCAGACGATATTCAGGCTCCTATTAAAAAATTCCAACGGCAAGAACTAGATTCGCTGCTCTTCCTCGGAGGAGTCCTGGTATTTATTCGTGGTCATTTTATGTGGCATACGAAAGATATGTGATTTTTGAAATGCACAATTTCTTCAATTAATCATCTTCATGCTTATTGCCATAAAAATTTAGTGTGTAGATCACCATCAACTAGCGACCACTTTTGGCAGGAGCGGACTTTCCGGGGACTGGACTGTAGCAGCCAGGCACGCTTCCACCCAGTCGTGAAAATGCTGTACCCGCACCTCGTCCTCGTTTAACACCCCGCAGTCGAAACCGCGTGAGTGCATACCCGCCTGCATATCGGCGAGGTAATGGATGTCCTGATCCAGGGTGATAGTGAGGGAGTGCCTGCCAGCGATAACATCCGCTGCGCTGAACACCTCGTGCGGCGGCCGCTCGTCGTCGCGCGATGCCATCAGGCGCGGATTCAGTGTCAGGCCGCGCGCAGTGTCACAACCCACCTCCATCGGGATCTGCAGTGTCCATTTGTCGAAGTAACATTTGTCGACATCGGTCGGGTGCGGCCTGGGGCCGTAAATCCACACCTCCTCCGCCTGTATGGTCATGAACGTGTTCGGGAAAATATCGTACTGCCAGATATCGGAGACCTGCGCGTCGGTAAACCCCGAATAATCAAAGCCCAGCTCCCTGCCGACCTGGCGCTTGTGCTGCTGCACCACCTGGCGAATGTCCGGCACGCGGCCGTTGAAATCATTCGGGTCCAGGCCCAGCCCCTGCAACAGCGGCACCAGATGCTCGGGCGTGTGCTGCGGCACCGGGTAGCGTGCATTGGTGACGAAGCCCTCGACCATGGTCGCCGAGTGGCCGTAAGGCCACAGGATATTGGTCGAGTTGCAACAGTCGACAAAGCTGGCGTGCTGCGGGTGAATGAAGTCGACGTGATACTGCTCGAGAAAATTGTCGCGCACCGTTTTCCAGTTGGCGTCCAGCAGCACCGTCTGGTGTTTGGCGAGCACCATGTTCTCGAAATGATACGGGGCAAGGTTGTCGATGATCGGGCCCAGGTATTCGTGCAGCGGCGCCGCATCAGGGTCCATATTGACCCACACCGTCCCCGCCCAGAGCGCCAGTTGCACCGGCTTCAGCGAACGCTGGCCTTTGTCCACGGCGGGGCAGAAGCGCTCTGCATCGGGGACTTCGACCAGCCGCCATCCAGCGCGTAACGCCAGCCATGGTAGGGGCAGGCCACCTGCTGCACAAAGCCGCTTTCACTGGTGAAAATGCGATTGCCGCGGTGCTGGCAGACATTATAGAACGCGCGGATTTCGCCCTGCTCATCGCGCAACACGACAATCGACTCGCGGCCCAGCGCGTAGACGAAGTAGTCACCCGGATCAGGCAGGTCGGACACGAGGCCCGCAAAGAGCCAGCAGCGGGTCCAGATCCCCTCCCACTCCGCAGCCAGTGTGGACGGGGCGGTGTAACCGTGTTTGTGCAGGCTGGCCCTGAGCGGAGTGCGCGCAGCGATCCCCCCGGCAAAAGACTCCTCAACCGTTACCTGTGGCATCAATCATCTCCCGACACATTCAGCAGCAGCTGATACCTTCGTCATCGACCCGCACCGGATAGGTGGCCAGTGCGACGGACGCCGGGCGCGTCAGGGCGCTGCCATCCCGCACATCGAAGGCGGCCCCGTGCAAGGGGCACAGTATGCGATGGCCCTTGAGCTTGCCCTCACACAAGCGCGCGGCCGCATGGGTACACAGATTGTCCACCGCAAAGAAACCGTCGGCGGTGTGGCACAGCAGGATTTCCCTGCCGTCCACTGCAACACACAGTGTTTTACCTTTGGCGATATCCTGCGCGCCGGCGACCCGTCGCCACTCCTGCCCTGCCACCCACCTACTCCTTGGCTGCGGCGCCGGACATAAACTCATCCAGCGTCATGTGTACCCGTCGAATGCGCGACTCCTGGTAGTTACCCAGTGTCAGCCCCTTCTTGCGGCTGGTCTTGAAGCCCTGCTGCTGCAGGGCGAGATTGCCGGTGTCCTGGTCATAGACCGGACCCAGCCAGCTGATGCCCTCCACCTCGGTATACGATTGTTCCACATCGAGCTGCACCGGCTCAGGCGGCGCCGGGTGCTCCACACCTTCCGCCAGCGGCTCCAGGATCAGCACATCGAAAATACTGCTGTCGACGTCCATGCCGTTGGGGCGAAAGCGATAGGCCATGGGGATATTGATGCCGGGAAAGAAAAACATATTGGGAAACAGGTGGTACTCGATGGAATCCAGCATCAGGCATTCGCTGGTCCCGGAAAAATCGATGCCCAGTGTTTCACCAAAGTAACGGCGCAGCGCCTGCGCAATATGTGCGCGGGCTGTCTCTCCTTCCGGCACATTGCCGGGATCAAGTCCATACACCGCCAGGAAGGCCACCATTTCATCATCGGTCATGGGCGGCTTGCGCCATTTGTCGCCGGGATAATCGTCGAGCGACTCGGGGCTGTAGTTGCCGATATTGTGAATGAAGCGGCTGACATACTTGCCGAAAATATCGTACTGGGTGTTGCCACCGTTGGGCGAGTCGTGGGTCTCGAAATTGTGGTAGGCCTCCATGAAGGCCTCCTGCGCGGCCTTCCAGTTGCAGGGCAAGGTCTTCTGCACATGCAGCCTGATGCGGCGGCGCTCCAGCGGAAAGTGCTGGAAATGCTCGCGGCAATACGTCCAGGTAGTGCGCCAGCGGCTTCGCATCAGGATCCATATTGATAAACACAAAGCCGCCCCAGCGCTCACACTTCACCGGCTGCAGGTCATGCGTGTCGTGGCACACATGGGGGAAATCCCAGCGCCCGGGAATATTCCTGATCGAACCGTTGATCTCCCACGACCAGCCGTGGAAGGGGCAGGTAAATGCGGGGCTGTAGCCACTGCCCTCCCCCGCCAGCAGCCGGGTACCCCGGTGGGTGCAGCTGTTGAGGAACGCCTGGATGGTGTCTGCGGCGGAACGCACGACGATCACGGAATACGGTCCGATATCGTAGACGTAGGTGTCGCCGACATCGGGCAGGTGTTCCTCGCGGCAGGCCCACTGCCAGGCGCGCGGCCACAGTTCGCGCAGCTCGCGCTGAAAGAACTCCGCAGAGGTGTAGCGCTCGAAGGCGATATCCTCGTCACCGAGGAACTCATAACGACTCTCGAGCAAGCGGCGGCGGCGGCTGGAATGCGGTCGCTGGCCAGGGTGTCGGCTACGGAGGGGCCGCTGGCCCGCGCCGCGCCAGGCCGGTGATTATGTGTTCCTGTCATGCGGATTCAGGCCCTCTGTCTGCGTGGGTAATTCGATGGACTTCCCATCCGGCCTGATAATACAATCAGGCCCGACTGTTTTTTTAGTATGTACTTTTTCAGCGCACGCAATGCAAGTATTGCCGTGCCCTCTGCAACCCCATCCGAGACTGCTCGCTATGACTGCTGACACAGGAATCACTCCCACCCCCGAACAGATCGCCGATCGACTCGCCATACAGGACGTGTTACACCTGCACAGCCGCGGACTGGATCGCCTGGACAAGGACGCGATCCAGTGCGCCTACTGGCCGGAGGCCGAGGTAGACTACGGCAGCTACAAGGGCAGCGCACACGTCTTTGCGGAGTTGGTCGTGGGCGCCCTGGGCCAGACCTATGAACTCACCCGGCACTGCCTGAGCAATACGCTGGTCAACGTTCGCGGGGAACAGCGCCTGGTCTGAATCCAGTGTCAACGCCGGCCACCTGCTGCCAGGCGCCAGGGAAGAGATGTTGTTCTCATGGCCGCTACCTGGACAGACTGGAAAAACGCGATGGGCGGTGGAAGATCCTGCACCGGCAGGTGGTCATGGACTGGAGCAAGCGGCTACCGGTGCAGGACGAGCGCGGCGGGGAGGCGTTCGCCGCCCTGGCCAAAGGCGCGCCACCTCGACACCGATCCACTCTATCCCTTTCTCAGAACCGCATAACGAAGAGGTACTGCACTGTGAATGATCGACTGGAAGCGCTGCTCGCCAAGCAGGATATCTATGAATTGTCCTGTAACTACATGCGCGGCCTGGACCGCCTGGACGAGCCGCTGCTGGTATCGGTATTTTTTGAAGACGCCTGGTGTGATTACGGCTTCACCAGTGGCTCACCTGCGCAGTTTGCCCACTATTGCATCACCGCCCTGCGGTCACACGCCGCCAACCAGCACATGATCGGCAATGTGTTGATCGAACTGGAGGGCGACGAGGCTTTCGGGGAGGTGTATTTCAACGCCTACCACAAGGTGGCGGGAGAATACGGGTTTGAGGATATCATTATTGCCGGGCGCTACCTGGACCGCTACGAGAGGCGCGATGGCATCTGGAAATTTGCCTACCGCAGCGAGCGCGTCGACTGGAGCCGCACCGCAGCCCACCAACGACAGCTTATTTCGATCTGGCCCCTGACTGCCTGCGAGGCGGACGCCAGGACGATTTCGTGTACGATAGGGCAAACCGGCGACGCAAGTAAGCAGCAGCATGAACCACGGCAACTACGAAGACGAACCGAACCAGAAAATCAATTGGCACGTCATCCGGATAATCTGGCCGTACCTGATGGAATACCGCGGCCGGGTACTGCTCGCCCTGGCTTGCCTGATCCTCGCCAAGCTGGGCAATGTGATCGGCCCATTCATCCTCAAGTACATTGTCGATGCCCTGCAGTCCGATAACAGCAAACTGGTAGCAGCCCCGGTTGCGCTGGTCTTCGCCTACGGCCTGGCCCGCTTTGCCAATGTGATGTTTGGTGAACTGCGTGACACCGTGTTCGGGCGCGTCACCGAACGGGCCATGCGCAAGCTCGGCCTGGAGGTCTTCAGGCACCTGCACAATCTCGACCTGGACTTTCATCTCAACCGGCGCACCGGCGGACTGTCGCGCGATATCGAACGCGGCACCACCGGCATCAGTTTTCTCATGCGCTTCTTTGTCTTCAATATTGTGCCCACCTTTATTGAAATATTTATGGTGGTGGGGATTCTGTTATTCAATTATGGCTGGGGCTTTGCACTGATCACGCTGGTGGCGGTCATCGCCTATGTCTGGTTTTCGGTAGCGGCAACGGAATGGCGCACCCAGTTTGTGCGCGATGCCAATATCGCCGACTCCGCCAGCAACAACCGGGCGGTGGACAGCCTGCTGAATTTCGAAACGGTGAAGTATTTCACCAATGAAGAGTTTGAAGCGCAGCGCTACGATTATGAGCTGGGCAAATGGGAAACGGCCCGTCGCAAAAATCGCCTGTCACTGTTCTCCCTCAACGGCGGACAGGCCCTGATCATTGCATGCGCCATGACGGCCATGATGTGGCTCGCAGCCTATCGCGTTACCGCCGGGACCATGACTATCGGTGATTTTGTATTGATCAACGCCTTTATGATCCAACTGTTCCTGCCGCTCAATTTTCTCGGCATGGTCTATCGCGAAATCAAAGGCTCCATGGCCAATATCGAGAAAATGTTGCAACTGCTCCAGATCAGGCCCAGCGTCAACGATAAGCCCGATGCCAGATCGCTGGGTCTCGATACCGGAGCGATCGTTTTTGATAATGTCTCTTTTTCCTATCGACCCGACCGGGAAATTTTGCGCCATGTGTCCTTCACCATAGAAGCAGGCCAGAAGGTCGCGGTGGTCGGCGCCAGTGGTGCCGGCAAATCCACCCTGGTGAAATTGCTATTCCGTTTTTACGATCTTGCGTGAAGGCAGAATTACAATCGGCGGCGTTGATATCAGCGAGGTCAGCAAACAGTCCCTGCGTCGCGCCATTGGCATCGTGCCGCAGGATACGGTGTTGTTCAACGACAGTATTTTTGAGAACGTGCGCTATGGAAATCCCGACGCCAGCGATGCTGATGTCGACACTGCCATTCGTCTCGCCCACCTCGACACCTTCATCAGCCGGCTTCCTGACGGGCACCAGACGAAGGTTGGTGAGCGGGGCCTGAAACTGTCCGGCGGCGAGAAGCAGCGGGTAGCGATTGCGCGCACCATTCTCAAACGCGCGCCGATCCTCGTGTTTGATGAAGCCACCTCGTCACTCGACAGCAAGTCGGAACAGGCGATCCTGGCGGCATTAAAAGAAATAGCCGAGGGCCATACCAGCCTGGTGATCGCGCACAGACTGTCTACCATCGTTGATGCGGACAAAATTGTGGTGCTGGATCAGGGCAGCGTTGTCGAGCAGGGCACGCATGAGGAACTACTGGAACGGCGCGGCCACTATGCCGAACTCTGGTTTGCGCAGCAGAAGGAACGGCAACAGCATGAAGCGGATTAATATCGTCGCCTGGCATAACGGTGGCGGGCTCAGTCGCGATATAGACATTCTGTGCAACGCGCTCCCGCACACCAGCTTCGAGATAAGCCTTAACGGCGCGCCTCTCGAGGCGGCCGTGGTTCGCCGCCAGCGTTTCGTACACCGTGCTTCCAACCTCGCACATTTGTGGCGGCACCGGAAACAATTGGCTGCTGCGCCCTATGATGTAAACGTGTTTCTGGAAGACATCAGTCCGGGCTTTTTCCGCTATGCCCGCGTCAATGCGTTCATCCCGAATCCGGAATGGTTCAAAAAGTACCAACATCGCTATCTGGCCGGGATCGATGTGGTCCTGTGCAAAACCAGGGGTGCGCAGGAGACCTTCAGGGCGCTGGGGAGCCACACCCGATTTATCAGCTTCACCAGCGAGGACAAACTCGACACAAGCAGCGATGGCGCCAGGCAAATCGGCTTCCTGCATATTGCGGGGCGCAGCTGGCAGAAGGGCACAAGGCCATTGATCGACTTGTGGCTGCAGCACCCCGAGTGGCCGCTTCTGACCGTAGTGCAAAACGCCAGAACCTACAGTCAATCGCGCGTTAAACCGGTCAGCGCACCGAACATAAAGCATGTACTTGAGCGCATCAGTGATGCAGCGCTGCGCAATCTGCAGAACAGCATCGGCGTCCATCTCTGCCCCTCTGAAGCGGAGGGGTTCGGTCACATCATTGCCGAGGCCATGAGTTGCAGAGCCGTTACCCTGACCACCAACGCGCCCCCGATGAATGAGTTGATCACACCCGAACGGGGCATCCTTGTTAACTATGACAGGACCAGCAAGCAGCGCTCAGGGGCAAACTACTACGTCGATCCTGTCGATCTTGAACACAAAATTGACGCGATCATTCGCATGGATCAGGCGACCAAACAGCAACTGGGACAGCGGGCAAGGGACTGGTATGAAGAGAACGACCGGTTTTATCGCACACACATTGTTGGCGCTCTGGAGGAGGCACTGAGCGTCACCTGATCCCGGTAGCGCAGTGACAGGGCCTGCCCCGCTTTACGCGTTGCTGCTGCACAGCCGCCAGGGCTGCGCGTCGGCGCTTGCGAGCACACCGTGTAAATAGGGCAGGCAGATCTGCAGTTGTTGCTGCAGCACCCAGGGCGGGTTGATGATAAACATGCCGCTGCCGTACATGCCCTCCCCTGCGGCCGCCTGCACGGGTAACTCAACCAGCAGTGATTTTACCGGCAGCGCCTCCAGTTTTTTCACCAGCGCGCCCACTGACTCCCGCTCCAGCAACGGATACCACAGCGCGTAGACCCCTGTAGCAAATTTTCTGGTGGCCAGCTGCAGCGCGGACAGTACCGTGGCGTAATCGGTTTTAACCTCGTAGGGCGGATCAATCATCACCAGCGCGCGCTTCTCGATCGGTGGCAGCAGCGCCTTCAGCGCGGCAAAGCCATCACACTGCTGCACCCTTATGCGCCTGTCGCGCCCAGCCCAGTGCTCCAGCCTGTTACCATCTTCGGGATGTAACTCGCACAACTGCAGGCGATGACCGGCGTGCAGGATTTTCGCTGCAATGGCCGGCGAACCGGGATACTGCAACAGTTCGCCTCCCGGATTGAAACCGCGCACCAGACTGACGTAACTCTCCAGCGGCGGCGGCAGGTCAGCGCGCTGCCACAAGCGCGCTATGCCACTGTCAAACTCGCGGTTCTTGCTGGCGAAGGCCGAGCGCAGGGCATAGCTGCCCGCGCCCGCATGGGTATCGATATAGCACAGCGGCTTGCCCTCCTTTTGCACCAGATACTGCAGTACCAGTACCTGCACCAGGTGTTTGAGCACATCCGCATGATTGCCGGCATGGAAAGCGTGTCGATAACTGAGCATCTAGTGGCACCGATCGTGAGGGTCGCGTTATGGTAATGCCAGTGACGCTCGATCGCACCCGATTTCGGCCCTGTGTTTCGTGACTGTTGATACACGCCCAACACTACAGTATCTTGAAGACTCTCCCTGAGGACGGTCCACCATCGACCGAGCGAGGCCATTATGTATGATCTGGTTATCGAGGGCGGCACCATCGTCGACGGCAGCGGCGCTGCATCCTATATCGGCTCGGTCTACCTGCAGGGCGGCAGGATCGCCTGTATCCAACCCGAAGACAACGCTTCACTGCCAGCAGCCGAACGCCTGGACGCCAGCGGCAAAATCGTCGCCCCCGGGTTCGTCGACGTGCACACCCACTATGACGCGCAGGTATTCTGGGATCCCGTATTGAGTCCATCCCCCTTCCATGGCGTTACCACAGTGATCGGTGGCAATTGCGGCTTCACCATCGCGCCCCTGTCCGGCGACAGCGCGGATGCGCAGTACCTCAAGCGGATGCTGGCCCGGGTGGAGGGAATGCCCCTGGAAAGTCTCGACGCCGGCGTGCCCTGGGGTACATGGCAGAGCTTTGCCGACTATCTGCGCTGCCTCGACAATACACTGGCCGTAAACGCCGGCTTCCTGGTGGGCCACTCCGCTTTGCGGCGCACCGTAATGGGTGAGCGGGCCAACGGCGAGGAAGCCGATGCAACAGATCTGAAAAAGATGACAGCGCTGTTGCGCGAATCACTTGGCGCGGGCGGCCTGGGATTTTCCAGCACACTCTCACCCACCCATAACGACATGGAAGGCAATCCCGTACCCTCCCGGTTTGCCACCCAGGGGGAGTTGTTGGCACTGTGCGGAGTGTGTCGGGATTTCCCAGGCACGGTATTGGAATTCCTGCCCGGCACGAAAGAGTTTGACGAGGACGTGTACCAGTTGATGACTTCCATGTCGCTGGCCGCGCAGCGCCCGCTGAACTGGAATCTCTTTGTGCCAGGCAATCCAAGTCATGGACAAGAGCCAGTTGGGCGCTACCGACTACGCCCGCAAGCGCGGCGCCGACGTTATCGCACTGACGCCCGCACAGCCGGTGATCACCCGCATCAACCTGCATTCCGCTTTTATCTTTGATGCTTTCCACGGCTGGGAAGAAACCATGCGACTGCCCATTCCGCAACGGATCGCGGCATTGCGGGAGCCGGAGCTGCGTCGCAAACTCGATGCGGGCGCCCACGACGAAAAATCCGGCGTGTTCGTGTTCATGGCGGGCTGGGCCGGCTATACCGTGGATGAAGTCGCACTGCCGAAGAACAAACACCTGGAGGGACGCACCATCGGCGACATCGCCGCGGAACAGGGCAAGGAGCGCGTTCGATACCCTGCTGGACCTGGCCATAGAGGAAGGACTGAAAACGTCGTTTATTCCCCTGCGCTATGGCGACGATGATTTCAGCTGGAACAACCGCGCGGCAGCGTGGAATGACAGCCGCACGGTGGTCGGCGCCTCGGACGCCGGCGCCCACCTGGACATGATCGATACCTTTTCCTTCAGTACGCAGTTGCTCAGTAACGGTGTCCGCAAGCGCCATTTGCTCGGCGTGGAACAGGCCGTACATCACCTGACCGAGGTACCGGCCAAACTGGTGGGACTGAAAGAACGCGGATTGTTAAGGGAAGGTTACTGCGCCGATATCGTGGTGTTCGACCTGGACACCGTGGCCTGCGGTGAGACCTATACACGGCACGACCTGCCCGGCGGCGCCGGCAGGTTGTACGCCGATGCGAGCGGTATCGAGCACGTCTACGTCAACGGCAGGGAAATCATCCGCCACAACGAATTTACCGGCGCCCTGCCCGGCAAGATCCTGCGCTCCGGCACGGACACTGCCACCGTCGCCATGCCGGGCGATTACTCCTGACACGCGCCGAGGCACTGCCAATGGACGCCACCCTGGCAGCGATGCCGATTATCGATGTCGACACCCATTACACCGAACACCCCGACTTGTGGACTGCCCTGGCACCTGCCTCCCTGAAAGCGCGGGCGCCGCGTGTCACCTCCGCAACAGCACGGGCAATATCCACGCACTGACAAGCGATACCACGGCCATCGCCCACACGATAAGCGCGCCGGTGGGGTAGTCGTATACCATCGACAGGCCAATACCAACCACGTAAGCGACCAGACCGATACACCAGCCTGCGGGCAGTTGCTGTCGCGGTGCTAATTTGCGGGTCGCCAGGGCCGGAATAATCAGGCTGCTGAACACCAGGTACACACCCACCATCTGTACCGAAGCAGTGATTGCCACCGCGAATATCAGGTAAAAGCCCACCGTCGGCATGCGCTTGCCCAGACCGAACCACAGCGCCAGCAACACCGCATAGAGTGCCGCCAGCGGAATCAACTGCTGGTAATCGACCCACAGGATCTGTCCCACCAGCAGGTCTTTCAGGTGCTCGCCGCCGTGAGGGTTATCTGCGAGCACCAGGATGCTGGCGCTGGCGGCGAGCACAAACAGCACGCCTATCAGGGCTTCCTGTATTTCCGGCCACAGCTTCTCCGTAATGTTCAGGCCCAGGGCGGCGCTCATGGCCGCCCCTACCGCGACCACCTGCACCTCCCAGCCATGCGCCTCCCAACCGAACGTGTCGGCCAGAATCACGCCCAGTCCAGCGATCTGCGCGATGGCCAGGTCGATGAAGATGATGCCGCGCTCCAGTACCCGCTTGCCCAGCGGCACATGCGTGGATAACACCAGCATACCGGCGAGCAGGGCGGGCAAGACAATATTCAGATCAAACTCGCTAGTCATGAGCAGCGGCTCCGGGGTTCAGCAGTAGACGTATCGTGCTATCAAACAGGCTGTACAGATCGCCCGCGTCCGGCGTGCCGCCCACAGTGGCGGGTAACATCACGTTGGGTATGCCCGTCTGTTTGGTGAGCCATTCGGAAGGCTGGGGATCCTGATAGGGCGCGCGTATGATCAGCGCGGCGGGCGTAGCCTTTAACTGCTGCAGCAGCTCCTCCAGATGTGCGGCACTGGGCGGCACGCCGGGCTTGGCCTCCAGGGTGGCGACTTCCACCAGGCCCAACCAGTTGTTGAGATACGCCCAGCTTTTATGGTGCACAACGACCGGCTTGCCGCGCAGCGGTGCCGCCTGTTCCTGCCACCTGGCGATGGCCTTACCCCACTTGTCCTGGAACGCGGCCAGACTCTGCTGATACTGTTGTGCATTGGCCGGATCAATCTGCTGCAGGCGTTGCGCAATGACAGTGGCCACCAGCGCGAGATTGCGCGGGTCGGTCTGGATATGCGGATTACCCTCGGCGTGCAGGTCGCCCTGCGCGCGGTCCAGCACTGCGGGAATCTCCAGGCGATTGACATACTGGCTCGCCATCAGATTGCCCGGCTGCCCCGGTTGTACCTTCGGATTACTGCCCTTGCCCAGCAGAACAGGCAACCAACCGGCTTCGAGTCCCGAGCCGGAGCAGATCAGCAGGTCGGCGTTGCGAATCCCCGCGATCAGGCTGGGCCTGGCCTGGATGTAGTGTGGATCCTGCAGGGCGTTGGTGGCCGAGGTGGCTTCGATGTTCGCGCCGCCAATTTCACCGGCCAGCGCCGCCCACTCGGGCTCGCAGGCAAAGACCTGCACTTTGGCCTGCGCGGAGGCAGCAACCATCAAGGTAACGGCGATAACGATTTTGATCATGTTGGAGTAATACATGGTGTGCTCCTAGAATTCGTGGGCGCCGTGGGCGCCGATGCTCATGATGTACTGGAGAGTAAACTGGTTGTCGTTTTCGACTCCGGTCTCGTCGCGTTCAAACTGCAGGCGGATACGGGAGAACTCACTGTTCGAGTAATCGAACATGAGCGAATAGCGCAGCGGATCATCGCCGAGAGTATCGAGCGGCGTGCCGGCAAACTGCGTACCGGGATCGTCCAGGCTCAAGTCCATCAATGCGCACACCGGTGCGCCAGCGCGGCCGCCACTGGTAAATCAGCTGGGCGTACCAGCCGGCTGTGTCAGTATCGGCCAGCTCGGGGTTTTCCAGTCCCGGAACGACATACGTGCCGTCCTCATTGCGCCACAGATACTCCGTCTGGAAAATCAGGTTGCGGTCAATGTTGTTGCCGTTGGGCGCCCACTTCCAGATGAAATCGGCAATATAAATGTCAGTGCTGCCATCAAACGATAGCGGGTCATCCTCAAAGCCGGAGTCGCGCTCACGCGCATCTGCCGTCAGCCACGACAGGCCTGTGCTCCAACTGTTACTCATGCCGACATCGCCACCAAGATGGGCAAACAGCGTCTGTGTGCCGAAACCGTTGTGCGCGTCACCGGCTGCCGGGTAGCTGCTGCCACGGAACACCTCAGCGCCGAGTTCCAGATAAAGATCGGTGGGCGCCAGCCAGCGAAACTGAATCCCGTCGTCGCCATACTGGTTACCCAGGAAAGCGCTGTAGGGCAGGGCCTGGTCCGCGAAATCCCAGCTGTGTGAATGCTTGTCGTTCAGGTAACCGATAGAAGAATAAAAGCGACCAAAACGCAGGGCCGTGTTTGCGGGCAGGCTCAGGGTATCCACGAACGCTTCCTCCAGTGAGTAATTGAAGTTGCCGTCCTCCTGCTCCACGGCTGCAGTGACACGGGTGGAAAACCAGTCATCCACACTGGCGGTGAACACCATCTCGGTCTCGCCGATACTGAGTCCCTCGTCCGCCAGCCCCGCTTCTCCGCCCGCCGGTACGCCGGGAATATAGTAGTCCTGGGGATCATTTTCGTAGGACCGCGCGGCACCGTTCAGGATGATGCCAATGGCGGGATTGAACTCGTTACCCGAGGTGGCAGAGCGAACTCCAACAGGAGCCGGGGTAGTTTCATAGACCGCGGCAGGCGGCTGTGCGGGCGCCACCGCTGGCGCCTGCGACTGGGCAACTTGCGCTGGCTGTGCCTGTTTTTGCTGCGCCAACTGCTGCTCTGCCGCATCAAGTCGCTGCTCCAGCGTCTCGATGCGCGCTTCGTACTGGGCCTTCAGAGCATCCAGTTCAGCCCTGATCGCTGCGGTGTTTTCATCTGCAGTCGCTGCAGGTACCAATAGCACTGCCGGCAGCAAGCCCGCCACCACAGTGAGCAATAAACGTATACGTCTCATGGGAAAATCCTGTTTTCACAATTGAACAGCCAAAGCCTGCGCGTCGCGGCGCGCAAGCATCTATTGCGTCAGACAGGAAAGAAAGGCGGTGCGCGTGTCGGGTGGGAATCGGGGAAGCTTACTATTGCTACAGGTGTAAAGCGGCTTACGGCTGGAGGTATGCCATGTAACTGCGGCAGCGGCTCAATCTCCGCAGACACCAGTGCCACGCCGCCGCTCGAGGCCTGCAGGCAAATCTGGCAATCGGCCTGGTCGCCGCTGAGGTGGGATACGGCATGACCCGTGTACAGTGCTTGCGACAGCACCAGTACAGCGAGCAGCGAGAATCTTTTTATCCACAGCGACATGGCAGGGATAGTACTACAGTTGCGGCCGACTGCGGTAGACCCGCGCCGCATCAGGCACCAGTGGCCGCTCCAGTGCCTTCAATAACGCGCCATCCTGATCGTAGGGGTCGCGTTTGAAATGCACTTCGCCATCCTCTTCCACCTGTACCGTCCAGTACACCAGATAGATGGGAACCGACTTCGCCAGAGACACCCTGCGGGTCTGGCGAGTATCGATGGTGGCGTCTATCGTGGCGCGACTCCATTGCTGCGGATTATCCAGCAATAACTCCACCAGCTGCCCTATCTTTTCCACGCGAATACAGCCGGAACTGAAGGTGCGCTCGCTGCGCTGGAACAGGTCGCGACTGGGCGTGTCGTGCAAATAGACCATATGCTCGTTCGGAAACATGACCTTGAGCCGGCCCAGGGAATTTTCGGGGCCGGGCTGCTGGCGAATCATGTAGGGGAAGCCACGCTGCGGGTATTCCTGCCAGTTGACACTTGCGGGGTCAACCACTGCACCGGCCTGGGTCAGTACCTGCATATTGTGGCTTTTGAGGTAGCCCGGGTCACGCTTGATCGCTGGTAACACGTCCTTCTGCAGAATGCTCGGTGGGACTGTCCAGGTAGGGTTGAACTCGATATAGCGGATACTGTCGCGGAACACCGGCGTACTGCGATACGGACGCCCCACCACAGCCCGGCTGCGCAGCAAACGCTGACCGTCGCGAAAATATGACACTTCGAAACCGGCAATATCGACCACGACCGCCGTGGGAGGTATGTCCTGTAATACACGCGCGCGCTCCAGATTGACCCGTATCTGGTCGATGCGCTGTGCCACCGTCACATTCATCGCAGCAACTGTCTGCCGCCCCACCACGCCATCGGCATCCAGGCGATGTCGCCGCTGGAAGCGGATCGCCGCCTGCTCCAGTTCGGCGTCAAAAATGTCTGATGCCGCACTGGTGCCGGCAGTGAGATCGCCCTCCGCCAGCAAGCGGCGCCGCAGTTGCGCTACCTGCGGCCCACTCTCGCCCTTGCGCAGGGTTGGGCCTGCGGGAACCGTCACCCAGCCGCCATTGGCAGCAATATCGCGATAGCGGGCCAGCGCGGAAACCAGGTTCTGGTAGAGCGCACTGCCGGGCTTGAGTTTGCCAAGCCCCGCCGTTATGCCGCCATTTTTTGTCACCCTGCCCAGCCACTCGACGGGGTCCACTGCGGGCAACTGATGCTCGAAATTCCAGGTGGCAACGAAATCCTTCGGGTCGAGTTTGCCGAGCGCGTAATGGTAGGTAAGGCGCACCAGGCGTCGGTGAGCAGCAGGTCCCGTGTCGCCACATCAAGACTGAGCGACCCGTCACGCACGCCCTGTACCTGCTGCTGGTGGTAATCCTGGGGATTCATCCCCTCGCGCCACGCCTGCTCTATCGAGTCGGCCAATTCGCTGACAGCCACCGGGTTGGTCCAGACCGGAGCGTAGGCGGCCTTGGCGTAAAACTCCTGCGTCACCGGCAGGTCGTAGACACTCGCACCGGCGATCTGCAGTTCACCCGCAGCGGACAGGCGCTGCAGCAGGGACTGCAATGACTCCTGCGCGACGGACGGCAAGGACAGCAGCAATACACCGCAAAGGCACAATAACTGCACCCATCCAAACCGTGATGAAAAAGAAAGCTCTGGCGGTATATCTGCTCGCGCAGCCTTGTCATTCATTGTGCTCTGGATTGCACGCGCACTGCCGCGCAGACCCGCGTGCAGCAGGATATCCGCCTCCTGGGAGAAAAATGGCGGCGGTTCGGCGCCGGTCGTCACCCCCGCATCGATCACCAGCGTGTGGCCGGTCATGTAGCGCGTGTCATCACTGAGCAAAAACAAAATCCCGCGGGCAATATCCTCCGGCATACAGGCAATGCCCAACGGCGAGGACGACGCAATGAATTGGGCGGTCGTTTCCGGATTATTGTCACCCAGCGCGTTGGTCATTGGCGTGACGGTCCCGCCGGGCGCAACAGCGTTCACCCGAATACCCAGTCTGGCCAACTCGCAGGCGGCGGACTTGGTCAGGCCCACCACGCCGTGCTTGGCCATGGTGTAGACATGGGGACCCTGCCCACCCACGATGCCGGCAGTACTGGCGAGGGAGACGATGGCGCCGCGGCGCTGTGGCTGCATCGCCCTGGCAGCATGCTTGATCCCGAGGAAGACGGCGCGTGACAGAATGGCCATGGTGTGATCAAACGCCTCTGCGCTGGTGTCCATAATCGAGCCGATGGCGCCGACAATACCCGCATTGTTGACCATGCCGGTCAAGGGGCCGAACTGTTGCTGGGCCAGGGCGATGGCGCCAACAATATCATCCTCCCTGGTGACATCGGTGTAGTGAAACATCGCTGCGCTGCCCAGTTCCGCGACCAGGGCGCGGCCGCGCTCTTGCTGCAGGTCAGCGACCACCACCCTGCCCCCTTCCTCGACAATACCGCGCACTGTTGCTTCCCCAATGCCACTGGCCCCGCCGGTAACGACCACACAATGTTCACTGAACCTGCTCATATTCCACTCCAATAGGTATTCACAATGATTTATACTTGGCGGCTTGCTGTCAGCGCTGCGCTCGGGCAGCCGACCCATCACTCGCCCGGTGCCACGGTAACACCTGCCCACTTTTGCGGTAAGACTCACCCATGAAAAAAAGCCTTGCGCGATGGCTGCTGCACCGCACCGGCTGGCAGCTTGCAGGAGTCCGCCCCGCGTGTGACCACTATGTGCTCATCGCGGCCCCGCACACGTCCAACTGGGACTTTCCGTTGATGCTGATCTTCGCCGCCGCATTCGAAATCAAAGTCACGTGGATGGCTAAACACAGCCTGTTCTATCCGCCCATGGGCTGGATCATGCGGCTGCTGGGCGGCATGCCCATCATCCGGCACAAGAACCAGAATGTGGTCGCCACGATGGTGGCAGCATTTGACACAGTACCCCACCTTGTTCTGGTTGTGCCCACCGAAGGTACCCGGGAAAAGTCCGAGTACTGGAAGTCGGGCTTCTACCATATCGCCCGCCAGGCGGGCGTACCCATCGTGCCTTCCTTTCTGGATTTTGGCAGCAAGCGCGGCGGCTTTGGTCCGCCGCTTACCGTCACCAATGACGTGCGTGCGGACATGCAGTATTTTCGCGAGTTCTACCGCGGCATGCAGGGCAAATTTCCCGAGCAGTTCGGACCCGTCCGACTCAGGGAAGAGGACCATTCCGGAAGTTGATAAGGGAGCCAGACATGAGCCAGGAAGTCAGCGCACAAATTCTCATCGATATCCCACTCACCGAGGCCTGGGCGAAGCTCAGGGATATTTCCCTGGCGCACAATTACGTGCCGGGCATTGTGAAAACGGTTATCGTGAGCAAACAAACCGAAGGCGTCGGCGCCAGCCGCTACGTGTATCGCAACGAGAAGAGTTATATCCAGGAAACCGTGGAGGAGTGGCAGGAAGGAAGGGGCTTTCTGATCCGCCTGCACAAAGGCGACAAGCCCGCACCACCGTTTCGCAAGGCCTGGTTTCGCTACACTTTGGCGGAGCACGGTCCGGGCCAAACGCAGTTTACCGCCAGCCTGCGCTATGAAATGCCCTGGGGCCGCCCGGGCGCATGGCTGGGCGCGAAAATGGCCGGATTCGTGCGCTGCGACCATTAACGATGTCGCCATCGCCATGAAGCTCTATTACGAAACCGGGACACCCACAACGCGCGCTGCATTAAATACCTATAAAGCACAGCTCAAATAGGCAGCAAATAAAAAGGCCGCTCTCGGAGCGGCCACGGGATACAGCAGTAACTGGCTTACGAGACCTAGAAAGTCCGCTTCACCGTCAGGGCAATATTGTCGCGGTCCTTGATGAAGGCAGCGGTGCCATTGGGCTGCGGCCCGAAGTACACGTTGTAGTTGAGCGCGACATTCCAGACCTGATCGATATCGACTGCAGCCCCATGCTACCGTTGCCGACTTTTTCGTTACCGCCGGCCGAGTTTGGCGCCTGTTTACACGCAAAGGTATAGCTGATGCTGCACGGGAGTGCTGAGATCCCAGCCCGAGCGCACCTGATACCAGGTCGGCCTGAATACGCCGCTCAAGTTGCCACAGATTTTATCTTCCTTGACAAAGGGATTGGCCTTCTCCTCAAACTCGCCAAAACTCAGCAGATCAGAAAGCGCAAGCTCGACGAGATATTGACCGCCATCCCAAAGACCCCAGTCAGCCATCGAGCAAACCCAGGCCGTTCAGCACGATGTGCGCGGTGTCACCGGTGGGCCCGGGATATTTGTCACCCGTATCCACGTCACCGAGATTGGAATAAGCCGCACTCAGGGTTGCCGACAGGTCAGGATTCAGGGCGTTATTCTTGCGATAGACGAAATCGGCGCCCCAGCTGATATCAAACATTTCCTTGGACAGGGCGATACCGAAGGTGTCGATATCATCCTTGTAGACCCAGCCATAATGACCAAGCAGCAGGGCTCTGGTTTCCGCGGCCTAGCATTCTGTCTGCCGGTGTGGTCATCGCCAAGGACGGAGTACAAGCCACTGGTGAGCCGGTCCGTGTTGTTCATGTAGATAAAGGCGGTCTCCAGATCCCAGGCCTCGATCTTGTACTGCAGATTGATACCCCAGTCGCCGGAATCCTTGCTCTTGTAGTCATTGGCCCTGAACCCCAGCCGGCGCTTGGTTTCATTGCCCGGCGATCAGCAGTTAAAAACTCGGAGTTCTCCGTCAGGGCCTCATTCAGGCTGAAATAGGTACCGCCTTCAGGCCAGCGCAGCGGCACAAACTCCAGCGCGTAAAACGCGTTGAGCGTCACACCATCGGCAACTGCACCACCGTGGAAATCTTGTTATTGGGCATAAACAGTTCCTTGGCCTCGGAACCCGGGGTGCCAAGACCCTTGGCAAGGTCCAGGGCCGCCATGGAGCCGGCAAACCCGTGTATGGCGCCGGTAGACAGAAGGCTGTTGCCCCAATACAGGGTGTGGCGACCGACGCGCACGTTGGCAGACGCCTCACCGACTTCGAAATTCGCGAACACAAAGGCATCCAGCAGTTCACCGCCACGGTAGTGCAGGTCCTCTGCCGCATCGGTGTATTCGCCCGGATTGACCGTCAGCGAACCCCAGGTGGAGTAGGCGTCGGGGAAGCCCCTGGTTGGCCCGCTTTGTGGCGATATCGCTGTTGCCGTCGTAGGCAAAGTCATACCAACCCGCCCCGCTGACCCGGAAACCGAGCTTATCCTTCCAGATCACGTCCAGCTCCGACAACAGGTCAGCCCGCTGGCTGACGAAATTCCCGTGATCGACCGTATAGTCCGCGTCGTCCGCCAACTGGCGCGGCGGCCGCGGGTACGGCCCGTTGCGGATCGTAGACGGATGGATCCTGGTCCTGCACCCGGGTCATCAGATTGCCCTTCACGGTGTTATCCCAGCGGATATCCCAGTCGTCCTGGGGTATCGAACTTGAAGGCCTGGGCCTGCATGCTGGCGGCAGTAGCAGCCGCCACAATGGAGTACGCGAGCAGTTTTTTCATTATTTAGACCATCCATTTTAGAGTTATAAAGGGTTGGTTCTTCAAGTGGCCGACTCTCGCCTGACACTGTCCTGACAGGGTTCGAGACACGACTTCACCCACTGTTTTCTAAGCCAAATACTACAGCACTATCCGCACAAGTCCAATGTGAAAAATGGATACTGACTGATGCCCTGGCACAACGCGAGCCCATGCTAGCGAATGCCCAGCTGCAGTTCAAACCCGGCATGCCGTCGGTATTATCGCCTGGGGGAATAACGATGCGCGCCTCACCGCGTGAGCACATGGCCCGCGGCCAGTGACGGCCTCTGCCAGGCGCGCCAGTGCCATCACGCATCTCCTGTGCCGGCCCCTGAAGGCCAGGTAGGCGCACTTGAAAGGCTCCGTCGTGCGCAGCCTGAACTTGCCCCGCCCACTGACGGCGCCGCGGACGGGCAGCGCCAGTTGCACCGTGAGCCCGGTCTCCCGGTTCCTGCATATCGCCGGCAAAAATGATTTGCAGGGGGCCATCGGCACTGCCACCGGCTTTCACCAGGTTGACATTCATGCTGATCACAGTATGCCCCGCAGTGAGTCCGCCAGCTGCGCCAGCGGTTGCTCATACGGCAGGTAAAATAAGCGCATTGGCGGTACCGTCTTTATCTCAATGGCAGCCGGCCCCGCTGCAGTACCGGATGCGCCGGGCAGGCCTCGCGATGGCACTCGTCGCTGCGCGCCACTGCTGGGGTCCAGGCGCTGGTCACGGGCACCGTAGCAGATGACTGACAATGCGCCGCGTCTCGTCCTCGGTGGCAGGTGCAGCGTGCATAAATGTGAGCCACTGCCCCGCCTGCGCATTGACCCCGCCAATGAGGCTGGCGTTGATAAAGGAGCGGCGCGCGCCCGCCTCATCACCCAACTTCAGCTGGCTGATGCCCAGCAACAGGTTGGCGCGTCCGACGTACTGGTCCGCGAGCTGCTCCGCACAGGCTGCCAACATAGTCTGCTGCATGGCCTGGAAGTCCTGTTGCTCCATCTGCAGTTGGGCGAGGTGAAGGTACAGCTCGGTATCGCCACTCAATTGCGCGGCCTGCTGCAGTGCCGCACGTGCCTTGTCCTGCTCCCTGGCCTGCAACCAGAACTCGAACAATTGGCGATAGTTTGCGCCGTTGGCGGACACTTCCTGCTGTGACAGCGCACTCTCCAGCGTTTGCGCCGCACCGTAGGGATTGTTGTTGACAGCCTGCAGATTGGCCAGCAACAGGAGTTCCCGCTCAGAAAAAGGCACACGTTTATCCCGGGCCAGTGCCAACTGGTCGAGCGCCTGCTTGTTCTTATTTTGCTGCACATAAACCGATGCCAGCAGATGCCAGTGCTGCGGCTCGTTCGGCTGCAACTCCAGCAACCGCTGCAGCAGCACCTCACACTGGGCATAGGCTCCGGCACGGTAATACAGCGCCAGCGCCTGTTGCATTTGCGCTGTATCCAGCGCCAGGCCCGCCTGCTGCATTCGATCCAGCGTCGCCACCACATCCACGTACTTGCCCAGATGGTGTTGCGCGCGGGCCAGCAACAGGTAATCCGCTACCTCGGCTACCAGGTCGATGGCGAGCGCCTGTTGCAGGGTTTGCGCGGCGCTGGCGTAATCCTTCCTGAGCAGGTACACCTGCGCCAGTTCGCGCAACATTTCGCGATTGGCGATTGGCGACAAGCCCTTCTGCAGCGAGCGCCTGCTTATAGTACGCAATGGCCTTGTCGTACTCCTTGCGCTCGACATAGTGCCGCGCCAGGTGGCGCCCGGCGCTGGATTTGGCATAGGCATCCTCAATGCTGCCCAGTCTGCCGCTCCAGTTCGTCGATGGACAGCTCCGTACCCTTGGCCCATTCACCATCGGGTACCAGCAGTATCTTGCTGCGGTACTGGCCCTCCTCGGCCGCAGTGCCCACAGCAATACCCAGCGCCAGGACCAGGGCTGTGCAGACTGGTAGCTTGAACTGCTGTGGCGCATGCGATCAATCCACATTGGGTAGATTCTGCGGATAGTTATTCCACAGCACCTCCACTTTTTGCGTGAGCACGACATCCCCCCTGGCCTTACTGGAGAAACTGATCTGGTAGGTCCAGTCCTTGACGGCAGCTATCACCGCCTCTTCAAACACGCCCCGGGGACTGGCATCCAGCACGCGCACTTCCCGCGTTCTGCCGGTGGGCGTCACCGAGAAAGCCACCAATACCCAGCCATTGATTTTGTTTTGCCAGGCGACCAGCGGCACATTGGGTCGACGGGTGTCAAACGGCACAACCTCGATATAGCCCTGGGCATCCGTGCCACCGCCGGCGATCTCGACAGCTCCGCCCCACCCAGCGGAGCGCTCCAGCGATCACCGCTGCCCGCGCCGGCAAGGGCGAGATCGCCCACTGCCAGGTCAAGGGCCGGCATATCCAGGGCGGCGGGCGGGGCGGCGGGCAGCGCAGCCGCCGCGAGGGCCAGAGGTGCCATGCCGGGCTCTGCCGACGGCTCCGCAGCACGCTCCGTGTCTGCTTGTGCTCCTCCGGGTGGCGGCTTCTCGGGCTTGCTGTGAACTATCTGCACATCGTTGTACACCACCAGCTGCGCACCGTCCTCCTTGCCGCGCTGGATCAGGCTGTGCATAAACAGAAACACCGCCAGGGTAACCAGCAGCGCACCAAACAGGGCGGGGAATATGCGCATGGCCCGAATCCCGCTTACTCCCCCCGCTTGTCAGCGGCGATGGCGATACCCTCGACCCCGGCCAGACGCACCTGGTCCATAACATCCACCAGAGTGCCCGTCGCCGCTTTGGCATCCGACTGGATAATCACCGCACCCTCCGGCTTGTCCGCATGCAGTCGCGCGACAATGGCGCGGACCGAGCGCGGATCCACCGGACGCCGGTCGATCCACACTTCACCGGCAGCGGTGATCGCTATGAAAATATTGGCATTCTCCTGTTTGGCCGCGGTCGCCGCCTGCGGTGTATTGACCGTCACCCCCGACTCCTTGACAAAGGAGGTCGTCACGATAAAGAAAATCAGCATGATGAACACGATGTCCAGCATCGGCGTCATGTCCAGCTCCGTCTCCTCCTGGGCGCGGGATGTGGCGTCTGGCGCTCATCGCCGCGTGCCTCTCTGTCGCCTGCTCCGGCAAGGTGAGCCGATCCTGCAGGCGACTGGTTTCGCTGTCGGCCACGCGCCGCAGGCGCACCGTGAAATAGATCCCGGTCAGTGCCACCACCAGTCCCGCCATGGTCGGAATTGTCGCGCGATAGACGCCGCGCGCCATGGCCTGGGCATCATCGTTGCCGCTGATGGCGATCACCTCGAACACGCTGATCATGCCCAGCACGGTGCCCAACAGTCCCAACAGGGGACACAGTGCGACCAACACCTGAATGAAGGGCAACAGCGCATGCAATTCCAGGCTCACCTCTGACACCATAGCCTCGCGAATTTTTCTGGCCCGCCATGACGTGCGATCCGCACGGCTGTGCCACTGCGCGACCTGTCGCCGGGCACGCGCCGGCCAGGTGATGCGCACAAACCACAAGCGCTCCAGAATCAGTGCCCACAGCAGCAGGCAGGCAGCAAATAGCACCCACAGCACCGGGCCACCCAGGTCGATAAAGTCCCTGATGGTGCCAACGATCCACGGGAGCATACTCACCTCGTGCGCTCCCGTTCCTCGGCACTTCGCGCCAACACGCCGGCACACTGCTCATCGAGCCGCTGGATCATGGAGCGCGAGAGATAGGCGATAACGCTGTGACTGAACAATAACGGGATGGCCACCACCAGACCCAGCACCGTGGTGACCAGGGCCTGGGAGATACCTCCCGCCATCAGTTTCGGGTCACCGGAGCCAAACAGGCTGATCGCCTGGAAGGTGAGAATCATGCCGGTGACCGTACCCAGCAGGCCCAACAGGGGCGAAATTGCCGCCAGCAGCTTGATCAGGCTATTACCCCGTTCCAGTGCCGGTATTTCCGCCAGTACCGCCTCATCCAGCTTCAATTGCAGCAGGTCCTCGTTATGCAGATCAATCCCCTCCACCGATCGCAGCACCCGGCCCAGCGGGTTGGCTGCACTCGGGGTCTGCACATGGCGCAACTGCTCCTTGATGCGGAAGTACAACACGCCCAGGTAAAGACCACGCCAGACGGCCAGACACATACCCAGGAGGCCCAAAGCAATAGTGATGTAACCGATCATTCCCCCCTGATCGATACGCTCACGCAAGTTGGGCGTGTAACTGAGCAGGCCCAACAGACTACCCCGCGAAGGATCCACGGTAATCGCAGCAACGCTGCCGGGATGGGCTACAAACTCCTGCGCCGCATCGCGGTAACGCGCCGCGGGTTGCCGACTGAGTACCAGCAGTTCGCCGGTCTGGGGCACGAAACGCAAAAAATCGCGCTCACTAAAGGACAGAAAGGGCCCCACGCGCAACACCGGACGGCGCGTCGCCGTGCCGTCAACCTGCACGACCGGCGCCTCGAACACGGTGACACGCGCGGCTTCGGTCATCTCCTCCTGCAGCAACACCCACAGGGACTGGATATCATCGATGCTGGGCTGGGTATCCGCCGAGGCGAGGGCGCGTAACTGCTCGCTGCGCCGGGGTAGCTGGGCAGTGATCATGGAATCCTGTAAGACAGCTGAAAAGTCACCGGAAAATTCGCGGAAAGTAGTGGCCAGATCGCCCATGTCCCCTACTACATCGTGCAGCTGTGCCTGCAAGCGCTGAATCTCGGCGGCATTGTTCTCGGTCACGGCAAGCAGTGGCTGATTTTCGTTTTTGTGCTGCTCAAAATCGCGCCTGGCAGCGCTCAACAGGGCCTGCTGCTCCTGCTTGTCGCGCAGGAAGCGCTCCTCCCGCTGTGCATTACGCGCCCGTTGCTGCCGTTGCGCATCCCGCACGGTGTCCAGCAACTGGTCCAGATTGGTAATCTGCGGCTCCGACGGCGCTGCCTGCTGTGCCATACCTGACAGCGGTGACAACAGGCACACTAGCGCCAGCACAGCCAGCCCGGGCCTCACGACGCCTCTCCCGGCGCCAGCATCGGTAATTGCAGCAGCTGTGGCGCAACCTGATTCCTGGCGACCCGCAGTGCCTCGGCCACATCACGGTTGTATTGGGGGTCCAGAGCAATCCAGTCTTCCTTTGTCGTGCTCCAGTAGCCGCTGTTGGCGCCATCAAGGGATCTGGAAATACAGCGCGACCCGGCCGATCCGCAAATATTCAACTGACAGCTCCTGGCCCTGCCATTGCAGGGGTCCGCGCCAGGCCTCTATGTTGTTGCCATAATCCTGTTCCAGTTGATATGCCTCCAACACCAGCCGCAACTTTTCCGCGACAGAGAGGTCGGTCTGGCTCAGGCGCCGCTGCAACAGCAACACCCCATTGATGCGCTCCTCGTGGTGAAATGGCAGGTCCAGTACCACAAACTTTTCCAGGGCATCTCCCATGCTGCGCAGCAGCGGCACAATCCGCTGCCGGGTGATCTCGGCCTGGGAAATCTGCCGCTGCAAATCGTCGATCTGCGTACGCTGCTGCTGTTCTCTCGCCTCCAGTTCCCGCGTGTAGGCAGCCTGGTAGTCGGCGCCATCCTGCAGGCGACGATACTCTTCCAGCAGGGTTCGGGTCTGTGCAGCCAACTCCTCGACCCTGTTCTGCGACTCGGTCGCACTGCGGTTGGTACCGGACACCACATCAAGGCTTTCCTTTAGCTGGGCGGCGGACACGGCGGACATCCACGCCAGCAGCAATAGAGCCGCTACCATGGCTGTTAACTGCCTGTTCTTCGATAGATACAAAATCTGCGCAACTCCTCTTTAACAGTCACCCGTTCACCACACAGCAATAAAAAAGGCCACAGGTGCTACCCAATGGCCGTATGGTGTTGTCTGCTGGCTACAGTGAGCCGGTCAGGTCGCCGTCAGCGGCGCCATTAATCAGGCGGTCTTTGCCGTACTGGCGGGTTTGATCAGGAAGACGGCCAGCGACGGCATCAGGATCAGGGACCCAAACATGTTCCAGATAAACATGAAGGTGAGCAAAATACCCATGTCAGCCTGGAACTTGATGGGCGAAATAGACCAGGTAATCACGCCTGCCGCCAGCGTCACGCCAATCAGCGCCACCACGCGCCCGGTAAAATTCAGCGTCTCATAGTAGGCCGTGGTCAGGTCCTTGCCCTCCCGGGTTTTCGCCAGGATCACCGTCAGAATGTACAGCGAATAGTCAACCCCGATACCCACACCGAGCGCGATGACCGGCAGGGTGGCGACTTTGACACCGATACCCAGCCATACCATAAGCGCCTCACACAGCACGGACGTGAGCATCAGCGGCAGCACGGCGCAGATCACGCCCGGTATCGAGCGGAAGGTAATCAGGCACAGCACGATCACCGCCGCATAGACGTAATAGCAGCATTTCCCGGTTGGCCTCCTTTACCACGATATTGGTAGCCGCCTCAAAACCGGCACTGCCCGCCGCGCCGAGGAACTGGATATCCGCACTGGGCCAATCCGCGTTGAATTGCTCCAGCGTATCGACCACACGGCTGAGGGTCGCCGCCTTGTGATCGGCCAGGTAGATCGGCATGGGCCAGATCGAACAACCCGGGTCCACGTATTCGAGGTTGGTCAGCTCAGTCACCGCGTAATTGATCGTGTCCTGGTTGCGAAACAATGCCTCCCACTTCGGGAAACCCTCGTTGAGTCCCATCATGATGTCGCGCGTGCGAATATTCAGGCCGCCCACGTCTTCCACCCCTTCAAGCTGGCGCAGTCGCCATTCCAGCTCGTTGGCCAGGCTGAGGCCTTCGTGCTCAATGCAACCATTCGGTGCGGTCTTCACGATCACCGCGAAGACATCGCTGCTGACCGAATAGTTCTCCATCATGAAGGCAACATCGCGATTGTAACGGGAGTCAGCACGCAGTTCCGGCGCCCCTGGGTCCAGGTCGCCAATTTGCAGATTCCGGCTCACGTACAGGCCTCCGGCAGCCATCAGCGCGGCGATCACAATCGCCGCCGTGGCGGGACCTTTGCGCGTAAAGGACAACAGGAAGCGCCAGAAAATGTGCATCTCCTCGATGCTCTTGGCGCCGCGACTGGCGCGCTCGGCGGAGGTCTTGCCAACGCCCGTATAGGACAGCGTAACGGGGATCAGGATCAGGTTGGTAAAGATCAGTACCAGCACCCCGATGCTGGCGGTTATCGCCAGGTCCTGGATCACCTGGATCTGGATGATCATCAGCACCATGAAACCCACGCCTATGGCCAGCAGCGCGGTTACCCCCGCCAAAAACAGCCGCCGAAAGGTGTAACGCGCAGCGATGTAACGGTGCGTGCCGCGACCGATGTCCTGCATGACGCCATTCAGTTTCTGCGCGCCGTGGCTTACGCCGATGGCAAATACCAGGAATGGCACCAGGATAGAGAAGGGATCCAGGTCATAGCCGAGGGTCGCGAGAATGCCCATCTGCCAGGTCAAAGCGACCAGGGTCACCACAATGACCAGCACCGTGGAACGCAGGCAGCGCGTGTACCAGAAAAGCAGCAGTGTAGCCATCACCACTGCCGCGCCGAAAAAGGCCATAACCGCAAAGAGGCCGTCAATCAGGTCGCCAACCAGTTTCGCAAAACCAATGATATGAATCGATTTGTCCGGATCGTTGGCGGTAAACCGCTCCCGGATCTCTTCCAGCTTTTTACTCAGCTCCGCGTAATCCAGACTCGCTCCGGTCTCCGGATTATGATCCAGCAGCGGTACAATAATCGTCATCGATTTCAAATCGTTGCCAATCAGGTCGCCGAGGATGCCAGCGCGGACTATGTTGAGCTGTACCTGCCCGATGGACTGTGGCGAAGTGGGGTCAAAGTCGCCGGGAATCACCGGCCCGCCTTCAAACCCCTCCTCCGTCACCACCCGCCAGCGGGTATTGGGCGTAAACAGGGATTTCATGCCGTTGCGGTCGACACCGGGTATATAAAATATCTCGTCATTTACCGTTTCGAGAAACTTGAGATTCTCTGGCGTGAAGATGTTGCCTTCCTTTACCGCCACCACAATGCGCAGGTTATTCCCGAGGCCCTTCAGTTCGTTCCTATTGGCCATGTAATTGAGAACAAACGGATGCGCCTTGGGCAGGGTTTTCTCGAAGCCCGCCTGTAACTGAATCTTGGTCGCCTGAAAACCCAGCACCAGGGTAACCAGGGCACACAGCACCAGCACCGTGCGGCGGTGGTTGAAAACAAGATTCTCCAGGAAGTTTCCGGACTGCTCATCAAACTGACTGAGATTCGAAATAACCGGCAGATCCGTCAATGTTGTTCCATGAGCCATTACTGGTTCTCCGATATCTGTTATTGCGGTAATTTGACTTTGTTGATCCCGCTGGGGCCACCTACCAGCAGAGTCCCCGGAGAGCCTTCTGCAACGGCATAGATTCGACCGGCCATGGTGTAAAGCTGTCCGCCATTGGTGACGGGAAGCGTAACAAAACTGACACCGTTGTCGGTGCTCATCAACACCTCACCGCCGATACCCACTGCGATCAGGCGACCGTCCGCCAGGCGGGTCGAATCGACGATGGCGCTGGTCATCGGTTTTTTTACCGCTGCCCATGTCGCTCCACTATCCGCCGTGCGAAACATGCGACCGCGCAGGCCGCCCATGACGATACTACCGTCGGCGGCATCGATGATGGTGAAGAAACTGCCCTCCCAGGGCACGGTATCGATCTTTTTAGCCACGCCCTGCTGGATATCGCCCGCCATCAGGAGTCCCGCCTCGCCGCTCATGAGGAACTTGTCCGCCTCAGGCAGCGGCGCAACATCAAAAATGTGGTTAAAGGCGGCGTTTTCGATTTTTTCCAGTATGGGCTGCCAGGTCTGTCCACCGTCCCGGGTTTCCAGGATCATACCGTAGGCACCCATGGCATAACCGTGGGTCGCGCTGGGGAAAGCGACCCTGAACAGCGGCTTGTCGGCCCCCTGGGAGACCGCGAACTCCATTTCCTCAACCAGCTTGGGATACTGCTCATTGTCGGGCTCGGCTTCCGCGCGGGCCTGGTAGTACGCAAGACCCTCAGCGCCATAACGCAGGCCGTCATACTGCTTGACCCACGTTTTACCGCCATCAGCAGAGTGCAGGATCACACCCTCGTGGCCTACCGCCCAACCCAGTTCCGCTGTCGGAAAATCGATATCAAGAATACTGCTGCTCACCGGCACCTGCGCCTGTTGCCAGCTATCGCCGCCATCATCCGAGAACAGGATATGGCCGTGTTGACCGGTGGCAAAAAAGCGGTCACCGAATTTCCTGACGGAGTAAATCAGCGACTTGGATGCCAGTGCGCTGGGCACCGCAGGCAGTTGCAGAACATCGTACTTGGGGGCACTGGCGGCATTGGTGGCAGCCCAGGGCACAACTGCCAGCGCCAACGCGCAGGCCAGCACTACTATTCTTGACTTCATAATCCGATTCCCATTACTTGCAACCACTGGGGAGCCACTGCCGACTGCGAGTCGACGACGGCAATAACCGACAATGCGAGCAGTTTCCGATTCATATTGCTATCGCCCTTATTGTAATTTGGCGTTGTTTTGTGAGTTTAGCTGATCTGTGGTCGCCTGCTGCTAATTTGTTATTAAGTACTGCCTCGGCAATCATATCAGCATAGGCGTAGGGGAACAACACCCGGCGAGTATTGATTCTGGACAGGGTTTGGCGCATACGCCAGTCAGGCGACCACCACATGGCGCAGTAACGCACCGTAGCCGCGGAACTGTGGTACCTCGTCCAGCGCATGGCGGCTGCGCAGGTGTTGACGTAACTCGGCCAACTTGTAACAGGGCACACTGGCCATAAAGTGGTGCTCCATATGGAAGTTCACGCCGCAGGGGGCGAATATCATACGCTGCCACCAGGGCGCCTCGACGGTACGGGTATTCATGCGCGAATCCGGATTGAACAAATCGGGCACAGCGGCGTGCTCGGCAATCTGCCGGACGCGAATAATGAACATAAAAACCGTCATGTAGGCGACTGCCCACACCAGGTAGGTCCAGCCGATACCGCAGGCTGCGAGGAGCAGGAACAATACCAGCTGCACCAGCAGCTGCTGCACAAACGGTAGGGCTGAGGCGCGCTTTTCGTTTGACATCACCCCGGAGGCCCCGCGGAAGATATAAGACATCAGCTTGAAACCCGTCTGGCCGGTGAGGTCACGGATGGCCTTGCGCCGAAAGCTCGCCAGCGGCACCGGATAGTCCTGGTAGTTCGGCAGGTCAGGATCGTCATGGCTGCCGGCCTTGCGATGATGCTCGAGGTGGCCCTTGGCATAGGAGGGCTGGTCATTCATAACCGGCAGGGCGCACAGCCACTGGCCGACTATATCGTTCAACCGCGCAGAGCGAAACAGGGTGTGATGCCCGCAATCGTGCATCAACACTGACAGCCCCAGTTGTCGGCCCGCCAGCAGGATCACCGCAAGGAGGATGGTCACCGGATTGGGCCAGACGGCCAGGATCGCGAAGATGGCCGCGATAGACAGCCAGTTGCCCAGCACCAGGCGCCAGGCCTGCCAGTCGCTCTTGGCGGTGAAGTACGCCACCTCTTCACGGGACAAATAATCACTTACCTTCATCAGAACCTCCCGACCAAAGCCGCGCGCCCGCAACAGCAGGTCGCACTCTGGACTGCCATTGACCCACTTTATTATAGTCACGCAATGAATAGTATAGTTATAGGTATCTTGACCCGCCCACCCAGCCTGTGGCTCCCTCCTCCCGACGATACCTTGCCCGGCCCATGCGTACGCCTATAAGTGATACCCTTCGGACAGGTGATTGCTTTAACTGGCGCAAGCCAGCAAACTGCCGATGATCAGGGCAACAACGTATTCCATGGTCACCTCTTTGAATTCCGCCGTTAGCGATACCGAACTACTTCCTGGCTTGTTGGCAGGTGAGAAAACTGCGTTTGAACTGTTAGTACGGCACTATCACCAACCCATGAAGCAGGTCGCACAGGCCATTATCGGTGAGGCGCAAGCTGAGGAGGCCGTGCAGGAAGCGTGGATCTCTGTGATTCGTAACTTGCAGGAATTTCAGGGCCGCTCCAGCTTGAGGACCTGGTTGTATACCATTGTTGCCAATGAAGCGAAAAGCCGCTTGCGCAAAAATCGCTCCAGCGAGGGGCAGCGGGAAGTATCAATCGATGATCAGCACGGTGGCGGTTTGCTGGAGAGTGGCCGCTGGAAGAAAGATGGTCACTGGATGGCAGCGCCCGGCACCTGGCACGATAACTCCCCGGAAACACTGCTCAGCCATGAGGATTTTCGTCACTGCCTGGATAAGACGCTGGCCAAGCTGCCGGAAGATCAAAAGGCGGTTTTGACCTTGCGCGACTATCAGGGGCTGGAACTGGAGCAAATCTGTAACATTCTGGCTCTCAGCGCGTCTAATATCAGAGTGCTTGTTCATCGTGCGCGCTTGCAAGTGTACGCGATGGTAGAGCGTTTCGAGGAGACCGGTAAATGCTAAGCTGCAAAGCGTTGGCGCAATTACACGCCAGCGATTATCTGGACCATACGCTGACTACTCGCGAGCGCTTCGGCGTGCGTCTGCACCTGATACTGTGCAAGAATTGTCGCCGCTTTATTGGCCAGTTGCAGGTAGTGCGCAATGTCTTGCGACGCAGCCCACCGCCGCTTGAAGAAAGCCGTGTGCAGGCCATCGCAGCGCAAATGCACAAGGCTTACCATGAACAAAATAAATCTTGAGCGCTTTTGTAACAAAGGACGAGCTCCTTCGTCTAATGTAGGCGGGTAGTGTGCTTGCCCCGCTTTCAACCGTTAGCTTCTAATCCAATCGGAGAGTCATTATGAACAACCGTACTGTAAAAAACATGACCAAATTCGCTATGGCCACTGCGGCCGCAGCACTGTTCGCATCGGCCACAGTGCCTGTTGCGTACGCTGCTGATGAGGGCGGTTCTGTCAAGTGCATGGGCATCAATTCCTGCAAGGGTGAGTCCAAATGTAAAACAGCCGACAGCGCCTGTTCCGGCCAGAACTCCTGCAAAGGCAAGGGCTGGCTGCTGACTGCCAGCGCAGAAGAGTGCACCGCCAAGGGCGGCACAGTGATCAAGTAGTGATTTGAGTTCTGCAATCAATCAGGAGGGGGACTTTACCCCCCTGATTGTTTCTGGCGAGTGCGGCACATGTCAGTTGTAAAAAATTCTGCTCTACTTGATGGATTTGGCCTGGGTTTGCGGCCTGAGCACTATGTAGAGTTTATCTCAGCAGCACAGCGCGTAGACTGGCTCGAAATCCTCTCGGATAACTATCTTGTCCCTGGCGGCAAGCCACTTTTCTATCTGGACAAGATACGCCGTGATTATCCCATTGCCATGCACGGCGTGGCCATGAATCTTGGCTCCGTCGATCCTCTCGATATCGATTATGTGCAGTCCATAAAAGCTCTGGCGCGGCGTGTAGAGCCTGCGATTGTTTCCGACCATCTTTGCTGGACAGGCTTTGCCGGGCAGCGTTTACACGATCTGTTGCCATTACCCTATACGGAGGAAGCCGTTAAGCATCTGAGCGCGCGCATTCAGCAGGCCCAGGACATTCTGGGGCGCCGTTTGGTGATTGAAAACGTATCCTCCTATATGGAGGCCAACACACCCATGCAGGAATGGGAATTCGTCAGCGCCATCGCAGAAGCGGCGGATTGTGAACTATTGGTAGACATCAACAATGTATATGTATCAAGCCGCAATCACGGTTTCGATCCGTTAACGTATTTACAGGCACTGCCAAAAGCACGTGTGCGTCAGTTTCATCTGGCCGGCCACAGCCACAACGGTGCCTTGTGTATTGATACACACGATCATCCCGTGTGTGCAGCTGTCTGGCAGTTGTATCAACAGGCCGTTGATTTGTTCGGTTCCATCCCGGTGATGATCGAGCGGGACGATGATATTCCACCGTTATCAGAATTGGTTGATGAACTGGATCAGGCCAGGGACATTTGCAGCAGCGGCCCGCAAAGGCAATCCAATGCTGCAGCCTGAGTTCACGTTACGCGAGTGGCAAGATGCCGTTCAGGCTGCCATCCGTGCGCCGGAAAGTGCGCATAGGCTCAACGTTACGGGCTGGTTAAGAAGTGACGGCGCCAGCCCGCAACAGCGGCTCAGCGTCTATGTTGATGCCTATGTATTACGGCTGCTCGAAGCACTGCGCACCAATTATCCTGCACTGCATCAACTTCTTGGCGACGACGATTTTGATCGTATGGCCTGCCGCTATCTGGCCACCCATCCACCATCACATACGTCGATTCGATGGTTTGGCCAGCATTTACCCGATTTTCTGGCAACACAGACACCCTACGCCAATATCCCATCCATTGCGGAACTGGCAGAATTCGAATGGGCGTTGCGCCACACAATCGACGCTGCGGATGCTGACATCCTCACCCTGGAGGCATTGCAGGCAATCGAACCGCAGTCATGGGCGACCCTGACTTTCTCTTTGCATCCATCACTGTCCATGCTGTTTTTCGAGTGGAACGCCCCGCAGCTCTGGAACGCGCTAACGGCGGATGAACATCTACCGGAACCTGTTGCGCAAGCGATGCACTGGCTGGTCTACAGGCAACCCAATCTGGTAACAGGCTGGCGCAGTGCCACGACGCTGGAAATCACCGCTCTCGATAGTATCAAGCGAGGCCTGAGCTTCGCCGACCTGTGCGAGGAACTCAGTCATCGGCTTGACGATAGTGATTCCACCCCACTGACTGCGGCGACCTTCCTGAAATCCTGGGTGGAACAGGGCCTGGTATCCATACGGCAATCAACTGAGTAAAAGGAGCAGCGCATGGCGAATGGCGTTTCAGTGCACAACAGGTCGATGGTTTTGTTGGCCTGGGGCTTTGTCCAGGGCAAATTGGACAGTCTCGCAGGCTTTGCAAACCTTGTGGCGCGTTTGTACATTGCCAAGATATTCTTCTATTCCGGCCTGAACAAATTCCAGGACTGGGACAGCACCCTGTATCTGTTTCGCGAGGAATATCAGGTGCCTCTACTATCTCCGGACGTCGCCGCGGTGATGGGTACCGCGGGAGAGCTGGGTTTAGCCGTACTCCTGGGGGTGGGTCTAGTTACGCGATTTGCCGCCAGTGGCCTGTTCATCCTGAATATCGTGGCAGTGGCCTCCTATTATGACTCGCTCAAGGACTCACCGGCCGCCATGCAGGATCATCTCGAATGGGGCATTTTGCTGGCTCTGCTATTGACTGCCCAGGTACAGAAACTGACCCTTGATCACACGCTGCAGCGCTACAGAAATAAGTAGACCTCCGGTATTATCCCTCCCATCGAGGCGATGTGACGTGCTAATCATAGCTGCCGCCAACTACAGGGGAGAATCCGCATGGGAATACTTGAGAACAAGGCAGGCATTGTCACCGGCGCAGGCCAGGGCATAGGCCGCGCCATCGCACAGTCCTACGCCCGCGAGGGCGCCCGTGTCGTCGTTGCTGACTTCAACGAGGCAACAGGCAGGGAGACGGTAACACTGATTGAAGACGCCGGAGGGACCGCCACCTTCGTGCATGGCGATGTCAGCCGGGAAGAATCGGTCAAAGCCATGGTCGAAGCTGCGGTTGCTGCCTATGGCCGCCTGGACATTGCCTGCAACAGCGCCGCATTGAGTCGCGGCGCAGGGCCGATTCACGAATACGAGCGCGAGGTATTCGACCAGACACTGGAAATGTGCCTGACCAATACCTGGCTGTGTATGAAGTATGAGATCGCCGCCATGCTGCAAAATGGCGGCGGCGCCATTGTGAATATCTCCTCCAACGCATCGCTGCGCGGCCAGCCCTACAATACCGCCTACGCCGTGGCCAAGGGCGGCGTCAACATACTCACCATGAGTTCGGCCGCCGAGTACGGCGCCAAGGGTATTCGTATCAATGCGGTATCACCCGGCGTGATTCGCACGCCAGGTGTGGAAAAATATTTTGCCGAGCAACCAAAAATGGCCGAGGGCTTAACAAAAGCCGCCGTCATGAATCGCCTGGGCGAGCCAAACGAGATCGCCGAGGCAGTCGCCTTCCTGTCCAGTGACCGGGCCTCGTTTATTACCGGCCAGGTGCTCTCGGTTGACGGCGGGGCTGCGGTGCGCTGAACCATGCATCGTTGCTGCGTAAAAAGTGACAGCGCAACGGTTACAACATGGCGTAGCGGCATGTAAAATGCGCGCATGAATGGCATCCCCACGAGAAAAACCACCACGCTGTCAGTAGCTCAGCTGCATCTGATTTTTTTCAGCGTTTCTATTATCCTGACAGGTCTCTTGTATCTTAACGGTGGCGCCACCAACCCTTTTGTATCGCTTTATCTTGTACCCATAGCCATCTCGGCAGCCACCTTATCCAGTCCGTTTTACTGTGGCGTTGGCGGCTTTTTGTCTGCTGGCGTATTCGCTGCTGATGTTTTATTACCAGCCATTGCAACTTCTCTCGCCGAACCACGAGATGGTCTTGAACAGCGAACAGCACAGCATGCACATGACAGATGCTAGCCATGTGAACTGGCATGTGGTGGGCATGTGGTTGAATTTTGTACTCAGCACACTATTGATAAGCTATTTTGTCTTGCGTATGGCAACGGCCCTGCGCGCGCAGGACGCCGAGTTGTCCGCCATTCGTGAAAAGCAATTGCGTGACGAGCAGTTGCTGGGGATTGCCGCACTGGCGGCAGGCACGCTGCATGAGTTGGGCACGCCACTGGCAACAATGACACTGCTCGCCGAGGATCTGAATAGTAACGCAACTGAAAACCCCGCAATCGCTGCCGATGCGACACTTCTGGCAGAACAGTTGGCACGCTGCAAAACGATTTTGCAAAACCTGGCGCGTGCGGCAGAACAGCCTTCCGATAAGTTACAGCGAGTCGCAATTCATGAACACCTGACCACGATCCTGGAGCATTGGCAGCTACTAAGCCCCGGCATTCCTCTGCACAGGCATTTCGAACGGGTGTGCGGTTTTATCCGTGTCGATAGTACATTTGCACAGGCCATAATCAATTTGTTGAACAACGCGGCGGAAGCCAGCCCCAAGGGTGTTGAGATTTCAGTGCTGGAAGCGAAAGCGAAAAATGCCGTGACCATTTCTATTCTGGATCACGGAACCGGCGTCAGTATTGATGCAGAGCATATCGGCAAACCTTTTGTATCGTCCCGCGGCCCGGGTCGCGGTCTGGGACTTTTTCTGTCCAATGCAACTATCGAGCGACTTGGCGGCAATGTGATGCTGCAATCGCAATGCCGGCGGCGGAACCCTTACCACAGTTACGCTTCCTCTGGCATGATGAAGCAGTTTCTGATTATTGATGATGACGTAACGTTTGCCAAAGTACTGGCGCGCTCAATAAGCAGGAAAGGCTATCAAGCGCATATTGCCAACGAGAGGTAACAGCGCTAGCGCTGCTACGCGATCAACCCCCTGATAGCGCAATTACTCATGTCGTTCTGGATCTGAAACTGGCTGAAACAACCGGCCTGCAGTTATTGCCGCAACTGTTGGCATTACAACCGACCTTGCAGGTGGTGGTATTGACCGGTTATGCCAGTGTGGCGACAACGGTGGAAGCAATCAAACAGGGCGCGACGAATTATTTGTCCAAGCCGGCAACCGTCGAGGAAATTCTTGCGGCATTCGAAATTGATGATAATCGTACCGGGACTACCTCGCGAGTGCATCCAGGCATCGAAGACAATACATTGAGTGTACAGCGTGTGGAATGGGAATACATTCAACGGCAACTCGTCGCCAATAATAACAATATAGCGGCAACAGCACGTGCACTGGGCATGCATCAGGAGAACCCTGCAGCGCAAATTGCAAAAGCGTCCGGGAAAATATTGAGTTTGGAACGAGGCCTGCTGCTCAGGGGAACAGGGTTATAAACAGGTAGACGGCAAACAGCAGCATAAGCACCAGGCCCTGCAAGATGTTGGTTCGGCCTTTGATAAGCGAAAGCATCAACACGAAGAGCGACAACAGGAAGATCACCATACTCGGCGCATCGATGCCCATGGCCAGCGGCATACCCGTGCTCAGTGCAACGAAAACCACCACGGGAATGGTAAGGCTAACGCTGGCCAGGGCAGAACCCAGTGACAGGTTCAGGCTGCGCTGCAACTGGTTTGCCCTTGCCGCGCGCACCGCACTGATGCCTTCGGGCAGCAGCACGACGCAGGCGATGATAATCCCGGACAGGGCCACCGGTGCGTGGATGGCATCAATGAAGGCGTCCAGCTCAGGCGCCATGCTCTCCGCCAGTAATACCACAGCCCCCAGGTGTACCGGCAGCAACACTGCGCTCAGAGCGGTCGCGCGGCCGGAGGGTTTGATCAAAGGTTCGGCCATGTTGTCGCCGATAAAATGGTCCCTGTGCCGGAAGTTCTGCACGAACAGCAGGCTGCCATACAAGGCCAGTGTGATCACTGCCACAAACACCAGCTCACGGTCGGAATAGTAGGGGCCGGGCACGCCATTCGTAAAGTCGGGCAATACCAGCGTGAGCACCGAAATCGCTACCAGCACCGTGAGCTGCGCAGTCACCCCCTGTGTGCTGAACTCCTGCTCGCGGAATTTCAGTCCCCCGATGAACAGGGTGACGCCAGTCATGCCGGTCAGGATGATCATGATAGACGCGAACACCGTGTTACGCGCCAGTACCTCGGCGCCTTCGCCAATGGTCAGCATCAGGGAGATAATAATGGATACTTCGATCACCGTGACGGACAGCGCCAGCAGGAGCGCACCGAAGGGTTCACCCACGCGCGCGGCAAGCACCTCCGCATGGTGTACTGCCCCCAACACCATCACCACCAGCGCCGCCACGGCCAGCGGCAGGTCCCAGAGGGCATGCAGTGTGTGGTGCAGGGCGAACACCAGCCAGGCCAGTGCGGGCCACAGCAGAGCGCTGCGGATAGCAGGTTCCCGGGTCAGGTCGGATGCCATAACTTCTGAGGCGAATCAGCGCAGCAGTTGCGGTGCCAGATGCTCCATCTGCCGTCGTATACCGTCGCGCCAGTTCACCCGGGTTTCCCCGATAAGCCCGTGCATTTTTTGCGTATCAATGCACAGGCTGCCAAACGCCCTGGCGTTATCCTTGAAGACGGGCTCGAACCCGGTGAGCTCTGCGATGTAGGCACACCATTCCTCGATACTGACCTTTTGCGAACCGCCAAAATTCACCGTCGTAACCTCGGGGGTGGCTGCTCCCAGCAAGTACGGTATTTTCTCGATGTAGTCATCGACGTGCAGCGGATTGTAGTAATTGGGCTTGTCCGGATGCAGGTCGATGGGTATGCCCTGCTGCATCATCAGCATATGGAAGTACATCCAGCCGCCATTGTCACCATAAGGCACGCTCAGACGGGCGATGGTAGTCGGAATACGATGCTGGTGGGCGACAAAGCGACACACGGTCTCGGCCGCGATCTTGGAGATGCTGTAGGTGGGAAACATCACGCGGTGGTTATCACCCAATGGCGCATTTTCCGCACGTGGGTCCTGGCCACAGTACTCGTACACGGCCGTGGATGAAAAATGGAGGAAGGCTTTAACGTTGCTGCAGCGGGTCATCAGGTTGCCCAGGCCCTCGGCATTGGCGGCGAGGTCGTAATCAAAGTCGCCGCTTTTTACCACCGCGAAGTTCAACACATAGTCGAAGTCCTCGGGCACCACGGCCAGGCTGGCGGCATCGGCCAGATCCGCCTGCAGTACTGTCGCTCCCAGGCTTTCAATGCGCGCACGCTCCTCGGCCTTGCGAAACCGCGCGAGGGCATAGACATCGGCGATTTTTGCAAAGTGCTCCACCACCGGCAGTGCCACCTGCCCGGTGGGACCGGTAATAAGGATTTTCTTGCCGGCCAGATCGACGGGGGTTACAGGCATGGGATTTGCTCCTGGAGTTGAATGAATCAGTGTATGTATCAGGCGTGCGCACGCGGGTAGCTGCTATAGCCCTCGGCGCCCGGGGTATACATGGTAGCCAGGTCGAATGCAGCCAGCTCCAATCCGCCCTGCCAGCGCTCCACCAGATCCGGGATTCGCAATAAAATTGCGGCCAAAGGATACCGCAGCAAGTTCTCCCGCAGCGACTGCCTTGCGGGCCTCCTCAAAGGTGTAGCTCTCGTTGCCGATCAGGCGATCGCCGAAATGGCGTCGTCCCAGATCGATGTTGTCCACGCGGCCCTGCGGATAGCGCATGGCATGCAGGTAGGCGAGGTCCAGCGCACTTGCTTCGCGCAGCAGGTAGTCGAAGGTCTGTTGCGGGTCATCGTCCTGCATATCGTTGAAGGGATTGTCCGGACAGATGCGCATGCCGACACGCTGCGCGCCGTTGACACTGGCCATGGCCGCCAGTACCTCCAGTACGAAGCGTGCCCTGTTGGCGGGACTGCCGCCGTAACTGTCGGTGCGCATGTTGGTTCCGCTGCACAGAAACTGCGCCGGCAGATAGCCGCTGGTACAGTGCAACTCGACGCCATCAAAGCCGGCGGCCAGCGCATTTTCCGTGGCCTGACGGTAATCCGCAATTACCGGCGCGATGTCTTGCAGCGCCAGGGCACGGGGTGCGTCGAAAGGCTGCATGCCCTGTTGATCGGTGTAAATCTCGCCGCGTGCACGAATCGCCGAGGGCGCAATGGTCTTACTGCCCGGCAGGTTTATTCAGGGCATTGGCCACCCTGCCCACATGCATGATCTGCGCGACCATGCAACCGCCCGCATCGTGCACTGCACGGGTGATGCGCGCGCCACGCGTCAATCTGCGCCCGGTTGTAAATACCCGGTGTACGACAGTAGCCAAGTCCGTCGGCGCTGGGCGCGATACCCTCGGAAATGATCAGTCCGGCGCTGGCGCGCTGGCGGTAGTAGTCCACCATGATGTCGGTGGGCATCCCGTCGACCCCGGCGCGACTGCGCGTCATCGGCGCCATCACGATCCGGTTGCGCATTTGCAGCGCTCCGAGTTTCAGTGGTGTGAACAGATCCATAGTCGCTTCCTAACGCACGCGTATCCTGGGTTCAGCCGCGCCGCGCCGCATGCTGGTGAGAAACTGCTCCAGCGGGGCCGGCGGCGCCACCTGCGGCTCGCTGCTGTCCGGCGGATTGGCCCAGAAAGTCGTCCAGCTGGGCCACAGTTCATGGTAGGCGCCCTCATAGGCCTCGCGGTCCGGCCAGCGCATCTTGTTGTCGCCCACGGGCGGCTTGTTGATGTCCGTGGCATACCAGTAGCACGGCAGGCGGCGGCGAAAATACCAGCGGCCGTCCCTGACGCTCGTAATTGTCCCAGTACAGCATTTGCATGATGACCCACTCGCTGCGGCCATCGGCGCACGGCGTCTCGTGCTCGTTCTTGGAGTACACCACACCGTGGGCATGGTCAGCATCCTCGAACTCGATGATGTGGTTGCCGATATGGTGCGAAGTGCCGGTAAACTGCAGGCGCAGGGTGTCGTCCAGCCAGCGCTTCAGGTGAGCGCGACCGACCTTGTCGCGGCTGACCCGGATATCGGGCACAAACAGGTTCACGTGGGCGTCCATGTCGCGCATATCCAGCGACAGCGAATATTTCGCAGCCAGCTGGCGAATTTCATCCAGCGACTCCAGTCGGTCGATACGCGCCAGCAAAGTCTCATCAGCCATGTTCGATACCTGTGCTAAGCCTGTCCAATAATCATCGCACCGGTGGGCACGCCCACCCCGCTGCTCACCAACACATGCTCCACGGCCTTGCGTGGCTGGCTGGTGGAATGTCCGCGAATCAGGCGCACCCCTTCAGCGATATTGTTCATGCCGTGAATATAACCCTCGGAAATCAGTCCCCCGTGCGTGTTGTTGGGCAGGCGACCGTCGATATCCAGAGCCCCTTCGCGCACCAGATGCTTGCCCTCCCCGCGCGCGCAGAAACCAAAGCTCTCCAGTTGCATAATCACTTCCGAAGTAAAGGCATCGTAGAGACATGCGGCGTCAATGTCATCCGGCCCCAGGCCCGCCATCGCATACACGCGGTTCGCCGCCATCTCCATTTCCGGCAGGGAGTCCAGTTCATCGCGATAGAAACTGGTCATCTGTTCCTGGCCGCGGGTGGACGCCTGCGTCACGCCGCGAATCATAGCCGGTTTTTGTTGAAGGTCGCGCGCGCGCTCGGCGCTGGTCACCAGGATGGCACAACCGCCGTCAGTCTCCTGGCAGAAATCGTACAGGCACAGGGGCTCGGCGATCTTCTTCGACGCCAGGTAATCCTCCATGGTAAGCGGTTTACCATAGCCGTAGGCGCGGGGATTGCGCAGCGCGTGGTTGCGCTGGGAGATCGCGACGCGCCCCAGGTCCTCGCGGGTCACACCGTACTTGTGCATATACTTGTTGGCGATCATGGCAATCCAGGAGCCCGGTATCAACATGCCGTACGGCATGTACCACGACCAGTGAATGAGATCACTGCTGCTGATGTCGCCTGACACGCCCTGCCCCATGCGTTTGCCGGAGCGACCGTTCATGGCGCGATAGCACACCACGGTTGTAGCCTGCCCGGTGGCAACTGCCATGGCCGCCTGGGCGATCGTACCCACCGCGGCGCCACCACCGTAGTTGATACGGCTGAAAAAAGACAAATCACCGGCACCCACCGCGCGCGCCACCTCGATTTCATCGGTGGAATCCAGAGTATAGGTCACCAGCCCATCGATACTTGAAGGATCCAGCCCGGCATCGTCGCAGGCGGACTTGATACACTGCGCGGCCAGCGACAGCTCCGACACACCGGAGTGCCGCGAAAATTCCGTCAGGCCGATACCGGCGATCGCGGTTTCATCCTTTAACGCTATCGGCATCAAACACTCCCCGCCAATTTGAACACCGGCAGGGCGAACCCGTCCGGGTCGCGCTGTATATGCATCTCAACCGGCAGGCCGAAGTCCACGTCCTGCGGCGCGCAGCCGACCAGTTGCGAGGTCAGGCGGGTTCCCTCCTGCAAATCCACCAGCACAATAATCAACGGGTAGTCGTAGCCGGGGAATTTCGGGTGGTGCAGCACGGTGTAACTGCAGATGCTGCCCTTGCCGCAGGACTCCACCGCATCCCAGGCCAGAGAGTGGCAGTCACCGCACATGGGCCTGGGCGGATGGCGCAGTGTGTGGCAGCCCAGGCAGCGCTGGATACCCAACTTGCCCTCCTGGGCCATCTGCCACCACCAGGCATTGTCCAGTCCCATGGGTGGTTTTATACGGGAGCTCACAGCCTACACTTCCAGTGCGCGAAAACCCAGGCGGTCGTCCTGCGCCAGCAGGCGGCCCAGCTGTTCCAGCTGCTGGCTGGCATTGCCCAGGGAGTAACTGATCTGCTTGGCCATGAGGAAAAAGCGGTGAATGGGATACTCGACATCAGCACCGATACCGCCGTGCAAATGCTGTGACGATGACACCACGCGGTGCGCCGCATCGCAGGCCCACCACTTGGCAGCGCGAACCTCGGCCCGCGCATCAAGGCCTTCGCTCAGGCGCCACAGCGCCAGCCAGTAGGTGGAGCGGATGCCTTCGACATCAATGTAGCTGTCCGCCATGCGCATGGCCAGCGCCTGGAACGTGCCCAGTGCAACCCCGAACTGTTTGCGCTCACCCAGAAAGGCGGCGGTGCGTTGCATGGCCTCTTCGGTCACGCCGACCTGCAGTGCGCAGTGACCGATATTGGCGCGCTGTTCCAGCCACTCCAGAATCTCCGCGCCCTGGCCGACAGCACCGAGTACAGCATTGTCACCGACGGTGACATTGTCCAGTGCCAGGTTGGCGGCGCGGTATCCGGACAGGCCAATCTCCACGGGCTGCACACTCACGCCCGGCGTGCGGGTGTCGATGATAAAAACGGTTTGTCGTCCGGCGCCATCCGCGGCGGGCACCAGGATGAAATCCGCCACCGCGCCGTCGGGAACCACCGCCTTGTCGCCGCACAGTACCCAACCTTCCTTCTCCCGCGTTGCGGTCACTGTCGTAACAACCGCAGGATTCATGGCAAGTTCGGCAATGGCGGCACTGAATTTAGCGGTGCCGGTCGCCAGCGCCGGCAGGTAGCGCTGCTGCTGCTCCTGTGACCCGAACGCCTCAATAGGCAGGCCGCCCAGCACCAGCGAGGCATAGAGGGGTACGGGGGCCACGCGCCGGCCCTGTTCCTCCAGCACCAGGCACAGCTCGATCAGGCCCAGGCCGGTGCCACCGGCGGATTCAGGAATGGCGACGCCCAGCAGCCCCTGCTCGGCCAGCGTCTGCCACAGGGTCTCGTCGTAGGTCTCGTTGGTGCGTGAGAACGCCAGCAGGAACTCGTCACTCGCGCGGTCGGTAAAAATCTGGTGGGCCAGTTCGCGAATCGCTTTCTGGTCGTCGCTGAAATTGAAATCCATGGCTGCCTGCCTCAGTGTGACCTGACCATGGCGGTCAGGTTGCGGGTGTATTTAAGATGCTTCTCGTCCGGGTGTTGCAGGAACAGCGCCCGGTAAAACATGGTGGTGAGCAATTCGGCGAACTGCTCCACGGACAGATCAGCGGCGCGCAGGTTCTTGCTGCCGTTGATAAAGTATTCGCGGATCAGGCCCTCACCAATGCCTGCGAGCGAGTACACCACCATAAACGCCTGGTGCTTGCTGAAGCGCACCTGCGGGAACAGTTTCGGCATCAGATCCACCAGCCACATCAGCTGGTTGCGATAGTTCTCGCGCAGCATGCCGGAGAACGCCTCGTCCTCATCCGCCAGCTGCAGCAGGCAGCGCATGACGCCCGGACGCCTGGCATAGCCGCGCACGACGACGAGGTTGTGCGCGTAGATGCGCGCGTACCAGTCACCCTTCGGGACATTTTTTTCTATCTGCAGAGGATCATTGCTGGCCATGGCGAAATCGGTCAGCACCTCCAGCGTCAGGGATTTCAGATCCTTGAAGTAGTGATAGAAAAGGCCCTGCGCGACGCCGGCCTCGCCGGTCACATCGGCGATGCGCATTTTGTGGTAGCCATCGCGCTCCAGCACAGTCAGTGCGGCCTCTTTCAAGCTGGCGCGGGCGCGCTCCCCGCGCGCACTGAGGATTCCGGAATTCTTCGCTGTTTTGGCGGTGGGTGTCGGCATGGGACGATAAAATAGTTGAATTTGAATTCAAAATCAATATTATGTGTGTCATTAATTCGGAGGACCTGGGCCAATGTTCGTCAATTACACCGAGAGCCAGAATGAACTGCGCAGGGAATTTCGCGCCTACTTTGGCAGGCTGATCACACCCGGGCACCGCGAGGCACTGCGCAATGCCGAGAGCGGCGATCTGTACAAGACGCTGATCCGGCAACAGGGCAAGGACGGCATGCTGGCAGTGGGCTGGCCCGAGGAATACGGTGGGCGCGGCCTGAGCCAGAGCGAACAACTGATCCGCTATGAGGAGGCGTTGCTGGCTGGCGCCCCCACGCCTTTTGTAACACTGAACACTGTCGGCCCGGCGATCATGAGCAAGGGCACTGACGAACAGAAAAAACGTTTTCTGCCCGGCATTGCCGGCGGCGAACTGCACTTTGCCATCGGCTATACCGAGCCCGGTGCCGGCACCGATCTGGCGGCCCTGACGACATCCGCGGTCAGGCAGGGCGATCACTATGTGGTCAATGGCAACAAGGTCTTCACCAGCGGGGCCGAGGGCGCCGACTATGTCTGGCTGGCGGTGCGTACCGACCCCGAGGCGCCCAAGCACAAGGGCATTTCCATTCTGGTGGCGGACACCAAAGACCCGGGATTTTCCTATGGCCCGATTCACACCATGGGCGGCGTGCGCACCAATGTCACCTATTACACCGATGTCAAAGTGCCCGCCGACATGATTATCGGCGCGGAAAACGGCGGCTGGCGGCTGATTACCGAGCAGCTCAACCACGAACGTGTGGGACTGGCGGCATGGGGCATACAGGGCTGGAAAGTGTTCCGCGCCGCGCTGGAATGGGCGCGCAATACCAGCAATGCGCAGGGCCAGCGCGTCATCGACGACCCGCTCGCCCAGCGCAATCTGGCGGAGGTGTATGCCCACCTTGAAGCCATGCGTGTCATGAACGCGCGTATGTCGTGGCAGCTGGACCAGCAGGAGATGAATCCTGTTTTCCCGTCGGCGATCAAGGTGTACTCCACTGAGAAGATGCTGGAAATCTGCCGTCTGCTGATGGACGTGGTGGGCCCCCATGCGTTGATCGCGGCCGGCAGCGAGGGCGCTGTATTGCACGGCGACCTGGAACACGAGTACCGCCGCGCCACCATCAATACGTTTGGCGGCGGCGTGGTGGAAGTGCTGCGCGGACTGGTCGCCACGCACGGGCTGGGCATGCCCACGCACCGTTAATCGCACTGTACAAGTGATACCCCATTAGCAGGAGGAGCTTGCCCTGATGACCGCTGAAGACCTGAAGGCCTTTGAACAGGAAATTTACGCCTTTGTCGGCCGTGAAGTGTGCCCGCCGACACCGGCCAGGGATGATGTGAACATCGCCATGATCCGCCACTGGACCGAGATCATGGGCGACACCAACCCGGCCTACACTGACGCGAAGTGGGCGTCCAACAGCGCGCGCGGCAAAACCATCGCGCCGCCGGCCATGATGTATGTGTGGGGACAGGAAGGCTTCGCAGTCACCACCGGTCGCCCGGCAGATGCGCAGGCCGACCTGGTCAGCCTGTTCAATAAACACGGTTACACCGGCGTGCTGGGCACCAACGTGAAGCAGGAATATTTCCGCGAGGTTAGTCCCGGGGATAACGTGGTCATGGCCATGGTCATCGACAATATTTCCGAGCGCAAAACCACCGGCCGTGGCCCCGGCTATTTCTTTGAAACCCTGGCCACCTTTTGCAACCAGCACGGCGAGAAGATCGGCACCCAGCGCTTCAAGGTGTTGAAGTTCATCCCGCAGGAGCAGCCTGCGGCGGCCGCCAGCGCGGATACGCTGCAAGTGCCGACGCGCATCGCCTCCCCCCGCGGCCACGACAACAAGTGGTGGTGGGACGCCTGCGACGCGGGCAAGGTGCTGATCCAGCGCTGCCTAAACTGCCAGACCCTGCGCCATCCGCCGCGCCCCATGTGCGGCCAGTGCCAGTCCATGGAGTGGGATTCCATCGAATCCACACTGGACGGCGAAATCCTCAGCCACACCGAACTGCACCACCCGAAAATACCGGGCTACCAGTATCCGTTGCTGTGTGCGGTGATCAAGCTGGCCGAGGGCACCAATATCGTCGCCAACGTGGTGGGTTGCGAACCATCGGCGGTGCACATCGGCATGAAGGTCAAAGGCGTGGTCGAACAGGTGGATGCCAAAACCATGCTGCCGCAATTCTATCCGGCGTAACGAGGAACACGACCATGAGTGACTACAAGACCCTGACCTGCGCCGATATCGCAGTCGGCGACAAGTTGCCCGCTCTCGCTATCGACATCACCACGTCGCTGGTCGTGTGCGGCGCACTGGCCACCCGCGACTTCGAGCCGGTACATCACAACAAAGCCGCGGCAGTCGCCACCGGCCTGCCCGATGTGTTTATGAATATCCTGACCAGCCAGGGCCTGATGACCCGCTACGCCACCGACTGGAGCGGCCCTGATGCCGTGGTCAAAGCCATGGACATTCGCCTCGGCGCCCCGAACGTACCGGGCATGGTCATGACCATGACCGGCGCGGTGACGGCAATCGACGCGGGCAGCGGCCTGGTCGATATCGCCGTGGTGGGAGAAAACAATATCTGGGGCATGCACATGCAGGGCTCTGTTCAACTCGCATTACCGCTGGAGGCCTGAGCCGTGGTTGCCAATGTAAAGGATAAAGCTGTCATTGTCGGTATCGGCAATACAAAGTTCAGCAAGGACTCCGGCGTCTCTGAACTGTCACTGGCGGTACAGGCCGTCAAGGCCGCCATCGATGACGCAGGCTTAAAGCCCGGTGACATCGACGGCATGGCGACGTTCACCATGGACACCAACGACGAAATCGAAGTCGCGCGTGCGCTGGGTGTGGGTGAACTGACGTTTTACGGCCGCTCCCACTACGGTGGCGGCGCCGCCACCAGTTGCCTGCACCAGGCGACCATGGCGATTGCCACCGGCATGGCGGAAACCGTGGTGATCTACCGCGCCCTGAATGGCCGCAGCGGCCACCGCTTCTCGGGCGGAGTCGCCGGGGAGATCACCACCGCCGACGCCATCCACTGGGGCTGGTACATGCCCTACGGCCTGCTGACCCCGGCGAGCTGGGTGGCCATGTTCACCCAGCGCTGGATGCACAACACCGGCGTTACCAAGGACGCCCTGTTTGAAGTGGCCCAATCGACCCGTGTGTACGGCGCGAACAATCCAGCGGCTGCCTTCTACGGCAGGGAGTTCGACCGCGCGGAGTACGACGCGGCTCGCATGATCTCCGACCCCCTGCAGCTGTTCGACTGCTGCCAGGAAAGCGACGGCGGCTCGGCCGTGATCGTCACCACGCCGGAGCGCGCCCGCGACCTCAGGCAGCCCGGCGTGAGTGTGCGCGGTGTGGCCCAGTGTGCGGCCGCCGAGCAGGAGCAGATGACCTCCTTCTACCGCGAGGAATTCGCGGCCATTCCAGAGATGGAGCGCGCGGCGCAGAATGTGTATGCCATGAGCGGCCTGTCTGCCCAGGACATCGATGCGGCGGTTATCTATGACGCGTTCTCACCGATCGTGCTGTGGCAGCTGGAAGCCTGGGGCTTCTGCGGCTACGGCGAGTCCGGCGATTTTGTCAAGGACGGCGCGCTGCGCACCAATGGCCGGCTACCGACCAACACGCATGGCGGCCAGCTGAGTGAGGCCTATATCCACGGCGTCAACGGCATCGTGGAGGCCACCCGCCTGGTGCGCGGCACGTCGGTCAACCAGCCGGCCAAGACCGTCAATCATGCGCTGGTGACGTCCGGTGTGGGGATTCCGACGGGTGGTGCGATTCTGGGCAGGATGGACTGATACTGGTCCTTGTGGTGGCGGGTATGCGTGTCCCGTTGCCGCTCCCGCTTTGCCAGCCGTCCCCGTGGCAGACAAGCCTGGTCGCTCAAAAACAGAGGGCATTCGCTCGCCAGGCTTGTCTGCCACAGGGACTCTCGTTGCGATGATACATTGTGGTGGTTTGTGTAATTGCATTACCATGGACGCATTAATTAACAGATAAGGTAAAGGTACCCGACCAGTGACAATATCCACCCTGAATTTAACACCCAGCCGAGCGCTGCCTGTTCTTTTTATTCTACTCTGCTCGCTCCTGGCCGCATGCAGCGACAGCAATAACAATAACAATGACAATAACAGCGACCAGGCATCCACGCTGGGCGTGCCGGGCGCGGGGAATCCCAATACCGTGGCGGTGCCCGGTGCCGTGATCGAGGGGCCGATAGCGGGCAAACCAACCCTGGTCAGTACCTTTATTCCGCTGGCGCCGCTGGGCTATGAGCAGGCAGAGTATTTTGTGTCGGGCACCGCCAACGCGTACACCAATGTCAACGAGTTGCAGCCGGACGGTCAGTGGCAGGTGCAAGCGAGCGAGCAGGCGAACTACAAAACCCGCATTGTCGTGATCCGGCCCAGCGACCCGGCAAAATTTAACGGCAGCGTGCTCGTCGAGTGGCTGAACGTCAGCGCCGGTTTTGACTCCGGCCCGGACTGGGGCATGACGCATACCGAATTGATGCGCAGTGGCTACGCCTGGGTCGGGATCTCTGCGCAGAAGGTCGGCGTTGATGCACTCATCGATGGCAGTGCTGCCGCGATTATACCCGGAGGCGTCAGTGGCGATCGCTATGACAGCCTCAATCACCCTGGCGATAACTACTCCTACGACATTTACTCGCAGGTGGCGCAGGCCATCAGAACGCCGGGCGCGGTCTCGCCACTGGGTAACCTGTCTGCGAAGCGCCTGATCGCCGCCGGTGAATCACAATCTGCCGGGCGCATGATGACCTATGTGAACGCCTTTGCGCCGCTGCATGCACTTTTTGATGGCTATTTTGTCCACAGTCGCACCAGCGGCAGTGCGCCGCTGCAGGGCGATTTCCTCAAACCCACGCTGCCAACGCCCGCCGTGGTCCGCGTCCGGCAGGACCTGGGGACTCCCGTGCTGATGCTGCAAACCGAGACTGATCTTTTCATACTGGGCTCGCACCCAAGTAATCAGGAGGACAGCGCCCGCTTTCGCCTGTGGGAAATGGCGGGCACCGCCCATGCCGATCTCTACACCTTCCTGGATAACCGCTTTGATACCGGCACCAACCCGGAGATTGCCGCGATAGTTGAAAACGACAAGCCGGTTCCGGGCATTATTGAATGCACCATACCTGTGAATGCCGGGCCCCAGCATTTCGTCGCCAATGCCGCGATACACGCGCTGAACGCCTGGATTGTCGATGGCACTGAACCGGCAAAAGCGGAGCGACTATCTGTCGCAGGCGAGCCCGCCGCGTTTGTGCGCGATGCCCTGGGCAACGTCAAGGGCGGTGTTCGCACGTCCTATGTGGATGCACCCATCGCCATTCTCGAAGGTGAGGGTCAACCCCAGCCGGATTTTTCCAAGATAGATGAGATCAACATCGACAATATTGATTTTTGCTTCCTCTCCGGCACTACCAAACTGTTTGACGCCACTACCCTCGGCGCGTTGTATGCAAGCAATGCCGCCTATATTGAGGCCGTCAATAAGACGACCGAAGAGGCTGTGACCAAGGGCTTTTTACTGCGGGCAGATGCGGACTTGATAAAAACTCATGCGGCGGGCTCCGACATCTTTGCGCCCTAGTACAGGGCGCTTGCTAGATGAACGTCTGCGGGTAAAAGCCACCGTGGAAGCCAAAGGGAACATGGTGGTCCAGCGGGATAACCGCCAGTTCCCGCTGCATATCCGTGGCATCCAGAATCACCACTTCACTTTTCCGGCGCGCGTGGTTGTAGACGATGGAAATGAGGTAGCCCTCATCCTCCCGGGCGTTTTCCCCAAGCGGGAAGAAATTGGGTTCTGAGGTAAAGCGTCCCGCGCCAAAATCGTGCAGCTTTAACTCCCCGGTCTGGTGGTCGATCTTCTGGTAGGCATTGAATCCGTAGGGTGTGCCGTTTTCCACAATCGTGGCCAGCCATGTATAGCGATTCTCAATGCCGGTGTAGCGGGCATTCCAGGCGGGAAACTCGCCTGCTATAGAGCCGGGTACCAACGCTCTGGATGCCTTCCCGCTAGACAGGTTCAGGGTGAAGCGATTGAACGTGGCGCCATTGGCCAGGAACCTGAAATCATCCCCTCGCTCCATGAACACGTCCGCCAGCCCGCCCATGATGTCCATGTCCTTGACGCACAACACATCGACAGAAATCTCATCGCCGTGCTCGTGCGCATTGCCGATATGAAAGCCGAAAAAGCTGTCCAACTCATACTCCCTGACCAGCTTTGCCGTGGCCAGCTCCAGCACCACCACTTTGGTTTTTGCAGTTTGATCAAATTCGATGGACTCAAAAATGCTGTTGAAGCCGAACAGGAATTTGAACGGGGTACGCATGAACGCCGGACACAATACGAACACGGCGTGCTTGTCGGTGATGGCAAAATCATGGCACATGGAATAATCGCCGACGTATTGGGATACGTTGGACACCAGCGCACCGTTGCCATCAATCTTGTAAAAATGCAGTTTCGGTTTGGGCACACCGAATACGCCGAAGTTATAGAGGGTTCCGGTGCGCGGGTCGAGCCGGGGGTGGGCGCTGAAGGGCTGGCTCGCAGACAAGCCGCCCCCGTAGGTATACTCGCCCACCGTTGCCAGCGTGGCCGGATCCAGCTCGAAGGGTTTTCCGCCCTCCCATAACGCCAGCAGTTTGCCGCCGTGCAATATGACACTGGTATTGGCGGCGTTGCCGGGCGCCCTGAACATGTTCCGCAGAAAACCACCCGGAATCTGCGTGCCCACGCCGCGATACAGGATTCTCTGCGCGGCGGTCTCGTTGACATACTTGGGGGTACGCACATAACGATTTTTATAGTGTACGCGACCGCCCTTGATAGTCACCGCACTGATCATGCCGTCGCCATCAAACCAGTGACCATACTGCTGGTCGCCAATTTTGTTCCTGCCCGGACAGTTGAGAAACAAGGTGCCTTCAAGCCCTCTGGGAATTTCCCCGACAATTTTCTCCGGGCTGATCCAGTAGGATGTTTCGTCGAACAGGGTCTCGTAGCCTTGCAGTTCACAACCGGGAAGTACACGCTGCCTGTGTGGCAGTTCGAGTGCGATTGTCATCGGATTTCTCCCGGCTTAAACAATAGTGGATTCGCTACTCGCTGACAGACTTCCAGTTTTCCGCCGGTCCATCAATCATGGATGCAACCCACGCGGAGACAGACACGCCCTGCACGTTGATCGACAGGTCGCTCTCCAGGAAGGTGTGGGTAGCCCCCGCACGCACAAAACTGCGCATCCGGTCGGGATGCGCCGCCTCCACATCCGCCAGCGTGGGCCGCAGCAGGGCTTCAAATGCCGGACCCCCAATGCCCAGGAAGAACGTGCCGATGGTGGCATCCTGGGTGTAGCTCAGCATCCCCAGGCGCATATCGGGGTCCTGCTGCAACTGCCAGTTAATGATCCCGGCGGAGGAACCCTGCACATTGCACTCCGGGCAACTGGCGGGAAAGAAGGCGCCAATATTCCAGTAGTCGATGATTTGCTGGTTAAACTCCGGGTCGTTAGGGCGGTTAAGGCCAATGCCGGAATCGTTCACGACCTCGATGGGGATACCGGGGTACAACTGACGCACGATCGGCAGCGCGAAGAGCGTACCGTAGCCACCGCCGCTGACGCCCACCAGCACGATCCGGCGCGGCGCGGGAAAGGCGCGCACTGCGACATCCAGGCCGGCGGAAAGGTTGTGCAGGCCGCGATGGAAGCGATCATTAATGCCATCACCGTCAGTGTCCACATCGGCGTCACTGGCGAAGAGTCCGCCATCGCAATACGGCAGGTACACGGTACTGATACCCGCCAGGGGATTGAGTGCAAGATCGGGGTTGAGCACTCCCAACGCGGGAATACCGGGCGCGGCTTCGGCAGTCGCCGCACACAGGTCAAACCAGCAGGCGCCGCCGCCCTGCAGGAATATCATCAGGTCTTCAGTGCCTTCATCCCGCGTGGCCATGGTGTAGGGCTCGCCAGTGAGGCACAGCGGCCCATTGCCCGTACCAAATTGGTGATTGACGATGTTCCCTTCCTGGGACGTACCGCTCGGCGAGTACACGCCCAGGTAGCGAGTCACGCCCTGCTCGACCAACTCCTGGAACGGCGGCGTGTCCTGCCCCGGCAACTGGATGACGTTATTGCCGCCGTCGGAGCAGGCTCCCAGCAATAACGCGAGGGCGATGCCAGTAATCCCACGGGATAGGGCCGAAAATCTAATGGGGATGCATGGCATAAGACGCATGGGTATTCCGCTCTGTAAGTATTGTAAATTAAGGGGCGTAGTCCTGAACAACGCGCACTGTAGCAACACCGCCCGTGAAATCCAAGAAATAAGGCGGCTCCACTCGCCGCGTTGGAAGCCATACACGCAATCACAGCACGGCTTAATCAGCTATACCATCCGCTCTTTCTCGCCCTGGCTATGCTGTCTGTTAGCCGCCAAAAACGGCAAAATAGGCCCCCACAAGTGACCCCATCCGTCATTGAATAACAACCCCTGTCCAGTACACTGGGCCGCTGAACTTTCATCCCGGCAGACGCATTGAATTCGGCTGCCACTATTCGAGGATCAACCATGCGTGAAGCCGTTATCGTAGAAGCAGTCAGGACCCCCATCGCCCGCGGCAAGCCCGGCGTGGGGGATTTGTGCGACTTTCATGCCACGCACCTGCTGGCCCTGTCCCTGCAGGAAATCGTCAAGCGCAGCGGCCTGGAGTATGCCGACGTGGATTACCTGGCCGGCGGCTGCGTCACCCAGGCGGGCGAGCAGGCCGGCAATATCACGCGCAACGCCTGGCTGACCATGGGCAAGGACTACACCGCCGGCGGCACCACGCTGGACAACCAGTGCGGCTCCGCGCAGACCGCCAACCACATGATCTCCTCGATGGTCACCACCGGCTCGGTCAATATCGGCATCGCCTGTGGCGTGGAAGCCATGAGCCGCGTCGGCCTCGGCGCCAACGTCTACAACGGCCCGGGCTACTTCATTCCCACCGACTGGCCCTGGGATTCCAGCCCCGACCAGTTCACCAGCGCCCAGCGCATTGCCAAGAAGCGCGGCATCACCCGCGAAATGGCCGACCAGCTGGCCTACAACTCACAATTGCGCGCCAAGCAGGCGTGGGCGGAAGGCCGCTTCGACCGCGAAGTGTTCAGCGTGGAAGCGCCCATCATGGGTGAGGACGGCAAGCCCACCGGCAAGACCCGCACGGTCAACCGCGACCAGGGCTTGCGCGAGACGACCCTGGAAGCGCTCGCCGCAGCTCAAGCCGGTGATGGAAGACACCATCCACACCGCGGGCAACTCCTCGCAGATTTCCGACGGTTCCGCCGCGGTGCTGTGGATGACCGCAGACGAGGCCAGGGCTCGCGGCCTCAAGCCGCGCGCCCGCATCCTCGCGGATGTCGTGGTGGGCACCGATCCCTACTACCTGCTGGACGGCCCGGTGGATGCCACCGCCGCGCTGTTCAGGAAAACCGGCATGACCATGCAGGATATCGACCTGGTCGAAATCAACGAGGCCTTCGCGGCGGTCGTGCTGTCCTGGGCGCAGGTGTACAAGGCGGACATGACCAAGGTCAACGTGAACGGCGGCGCGATCGCGCTCGGCCACCCCGTGGGTTCCACCGGGGCACGCCTGATCACCACGGCGCTGCATGAACTGGAGCGCTCCGACAAAACCACCGCGCTGATCACCATGTGCTGCGGCTCGTCGGTCGGCACCGGCACCATCATCGAACGCATCTGAGGAGAACATTCATGGGAGACCTGACAGGCAAAGTCGCCATCATCACCGGCGCGGGCCGCGGCCTCGGCCGCGAGGAAGCGATGCAACTCGCACGCCAGGGCGCACGAGTGGTCATCAATGACATCAACCGACCCGACGCCGCAGCCGCAGCGCACGCCACGGTGGAGGACATCAAGGGCTTTGGCGGCGAGGCGATAGCAGTACTGGGCGATTGCGCCGACAGCAATGACGCGCAAAACCTGTTGCAAACCACCCTCAAGACCTACGGCGACCTCAACATCATGGTCAACAACGCGGGCTTCTGCCGCGACAAGACTATCTTCGGTATGAGTGATGATGAGTTTGACTCGGTGGTGCGCGTGCACCTGCGCGGTCACTTCGTCAACATGCGCAACGCCACCGCCTACTGGCGCGACAAGGCCAAGGGCGGCGATGCCGTTTACGGTCGCCTGATCAGCACTTCCTCGGAGGCCGCGATCTACGGTTCTGCGGGCCAGCCCAACTACGCCTCCGCCAAGGCGGGCATTATCGCCATGAGCATGGGCGCGGCGCAGCTGCTGACCAAGTACGGCATCACCTGCAACGTGATCATGCCGCGCGCGCTCACTGACATGACCGCCAGTGGCCAGACGGCAGAGATGTTCCAGGCGCCGGCCGATGGCAGCTTCCACATGTTTGACCCGGCCAACGTCGCACCACTGGTGGGCTACCTGTGTTCGCCCGAGGCCGCAAAAATCTCTGGCGAGGTACTGGTGGTGTGGGGTAACGAGGTGCAGATCCTGCAGCGCCCCACCCTGATGGGAGCCATCGTGAATCCGCGGGGCGCGAAAAAGTGGGAGGTGCAGGACCTGCACACATCGCTGGCTGCACACTATAACGACAACTACGTCTCTGTGTGGAGCGGTTATTCCGTACCGCCAGTCTAGGAAAGCGGAGGCTTCCATGTCAGCAACGAAGGGCGCAGATCAGTTGTTGGATCTAGCAGCATTGACGGGCCACCGCACCGGGCCGTACTGCAGTTTCAATGCCGTGAGCAGGGTGCAGGTCTGGCAGTGGTGCTCCGCCATGGGCGATGGCAACCCACTGTACCTGGATGACGAGTATCGCAGTCGCGCCGGGTTTGACCGTGTCGTCGCGCCGCCGGCCATGATGCAGATGTGGACCATGCGTGACGTCAATTCCGCCTACGCGCCGGGCACTCCCGCCACCGCCGGCCCAATGGTTTTTGATGCCCTCGCAGCCCATGGCTTTCCCGGCATCGTCGCCGTCAGCTACGACATCAACTTTCATCGCCTGTTGCTGGAAGGTGACCGCGCACACCACTTCTCGACCATTGTCACGATCAGCCCACTCAAGCAGACCGCATTGGGGGCCGGTCACTTTGTCACTGATCAGGTGGAATTTCTGGATCAGGATGACGCGTTATTTGCAGAAGCCCTGATCACCTATTTCGTGTACCGGCCCAAGGCAGTGGATGGCACAGCGAGTCAGGCTGGGCAGGAGACCCCTGCCCCGCCCACTCATCGGTCCAACGACACGCCGTGGCGCAGCAACTTCACCGACATCAGCTACCATTCCTTACACGAGGGCCAGGCCCTGCCGGAACTGGCAATCCCCATCACCCACCTGCTCATCGTCAGTGGGGCGCTGGCAACCCAGGATTTTACCGATGTGCACCACAACCTGCCTGCGGCCAAGGCCGCTGCGATGCCTGATATTTTCATGAACATCCTGACCACCAGCGGATTGTGCGCACGCTACCTCAGTGACTGGGCCGGCGCGGGCAGTCGCCTGCGGCAGCTGAAGTTCAAACTGCAGGCGCCCAATGTACCCGGTGACACCATGGTCATGCAGGGCAAGGTGACAAAACTGGACCACTGCGGCAGCGAGCCCCGGGTGACCGTGGAATTTGCAGGCAACAACAGCCGGGGAATCACATGTATCCGGCACGGCCACGCTGGCGCTTGCCGGCTAGCCCTGCAGCCTGCAACGCTCAATACTTATAAAAGAGGACAGTACCATGCAAGCCACACGATTTCAGGGCAAGGTTGCCATCGTCACCGGCGGCAGCATGGGTATTGGCCGCAGCACCGCGCTGCAACTGGCAGCAGAGGGCGCGCATGTGGTGGCCTGCGCGCGGCGCAAACCCAAGCTGGATGAATTGGTCGCTGCGATCAGGGCGAGCGGGGGCAGTTGCACCGGGGTCGCACTGGATGTCGCTGACGTCGCTGGTTTTGCCGCACTGATTGCGGATACCGCTGCCCAGCACGGGCGACTGGACGTGCTGGTCAACAATGCCCCCTCGGTGATTGGCGGCATGGTCGTGACGCAAACCATCGAGCAGTGGCGCGCCAATTTCGGTGTATCGGTGGAAAGCGTTTTTATCGGCGTACAGGCCGCCATGAAGGTGATGCAGGCACAGGGCTTTGGTTCAATTGTGAATGTTTCGTCGGTGAGCAGCCTGCGTGCGGGCATCGCCGCCGGCGCCTACTCGGCAGCCAAGGCTGCGGTCAATCAGTTCACGATGTGCGCCGCGATGGAAGCAGCGCCTTACAATGTGCGGGTCAATGTGGTCGCCCCCGGCGCGGTGCTGACCCCAGGCCTGGACGCATCAACGATGAAAAACAAAGCGATGCAGGATGCGATGGCCGGCGCTATTCCCCTGCAGCGCATCGGCACCCCGGAAGAAATCGCGGAAGCCATCTGCTTCCTCGCCTCCGATGCCGCCTCCTTCATCACCGGCGTGATCCTGCCGGTTGATGGCGGCAAAACACCGCAGATGCATATCCCCGACTTCGACCTTACCGCGCTGGATAATCGCAATATTTAATAAAGCAGCAACAAGCCCATCTGCGCAACTGCAAGGCGTTGATAGCCATACTCGACGCGGACAACTATCCAGCTATTTGAAGGCCGGCTAAAGATACGGCGCAATGCAACACTATTTCCCTGATCTCGAGTCATAAATTAAGGACGTTTGCCTCCCGCAAGCCGTGTACAAATCGTCGGAAAAAGTGGCTCAAATTACACACTTTCAACACCGTTCATGTATATTGAAATGGATTACAATCGAACCCGGCAACTCAGCGCCAATCGCTATATTGCCGTGATGATATTTCAAGAAAATAAAATCGTTTAAGGGCGCGTGTTCTTTTTTGGTCAGGGTCGCCATTAAAGGCGATCCATTGATCGCCCAAGCTTTCGGGTCCACTTCATATGGGATATACCGTGCTAAATACTCCGGCAAGCACACAGTTCTTCTGACCAATATGGCAGCCGTAAAGGAATATTACGATATCTCTCGCTTCGACATTTTGAAAACATGTCATTGCTATTTGCTATCGCGCTCACATTCTGGAGCCTGTACACAACGGTAGGTTATCTCATAGAAACCTATACGGCCCTGCCATTTTGGGATCAGTGGTTATATGCGCTCCCGGAAGATGCCAGTACGAATTTATTTCAACATCACAGTGAGCATCTGATCATCCTTGGACGACTCGGCTTTCTCATTGACTTGATTTTTTTCCGGGGCAGTAACGTTTTCAATTTTGCGACTATTATGCTTTCGCAGATACTGCTTATCATAATGCTAGGCGCCATCTGCGCGCTGGGAACAGGTCGCCGGATAGACCTCATAGCGACATCAGTCGCAGCAGTTTTTTTGCTTTCGCTGAACCATTTTTATAATTTCACGTGGGGATTCCAAACATCGTTTGTCGGCGTATTTGCATTAACTACTGCAAGTTTCCTCGTGTTTGTTCAAGGTAGAACTACACTCGGAAACACTTGTGCGGCTTCCGCGCTTGCTTTTTTAGCCTCATTCACATTGGCAAATGGCGTACTGGCATTTCCCATTCTCTTGATAATGTCGTTTATCCTGGATCGACCAAGGAAGCACATAGTTCTCATTGCAGCAATTGCGCTGATTGCGGTATTGATCCTTTGGAGGGTATCTTTTTCAAAAAGTGTCCATGCCGCCAACCTTGAAGATCTTCCGATTTTCTGTTCGTATTTTCTAACTTATCTGGGGGCGCCAATAGCGGAACTGTTAAAATTCGGCGATCCCAAAGTGATAGGATTCATCGCGCTCATTTTGAGCCTGTCGATGGTCATGCCCAAGCTTGTGCGCAGAGCAAGCATACACAAGGGCGATTTGGTACTCTGCCGGAATAGTGGTTTTTGTTATTGGTACGGCTTTCGTTACCACTCTTGGACGATACAAACTTGGAACAATCGGGGCGCCAAATTCCCTTCGTTATGTAACACCTGTCCTGCTGCTATGGTGTTGTTTATTGCTATGGGTTTACCTTGTTGCATCGAGAAGAAGTAAATCGCTGCATGCACTTGCAACGGCAATGGCGCTGCTGGTTGGACTCGGATTGCAGATTGCCGGTTCAAGATTTGCAGACAAGGCCGATATGTTTATGGGGGGACGATATACTGCCGAAACGGCACTTCTCTCTGGCGTTCTGGACCACGAGGCGCTGCTGCAGGTCTTTGACATCGAACCTGTCATTTTGCAGCAATCAGATCGCATGAGGCGATCCCACTTATCAGTTTTCGCGCTCCCCTGGTCGGATTGGCTCGGAGCGTCAATACACGAGAAATCGAGCATTGCCGACCCTGGTCGCTGCGCCGGGTGGATCGCGGACACAGAAAGGGTCGTCTCAGACAACAGTATCTATATTCGGGCTTCGGGATGGGCCTGGGATTTGGTTTCCGGTCGCGCACTTCGCAACATCGTACTGGTCGATCAGAACGACAAGGTAATTGGCTTCGGACGCGGACCCTATTTCGATCGCAAGACCACCCGAACCATGACGGACTCTGTCGCCGTGCACAGAGCTGTTTGGCGCGGTCACGGCAACATTGAGAAGCCTACAACCGTATCCGCATTCGCTCTTATAGACGATGGGAAACTCATCTGTCGACTATCCGGGGAGGCTTTGATTGACACGTCTGACCTGTCAGTTTCTCCACAGTTGACCTATGTTTGGTCTCCAAAGCCACCGGTCGGCGTCAAGATAAGTGGAGGCGCGGCATTGAATCGCGCGCTGACACTTGGGAAGGGGTGGTCGGGAGTTGAAGATCAGGGAGTATGGACAGACGGAGAGTACGCCGAGGTGGCTTTTGATACGGAAGGCCTGCCAGATCGAGTTCAGATCGCCATACTTGGGGATATGATTATTCCCAGCGGAGGTAGTCAGCAGGTTCGGATACTGGATCAGTTTGGGAGCGAACTGGCTGCGGGTCGATCGACTTCACCGAACAACATTGCTCTGGTGTTTGACCTGGATCGGAAAAATTATCCCCGCATCATGACCATAAGGTTCGAAATTGAATCACCAGTCCGTCCACCAGGGCGAGGCACCAATGCAAACATGCGCCAATTGGGGTTTCTTTTACGCTCCTGGACTATAGAGGGTCTCCCCTGAATAGTGCTGTCTTTGTACGTCGTCAGACTATTCGGGTTTAATCAATAAGGGATATATTTGTCTTGTTCGAGTTTTTCACTGTGTTACGCTCCATGGAGTTGCGACTCGCTGTAACCTGGGTTTTTTTACAATAAAAAGCAGAAAGACAAGAATTGAACGCCTTACCAAGTAATCGTATGGGTCATATCGACTCAATACGTGGCATCGCCGCGCTATTAGTCGCTTTCATGCATTTTTCTGACGGTTTTGTCATGATACCCGCCGTAAAGGCAAATGGTACTTTCCTGTACGATATTGCGTTTCAACTAGGGTTTGGACACCTTGGTGTTATAGCTTTTTTTGCGATTAGCGGATTCGTGATTTGTCCCACTTTGAAAGGGGGGAAATACGACGGTGCGCGAAAATTCCTAATCAGCCGTTTTTTCAGGCTTTATCCCGCATTTTGGATGTCTATCGTGCTGATCCTTGGCAAGGCATATTTATGGGATGGGGTGACGTATGATTTATCACAGGTTTTCGGAAATATTGTGATGCTTTATTCGTTCTTTAATGTCGAGCCGCTACAGGGACTCTATTGGACGCTTGAAGTCGAGTTAATTTTCTACTTCCTATGCCTTTCATTATTTTTGTGTGGCTGGCTACACAAGCCGCTTGTCCTGTTTTTTATTGGCATTATTTTAATGGCGGTTAGCCAGTGGATATTGAAACGCGCAGATATTGTAAGAGAAATTGAACTTTCATTGGGCGAGACCTGGATATACTTGCCATGGAATCTGGCCATTATGTTCTGGGGTGGCCTGTTTCGCATCTGGTACGATAGCCGAAAACAAACATGTTCTCTCATTTCCTTTCAGATTCCAATAGTTGTACTTGTGGTCGTTCTACTTTCCGCCATTTTGTGGCGGCCAACGGTCGCTGACAAGTACCTGGGTTCTTCAGGGAAAATTTGACCAGGTTCACGTTATGCTTCCATACTTCCTCGGTTTGGGTTTATTTATCGTAGGGGCTCTTTATATAAAGCTGAACCACGGTTTTCTCGTTTGGCTTGGCACGATAAGTTATTCGCTCTACCTGTTACATCCAATTGCATCTGTTTTCGTGACAAAAATGGTCTGGACTCAATTTCACAACTGGAAGGATTTGCATCTCAGTGGGCTCATATTTATATGTCTATTGTTGTCGATTCTACTGGCAGGCCTGGTGTATCACTGTATCGAAAAGCCCGCCATCAAGTTAGGCCGCTATCTACAGACTCGATAGATTAGTAGTATCTGACTCAGAAGCTTAAGATCGCTGGTGAAAGCGAAATTCCAGTTCCAGGGTCCCTGGCGGCCGCTACTCGCCACATTGCGGACCTACACCTGCCAGTACGAGCGTTACGGCTTTCTACCTATAAAAAGTGATAACTCGGCTCTGGCTGACTCCGCCTACAGATCGAGCACGTTCGACCTGACCAGCACCCCGCCATCCACCACCAGGTCGTGCCCGGTAATAAAAGAGGCGCGCTCGGAGCAGAGGTAGACCACGGCATCCGCGATTTCTTCCGGCTCCGCGAGGCGCCCCATGGCGTGGGCATTGAGTGCCTTTTCACGCATCTCGGGCATTTTCTTCAGGTAGAAGGCCATGCCGCCGGAGTTGATGCCGCCGGGACAGACGGTATTCACGCGGATTCCGCGTCTGGCGTATTCCACTGCCACGGTCTTGCTGAGAGCGATAACGCCACCCTTGGCAGCAACGTAGGCTGACTGGAAGGCTTCACCGCGAATGCCAGATACGGAGGCGATATTCACTATCGCGCCGCCGCCTGATGCTTCAATCAACGGCAGTTGGTACTTCATGCACAGCCACACACCGCGCAGCGTCACCGCCATGCAGCGGTCCCACTCCTCCTCCGTGAGTTCGGTAACCGGCTTGTTCGGCGCGCCGAGCGCAGCGTTGTTGGAAACCATGTGCAGGCCGCCAAAGACCTGTCGGGTTTGCTCCATCACTGCCTGCACGTCAGCCGCCCGGCCCATATCGGCGGCCACAAAAAGTGCCTGGCCACCCTGCGCTTCCACCAGCGCCTGTGTTTCGCGCCCGCTTTTCTCATTGACATCGGCGATCACCACCGCGGCACCTTCTCGCACAAACGCCAGCACGGTCGCACGACCGGTGCCCACAGCGCCGCCCATGACCAACGCAACTTTACCTTGCATCGTGGCGCTCATTCTCAAAACACCCGATAGCGTTTTTGCACGTGCCGCTGCCGGATGCTGATCTGTTGTCGCCGCTGCTCGGGACTGACCACCCCGGTGCCCTCGGGCAGAAATTGCCGGATCTCGCTGAACAGCACCTTTTTCGCGGTAATCGTCGGCCAATCCTCGGGGGCGGGGGTCTCACTATACGTCCAGCGCGGCGTCATGAAGCCCTCCCGGTGGCCGGTCGTGTCCACCCAGTTGGGAACGCCGGGGTCATTGTGGGCCAGCACGATACGAATGATGCCGTCTGCATCGACTGTCAGCTGGTGGCCGTTAAGGCTGCCGATCTGGTTGGCGTACTCAATCGATTCACCCCATAAATTGCCGACCTGGAAACCGATATACTGCGGCTTGAGGCGAATGTGATTTTCAATGATCAGCGCCTCATCCGGCGCCAACTCGAACACGCCGCCGGCATAGAGATTCGTGCTCTGGCCACCGCCGGTCGCACCCGAGGCCGCGTTGATCGTGTTAAATGCATTGCGCGGAAAAGCGATGCCGGGAATGCTCCCTTCACGCATGCCGTACGTGCCCATCAGTACGGTCCAGAATGCGTTCCAGAAGTGCATCTGGTTGCGCACGATCTCGCCACAACGGCGCAGCTCTGCGGCCGCTTTACCTGCAGTGTAAGGCGGCGCGTGGCTGCCCTCGGCGCCCAACTGGACTATGTCAAAATGAATCGCCTCCTCGTGCTCCCAGTCGTTGAACAGTTGCCGACCGCTGATGTAATTGGCAAAACGCTCGTCGGATCGGGTGTAACCCGTCGTGTGTGGCCGTGGCACCTCCTTGAGGGTCGGGATGAAATTACCGCTATAGCCCGGTGGCCGTTCCGGTGCCAAAATTATCTCGAAGCTGCCGTCTTCATTGACCGCGATATGGGTGGAGTCCAGGCGTCCAGTCTGTGTCTTCAGGCCGGGGCGCAATTCGGTGAGCGAACCCGTGTCACCCGGCAACGCGCCGCAAGTGGCTTCGAAAATCACGTAGTGTGGTGCTTTAGGGACACCCGCGACGGGTTCTTCACCGCGCCAGTGACGGGTGTCGCCTGCCCTGCCCCGCAGGCAATAGCTGTACCTGCCATCGATGGCGGTGCAGAAATAGATCGCGTCAGCGTTATCAATAGTGCTGCGCGTGATGATGGACAAGGCATTGCGAAAATGAGGGCGCACCGGATCCTCATGGAACGCGCGTTCCACCGCGCTGTGCACATAACCCATCAGGTAGCGGTAGCCCTCCGCCAGGTTGCGCTCGGTGGCGGGCGGCGGCATCAGTTGCGGCTGGTCAATCGCATCGCGGGCCTCCTGCAGCGCGGCTATCATATCGTCCCAGGCGGCACGCAGTTCCTGCGCAACGTTGGTGTCTGTAGCGCTCATAACAAGTCCCTCACGCAGTTGCTTCCAGATCAGCGGCCAGAAATGCATCGCCCAGAATGGTCTGTCCGTCAAGGCTCTTCACCGGCAGGCCCAGTGAGTGCAGCAGGCGGCGACTGTAACTGACGCAACCCACGTGGCGGCCACGGCACAACTCCAGCGCCGCTTCAGCCATGACCTCCACCGGTTCCGCCATATCCGGATTGCGCCGCGCGATGTCGCGCACGTATTCGGCACCAGACGTCAACACAATCGCCTCCGGTGCCAGGGTATTGACGAAGATACCGGCACTCGCTACCTCATGCGCAAGTCCCTGGGTATAGCGGTCCAGCGCCGCCTTGGTCGCGCCATAGGCACAGATGACGTGGGCCGCAATTTGTGAATCGCGATAGGGCACCACGGGCTGGCTTGCAGTGCTGCTGCTGATATTGAGAATCCAGCCGCAGCCGCGTTCACGCATACCGGGTAGCGCCTGCTGTGCCAGATCAATCGGTGCATTGACGTTGACATCGAACATCCAGCTGCGCTCGCGGGTCGGAGTCTCGCTGGGCAGGCGCATTTTCGAGGCGGCGGCATTATTGACGATGATGTCCACGGGGCCGAAGGGCGCAGCCGCCTGCTGCACGAGGTCGGCCCGTGCGTCCGCCTGGCTGAGGTCGCAGGCGATGCCCGCCGCCCTGCCGCCCGCATCCTGGATCAACTGTACTGCCCCTTCAAGCGTTCCCCTGAGATTGCCGTGGGCACCCCAGCGTGAGGCGCACAGCACCACGGCAGCACCTTCCGCCGCAAAGCGCCGCGCGATCGCCAGCCCGATACCGCGGCTGGCCCCGGTAATCAATGCAGTTCTATTGGACAGCATTCCCATCGTTCAGCTCCCGCTGCTCTCAGTGACCTGCGGCATGCTCGCGGCACGGGGCCAGCCCCAGGTGTCATAAAACTCACTCAACTGTGACTCGATCCTTTCCCGCGACAGTTCATAATCGTCGATACTGTAATGGAATTCGTGTGCGTGGGATTTCTCCCGCTCCTCCTGGGAGCGCAGAAACTGGTCGAAGCTGTCGGCCAGGGGCATAGCAAGCGCTCGATATATCTTATGCACAGTCGCGCGCGGCTCAGTCGTCAGCTCGCGGTAATCGACCACTATCTGTGGCGTCGCCGGATGACGGGACAGCACCTGCGCCGGGTGGTGGAAACTTTCAAAGGAGATGTCCGTCAGCATCTGCAGCGAGCGCGCGTAGTCGGCGCGTTTCCAGCCCTTGCCCTTCCACGAAATTTCCACGAGCTTCAGCACACTGGGAATACACTGGGCGGGATCGCGCATCATGACGACGATGCGGGCATCGGGAAAGGTTTCAATGAGCGCCTCTACCCAACCACTCATCACCGGGTTCTTGCTCAGGTGTATCCTGTTGCCGCCGTTCAGCAGCAGCTGGCGTTTCACGCACTCGCGGTAATGATGCATCCAGCGACGGCGCTTGTTCGGCGCCATCTCATCGACATGAAACAGGTCGATGACATCCATCATGGGTATATCCAGTGACCACTGCTGGGTCACAAACGCCGCCCGCATCACAAACTGGTCCTCCTCGGAATTCCACAGGCTCATATCGTGCATGTGCCGGTACTTGCCGTATTTCTTATCATCCCAGGCGATCAGGCGCTTGTTGGCGACTCGACCCAGCCACTTCTCATCGACGTAGCCCAGTCCCCTGATAATTTTCTTCTGCAACAGCGAGGGAAAGAACATCTCCCAGTACAGAAAGTAGCTGAAAGTTTCACCGTCCGCAGCCAACAACCTGTGTGCCAGCGTCGTGCCACTGCGGGCATGACCCACAATGAACACCGGCCGCTCTACCTTTTGCCGCCACAGCGTCGGGAAAAAAATGTAATCCAGGGTAAAAAAGAGCGCGTGAAACATGTATTCCAGAGGCACCAGTAACAGCAAGCGCAACAGCGTACGGTTGCGCCCCGGCCAGTGCTTTAGCGACCAGACATGGCGCAGCACCCGCCAGTAGTATTGCGCGTCAAAATACACAGGCTTCAAATTCCTGTTTCATGAGCATTAGCGGCAAGAACCGGAACCGTCTGCCTCCTCCTGTGCCACACACAGCCACCCCCAGCGGTTGTTTGATCAGCGCCAGCACTGCGCCCCTGCGCGGGACAAGTCTGTAGAGCGAATATCTCAGCCTTTTGAGCGAACAGACTTGTCCCGCGCAGTGGCGGCTCCCGCAGAACTACCCTACCCGAAAAGTGAGATGCCATTACGCCGGCGTGAGCAACACGGGCATCTCCTTGAACCCGTGAATGCTGTTGGAGCGAATAAAAACCGGTTCGGCGCAGGATTCGATGCCTGCAAAGTGCCGGAAGAACTCCTCAAAGAATATCCGCGTTTCCAGGCGCGCCAGATTTGCGCCCAGGCACAGGTGAATACCGTGGCCGAAGGCCATGTGCGGGTTGGGGTTACGCGTGATATCGAAGTTCATCGGAGCAGCAAAGACGTCTTCATCGAAATTGGCCGAGCTGTACAGCATCACCACCCGGTCGCCCGCCTTTATCGCCTGCCCCCGAATCCGGGTGTCACAGGTGGCGGTGCGACGAAAGTAGTGCAAGGGACAGGTCCAGCGCAGCATTTCCTCAATCGCCAGCGGCAGTTGCTCCGGATGGGCTTGCAACTGCTGGTACAGGTGCGGACGCCTGAGCAGTTCGTGCATGCCACTGCTGATCAGTCCGCGTGTCGTTTCATTGCCCGCAACAGTGAGTTGAACAAACAGCGAGGCGAACTCCACCTCCGACACCTGGTGCCCTTCCACCTCCTGGTTGATCAGCAGGGAGATCAGGTCGTCGCCACCACCATCCTTGCGCTCGCAAGCCAGCTGAAAACCGTAGGTGCCCATCTCCATACTGGCCTGGTTGACCTCTTCCATCGTGCCACCCAGATCGGGGTCGGAACCTGAAGTACACAGATCAGACCAGTGCCGGATGGTTGCCCACATGTCACGCGGAATTTCCAGCATCGAGCAGATTACCGCGGTGGGTAAATCGCCCGCGAGACTCTCCACGAAATTGACTTCCTGCGGCGCTGTGATCTGCGCCATCACCTCGCGCGCAATCTGGCGCACCTTTGGTTCCAGTTCCGCCAGCATGCGTGTGGTAAACCGCGTGATGACGGCTCTGCGCAGTGGGCCGTGTTTGGGCGGGTCCATGCCCAGCAATTGATTGCGGGTCATGTCCAGAATGTCCGGGGGCATATCGTCCACCATGACAAAGCCCTTCTCTGCGGAAAAGGTTTTGAAATCCCGTGACACTGCAAGCACATCCGCGTGCTTACTCAGTACCCAGTAACCGTGACCGGCGGGATGCTGATGCCAGTAAACGGGCGCGTTCGAGCGCAGCCAGGCAAACTGGTCATGCGGAATGCCAGCGGTGTAATTATCGGGGTTGTAGACGTCGATCTGCACGCCTAATCCACCAATACCCTGGGGCGGGGCAGGCCTTCCTGCTCGCACACCGCCAGGTAGAATTCCAGGGTCATGGCGCCGTCTATCACCGAGGTGATATTGCCTTGGGCATCGAGGTTGATATTGGAACCGTACATCTGGAACCAGACCTGCGTATCGTCCTCAATGCACTGCAAGGTGTGCACCGAGCCTGCGGGTTCATACAGAAAGGACCCGGCGCGGTTGACGTAGTCGTACTCCTTGTACTTCCAGGCGCCGGAGCGGGTGTAGCCCCACACCGGACCGGTGTGCTTGTGTGTGTCCACCTCGTAGCCGGCCTGGAAAATGTTTTCCACGATCCACAGACCCTCTTTGGGTTTTACCTGCAGAACCCTCAACTTGCTGCCATCGCCGATGTCGATGTAAGGCAGGTCATCCCGCCCCAGATGAACCGCTTCTGGTACTGTCATTGGTACTCTCCTTAAGCTCAGCTGTTACAAGTGTCGTTTACTGATATTGTAGCTGGCGCACGACCGCGGCCGCCAGATGATCATCCTCTGGGTTTTGCGGCATGGGAAAGGTCACGCGCCGCGTGAGGCCGGCGTAGCGCTCCCTGAATACCCGTGCAATCTCTGCGTACGTGCCCCTGGGGACAAACTCGCCCAGCATATCATCGGTGATAATGCGGGGCATGTCGGCCCAGTTGCCCTGGCGCGTCATATCCAGCAATTGCTGGCCCTTGTCCTGCCAGCCGAACAATTCCAGGCTGGGCCAATAAGCCGGCGTGGAGTAGAGAAAGCCCAGTAAATTGCGCTGTTTCTCCCAGGCAGCCGCGACCTCCGCCTCATCCTTGCCGGTAGCAGTCAGGGGACCGAGCACAAATTTGAACGTCTCAGGGTCGCGCTGGCCCAGCTCAAACCCCTGCTGCAGGCGCGGCAGGCAGACCTCACGGATATACCGCGGTGGTGTATTGGTGGGATGGGTAATCATGCCGTCGGCGACGCGCCCCACCATTTTCGTCATGGCCGGACCCACCGCCCCGCACAGGATGGGAATGTCCGGGTGCGAGATAGGGCCGGGGTTAAAGAACGGTTGCAACTTGGTCAGGCTGTAGTGCTCACCCACAAAATGCAGGCGCTCCCCGGTCTGGAAACTGTGGAAGATCGCCTTCATCGCCTGCACGTACTCGCGCAACTGGGGTACGGGTGAATCCCAGCGTGCGCTGTAGCGCTTCTCGATGTTAGGCTTGATCTGCGTACCCAGCCCCACTTCAAAACGCCCGCCGGACATCGCTTGCAAGTCCCAGGCCGCTATCGCTGTAATCATCGGGCTGCGCGGAAAGGCGACCAACACAGCCGTGCCGACAATCAGCGAGGTGGTGGCGTTGAGCGCCAGGGTTGCGAGCAGCAGACCATCGTGGATCGCATCGGGTACCTGCAGTCCGTCAAAACCCATGGCCTCGGCCCGCGCCGCATGGGCGCCTATCTGTCCCGGCCCCATGTCCTCCGGTGTCGACGCAAATACCTGGAACACAACTTGACCCTCTTTAATATAGAAAGCTAAACTGATTATAAGGTTAACTGATCACGTGCAAATTGCAATGCCCAAGGGACCACAATTGCGACAGGAACTCGGCCAGACACTAATGCTGATGGCCAGGGACTTTCAGCAGCGCCTTGACCGCGACCTGGACAAACGCGGCGTGCCGGGTATCGGCGCCCGCCATCGGGCCGTTTTTCTGTTCCTGGGGCGCAACGGCGCCAGCCGCGCAGTGGAACTGGCGGAGGCGGCGGGTATTCGCCCGCAGTCGATGATGAAGATCGTGCATGAACTGGAGTCCCTGGGCCTGGTCGAGCGGCGCGAGGATCCGGCCGACTCCCGCGCCAAGCTGATCGACTTTACCAGCGGGGGCCGCAAGCTCATCAGCGAACTTTCGCGGTCAACGGAAACCGTGTGGCAGCAGTACGCCCGGATACTCGGCGGAAATACCCTGGAGCAAACGGTGCATCACCTGAATACACTATTGCAGGCAGGAGAAAATACACATGAGTGACAAAGTAGCGTTCATCACCGGCGCCAGTCGCGGCATTGGCGCCGAATCCGCCGTGGCACTGGCACGGGCGGGATACCGGGTAGCCATCACCGCTCGCACCCTGACCGAGGGCGAGAGCCATGACCATGTCGGCAGCACCACCGTCCTGCCGGGGAGCCTGGCAGCGACCGCCGCTGCGGTGAAAAAAGTGGGTGGCGAAGCGCTGTGCCTGCGCGGCGACATCCTCGACACGCAGTCCATGGTGGCGGCAGCACAGGCAGCGCTGCAACATTTCGGGCGTATCGATGTACTGTTCAACAACGCCGTCTACCAGGGCACGGGCAATATGGAACCGCTGCTGGAAGTCGCCGAGGAACAATTGCGCGCAATTTACCAGGGCAACGTGTTCACGCCGCTGGCACTGGTGAAAACGATCGTGCCCGGCATGCTCAAACGCGGCACCGGCACGGTACTGAACATGGTATCGCACAGCGCCTTCACCGATCCACCGGCGGCGGCTGACAAGGGCGGCTGGGGATTTGCCTACCCCTCCTCCAAGGCGGCACTGTCGCGCATGGCCGGTTCCCTGCGCGCTGAGCACCCCGGTACCGGTCTGCGCGTGTTCAATCTGGAACCGGGGCTGGTGATGACTGAAGTGATGCGGCTGGCCGGTATCGACGAAGCGGTGCTGGCGCGCTTCAAGCCGTGTACGCCGGCTGCCATCGCGGCCGTGGTCACCTGGCTGGCGGACAACGAACCACCGCCCGACTGGGACCCACAGAATATCCTGCGGGGGCCCGCCATCGCCAAGGCACTCAACCTGCTGCAATCGCCCTCACTGCTGGAAACCTGAATCATGAGCACTGTGCTGCTGGAAAAACACGATGGCTACGCCATCGTCACACTGAACCGTCCGCAGGCGATGAATGCGCTGTCGCGCGACCTGCGCAGGGACTTTGTCACTGTCTTTCGCGACTGCACAGAGGACATGAACATCCGGGTGCTTATTCTCACCGGCAGCGGCAAAGCGTTCTGCGCCGGTTTCGACCTGAAGGAGTTGGGCTCGAATGATGCCACCAATACTGCCGAGGAAGCCGACAACGTGGTGGCGCGGGCGATGGAGGCCTTCGACGGACCCATTATCGGCGCCATCAACGGCCACTGTATCACCGGCGGTTTTGAAATGGCGCTGGCCTGCGACATCCTGATCGCTTCGGAAAACGCCCGCTTTGCCGACACCCACGCCCGCGTTGGCATGCTGCCGGGCTGGGGTCTCAGCCAGAAACTGCCGCGTTTGATCGGCCTGTCACGCGCGCGGGAAATAGCTTTCACGGGCGCGCCGGTCTTCGCCCAACAGGCCTACGAGTGGGGCCTGGTCAACCATGTGGTGCCGGCAGACGAGTTACTGCCCAGGGCCGTCAAAATGGCGCAGGACATGTGCGCCTGTGTGCCGCAGGTGCTGCAGGAGTATCGCACCCTGATCAGGGACGGCTATTCCATGCCGCTGAACGACGCCCTGGAGTGGGAGGAAGCGCGGGCGATCTGGTGGGCAAAACAGGCCTCCGGTGCAATGATTGAGCAGCGGCGCCAGGGGGTGCTGAAGAAGGGACGCAGCGAGAAGGACTGACTCACGGGAATATGCAGCAGCACACCATGCCCCCCTTCGCTGGCCCGGAGTGTTTTGAATTGTTCAAAATTTCGGCGGATGTTACGCTCACATATACTGTGCTGTTACATGTGTCGTTTTCATCATCACGGCAATTTTTGGTGTGTATGGACTCAATGTTGAAGGACAAAACTTTTCCGGCATTACCGATGCAACGCGACATAAGCTGGCTGCCCCTAAATGAACAAGTAGACGGACACAGATTGACCAGTTATTCTTCACATTCCTAAATCCTGACAGACAAGTATGAATGACAATGAAAACGATGCCATTATTTTTTCTGTTTCACCGGGCACACATGTGAAATGTCTTGCCGCGCTTTGATCTTCTGCGTTGCCCTACTGCACGCATTTCTTCTCTCGACTAAAGTTCAAGCTGAGGCGTATGGCGCAGAGTATTTCCTCGAGAGCAATTTCGAGCATGGGAAGCCCGAAATCGAGTTATTCGATCAACTCGACGCAATGGTTCGCAGGTTTTATCCTAGCAGGTGAAGGGGTGCAGAGGCCTGGATGTCGGTGCAGCGATTGGATACCTTCCACGGCGTTTTGGGGAGCTTGGATACGAGAGCTGGGGCATCGATATCAGTGAAGATGCGGTGCGTTACGGCACAGAGCAACTCAAGATACCGCGGCTCCTCGCTACACAACTTGAGGACTTCACTCCGGATGAGTCATTTCCCGTGATCACCAGCATTTATGTGATTGAACATGTTTCCGATCCTATTGTATTCTGGAAACATCCGGCGCATCCTATCGGACAATGGTGTCTTTATCTGCATGACCGTAGATTCGAATTCATTGTTTTACCGCTGGGCCGGGGCCCTTTTCCACGCTAGCGGAGGGCGCAGCTACGCAGCAATTGAGCGTATCTGCGAGGTCCACCATCTCCACCATTTCAATGGTCCGAATTAATCGCGCATTAAGCCAGACAGGATTCGAGGTTATCCACAGATTCAATAGAAATCTACCTTTACGCACTCTTACTTTCTGACCCCTTACAGCGGCTAGCTGTCGCTGCAATGTACGGTCTATCGCCGCTGCTTGATTCATGGTTTCTGCAGGGTGTCGTGTGTCGTCGAATTCCCTCTGGCTCCTGAGTTTGTGCGGCGCAGCCGCGCAATGGGTGCCTACCGAGCAACGTGAATTGATATTTCATACCTTTAGGGACAGCTCTAATGATTGCTCGTATTTGCGATTTCACGAAATAATTCCAGGTGGTGTATTAGCAGGCTAAACAGTGTTATGCTTCCAACGCTCGATGTGCTGGAGAAAGGACGCAGCGAAAAAAGACCGATCATTTCCTAATGGACATAGTCCAAGCTTATCAGGTCTGTGTGCACCGCGGTGTCGTCTCGAAGGACGTGCTCCGTTATCTGGCGTCTGAGTCATAATTCGGGACTCTTGAGTATCAATTCTCTTATTGGAATATACTTTGACCATGGCCATGCGTTGCGTTGTAATATGAACCATTTTAGGATTTGGTCAGAATTGCCTGGAATGGTGATAAGCAATGGGTCTAAGGCCTGCAATCAGAAGTATGACTTATGACTCAGGATATTGAACTGAAATTAGTTGTCCGGTGTGTCGCGCCGTCAACAGCCACGATTTGCCCGAGCTACCTGAAGACTATGAATACCAAGTCGAGATTGCCGCAGACTTCGGCCTTCGCGTCTGCAACTCTTGTAGCTCTGAGTATGTTTGGCCACGACCCTCGCTTGATGAACTGCGGCGCATGTACCCCGATAGCTACTATTCATACGGTAAGGAGATGGGGCGCTTCTGGCAGGCTGTATATGACAGGTGGTGCCGTACTGAGGCGAAGCGACTGCTCAGCCTCTCCGGAAAACGACCGCTACGACTATTTGATGTAGGCGCTGGAGACTGCCGCCATTTGAGGGCTATAAGCTCTGTTGGAGACTTTGAGTTTTCCGGTGTAGAGATGAATAAAAAAATGGCATTGGCCGGTTGTAACGCCGGATTTTCTATATCATCAGGTACTTTCGAAGAATTTGATCCATCCGGCAGAGCAGGAACTATCGATGTTCTCACAATGAGCCATGTAATGAGCATGTAATCGATCCCTATGATACCTTGCAGAAAGTTCACTCACTATGGCCGAAGGCGCGTTTGTTATGGACGCACGCCAAGACTCGCCAGTTATGGACACCGCATGTTTGGACGTTACTGGGAGGGTATCATTTCCCACGGCATCTCCATCTCTTCACAAAAGATTCTCTGGAGATGCTGTTACGCAAAGTGGTTTTCGGGACGTCGAGATTATAGATGAACTCAACCTGTTCCCTGCACTCTCACTTCAGAACTTCCTTCTGGGTAAACTGGCACTTCCGCTGACAACTCAAGGAGGTCATACACGAATCTGGTCGCTACTTATTGTCCTGACTGCGCCGTTAATTATCTTCGATTATCTTATGGGTCGCGGCGATTGCATGATTTTTATTGCGCGAAAATGAAGATACAAAACCTCAAACATAAGTAACGGCGGCATCGATTCACTGCAGAAGAACGGCTCTACTATCGCAGACCGAAGACAAGTCGCCTCGTTTTTGATCTATCACTCCCATGGTTACAAGTCTTACTTGGTTGCGCGCTTTTTATTTCCAATCCTGCTATTTGGACCTGGCTCATTGCAATTATTTTAATTGCCGGCGCACAGCATGGCCTGGCAATGATCAGCCATGAAGCTGCTCACCGTCTGATCTGCCCATATGACAAGCGAAAAAACGATCTCATCGCCTCTTACCTTTTTGCAGCCCCTGCACTTCTGCCCTTCAACATATATCGTCAACGCCATTTGGTTCATCATCGGCTCGTATCCCAACCTGGAGACACAAAACGTTTCTATCTACGCGATCTGCGCGGTTGGCGTTCCGTCGCCGAAGTGCTTAGAAGCCTTTCAGGCATAGACTATTTGCTCCAAGCACGTGACGCTTTGCGTGCTGGAAAGCGAGACGAATATGAACAATTTGATTCAAACTTGCGTCGCCACTCAGATCTCAATCCTGATCGTACATGGCATACTTTTTACGGTCTTTACGTTATTTGACCCGCTATTCTTCGGCATACCCACCTACTACCTTATTCTCTGGCTTTCTGCTGTTGATAACCGTGAGCTTCCTATTCGGAAAAATACGCTCCATTATTGAACACCAACCAACTCGAAGTGGTATCTTGAAATCGCCTGAAACGCCCTATTTTATGAACACGCCTGGACCAATGTTACGATCCGTAAATGCAAGCAGCATTGAGCGACTTTTTCTCTCCAGAATAAATTTTCACTATCATGGAGAGCATCATCTTTGGCCATGGGTAACTACGTAAGTATTTACCAGAGATACATTCCAGAGTATGGCAAGGGCATGAAGATCAAGACTCACTTATGGTAAACGGTAATCTTGTGGTTTTCGATGACAGCTACTGCGCTGCTTTAGCCAAAATTGTGCGTGGAAAGTGACCGACGGCCAACGCTTTCTAGGCAACTAAAAAAACAGCTGTGATTTCAAGAAATATAAATCTCCCCTTTGATTCATTTGTACTGCCTAAGGATAACTGCAGATGATTAATACCTCCCAATTACTAAGTTATGTATTCGTAGGAGGTACTACTGGAATTGTGTATTTAGGCAGTACCTTTGTATTTGTCGAAGTACTCACTCTTAAAGTAACGCTGGCCAGCACCATCGGTACCGTTGCGGCAAATCGCTACAACTACCGTACTAATTACCACTGGACTTTTAGTTCAGACGCGCCGCATGGTTTAGTGCTAGCAAAATTTCTTGCGATGTGCGCGATTAGTTTATTACTGAATGGACTTGTAATGCATTTCGGGCAGCTGGCAACAGGGTTCCACTATATGCTAATCCAGTTTTTCGCTGGCATAGTCATGGCTTTCTGGAACCTTTTAGCTAGCTATTTTTGGGTTTACAAAAAGAGGGTTGTATAGTAACGGCAGAGAGCGTCAATTATATAGTTTAGGGTTCTCGGATTAATGGGGTGTGAGAACAAAAGTCTTTCGTCACGGCGGCACTGCTTTGTGTTCGCTTTCGTCGCCATAATGATT
>CAVXKH010000006.1:0-94595 GCA_963762235.1 uncultured Gammaproteobacteria bacterium | reverse complement strand
AAGCCAGCTTTACAAAAACAAGTAAATAGTTCACATTGCCACGGGCTAATTTGTCAGCTTGTGGCGTTTCCTGCCGCGCATACCATTACGCCTAATCCCCGCGATCAAGAATTGGGGAGTCACTGAGATTCTGAGACCCCGTAAGGAGAACGAAATGTTCAAGAAGACCGCACTACTAGCCGGCATCGGCCTGGCACTGTCCGTAACTGCGCAGGCTGACTACCGGTGGGAACTCGGTGGTGGCTATTCTGCAGGCACTACCGATTCAAAACTGAAGACAACTCTGGGATCCAAAGACAATAGTAACGATGCGGACATTTTTAATGCCTATGGCACTTATTATCTGGAAAACGTTGATACCAGCAAGGGGCCTCTGGGCGAGGCCGCATTCCTGGATCACGCGTCCGACATCACGACTCTTTGGCAGTGACGGAGAGGTAGACTTCAGTAATTTTGACAATAAGGACGGCCAGACCTACGGCGCCAAAGCCCGCTATGTGGCTGAAGGTCCGGGCTGGAAGTTGTCTGGCTGGCTGGTTGATATGGGCTACGAGCGTCGCGAGCCGGGTGATCAGGAGATCGACGTATACAACCTCGGGATCGGTAACTACATTACTGAAAACACCACGCTTGTCCTCAACTACGAGAATGTAGGTGTCAATAACGGTGGTGATACTGATGGCTATTCAGTGGACCTGGAACACTTGTGGCACCTGTCCCATGGTGCGATCAAGGCCAATGCCAGCTACGGCATAGTAACGGTCAAGGAACGTGACGATATCGACGTTTATACCGTGGGCGGCACCTGGTACCTCAATAACAACCTCGGCTTCGGCGCCAACTACCAGAATACCTCAGACAATGGTTATGAAATCAACGGTTACAGCGTGTTCTCCGAGTGGTTTGTCACTGAGAGCTTTGCGGTAAACCTGGCGTACGAGGAATCGCAGCCGGATGATATCCAGCTCGGCCAGAACGCGAAACTGGAAACAGATATCAGTGCCGTTACGCTCGGCGCACTGTATCGCTTCTAAGTACCCTGCTACATAGTCGCTTTTTACCAGAATCCCGGCGCCGATCCGATGCCGGGGTTCTGGCTCACCAAAGCCTTTGAACACCGCCCCGCTTCATCTACATCAGTAACCCCAGTTTCCACAGCCAAAATGACCGAAAATCGCGCATCGCCCCGCTTTACAAAAACAAGTAAATAGTTCACATTCCTGTGGGCCAATTTGTTACCTTGTCGCAGCCCGCGCCATGGGTAACATAGGCCCTATCCCCACAATTAAGAATTGGGGAGACCTAAAGTTTCTGAGACCCCGTAAGGAGAACACAATGTTCAAGAAAACCGCATTAGTAGCAGGCATTGGCCTGGCACTGTCCGTAACTGCCCACGCCGACTACCGGTGGGAACTGGGTGGCGATTACACGATGGGGCAGACCGATACAACGGTAAAAGATTTCGCCACTGGCGGCAGCCGGGACAATAATGTCGACAGCGACGTCGGCAGACTTTACGGCACCTGGTACATGGAAAACGTCGATACCAGCAAGGGGCCTCTGTCCGAGGCAGCATTCCTGGACCATGCTTCCGACATTACTGTGTTCGGCAGCGACGGTGAAGTCCAGTTGAGCCAGATCAATAACAGTAACACTAACATCAATGATCAAGATGGCCAGCGCTACGGCGTTAAGAGCCGCTATGTTGCCGAAGGCCCGGGCTGGAAGTTGTCCGGCTGGCTGGTGGATCTGGGTTATAACAGCTTTGAACCCGGCGACCTGTCAATCAATAACTACAACCTCGGGATCGGTAATTACGTTACCCCCAACACCACGGTGGTCGTAAACTACAGCGCCCAAAGTCTCAGCGGCGGCAATGGTCTCAACAATGGTGGCGATACTGATGGCTACTCGTTGGATGTGGAGCATATGTTCCTGATGTCAAAGGGCGGCTTCAAGGCACGCGCCAGCGCTGGTCGCACTATCATCAGCGATCGTGACGATGTCGACACCTACAAGTTGGGCGGCACCTGGTACTTCACCAACAATATCGGCATTGGTGCAGATTACCTGAACACCGGCGCGAACGGTTTCGAGGTTCAGGGCTGGCAGGCGAACGCCGAGTGGTTCTTCACGGAATCTTTCGCGATGAATCTGGCCTACTCACAGTTGGATCCGGATGACATCGACCTCGTCAATGGCAAGCTTGAACAAACAACTGATGCCGTTAGTCTGGGCGCCAAACTGCGCTTCTAAGTATCGCGTTTAACAGTAGAAAACCGGGGCGGGCACCATTGGTGTCCGCCCTTTTTTTATGGCCTTGATTCACAAGTCCCCTTATATTGGCGGTCTTGCCCCAAAAGACGGAGAACCACCCCCATGCTATCTTCAATGGACGATTACCCGCTGCACCAGATCGCCGACGTCATCCGGCACGTAGGCACCAGCGACCGGAATTTCTACGACCGCTACTACTTCAACCTGCACAACTGCAGCGAGGAGATTTTCGTGGTCTTTGGCCTGGGCCAGTACCCCACGCTGGGCGTGCAGGATGCCTTCCTGCTGGTGCGCCACGGCGACAGCCACAAGGTGATTCGCGGTTCCCGCACACTGGGTGACCGCGCTGATATCACCGTGGGACCGATGCGCATCGAGGTGCTGGAGGGCTTGCAGAAACTGCGCGTGGTGGTCGAACCGAACGACTACGGCATAGAAATGGATGCCACCTGGGAAGGCGAGCACTACCCCTTCCTTGAACCCAGGCACTACATTCGCAAGCAGGGGCGGGTACTGTTCGACACCATGCGCTTTGCCCAGTTGGGCCGCTGGCAGGGCACGCTAAAGGTAGGCGGCAAGCGCTGGCAGATCGAACCGCAGCACTGGATCGGCAGCCGCGACCGCTCCTGGGGCGTGCGCCCCGTGGGTGAAGCAGAGCCTGCAGGTATCCATGCAGGGTCGCCCTCCATGGAGGGCATGTGGAATTATTTTCCCATGCTGTTCGATGACTTCGCCCTGCTCTACATCGTCAACGAGAACAACGACGGCAGCCGCACCACCGAGGAAGCCGTGCGCATCTGGAAGGACCCGGCCAGGGAGGTCGAATGGCTGGGCAGGCCGGAACACGACCATACCTTCGAGCACGCCGCCCCGTTCATGGCGCGTATCCGTAACGCCATAGTGAGATTCCCTGAGGCGCCCGGCGGGCCACTGGAGGTACACGGGACGCCCTTACTGCAAACCTATGTCACCGCGGGCACCGGTTACGGCCTCGAGGCGGACTGGCGTCACGGCATGTACCAGGGGAAGCTGGTGGTGCAAGGCCTCGACTGGTCTGCGACACGGGATGCCGATAAGATGCTGGGCCTGATTGAGACGCCGGCCCGCTTCCAACTGGGGGACAAGATTGGCTACGGCATGATTGAATTCGGCTTCTGGAGCCAGTTCGACAAATATATGTAAGGACAGGGGAATCACATGGCACGATTGGCAGGAAAGGTAGCAATTGTCACCGGCGGTGCGCGGGGTATGGGCGAGGCGACCGTGCGCCTGCTGGTGGAAGAAGGCGCAAGGGTTCTCATCGGTGACGTACTGGACGCACCCGGCCAGGCCCTCGCCGATGAACTGGGCGACAGCGCCGCCTATATGCACCTGGATGTCAGCAAAAAAAGCGACTGGGACGCCGCGGTACAGAAGGCGGCACAACTCGGCCCGCTGTCCGTGCTGGTCAATAACGCCGCCATCATCTTCCAGAAGACAATCGTGGACACTACTGAAGCGGACTTTTTGAAGATTTTCAGCGTCAACCAGCTCGGGGTGTTTCTGGGCATGCAGGCCGTCTTTGCCAGCCTGAAGGCCAACGGCGGCGGTTCCATCATCAATGTCTCCTCCATCGATGGCCTGCAGTCCAAAAACTCGCTGGTGGCCTACTCGTCCACCAAATGGGCGGTGCGCGGCATGACCAAGGCGGCGGCTATGGAAATGGGGCAGTTCAACATCCGCGTCAACAGCGTGCACCCCGGCGGCATCTACACTGCCATGCACGGCTCGGAGTTCATGTCACTGGAGGATGCCAACAAATTCTACCAGCACCATGCGATTCCGCGCGTCGGCCTGCCCCGCGAAGTGGCGGCGCTGACGGCATTTCTGGCCTCGGATGAGGCGACCTACAGCACCGGCGCGGAGTTTATCGCCGACGGCGGCTGGAGCGCGGGTCTGGTCAATGATGCCCTGCCACAACTGCAGGCTTGAGAGGTACCCATGTTCAAAGGCATTTCCTATGATTACACCGGCGCCACCGTGCTGGTCACCGGAGGCACCAGCGGTATCGGGCTGGCCTGTGCGCAGGAGTACCGGGATGCCGGCGCGCAGGTCATCGTCACCGGCCGCAAGGGCAGCGCCAGTGACTACGACTCGGACCTCGGTGCCATGACCTACAGGCAGCTGGATGTCGCAGACCGGGACGCGCTCTATGCCCTGGCGGGCTCACTGACCAAACTGGATATCCTGGTCAACAACGCAGGCGGCCTGCAGGGTAACGAATGGGAGGCGGATGCCTTCGATGCGTCCATTGGCGTCAACCTGTCCAGCGTGTTTCACCTGAGCGTGGCCTGCAAGGATTTACTCGCTGCCAGCCCATTCCCTGGCGGCGCCAGCGTGGTGGGTATTGCCTCCATGGCATCCTATTTCGGATTTGCATGGACACCGGGTTACGGCCCCGCCAAAGCCGGCCTGGTGCAGTTGATGAAGACCCTCGGCATGAGCTGGGGCGAGCTCGGCATCCGCGCCAATGCTGTCGCGGCCGGACTTACCCGCTCCAACCTCACCACCCCGGTGCTGGACACCATGCCGGACATGGTGGACGAGACCCTCCGGCGACAGGGCCTGAAGCGCACCGGTGAACCGCAGGACATTGCTGCCGCGGTGCTGTTCCTCACCTCCCCCGCCGCCAGCTGGATCACCGGGCAAACCCTGCCGGTGGATGGCGGGTTCACTACCGGGATGAACTGATTCGACCGGGGTGAGCAGTAGAAAATCCGGGCAGATCCATCATGCAAAAGACACTGAAAATTCTCGCCGCCCTGCTCCTGCTGGGCCTTGCCCTGGCTTATGTATTTCGTGAGCCATTGAAGGAGCTGGCTTTTACCGTGCTCACCCAGGATATGTTTGTCGCCAGTGACAACGACGACTTCGATCCCGGCCCGGCGGTGGGCTCGAATTTCCCGGGGCTACAGGCGACCTACCAGGGCCGCAGGATCACCCTGATCAACGAATTCGCCGGCAGCAATGGCACGGTGTTCATTGCCAGCCGCTCGTATGACTGGTGTCCCTACTGCATGCGCCAGATGATACAGCTGCAGGAACGCAAGGCCGGCTTCGACGCCGCAGGCATCGGTATGGTGGCCATCAGTTATGACGATCCGGCATTGCAGCAGGCGTTTATCGACAAATTCGGCATTACGATCCCGGTGCTCTCGGACATCGACGCCCTGAGTTTCAAGACGCTGGGTATTCTCAACGAGGATTACCTGCCCGGTGACGCTCAATACGGAATACCGCACCCCGGCATGATCGTGATCGACCCCGCGGGCAAGGTGGTGGGTAAACTGTTCCTGGAGGCCTACAGTTCCCGCGTGGACGCTGAGGCCGCCCTGGCGTTCGCCAGGACTGCGCTCGGTATAGATCACCGTAAGGTTAGCCGCCCGGGCCCTTACTGGCTGCTTGCGCCTGGGCCATCTTCTGCGCCATCTCGGCCTTCACAGCTTCCAGGTTGAAACTCGCGCCTTTTTGCATCGGCGGGTAGTCGATGAACGTCTGGAGTACTTTAGCCATGGTTTGCTGGACAAAGACAAAGCGCCAGAATTGAAACTTGAACCAGTCAAAGTACTGCTGCGCGCCTTCCTTCGTCCCATTGTTGGGCCAGCCCATGCGCTCGAAGGGGTCGAGACGCAGGTTGGTGATATACGGCACGTCCACCTGTGTCTTCGTTCCCACCCAGCCCTGGGGCTGGTCGATGAAGCGGAACTTGTAATCGTCGATACGTACGGCACCGACGGTGCTTTCGCCAAGATAGAAGATTTCGTGACGGGTGGACGGTCCCTTGCCGGTTATCATGGCCGTCTGGTCGTAGCCGTCCAGGTGGTTCTTGTAGGTCCGATCACCGATCTTTACGCCCTTGAGCAAATCAGCCGTGATGGTGGTATTGCCCGCAGCCGCAAGGAACGTCGGGAACCAGTCGAGGCCGGACATGATGCCGTTCTGGACTGTGTCCGCCGGAACTTTGCCCGGCCAGCGCAGGATTGCGGGCACGCGGAACCCGCCTTCCATGACTGTTCCTTTAGATTGCGCGAACGGGGTGGTTCCGCCATCGGGCCAGGTGAAGAGCTCCGTGCCATTATCGGTGGTGAACACGACGATGGTGTTATCATCCACGCCCATGTCTTTGAGCTTCTTCAACACCAGTCCGACGTCGTCATCCAGCTGTGCCATGCCGGCTTCCTGCTCGGACCAGCCATTCTCCGAGTTGCGCATTGCCTCATACTTGGGGGACAGATGCGTGACAATATGCATGCGCGTCGGGTTCAGCCACACGAAGAACGGCTTGCCGTCTTTCTTGGCCTTGTCCATAAAGTTGATTGCGAGGTCGCGAATCTCATCGTCCACTGTTTCCATCCGCTCCGGATACAGCGTACCGGCATCCTCGATCTTCTGCTTGCCGACCTTGCCCCAGCGCGGCATGTACTGTCGGATCATCAGTGTCTGTGGCCCAGCTGTGCACCATGTTGCGCGGGCCGACGACGTTCAACAGTTTCTGCGGATAGTTGGGATGTGCCGGGTCTTCCATCGCATCGAGGTGGTACAGGTAACCAAAGAATTCGTCGAAGCCGTGAACGGTCGGCAGGAATTCGTTTCGGTCGCCCAGGTGGTTCTTGCCGAACTGGCCGGTCGCGTAGCCCTGCGCTTTCAGGGCAGTGGCAATGGTCACAGCCTCAGCGGGCAGGCCGGTTGGTGCACCCGCCTGGCCAACGGTAGTCATACCGGTGCGGATGGGTAGTTCCCCGGTAATGAAGTTTGCACGGCCCGCGGTACAACTGGCCTCGGCGTAGTAGTCGGTGAACAACATGCCCTCCTTGGCCAATTTATCCAGATTGGGCGTCCTCCCGGCCATCATGCCGCGAGGTAGGCGCCGATGTTCCACATGCCGATTCGCTCAGCCCATGATAAAGACGATGTTCGGTTTTTCACTTGCCGCGTGTGCCATGAAAGGCAGTGTTAGTGCCAGTGCCGCGCCTGCCAGCAATCTCCTGAATTTACTTTTCATATATTGAACCTCCTACGTGAGAAGAAATCGTACAATCGCTATTTTTGCGGAAAGACCAGCGTATAGGTCAGGCGGGCACCCCATCCCTCTGGCCCCACGCCCTCCGGAGTGTCCGCCCAGTAGCGCGCGCCAAGTTGCAGCGACATGGGTTGTGCTTACCGATCTTGAAGACCTGCGTCACCGTGAAATTGATCGGCACCGACCAGTCATTGCCCTGCCAGTCGTAGGTCGACTCCGTATTCAAAAAGAAACTGGTGTAGGTGGCTGTCGTGTACCCGAAAAAGGGCTGCAGGTAGTCGCATCGACATCCGTCGCTCGCCATTGCCCGCGTACGACCACAAATGATTCGTCAGCATACCGTAGGTCCACCCGTTCTCCTGCTTGAGGGCGACGGCGGTCGGACCCGCCGACCATTTCTCGGCGCCCAGCAAATCATCCGTTGCCGTGCGCAGCGACAGGGCAGGACCCACACCCCAGGTCCAACCGTCCACCAGCGCCCTGGGTGAAAAGAACAGGCTCTGCAACACATCGCCAACACCACTCCTGTCGTTACCGGGCGGAACATCCTGCAGGCTGATGAGAGGAACGATGGTCCGTGAAATCACATTCCAGTCAGCATTCAGGTGGATGGGAATCACCGGCTGCATATTCAGGTACGTGCGCTCGCCCTCTTTGGTCGGACCGAGATCCTGATCGTAATTGAACTGGAAAGGCACGCTGATCAGGTCAGCGATGGGGTTGTTAAGCTTCTTGGCGATGTCCGCCTGGCTTTCCTCGGCCATGGCCTGAGCGCCAATACCGCAGGCGAACAACGCCGCTATGCCAAGCAATGCCACGCCAGACCAGTTATTCAATTTAGTGCTGCTCATTTAAAACTCCTTATGCTGGATAATCGGTGTCATGTTTCTGGATTTTTCATTGCTTACACGCCTTAATCGTTGCTGTCGGCAGCCACCGCCGGCCCGATTTGCGGCGCGCGTACCGGCTTGGCCATGCCGAAGAAGATCGTCACGCCCTGGCCGCCGCAGCGGGTCGAAAGCGCCTCGTTCGGCGCCGGCGAAGCAACTGTCGATGTCCTGCCAGTTGTTCATCACCCAGACGTCGCCCGCCGGAGCGATGGCGAGATCGGTCTGCATCTGCAGGCCGCCGCCGACGTAGCCGCCGGGCGGTGAAATCTGCTCGCCGGTCTTGAAGCCGGGCGGACAATTCTCGGTGCGCACGCCGCACAGCTGCGTGATCGGGCTGTTCGGCATCGCGAAGTTGGAAATCCAGACGTTGTCGTTGCCGTCCACGACCACGGCCCACGGTCCCGGCAGACCGCCGCCGTTGAACGGAGAGCCGGGATACTGCGTGCCGTCCGGCTGCAACAGTGTGACGCTGCCGCCGTCGGCGCCGTCTGCTTCGACATCGTCCTCGTCAGGATCCGGATCGGGGTTGCCCCCCTCCAGCGCCTTCGCCATCAGTTCGCCCATGCAGCGCCACTCCGGTCAACGAGTTCCCGAAGCGGTTGGTCACCCAGACGTTGCCCTGGCTGTCGATGTTCAGTCCGCTGCTGCTGGAGCCCGTTTCGAACTTCTCGACCTTGCGTCGGATCGGAGGCGGGAAAGCGGATGACGTGCCCGCCAAGCGCATTGGACACCCAGATGCGGTCCTGCTGGTCGATGGCGAGATGGAACGGCCCCATGAACGACTTGCAGGGTTCGGCCTTGCGGCCCTCGCAGACGATGCGGCCCTTGGTCCAGTCGCCCTCGGGGAAGAACAGCAGCTGGCCCTTCGAGACGCCCAGCGCCCATACGTCGCCGTTCCGGGCGCGACGATGATGCCCTGCATCAGACCAAGCCGGCCGTCGAAGTTGATGCCCTCCGGCGGCGTCAGCGGCTTGCCGTTCTTGTCGAACACCGTGATCGACTTGCTGCCGTAGCTGGTGAGCCAGGCGTTGTCCTTGGCGTCGACCGCCGCGCCGAAGGTGCCGCCCTGCATGCCGCCGCCGGCAAAGCCGGTGGTGATCGGCGAGAGCGGCTTGCCGTTGGGGTCGAACTTGCTGGCGTTGCCCTGCCACAGCGCGTCCTGCGCCTGCCAGCCGATGGTGAAGTTGTTGCCAACCCAGAGATTGCCCTCGCTGTCGAACATCGCCTTGCCGCCGGCGCGGTAGCCGCCGCCGTCGAACTTCAGCGGCAGCACCCAGGCGCTGGGCGCGAACTGCAGGTACGGCATGTACGGCACTGCGCGCATGGTCTTGCCCTGCGGTATCGGATAGAACGCTTCGAGCAGGGCGAAGACCCGCTCCGGCTGGTACCACGGAGCGCGCGCAATCGCCTGCGCCGCCGTCAACGTGTCGGTCGGGCGCCGCGCCGTTCGGCGCCGTGGCCGCGGCGTAGAGTTTGCTGCAGGCGTCGGGCCGCACCTGCGTGACGCAGCCGGATAGTACATTGGCCAGCGTGGCGAAGTTGGCCATCGTCGGCGTCTGGCCGCTGTTTAGCGGGTCCTGGATGGTGCCGCCCCAGCCGCCGGTTGCGAGATCAACGAAGCTGGGCACGTTGCCGGCGGCGATCTTCAGTTGCAACGGCTGACCCTTGATCGCCGTGCCGTCGATGAATTGGTCGTGCGTCCACACCGAGGCAACGGTGGTCATCTCGTTGATGGTGACCGTGGCCGGCGCTTGCTGCCCAGTACCGTCAGCAACGCGATGGCGGGGTTGTCGCCGCCGGCCTTGTTGGCGGCCGACTGGCCGCCTTTGGCGACCAGGTACAGGGACTCGCCCTTGTCTGCCGCAGTCACGTTTGAGGGTGAAGCGTCCCTGGCATCGCTGTGGCCTGTGTCAGTTTGCGCGGCTCACCCTGACCGGCGGCATACAGCGTTACCGCCGATTTTGCGATCGGCATCCCGCCGCCAAGGACTTGCCCGGCCAATGTTGCAGCAGTGGCGGTAGCTGCCAGCAATACGGTCAATGCCACCGCGCTTAAAAAAATTCTCATAGAGTTCCTCCTGATAAGTGTGTTTCGAATATGCAAATGGTTAGCCGCATTTGCCCAAAAGCGCCCATAAAGATGCACTTACCTGTCCTTCGAAGATCATCCAGTTTCATAGCCTGTCGAAGTGGAGCCTCCGCAAAGTAGCAATCCATGATATTCATGCAAATATATAGCAGGTACTGTATCAATAACCTCTTCCTTATGATCATTTCCGAAACCCGTTTAAAGCACCTGCTCAGTTTATCCAAACACAGGCATTTCGGCCTGGCCGCCGCCTCTCTGAGGATTTCGCAACCGGCGCTGTCAAAAAGTATCCAGGGATTGGAAGCCGTACTGGGGGTCAAGTTGCTTGATCGTGATCGCAGCGGAGTGGTGCTAACCAGATTCGGTGAACTGGTGTTACAGCACGGCGATAAACTCCTACACAGACAGGAAGAAATGCTGCGGGAAATACGCCTGCTCGCCAACCTGGACATCGGCATGGTCAGGGTGATGTTGGGGCCATATCCCAGTATCGTTTCCGGCTACCCAGCCGCCGGTAGGCTGCTGGCCAGGCACCCTCGGCTGCGCCTCTCACTGCAGGTCCAGGCATGGCGCGATGTCATCAATTCGGTGATGGAGGAACAGGCGGATTTTGGTGTCGCGGAACTGAGTGACTGGGAAACCGACCCTCGTTTGGAAGGCGAAATTCTCGGTCAGCATTGCGGCCGCGCCTTCTGCCGTCCGGGGCACCCAATCCTTAACAAGGGTCCCCAATCATTCACGCAGCTTTCTGCCTATCCATGGGCGACTACAAGGATTCCCGGGCGAGTTGCCAAAAGTTTTCCGCGTGAGCCCTCTCCCGCTGGACACATCGACCCGCTGAACGGCGATTTCGTGCCCGCGATCGAACTCACTGTGCCCATGAATCTGGCTATGTTCACAACCGATACAGACGTGCTGGCATTTGCCAGCCTGGCGTTTCTGGAGGCGGAGTTGGCGGCGGGCATTCTGGTTCCGGTGCCCGGCTTCACTTTCGAAACCCGATATGGCTTCGTTCATCTGAAGACGCGCTCGCTCGCCCCGGCATCTCTGGCCTATATGGCGGAAATTCGCGCGGTGGAGGCGGAGTTCGTGCAGCGCGAACAGCAACTGACTGTTCGCTACAAGGACTTATTGCAGTAACCCTGCCTTTCTAATGGTGCCGACTTTGAATGAACGCCAGCACCGCCACAGGACTAGCCCTTAACACAGGCAAGCGCTGTCTTCGGACATTTGTTCAGGGCGTATACCAGATAGGCGAACTCCAGGCGCGCTCCTGAATCACTTTCTGGTGCGCGGGCGCACAACAGTCCTCCAATCCCTCGCCTATGGTCTCGGGCCTGGCGCAATCAACCCCCTTGGCCACACAGATGCGCTGGCTCCAGCGACAGGAGGGGTTTTCCACCACGCGCGAATAGTAGTAGGCCTGCTCGCCGGGCTGGAAGTCCTCGTCGGTCCACACGGCGCACAGCTCCTCGAAACCGTTGCCCCGGGTGGCGCAGGTTTGGGTGTCGACCGAGGCGCCGTTATTGGCATCACCGGCCACATCGACCACCTTCTCCCGGAATTCCCCGGACGGCGTAAGCCAGCCCTTGATAATTTGCACGCGCTGCAGTGGCGTACCCGGTTGGTCCGCCGTACCGGGATCCTGGCTGGCCATCACGAGAAAAGTGGGCTTGTCGCCACTGGCGGCATGCAGTTGACCGCCCATGGGCACACCGCCCGCATAGGCCTGCGCGATCCGGTCGCGGCGGGAACACAGCTCGGGTGAATAATTCCAGCCACCGAAAAAGCGACTGACGATACGCGGCCCGCTGGTGCCATAGGTCTCGCGCCGGCGCAGCGCCTCGAACAGCGCATCGCGGCTGTTTTCCTGCGCCCACAGCACGGCCAGGCCACCGGGATTGTTGCTCAGCGTATCCGGCAATCCGGGTGGTATCGCTTCCTTCGCCGACACGCCGGCATCACCGTGACCGATATAACCGTCCTCGGCCACCGCACCGGCGGCGCCCAGGTGGGTATCGGTGCTGCCGACAAAGCCCAGCTGGTAGGGATTGACCCCGAGTTGTCGCTGCAGCGCCATGCCATCAGCCAGCGCCTTGCGCGCGAAGCCCGTATCGGGACGCGGCGGGTTGTTGAAGCCGGCGAGATTGTCGATGGGCTGCTGCTCGAAGGCGCACAATTCATCGCTGCTCACCCCCGCTTCAAAATAGCACTCGGAGGAGCCGCCCTTTTGCATGATCTCCATCACCGGCTCAAAGCGCCGCCGCAGCTGCGCGTAATCCGCCGTCATGGCGCTGCCATCGTCGCGTTTGCTGTTAAACATATAGCCGGCACTGAGATTGCCGTTGTGGGGTATGGCCAGTGAATCACACCCTCCGGCCTGTTGATTGCACTGCTCATCCAGGCGCCGCCACAATTTTTCCGCCGCAGGCTCGTCGATAAATGTGATCGGCAGCTGTGGCACCACCGCATTGCGAAACACCACGTTGCGGTGCAGGTTGCCGCCGGAGTCCGGCTGCATGGCAGTCCATTCGTAACCGACGAAAGTGGTAAACGCGCAGTCGGCACTGCGATCGTACTGCCGCTCGGCGGCCTGCTGCATATCCGCCCACGGGGACGCGGCAGCCTGCTTGCACAAACTGTCGTCTTCACCGCACAGCCCAAGGTGAGCCGCTTGCATCGAGGACATATAGTTGAACAGGTAATACGCGCCCCAGGACCAGTTGCCGATACACCATGCACTGCCACGACTGGTAGCCCTCAACCTCCGGCGTATTGCACATATGCACCTCGCCAAACAGTTCCGCATGGTCCGACACCATGGCGAAATCCAGCGGCCGGCGCAGTTGCATGGAGCGCACACTCTTGCCGTTGCTGGTCCAGGGCTGTATGTCGATTCTCTCGCCCCGGGCAAACCGGTAGGCCTGCTCCGGCGTGGTGCGGGTACCCTGGGTGCTGGCATCGAGCGAGTAGCGCGTGTGCACGTGCAAATCGCCGAAGAAGGGCTGCATCAGCGGTTCATGGGAAGTGCAGGGCTGGCGCTGCTCCGTGTACTCAATCGCAGCGCTGGAAATGGCGGACGCGAGCAGCAGGCAGAGCCACGCGCATAAGGCGCAGCAAGCTTCTGCCACGCTGCCCGCGCGCTGGTCTCACATCACCCTGCCCGAGGTGGAGCCGTAACGTTCTGGCATGGGCATCGAGCGCCGCGAGAATACCGTCGTGGCGCATGGCGATGACATCCCGGTAATCGTCGTGGGTGATGATGTAAAAACCGCCTTCGCGCACCGCGTCGATCACCTGCTCTCCCACCACCAGCGGGGAAATCCCGCTGGCCACATCCGGCGCCGGCTGCTGGTGATCGATGCCGGAATCAAGTGCCGCGGGCCGCACGGCGAAAGACTGCGTGATCAGGTTGGTATTCACCAGGCCCGGGCACAGCACGGAGACGCCCACGCCCTTGTCGGCCACTTCCATGATCAGCGCCTCCGACAAACCCACCACGGCGAACTTGGTGGTGGTGTAGAGCCCCTCGGGTGGACCGGAGATCAGGCCGCCCATGGACGCGGTGTTGACGATGTGTCCCTCGCCCTGCTTTACGAACAGGGGCAGGAACGCTTTCACGCCATGAATCACCCCGTACAGGTTGACGTTGATCAGGTATTGCCAGTCCTTGATATCCGCGTCGTGCATCAGTGCGCCGATCCACACACCGGCGTTGTTGCACAGCAAATGCACACCGCCGAAGCGTTGCCAGCGCCGCATCGCGCAGTGCTTCCACCGAGGCGAGGCTGGACACATCCACGGCGCAGGCCATGGCCTGCTCGCCGATATCGGCGGCGACCGCCCGGGCTTTTTCCACATCGATATCAGCGACCACGACTTTCATGCCAGCGCGTGCCGCAGCGCGCGCGATGCCCTCGCCAATGCCCGAGCCCGCGCCCGTCACCACTGCCACCTTGCCTGCCAGATCCTGCATAAGTTATCTCTCTGTTTACTCGTTGAGTGTCGTCCGCCGGTTCAGGCCTGGCAGTCGATCATGACTTTGATCGCGTTGTGTGGATTGCGCGCCAGCGCAAAAGCGGCGCCTATTTCCGACAGCGGGAAATGATGCGTGACCATGACGGTCGGATCAAGTTGGCCGGATTGCAGCATCGCGATGACCTCATCGAACTCCTTGTCGTAGCCCATGGCGGGAATGATATCGACCTCCTTGGCCAGCAGCATGACAAGGTCGACCGTCGCCGCTTCCTTGTGCACACCGGTCAGGCAGATACGACTGCCCGGCCCGGCCATAGCGACAATTTTTTCAAACACCGCCCGCACGCCGGTCGCTTCGAAAAATAGCGTACTGCCCGGCATCGGCATACCAAAGAAGTTTTTGCTGCCGTGGTGTTCGATCAGTTTTTGCGGCAGTTGCGGGTCATCGGCGCGCAGCGCGATGGCGCCCAACACGCGCGCTGCGTCCAGCCGCCGCTCCGACAGGTCCACCACCACGATAGTTCTGAGGCCGCGGTAATTGAGCACCTGCAGCATGGACAGGCCGATGGGGCCGGCGCCAAAAATCACCGCTTTGTCTGCGGCGCTTGCCGCCACCCGGTTGGCGCCGTGCTGCGCCACCGACAGCGGCTCCACCAGTGCGCCGTAGGCTTGCGGCAACTCTGGCGGCAGCCGCACGGTGCTGCCCGGATCAAGCGCGGCGTTGCGCACCAGCAGCAAGGGAGAAAAGCCGCCCTCGGTGCCACCATTACCGATGTTGTTGCCATTGCTCATGGGCTGCACGACGACCCGATCGCCCACTTCCACATGCGTCACATTGGCACCGGCCTCACTGACCACGCCCCACAATTCGTGACCCAGCGGCATAGGCTTGCCAGGGCCCGTCAAACCGCCCATCGCCAGGTAGCCCAGGTCAGAGCCGCAGATGCCGCACTCGCGCACCTGCACCACCACATCATCGGGGCCGCATACGGGCGGTGCCGCGCTATCCAGGCGCAGGTCATTGATGCCATGGATGCGCGCCAGTGGAATTGTTGTCATGGTCGTATCTCTGTGCAAGGGAGTTAACGGATGCCCTGCTGACCATAGGTCCGGGCCTGCTGCGGGTCAACCACTGCGGCCGGAATATTGAACCGCACTGTGGCATTTATCGTGAATGCTGGTTCAGCCAGGCAGCCGCTGCCACACTGTGCGCCACACACTTGGGGGCGCGGCTGCATGTCCGTAGATAATCCAGACCTGGAAGTCGACTGGCTGGTGGCAGGCGCCGGTGCCGCGGGTATGACCGGCGCCGTGGTGGCCCACCAGCTGGGTGGCTCCGTGCTGGTAGTGGAGAAAGAGCCCGTCTACGGCGGCACCACGGCCAAATCCGGCGGCGTGGCCTGGATTCCCGGCAATCACCGGCAGGCCGAAGTACAGGTGCGCGACAGCGCGGAGGAAGGCTACGCCTACCTCAAGGGTTTGATCGGTGACAGCGTCAGCGATGCGCGCATCCGAGCCTATGCACAGCGCGGGCGGGAAATGCTGCAGTTCATGATGCAGCACAGTCATGTTGAGTATTCCGCCCTGCCCCACTACATGGATTACTACGAGCATCTTCCCGGGTACAAGTCCGGGGGGCGCTCCATGGACAACACCCCGATTGACCTGCGCAAGCTGGGTCCGGATGCGAAGACCATCCGACTGGGCCACTACGATGGACTGCTGCCCTTCAACGTCACCGTGGAGGAGGGCCAGCGCATGCAGGCGATGGATGCCGGGGCGTATTTTCTGGTCTTGCGCATGCTGCTGCGCTATCTGCTGGATATTCCAGGCCGCATAAGACGCCAGCGCGACAATCGCCTTACCCTCGGGCCGGCGCTGGTAGCCAGGCTGCGCCTCTCACTGCAGGATCGCAATATCCCCCTGTGGCTGGATTCACCGGTGCAGGAGTTGCTGCAGGACAATGGTCGGGTCTGTGGTGCCCTGGTCAAACACGAGGGTAGGATACAACGCATACACGCCCGGCGCGGCGTATTGCTGGCGACCGGCGGTTTCTCCCACAACGCCGCAATGCGCCGGCAATACCAGCAATCACCTATCGGCAGTGACTGGACCGCCGCTGCGCCGGGCGCAACCGGTGATGCCGTGATCATGGGCGAGCAGTTGGGCGCCGCGCTGGGCTTTATGGAATGCGCCTGGTGGTCCCCCACCTATACGATTCCCGACGGGCGCGTGCTGGCCCTGATCGCGGGCAAATCCAACCCCGGCTCGATCATGGTCAACCGCCAGGGCAAACGCTTTGCCAATGAAGCACAACCCTACGAGGACCTGATCAAGGCGCAGTATGCCAGCGAGGCCAGGGGCGAGGGTGCCATTCCGTGCTACCTCGTGTTCGACGCTACCTATCGCGGTAAATACGCCGTCGGCCATATCAAGCCGGGCAAAGTGGAACACGACGGACGGCTTGCCGCAGCGAATTTCGAATCCGGACTCCTGACCCGGGCAGACAGCCTGGAAGAACTCGCGGATAAACTACAGATTGACCGAACGGCGCTGCTAAAAACCGTCACCAACTTCAACCGCCATGCACGCCTTGGCGAGGATCCCGAATTTGGTCGCGGGCAACGCAACATGATCGCTATTACGCAGACAAAACTGTCAGCCCCAACCCGTCCCTCGGCCCGCTGGAGACAGCACCCTACTATGCACTGCGCTGCGACCCGGGCGACCTGGATACCAAGGGTGGGCTATTGTGCGACGAACACGCCCGTGTACTGCATACCAATGGCGCCGTCATTGCAGGCTTGTATGCCGCAGGCAACGCCAGCGCCGCCGCCGTGGGCAATACGTATCCTGGCGCAGGCGCGACCATCGGTTCCGCCATGACGTTTGCCTACATCGCCGCACAGCACGCGTTTGGCAGAGCACCCAGGAGAGAAACCAGCATGAGTAAGCCGAAGTACGCCTATCCTCGAACCGAGCCGCTATGCCAGGGGCTGGCACATCGTGCTCTTTTCCCAGGAATTACAGGTAGGCGAGGTCAGGCAGTTGCACTACTTTGAACAGGACCTGGTCGCCTATCGCGGCGAGTCCGGCCAGGTTGCCATACTGGATGCCCACTGCCCTCATCTGGGTGCCAACCTGGGCAGTGGCGAGGGCCGCGTGCGGGGCGACAACATCGCCTGCCCTTTTCACGGGTGGACGTTTAACGCGCAGGGGCAGTGTGTGGACATCCCCTACGCAAAGACCATACCGGAGAAAGCCGTCCATGCCCTGAAGGGCTGGCCGGTGCTGGAGAAAAACGGCTTTATCGCGCTATGGTATGAACGAGGGGGCGAGGAACCGGAGAACTATCTGCCGGATATACCGCAGTGGGGCCCGCAAGGCTGGGGCGACTGGGTGTTTTACCGCTCGCGGATCCGCGCCAAGCCCTGTGACGTCATCGAAAATATCGTCGATATCGCACACTTTCCCCACGTTCACGGCGGCGCTGTACAGTCCTGGGAAAACCGCTTCGGGGAGCGCAGCGTCACCCAGTTATCGACCGTACAGGCGCGATCCGGATGCGCGGATGATTATCCCACCGGGGGTGGTATTTGATGTCGAGGCGGCGCGCAGCGAAGCCGGCGTAGAAGCCGATGCCTGGGGCGATGCAACCTACCACGGCCCCTCCATCATGTACTACTACACCGAATCGAAGAGTCCAGAAGTGAGCTTCAGGAGCTGGTGGGTGAACTGCCACACGCCGGTAAACGAGCATGAAGTCGATCTGTGTTCAGCCGTGATCATCAGCAGTTTGACGGACGAACCGCTGACGCGGGATTTCGCGCAGTTATACCCGCAAATGGCGCATGTCGCCTTTGGTCAGGACGTGGAGATCTGGAAAGACAAGGTTTATCGGGAGGACCCTATTCTCTGCGACGGGGACGGCCCGATTAACAAGCTGCGACGCTGGTATGAACAATTTTACCTGCCGCTGGAAAACACCGGGCAATAAAAAAGCCCGCTCTGGTTACAGAGCGGGCTTTTTATACGGGGCGGGTTTTACACCGCTACGATATTTTCAGCCTGGGGACCTTTTTGTCCCTGGGTGACGGTGAACTGGACTTTCTGGCCTTCGGCCAGCGTCTTGAAGCCTGAGCCTGAGATAGCGCTGAAATGCGCAAATACATCAGGTCCTGATTCTTGCTCGATAAAGCCAAAGCCCTTGGTTTCGTTGAACCACTTAACAGTTCCGGTAACAGTTGCCATACATACTTCCTATTCTTTCAAAAATAATTGACGCCTTTTGTTAAAGGCAGGTTGTGCTTGAAGTGGGATTGCAATGACTTATGAAAAACAGGGCGAGGTACGTACTGTGAGACTTCGAGATGGTATACATAAGAACTTTCTACTTACAAGCAATCGGCAGTATATAGCCCTCTGCGAGTATGTCAATCGGAATATTCGGGGCTATTCAGGGCGCATGCTAAGGCGCTATCTGGTAAATACCACCGAACCACCCCGCCTGATGCACTGTTGGCAATCACGAAGCCGCTGTCTTGTTTCCCAATTTGATGTGCCGGTTGACCGCCATGGTGGGCTGGCCACTGATGCCCGACTGGATGACATCGATTTTATTGCCAGACTTCAAGAACTCCCTGGTTTGCTCTTCGATAGACTGTGAAGTTTCCACTGCCGCCGGTTGCTTTCTCTTGGCGGGCGCTCTCGTGGGTTTGCGTGCCATAGTGTTTTGACCTTTATCAAAGGGGGGAACCGGCCATTATACACAATATCCGCCTGAGCGGGTTGAAAAACTGCTTGTGCACGTGGATTCCTGAGACAATGCAGGCGCAGTCTACGCGTCCCGATACTCCGGTTTGCGCTTGTCGAAAAAGGCCAGCCCTGCCTCCACCGCGTCATCGGTAAGCGAAAGCAGGGACTGGTGGCGGTCCTCCAGGGCCATTGCCGCCTCCAGGCTGGAGGCATCCACGCTGAAGTTCAGGGCATCCTTGGTAAGGCGCAAGCCCATGGGCGAGGTAAGCATCATGTCATCAATGTAAGACTGGGCCGCGTGCTCCAGTTCGCCATCGGGCACGACCTCCGATACCAGATTCACGGCCAACGCCCTTGGCGCATGAATAAAACGGCCGGTCAGCAACAGCTCGGATGCCACCGAGGTGCCGACCAGCCGCGGCAGAAAGTAACTGCTGCCCATGTCACAACCGGTCAGGCCGATCTTGATATAGGCAGCGTTCATTTTTGCACTCTCCCCGGCTATGCGAATATCCGAGGCCAGCGCAAGACTGAAGCCACCACCGCAGGCTGCGCCCTGCACCAGGGAGATAATCGGCTGGGGACACTTGCGCATGGCCACGTAGATGCGGGCGATGCGGCGCTGCAGTGCCCAGACGTTATGTGGGCTGCGCTTGTTCTTCAGCAAACGCAGCGCCAGAGAGATCCAGACCGACACAAAAATGCTTACCGCGTGCCCTCAGCACCACGACGCGTATATCCTCGCGATCCCGCAGGCCTTCGAAATAGCCCGCCAGCGCGCCGACCAGTTCGGCATTGAGCGCATTGCCGGCATCCGGTCGGTTCAAGGTGACCCACTCCGCCGAGCCGCGTTGTTCTGTTAACAGCACCTGTTCTGTAGCCAATGGGAAACCTCGTTCGGAGTCAGTATTCTCTTTAAAAGCGCGGTGCCAAAAACAACTCTTGGGCGACACCGCCTGGAGCCTTTTTCTCAGCGGGGACATAGTGACACAATCCTGTTTTCATGCCACCATCATGCGCTCGCTCAGGGAACGATCCGGGGATCATGTGACCATAACAAAATCCACGCAGGCTATTTTTACCGCCTTTTGCGCAGTCCTGTTTCGCCTCTCTCGCTTGCTGCCATCGGTCGCCAACGTAGAAAACTACGGCTACCCGATTACCGATCGATTCGAGGCCACTGTCGTAGGCACGCCGACCGCTTTCGAAGCCGAGTTGCCAAAGAGCATTCCCTTCAAGGAAAGACGTATTACGATATTCCCTGATCGCGTAACGCCAGACGTATTTTTTTACGGGAGTGAATTACTCTACTCCGTGGCGCTGCAGAACCACGATGCTCCATTGATATTTCTCATTGCCGGCACCGGCGCCGCACACAATGGCAGCAAGAACCGCAATATGGCCAGGGCGTTTTACCAGGCCGGCTTTCATGTCGTCTCGATTTCCTCTCCAACCTTTAACAATTTTGTGACCGCCGCCTCCAAAACGGGCGTGGTAGGCCACGCCGAAAAGGATGCGGAAGACCTCTATCGCGTGATGGAAATGATCTGGGCCGAACTCAAGCCGGACATCACTGCGACGTCGTTCAACCTTACGGGGTACAGCCTGGGTGGCTTCAACGCCGCTTATGTATCGAAGCTGGATGAAGAGCGCAAGTCATTCAATTTTAAACACGTGCTGCTGATCAATCCGCCCGTATCCATTTACAGCTCCATTTCGCTTCTGGATCGCATGATCCAGAACATCCCTGGTGGCGTCGACAATTTTGACAAGTTCGCTGACGACCTTATTCACGCCTATACCAGCGTGTACAAGGAATCCACCGACGCAGCCGGTGACGATTTTCTTTATAAAGCCTATAAAGCGCTGGACCTGAAAAACGAACAACTTGCCGCCCTGATTGGCACATCATTTCGTATCTCGTCGTCTTCCCTGGTATTTACGTCCGATGTCATGGCAGATTACGGCTATATCAAACCCAAGGGGCTGCCACTGGACCGCTACAGCGATCTTTCTGTCTACAAGAACGTCGCTGTGCGACTGGGCTTTACCGACTACTACCACGAGTTTTTCTACCCTTATTATGAGGCGGATTATCCAGGCGAAGACCGGGACGAAATGATCGCCGCAATTAGCCTCAAGAGCATCGCCGACTACCTGCGCAGTACAAAAAAGATCACGGTAATGCACAATGCTGACGACATTATCCTCGAACCCGGGCAAATCGACTTTTTCCGCGACGTGTTTGGCGACAGGGCCACGATTTATCCTCACGGTGGCCACTGCGGCAACATGAATTACCGCGATAACGTTGCCCACATGGTTGCCGCATTTACCGACGGAGGGAACCAGTGATGTCACAGTTCCTTCTACGCATCTCGATGCTGGTAGTCTGGCGATGTTACTCGGCGCCTGCAGCAGCGGCCCCACAGCCGCAGCCGCAGGCAGCCGATTATCCGGAACCGGTATTCATCGCCAAGCGAATACTGCCACCAGATCACGCCGATATCACGGCGGTGTACGATCCCTGGGAGGGAATGAACAGACGTATCTACATTTTCAACTACCATTTCGATCAGATCATCTTCCTGCCCGTGGTGCGCGGCTATGAGGCTGTGGTACCGGGCGTTGCGCGCACCGGTGTACACAATTTCTTCAATAACTTTGAAGATGTGTCCACAATGTTCAATTCCGTCCTGCAACTCAGCCCGAATAAGTTTTTGCAGAGTACCGGGCGCGTGGTCGTCAACAGCACGGTGGGATTATTTGGACTGGTGGACGTCGCCAGCGCAATGGAGATTCCTCGACCGGAGGAGGATTTTGGCCAAACACTGGGCTACTGGGGCGCGGGCCAGGGGCCCTACCTGGTTATTCCCTTTCTGGGCCCTTCGAACCTTCGCGATGGCGTGGGCAAGATACCTGACTTCTATCTCCAAAGCGCCGTCAAGGACGAGGTTTTGTCCGATCCTGTTAATCTCGGGGCGACGATACTCTACCCAATTGACACCCGGGCCAACACCGCCTTTTATTACTATGAAAACGGTTCCGCCTTCGAGTATGAAATGGTGCGATGGCTTTTCTCCACCAAGCGTGAAGTGGACGTACTCCAATAATAGCGGGGACCAAAGTGATTCGACATTTATTCCTAACCTGTTTTGCCTTCGCCCTTGCACTTTCTGGCGCGGCGCAATCGGCTGAGGCCATCAAGATCGGCACGACCCAGTCACTGACCGGGCACTACAGTGAGTTCGGTATCGAGCAATTGCGTGGCTTGCAGATGTGGGCGGCGGATGTGAATGCACGGGGAGCACTGCTGGGCCGACCCGTCCAAATAGTGCACTACGATGATGGCTCCCGGGATGCTGGCACTGTGGCGGGCTTTGAAAAGTTGATGACGAAAGACCAGGTGGATTTTCTGGTCGGACCCTACTCTTCATCGCTCACCCTCAAGGCCAGCCTGGTCGCAGAGAAATACAACACCCCCATGGTGTCCACCGCCGCCTCCGCCGAAGAAATCTGGAGTCGGGGCCTGAAAAATATTTTCGGTGCCGACACTCCGGTTGATGACTATCTGGGTGGCCTTCGCGTCGCTGCAGATGCGGGCGCCAAAACCATTGCCCTGATTTATGCGCGCACCGAGTTCGGCGAGGAGTTAGCGGCAAGTTCACGCAAGTCGATGGAGAGTCGTGGTTTGCATATAGTGCTGGACGAGGGCTATGCGCCGGAACAGCGCAACTTTACCGCGCTGGCCAAGCGCCTTGGCAAGGTAAACGCTGATGTGGTATTCGGCATCTCCTACCTGGACGATTCCGTAGCGCTGGTGCGCGCCCTGAAGGAAGAGGGAGTAAAGCCCAAGATGCTGGGTTTCACCGTGGGACCGGGCCAGCGCGAATTCGGCGATCAACTTGGCAGCGATGCGGAAGGCGTGGTCGGCGTAGTCCAGTGGTTGCGCGGCTCACGTCAGCCCGGCGCGCAGGATTTTGCTTACCGGTTTAACCAGCTCTACGGTTACAGTCCGGGCGTTTACGCGGTTATGGGCTATAGCGCAGGGGAGATTCTGGAAGCGGCTGTGCGCCTCGCGGGCACCACAGACCATGACGCTGTGCGTGAGCAACTCAAAACAATGTACTTCCGTGCACTGGTGGGCGCCTATCAGGTCGATCAGACTGGCCGCCAAAAGGACCGACACAATTATGTATTACAGTGGCAGAATAACCATCGTGTTGTGGTCGCGCCTGAAGAGATCGCACAGAGCCCGCTGATTTACCCCCGCAACTGACCCAGGGGAAGCGAGGCGCGTCGCATGGGGCTGCGTGTGGTCAGGCAAGGTCGCTGATCAGCACCTTGCCGTGCTTCTCCTTCAACGCTGAGTGTAACTGTTTACATGCATCGTATAAATCAACGTTGTAGCCCTCGACGGGACGCGCTTCAGCAATTTCGTAATACGAAGCGGCTACAGATGAGTCGGAAGTAAGGTCCAATACGCCAAAAAGTTTAGCGAACTCTTCGTCCGCGCCCTCACACAATTGCTCGTAGCCCAGAAAGATAGTATCCGCAGGCGACGATTTCAGGGCGAATTCATAGGTCTCAAGCCAACACCGCAGCCAGTAGTCAATATGACTGCTATCCATCGCAGCTAACTGACTCTCCTCACTGTAAACATAGTGCTTATGGCCCAATCCAAATTCATAGTGCCCAAGCCAATTCATATAGTCGAGTGAGAACTTGTCTTCACCGTGGAGCTGTAAAAACAGTGCGTGTTGGCGCATCAGAGAGAGGGCGTGTTGTAGAGGTTCGCGGAAGGGAATAAGAATTATTGCATCGGGAAAAACCTTTTTTATAGTGGGCAGTCGCAGCAGGTTGTTGTTGTTCTTTGACAAATAGCGTGAGCAACTCTCGTTTTCCCGGCTATTGATTACATGGCCTACAAATTTTTTGAAATTGCCGCGGTCGGACTTGCTGGTTCCGTGAGGAACAAGTCGATCTTTCAATATGTATCGTTCACCACAAAATGTCTGCCAGAAAATTTCCTCAAAGGCCTCAGGACTGTCGTAATCAACCATCAAACGGTCGGCATGAGCACGCTCCGATGCCTCGCGTTGTGTTCTAAAAGCATAAGACAGCTTTCGCCATACTCCGCTCATCAATACGAAAGGCATGTCTCTGTAGGTCAATGAACGAAACTGTCGAGTCTGGTACAAAGAACCAAGAAGTATGGAACTGCCTGAACGGGCCAGACCAGAAATAAATACAGGTTTAACGATTTCAGGTGCGGGTCCTCCCACCGCAAGCAATTCTTCCAGATCCAGGGATGCCTGCCCTATAACCCGCGTCCCCAACGCAAACCGATGCAATGTTCGCGAGAGAAAATTGTAGTCAGGCCGAGACAATTCGCTTCCGTATGTAGACATATATCAGCGCAATGAAAGTCGCCAAAAACATTCCCTCAAGGCTCATGGCGTATTCAATAACGGAAGTACTTTTACCCATCAGCATATCCAGGAGATAAGCACTGACTGCAACAAGAACGAACAGGAGCACGAGCCAAAATGCGCTGGCAAGCGAATACCGCGCCATATCCCGGGCATAGTACTTCAACGCCTTTTCTTTCCAGTGGTCAGAAATTCGTTTGGAAGACAATACTCTGAGCGATTTCTGGCTAACCTCTGCCAGCCTGATAATCGGCTTCAGGATGGGAAACAACAAAAAGAGTTCGACGGTCAAAATACACAGTAGGCACAGGGCCAGATAAGTCATGGATTCTTTGATTTCTCTGCAAGCTTGGGTTTGGTCTCAACTGCGGAAGAATCGCCTTCCTCAATCTCGTCCTGGGCTTCGCCGCCCTTACGAAAAATCATACGCTTTATGGGATACCAAATAAACGCAAACAGGGCGAGAAATATAGAGCCCAGAAGCCCGAATACCACACCCAGGGTACCCGCCCCCAAGCCTGGGCCTACATAAGCGAAAGCCTGGCACGGCAACAGCACCAGGCAGAAAATCTCCAGTAAGACAAATTGCCTAATCAAGTGCATGGCCAAATCCAGTGAACGAATTACCCTCAAGGGACAACATAAGCTAGTTGCTACATTTTTTCCAGAATTCTGTTTCAAAATAATCCTTTTTAAAACGCAGAGCCTCGGAAAGGTGCAGCGCCCGCCCCTCGGCCGCATCGATAACATTCACAAAAGAAGAAACCACCCTACCTGTACCATCAACCTCGAAGGCCCACCCCTGCTGCGCGCTTGTAACATAACGCGTACCAAATTCAGTCAACTGGTGACGTCCATTAGCGGGACTATAGAAATCCAATTTGGAGCCATCGACGACAATATGGTGCTCCATGGTCTGAGGGTCTACTGTTACTATGTCGGAAAATTTCTTGTCAGAGCGCTGGTTGTTGCTGAATATTGCTATTTTACCGTCTGCCTCCCAGTCCGGATCGTGCTGGAAATCACTAATCCCTACTCGCCACCATTTCACCTTCAGCGTGTCCGGATCCAGAATAAATATCAGGTTCGTTGATGCGTAGCTGATCAGGAGATCACCAACTTCGAAGCCGGGAAAGCTGGCTGCCATAGATGGAGTTAGCGGCTCAATATCGTTGCCGTGAGTCATATGGCCGGTTTCAGTATTCCCAAACAAAGACAAGTTCCACAGGTGCAAATCTGGATTTGCACTACGCACCTCAGCCATGTGTATTTCATCGACAATCTTACCCGTCTCTACAGAGATTTTGACCATATCCTGATCATATGCCTTGGACTCACCCCTGAAGCTCCAGAAGTAGCCCATGTCATCCGCAGATACGGTGTGATGAAACTTGCCTTCAAGATTCCAAACGACATTACTACATGCGTCGATTTTAACGAGGCCGCCACTGTGCTCCTGCATATTGTAAATAATGGATCCGTCGGGAAATACGTGCAATCCATAGAGATTTTTTAGCTGGTCCTCCTTGACCTCGGAAGGTAAATGTTTAGTCGACGGATTCCAAACGTGCACGATTTTACCCTCAGAATCTATCAAGATTCCGCCCCAGAAAGACTTTTGCAAATCGAACGCACCGAATATGACTCGGTAACCGTCACGATGATTTTCGTCGACGTATAGCCGCGGCAGCTCCTTGCGCTTACTGAAAGAGGGATGCTCAATCTCTACGGCACCGTCAATTGCATGCTTTGGATAACTGTAGTCCCAGCGACGAAAAGAAAAGCCAAAATCGTTTTTCAGCTTACTGAGAGTAGATGATTTTTTCTCCAGCACATCGCCTGCCGCGAACTTCTGGTAGTCTTGCACATACTTTTCAACATAACTGTAGGGAAACACTTCAAAACGACCTACTGAATATCCGTATACCAGCACTATCACGACAAGCACGTATAAAAGAGCAATTTTTTGAATTTTGTTCATAAACAGGATTGGAGAGATACCGGAATCAGGGTTAGGAGCGCGCTGGCGCTATTAGTCTATCACCATATATGTTCTTTCCAGTAGCAAAAGCCTTTTACAGTATGAAATGCGTCTGAAGTCGGCCCTGGAAATATGCATGGCGTGGAATACTGCCGGATGACCGTGGACACAATATATACAAAAAAGCCCTGATCTACAGGGCTTTTCGGGACGTTAAGGGGGTGATGTCGGACAGGTATTTGGTCGGGACGGCAGGATTTGAACCTGCGACCACTTGACCCCCAGTCAAGTGCGCTACCAGGCTGCGCTACGCCCCGAGTTCGCATGATTTGCGAGGGCGGCATTATACTCAATACCGCGTTTGATACAAAGGCTATTTGGAGGGCGCAAGAACCTTCAGGACATCTTCCAGTTCCTCAATGGTTTCCTTGATCACCGCCCGCAGCTCGGCCGAAAGAGGACTTTTCCTGTTTTCATCGGTCATCCGCTGCCTGGCGCCACCAATGGTATAGCCCTGCTCGTACAACAGGCCACGGATCTGGCGAATTGTGAGTACATCATCACGCTGGTAATAGCGGCGATTGCCACGGCGCTTGACGGGTTTTAACTGCGGAAACTCCTGCTCCCAATAGCGCAGAACGTGGGGCTTAACCGCGCAGAGCTCGCTTACTTCACCAATAGTGAAATAGCGCTTACCAGGGATCGTAGGCAATTCATTGTTGTGGGTGGGTTCCAGCATATTCTTCTACTCGGGCTTTGAGCTTTTGACCAGGCCTGAAGGTGACGACCCTTCGGGCAGAGATGGGGATTTCCTCACCGGTTTTGGGGTTGCGACCAGGACGCTGGCTTTTATCGCGCAAATCGAAGTTGCCAAAACCGGACAACTTCACCTGTTCGTTATTTTCGAGGCAACCACGAATTTCCTCGAAGAACAACTCGACAATCTCTTTGGCTTCCCGTTTGTTGAGCCCCAGCTCTTCAAACAGGCGTTCTGCCATTTCGGATTTTGTCAGAGCAACCATTTTCCCGTTTACCTAGTTTCTGAGCTCAGCGTTATAGTTTTTTTTCAACAGATCAATGACTTGATCGACGGCCAGATTTACATCTTCCTCGCCTAGAGTGCGCGATTGATCGCGGAATGTCAAACCCAGCGCGATACTTTTTCGTTTAGGATCAATGCCTTTGCCTGTATAGACATCAAAAAGCCTTAAGTCTGTGAGATAAGTCCCTGCGGCGATCCTCACCGCATCCATCAGGCCGGCAGCTGGCACTGATTTGTCGACTACTACTGCTATATCGCGGCGAATTTCGGGGAATTTGGACAATTCCCTGAACTCGGGAATTGCCCCCTCCAGCAGGACAGCAAGGTCAATCTCACAGAGATAAAGAGGTGCACTAAGTCCCAAGCGGGCTCCCACCGTAGGGTGCAGCGCGCCGATAACGCCTGCCACCTGCCCCTTTCGGGTCAGCCAGGCGCTCTGCCCCGGCTGAAGCGCCGGACGTGAGGCCGGCTCAAACGCATAGTCCCGGGGCTGACTGGTCAATGCCAGCAGGCTCTCCAGATCGCCCTTGAGATCAAAAAAATCGGTTACATCGCCCGGCACTGCCCAGGACTCGGCAAAACGTTGCCCCGTACACACCATGGCCAGTGTCGGAACCTGACGCAATCCGGAGCTCCCGGGGAGAAATCGCAGACCGGTCTCGAACAGGCGCACCCGGGACTGTTGGCGATTGGTATTGTGCAGCACAGCGCCAACCAAAGCCGGCAGCAGACTGGTGCGCATTACTGCCATCTCTGCAGACATTGGATTGCTCAATGCTACAGGCTCTTGTTCCGGATCAAACACCCGCTGTAACTCAGGGTCCACAAAGCTGTAGGTGATCGCCTCACGGTAACCTCTCGCGCTCAGATGGCGGCGCAGATAACGGAGAGACAACGCTGTTTCCGGCCTGGCCTGCATAACCAGATCGGCGCGGATATGCTTCACCGGCAGTCGATTGTAACCGTACACACGAGCCAGTTCCTCCAACAGGTCCGCCTCAATGGCGATATCGAAACGCCAGCTGGGAATCGAACAAGTCCAGCCATCCGCAGTGGCTGTCACACCCAGGCCGAGACCTGACAGGATGCGCTCGACTTCACTGGCAGGCAATCCGAAGCCCAGCACTCTCTCGATACGGTTTGCTCGCAAAATGACATCAGGCCGGCCAGGTAGATCATGCGTTGAGGCAACCTCCTGAATCGGTCCCACCTCACCGCCCACGATATCCACCAGCAATCGGGTGGCGCGCTCCATCGCCGCCACTTGCAGTTGGAAATCAACGCCACGTTCAAAGCGATGGCTGGAGTCTGTGTGCAGGCCATATGATCGCGCCTTCCCCGCCAGCGCGTTGGGCGAAAAAAACGCCGCCTCCAGGAAAATATCCCTGGATGCAGCACTCACCGCAGACTGCTTCCCGCCCATAATGCCGGCCATGGCGAGCGGCCCCTCACGATCTGCAATTACCAACGTATCGGGGCGCAATTCAATGGTCTGCCCATCCAGCAGTTCGATAGATTCGCCCGATGCGGCCATACGCACCTCAATTCTCCCCTGCAGTTTGCCAAGGTCAAAAGCGTGCATGGGTTGGCCAAGTTCCAACAGCAGGTAATTAGTGACATCCACTACTGCATCAATAGAGCGAATACCACAGCGGCGCAGCTTCTCCTGCAGCCATACGGGACTGGGACGCGAAACATCGACGCCCCTGATGACACGCCCGACATAACGCGGACAACAATCGCCAGCGCGCACCTCTATCGGAAAAGTGTCAGGCGTGGACTCTGGCACGCTGTCAAAGGCCGGTGCAATGACCGGCAGATTGTTGAGCAATCCCACTTCGCGAGCGATCCCGGCTATGCCCAGGCAATCCGCGCGATTGGGCGTGACGCTGATTTCAATCACATTGTCATCAAGGCCCAAATAGTGTCGCAGATCGGCACCAAGCGGCGCGTCAGGCGCAAGCTCCATAAGGCCACTGGAGCCCTCTGACAGTCCGAGTTCCCGCTCTGCACAGAGCATGCCGTGCGACTCCACACCACGCAGCTGGGCGCGGGTAATCTTGAGGTTACCCGGCAGTTCGGCGCCGACCTGCGCCAGGGGCACCTTCAGGCCGACCCGCGCATTGGGCGCACCGCACACAACCTGAACGGTATCGCTGCCATTGCTAACCAGACAGATGCGCAATTTGTCAGCATCCGGATGCTGCTCCACACTGAGGATTTGCGCGACGACCACACCACTGAAATACCTGGGCCACCGGGTCAATCGCATCAACCTCCAGCCCGGCCATGGTTATCTGATGTGCAAGTTGTTCGGTACTCAATGCGGGGGAGACCCACTCGCGCAACCATTGTTCGCTGAATTTCACTCTCTATCTCTCCCCTTAGAACTGTTCGAGAAAACGCAGGTCATTGTCGAAGAACAGGCGCAGGTCATTTACGCCGTAGCGCAACATTGCGAGTCGCTCCACGCCCATACCAAAGGCGAAGCCGGAGTATCTCTCGGTATCGATTCCCGAAAACTCAAATACCTTGGGATGCACCATGCCGCAGCCCATTACTTCAATCCAACCGGTCTGGCTGCAGACACGGCAACCCAGGCCTGAGCAGTTAACGCACTGGATATCCACTTCAGCCGATGGTTCGGTGAAGGGGAAATAGGAAGGCCGGAACCGCACCGCCAGTTCACGCTCGAAAAATACGCGCAGGAAATCCTCGATCAGGCCTTTCAAATCAGCAAAACTGGAATCCTCATCGATCAACAGGCCTTCTACCTGGTGGAACATGGGACTATGCGTCAGATCCGAATCGCAGCGATAGACCCGTCCGGGGCAAATGATACGCAGCGGCGGTTCGCGGCTCTCCATCACCCGGACCTGCACAGGCGATGTGTGTGTACGCAATACCGTGTGCTCATCCACGTAGAAAGTATCATGCATGGCCCGCGCGGGGTGGTGTGCCGGTATATTGAGTGCTTCGAAGTTATGGTAGTCGTCTTCGATTTCGGGTCCTTCCACCACTTCAAAACCAATTGCCGAGAAAAAATCTTCCATTCGCTCAATAGTGCGCGTCACAGGGTGCACGCCACCGGTGGACTGACCACGCCCCGGCAGGGTCACGTCGATGGTCTCCTGTTCAAGCTTCGCCTTTACCGCTGTAGCATCCAGTGCGATTTTGCGCGCGCTGATCAGTTCCTGCAGGTCCTGCTTCACCACGTTTATCAACGCGCCGGCCTGAGGACGGTCCTCTGCGGACAAGTTACCCAGACTCTTGAGCAGGCCGGTAATCTGGCCCTTTTTGCCGAGGTAGTCGACACGCAACTGCTCCAGAGTAGCGCCATCCTCCGCTGCTGCTATCGCGGCCCTGGCCTCATTGGCCATTGATTCGAGGTTTTCCATTTAGTCTATCTCTGGTCTCGTTCTTGTATACATCACTTGCCTCACCATGCTCCCAAAAACAAAAAGGGAAAGAGCACAGCCCTTTCCCTTTTTGGATTACATGTAGCCTGCGAACCGCCGAAGCGGTGGGGTTGGACTTAGGCCAATGCGGCCTTCGCTTGCTCCACGATCGCAGCAAAACCCGGCTTGTCATGTACCGCCAGGTCTGCCAACACTCGACGATCAAGGCCGATCTCTGCCTTTTTAAGGCCATTGATCAAACGGCTATAGCTCAAGCCATTAGCACGCGACTGGGCGTTGATACGCGTGATCCACAACGCGCGGAACTGACGTTTGCGCTGACGACGGTCACGGTAGGCATACTGGCCCGCTTTTGTAACAGCCTGCTTGGCAACCCGAAAAATGCGGCTGCGCGCTCCGTAGTAACCCTTGGCTTGCTTCAATATTTTCTTGTGGCGGCGATGTGCCACCACACCACGTTTTACGTGAGGCATAGTCTTCTCCTAATTTCTAATGGATAACCAATTAGCGCGCCCGCAACATGCGGTCGATCAGCACCTTGTCGTTTGCATGGATCATTGAAGTTCCACGTAACTGGCGCTTACGCTTGGTTGTCATCTTGGTCAGGATATGACTCTTGTTGGCGCTCTTGCGCTTGTATCCGCCGGCGGTTTTTTTAAAACGCTTGGCAGCCCCACTGTGAATTTTTGCTTTAGGCATAATCAAATACTCCGCATTTGAAAGTTCATATTTAAAGAAACCAGGGCATTCACAGGCCGCTAGTTCTTCCTCTTGGGAGCGATAACCATGGTGAGTTGCCGGCCTTCCATCTTCGGAAATTGCTCGACAGTTCCCAATTCGACCAGATCAGCTTCTACTCGCTTGAGTAGCTCCATGCCAATTTCCTGGTGAGCCATTTCACGTCCGCGATAGCGCAGCGTGACTTTGGCCTTATCGCCATTTTCCAGAAAACGTACCAGGTTGCGTAGTTTTACCTGGTAATCTCCTTCCTCCGTCCCTGGACGAAACTTCATTTCTTTAATCTGAGTCCGCTTCTGCTTCTTTCTCTGGGCGGCTTTCTGCTTCTTGATTTCAAACACAAATTTGCCGTAGTCCATCAATTTACAAACTACGGGGTCGGAATCGGCGATAAGCACCAGATCCATGGTCGCCGCTTCGGCCGCTGCAAGTGCCTCTTTGAGAGACACGATTCCTACCTGCTCGCCTTCTGCTCCAACCAGGCGAACCGGGTCCGCCGTGATCTGCTCATTGATGATCGCCTTTTTACTGGCTCCCTTGCCGCTATCTTTCTTAATACTGATTCTCCAATACGATACGACCGCGACATGCAACATCGTCCGTGAGGCGCGCTATAAACGCATCGAGACCCATGGATCCCAGATCCTCACCACGACGGGCACGCACGGCCACGGTCTGTGATTCCACTTCTTTATCCCCCACCACTAACAGGTAGGGGACCTTCTGAATTGTGTGCTCGCGGATTTTAAAGCCGATTTTCTCATTTCTCAAGTCCGAAGTGACCCGAAAGCCGTTGTTTTTCAAGGAATCTTCCACTTTTTGGGCATATTCGGACTGCTTGTCCGTAATATTGAGCACAACGACCTGCCTGGGGGCCAGCCAAGTGGGGAAAACTCCCTCGTAATGCTCAATTAATATTCCAATAAATCGCTCAAAGGAACCCAGTACCGCGCGGTGCAACATGACAGGCACCTGTCGGCTGCCATCCTCGGCGACATACTGGGCGTCGAGACGACCTGGCATGGAAAAATCAACCTGGATAGTACCTAATTGCCAGACGCGGCCTATACAGTCCTTGAGTGAAAACTCGATCTTCGGTCCATAAAATGCGCCCTCCCCTGGCAGTTCCTTCCATGGTAGGTTATGCGTATCCAACGCTTCGGCCAGAGCCTTCTCCGCGCGATCCCAGTCCGCATCTGTACCGACCCGCTGCTCGGGTCGGGTAGACAACCTGTAAATGACCTCGCTGAAGCCGAAGTCCTTGTAAACGGCGTGCAGGAAATCAATAAAGGCCGAAACCTCGGGCTGAATCTGCGCTTCAGTGCAGAAGATGTGGGCGTCATCCTGCACAAAACCACGCACCCGCATAATACCGTGTAGCGAGCCGGATGGCTCATTGCGGTGGCAGGAGCCGAATTCCGCCAGGCGCAGGGGCAGATCGCGATAGGACTTCAGGCCCTGATTGAAGACCTGCACATGACAGGGGCAGTTCATGGGCTTTACCGCAAAGTCCCGATCCTCGGACGCGGAGCATAAACATATCGTCGCCGAACTTTTCCGCATGGCCGGATTTTTTCCACAGGGAGAGGTCCACCAACTGGGGCGTCCTGATCTCCAGATAACCGTTGTCTTGCTGGGCCTTGCGCATGTACTGCTCAATGGTCTGGTAGATGCTCCATCCGGCCGGATGCCAGAACACCATACCGGGAGCTTCTTCCTGAGTGTGGAACAGATCCAGTTTCTTGCCGATCTTGCGGTGATCGCGCTTCTCCGCTTCCTCTATACGAGTCAGGTACTGCTTGAGCTGCTTTTTGCTGGCCCACGCCGTGCCGTAAATGCGCTGCAACATTTCGTTGTTTGAATCGCCGCGCCAGTAAGCACCCGCCACTTTGGTCAGCTTGAACGCCTTCAGTTTACCCGTGCTGGGCACGTGTGGTCCGCGGCATAAATCACCCCAGGCACCCTGGGTGTACAGCGAAATTTCTTCACCTGCTGGTAGACCTTCGATAATTTGTACCTTGTAGTTTTCGCCCATGTTGCGAAATTTTTCTATAGCGCTATCCCGGCTCATCACCACTCGTTCGACGGGTATATCCAGCATCGCGAGCTCTTCCATCCGCTGTTCAATCTTCTCCAGATCCAGAGGTGTGAAATTGTGTCCGGTGGCAAAATCGTAGTAAAAACCATCCTGGATTACCGGACCGATGGTGACCTGTACCCCGGGGAACAACTCCTGAGTCGCCATTGCCAACAGATGGGCGGTGGAATGACGAATGATCTCAAGCCCGGCATCATCCTGATCTGTAATGATCGCAATCGTGGCATCGTGCTCTACCAGATGGGAGGTATCCACCTCCCGGCCGTCTACCACTGCGCCCAGCGCAGCCTTGGCCAGACCGGCACCGATATTGGCGGCGATCTCGTGCACCGATACCGGCTGAGCAAAAGTGCGTTGGCTACCATCAGGCAATGTAATAACAGGCATGCGCGTTCCTTGTATCAGTGGTGGCCCCTACGAAAGGTCACTTGATTGTACTTAACAGTTTGATTTTTTAGCCATCGCCATGCAGTCCGCGGTAGTGATGACAACCTTGATCACAGCGGGAGGCGCCCCAAATCGGGGCCGAGATAATGCCCGATTGGGCGACAGATTGCTATAGCGGCCAGGCGGCTCACTGTGTCCGGGCCAGCCCGCTAGCTGAGAAAGGCCAGTTGCCTGATTTCCGCCAGTTGATCTCGCAGGGCTGCCGCTTGTTCAAATTCGAGGTTTTTTGCATGCTCATGCATCTGCGCTTCCAGTTGCTTGAGTTTGCGCGACAGCGCAGCGGGTGCCAGGTTGGCAACTTCGGCACTGTATGCGGCCCTGCGATTCCGCCACCTTTCTGGCCTTGTCCTTGCCTCTGGTCGGCATGCGCCGGGCACCTTCCATGATGTCCTGCACCGATTTTTCGACGCCGACGGGTGTAATGTTGTGGAGTGTATTATGGGCAATCTGCCTGTCCCGACGGCGGTCGGTTTCCGCCATGGCGCGCTCCATGGAGCCGGTCACCCTGTCCGCATAGAGGATCGCCCTGCCATGCAGGTGACGGGCCGCGCGGCCCATGGTCTGGATCAGGGAACGTTCGGAGCGCAGAAATCCCTCCTTGTCAGCATCCAGGATCGCAACCAGCGACACCTCGGGCATATCCAGTCCCTCGCGCAACAGGTTGATACCCACCAGGACGTCGAACACGCCCAGGCGCAGATCGCGAATAATCTCCACCCGTTCCACAGTCTCTATATCCGAGTGCAGGTAGCGCACGCGCACGCCGTGCTCGCCCAGATATTCTGTAAGATCTTCTGACATGCGTTTGGTCAGGGTGGTGACGAGCACGCGCTCGCCGCGTTCAACCACGATGCGTATCTCGCCCAACAGGTCGTCCACCTGAGCTCGTAGCCGGTCGCACCTCCACCACAGGATCCACCAGACCGGTGGGACGCACCACCTGCTCCACCGTGCGTCCGGCCTTTTGCGCTTCATAGGGTCCGGGCGTGGCCGAGACAAAAACCAGCTGTGGCACCAGCTGCTCCCACTCCTCAAAGCGCAGGGGGCGGTTATCCAGGGCAGAAGGCAGGCGAAAGCCGTATTCAACCAGCGTCTCCTTGCGCGAGCGGTCGCCCTTATACATGGCGCCAATCTGGGGAATACTGGCGTGGGACTCATCCACAATCACCAGTGCATTCTCCGGCAGGTATTCGAATAACGTAGGGGGCGGCTCTCCCGGCGCCCGACCGGACAGATAACGCGAGTAGTTTTCAATACCGGTGCAGTAACCCAGTTCACGGATCATCTCCATATCGTAGCGGGTACGCTGCTCTAGACGCTGCGCCTCCACCAGCTTGTCGTTCTCCCGGAGCTGCTTGAGTCGTTCGCCCAGTTCCTTCTCGATATGTACCACTGCATCGAGCATGACCTCCCGGGGCGTCACATAGTGGCTCTTGGGGAAGATGGTCACCCGGGGCACCTTGCTCTGGACGGCGCCAGTCAGTGGATCGAACCAGCTTATTTGCTCTACTTCCTCATCATACAATTCAATCCGCACCGCATCGCGCTCTGAATCCGCGGGAAATACATCGATCACATCGCCGCGTACCCGGTAGGTGCCGCGCCGAAAATCCACGTCGTTGCGCGTATACTGCAGCTCCGCCAGCTGGCGCAGAATGTCCCGCTGGTCAACAATCTCGCCACGAGACAGGTGAATCAGCATTTTGAAATACGACTTGGGATCGCCCAGACCGTAAATGGCGGAGACCGTGGCCACTACGAGACAATCGCTACGCTCCAGTAAGGCCTTGGTGGCCGAGAGCCGCATCTGCTCGATGTGCTCATTCACAGAGGCGTCCTTCTCGATAAACGTATCCGAGGACGGAACATAGGCCTCAGGCTGGTAATAGTCGTAGTAGGAGACGAAATACTCGATAGCGTTATTGGGGAAAAACTCCTTGAACTCACCGTACAGTTGCGCTGCCAGCGTCTTGTTGTGCGCCATCACGATGGTCGGTCGCTGCAGTTGCTCCACCACATGTGCCATGGTGAACGTTTTCCCTGATCCCGTAACCCCCAATAAGGTCTGCGCAGCAAGACCGGCCCGCGCTCCTTCCACCAGCTGGCGGATGGCCTCCGGCTGGTCGCCGGCGGGCTGGAAGTGGGATTCAACCTTGAAACGCTTGGACACGAATTTCCCTACCTGGACGAGGCGAAAATAGCCTTTTATTATCATCTACATAGCACTGAAATGCAGCACGTAATCAACACACTGATAGAATCCCCAATTAGCGGTTGACCAAGGCCCTGTCCATCATTAATATACGCGACCTCTGGTTAACGCCATTCCGCCTTAGCTCAGTTGGTAGAGCAATTGACTGTTAATCAATGGGTCGCTGGTTCGAGCCCAGCAGGCGGAGCCATATAGCATATTAAAGGGTTGCAGTGATGCAGCCCTTTTTTATTTGTTCTGGCGGCACTCGATGGCGCCGAATAAGCACCAAATTGACGCATCGGTCGCATTCTATGGCAAACTGGGAGCACGAAAAGTAAGCTACATTCAGACTATTCAGTCAATGTTCGGTTAACTCATCAGTGCTCTGCCATGGCCATAGTTGAGCGATATGCGATGAGAAAAACATTTTCAGCCCTGGCACTCACGATTCTATTTGTCGCAGGAAGTGTTCAAGCCCTGCCCCCCGAGGTGCATGTGTCTTCTGCCGGATTCAATTTTCCGCTGGTTAATCCCCACCACGAAAATATGCAACGCTTGCTGATCAATGCGATGGGCTATCTAAAACCGGAGCAGGCTCTGGTCGATCCGGTTTCCGGTTACCCGGTCGAAGGCTGGAATCAGGAGCCGCAGCGTGGACTCTATCTGCGCTCCTTCACGCAACTCACCGCCATCGGCGAGCGCCTTGAACTTCTGGCCAATATCGCTGCAGGGTATGCGCAGAATCCCTATATTTCACGTGCTCAGGCGCTGGGCCAGCTCGAGCTGATGCTGTCGAGTCTGCTCGCTGACCAAAACGATCCGAAATTGGGCGCCAGCGGTCTCCTCGGAAATTTTCTCGGCTTTGATGCCACTGGACGCGTCGGGCCACTGAGCGAGGAAGTACAGAAGAAAAAGTTCGTCGATGTATTCGGCGAACAGCAGGCAAATCAAATTTGGACTGCGCTCACTGCCCGCGGGTGGATCATTCCGCTACAGGATGGTTCTTTTGCCAAGATTCCGCGCAAGGGCGAGTATGGCGACGGTTTTTTCACCGCAGAACTGGCGCCGTTTGCCGAGAGCAACACCCGCACGAAAATCATGGCTGTACTGGACACGCGAGTTGTGCAGATTATTTTCGGCGACAACGCCAATCTGACAGCATCCGCAGCCAAGGCAATCGGTGCACTACTACACCCTTCAATTGCGGATGATCCAGCGACTGTAAGCCTGCGCGACAAGCTGGAGCAGTTTATTGCCAGGCAAGAAGAGGGCTACCGCAAACTCTACGATAAAGAATCAGGCTTGTTTTTCTTTGGCTGGAATGCCACGCATGACCGCTTCACCGGATGGGAAGACAGTAAAGGCAAATGGATCGTCGGACACATGGACTATTTTGTGAACGAGTTCCGCGGTCCCGCTGATGTTTGTCGTGCAGCGTTTCGGCCTGCCGACGGATGCCATCAGAAACAGTGGTTTCAAGATCAAGCCGTACCGCATGGCAGACGGTCGCGATGTTTATACACTGGCGACGTGGAATGGCTCGGCCTTTGAGTCGCTGGGTCTTTCACTTTTTATGCGAGGAACTGGCCGCGCCGGGCTGGCGTGAGAATCTGGAGAACTCGGTCGATATCGAACTCGATTATTCAACCCGGCACAAACTGCCCGGCTTCCTGAGCGAGGCGTACAGCGGCAACGGCGTTCAATACACCGGTGAGATCGGAATTCCGGAGGTCGCCGTGGTCAATAAGCCACGCATCACCGATGCACCGTCACTCTATATGCTGGGGACAGCCTATTCGATAGCGCCAGAAAGTATTGAAACGTTTCTTGGGGAAAACCAAAAACAGATTGAGGGACTGTTCACCGATCACGGCCCATGGGAGGGCTACAACACAACCCAGGACAAGGCGATAGAGTTTCAGACCACGGCGCACACACTGGCGCTGATTCTAGGTGGCATCGGCTCCGCCGAGCAAAATATGCAGCGCTACCTTGCATGGAAGGAAATCAGTTCGCCATCCGGCGGTCGCGGCGACAAGGTCGCGGCATTTGATTTCCTGGACGACAGCGTACAGTGGATTCCATGGAGCCCAACCAGCGATCCACTGGATGTGTTGCGCGGGGAACATGGCATACGAATCAGCGCCAACGCGGTGCGCAACGGCGCGATTACCGTAAAATTGCCACTGGAAGGGGGCGTTGATTTATCGAACGGTGCGCTGGTGATCCACTACAGGGCAGCCAAACCCCTTGATGCCGTGATGACTCTGGCTGACGGCGAGGGCGTATTTCAAAACCAGATTTTTACCCGATTTGGCGTCGCAGAAACTGAAAAGGATATCCGCATTCCAATGCCTGAAACGCCGGGACTGAATCGGGTCAAGGAACTGGTCATTCGTTTCGGGGACGAACGTGTCCCGCTGCCAGTGGATCTCACCATCACTCGCTTTGAGTTTTTGCCGGCGCAGTGATTTTGATCAACTCGCCACGCCATGCCACTGTCTGCAGATGCGGCCATACATCGCCATTTTTTGCCCATTCAGCGATGTGCAACTGACCGTCGCGAAATTCCAGCCCCAGCAAACCCCGCGCAGCCGTCAGCATGCGGGCCGCTGAACCGGTGTACCAGCTCCAGCCGCCACGACCTTCATAACCGTGGCCGGAATATACATCTGCCGCTTGCTGGTGTGGCTCTAACCCATAGTTGAGCCATCGCTGTGGCGCTGTGTGAGTGAGGGGCGAAATCTTGTGCCAGATCACTCCGGCACGGTCGCGCCATTCTTTTGCGGCGCTGCTATCGCCCTGTTCTTGCAGTATTCCAGCCAGCTGCAGGGCGGCGTCCACCAGCCAGGAGCTGCCATGGGAATACTGGGCTCCGTTCTCCCGTACACCGGGTGGGTACTGCGCGATACGACCGGGATAGGGCCTGGAAAACCTGTCAAACGCCGGAGTTAACAACAGGATCATGGCGTCACGCTCCAGTGCGCTCAGGCCATGCCTGAGGGCTTCCTCTCCGTGGACGGCATCCGCGACTCCACTCAGAATTGGCCAGGATGACATCAACGCATCATCAAATACCAGTTCCTCACCGCTATCGGTAATGGCGCGCACGTAACGCTGTTCACGCCATTGTTGGTCCAGTGCTGTTTTGAGTTGCTGCGCTCGATCAAGCAGCACAGTCCCGGCCTCAGGACCTTCCCTTGCTGTAACCACCGGTACAAAATCCCGCAGCACCCCATACAGGAAAAAGCCCAACCACACGCTCTCGCCCCTGCCCTTGCGGCCCATCGCATCCAGTGCGTCATTCCAGTCTCCCGAGCCGATAAGCGGCAGTCCATGTTTCCCAAAGTGTGAGAGCACGCGGTCAATAGCCAGACGACAATGCGCATACAAGGAAGCCTTTTCGCGAGATCGCAGCGGGACAGCAACAATACCCTCCATTCCCGCGGGAATTGGCCTGCCTTCAAGGAAATGCAGAATTTCGTTCCAGATAGTGTCGTCACCGCTCACCTTGCAGTAGTGCAATGTCAGGTAGGGCAACCACAGCATGATGTCGGATGTCTGGTTGCGCGCGCCAATTCCAGTCTCGCCATTCCAGGTCGGGTGCCACCACTGCAGCACATCTCCCTCCAGGAACTGTTGCGCGCCATGCAGCAGGATTTGCTGGCGACAGATATCAGGATGGGTCGCAGCCAGCGGCATCACATCCTGCAGGTGGTCGCGGTAACCGTAAGCGCCACCGCGCTGGAACGGGCCGCCGCGACCCCACAGTCGCGCTGTTACCAATTGATACGGAAGCCAGTCATTCACCAGACGATCAAAGTCGGCGTCGGCGGTTTTCACCCGCAGATCCGACAGAAATTGCTGCCACCATGCAGCACTATCCAGCAAGGCCCGGTGCAGCGCAGCAGGACTGCGCAACTGACGAATGATCGTTGTGGCGTCCTGCATTGATGGCGCCTGCCCCAGAACCAATCCCAGTTGCACGGATTGCCCGGGCGGAATCATCACCACCTGAGTGAATGCCGCCACCCGATAGCCCGTATCTGGAGCAGCAGCATCAGGCATACCGCTGCGAGCCATATCGGGTATCTCAATGCTGCCGCCCTCGCCAATGAAGTGGCTATACAAGGTTTCCACTGCTTCCGGCTGGAAGGTAGTAGCAATAAAGGCCGGACCACGACAGAACTGTTGGGACGGGTTTTCAGCGAAAAACGCGTTCTGTGCAGCATCCCAATGCACCTCGAGACTGCCGCGACTGTCCTCGGGAAGCTCCGCCAGCACCAGTAGCAGACACGCGCTCACCCGCAGCCGCAGCGTCTGTTTACCTTCGTTACGCAGGGTAAGCAAGCGGCCCTCAGCAGGCTGGTCAGGCAAAGTGAATACATCCATTTCCAACGCGAAAGCGGCGCGCCTGGCGCTATATCGCACGCTGCCTGGACGAAATTCAGACTCGAGCTCCCCATCGCCGTCGGGGACAACGCTATCACCCAGAGTCAATGGCAAGCGCAGCAAAGGCTCGTCGCTATCCATATCCCAGAAATACCACGCCTGCCCGGGCTGGGTGGCGGAGTCAAGAGCCGGGCTGAATGGGGTAATGGCGTTCTGCTGGGAGTTACCGCAGAAAGAGTAAACGGCGCCCTGGTTGCTGGCGAACGCGCCGTAACCCCGCGCATTCGCCAGCGCATGGAACCAGGGACGGGGGGTGTTGGTGTTCATCTGCACACACGGCTCTTCGGCACTGAAATGCCAGGGCATGCGGTGGTCATCCGGATCTGGCAATTCAGGCCGCGAGCGTCGTAACTGCCCCAGCGACTGCTGCAGTTGTTGCAATGTCAGCAACGGTGTCTCCAGGTGGCGATGCAACAGCTGCATGGCCGCTGCATGGCTGGCTGCCCAGCCCTCCACAAAGGTCACAGAAATTCTGGCACCGGGCGCCAGTCGCACTTCAACACCCAGACTGGCGCAAGGATCAAAGCGGTGCACTTCACCCTCCTCCTGCAGCAACGGCTGATTCCGGAACAGGCCGGACGGGTGCTGCCTTGAGCCCGCGCCAACGATAGCGGCGCGGCTGTCCTGGAAGCCGAGCAATCGAGCACCTGCGGGCAGTGTCGCAAGCGCATGAAAATACACCTCGCCCGCTGATACCGAATCGGAAACGCCAAGCAGTCCATTTATGGCAAACAGCGCCTGCAACGCCGGCACAAACCCGGAACTGATATGCAGATCGTTATAGCTCGGCTGACGTGTTGCCATGCCTGCGCCGTTAAGCACCAGGTCGCGGAAGCTGACTAGCTGCACCAGCCGCTCCTCGTCGCCACTATTAGACAGGGTAATATCCCAGCGCTCCAGTGGATCGCTGTGGTCCACGCTGACCGACGCCTCAGCGTGCAAATCCGCATAGTGGCAGGAGTAGCTCAACCGGCCCTCAGGTGACATCTGTGCTGCATAGAGCGCATTCGGTGCTGGTCTTGGTGAGGCATGGAGCGACCAGACCTGCGGTGGGTCGCCCGGGCCGCTGTCCAACAGGTAGAAAGTCTTGCCTATCGGGGAATGCGGCGCGACCGGACGTTGCGTCAGATCTACGAACCCTCCCTTGCCGTCATCGCGCCGCGCCTCGCTGAAACCGCGTCCCTGCTTGTCCAGTGCCAAAACATAGCGGTCGTTTCCCAGGCGGAAGACCTCGGTAGTCCAGCCATTGGCACCGCCGATGGTCGCGCTGCCCCTACGCAACCGCCACACGGCCAGCAGTAGGCCGACCATTGCAAAACCTGCGCATATCAGCGTACTGGCCGATTGCGCCTGCGCCTGTTGCGAAATCTGTTCCGCCGTGTTCCAGGCGATAACCCAATCCTGCCCTCGCGGAATGTAAAAGGGTAAAAGCAGTGGCATCCAAGTACCAAAACGACGCAGCCCCTCCGGAATGTAGCGAGCGGTCGCAGGATAACCGACAGCGCGTGCGACTTTTTCATCGAGCATGTCGCCGCCGATGAAAGATAAATTAACCAGCGTAGCAACACGCAGTCCCATATGGTCAAACCAGATCAGGATACGCAGCCAATCGAATGCCAGCAGACTGACAAAGAAATTGATGCTCCAGGCTCGAAACACGCCGTCATCCAGCGCCAGTGACATTCCCGTGGCTACCACAGTGCGTATAGCCCCATCCTGGTTGTACCAGTGCGGGTCGGGAGCCATGCGCAGGAATGAATAAATAACCGGTGCCATCCACAAGCCCCATCGCTCAACAAATAGCGCCTGGACGATGACTTTCTTTAATCCGTCGGTGGTGGCGAACTCGCTTATCGGGCGCGTACTGCGTTTGAGCAGCGCTGTCAGGAACACCATGTTGAGACTGAACAGGGGTGCGGCCAGCGACCAGCCAATCACGCCGGATAGTGACTCATTGAAAAGCAGGCGCCCACCGCTGGTCTCCAGGCCAAGATTGAGCATACCCCACTTACTGAACAGCGGAAAAATGATGTGGGGTTCCGGCGTCTCCACAGCAAGCGTCGAGTAGCGCGCGAATTTCTGCAGAATCACCTGCAACTGACTGGACTCTCCGTACCAGGTAAGGGCGGCGCCGGTGACACCTCCCAACAGCAACTGCACGAGGTAAACTTTCCAGCTCTGCAGATACTGCCTCCGTCGCCATCCAATGCGCCACCAGTCGCGTATCAGGTACACTCCCGCATAAACCAGAGCACCCAGTGCAAAGCCAAACGCGGACCTCTGCCAAGAGTCCTGTCCCGGCAAGCCCAATCGCAGCGCCAGTACGACACCGACTCCCACTACCACTCCCCGGAAATAATTGACCGGATCGCGCAAACTGCCCAACAGTCGTGTCACGAATGGTGCGCTGCCGTCAAAACTTTCTACAATGGTTTTGACCAGTGGAAACAGCACTGCACCTGACAGGGCGCCACCGACGTAAGGATAGGCCACTATCAACCCGGCGAGATGGTGATAAGCGCCGGCCAGGGTATGTATAAGCGACATAAACACGCCGCCATAAATAGCGCCCTTATAAGCACCCTGCTGCCAGTGGCCCTTCGCCCGCTCCAGAGTGGGCGGGCGTCCCTCCAGTGCATCCATCAAGAAGCCAGTGACCAGATAGGTTTGCGCCCATAGCGCCGCCTGTGATAATACCGATGTCACAATTACAGCTGCAACATGCAGCAACGGCGTAGACAGTGCTGCGCTTAATCGCCAGGGAATATTAGCCAGCGCAGGGCTCAATGCCACCAGTGCCGATACACCCGCCAACATGAGCAGCATGGACAAATGCAGGGCGAACGCCTGCCTTGTAAGGGATGCCAGTAGCTGCACGACTGTCATGTTAAATATCAGTACCACCAATACGCGCAACAGTAGTGACTGCGCCGGCAATACCGGTGACACCAGCAGCAGGAGCCAATTGAACAGGCAGGGGGCCAATACCAGTGCGACTACTTCGCGTGTATGGAGTCCACGCCCGCGTACCGCCAAGGAGCCGATGTGCACACCAAAGAAGAGAAGCAACAGTAACGTGGCCCCAACACGACTGAACGTGAATACGCCCTGCAGATCGAGCGGAGCACTCCAGATCGGCAGCGTCGCATCGACTCGCAGGTTTAAAAACAGGAATATAAACGACAGGTGAAAAGCATCTGCCAGCGATGGCAGCGTACGCAGCAGCATCCAGTGTAGCAGCGCAAAGGCTGCCAGATTCAGTAGCAGCGCGCCAGCCAGGAAAAATGGCGCGTCATGCACAGCAGCAACCCACACCGAGGTTGCTGCCAGCCAGAAAGCCATTAGCCAGCCCAGTGCCGCCTGCTTAGGATCCACCGTCTGGAGCTCGCTCCCCGCACTCAATGGCAGAAATAAATATCCTTTGCTAGGCGAGGGAAAGGGGTTCCATTCTTCGTCAGAACTTGTCATGGAATAGGTAACATTTTCGCTCGGGGAAGGCGTGCCGGCATTTGTGCTGTAGTTGCGGGCCGCTCCTGACTTTCAAATTATCTCCCCTCGGTTGCCCTGTCTTTGCAACATGTTTTTATTCATTTTCTTCCGGAAAACAGGCCGTAGGTCACTATAGAAGCATTCTACCAACTACAGCGAATGCTCCAGCGTCCCCGCTCACCCGTACCTGCATCTAAGCATGGGAAGCATAAACCCCCGTTTCAGCTAATTCAACCCATCGCCATAGACCGCTGCGTCCTCAAAACCATGATCGAGGTACGCTCCTGGCATGCTTAGGACAAGGCAGCGACCCGCCAAAATACTTCCTACAGGTTTGCGGAGAGCGCCTTTGCCACGCCATTGGACCGGGCGCGCACAAACCATTTTCGCAATTCTTCAAGCACCAGCATGGCGAGTGCGAAGGGTAGAATAAACAGCCAGATAGTCACTGGAATCGGGCGCTGTTCCAAAAATGGCATTGCCCCATGGCGTATACACTATCAAGAGGATCAGTACTAACTCCGTAATAATGCCAGCGAAAATAAGATTGTTACCGAAAAATCCTGTCGCGAAGACCGACCGGCGGTCGCTGCGGCAGAGAAAGACATTCACGATCTGCATGACGACAATGGCGCTGAGGCAAGCGGTCGTGGCTTGCAGATAGAGCGGATCGTGTGCGGCCAGGATCTCGCCGAAGTGCCAGCCGCCGGAGCGCAGCGACGAACCAATACGCGCTCATTGCAGCCGTAGCCTGCATCAGCCCGAGGAAGAGATAGGCGCGGGCGAGGAGCGGCCAGTTCAGCAGCCGATCGGTGCGCGCGCGCGGCGGAGCCTTCATGATGTCCGGAGCCGGCTTTTCCGCGCCAAGGCCAAGCGCGGGCAGCATGTCGGTGCCGAGATCGACGGCAAGGATTTGAATGATTGTGAGCGGCAACGGAATGCGCAAGACCACAAACGCAAGATACGGAATGAGCTCCGGCAATATTCGAGGTGAGGATGTAAGTAAGGAAACTTGCGGATGTTCGCAAAGACGGCGCGACCTTCCTCGATCGCGGCGACGATGCTGCGCAAAATTGTCGTCGAGCAGCACCATATCGGCGGCCTCGCGCGCCACGTCGGTGCCGCTTCGGCCCATGGCGATGCCAATATCCGCTTTGCGCAACGCCGGGGCGTCGTTCACGCCATCGCCGGTCACGGCCACGATCTCGCGCTTATTTTTTAGCGCGACGACAATGCGCATCTTTTGCTCCGCGAGCACTCGGGCAAATACAATCTCCGGCGCATCGAGTGCGAGTTGAAGTTGGATGTCGGAAATACGGCCGAGTTGCTCGCCGGTGATCACGACAGGCGCGGCAGAGCGCACCAATCCGATTTCCCGGGCGATCGCCGTCGCTGTGTGCGGATGATCGCCGGTGACCATAATTACCTTGATGCCAGCCTCCCGGCATTTCTGAAGTGCGTCGGCGACTTCCGGACGGGGAGGATCCTCGAGACCGATGAGTCCGGCGAGGGTCATCTCCGCTTCCGCATTCGCCAGTTCAAAACTCTCCGGCAGCTCGCGCCAAGCGAAGGCGAGAACGCGCAGCCCTTTCTCAGCCATGCCCTCCGCCGCGCTGCGAAATGTGGCGACCAACTCGTCCGAGAGAGGCACGCTGCCGCCATCCATCATCGCGCGCGTACAAAGTGGGAGCACCACCTCGGGCGCACCCTTGCAATAGAGCAGCTGGCCCTCCGGCGTGCTATGCACCGTCGAGAGCCGCTTGCGTAGCGTGTCAAACGGTATCTCGTTCTCGCGCGTGCTGTTCGGCAGCCGGTGCAGCGCCTTGGCAGCAAGCTCGACGATCGCCACCTCCATCGGATCGCCGAGCCAATCCTGGCCAGAGCCGCCCCGGGCGTCTTTCAAATCGTGGCAACACGCCGCCACCTCAAAAAAGCGGCGGTGCGGTTCGATAAGCGGCGCGAGTTGCTCCGGAATCGTTTCAACCATTTTACCGGCAATGAAGAGCTTCTTCGCCGACATGCAGTTCTGCGTGAGCGTGCCGGTCTTGTCGGTGCAAATGACTGTGGTGCAGCCGAGCGCTTCGACGGCGGGCAGATGGCGGATCAGCGCGTTGCGTTTTGCCATGCGTTGCGAACCCATGCTCAGCGCGAGAGTCACCGTCGGGCAGCAGCCCCTCCGGCACGTGTGCGACGATGATGCCGATGGCAAAAATGAAGTTCGCCCAAAACGACAGCCCGATCGCTTGACCGATCAAAAAAAAGATCACACCGAGCGTGAGTGCGAGCCCGGCGACGATGCGGCTTACGCGAATAATCTCCATCTGGAGAGGCGAAATGGTGTCGTCAGTCGCCTGCGTGAGCTGCGCAATCCTGCCAAACGCGGAGTGCGAACCGGTTGCGAAGACGAGTGCCTTGCCCTCCCCGGAAACGAGCGAAGTGCCGGCGAGGAGAGTGTTGCGGCTATGCATGGGGTCGGATGCGTCACACGGATCCGCGTCACGCGAGATCGGCAAGGACTCTCCGGTGACGGTCGCATTATTTACCCGCACACTGAAAGACTCCACCAGCCGACAATCTGCCGGCAGTATGTCTCCTGCTTCGAGCAGAATCACATCGCCCGGCACAAGCTGGGCTGCCGGCACCTGCCGCACCGTGCCTGAGCGCAGTACCTTCGTCGCATTCGGCAGCAGCTTCCTGAGCGCTGCCAGCGCGCGTTCCGCACGATAGGTCTGCCAGAAAGAAAACACACCATTGATCAGATTAACGCCGACTATCGCGATCCCGAGCGTCGCCATACGTTGTCCAGGCTCACGCCACTCGGCAAAAAACGCCAGCCCGCCGCGATCCACAATATTATCGCAAAGAAATGCACAAACTCCCGCGCAAAAGTCAGCAGCAACGACTGTTTCGCGACCTCCTCGACTTCATTGGTGCCGTACTCCACAAGTCGCCGCGCCGCCTCCGCCTCGCTCAGCCCCTCGATGCCACTCTTCAAGCTTGCCAGTGCATCGGGGACTGTGAGTTGGTGAATCTTCATCCTGGACACCCGCTTCCCAAATACCCTTTTACTCAAGACCACCAGTTTAGGGGCTGTGCATAGTGAGAGCAAATTTCATAGCGACACAGCAAAGCAATAACTCTGATTAGCCAGTCCCGTGCTATTACTCAAGTGATGACTAAATTAGTCGGATACCTTATAGTCACACTCTGGAATTCGTGCAGAAATCGGTGATGTAGATTGCCATGGCGGCGGATGAGGCGTGCGGCCCCGGTGTCGGTGGGGGTAACATCTGCCCCTCAATGGATGAGGAACTATTCGGATGACTATCGCCACAAAGGTTACAGCTGTCTTCATTTTCCTGGGCCTCCTTCTCAGCTGTATTGCTACAGGATATATAGCCCAGCGAGAGTATCAGGTCGCTCTGGACAAAGTGGTTGATACGGCTCTGGCACGAGTGCCGAACCGTCCGGATTTACAGCTTTACTTCTATCGTCATGATGAATCCCGCCTGCACCAATTTCTGGGTAACTTTCTGGAATCCGGTGCGGTCTCGGTCGCGGTTGCCTACAACAGCCTTGGCGACGTAATAGCGAGGACAGACCTCAGCAGTGTAATCCCTCGGAACATCCCGTCACTGGAGGTCACAAGGGCCGAGTTTGCAGTCACAGAAACCGGTTTGACCGCATTCGACGGTGCCCACAACAAGACCGGCACCGGCTTTTGGTCATCGCTCAAAGCGAGCAATCCCACAATACTCCTGACGACGCCGGTTTTTTCCCCGGTCAATCCCAATGCCAAAGACCTGGAGTTATCGGATTTCGTTCCAGCATTGATTGAACCCGACGCAAAAAATAGCAGCCTCCTGGTCATAGGCTACATAAACCTGGCAATTGACCGCGGCATTTTGTTGCAGGATGTGCGCCCCATAGCCAGCCGGTGGTTTTTTTGCAGCCTGATACTTCTCGTACTAAGCGCTATCCCAGTCTATCTGATCACCAGACACGCAACAGCTTCGCTCACACAACTAAAGCAACTGGCCAACGAAATCTTGTCCGGAGAAAATCCAGGGAAGCTACGGCTCAGGAAAGAAGACGAGTTTGAGGCTATTGCCAGGTGTATTCAATGCCATGATAGACGGTTCGGCCAACAAAAAGTACGAAGCTGGACTGGATCACAAACTGCTTACACTCAGGGCAGATGAAAGAGCAGCCCAGCTGTCCATTCGAGAACAGCAGCTAAGCAAAGCGACCGAAGAGATCAGCGCAACCAGGGAAGCACTGCATCGCCTGGCCAACTACGACCTACTGACATCACTACCCAATCGTCAGCTGTTTATAGAACAACTCGAGCTACTGCTGCGCGTGTGCGCTCGTAACGCAAAGCCGCTGGCAGTGCTGTTCCTCAATCTGGACAATTTTAGTCGTATCAACGAGTCGCTGGGGCGCAGTGCCGGCGACTCGCTCCTACAGGAAGTGGGTAAACGTCTGGTAAGTTGCCTGCGTAGCAGTGACATACTGGCGCATTACCGGAATGCAAATGAGGAATTGAATGTCGCCCGGTTTGGAGGCGATGAATTCGCCGTGGTTCTCGGCCAGCTTGATAGCATCGACGCTGCCGGACTGGTTGCCCAGCGCATAATTGACAGGCTCGTTGAGCCCGTGACCATTAATGGCCATGAGTTAGTGGTGAATTCGAGTATTGGTATAGCAATTGCACCTCGCAATGGTATGGATGCGGAGGGACTGCTCAGATCGGCCAGCACAGCAATGCATGAAGCCAAATCGACCGGCGACAGTAATTTTCTTTTCTATAGAGAGGATATGCAGGCCGCAGACCAGGATGACCTCAAAATCGAGTCGGAACTACGCAGGGCCATTGATCGAAATGAACTCACTTTGCACTACCAACCCCAGGTTGACACCACCAACGGCTCTATTATTTGCGCTGAAGCACTACTGCGGTGGGAAAACCCCACATTCGGTCGAGTATCGCCTGCCCGATTCATTCCTCTGGCAGAAAAAATAGGGCTGATATGGGAGCTCGGCGACTGGGTATTGGTCGAAGTCTGTCGCCAAATGAAAGCGTTTAGAGATCAAGGCCTGGAACTGCCCAGAATAGCCATAAATATTTCACCCCAGCAATTCAAACCCGCGTTCGTAACCCGCCTAAGAGAGGTATTACTCGCTGCCAACCTGTCGCCGTCGATGCTGGAACTGGGCTTGTCAGAGGTAATACTGATGGATAACGATAGCGACATCCTCAAATTCCTGCAGGAACTCAAGGAAACTGGCGTCTACCTGTCTCTGGAGAATTTCGGGACGAATCATGCACCCATCAGCTACCTGGGTCGCCACCCCCTGGATGAAATTAAAATCGATCGCAGCTTTGTGCTTGACTGCGACACGCGCAAAGATGCCGCCAGGCTGCTGAAAGCGATCATCGCTATGGCCAAAAGCCTGAATCTACATATCGTGGCAGAGGGTGTGGAAACAGCAGGACAGTACCGATTTCTGGCCGCCAATGGCGTTAACTATCATGCGCGGTTATCTGTTCAGTAAACCGCTGCCTGCCGCAGAATTGCAAGAGCTGCTGGTGGTACCCTGGCATTTCATGACCCAACTGCAACGAATGGCGCTGATGGCCGAATTGACATCGTCCTCTGAAGCATAATAGTCTGCTGGACTGACTACCTCAATTGGGTACCATCACTCTGTTCACGCCTTCTCCAAAAAGCCTATCCTTGCTGCTCAGGGGACCCATAGACAACCGAGTATGACCGACGCGGTTTGCCCTCTGGACACTTACCCGAGCATGGCAAGTTGGAGGCTGGCGTAATGACGATAAAAAGAGTACCCGTAGTTATGGAAATCACCGACGATGCTTACAAACAAAATTCTGTCTATCGTCCCTGGGATGAAGACACGGCGAACGAAACAGTCGGAAGCACCGCCACATCCCTTACCCAACAGCAAGCGGTAGAAACGCTCGCCGCCGTCAGCCGGGTACTGGCTGCTGCCGGGATATCTGGATAGGGCACCTGGCTCAACCCACAGCATCGCCACTACCAGCGCCTGACCGCAAACTCGGCGCACTCACTCTCTCTAACTTCATCTATCCATTAGTGGGCTGGCCATATTTTGCGCACAGGCGTCAATTTGGCTCATCAACCGACCATTCCAGACTGTTTTTCACCTAAATCGGCAAATTATCCGAAAATATCGCGCTCAATACGCCTCGCAGTGATGTTTTTGTTGTAATATTTTTCGCGTCCTCCCCTATTGGGTTGTGACGGGGCATTACACATTAAAAAAGTACCTGAAACTCCTCACACTGAATCTATGAAGAATTGTCTTGTCGTTTTGGGAATGCATCGCAGCGGCACGTCCGCTTTTACCGGCATTCTCGACCTTCTAGGTGTAAACCTCGGCACAAGGATGCTCGAGACCCAACCTGACAACCCCAAGGGATTTTTTGAAAACAAGTATGTCGTGCTGGCCAACGACTGCATTCTCGAAACACTAAATACATCCTGGGACGATACCTTTCCACTGCCGGAGAACTGGTTGGACAGGTTTGCAGAGAGTCAGCTTCTCGAGGATATCCGTCACTTCCTGCGCACCGATATTGCTGAAAATCAGCTATCTGCGCTGAAGGACCCCAGACTTGCCAAGCTGCTACCGTTGTGGCTGCCACTATTTTCTGCTGAACATATCACCCCGCACTTTGCTCTGGTCATTCGTAATCCACTGGAAATCGCGCATTCTCTCGCACGCCGGAATGGCTTTGCAATCGAGAAGTCGCTTCTCTTGTGGATGCAACACATGTTGGATGCGGAACGCAATACCAGACATCTGCCGCGAGGCTTCGTGAAATTTGAATCCCTCCTGCGCAATCCAGAACAGAGCATGGAGCGGGTATTTCGCAGCGCAGGGCTGGATCTGCCGATTTTCTCAGACGAACGGGCCGAGGAGTTGTCGCAGTTTCTCGATCGAAATATGCGCCATCACGAGATTTCAGACCAGGAAATTGATAGGCAATGCGCCAAAGTTATTGCGGACTACTATCGACTGCTGTGCAAGGTCTCTGAGCAGGATATTGCGACCCCGGAAGATGTGGAATCCATGGACAAGCTATACCGCGAGTTCGAGGAAGGTCAGACGCTTTTCTATAACCGGGATGTACGCATATCCAGGGCACTGAGTGAAAATCGGAGCAAACCTTCCTGGTATACAACCGAGCTAAAGCGAATTCAGAGGCAGTTTGAGACCGACAATATTTTCAGGGAATATCGGTATATTGCCAATACGGAATATCTCTACAGCGTGCGCACCAAGGAGGTTCCCTTACTGCAAGCGCGCATCAGGGAGCGGGAATTTCGCATTGAGGAGCTGGATTTTCATATCACGGAACTGGAATCACAAATCAGTCTCAGGGAAACTCAAATCGGTCTGAGGGACGCCAGAATCAAACAACTCGATGATGATTTCGCGCAATTTGTCGGGAGTCCGCCATGGAGAGTCTACAAGAAGTACCAGGAGACCATCGAAAAATTACTGCCAGAAGGTACCCGGCGGCGAGCGCTGCTCCAGCAATGCAAACGCCAGGTGTACGCCATGCTGGGGGCCGACGTTGGCACACCGAAGCATCAGGTAGCAGAAGTCATTGAACCAATTGAACCAATTGAACACTCTGGCACCGCAGTCGAGACATCGATTGACCAGACCTCGATGCAGGCATCGGACCACCCACAAAATGCGTGGCCCTGGGAACCCCTATCCTTCCCGCAGCCGGAACATCCCGTTGTCAGTATTATTATTCCGGTTTTTAACAACTGGCAGTTTACCCTTAAGTGCCTGCAGTCGGTTTATGCGCACACCCAGGCCAGCTACGAGATCATAGTAGTCGACAATCATTCAACCGACCTGACGCCCCGGCTGCTGGAATCCATGCAGGGTATTTGCGTAATCACCAATGATACCAACGAAGTTTTCGTCAACGCGTGCAATCAAGCTGCAGTAAATGCTAAAGGTAGCTACCTGCTTTTTTTGAACAACGATACAGAAGTAACGCCGGGCTGGCTTGACGCCATGTTGGCGCCGTTCGCCGACGCCAGCACTGGCATCGTCGGCGCCAAACTGATTTATCCGGACGGATCTCTACAGGAAGCCGGGGGCATCATCTGGCGTGACGGAACCGGCTGTAATTACGGCCACGGTGACAATCCCGATCTGCCACAATATTCCTATCAAAGAGCGGTCGACTATTGCTCCGGCGCCTGCCTGATGCTTACGCGCAAACTGTGGGACGATGTCGGAGGCTTTGATCAGCGCTACGCACCCGCCTATTACGAGGACACCGACCTGTGCTTTGCTGTTCGTGCAAAAAACTATAAGGTTGTGTTCCAGCCCGCCGCGCGAGTTATTCACTACGGCGGCGCTTCAGCGGGCAAGGACACCAGCTCCGGCTTCAAGCGCTATCAGGAAGTCAATCGCCACAAATTTGTCGAAAAGTGGCAGGAGGTGCTCGCGCAAAACCATGTACCAAGCTCGGACGGCCTTGTCAGGGCCAGGGAGAGAAATGGCGACAAACATATTCTTATCATAGATCACTATGTTCCAACGTTTGACCGCGATTCCGGCTCGTTGCGTATGCTTAATATGCTGCAGATATTGCAGGACATGAAATACAAAGTCTCATTCTGGCCGGATGATCTCACCTATGATCCCAGATACACGAAGACACTACAGGACCTTGGTATTGAAACCTATTATGGAGAGATAAATTTCGAGGACTTTATCATTGAGCGCGGCAATGATCTCGACGTTATTCTTATGTCCCGGCCGGCTACAGCCAAGAAATATCTACACCTGGTGAAAAAGTACTCCAACGCCCATACCATTTTTGACACTGTGGATCTGCATTTTGTCCGTGAACAGCGTCGCCTGGAGCTTGAGGTGCAACAGTGGAAGAATCTCGAGTTTTTCCTGGCCGAGGAAACGGATACCACTTTTGTTGTCAGCCCCGCCGAGAAGGAAATTCTCGCCACCGAGAAATTTGCCGACAAGGTTGCTGTGGTTTCCAATATCCATTCCCTGGAGCCGTGCGTTAAGGGCTTTGAGGACAGACATGGCCTGATGTTCATCGGCGGCTTCGCCCACCCACCCAATGAAGAGGGTATTATCTGGTTCATAGAGTTCATTCTTCCCCTTATTCGCAGGAAGATTCCGGACATCCACCTGACGATAGTAGGCAGTGATCCGACTGAACGCATCAAAGCGATGGAATCTGCATCCATTACCGTGACCGGGTACGTGGAGGATGTATCCGGCTATTTCAACGACAGCAGGGTTTTTGTCTCCCCCCTGCTACATGGCGCAGGCATCAAGGGAAAGATCGGGCAGAGCTTCTCCTACGGCTTACCGGTGGTGACTAGCAGCATCGGCGCGGAGGGCATGCAACTGACAGATGGGCACAATGCGCTGATTTCTGACAGTGAGACGGAATTTGCGGGCAAGGTCATCGAATTATATACGGATAAATTCCTGTGGCAGAAACTATCCACCAACAGCCGACAGGTGATCAGGGAGCAATTCAGCACCGCTACGATTCGCGCTGCACTCGAGAAAGTACTTGGGGAAAATCCTTCCCAAAGGCGTTCACGGGATAGCGGGTCCAGACCGGTTATCGTGCATTGCCATCTGTTCAAAAATGCCGGCAGCACCCTGGACTGGAGCCTGAGTCGGCAGTTTGGCGATGGCTTCATCGATCACCGCGATGATGACAGCATGCGCCTGGGCGCGCCATTCCTGGGGCCGTATATCGAAAATCACGCAAGGCTAGCAGCTATCTCCAGTCATCATGTGCGGTTCCCGCTTCCAGTCTCTGAGAATTTTCAACTCTTGCCGATTATCGCGCTGCGGCATCCAATCGACAGGGCGCGATCCGTCTATGATTTTGAGCATCGCCAGGAGGCCGATACACCCGGGGCCATCCAGGCGAAAAGACTGTCGTTTGCCGACTATGTCCGATGGCGCATGCAGCCAGAAGTGGGTCCCACCATTCGCAACTTCCACTGCAGCTTTTGCACCAGCAATTTTGACAGCGCGATCGGCGAACAGCAGTATTTGGAGAGTGTCGCACTGCTGACCAGAATACCGCTGCTCATTATCGTGGAGCGCTACGACGAGAGCATGCTTCTCATGGAGCATTATCTTCGGCAATATTTTCCCAATATCGATCTGTCATATATTCGCCAGAACGAAACTCCCGGCCGGGAGGGAAGCCTGGAGCAGCGCGTAGAGGCCGTGTTTGCTGAACTCGGACCGGACCTGACCGTAGAGTTTCGTGAAAAAAATCATTGGGACATGAAATTGTACGAGGACGCTGAGGCCATACTGCTTGAGCGTCTGGGCTCGCTCGGCCGAATTGACAGTTTGCTGGAAAACTTCCGGGCACGATGTCGACTCCTGTCAGCGCACGCGGGCAAATAGTAACTGTGGAGCTCTGAACCGTAATTATGGCAGAACCCCTACAGGGGTCGCAGGTCCAAACCATGGATAAGCTGAGCCGGCGCTCCAAGGGAAATATGCTGGCCCGCGCCAATGAAATTGCTATACTCCGCTTTTTGTACTTATATGATCGTCCTTGTCCGGAGAAATCATGCCCAACACCTACTCTAATAATACCTGGCTAAAGCTCCTGACACTCGTGTTTGGCCTCTCCCTTCTGTGGGCCTGCTCCGGTGGCAGCAACAACAATTTAAGCATCGCCGACGACCTGGCAGACCCTGAATATCCCGGCTATACCGTCATTACTCTCGAAACCGGGGACAATCTGGAGACCAGGACTCAGGAGGCCCTGATTAACGCCAAGCCCAAGACCATTATCGAATTACCGGCTGGTACTTATGACTTTGCCGGCGAATTGAGCGTCAGTGTCGATAACATCGTATTGCGTGGCCAGGGTATGGATGCAGAAGCCGGCACGGTATTGCGCTTCGGCAACCAGACCACGGGCAGCCAGAGTATTCTGGCAACCGGTAACAACTTTGTGGTGGAAGACCTCGCGGTGGAAAACTCGCCCGGCGATGCGATAAAGATAAAGGACTCAAACGGCGTTACCATTCGCCGTGTACGCGTGGAGTGGACCAACGGCCCGGATGAAAACAATGGGTCCTACGGATTGTACCCGGTGGGAACGCGAAATGTGCTCATTGAAGACAGCGAGGTGCGGGGCGCCAGCGATGCCGGCGTTTACGTTGGCCAATCCCAGAACATCATCGTGCGCCGCAACTATGTTCACGAGAATGTCGCCGGTATCGAAATTGAAAATTCCAAATTTGCCGATGTATACGAAAACAATACTACCGGCAATACCGGTGGCATCCTGGTATTTGATTTGCCCGGCCCCCCCGTGCAGGGCGGCGAGGCAACACGCGTATTCAACAATATGATTGTCGAGAACAACGAGCCAAACTTTGCACCGAAAGGTAATATTGTCGGCCAGGTACCAACGGGTACCGGCCTCATGATTATGGCCAACGATGATATCGAGGCATTTGGCAACAATATCAAGGGTAATATCTCTCTGGGAGTTCTAATCGTTGCCTACTACTTCGTCGACCTGGATATCAGCAAACCCACCTACGATCCGGTACCCGAGAAAATCTACGTTCACGACAATATCCTTGTAGACAATGCCCTGGATCCAAAGGGCGATGCCAAGCTCATCGGAGCGATTGTGGGCGAGAACTCCGACATCTTCTATGATAGCTCCGGTGTCGGCACGGATGCTGGATTGCTTGTCGAATTTCCCGATGGCTTAAGTGACAAGCCAGGCAATTTGCGTCGTGGATAATGGCGCTGAAACCAGTCTCGGCCGATTCAACATCTCGGTCATTCTGGGCGGTCTGACCCTACGATCCTGAAATTTCCACCGATCCGCAGTACTTTAACTGCCGCCACGCCTCGCTCCCGCCAATTGTGCTGGAACCTCCGGTAGACCCGAATAACCCCGATAATCCACCCATCGATACAGCAAGCTCTGTGTGATGCTGCGGGAACCGGCGTTAATACAGCAGCGTATGTGGCTGACTGCCCCAATCTATCGAACTACCGCCTGTTTGCCGATCCCGCTGATCCGCGCACCAAGCCTAACAGTGGTGGCGTTATTTACGACCTCAACACACCGCTGTTCACCGACTATGCTAACAAGTATCGCTTCGTGTTCGTCCCTGCAGGGACGAAAGCCGCGTATCGTGAGCGGGACGTGTTCGATTTCCCGGTGGGCACCATCATCGCCAAGACCTTCGCCATACAGGCCGATCAGCGCCTGGCTGACAGCGCCGAGGAGATCATTGAGACGCGCGTGTTGATCCATCGCAAGGAAGGCTGGAAAGCCCTACCCTATATCTGGAATGCCGACAAATCCGAAGCTGTCCTGACTGTAGCCGGTGGCACTCAAAATGTGAGCTGGGTTGATGCAATGGTGTCTCACAGTCCACAGATTACGTGATTCCCAATACAAACAACTGCGCCAATTGCCACGGCGAGGACGAACTGATCCCCATAGGACCCAAGGCGCGCTCGCTCAATAAGGACTATGACTACGAAAGCGGCACCGCCAATCAGCTCGATCACTGGACCGAGCTAGGCATACTCGCTGGCGCGCCGAGTGACACTGACTCCATCGACACCATTCCCCAATGGGGAGACACCAGTGCCGATCTGGACAAACGCGCCAGGGGGTACCTGGACGTCAACTGTGCCCACTGCCACCAACCTGTCACTGGCGCCGCTAATACCTCAGGCTTGTACCTGGAGTATTGGCGCGAGTTCAGTACCGAAGTGGGCAAATGTAAACCACCTGTCGCTGCCGGACCTGGCGCAGGTGATCTTGACTACGATATCGTGCCCGGAGATGCGGCGGCATCTATCATGGACTTCCGTATGGACTCAAAAGAGACCCAGGTGCGTATGCCCGAGATCGGTCGCAGTGTAATCCACACCGAGGGCGTCCAGTTGATTCGCGACTGGATCAATGCGATGGACCCTGTGGTCTGCTCAGGACCTTAAGCACTGACACAGGGGTAGCGAGATTCCCGCCGGGTTTCTCGCCACCCCTTTTTGCTACCCTTGCCCGCGTGAAGCGCAGGACAAACTGCGCTGCCCGGACCTTCGTCACACATACCCTGCAATCCCTGCTTTACTTTCGACATCAGTATACGGATTCTGGTTTAATCTACCTGGGTGGAGATCGGTGTTATCTTTGCGGGTGCAGCAATCCGCAACATGATAGCGGCAACCTGGCCGGGGTATTCAAAATAAAGGGCACACAATGGAGCGATTGGATTTCAAGCACCAGATTCAGTCTGCGACAAGAAAGGCGCGCCGCGGGCTTGGGCTTGAACCAAAGGCCAGGCCTTCAGTACTGATACAGGAGGAAGCCGGCATCCACGTCGGCATCTCCGCCGACCTGCCAGCAGCCGCGCGCCATGCCGCCAGTATCATGGAAGATAAATACCGGAACTGGAGGGAACAGGATCGCTTCTCTGCGTGGGGACACTACAAGCGCGAATACTTTACTGTAGCTGTGGGCGGGGGAAACACAGTGAAGGCCCAGTATCAGGCGATGGTGGAGGATCTGTACGCCAATATTGACTGGGTTAGTCATGTGCGTTTCTTCTTTCTCGAAGAATCCTCAGGTGAAGCTGGCTGGGAAAGCCCCGAACAATCCCTGATCACGAATTTCATCCTGCCGCTGACGCGCAAGCTGATCAAGGCCCGGGGATCACGGGCTATTGCGGAAAAGCTGCAGCTCGGAAGCCACGCGGACGAGAACGATATCATCGACAGGATGATTACTACTGTGGTGAATCCTATCAACCTGGCGCAGGTGAAACAGGCGCTGGATGCCAACAATCGCCCACTGGCCCTGAAGCGTGCGAACACAGAAGCGAAACGCTATGAAAAGGACATCCGCAACAAACTGGGTGCCAGCATGGAGTTTCACTATATTGTCAGCGGTATCGGCAAGAATGGCACTCTGGGAGCCTTCGCGCCCTATATGCGTGAGCTGCTGATCAAGGAACCCGGAGTCATAGTTCTCAAGCGCGGGCCGAAGGCCTTGCGTGTAGCCCTCAACCGCGGGGTATTGACCAACGCCCACTGTGTGTCGCTACTCGTATCTGGCAACCTGAAACTGCGTGCGCTGGGTCGCTTCGAGATGCAGGAGTCGCTCGATTTTGAACAAACCGTGATGGAAACTCCGCTGCGTATGTTGCGCGAAAGCTACGAAATCGCACAGAAGGTCTACCTCTTCGCAGACGAACAATCCCTGCATTTCGAGGAGACACAGTTCAAATACGTGGAACACGGGAAGACTCTTTACAACAAGGCGGAAACGCGTGCAGGAGAGGAATCCAAGGGTCCCCACATCCTGCTACTTCATGGATTTATGGGCCTTTTCAGTTTCACCAATTTTCTGGTGCGCTTGCCCAGCGCGTGGACCGTGTCCGCGCTGCACCGCGGCAGCCACGCAAAAACTCTGGAGAACGATGAAATATTTCCTCACTATGCCCGGGTGTTGCGGCAGGTGATTCTGGAGATATGGGATCAGGGCCGCCCCACTCCTATCGCGGGACACTCCATCGCCGGCGTGATATCAGACCACCTGCTATTGTCCCTTCTGCAGAACTATGAAGCTCCCATCACGCCCTATGCCAAACTGCAGGGGAAGGATCGCAAGCTGGTTGACGCCCTGCGCGCCAGCGGCATGATCCACCTTGCCGCCTGGGCCCCTGCGGACGGCCTGCATACGAGGGAGAACATCAAGGCCGTGATCTCCCACTATCGTTCAAAAACAGAACTGGATTACTCCGGTTTTGAGCGGGTCTACCAGCAACAGGATGATCACCTGATTACTACAGAACCCGCGACTGTCAGCGAGCGAGACAGCCTGTCCTTACTGGACCGTTTTCTCGATACACGCCTTGCAGAGCCCCTGGTTGGCAGCATGAATCTTCTGATTCGCTCGCTGCTGAACAATAAAACCGTGCAACAGAAGATGTTAAATACCAATAGCCCCTACGTTCTGCGCCTGGTCGGCAACCGCTTGCTCAAGACGGCCTCCTTTTACGGCATGTGCAAGGAAATCAATGCGGCCATGCACAATCCTATTGAATACCAGCGGCGCCACCTCAAAGCGCTGGATATCATTGTGGCATACGACATTCCGTTTTTGAGCATTGTCCATGAGGATGATTTCCTCGTGTCGGCGAGGCGACACGAGGAGGAATATGACTACCTGCTTGCGCATAGAAAGAAGAAGGAAGGAGTGTCCGGGGAAGGAGACCTGCAGACCACGGTTCGCTATATCAAGCTGAAGCGAAGACAGGAAGAATTGCCGCTGGACCCCCTTAATCCACACCTGATGATCATGGCAACCTCTAATGAGGCCAATGATATGGCCCGCCAAATTACTGCAGCCATCACTAGATTCGTGAACGAAAATGTTGATCGGGCGATCAGGAAGGGCAAACTCAAATCACTGGCCAGCGTGAGAATGTGGATGCGGGAAAATGGCCACCAACCGAACAGGTCGCCAACCAGGGTATCCTGACAACAACCTCTGCGCTTATCATATTCTCAACACCAACGGGAGACAGGTAGTTATGACTTCAGAATTTACGGCAGGCAGCTTCTTCGCGCGGTGGCTTTTCGCTGCCGTGCTGGTTTTCGGAACCTACAATCCATCAGATTTTTCTTACTTTAACTGGGTTATGGCTAGAACAGGGCGAGTTCGGCCCGGTTATGGCTATGGCCGGTATAGCGCTGCTAATCGCCTGGATTGTCTTTCTCAGGGCCACCCTGGAGTCGCTGGGCCTGCTGGGCATTGTACTCGGAGGCGCTCTCTTTGCCTGCCTGATCTGGTGGTTGATTGACATCAAAGTCCTCAGCCTGGATTCACCGAGTGAACTGACCTGGATCATCCTCCTGGTGCTATCGCTGATTCTTGCCTCTGGAATGTCGTGGTCCCATATCAGGCGCCGCCTGACGGGACAAGTCGATGTGGATGATCACGACAACTGAGGTTGTGCTGCGCGCAGGGTCATCCCTTGGCAATTCATCGAAAAAAAGATCACGAATTATCGGGGAACAATTCCTTCACGTTAGAAACTGCAGTGGCTTCTAAGGCAATAGCTTTGCCCTGCCTTTTCCACAGGTGGTCGTAGCGGACCTGATGGTCACTGAAACCGCTCACGGCGGAACTCAATACTGCACTGATACCAACGCAGTCGAGCGTGTCGCAGTAGCGTCTCAATTTTGCAAGCAGTCGCTGTATCTGGATAAAGGGTAAACTCTCCTCTTCGGCACGCATGATCATGGGGTGCCCCGTCCCGGCCACCCTGGTTCCGAGCAGCAACTCCTCGTGCAGCTTTTCTCCGGGGCGCAGTCCGATAAACTCGATATCAATGTGCTCACCCACGTGGGTGTCATGACTCATTTCGTAACCACTGAGTCTGATCATGCGCTTCGCCAGATCCACAATGCGCACCGGCTCACCCATGTCCAGTACGAATACATCCCCACCAGTACCCATCGCCCCCGCCTGCAGTACCAATTGCGCTGCCTCAGGGATGCTCATGAAATACCGCGACACATCCGGGTGTGTCACCGTCACGGGGCCACCGTCCTTGATCTGTTGCCGAAACAGTGGCACCACCGATCCGGAAGAACCAAGAACATTACCAAATCGCACCATGCAAAATCGAGTGGATGTATTCTGCTGAGCCAGGCCTTGCAATATCATTTCCGCCAGGCGCTTGGAGGCTCCCATGATATTGGTGGGACGCACCGCCTTGTCGGTAGACACCAGCACAAAGGTCTCAACCCCCGCTTTGCGCGCCGCCTCTGCCGCATACCAAGTGCCAAAGACATTATTGGCGACACCCTCGGCAATGTTGTACTCCACCAGCGGCACATGCTTATAAGCCGCAGCATGATAGACTGTACGCACTTCGAAGGTGCGGTAAATACTCTCCAGACGATGCTGATCCTGTACCGAGCCCAGCAGGGCTATCAGTTCCACCTGTAGACCAAGGCTATCCATGGTTTCGCGCAACTCTCGCTCGATGCTGTACAGGGCATACTCGGAATTATCCAATAAGATCAATTCCTGCGGACCCGAACGTATAATCTGACGACACAATTCTGCGCCGATGGATCCTCCGGCACCGGTCACCATCACGACCTTGTCCGTGATACAGCGCTCGATCAACTCGGGGTGCGGCGGCACGGGCTCCCTGCCGAGCAGCTCGTCCAGATCAATATCCCGTATCTGGTTGACACTGGCCTTCCCGGCCAGCAATTCATTGATCGTAGGTACTGTTCGCACATAGACGGGCAGACCGACGAGGGAATTGATGATTTCCTTGCGGCGCTCTGGTGAGGCCGAGGGGATAGCCAGCAACACTTGAGTGATATCATGCTGGACGATCAACTGCTCTATGTCTTCCGGTCGCGCGACCTGCAGACCATTGATCACCGAGCGCTGCAGGTAGCGATCATCATCGACAAACACCACCGGATGATACTGCTCCACGTGGTGCAGGGCGTGCAGCAGTTGCCGGCCTGACTGTCCCGCACCGTAGATAATCACGTTCTCGGACTGGGCACGTAACTTGGACTGGTAGTATGCTCGCACTACCAGTCTCGTGCCCCCGATACCCACGAGGAGTAACACCCAGTAGATGAAAGGTGTAGATCGCGGCACTTCCGCGCGGGCCAGAAAGACCGTGGCCCCAAGGATAAGCGTAGAGTAACCAGCAGCCTTTATGATGGCCCAGATAGCCTGCTGCCCCATGAACCGGATAACCGCCCGATATAATCCCAGACGCAGGAACACTACCGCGCTGACGAAAATGGTCACCGCGCCACAGGCGAACTCCACGGGGCCCAGATAGAAATTGAAATGTCCATAGCGTAGGGCCACCGCGGACCACATGGCGGCAGCAACATACACCATATCAAGCGATAGCAGGCAGGCCTGCTTGATATTGCGAGGGAGTTCTACCACTTTTTGGAGGATATCCCGAAAGCTCCCGAAGAAGCCGACAACTGAACGCGTCATGAAGTTGCCCGGGCGATTCAACAAGTCCCCTCCTGTTCTCAACGCTATGACGGGCACAAAACATGGCGGTTCAAGCGCACCCAAGCTGTCCGAAGTCTACGCCAATCTACCAATTTTCGCCATTGTGTATAACAGGGGAAGGTATGCCAAAATTACCAGAAATAGGCTGTGCTCGGGCCATATTTGCACCGCCGAGGCAAGTGGAAACAGCCACAGTGTGTTTATGACCACTAACGCTATATCCATCTTTAAGTGCGAGCCCCAATGTCGGCTCAAACGTTGGTAGGCATGCAGCCGGTGGGGCTGTGCAAAGGCCTGCCCTGAGCCCATTCGCCACAGCAACGTCCAGGTCGAGTCAGTGATAAAAACGGCCAATAACACAAACCAGCTGAGGGGGTTGAGTAGCCCCTGCAACGCCCCGACAAGCGCCAGTGCAGCCAGTAAAAAACCAGTGGGGACGCTGCCGGCATCGCCCATAAATAATCGCGCAGGTGGATAATTCCACACCAGAAAGCCGCCGTGCGCGGCCGCGAGCAGCAGGCAGAAGAGCGCATAGTGAGCACCGTGCCCGGTTGCCCAGGACAGCAACGCCGCGCCGCTGCATACGAGCACCGTCTGCAGCGCGGCGATGCCGTCAATACCATCCATAAAGTTATACAGATTAAGAGTCCACAGCAGGCCAAGCGCCGCGAGCAGTACCAGTGCCCCGCCAGACAAGAAATTTTCTGCATCCACAGCGTGCAATAGCGCGGTAGCAGCCAGCAGGCAAACCACGCTGTACAGCACCATGCGCAGTTGCACCGACAAACCCTGCAGATCATCGATCACGCCCACTACCATCAGAATCAGGGCAGCAACAGCCAGCGTAAGGAATGATGCATCCCACGCACCATAAAGCCATGCTGACACCAGCAGGCCCAACAGCAATGCCGAGATCAGTGCAAACCCTCCGCCAGTGGGAGTCGGTTGCGCGTGCGAACTGCGCTCGTTGGGCAAATCGAGATAGCGCCGGGCCCGGGCAAACCGCAGATAGAGACCGCACATTAGTACCGAAAGTACGAGGGTGGCCAGCACTGCCGTCACGAATCAGTGCTCCCAACCCCGGCAATTTTTCCGATCACATCTTCCAACCTGATGCGGGGCCGCCAATCCATGTCCCGCAATACCGCCGCATTGCTGTAAAGCTCAGTACCAAACAACTTGTCGTAGGTAGACTCGTCACGGCGACCGGAGGCCATATCCAGAAGGTGGACCCCCGCTCGCCAAACCCAACGCGGCAGCCAGCCAACCCCCCTGCCCTTGCCACTGGCCTCGCGCAACAGGTCGTAAATAGCTTGCGTGCTATAACGCTCGCTGCCACAGGCTATCCAGGTATGCACACCCGGCGGCGGCCGGCGCCGCGCTATGACACACAGCAGTTCGACCAGATCCTCAAGCGCAATCATGGAACGACTGCCGCCCTCCGGTGGCCTGGGCAAGCCCAGGCGCACAGCGCTAGCCAGTCTCTGCAGATTACCTTTAACATTCGCCCCGTAAACCAGCGCGGGGCGCACAATCACGACTGACATCGGGTCGTCACAAAACTGCTCCTGCAGTGCTCTTTCTGCCTGCCACTTGGACAAGCCGTAAGCATCGAGGGGCCGCGCACCCGCGCTTTCTGAACGCACAGCAGCGGAAGTGGGTGGGCCCATGGCCTTTACACTGCTAAGAAAAATGAAACAACCGATTCCGGCGGCCGATGCCAGCCGCGCAAGACGCAACGTCGCCCGATAATTCAACTCTTCGTAAGCCAACTCCCGCTCCTGTCGGTGCGCGATACCGGCCAGGTGAAAAAACACATCCACTCCCTGCAATAACTCGCCAGCGGGATCATTTACAGCCAGATCCATTGCCACCGTTGGCTCCCCACTGACCAGTGGCGCGCCGTTTTTGCTCAGTGCAATGACCGTGTCACCGCGAGCTAAAAGTTGCTGGCATAGCTGGCGACCGAGGAATCCGGTAGCACCGCTGACTAAACATTTCACGAAACTGAATCACTATTGTGAAAAAGGGGGCAATGGCCCCCTAATAATACGGATGCGCTTGGCTTATTCCAGTGTTATTACATCGAGGTTCATCTGTAGCGTGGATTTTCCGATTCCCTTCACCTCTGTGAGCTCTTCCGCAGAGGCAAAGGGGCCATAGGCCTCGCGATAGCGCACGATCTCCATCGCCCGGGCTTCGCCCACTCCCTTGAGATTGGCTGCCAGGGTGTGAGCATCGGCTGTGTTGATATTCACCCGGGTAACTTCAGGCGTTGCCGCAGGCTTTTCTGCCGGCTTTGCAGCCGACTTTGCTACGGGCACGTCTGCGGGCGTCGAGGCAGGCTTTTGCCCTTGTGCATACGCGGACGGACTGCCCGCCAGCACACTCGCCCCTAGCGCCAGTACCAGGATCAAGGCCGCCACCGCGCCTTGACGTTTTATCGAGAGAATGTCCCGTGCCGCCATGGCAGTGCGGGATTTGGTTTGTGTCAGGTGAGAATAGTTCATAATGTAATCTCCATATTAGTTAACTGCATCCTTGCAGGCATCCGTACCGGTAAAAAGTGTAGCAGTGATTTGGGGTCGGGATGTTAATGCGGCCGCATTTGATGTTACGGTGCCAACTTCAGTTCCTGGTGCACACGTTGCAGTGCTGCCAGTGGATCGACTGCCGCCGTGATTGAGCGGCCTATGACCAGGTAATCAGACCCCATAGCCAACGCATCTGCCGGAGTAACAACACGGCGCTGATCTGCAGCGTCGTCACCGACCAGACGGATGCCCGGAGTGACCAGGCAGAAATCACGACCCATGACCCGGCGCAATGCTATCGCCTCCAGTCCTGAGCACACCACACCGTCCAGTCCACTGTCCGATGCCAGACCCGCCAGGCGCATAACTTGCTCCTGTGATGATTCGCTGTAACCGAGCTCCAGTAAGTCATCATCCGACATGCTGGTGAGCACAGTGACTCCGATCAACAACGGTCTTTGCGAAAATCCTGCTATAGCCTCCGCTGCTGCCGCCATCATCCTGTGCCCGCCACAGGCGTGTACATTCACCATCCAGACACCGAGTTCTGCGGCGGCGCGAACCGCGCCCGCAACCGTGTTGGGGATATCGTGGAATTTCAGATCCAGAAATACCTCAAAGCCCAGCTGCTGCAATTTTTCTACCAGTGCAGGGCCACTGCGGGTAAACAGCTCGTTACCCACTTTCAACCGACACAAACCAGGAGAGAGTCGCTGCGCCAGCTCCAGCGCCGCTGCCGCCAGCGGGTAATCGAGAGCGACAATGACGGGGGTCATCACGAGGCGGCCACTACAGGGCTATCGCCGGGCACTTTACTGCGCTCCGCCAGAGAGCGGTCCAGCTGCCGCCTGCACGAACGCAGAGACGCGCGAGTGCGCACCAGAATGACGGCGGAGACAATCATCCCGAGCAGTCCCCCGAGCGCGAATGCAAGGAGAATCCACAATGCAATGCTCTGAGGCTCGAAGGTGTAGACAAGGAGATCCAGCGGCACCGGTGTTTTATTTTGCAGGGCAAACAACACGCCCGTCACCAGCGTGGCCAGCACTACAAAAACTGTGAGTAGTTTGCGCAGAAGCTTCATCGGATCATCCAGGTCACTAAAAGAAGGTTAAAAAAAACGGTATAACCTTTCGATCATACCGTCTGGGTGTCGCAGAACAAGTCTAAAGCTCCGATTGCAGCCCAATATTTACCCGTTCACGCAGCTCCTTACCGGGCTTGAAATGGGGCACGTTCTTGCCTTTGAGTTCAACAGAATCGCCGGTTTTGGGGTTGCGGCCACGCCGGGGCTCCCGAAAGTGCAGTGAGAAACTGCCGAAACCGCGAATCTCTATCCGTTCGCCATTGGACAGCGCCTGCGACATATGTTCGAGTATGGTCTTTACAGCCAGTTCCACATCCTTCGAAGACAACTGGCTCTGTCGGGACAAGATGGTCTCGATCAGTTCACTTTTGGTCATGTAGCCCCCTGCCGAGGTGTTTTTATGATCGCGATCAAGCAAGCGGTATTGTGTACTCTACCGATAATTTTCGCAAGTCGTTATTTTATAACGGAAAAGTGGGGTTCATATCGACGCCGTCCGCCCTAATGGATGAGCGGAAACAAAAAAGGGCCCACCACAGGTGAGCCCTTCAGCGAACCGCAACTCATCCAGGGAACTATTGTTCGCCCATCTGCGCCTTGATCAGGTCGCCGATTGTACCCGGTGAAGCCGTCTCGTACTCGGCATCTTTCAGGGACTTCACCGCTTCCTTCTCATCGTCAAAGTCCTTGGCCTTGATGGACAGGGCCACACCGCGAGTCTTGCGATCAACCGAGATGATCTTGGCTTCAACAGTGTCGCCGACCTTGAAGGAATTGCGGGCGTCCTCAACCTTTTCACGGCTGATGTCGGAGGCCTTCAAAATACCCTCAACCTCCTCCGCCAACTTTACAGTCACAGACTTCGCATCCACTGCCACGACTTCTCCAGTGACGATCGCGCCACGATCATTTTCGGCAACGTAGTTACCAAAAGGGTCGTCTTCCAGTTGCTTGATGCCCAGGGAAATCCGTTCGCGCTCAGGATCGATGGACAGGATAACCGTCTCGATCTCGTCGCCCTTCTTGTAGTTGCGAACGGCCTCCTCGCCGGCCTCATTCCAGCTGATGTCGGACAGATGCACCAGACCGTCGATATTGCCTTCCAGCCCGATAAAAATACCAAAGTCAGTGATGGACTTGATGTTACCGGAAATTTTGGTGCCCTTGCTGTACTGTGAAGCAAAAGCGTCCCAGGGATTTTGCTGGCACTGTTTGATGCCCAGGGAGATACGACGACGCTCCTCATCAATATCAAGCACCATCACCTCTAACTCATCGCCAAGGCTGACGATCTTGGAGGGGTGAACATTCTTGTTGGTCCAATCCATCTCCGACACATGCACCAGACCTTCAACGCCTTCTTCCAACTCAGCAAAGCAGCCGTAGTCGGTGAGATTGGTAATTTTCGCCTTGACGCGACTGCCTTCGGGGTAGCGGCCGGTAATTTCCAGCCAGGGATCTTCGCCGAGTTGCTTCAGCCCCAGTGACACGCGGTTGCGCTCGCGGTCAAATTTGAGAATCTTGACGTCAATCTCCTGGCCCACTTCCACAATTTCAGAGGGGTGCTTGATGCGCTTCCATGCCATGTCGGTAATATGCAACAGGCCGTCAACACCGCCGAGGTCCACAAACGCGCCGTAGTCAGTCAGGTTCTTCACAATACCCTTGACAGACATACCTTCCTGCAGCGATTCCAGCAGGGCATCGCGCTCGACACTGTTGGCCGCTTCCATGACAGCGCGGCGCGAAACCACCACGTTATTGCGCTTCTGGTCCAGCTTGATGACCTTGAATTCCAGTTCCTTGCCTTCCAGGTGTACGGTTTCACGCACCGGACGAACATCCACCAGAGAACCCGGGAGGAATGCGCGAATGGTATTGATATCCACGGTAAAACCACCCTTGACCTTGCCGTTGATAACACCGATCACCACTGCGTTGGCCTCGTGTGCCGCTTCCAGTTCTTTCCAGGACTCGGACCGCTTCGCCTTTTCGCGAGACAGCTTGGTTTCACCAAAACCGTCTTCCACGGCTTCCAGTGCAACCTGCACTTCATCGCCGATGCTCAGTGTGCATTTGCCATTGGCATCAAGAAACTGTTCACGGGGGATTACCCCTTCCGATTTCAGTCCCGCGTGGACGGTGATCCACTCGTTATCGATGTCTATGATGACCCCAGTGACAATCGCACCGGGCTGCATATCGACGGTTTTCAGACTCTCTTCAAATAGTTCGGCGAAGGATTCGCTCATTGCACAGTACCTGTATAAATTGATCGAGACAGTTACCTGTCTCCACCGCGCCTCCAGCCGGCCCGGGTCATCCAGAATAAACTGCCTTCCCCACCCTGACTGGATTCGGTGGGAAAAACAGCGTTAAAAGCCATTAAAAAGGAGTTAAGCGCCAAGGGCAGCTAGACAAGACCTTTTTTCTTCACTTCGTGCATCACCCGCGCAAACACATCGGTGATGGGAGTGGCGCTGCTGTCGATGACGATGGCGTCTTCCGCGGGGACCAGGGGAGAGACCTGGCGGCTTCTGTCGCGGTCATCTCGCTCCCTGATATCCTCAAGAAGGCGGGCGAGACTAACACTTTCCCCCTTTGCAATCAACTGCTTATAGCGCCGCTCCGCACGCTCGGAGGCGCTCGCCGTCAGGAAGAATTTGAGGGGGGCATCGCTAAAGACCACGGTGCCCATATCGCGACCATCGGCCACCAGTCCGGGTGGCTGCATGAACTCCCGCTGCCGCTGCAGCAGGGCCTCGCGCACGGCGGGTATAGCGGCCACGGTGGAAGCGCCGCGACCGCCTTCTTCGGTGCGAATATCCGCGCTCACATCCACCCCTTTGTAGGCCACCAGCATTTCACCATTGGCGGCGAGGGAGAAAGTCACGTCCAGATGCCTGGCCACCTCGGTGACAGCCGGGTGGTCGTCCCAACTGATACCCTCAATCACACAGGCCTGGGCAGTCACGCGATACAGGGCACCACTGTCCAGCAAGTGCCAGCCGAGGCGCTTTGCGAGCATATAACTGATAGTCCCCTTGCCTGCACCGGAGGGGCCATCGACAGTGATCACCGGCACACTCACCACCTGTACCTAACCCGCCTGCGCACTGATGTGCAGCCCGAGACCGCGCGCCAGTGTGTCAAAGCCCGGGAACGAAGTGGCCACATGGTCGCAGTCCAGCACAATGATTTCATCCGCGGCACGCAGGGCTGCGATGGCGAACGACATGGCGATGCGGTGGTCGTGATAGGTATGGATGACGCCGCCGCCGAGATCGCCACCCTCGATGATGATGCCGTCATCCAGCACTTCATTGTGTACGCCCAGTGTATTCAGTCCTTCTGCCATAGCGGCAATGCGATCGCTTTCCTTGACGCGCAGTTCCTCGGCACCGCGCAATACCGTACGCCCGTCAGCACACGCAGCGGCGATAAACAGCGCAGGAAACTCGTCGATCGCCAGTGGTACCTGATCGACGGGGATCTCGATACCCCGCAGCGGTGCGTACTGCACGCGGATATCCGCGACAGGCTCTCCTCCCACTTCACGCAGGTTGTGCAGGGTGATATTTGCCCCCATCAACTGCAAGATATTGATTACGCCGATACGCGTGGGATTGATGCCCACATGGGTTAGCAGAAGGTCTGAGCCGGGTGCAATACTCGCCGCGACCAGAAAAAATGCCGCAGAGGATATATCTGCGGGGATATCGATATCACAAGCCTTGAGGCTGTCACCCCCGCACAGCGAAATCACGCCCCTTTCGCACTGCACCGGGTAACCAAAGCCCCGCAGCATTCGCTCCGTATGGTCGCGGGTGGGGGCAGGCTCGGTAACCGAGGTGCGGCCATCGCTGTACAAACCCGCCAGCAATACACAGGACTTGACCTGGGCACTCGCCATGGGCAGGTCGTAATGAATTCCCTGCAGCCGCTGCCCGCCACGAATCAACAGGGGTGGTCTGCCGCCCTCGGCAGACTGGATATTGGCGCCCATCCTGGTCAAGGGGTCGATTACCCTACCCATGGGACGACTGCGCAGTGAAGCATCCCCGGTGAGTTCGGAATCAAAGGCCTGACCGGCCAGCAGGCCACACATCAGGCGCATACCAGTGCCTGCATTGCCCAGATCAAGCGGCTCCGCGGGGGCTGTCAGGCCGTGCAATCCAACTCCGTGAATCGTAACACTACCCTTGTGCGGTCCCTGAATCTCGACCCCCATGGCACGAAACGCTGCCAGCGTAGCCAGAGCGTCTTCGCCCTCGAGGAACCCGTTGACGCGCGTGGTGCCCTGGGCCAGGGCCCCGAGCATGATGGCACGATGGGAAATGGATTTATCCCCCGGGACTCTGGCCTCGCCCTTCATGGCACCGCCGGGCAGTAGCTGGAATTGCATATTGTATGAGCCTCAGGGCATTTTCAGTGCGCTGCGCTGGGCCAACAGAACAGCGAATTCATCACGGGCCCGCTTGGCCCGCTCGAAGGTGTTGAGCAACTCTTTCGCGTTCTCATCCTGCACCGCGCTGCGCATACGGGCGAGGTGCTCACTGAACAAGTCGATGGACTCCAGCAGCGCGGTCTTGTTGGCAATGGCGATATCGCGCCACATAACCGGATCGCTGGATGCAATACGGGTAAAATCCCTGAAGCCCCCGGCAGCACAGCGAAATATATCATCGCTGGCATCCGATGAAGCCAGTGCATCCACCAGTGTATAGGCCAGCACATGAGGCAGGTGGCTGGTCGCCGCGAGCACGGCATCGTGCTGTTCCACCGTCATATCGACCACATGGGCACCAGTGCTTAGCCACATGGAGCGCACCAACTCCACCGCTGTCGGGTCATTACCCGCAACCGGCGTGAGGATCACCCGGTGGTTAACGAACAGGTCAGCGCTGGAAGCATCCACGCCACTGTGTTCGGACCCGGCGATGGGATGGCCCAACACGAATTGTGGCGGCATTGCGCCGGCCACGGCTGTGGCCGCATCGCGCAGGTAGCCCTTGACGCTGGCTACATCGGTCACAACCGGTCCACCAGAGCGCCCGCACAACCGGGGCAGAATTTGTTCCAGCATCCGCGCTGCGGTCAGGGTGGGCGTGCAGATCACCAGCATATCCGCGCGCTCGATCGCCACATCCAGATCGAGCGTAAATTCGTCTATGACGCCCAACTCCACACCACGCTGCAGGGACGGCTCGCGATGACCATAGCCAATGAACCGCTGGCTGAATCCACTCGCGCGCAGTGCCCTGGCCAGAGACCCACCAATGAGGCCCAGACCGACAATAACCACAGTGTCAGCGGCGTAAGTCACAGGAAAGCTATAGCACCGCCTGGGGGTAGGATCCCAGGGGCTTCAGCATTATGGACTGCTCTTCCAGCTCCGCCATGATCGCGGCAATCTTTTCATCCTGTAAATGGCCTTCAAACTCGATAAAAAACACATAGGCCCATTTCTCGGTGCGCGAGGGTCGGGTATCAATGCGCGTCAGGCTGACATTGCCCCGCCGAAACGGCTCCAGCAAGGTGAACAGCGCGCCTGGCTTATTGCGGCTGGACACGATAATCGAGGTCTTGTCGCGACCGCTGGGCGGCACTTCCTCGCGACCGATAACCAGAAAACGGGTAGTGTTATCCGCATAGTCTTCAATGTGAGTCGCCAACTTCTCCAGTTGGTACAGTTCCGCTGCCATATCACCGGCGACTGCCGCCACACCCGGCAACTGTGACGCCATGCGGGCCGCTTCCCCATTGCTACTAACCGCCTCACGCTCAATGTGGGGCCAATGTTTATCCAGCCAGTTGCGGCACTGGGCGAGCGCCTGCTGGTGCGCGCAAATACGGGTAATACTCGCCTTCTGTAGTGTTGGGTGCCACCAGAAAATGGTGGCCTATACGCATCTCCACCTCGCCCGAAATCTTCAGGGATGAGTCCATGAAGTTGTCGAGCGTGTGGCTGACCATGCCCTCGGTTGAATTCTCCACCGGCACCACACCGTAATTGCACTCCCCGGACTCCACCTGGGAAAACACGGCGTCGATGGTGGCTTGCGGCACACAGATAGCAGCGTGCCCGAAATGCTTGATAGTCGCCCCCTGGGTAAAAGTACCTTCAGGTCCCAGATAGGCAACCTGCAACGGCTTTTCAAGGGCGAGACAGGCCGACATGATTTCGCGAAAAATATACGCCATGCTGGCGCCGTCCAGACGGGCCGGAATTGCGACTGATAATGCGCTCCAGTACCTGCGCTTCGCGTTCCGGGCGATAGAACACCACCTCGGCACTGGTCTCGCCACGCTCGCGTGCAGCCACCACCTCGGCCAGCTTTATCGCGGCGACACGCTGCGCACACTGCGCCCTCTGATTGATCAGCGCCTGGATGTCGCGGTCAATAGCGTCAATGTCTGCCCTGACCTGCTCTAGATCCCTGGTGTCTGCCATAAGCGGAACTTAACCGTTGCGTTGTTCGAAATCCTGCATAAAGGCGATCAGCGCATCCACCGCCGCCTCACTCACTGCATTGTAGAGACTGGCGCGCATCCCACCCACAGAGCGATGACCCTTGAGATTCAGCAGGCCCGCCGCCTCGGATTCCTTGAGAAACTGTTTATCCAGACCGGCATCCGCCAGCGTGAATGGCACGTTCATGAGGGAGCGGCTGGGAAGTTCCACCGGATTGGCATAGAAATCGCTATTATCAATTGCCGCATAGAGCTTCTGCGCCTTGCGGCGATTCAGCAACTCCATGGCGTTCAGGCCGCCCTGCTCCACCAACCAATCAAAAACCAGGGCCGCCAGGTACAGAGCGAAGGTCGGTGGTGTGTTGTACATGGAGTCATTGTCCGCAGCGATCTGCCAATTCAGCATGGCGGGGCACATGGCATGGGCCCGACCCAACAGGTCACGACGCACAATCACCAGGGTGAGGCCGGCGGGTCCGATATTTTTCTGGGCGCCAGCGTAGATAGCCCCGAAATCGTTCACCTGTATCGGACGTGAAAGTATCGTGGAGGACATATCCGCCACCAGCGGAACACCCACCTGCGGTGTCCAGAAATACTCTACACCACCAATGGTTTCGTTAGGCGTGTAGTGCAGGTAGGCCGCATCCGGAGCCCAACTGCCACTCCCGCTGCGGCGGAATGGTGGTGAAGTTGGTGTCCCTGGAACTGGCCACCACGTTGACCTCACAGTAGCGTCGCCCTTCCTCGATCGCCTTTTTGGACCATTCTCCGGTATTAACATAATCCGCACTGCGTCGGTCGCCGAGCAGATTGAGCGGCACAGCGGAAAACTGCGTGCTGGCACCGCCCTGCAGGAACAACACGGCATAGTCGTCCGGGATACCCAGCAAGCTGCGCAGGGTCTGCTCGGCATGCTGTGCCACACCCACCACTTCGGGACTGCGGTGGCTCATTTCCATCAGGGACATTCCCGTACCATGCCAGTCCAGCATGTCGTCGCGGGCAATTTCCAGCACCGATTCCGGCAGCGATGCCGGCCCGGCGCAAAAGTTGTAACAACGGGTCATTTTACTTGCTTCCTCAGGATTTGGGGGAAGGGCGCCTTAGTCAGCGGCGCCCTCTTCAGTTTCGTTATCTGCTATTGACTCCGGAGCGGGTTCATCGATGCGCTGCACACCCACCAGGCTCTCGCCGTCCTTGGTGCGAATCACGCGCACACCCTGCGTATTGCGACCGAGGATGGACACTTCATCAGTGCGGGTTCTGACAAGGGTGCCCTGATTGGAGATGAGCATCAATTCATCTCCCTCGAAGACCTGCACGGCACCGACCATTCTGCCATTGCGCGCACTGGTCGACATGGCAATCATACCCTTGCCGCCGCGCCCCTTGGTGGGAAACTCATCAAGCAGGGTGCGCTTGCCATAGCCGTTTTCGCTCACCGTCAGGACCATACCCCGGGCCTGCGGGATAATAAGGGAAATCATGCTGTGTCCCTGCCCCAGGCGAATCCCGCGTATGCCGCGGGCTGACCGACCCATAGCCCGCACATCGGTCTCCCGGAACCGCACTGCCTTGCCCTCGCTGCTGAACAGCATGACATCGCAATCGCCTGTGGTAACTGCCGTGCCAACCAGTACATCGCCCTCATCCAGATGCAGGGCGCGCAAGCCCACGCTGCGCTGGCGGGCAAAATCCATCAGGGCGGTTTTCTTTACAGTCCCGTTGGCGGTTGCCATGAAAATAAAGTGGCCCTCGGCGTACCCCTCCACCGGCAGAATAGACGTTACCCGCTCGCCCTCCTCCAGCGGCAGCAGGTTCACCATGGGACGACCCCTGGAATTACGACCCGCCAGCGGTATCTGGTACACCTTCAGCCAGTACACTTTGCCCAGATTGGAAAAGCACAAAATGGTGGCGTGGGTACTGGCGATCAGCAGGTGCTCGACAAAGTCCTCGTCCTTGACCGCAGTGGCGGACTTGCCCATACCACCGCGGCGCTGGGCCTGGTAGTCACTCAGCGGCTGGGTCTTGGCGTAACCGCCGTGGGAGATAGTGACCACCCGGTCCTCTTCGGTAATCAGGTCTTCCACGGTCAGGTCATGCTGGGAAGCGGTGATTTCCGTGCGACGCTCATCGCCGTACTCGGTGACAATCTCTTCCAGCTCCTCGCGGATAACCAGCTTGAGGCGCTCGGGATCGCTCAGGATATCGAGAAAATCGGCAATTTCGCGCAACCTTTCCTGATATTCGTTCAGCAGTTTCTCATGCTCCAGTCCGGTCAGGCGGTGCAGGCGTAACTCCAGGATAGCCTGGGCCTGGACCGGCGACAGGTGGTATTTGCCGTTGTGCATGCCGTACTGCGGCTCCAGTTCATCCGGGCGACAGGCATCGCTTCCGGCGCGCTCCAGCATCCCGGTGACATCACCCGGCTCCCAGGCTTGCGCCAGAAGTTTTTCCCTGGCTTCCGTGGAACTCGGTGAGGCCTTGATCAGCGCAATGATCGGATCGATATTGCTCAGGGCAATGGCCAGGCCTTCCAGAATATGGCCGCGTTCGCGAGCCTTGCGCAGCAGATAGACAGTGCGCCGCGTCACCACTTCCCGACGATGGCGGATGAAAGCCTCGAGAATCTCCTTGAGATTCAGTATTTTCGGCTGGCCATCGACAAGGGCCACCATATTGATACCGAACACGGACTGCATCCCGGTCTGTGCGTACAAATTGTTGAGCACCACATCGCCAAGCTCGCCGCGGCGCAACTCGATCACCACGCGCATACCATCCTTGTCGGATTCGTCACGCAGCTCGGTGATGCCCTCTATCTTTTTCTCCTTGACCAGTTCTGCGATGCGCTCAATCAGGCGCGCCTTGTTCAACTGGTAGGGCAACTCGTGGATCAGGATAATATCCTTGCTGCGCTTTTCGTCCTGAACCACTTCTGCACGCGCCCGCACATAAATACGTCCGCGGCCGGTGCGATAGGCCTGAATGATGCCGGCCCGGCCATTGATAATCCCGGCGGTGGGAAAGTCGGGACCAGGAATGTGTTCCATCAACTCATCAACGGTGATGTCGGGGTTGCGGATCAGCGCCAGGCAACCACTGACCACCTCGGTCAGGTTGTGCGGCGGGATATTGGTGGCCATGCCCACGGCGATACCCGAGGAGCCGTTGATCAGCAGGTTGGGCACCCGGGTGGGCATGACCGCAGGGATACGCTCGGTACCGTCGTAATTGTCGACAAAGTCGACAGTTTCCTTATCGAGATCCGCCAATATGGCGTGTGCGATCTTGCGCATGCGAATCTCGGTATAACGCATGGCGGCAGCGGAGTCGCCGTCAACGGAGCCGAAGTTACCCTGGCCGTCCACCAGCATATAGCGCAGGGAAAAGGGCTGGGCCATGCGCACGATGGTGTCATAGACTGCGGAATCGCCATGGGGGTGATACTTACCGATTACATCGCCCACCACACGGGCAGACTTTTTGTAGGCCTTGTTCCAGTCGTTGCTCAGTTCGTTCATGGCGAACAGCACACGCCGGTGTACCGGCTTCAATCCGTCTCGCACATCCGGCAAGGCGCGACCCACGATCACGCTCATGGCATAATCCAGGTAGGATTTCTTCATCTCGTCTTCGATATTGACGGGAACGATTTCTTTGGCTATTTCACCCATGTACTACGACTTCCTTGAACAGCTGCGAGCGCACTTTCCGGACGGCGATTGAGTCTCTTGCAAGGACTCTTTGCAGCGCCAGATTCGACACTGCGCAGCCCCGAAAACAAGCCGCAGATTATACGGGAACTTACACCCTTCTCGCCATGTTTTTGAAGAAAATCAAGGCTATTGGGGCAGCATCGCCCTATTTATGGTTATACTTTCGCGCGGGGGCCCCTGATCGACCTGAACAAGGGGCCAAGGGGCCGATTTCGAATGCACGCAGACGTTCCGGGAAACAGGAAAAAAGAGCGATGAAACCGCAACCAACGACGGTAGACACCCTGATCCATCCCGGCTGGATTGTACCCGTGCTACCGCAGGGTGTGGTGCTGGAAAACTACAGTATTGCACTGCATCGGGATCGCATTGTCGCGCTGCTACCGCGCGCGGAGACGGCGTCCATTGAGGCGCGGCACATACTGGAGCTGCCCGGTCAGGTGCTGTTGCCCGGGCTGGTCAATTGTCACGGGCACGCCGCCATGAGCCTGTTGCGCGGTTTCGCGGACGATCAACCCCTTATGCCGTGGCTGGAACAACATATCTGGCCTGCAGAGCGGGCCCATGTCAGCGAGGAGTTTGTAGGCGATGGTACTGAACTCGCCATTGCCGAGATGATTCGCTCGGGCACCACCACCTTCAGTGATATGTACTTTTTCCCCAACGTGTGCGCCGCTACCGCCCAGCGACTGGGCATGCGCTGCCAGATCACCTTCCCTATTTTCGATTTCCCGACTGCCTGGGGCCTGGACGCAGACGACTACATCAGCAAGGGGCTGGCGCTGCGGGACGACTTTAAACACAGCGCGCTGGTGACCGTTGTGTTCGGACCCCATGCCCCCTACACCGTGTGCGAGAGTAATCTGGCAAAAATCGCCACTCTCGCGGCAGAACTGGATGCGCCGGTACACATCCACCTGCACGAAACCTCGGGTGAGGTCCTGGCAGCTGTGGAGCAGAATGGAGAGCGCCCGCTGGATACGCTGCAGCGTCTGGGATTGCTCGGCCCCAGAACCCAGTGTGTGCATATGACAGACCTGGGCGAGCAGGACATCGCCCTGCTGGCGGCAACCGGCGCCCACGTGGTGCACTGCCCGCAATCCAATATGAAACTGGCCTCCGGCTCCTGCCGGGTTAGCGATTTACTTGCCAGAGGCGTGAACGTGGCCCTGGGCACGGACAGCGCCGCCAGCAACAATGAACTTAATATGTTCGCTGAGATGAAAGCCGCCGCACTGCTGGCCAAATTACAGTCGCGCGATGCAACTGCGCTACCGGCGGCGGATACCCTGGCTCTGGCCACCATCAACGGAGCAAGGGCACTGGGGCTGGAGGCCAGCATCGGCAGTCTGGAAGTCGGCAAGCAGGCCGACCTCATCGCGGTGGACCTGCGCGGCCCCGAGACGCAGCCGCTGTACCATCCGCTGTCCCAGCTGGTCTATGCCTGTAACGGCAGTCAGGTAAGCCACAGCTGGATCGCCGGCGAACTGGTGATGGCGCAACGGGAACTCACGCGAATTGATCTTCGCGCATTGGCGCTGCGTACGAGCGCATGGCAGCAACGAATCAGCGACACGACGGGCTCTGCACAATGACCGAAGGCTTGAATGTAGACCCGCAGGAAATAGCCAAATTTGAGGCGCTTGCGTCGCGCTGGTGGGATCGCGGCAGCGATTTCCGGCCCCTCCACGATATCAATCCACTGCGCGCCAACTACATCGACCAGCATTCACCGGTCGCCGGCAAACGCCTCGTGGATGTAGGCTGTGGCGGTGGGATTCTGGCGGAGGCCATGGCGCAGCGCGGCGCCCTCGTCACCGGAATCGACATGGGCGAGGCTCCGCTGGCTGTGGCCAGACTGCACCAACTGGAGTCGGGTGTCGCGGTCAACTACCTCAAGTCCACGGCAGAGCAACTGGCCGCCGAGGAGGCCGGGGCCTACGATATCGTATGCTGCCTCGAAATGCTGGAACATGTGCCCGAGCCGGGAGAGGTTATCGCCGCCTGCGCCGAGCTGGCAAAACCCGGCGGCGCAGTGTATTTTTCCACGATCAACCGCAATCCGAAAGCCTTCGCCTTCGCCATCGTGGGCGCCGAGCATATTCTGCAACTGCTGCCGGCAGGCACACATGAGTACGCCAGGTTCATCAAACCTTCAGAGCTGGCCAGCTGGCTGCGCGAGGCAGGCCTGGTGCTGGAGGGCATGACCGGACTGACCTACAACCCGCTGACCAAACGCTACCGACTGGACGAGGCAGATGTCAGCGTGAACTACATGGTACGTGCGGTGAAGCCTGCATGATGGAACAAACCCGCACCGCTTTTCCCGGAACACTGAGGGCCGTCATCTTCGATCTGGACGGCACCCTGGTCGATACCGCCGATGAATTTATACCGGCAGTACAGCGCTTGCGCGCTGAACACGGTCTGGAGGCAATGGACCCGGAGCGCATACGCGTATCAGTATCCAATGGTGCGCGGGCGCTGGTCAGCCTGGGCCTGGACATGGGCGAGGAAGCGCCGGAGTTCGAAAGCAAGCGCCTGCGGTTGCTCGACCTTTACAGCCAGGTGCTCGGTACAATGGCCTCGCCCTACCCTGGTATAGAATCCCTGCTGGCGCGCTTGCACGACAGGGGGATTGCCTGGGGCATATCCACCAACAAACCGCGGGCTTTTACAGTGCCATTACTGGCACGTCTGGATATACAGCCACCTCCCGGAAGCGTGGTCTGCCCGGACGACATCAGCCATCGTAAACCGCACCCGGAATCACTGTACCGCAACTGTCACGACCTGCACTGCGCGCCCTACGAAGCAATCTATGTAGGTGACCATCTGCGCGATATCGAGGCAGGACGACGCGCAGGCATGTATACCATCGCCGCGGCCTACGGCTACATCGAACCGGATGATGATCCCCTGCGCTGGGGCGCCAACGTCCAGGCGCGGTGCAGCAACGACCTGCTGGAATTAATTCTGGGCCCGCAATAACAGGACACCGCATGCCAGTACTTAGCATCCCCGCCAATTACCGACCCCGAGCCAATCTGCTCGCAGGCAAGACTATTCTGGTCACCGGCGCCGGTGACGGGATCGGCCGCAGCGCTGCGCTCAGTTACGCCGCACACGGCGCCACCGTCCTGCTTCTGGGACGCACGGGCAGCAAGCTGGAGGCCGTGTACGATGAAATCGAGGCTGGCGGCGGATCGAAGCCGGCTATTATTGAATTGGATTTGTCCAGCGCCTCCGAGGATAGCTACGCCAACCTCGCGGCAAGCCTTGGTCGTGAGTTTTCCTGCCTGGATGGCATTTTGCACAATGCCGCGCTGCTGGGCGACCGGCGCCCGATTGCCAACGCCGGCTACGCCAGCTGGATGGAAGTCATGCAGGTCAATGTCAACGCCCAGTTCCTGCTGACACGCTACCTGCTTCCGTTACTGCATCTGGCACCAGCTGCTTCGATCATTCTGACCTCGTCCACCGTGGGCCGCACCGGCAAAGCGTACTGGGGCGCCTATGCCGTATCCAAGTTCGCCACCGAGGGCTTCATGCAGGTGCTGGCCAGCGAGTTGGAGCACACCTCAAGAATTCGCGTCAACAGCCTCAATCCGCGCGCCACCAACACGGCCATGCGCAGGACCGCCTACCCGGCGGAAACACCCACGTACAATCCCGCACCGCAGGACATCATGTCGGCTTATCTTTTTTTGATGGGGGATGACAGCGCCGGAGTCACCGGCAGGGCCTTTGATGCCCGCTAGCGAACACCTGGCCGTGCCAGTCAGGACCGGCCGCTCTTCTTGGCCGCACCCCGGCCATGGCGCTTGCCAAACTGGCGTTCCATGACTTCACGTTCCTTGGGAGTAGTGCGTTGCATCTCTTTTGGCGCCAGTGCCGCCATACGGTACAGGGATTTGACTTCTGCACGCTCCAGTTCCATCCACTGGCCCTGCTTGACCTTGGGGGGAATGAACACCTCGCCGTAGCGCACCCGCTTGAGTCGCGACACGGTCAAGCCCTGCGACTCCCACAAGCGTCGCACTTCCCGGTTGCGACCTTCCATGAGCACCACGCAAAACCAGCGGTTGATACCCTCCCCGCCAATTTCCTGGATGTCGGTGAAGCGCGCGATGCCATCTTCCAGCATGACACCATTCAGCATGCGCTGCAGCATATCCTCCTGCACATCGCCCATCACGCGTACCATGTATTCGCGCTCAATATTGGATGAGGGATGCATCAATGCATTGGCCAGATCACCATCGGTGGTGAACAGCAGCAGGCCGGAAGTATTGAAATCCAGGCGACCGATAGAAATCCAGCGACCCGATTTCAGCCTGGGCAGCCGCTCGAATACCGTGCGACGGCCCTCGGGGTCATTGCGTGAACAGACCTCTGCGGGGGGCTTGTGATAGAGAATACAACGGGCTTCCTGCGCCGGTGCCAGCTCGAGAGTCCTGCCATCGACGGCCAGCCGGTCGTGCGCTTCGACACGATCACCGAGATGGGCGGTCTTGCCGTTGACCACCACTCTGCCAGCCTCGATCCATCGCTCCATTTCGCGGCGCGAACCCAGGCCGGTGCGGGCGAGGACCTTTTGTAGCTTTTCTCCGACAAGTGCCTGCGCCTCCGCCGTAACGGCCGTTCCCGGCGCCGCCTGCGTAGTTTTAGCCCTGGGCGAGTCCCTGCCGGACTTGTTAGCCACAGCCTGTCAGGCCTGTGATTCGGGGTTGGCTGACTCACTGGCCGGATAGTCATCCAGGCCGGAATCGAAATCGCCTTCAGGATCGACGTCACCAGGGCCTGTAACCCGCACTTGTGCCGCGCGGGCTTCGAGATCATCTGCGGCCTCGGAAAGCGTAACGGCACTCGCTACCGCCGGTATGTACTCCGTGCCGCCGACCACGGTCAAGCCCGGGCCGTCCTCACCAGCGCCAGCGTGGTCAGGCAGCGGCTCGCTAAAACCCAGCTCGGCAGTAAGCGTCTCCAGATCGCGAATTTCCGCGAGGGCGGGCAGTTGATCAAGGCTCTTCAGGTTGAAGTAGTCCAGGAAGAGCCGCGTGGTGGCATACATGGCAGGCCGTCCCGGCACATCCCGGTGCCCGACGACACGTATCCACTCACGTTCGTGCAGGGTCTTGACAATATTGGAACTGACGGCGACGCCGCGGATTTCCTCGATCTCGCCCCGTGTAATGGGCTGCCGATAGGCGATCAGGGCCAGTGTTTCCAGCAGGGCGCGGGAATACTTTTGCGGGCGTTCGTGCCACAGGCGCGCCACCCAGGGACTGAGTGCCTGGCGCACCTGGAAGCGAAAACCACCGGCCACTTCCCGCAGCTCGAAGCCCCGGTCTGCACAGCGCGCAGCCGCCGCGTCGAGTGCCTCGCGAATTGCTGCATTTTCCGGTCGTTCCTGCTCGTCGAACAGCTCCGCCAGTTGCGCCACGGTCAGCGGCCTGCCGGCAGCCAGCAAAGCTCCCTCGATAATCTGCACCAAACCTGTTTCCGACATATTACTCCGACCTTGCCTTGACGTGGATAGGACCGAAATTTTCGGTCTGTACGATTTCCACGAGCGCTTCCTTGATGAGTTCCATTAATGCCAGGAAGGTCACCACGACTCCCAGACGCCCCTCGGACACACGGAACAGGGATACAAAGGGCACAAACTGCTGCCCGGCCAGTCGCTCCAGCACCTCGCTCATGCGCTCCCGGGTGGAAAGTGCCTCACGCTGAATATGGTGGCTCGCAAACATGTCAGCCCGGCGCAACACCTCGCCCAGGGCCAATAGCAATTCGCGCAAATCCACGTCGGGTTCGGGACGCGAGCGATGCAGTTCGGGGAGTTGGGCGCTGCCCACCCAGGTGTCACGCTCCACACGCGGCAATTCCTCGATATCTTCCGCCGCCTTCTTGAACCGCTCGTACTCCTGCAGACGCCGGATAAGCTGCGCGCGCGGATCCTCTTCCTCGTCATCCATCTCAGTGGCGCGGGGCAATAACATGCGCGACTTGATTTCGGCCAGCATGGCGGCCATCAACAGGTACTCCGCTGCCAGCTCGAACTGCATGGCGTCCATCAGTTCCACGTATTCCATGTATTGCTCAGTAATACGGGAAACGTCAATTTCCAGAATATCCAGGTTCTGCCGCTTGATCAGATATAACAGAAGATCCAGCGGACCCTCGAACGCCTCGAGGAATACTGCCAGCGCCTGCGGAGGGATGTACAAATCCTTGGGGAACTCCGTGAGGGTCCTGCCCATCACGATGGCGAAGGGCATTTCTCCCTGCTGCGGTCGAGGGCCAGCTTGTGCCGTGGAGGTACCGTTAGAGGAAGGCGGACCGACTTGCCCATCCGGGACATCACCGGACGCAACCTGCACAGTCTGCTGCACTTCAATATTGGATTCGTTGACCGACACTATGCCTACCTGACTTTATATCGGTCACAGTATACCTGACTAATCCTCAAAGGGAGAGGGTGAATCAGGTCTTCCGCTACACGCAGGAATCTATATAATTCACTGCCACGCGCCCGTAGCTCAGCTGGATAGAGTAACTGGCTTCGAACCAGTTGGTCGGGAGTTCGAATCTCTCCGGGCGCGCCACTTTTTGATTGTTTGCACGTGATATAACCGGCAAGCCTGCGCACTGTCCGCACGACAATTGCACTATTCCTGTGGATGGTGGAACTTCGTCTTCTGCCGGGCGCAATACAAAAAATCCATCGTTATTTACCTTGGGATAAAGTATCGTCTTGCCCGATATCAGGAAGGCTTACCAGGGGGAGCCATCCATGCGTTCTGGAAACACCATATTGGGACTATCTGCCTACTACCATGATAGTGCCGCCGCGCTTAATAAAAAATGGCGAAATCATTGGGGCCGCGCAGGAAGAGCGCTTCACCAGAAAGAAGCATGATGCTGGCTTTCCGGAGAACGCCATCCGCTACTGCCTGGCAGAAGCCGGCCTGACCCTGGCCGATGTCGATGAAGTGGTCTTTTACGACAAACCCCTGGTTAAATTTGAACGCCTGCTGGAGACCTACCTTTCCTATGCCCCGAATGGCCTGAGGTCCTTCATTGCGGCAATGCCGGTATGGCTCAAGGAAAAGCTCTATCTGAAGAGCACTCTGAAAAAGGAACTTGCGGCGCTCGGTGACCTGAAGAAATCAGAGCTGCCTGTGCTGTTGTTCGCCGAACATCACCAGTCGCATGCCGCTTCAGCGTTTTTCCCCAGCCCTTTCGAAAAGGCTGCCGTACTCTGTCTCGATGGTGTTGGCGAGTGGGCAACCACCACAGCATGGCTGGGGGAAGGCAATACACTCAAGCCATTGTGGCAGCTTGATTTCCCCCACTCCCTGGGCCTGCTCTACTCGGCGTTCACCTATTACACCGGCTTCAAGGTCAATTCCGGTGAATACAAGCTGATGGGGCTTGCCCCCTATGGTGAACCCCGGTATGTCGACCTTATCCTGGAGCACCTGCTGGACCTGAAGGATGACGGCTCGTTCAGATTGAACATGGAGTACTTCAATTATTGCACCGGTCTGACCATGACCAACAAAAAGTTCGACCAGCTTTTTGGGGCGCCTCCGCGTAAAGCTGAAGGTGAACTCACCCAAAGAGAGATGGATCTGGCGGCATCGATACAAAAAGTAACCGAGGAAGTAGTGCTGCGACTCGCAAAGACACTGCGCAAGGAGACCGGATGTCAATACTTGTGCCTTGCCGGCGGGGTCGCCCTGAACTGCGTGGCTAACGGTGAACTGTTGCGCTCGGGCGTTTTCGACGACATCTGGATTCAACCTGCCGCAGGTGACGCCGGTGGCGCGCTCGGCGCTGCCCTGACCGTTTGGCATGAGCGGCATAATGGGGTCCGCTCGGTTAACCGCGCGGACAGCATGAAAGGCTCCTACCTCGGACCCCGCTTCACAAGAGACGATATTCGTGAGCGCTTGAACAAAAGCGCTGCCGTTTACCAGGAACTGGAGGACGAGCAGTTACTGCCGTTACTGGCGGACATACTCGCTGCTGAACATGTTGTGGGCTGGTTTCAGGGACGCATGGAGTTCGGACCGCGCGCACTGGGCGGACGCTCGATTATTGGCGACCCGCGCTCCGCCAAGATGCAATCTGTCATGAACCTCAAAATCAAATATCGGGAATCGTTTCGCCCGTTTGCGCCTTCCGTGCTGAATGAAGACGTCAGCCACTATTTTGAGCAGGACCGTCCCAGTCCCTATATGCTGCTGGTCGCGCCGGTCGCTGAAAGAATCAGAATTCCGATGACCGCAGAGCAGGAGAAACTGTTCGGCATAGAGAAACTCAATATTCCCCGGTCTGAACTGCCGTCAATTACACACGTGGATTACTCAGCCAGGATACAAACAGTTCATGTGGACACCAACCCGCGTTACCATGGGTTAATCTCCGCGTTCAAGAAAAAAACCGGCTGCGGCGTGCTCGTCAATACCTCCTTCAATGTGCGTGGCGAGCCGATTGTCGGCACACCGGAAGATGCCTACCGTTGTTTTATGCGCACCGAGATGGACTATCTGGTTATTGAGAACTTTTTACTGGAGAAATCCGCGCAGCCCGCAGTGGCCAGGGACGACGCGTGGATGAATGAGTTCGAGCTGGATTAACTGTGGGACTTGTTGCGATGTCAAAGCCAGACGAAAAAATGAGTATCAAGGAATTGCGCAAGTTCGCCCTGGTGACGGGTGGCATGCTGGTCCTGTTTTTTGATCTTTTGATCCCGTGGATATGGGACGTCGCCCGGCCTGTCTGGCCGGTTGTGGTAGCGGCTGTCCTCGCCAGCATGGCCCTTGTGCTCCCCGCTGCGCTCAGGCCTGTCTACAGAATCTGGATGCTGTTCGCCGAGGCACTGGGTTGGGTCAACACCCGCATTATTCTGAGCCTGATATTCTTCCTGATATTTTTTCCTTTCGGATTAATCATGCGCATGTTCAATGATCCCATGCAGCGTAAATTTGACAAGGCAGCGAACAGCTATCGAATTCCATCCAACCCGACTAAACCTGAAAACATGGAGCGACCGTTCTGATGTTCGATCTACTGCAAGACCTATGGGGATTCATGAAGGAGCGCAAAAAGTTCTGGCTCATGCCTATTATTCTTATGTTACTTTTTCTGGGTGCCCTCCTGGTTCTTGCACAGGGTTCTGCGATTGCCCCGTTCATCTACACCCTGTTCTAGGATGCCAGCAAGGCCGTCTAGCGCCCAAAGGGCGCTACGTCGCCCTTGCCGACCCGCAACACCAGGGCCGTATCGTCCGCCAGGTCCACGACCGTGGTTGGTTCCATTCCGCAGTAGCCGCCATCGATGACCAGATCGACGTCGTGTTCCAGTGTTTCGCGGATATCGTAGGGATCGATGAGCGGCAGATCATCACCGGGCATGATGAGAGTCACGCTCATCAATGGCTCCCCCAACTCGGCCAGCAGGGCTGCTGCTATGGCATTGTCGGGCACTCGCAACCCGACAGTTTTTCGTTTGGGGTGTAGCAGGCGCCGGGGCACCTCGGAAGTGGCGCGCAATATAAAAGTATAGGGGCCCGGCGTGGTGTGGCGCAGCAGACGATAAACTGTGTTATTCACCTTGGCGTAAGTGGCGATCTCCGACAGGTCGCGACACACCAGGGTAAAATTGTGCTTGTCATCGAGCTTGCGAATGCGGCGAATCCGGTCGAGGGCATTTTTATCACCGATATGACACCCCAGGGCGTAGGCTGAATCGGTGGGATACACCACTACCCCGCCACCGCGGATGATATCGACCGCCTGGCGCACCAGGCGAGCCTGGGGATTGTCGGGATGTATCTGGAAAAACTGGCTCACACTGTTTCTCTATCTTGCTGGAGGGCGGCTTGGTGTGGGACCGACCAGCGCTCCCAGACACAACGCAAGCCGTCAAAGGGCGCAGATTCTACACCCAGTGGCGAACGGTAGGGAGCATCCCCGTGAAAATCGCTGCCCGCCGATACTTCCAGATTAAAATCCCTGGCCAGCCGTTTCAATTGAGCGATTTGATCCGGCGTCTGGTAGCCACTGAGCACCTCAATGCCGCTGCCCCCTGCCGCCACGAAATCGACAACGAAACGCCGCAATTTCATCCCCGTAAAGCGATACTTCAATGGATGGGCGATTACGGCTGCCCCGCCGGACGCCACAATCCACCGTGTTACCTCGGCCAGTTCCGGCCAGAACGCCTTGACGTCCCCCGTCTTGCCCTGCCCCAGATACTGGTCAAAGGCCTGATTGAAATCCCTCACATGACCCTGCTGGACCATCCAGGCGGCAAAGTGCGGACGACCCAGTTGGCTTTCACCGGCCTGCTCCAAAGCACCCTGCAGGGCGCCGGGGAAACCCCGGGACGCCAGTCGGCTGGCGATCATCGCACCGCGCTCCCGCCTGGCCGTATCCATGCGCGCCAGCGCACCGCGCATGGCCGGATGCTCACAATCGATACCAAGCCCCAGGATATGAATCGTAGTACCCGACCACTGGCAGGACAGTTCAATCCCGGCGATGAGCCGCATACCCCCCGGCTGCTGCCTATGATAAGCTGCTGCGGCCTCGTAACCTGCCACCGTATCGTGATCGGTTATGGCCAGCAAATTGATCTTGCTGGCCAGCGCTCGCGCCACCAGCTCGCAGGGATCCAGGGCACCGTCAGAAGCACTGGTATGCGTATGGAAGTCAATCAGCACAAACTTTACACTGGGCAGCGCTGCCGCGACTCAACTCGTATTGTTTTATCATCAGACATGGTAACAGCCGGAGCAGGATAGAATCCATGAAGCAAATCGCTGAATTCGTTCCCATTGTGCTGTTCTTTATCGTCTACCAGTTGCATGGCCAGAACATTTCAGTGGCAGGATGGGAGTACCATTTCGATGGTATTTTCTCCGCTACCGCCGTGCTGATGGTGGCTACTGTGCTGCAGGTGATCTTCACCTTTGCACTGACACGCAGGCTGGAAAAACGCCTGCTATGGTTGCTACTGGCGGTGCTGGTATTTGGCGGCGCCACGCTGATATTTCGCAACCAGATGTTCATCCAGTGGAAACCGACCATTTTTAACTGGGCCCTGGCCGGTGCTTTCGCGGCCTCCCGGTTCATCGGCGACAAGAACCTGATGGAGCGCACCCTCGGTAGCCAGCTTCACCTGCCCAAGCCTGTGTGGAACAGGCTCAACCTGTTATGGGTAGTTAACTTCCTCATCGTGGGCGGACTCAACCTGATCGTGGCATACCAGTTTAGCGAAGAGACCTGGGTCAGCTATAAAATGTACTCTTCGATCGGATTTACCCTGGCACTGACCATCCTGACGGCCTTGATCATCAGCCCCCACCTCAAGGACGATGCTGCAGAAGAAGAATTGCTGCAGCGGGACGAATAGCATTTAACGGAGAGCAATGCCCACATGTACTACGCGATACTGTGTGAAGACGTCGCAAACAGCATGCCGCTGCGCCAGAGTGCGCGCCCGGCTCACCTGGCGCGCCTGCAGGCGCTGGCGGATCAGGGAAAACTGCTGGCAGCGGGCCCGCACCCGGCGCTGGATACGGCGGATCCCGGGGAGGCCGGCTTCACCGGCAGCCTCATTATCGCCGAATTCGACAGCCTTGAGGCCGCCACCGCCTGGGCCGACTCCGATCCCTACGTGGACGCCGGTGTGTTCAGCAAGATCACCGTCAAGCCCTATAAACTGGTATTGCCCTGAGCTTCAACTTTTAAAGAAGGAACCCATTTTGCGATTCTCTGCGTCCATATTGTTGTTATCCATAGTATTTTCTGCCGCCAGCCTGGGAGCGGACATTCGCTATGTTGGCGGGGAGCAGACTATCCCGCTACGCGGTGGTGCCGGTGAGGACTATGCCATCGTTTTTCGGGGCATCCCCCCGGGTACCCGCCTCACTGTCGCGCGCACGTCCGATGACGGCCTGTGGGCGGACATCACTGCGGACAATGGCATCGCGGGCTGGATTCCCACCCGCAACCTGGTGCTACAGGTTCCGCTACCACCAAAAACAACGGAGGCCACAAAACCTGGCCAGGGCGTGAATGAGGCGAGCGCTGTATTGGCCCAGGAAATCCCGGCGCAGACCATGGATCCGGCGGAATTACTCAACCGCATAACCACCTGCGACTCCGAGTTCAACGCCGTTGCCCAGGAATTGCACCAGTTGAAACAGGTCTCCGGCAAGGCGGTACAACTGGACATAGACAATCACCGGCTGGTGGAAGAAACGGAGAACCTGCGCTCGGACGTGGAAATGCTGCAAGCGGAAAACCAGCGCCTGCTGGACAAGCTAAAAAGCGAGGACTTCATGAACGGCGCCCTGGCAGTGCTGCTGGGTGTCATCATCGCACTGATAGCACCACGCCTGGTACCCAAGCGGCGTAAAAACTCGGGCTGGAATTAAAGGAGATGACCATGTTGAAAGCGTTTTTTCTGTGTATGTCGCTGCTACTGCCCGCCATTGCGGACGCCGCAGAGCCAGCGTCGGCCAACCCCCGTGTCGTCATCAAAACCAGCGAGGGCGATATCACGGTGCAGTTATTTGCTGACAAGTCGCCCGTCACGGTGGCGAACTTCCTGGCGTATGTGGACAGTGGTTTTTACAATGGCACGATTTTTCACCGGGTTATTCCCGAATTCATGATACAGGGTGGCGGCTTCGGGCCTGACATGAAAGAAAAAGAGACGCGCGCACCTGTCGTCAATGAGTCAGCCAATGGCCTGCACAATATTCGTGGCACCCTCGCCATGGCGCGCACCAATGACCCGGATTCAGCTACCTCCCAGTTTTTTATCAACCAACGCTCCAACCTGAGACTGGATTACGCCGCTGGTCGCGAGGGCTACACCGTATTCGGGGAAGTGATCCAGGGCATGGATATCGTGGACTTCATCGCCACCGCGCCAACTGGCCAGGTGGGAGCGATGGGCGATGTGCCCCTGAAGGCCATCGTCATCAAAGAAATCGTACGCCAGCAACCCTGATGATCGCGCTGAGTGTCAACCTCAATAAAATTGCGCTGATCCGCAACTCGCGGGACACGACCAACCCGGATATTCCACAGCACGCCCGGATGTGCATCGACGCCGGCGCTGATGGCATCACGGTCCACCCGCGCCCCGACCAGCGGCACATCCGCGTGCGGGACTGTTTTGACCTGGCGGCGATGCTCAAGGTTGAATTCAATATCGAGGGCAATCCCATGAGCGGCCCGCGCCGCAGCGACCGGGCTGGAGTGGAGGACTACCCGGGGTTCATGGCGCTGGTAAAAGAAATTCGCCCCACGCAGTGCACGCTCGTGCCCGATGGTGACGGACAGCTGACCTCGGACCACGGCTTTGACCTGAGGCAGGATGGCGAGCGTGTTGCAGCCCTGGTGCAGGAACTGCAAGCACTGGGTATCCGCACCAGCCTGTTTATGGACCCCGATCCGGCGCAGATTCGCCTCGCGGCGCAAACCGGGACCGACCGCATTGAGCTGTACACCGAAACCTATGCGCGGGCGTTCCGGCTCGGCAAGGATGTGGATACGGTGTTCCAGCGGTTCGTAGAGGCAGCAGAAGTGGCGGCGCAGGAAGGGTTGGGTATCAATGCCGGCCATGACCTGGACCTCAACAACCTGCCGCGTTTCGCCACCATTCACGGCTTGCTGGAGGTCTCTATCGGCCACGCTCTCACAGTAGACGCAATTCGCATGGGGCTGGCTACTGCGGTGGCCGCCTATCAACACGCACTGGGCAAGCAGTGATGGATGAGCGCTTACAGGCCCTGCTCGACAAGCAGGAAATTACCGAGCTGATACACACCTACTGCAATGCAGCGGACCGTCACGATCACGACAAGATGCGTGCGCTCTATCACGAGGACGCCATAGACGATCACGGAGCCTTCTTCAAAGGCCTGGCCATGGAGTTCATCGATGCCCTGCCCGCGATACAGGCACCCATGCTGATTCTGCACCACAATGTCACCACCGTGAACATCGCACTGGACGGTGACTACGCGGAGGGTGAAGTCTACATCCTGGCATTCCATCAGGTGCAAACGGCAGATCAGCCTGTGGATTTGTTCATTGGCGGGCGCTATTTCGACCGTTACGAGAAGCGCGCCGGCGTGTGGAAATTCAGTCACCGGGCGGTGGTTGCGGACTGGGCCACGTTTAACAACCCCACCACCGTATGCCTGGACCACCCCATGATCGAGGGCTCACATATCGGCAGGCCCGGCCCGGAAGATCCCTCCTACACGTTCTTTCGCCTGTTCAGGCGGGGCGAGCGCTAGAGCGCTGCGACCCTGTCCCGCAACGCATCGGGAACACGCGTCGGGGATTTGCTCTGCGGGTCGATATGCACCAGCACCGCCTTGCCGCGCACCGTCAGCCTGCCACCCTGGAACATTTCGGTGTGCAGTGTCAATGAACTGTTGCCGATACCGGCCTCGATAATCTTGGCGATAACGTCCGTGCCGTAGAAGGTTTCTCCCACAAAGTCGATCTGTACGGAGGCCAGTATCCAGTCTCTGGCGATGCCCGGGCTGCGGTCCGACAATGACTCGAGAAAACGCACCCTGACCACCTCAAACCATGCGGCGATAGTGGCGTTGTTGATATGCCCCATGGCATCCGTCTCGTAGAGGCGCGGGGTAATGGTGATGGCGAATTCTTGCAACTGTGCTCTCCCTGATCTGCCCTTGTGACACCGACTGCTTTATACCAACGGCCAGCCTACAACAAAGAATAAAGCAGTATAATGCCCATCCATAAACTATTTTGACTGGACATACCATGCGCCTGATGCTGGCCCCCATGGAGGGCGTTATCGACCACGTCATGCGCGAGTTGCTTACCTCGCTGGGCGGCATCGACCGCTGTGTCACCGAGTTTGTGCGCGTCACTGATCGCCTGTTGCCGCCGCGTGTGTTTCGCCGCCTTTGCCCGGAGCTGGACAGCGGGGGCACCACCGCTTCCGGAGTCCCCGTTTACCTGCAACTGTTGGGAGGCCAGGCCGCAGTGCTGGCCGACAATGCCGCGCGCGCGGCGGAGCTCGGCGCGCCGGGCGTCGACCTGAATTTCGGCTGCCCGGCGAAGACCGTGAATCGCTCGGACGGTGGCGCCATCCTCCTGCGCGAACCGCAGCGGGTGCACGCCATTGTCGCGGCAGTGCGCGCGGCGGTGCCAAAACACATCCCGGTTACAGTGAAAACCCGGCTGGGCTACGAGGACAGGGCGCTCTTTCTGGACATCGTGGCGGGCATCGAGGCCGCGGGGGCAACGGAACTGACGATACATGCCAGAACCAAACGCCACGGTTACCGACCCCCTGCCTATTGGGACGCCATCGCTGAAGCACGCGAACTGCTGACGCTGCCCATCATCGCCAATGGCGAGATCTGGAGTATTGACGACGCCTTGCGCTGTCGCGCTGTCACCGGCTGCGATGACCTGATGCTGGGCCGGGGCGTGCTGTGCCGACCTGACCTGCCGCGCCTGATCGCGGCAGCGACCGCCAGCGGTGACTCACGGGAATCGCTGCACTGGACGCGAAATCACGCCACTGCTGGCGAAATTCTTTGAGCTGAACCTGCAACACTACGACAGCTACAACGCAGGCAATCCGCTGAAACAGTGGCTGGTGTACCTGCGCGGCTATTTTCCCCAGGCCGCACTGCTGTTTGAACAGGTCAAGCGCCTGCGAAATCCGGATGATATTCGGTTAGTATTACAACAATCCCTGCACGCCGGGGCTGCTGACCGCTGCGCTGCCTAGCGCCACAGCCAAGAGAAAACACTATGGACAACACACCACGACATATCCAGTTAATGGACACCACCCTGCGCGACGGTGAGCAGACCCAGGGCGTGTCCTTTTCCCCGGAGGAGAAGGTCAACCTGGCCAGGGCGCTGTTGCAGCAGCTCAAGGTCGATCGCATTGAAGTCGCCTCCGCGCGGGTCTCGCACGGGGAGATGGAGGCGGTGTCCAATATCAACCAGTGGGCGCAGCAGCAGGGGCTGGGCGAGCGTATCGAAGTGCTGGGTTTTGTCGATCACAAAAAGAGCGTGGACTGGATCCTGCAAACCGGCGGCCAGGTCATCAACCTGCTGACCAAGGGCAGCGAGAAGCACTGTCGGGAACAGCTGGGCAAAACCCTTGACCAGCATGTGGCCGAAATTCTGCAGACCGTGGACTACGCGCTGGCAAAAGGGCCTGCTGGTCAATGCCTACCTGGAAGACTGGTCCAACGGCTATCGCAACAGCCGCGACTATGTGTACGCGATGATGAATCAGCTCAAGGACTGCGGCATCCGGCATTTCATGCTGCCCGATACGCTGGGCGTGATGTCCCCTGAGGAGGTGTTCGACAGCATCAGCGATATGTCCGCACGCTACCCGCAGCAACAGTTCGACTTCCATCCGCACAACGACTATGGCCTGGCCACCGCGAACGTCATGGCGGCGGTGCGCGCCGGCGTGAACTCGGTGCACTGCACGGTGAACTGCCTGGGCGAGAGCGCGGGCAATGCGTCACTGGCGGAAGTCAGCGTCGTGCTGCGCGACAAGCTGGGCATGAAGCTGTCCATCGACGAGAGCTACATCGTGCAATTGAGTACCATGGTGGAGTCTTTCTCCGGCAAGCGCGTGCCCGCCAACGCGCCCATCGTCGGCGCCGACGTGTTCACGCAAACCGCTGGCATTCACGCCGACGGCGACCAGAAGGGCGACCTGTACAAAACACGACTCAGCCCGGAGCGTTTTTCGCGCACCCGCAGTTACGCGCTCGGCAAGATGAGCGGCAAGGCATCGCTGCTGCAAAACCTCGAAGCACTGGGGCTGAGCCTGTCGGAAGAAAACCAGCAGAAAGTGCTGGCCAGGGTGGTCAAACTGGGCGATTCAAAAGAATTGATCACCACCGACGACCTGCCCTTTATCATCGCCGAAGTGCTGGAAAGCAAAAACTACCACCACATCAAGTTGCTGGATTGTACTGTTACCAGCGGCCTGGACGTGAAATCGACGGTGAGCATCCGCGTCGATGTGGACGGGGATATCCAGCAAGGGGTCGGATCGGGGAACGGCGGTTTCGACGCATTTATCTACGCCATGAACGAGGTCATGGCCTCAAAGAACTATGTACTGCCCACGCTTGGTGGATTATGCGGTGCGCATCCCCAAGGGGCGGCCACACCGACGCCCTCACCGAGTGCGTGATTACCTGGGATTGCAACGGACAGGAAATCAAAACCCGCGGCGTGCATTCCAACCAGGTCTTTGCCGGCATACTGGCCGCCTTGCGGATTATCAATTTGCAGTTGCACGAACGTGCAACCGCCCAGGGCATGTCAGCTGCGAAAATAACGGGCGAAATGTAAGTGTAGGGAGGATATTTAGCACCGCGTGCTGCCGTCGTGCATAATGCGTCGCTGAGGCTAGGAGGCGGTAGTGGACGAGGCGGCGACATCGACGAGGAAGGGAACGCACTTCGGTGCGGCGGCGATGCTGCTCGCCGGCAGCATACTGCTATCGCGTCTCCTCGGCTATGCACGCGAGTCGCTGCTGGCGTATCGCATGGGCGCCAGCGCCGCGACCGACGCTTACTACGCCGCCTTCCAGATTCCGGATCTGCTCAACTACCTTCTCGCCGGCGGCGCACTCTCGATCGCCTTCCTGCCACTCTACACACGCTACCTCGCCCGCGGCGACGATGCCGGCGCGGAGCGCTTCTTCGCCACCGTGCTCGGCACCCTGAGCCTCGTCGCCGTGGTCGCCACCGCGGCGCTGTGGTGGTGGGCCGAGCCGCTGGTGGCGCTACAGTTCCCGCGCTTCGATGCTGATACCCGCGCCCTCACGGTGCATCTGACGCGCATCGTCCTGCCGGCGCAGATCTGCTTCATCGCCGGCGGCATCATCAATGCCACCCTGTTCGCGCGCCAGCGCTTCGTCGCCGCCGCCGTGGCGCCGCTGATCTACAACGCCGCCATCATCGCCGGCGGCATCGTCCTCGCGCCGCAGATGGACGTCGGCGTCGAGGGCTTCGCCTGGGGCGCTCTCATCGGCGCCGTTCTCGGGCCGCTCCTGGCGCCGTGGATCGGCACCCGCGGTCACGTGCGCGTGCGCGCCCGCGTCGCCTTTGACCGGAGCTTTCTCCTCTACTTCGCCGTGGCGGCGCCCTTGATGTTCGGCCAGACCCTGCTGACCGTCGACGAGTGGTACGAGCGCTGGTTCGGCGCTCTGCTC
>CAVXKH010000005.1:0-337905 GCA_963762235.1 uncultured Gammaproteobacteria bacterium | reverse complement strand
TATCCATGGTGGCCACTGCAAATGGCAGTTGTACATAGCTGCTTCCAGGCAGTCCCAGATTCCGGTTGTTCTCTGTCAGGATGACCGATTGCAGCAGATCGATTTCGCCGCTCTGGAAAAGCTTTAGCAACTCTGGCCAGCTGTACCCATTGGTGAACCGCACTTGCAGTCCGGTCATCTGTGCAATGAGTTTGATTATGTCCACGGAGTAACCGTTGGGTTGCCCGGCCTGGGTGAAATCAAGCGGTGGCCAGTTCAGCTCATTGGAAACGCGCAGCACAGGTTGTGCGGCTACAAACTGCCTTTTCTTCTTCTGTCAGGATCAACTGCGGTACAGGAGGCCCGGCCTGGGTGTTTTGTGGGTTCAGGCTGGATGCCATTACCTGACCATCCGCGGTGAAAAGATAAACATCCCCGTGTTTGGAGATCGTAGGCTCACTCAGAAACTCGGAAATTGTTGCCATCGTCATATCAATGGCCACAACGGTCTCGGAGTCCTTCAAGCGCTTCGACAGGGTTCGTCCGGGCGCGCCAAGCTGGGCAAAGATATAGGGCTCGGTATATTGCACCTCATCAGATGCGATAGCGCTTGCGTACCAGGGCCTGGAGCGCACGTCGAAATCCGTGGGTTCCGAGCGGGACAGTCGCACCTGCAGATTTTCATCCAGGTAGCGGTAATGCCGCTCCTGCCCATTCTCCCCGGGGCGTACCGTAATGATCAGCCAGCGATCAGTGGGGAGTGCGCGCAATTTTTTTCGAGCGGTATCACTGGTATTGAGATTAATCACCTCGAAGAAACTACCGTCACCTGCGCCGAGATAGATGCCATAGTACAGCGGGTTTTTGAGCAACACCTGGGTAAAAATCTCCAGATCTGCTGCCTCGTTTGCGCGGTCGCGAAGTACCGGGTTATCGGCCAGTAGGTCAATGACATTAGCATTTACTCGACCCACGCTGCGCAGTTCGCCGGCAATGCTGGAAGAAGCGCTGGCGTAGAGGTCCGAGGCGACCTCCTTGGCCATGGCCTGGCCAAAGTAGTACTGCAGGCCGATGGCAAGGCTGGCGCTCAGGATCGTCGCGAAGAGAAGAGCGGTCACCACCGAGAGCCGTATGGTGGTGCGCAGATTGCCAAACAGCGAATTCATGGTCGGCGAGCATCTCTTTTTGAAGTGGATACTGGGCGCAGCATAGCATGAGGAGAAATGGGAATAAAAAAAGCCGCAATGGGGTCATTGCGGCTTTTTCGGGGCGTTCTATTCGAACGATTGCTTTTATGGCATTGCCCATTATGGGGTTGTGCATTCTGGCGGTAGCGGGGAAGCACCTACACATGGGTCCACAGTCGGGAGCGACGTGCACTTGAATGTCTCAGTATAGGGTGCGCTTACACCTGCGGGTGCGGGTGCGGGTGCTGGTTGCAGAGTGATACTGATCGTTCCATCCACACCGTCGACCCTGCCGTTTCCACTGCATTAACGGTGAAGGCCCCGAAGTCTGAGGAATTGTTAACTACGAACGACGGTGCACTGACGAGCGTGCATCCGCCACCTCACTGACAGTTACAGTTGACCCTGCAGGAGGCCTGCCATTGTATAGATCAGAGATATAGGCCTTATACGTGACTCCTTCTTGGGTTCCGTAGTGCCACCGTCTTGCCATTGACAAGAATAATATCCCAGATTTTGCCCTACATCAAGATCCGGTGCAGAGAGAATCAGAACCTCATCAGCCCTCACATTGACCAGATCGCGGCTGCAATAGACGCCGTTACCGCTCGTTGGGCAGGCCAGGCCGTTATACACAGCGGGGTCATTATTGAGGTCGTAACTGCCGTTGGAATTGAAATCTAAATACGATTCCTCCGATCCGGCCCGGCATTGCGCAACTGATGGTACGGGGCCATTGGCCGGGTCGCATAGGTAGGGCGTGTAGGCCTTATCCTCGTTGTTGTCGAGGAATGCCTCGGGCAGATTGGTGAAGAGATTTTTTTCATCCGGATCCATTATTCCGTTGCTGTTCCTGTCTACAAATGATTCCTGTCCCACGGCAGTCACCAGCACAGTGGACCGACCGCCATTGGTATAGCCCAAGGTTGTCCGGGCAGGGGCCAGATTTGCCATTGTGGCTCTTGCAGTTATAACCGGGGTTATTCAGGATCGTTTGCACGGCCTTCTGGTCTCCCACCAGTGTTGGGATGCGCGGATCCTGGCTCGTCCACAACACGCTGCACTCGCCTTCTTTAATCGCAGTCGCGCCTGTTATGCGGGCACCATTCAGAACGCCCGTCTTACAGGAGGAGTCGACAAAACCATACTCAGTCACAAACGTCGGCTAAAGTACCATTAGGCACCGGCAGGCCGAACATGTCAGACATACGCACGGTAAACGTTCTCTGCACGCCGTCCACTGTCATGCCCTTTGGTGACGACATAGCCTTCGCCTTCTGCAAGCGACAGACTAATCGATTCTGGACCGGCAACCCCGGGGTTACCGTTATAGCATCCGAAATAGTCGCAACGTCCTGGCTGGTGCCGTCATTGGCCACGGTGGATGCGATAACGCTGACCACTGCTGGTTCATCGCCGGCAGTGACGGTAGCTCTGACCGTGCCGTTACTGGAGCTTACAGCGGAACTTGGGGACACTGACAAGCCCCCCTGGGTTGTGGTCAATGAGAAGTTGACTCGTACACCCTGTAAAGGCAAGCCACTGGCGGCAACCACCTTAAAAGTAACCTGAGAAGATTCTGTGCGCTGCGAGGCTCCACCTGTGCCGCGCACTGCGATCACTGTTGGCTCTGCACTGACAAAGACAAGCCCCGTGGCTGCCGCACTCGCGATGGTGACGCTGCCAAATGCCTGTGCACTGGCGCCCACCGTGGCAGCGCTGATCTGGTCAGTGCCGACGCATCCCTTTGCGCTGTAGGTAGTAAGCACCTGCCCATTCACGGAGATTATCGGGCTTATCGGATCAAGTGTGGCCAGGCCGCTGGAGAGGCAACTGCTACTGAAGCTGACACTTTCCGCAGTGCTTACGGGTTGATCGAATTCATCCACGATAGCAACAGATAATTGCGCGCTGCCCTGAGACGCCAGTGTTGATTCGGGCTCAATCGAAATCGCATTCTCGATGAAATCGCCATTGCTGTCGAAGTAGCCCAAACGCAAACCGGTTTCGCCGACCTGGAAGCCGAAGGTGCCTGTAGTATCTCCGCCGTTGGTAGCCGCTGTTGCGCTTATGGTGCCGGCACCTTTTTCAGTTCCCGGCGATATCTGTAATTTAAACGTCGCAACACCGTTGCTATCGGTCAGAGCTGATGCGGGAAGCAAGGTACCCATATCCGTTTCGGCAGAGACCACCACGTTGGCCGTCCCCTTGCCTGATACAGTTACCTTGAGAGTGCCTACTGCTGAAGAGGTAACAGTATTGGTTGAATTGCCCTGAGGGTCCAACAGGGAAAAAGACATGGAAGGCGTGTCGTTATCATCGGTACCTTGATAAAAACTACTGCCACCGCCACCGCCACCGCAAGCGGTGAAAGTGAAGAGAACTGCTAAAATAACAGCCAGACGGCTGATGAGAGTGGCGCCCCGAATGATCATTTTTTATCCCCTGTTGCCCGCTGTACAGCCGGTCTTATAGTGTGATTTGGCCTTCCCTGATTCTGCGGCGTTTGCCCAGAGAGTCAACCTCTGAATTATCCACTTTTTACAGCTTAGCACGGCGTCATCTAAAAACTCGATAAATAACATGGTCATAGATACCTTTTGTGATTTTTTACACAAGGTTTGTTACAGGGATTGGCCGCAGATTCGAGCACAAGGGTTGAATTTCGCAAAATATCATAGCAATTGCTTATATCAGGTACCGTATCCCTCCTCTGAAAATCGCCAGCTGTGTTGCGCAAGCCCCGGCACCTGATACCATCCTGCCAATGGATTTCTCGTCCCAACAGCAGGTTCAGCTCACCGTGTCGGTCGTGCTCCACAACAGCTCCCTGGAGTTGTTGCGGCGTGCCCTGCAGAGCCTGCAGACGTCAGCCCGGGTTGCCCGGGAGGCCGGGTGTCTGGATCGCGTATCGGTTTTTCTTGTGGATAATTCATCCGCACCACAGTATCGGGCGCGCCTCGACCGGGAGATGGCTGGCTGGCCGCAGAGTGAGTTCTTCCAGGTGCTGTACTTGCCACAGTCGAACAATCGCGGTTTCGGCTTCGGCCACAATACGGTGCTACCGCTGCTGACGAGTGACTTTCACCTGGTCCTGAATCCGGATGTTGAGTTGGAGGAAGATACACTGCGTGCTGGCCTGTCGTCACTGCTGCAAAGCGACGATATCGCGTTAACCAGTCCGCTGGCACTGGGGACAAAAGGGGAACAGGAATTCCTGTGTAAACGCTATCCCTCGGTGCTGGTACTGTTATTGCGCGGTTTCGCTCCCGGGTTCGTGCGCCGTCTGTTTCACCAGCGGCTGGCGGCCTACGAAATGCGCGATGTGTGCAGCGGGGACACACCGGTGGACGTCACGATCGCCAGTGGCTGCTTCATGTTGCTGCGCACCCGTGCCCTGCGTGCAGTCAGCGGTTTCAATGAGGATTTTTTTCTGTATTTTGAAGATTTCGACCTGTCGCTGCGTCTGGGCAAGCAGGGTCGCCTGGTCTTTGATCCGGCCATGCGAATTGTTCATCACGGTGGGTACGCCGCGAGCAAGGGTCGGCTCCACCTGAAATACTTCATCAACTCGGGGGTGATGTTTTTTAACCGCCATGGTTGGTGTTGGATATAGCCAGGTATAGAAAACTGTTAGAATTTTGCACGGATTTACGCGGTATCAGGCGGGAGCGGGAATGAATGAATTGAGACGCATGGCCTACCTCGAAGCATTGGGTGTAGACAGCTATGTATCGCGCACCCAACTGCCGGGAGCGGCACTGACCCGGCGTTTGGCGATCGTCACAGCGCGCGCCATGGTCGAGCCGGGCAATGCCAGTGATGCGCCGGGTGTGCCTGTGCCAACCGCACCCCCGCAGCGGCGAACCGCCGGAGCACGCCCGGGCTTTGATTCCGCTACACCGATCGAACGGGCGGTGGCTGCAGCGCCGCTGGCCAGGGAGCCGGTGCAGCGCGGCGCAGCTGTCCCCCGGTTCAGTCTGACCGCTATTATTGCGGGCGATTGGCTATGGCTTGAGGAGCTGGCCGGCATGCCACTGACCACCGAGCAGGTGCAACTGGTGCAATCCATGGCCCGGGCGCTGCTCCAGTACCGGGAGCCGGGAGCAGAACCAGTCGCCGCCGCGGCCCGAGCTGGCGCGGTCCGGGCCGATGTGGCGCAGTTTGACTGGCCAATACACACCAACCACCAGCTGGATCTCGGTGCGGAGGCCGCGCGGGCCAGTGTGGCGGGGTTTGTTGGCCGCAGGCTTGAGCAACACGGGTGTCGCGGGCTGGTCCTGTTGGGGCAGTCCTGCGCGCTGCGACTGCCACTTGAGGAGATGAATGTCCTGACTGTGATTACCGCAAGCAGTGCACAGATTCTGTCGCAGCCCGCGCTAAAGCGAACTGTGTGGCGCGATCTGCAGCCATTGGTCAGTGCGTTGTGAGCGCCACTATTACCTGGTTTCCATGCGTGGTTTTGCCGGTCGTTGTCGATCGTGCCGCGCGCGATTAGGTTCGCCTGCCCGGCGGATGCCGGATGGCTGGCGGCTATTGATGCAGACGTGAGTTTCAATCCCTGGAGTGAGCAACAGTTTGCGCTGGTCTGCGGCACTACTGGCGGCTACAGGGAGACCGCACTGGTTGTTGAAGAGGATGATCGGCTGCACGGATTTGTGGTGTTTTCCCAGGTGCTTGACGAGGGCTCTATCCACAACATAGCAGTACACCCGGTACATCATCGAAAGGGCCTGGGTCGTCTGCTGCTGCAGGCAGCTGTAGCGGAATTGATACGGGCTGATGCCAGGCGCTGTCTGCTCGAAGTCCGCCGCTCCAATAAGGCTGCCCGGCGGCTCTATGAGGGCAATGGTTTTGCGTTGGATGGCATCCGCAAAAACTATTACCCTAAAGAGGGCGGACGCGAGGACGCCCTGTTGATGTCCCGAGAGTTATAAGGAATAGCAGATGAACGTGCTCGAAACCGAGTGGTGGACCCTGGCGCTTCCGCCGGAGTGGTGGGCGGACTCCGAGGAGGACAGCATTCTGGTCGGTGACCAGGACGACGTGGGCTGTATCGAGATCAGCACGCTGCACAAGGAACACGGCGTATTCGAGCGCGACATGGTGCAGTCAATTGCACAGACGGAGTCGGAGCAGCCGCTGGACTGGAAGTCGGTCACGCTCGGCGAATTTGCCGGTGTCGGCAGCAGCTATGTGCAGGAGGAGACAGCGGTGCGCGAGTGGTACGTGTCGCATGGCGCCCTGCTGTTGTTTATCACCTACAGCTGCGCCGAGGAAAATCGCGGCATGGACGATGCCGCAGTGGATGAATTACTTGATACCTTCATGGTGCTTGGGGACCATCCCTAGGACACAGCCCCGGTTACACGCACTCGCTTGGCGCCTTTTACGGGCGTGGCTTTCAGTGCAGCCTCCCGCTTTTTCATGCGATCATCAATCAGGTTTTTGACCGCGATAATCAGGCCGGTAAAGATAAATGCCCCCGGCGGCAGGATTGCCAGCAGGAAGGGTTGGTAATTGCCAAACAGTACGATTTTCCAACTGGCAGCGCCCGCGCCAAACAGTAAATCCATATTGGCGAACAGCGCGCCAGTACCGGTCAATTCGCGCAGGCTCCCCAATAATACCAGTACCGAGGCAAAGCCCAGGCCCATAAACAGGCCATCAAACATGGAAGCGCCCAGGGAGTTTCTGGCGGCAAAGCCATCAGCGCGGCCCAGCACGACACAGTTGGTGGTAATGAGAGGCAGGAAAATACCGAGAATCTGGAACAGTTCGAAGGCGAAGGCCTGCATCAACAACTCGATACAGGTTACGGCAGAGGCAATGATCATGACGAAGGTCGGGAGACGCACGGTATCCGAGACGACATTGCGCACCAGTGATACGGAGGCGTTGGACAAGACCAGTACTGCCGTGGTGGCCAGTCCCAGCCCGATGGCATTGACCACGCTGCCGGAAACCGCCAGCAGCGGACACAAACCGAGCAACTGCACGAGTGCCGGGTTGTTTTTCCAGAGCCCGTTGAGGGAGAGGTCGCGGAAACTGACTGCAGCCATTATGGTGCACCTCCGGTGGGGGCAGGATCCTGGGCGCCGAACAGGGTCTTTCTATTTGCTTGTGCGAATTGTAACGCCCTGAGGGTTGCGGCGACAACCGCACGGGGCGTGATGGTAGCGCCGGTAAACTGGTCGAAAACGCCCTTGTCCTTCTTTACAGCCCAGCCTTCCAGCGTGGGATTGGCCAGGGAGCGCCCGTCAAAACCCAGCACCCAATCCGATTTCTTCAGATCGACATTGTCGCCCAGCCCTGGCGTCTCCCGCTGGTTGAGGGCGCGCACGCCGGCGATGGTGCCATCACGATTGACACCGACAATCAGGTCGATGTCACCCGTATAACCATCGGGAGCGACCACCGGGATGATCACCGCCACGACTGTTCCGCCCTGGCGGGCGACGTAAATATGTTTCTCTTCTCGCAGGCCCAGGCCAGCATCCTGCGGCCCCACTGCGATGGTGTCATCCAGCATCTCATTGTCGTGTCGACTCCGGGGCACGATTTGCAGCAGGGCTTTTTCCTCTGCCTGGCGCATTTGCAGGGCAATATTGTCTCTTGTGAGCAGGTAAGTGCTGGCGATGAGCGCGGTGGTGCCCAGGGCAAACAACGCGAGCAGCACACTATTGCGGGTGATGGATTGGCCCAGCATCCTATTTCTCTCCCTGCCTGCCGCTGTGGCCATACGTGCGCGGCTGGGTGTAGTAGTCAATAAACGGCGCAGCAAAATTCATGATCAACACTGCAAATGCCACGGCGTCGGGGTAGTTGCCCCTGACCCGAATGGTGTAGACCAGCGCTCCAATCAGCGCGCCATAAATCAGGCGGCCGCGCAGGGAGACGGCCGAGGTCACCGGATCGGTAACGATGAAGAAGGCGCCCAACATGGTGGCGCCGCTGAGCAGGTGGAACAGGGGCGAACCGCCACTGGCGGAACTGCCGCCATCATAGAACAGGGCTGCCAGCAGGCTGAGACTGGCCAACATTGCGATCGGCGCATGCCAGGTGAATATACGCTGGTAAAGTAACCAGGCCCCGCCGGCCATAAAGGCGATATTGGCCCATTCCCAGCCGATGCCGGCCCAGCGTCCGAACTGCGGGTTCTGCTGCCACAGATCCTCGATTAACAAGCCATGGTTCTGTTTGATGATATCCAGCGGAGTGGCCATGGTCGTGCCGTCATACAGGCTTGGAGAAAAGCAGGCCTGCAAGGCATCCAGTAGTCCGGGCAACTCGCCTAAACCCCGCGGGGGTGCCCAGGCCGTCATTTGCACGGGGAAGGAAATGAGCAGGATGACATAGCCCGCCATGGCCGGGTTGAAGGGGTTATAGCCCAGGCCGCCGTACAAATGCTTGGCCAGCAGTATGGCGCTGGCGATACCCACTGCGATCAGCCACCAGGGCGAGTACGGCGGCAGCGCGATACACAGCAAAAATGCGGTCACCAGCGCGCTGCAGTCCTTCAGGTAAAAGCCGAGCGGGCGCCGCCTCAGCTTCAGCGCGAGCGCCTCGCATGCCAGTGCCAGGACACTGCCCCAGGCGATATTTACCAGCGTGCCAAAGCCGAAAAAATGGGTGAGCACTATAATCCCGGGAACCGTCGCCAGCAGCACGTTCTGCATCACGCGCTGCGTGCTCATGGGCCCATGGGCGTGAGGTGAGGTGAGGCGGATCAATGCCATGTCAGCTGTCCTGCGCTGCGTTTAACTGCTGCTGCGCGGCGCTGATTTTCTCGGTCAGCCGCGCTACTGAAGACTCCAGTGCCTCGATAATCTTCGCCTCATCGCCATTGTTCCTGCTCCGGGCCAGCGATTCCTGTGATTTCTGCAGGCGTTGCTGCAGCTTTTCCAGATCGGCTCGCGCCTTTTCCGCCGGACTGAGAGCCGCTTCCAGCGCGCGCGCAGCCAGAGCTTTTTCAATCGCCGCCCGGGCGGCGTCCAGCGGCGGTTCTTCTGCGGACACCGCGCTATGGGAAGCGTGGTAGTCGTGCAGGGCCTGCTCCGCCGCAGCGAGCTTGGCCCGGGTCTTGTCTACGCCCGCTTGCAAGGCCTCGACCAGATCACTGCCCTGCACGCGGGCCTCATCCAGTTTGGCCAGCGCTGTGTCCAGACGCTGGTGTGTGGTTACGGCGGTTTTCTCCAGTTTATCGAGTTCACTTTCGCTACCCGCGCCAGTCTGTTGCGCGGCCTTTTTGGCCTTGGCGCGCTCAATCGCGGCCTGGATGGGATCTTCTGCGCCCGTTGCGCCCGCAGTCCGGGCCCGCTGCTCGGCAGCCTGTTTACGAGCAGCTCGCTTGGCCTCCTTCTCTGCCTCGGCCTGCTCCAGGCGTTGCTGGCGCGCCTCGAAGCGCATCCTCGATTGCTCGGCCTTGTCGCGATCGTGACGCAGCTGCAGTATCTCGGCCTTGGAGGCGCGGTAGTACTGCACCAGCGGTATGTGGCTGGGACAGACATAGGAGCAGGCGCCGCACTCGATACAGTCGAACAGGTTGTGGTGTTCCAGCTTGTCAAACTCTTTGCCCTGAGCGAACCAGAACATCTGCTGTGGCAACAGGCTGGCCGGGCAGGCCTCGGCGCACAAGCCACAGCGGATGCAGGCCTGGGCCGGTGGCGGCGTGGGCAACTCGGATTCAGTGGGCGCCAGCAGGCAGTTGGTGGTTTTTACAATGGGGACCCCGGCATCGGGCACCGTGAAGCCCATCATTGGGCCACCCATGATAAGGCGATTGTTTTTTCCCACCTGGTAGCCGGCCTGTTCCAGCAGGTAGCGCATTGGTGTGCCGATCAGGACCTGGAAATTTTGCGGTTCAGCTACGCTTGCTCCGGTAACGGTGGTGATTCGGGATATCAGGGGGCGTCCGAGCACCACAGCCTCGAATACAGCCACGGCAGTGCCGACATTCTGGCAGACCACCCCGACCTGGGAGGGCAGCCCACCGCTGGGGACCTGCTTGCCCGTCAGTATTTCGATAAGCTGCCTTTCTCCGCCGGAAGGATACTTGGTGGGGAATACAACGATTTCTATACCCGTGCCCTGTGCGGCGGCGAGCAGTGCCGCGATGCCTTCCGGTTTGTTGTCCTCCACGCCGATGAGGGTTTCATCCGGCGCGATAATGTGGCGCAGAATTTTTGCTCCCGCGATGATGTGGTCGGCCCTCTCACGCATCAGGATGTCGTCAGCGGTGATATAGGGCTCACACTCGGTGCCATTGATGATCAGCGTTGCAATGTGCGTGTCCGGTTTGATCGACAGTTTGACCGCGCTCGGGAATCCGGCACCGCCCATCCCGGCAATTCCCGCGTTGCGGATCACATTGATCAGATCGGCTTTATCCAGCGCCGCGTAGTCCGGTGTGCCGCTGTGCGGCAGCCACTCATCCCTGCCGTCTGTGGTGATCACGATACAGGACGCGAGATGCCCGGAGGGGTGTGCGATGAGCCTGTCCTCAATGGCGAGAATCGTACCCGAAGTCGGGGCGTGCACGGGCACGCTGACGAAGCCTCGCGCCTCGGCAATCATCTGGCCCTTGAGCACACGCTCGCCAATGGCCACAATCGGGCTGGCCGGCGCACCGATATGCTGTGACAGCGGAATAATGAGTTGCGGCGGAATGCCGGCATCGGCGATCGGGGTGCGCACAGACTGCAGTTTGTTCTCAGGCGGATGGATGCCGCCATGGAAGTCGAAGATTTTCCTCATGCCGCCCGTTCCCGCGGGGCATCGTCTGGGACGCTGTCCGTGGCGATGATATCCACGCGTCGGCTAACCGGATCAGGCAGTTGCCAGTGCCAGGTCTGCAGGGATTCTTCCTGGCTGATCATGTCAATACAGTCAACAGGGCAGGGCTCGACGCACAGGTCGCAGCCGGTACACAAAGCGCTGATAACAGTGTGCATCTGTTTGGCGGCGCCGAGGATGGCGTCCACCGGGCAGGCCTGGATGCATTTGGTGCAACCGATACATTCATCCTCGCGGATAAAGGCTACTGTTGGCGCTGTCTTTGCTTCACCGTGTTCCTCATCCAGGGGGATGGGTTCGACGTCCAGGAGGGCCGCAAGTGCCTGAATACCTGCTTCTCCGCCCGGCGGGCACTTGTTGATGGCTTCACCATTGGCAATGGCCTCTGCATAAGGCCGGCAGCCGGGGTAGCCGCATTGACCGCATTGGGTCTGGGGCAAAATATTGTTGATCTCGTCAGCAATGGGGTTGCCTTCAGTCTTGAATTGTTCAGCGGCAAAACCCAGCAGAGCGCCAAACACCGTAGCCAGCCCCACCAGGGCGAGCAGGGCGCTAAACAGCGGATACTGTGCCAGGAAGTCCATCACTTGCGCTTATACCAGTCCGGCAAATCCCATGAAGGCCAGGGACATAAGGCCTGCGGTGATCATGCCAAGCGCCGCTCCCTTGAATGGCGCCGGCACATCCGCGACCGCGAGGCGTTCACGCATGGCGGCAAACAGCACCAGCACCAGGGAGAAGCCCGCCCCGCCGCCAAAGCCGTAGACCAGGGATTGCAGGAAACTGTGATCCTTGCTGATGTTCAGCAGCGCCAGGCCCAGCACCGCACAATTGACGGTAATCAGCGGCAGGTAGACACCCAGCACGCGATAGAGCATGGGGCTGGTCTTTTTCACCACCATTTCGGTAAATTGCACGACTACCGCGATAACCAGAATGAATGTGATAGTTTTCAGGTAGCCCAGCCCCAGCGGTATCAGCAGGAAGTGGTAGACCAGATTGCTGCACGCCGATGCCAGTGTCAGTACAAAAGTGGTAGCCATCGCCATGCCCATGGCGGACTCGAGTTTGTTGGACACGCCCATGAACGGGCACAGTCCCAGGAACTGTACCAATACGAAGTTGTTGACCAGAATCGCACTGATCAACAGTATGGAATAGTCTGCCAGCATGCCAACCCTCCCGCTACGCCCTGTCCTCGTCAACAGGAGCGCATTGTGGTTTTAGCGTCTGCGTATTCTACCGTCTACTGGCAGGGGAAGGCAGCCGGAATTTGCGCAATAATGGTCTCCGATCCGCCAAGCCGGTGTTGGCCTATTTGACCTGCATGCCGGGTTTTGCCCCCGCGTGTGGCTCCAGCAGGAACAGTTCCCTGCCGCCCGGGCCGGCGGCCAGCACCATGCCTTCGGAAACGCCGAAACGCATTTTGCGCGGTGCCAGGTTGGCCACCATCACCGTCAGTTTGCCGACCAGATCCTCCGGTTGATAGGCGGTCCTGATGCCGGCAAACACCTGCCTGTGGCCGCCGCTCTCTCCCAGGTTAAGGGTCAGGCGCAGCAGCTTGTCAGCGCCCTCCACATGCTCTGCCGCCACAATTTCGGCAATCCTCAGGTCAATTTTGGCGAAGTCGTCATAGGCGATGGTTGAAGTAGCCGATTGTGTCGGGTCTGCCGCGACGGCAACAGTCGCTGCCACCGCCTGTGCTTCCTTGCTGGCTTCTACCATGGCCTCCACCTGCTTGCTGTCAACCCGCGTGATGAGCGGCTCAAATGTGGCCAGTTGATGTCCGGTCAGGGGCGCGTGCAGGTCGGTCCAGTCCAGCGGGCAGTTCAGAAAAGCTGCGGCCTTGTCCGCCATGGCGGGCAGCACCGGCTTGAGATAGGTCATCAGTACGCGAAACAGGTTGACGCCCACGCTGCAGACCTCGTGCACTTCCTGTGCCGTCCCTGCATCCCTGGCGAGCGTCCACGGTTTTTTCTCATCAATATACTGGTTGGCCCTGTCTGCCAGGGCCATGATCTCACGCATCGCCTTGTTGAATTCGCGTTGTTCGTAGAATTCGGCGATGGCGACGCCTTTGTCGATAAACGCTTCAAACAGGGCTTGTTCAGCACAACTATTTGAGAGTTGGTTGTCAAAACCATTGCGCAGGAAACCGGCGCAGCGACTGGCGATATTCACGACCTTGCCGACCACGTCGGAATTCACCCGCTGTACAAAGTCCTCCAGGTTGAGATCGATGTCGTCCACGGACGCATTGAGCTTGGCCGCGAAATAGTAGCGCAGGTATTCCGCATCAAGGTATTCCAGGTAGGTGCTGGCCTTGATGAAAGTCCCCCGACTCTTGGACATCTTGGTGCCGTTGACCGTCAGGAAGCCGTGCGCGTAGATGGCAGTAGGCGCGCGCAGCCCGGCAGACTGCAGCATGGCTGGCCAGAACAGGCCGTGAAAGTTGATGATGTCCTTGCCGATGAAATGGTACAGCTCGGTTTCGCCACCTGGCTGCCAGTACTCATCGAAGGCGTGTCCGGTGCGATCGCAATAGTTCTGGAAGCTGGCGATGTAGCCGATCGGTGCGTCCAGCCAGACGTAGAAGTACTTGCCCGGCGCGCCGGGGATTTCGAAGCCGAAGTAGGGGGCGTCGCGGCTGATATCCCACTCCTGCAGACCTGTCTCCATCCACTCCTGCAGTTTGTTTGCCACCTGCACCTGCAGGGTGTCCGAAGCAAGCCATGCCTTGAGCATGGCTTCAAACTCGGGCAGCTTGAAGAAAAAATGGAGCGACTCTTTCTCGACGGGTTTGGCCCCGGAAATTGCCGACACCGGATTGATTAAATCCATCGGGCTATAGGTGGCGCCGCAGGCTTCGCAGTTGTCACCGTACTGATCCGCTGTTTTACAGCGCGGGCAGGTGCCCTTGATAAAACGGTCCGCCAGGAACAGCTGCTTCTCAGGATCGAAGGCCTGGGTAATTGCCCTTGTCGCGATATGGTCATTGTCCTTCAGGCACTGGTAGATCGTCTCGCACCAGAAGCGGTTTTCCTCGCTGTGGGTGGTGTGGAAATTGTCAAAGCCGATGAGGAAACCGGCGCTGTCGCGCTCAGTGCTCCTGCTTGATCGCGGCAATCTGCTGCTCCGCGCTGATGCCGAGTTTCTCTGCCGTCAGCATGATGGCGGTGCCGTGCGCGTCGTCGGCGCAGACATAGACGCAGTGGTGCCCGCGCGACTTCTGGAAGCGCACCCAGATATCGGTCTGCACCTGCTCCAGCAGGTGTCCCAGGTGCAGGGAGCCGTTGGCATAGGGCAATGCGCTGGTGACCAGGATCTTGCGTGGTGCCGGAGCCGCCATGGTGTTTGTCTGTTTGGGGAAAAGGGGCGTCACTATAGCGTTTTTGTGCAGGGTTTTCACCCGTCGCCGCGGCATGGGACAGCGGCATTGTTGAACGGGTGGCATGTCCCTATACTAGCGGGCCGGAAAAATGCTGGCCCTGCATCCCGGTCACGGGACCAGGTCAAAGCCCAAGCGTTGTACAGGTACTCATGAACCAGATCAAACATATTATTGCGATCGCCTCCGGCAAAGGCGGTGTGGGCAAGTCCACCACGGCCGTCAATCTGGCCCTCGCCCTCAAGGTCCTGGGTGCGCGGGTCGGACTGCTGGATGCGGATATCTACGGCCCCAGCCAGCAGTTGATGCTGGGCATTCCCGCCGACCGGCGCCCTGAGCAGCAGGGCGGGCAGTATCTGCTGCCGGTAGAGGCCTACGGCCTGAAAACCATGTCCATGGGATACCTGGTGGATGAACGCACGCCGATGGTGTGGCGCGGGCCGATGGCCGGTGGTGCCCTGGCGCAAATGCTGGAGCAAACCCTGTGGGGAGAGCTGGACTATCTGGTCATTGATATGCCGCCGGGTACGGGTGACATTCAGCTCACCCTGTCGCAGAAGGCCAAGGTAGTCGGGCGCGGTGATCGTCACCACGCCGCAGGATATCGCCCTGCTGGATGCGCGCAAGGGTATCGAGATGTTCCGCAAGGTGGATGTTCCTGTGCTGGGGATAATCGAGAATATGTCGGTGCACATCTGTAGCGAGTGCGGGCACCGCGAGCATATTTTTGGCGAACACGGCGGCGATCGTATTGCGCAAGATTACGGCGTGCCACTGCTGGCCAGTTTGCCGCTGACGCTTGCGATACGCGAGCAGACCGATGCCGGACGCCCTACGGTAATTGCCGCACCGGAATCTGCGGAGGCCAAACTTTATCTGGAGGCCGCGGCTGCGGTGCAGAGGGCGCTGGCCGGGCAACACGACAGCGGTGTGCGCCAGTTTCCCGAGATAAAAATTTCTGACGACTGACTTGAACAACAGGATGACTAACAGGTGAATACAGCGTGAGCATCAAAGCAGACAGGTGGATTCGCAAAATGGCCATCGAGCACGGCATGATCGAGCCGTTCGAAGCGGGGCAGGTGCGCTCCAGCGGCGGTGAACGCCTGATTTCCTACGGCACGTCCAGTTACGGCTACGATGTGCGCTGTTCCCGCGAGTTCAAGGTGTTCACTAATATCAATTCGGCGACGGTGGACCCCAAGAATTTTGATGAGGACAGTTTCGTCGATGTGGTGGGCGATGTCTGCGTCATTCCACCGAATTCCTTTGCCCTGGCCAGTACCGTGGAATACTTCCGTATCCCGCGCAATGTGTTGACCATTTGTCTGGGCAAGTCCACCTATGCCCGCTGTGGCATCATCGTCAATGTCACGCCGCTGGAGCCGGAGTGGGAGGGTCACGTCACCCTGGAGTTTTCCAATACCACCACACTGCCGGCGAAAATCTATGCCAATGAAGGCGTGGCGCAGATGCTGTTCTTTGAATCCGATGAGGTCTGCGAGGTGAGTTACAAGGACCGTGGCGGCAAGTACCAGGGCCAGCGGGGCGTCACGCTGCCCAAGGCCTGACAGTGGGTTCGGGCGTCGGGTGTGCAGGGTCTAACGGATTATTCAGGTTGGCGGGTTCGGGTAATTCGCCAGCTGCCCCGATCTTTGCTGAGGCGAATCGTTAGGTGCGACGGGCTCGGCCGCCGGGTGTGCAAATTGCCCGCTTCCCCGATACTCGCGGACAATTTCCACACCCAGCACCCGATCCCTTATTCCGCGCTTACTCGAACCAATGTCAGTTGCAGACGATGGAACAAGGTTCCGACCGGGAACGCCTTTTCGCATGCGAGTATCGGGGAAGCAGGTGAAAAGGCGTTCCCGGCCGGAACCGATGGCAGGCATGGACGGGGGATGTTCAATGTCGGTACGTTGATTCCCGGGTTGCGTCCCGAGTGAACAAGCTGCTGAAAGATTACTGCTAGCGCAGGTCGTGCGAGTACTGGATACCCGTCGCAGGAATCGGATTGCCATCCAGCGTGGCGCCGTTGTCTGTCAATGCCAGACGACCCTGCAAATACCAGCGCACTGCCAGCGGATAAATGCGGTGTTCCTGCTCCGACACCCTGGCGGCCAGCGTTTCTGCACTATCACCCGACAGGACCGGCACTCGGGCCTGCAGCACGGGCGGACCGCCATCCAGCTCCTGTGTAACGAAGTGTACGGTCGCTCCCGCCTCCGCATCACCGGCATCCAGTGCACGTTGATGCGTGTGCAGCCCAGGATATTTCGGTAGCAGCGATGGATGGATATTGAGTAAGCGACCGATATACGGTTCGATCAATACGGGCGTCAGGATGCGCATGAAGCCCGCCAGTACCACCAGGTCCACTGCGTGGGCATGGAGTTCATCCACCAGCGCCTGGTCGAACTCTTCACGAGTACTGTACTTGCGGTGATCGATGCAGCGGGTGGCGAGACCGGCACGCGCTGCGCGTTGCAGGCCGGCTGCCTCCGCATTATTGCTGATGACGATGCTGATCTGCGCGGCCAGCTCACCGCTGGCGCAAGCATCTATAAAAGCCTGCAAATTGGAGCCGCGCCCCGAGATGAGGATGGCCAGGCGGGGTTGCGCCTGTGGGCTCACGACAGCAGTTCTACCCGGTTGTCGCCCGCGGCAATGCGGCCGATCTGCCAGGCCGTGTGTCCCGCCGCTGCCAGCATGGAGAGGGATTTCTCGGCGTCCTGTGGCGCCACGCACAGCACCATACCGACCCCGCAGTTAAAGGTGCGATACATTTCCGTGGTCTCGACATTGCCCTTGGCTTGCAGCCACTGGAAAACCGCGGGCCACTGCCAGCTGCCTGTGTCGATAAGGGCGTTGCAATTCTTTGGCAACACCCGTGGGATGTTTTCCAGCAGGCCGCCCCCGGTGATATGGGACAGGGCTTTTACCGGCACTTGCGTGAACAATTGCAGCATGGCCTTGACGTAAATCGTGGTGGGCGTTAGCAAGGCCTGCCCCAGAGTTGTTTCGCCCAGCGGTTGTTGCAGGTCGGCTGCAGTGATCTCGAGTATTTTGCGGATCAGCGAATAGCCGTTGGAGTGCGGTCCGCTGCTGGCAATGCCCAGCAGCGTATCGCCCGCGCTAACGCTACTGCCGTCGATGATCTTTGCTTTCTCCACGACGCCGACACAGAATCCTGCCAGGTCGTAGTCTTCGCCGTGGTACATGCCCGGCATTTCAGCAGTCTCGCCGCCTACCAGGGCGCAACCGGCCAGCTCACAGCCTTTACCGATGCCGCTGACCACCTCTGCGGCAGTATCCACGTTGAGCGCGCCGGTAGCGTAATAGTCGAGGAAAAACAGTGGTTCAGCGCCGGCCACTATCAGGTCGTTAACGCACATGGCCACCAGGTCAATGCCAATCGTATCGTGAATGCCCATGTCCATGGCCAGGCGTAGTTTAGTGCCCACGCCATCCGTGCCCGAAACGAGCACCGGTTGCCGGTACCCGGCGGGAATTTCACACAGTGCGCCAAATCCGCCCAGCCCGCCCAGCACCTCTGGCCGTGCAGTGCGGGCTGAGACTTTCTTAATGCGCTCCACGAGTGCATTACCGGCATCAATATTAACGCCTGCATCCTTGTAGCTCAGGGTGTTTTTCCCATTGTCATCGCTCATTGCGCGGCATCCAGTTACAGTTTGGGTGTTGGCTAAAGCGCAGCATTTTATCGTGCATGCTGTGTCAACGCACTCATTGTGTTCGGGCTATGCCGGGTGCAGGTCAGTGCTGCTACAATGCACCTGTGCCGGGGACTGGTGGAGAGGGCTGTGACAAAGACACGTATGGTGCTGCTGTGGACGCTACTGGCCCTGGCGGCAGGGGGCTCCCGGGCGGAGGTCGTGGCTGACCTGCACTCGGCGAGTGTACCCGTGGCCAACCAGAGTTCCGAGGCACTGACGGCAGCGGCCCGGGTAGCCCTGGCGGAAGTGTTGGTGAAAGTGTCGGGATCCCGCGATCTGCTACAGAAACCGGTAATCGTGGCGGCCCTGGACGATGCCCGTAATCGTGTGCAGCAATATGGCTATGAGCGCAATGATCCACCCTCGTCCGGGCTCTCCCTGCGCTTTGTGTTTGATGGCCCCTATGTGACTAATCTGGTGAAACGGGCGGGCGCCCCCCTGTGGACGGCCAATCGGCCGACGGTGTTGGCCTGGGTGGTAGTGGAGGATGAGCAGGGCAGGCATTTCATCAATCGGGACAGTGCGCCCAGGGAGGCGCAAATGCTGGTGGAGGAGTTTTCCCGGCGCGGTGTGCCGGTGCAACTTCCGGTGTTTGACCTGGCCGATACGACAGCAGTGAGTCCTGATGACGCCTGGCGGCTGGATGCGACTGTCATACAGGCCGGGTCAGCCCGTTACAATGTGCAGGACGTGTTGGCAGGCCGCCTGGCGAGCCTGAGCGATGGCAAGTCCCTCGGGGACTGGAGCTACTTTAACCATGACGAGCATACCAATCTTTCTGTCACGGTACCTGACCTGCAGACATTTTTACGCGAAGGGGTGAATGTTGTCGCGAGCGAAATGGCCGCTCGTTATGCGGTGGCACCGACTGGTGGTGGCAGTGCCGGGGTACGCGTTTCCATCACCGGCGTGTCCAGTTATGCAGACTATGCGGCCATTGTGAAATGGCTGGAAGGTCTGGAACTGGTCGATCATGCCAACGTAGAACAAGTGCAGGGCGACCGTATTGAATTGCTTTTGCAGGCACAGGCGGATGCAGCGCACCTGGCGACCACTATCGAACTCAACAACCGGCTGGTGCCAGTGCCGATGACCGGGACTGAGTCCGCATCTGGTATCGGGACTGCGCCTACACAGTTGAATTACCAGTGGCGGAAGTAGATTCCACGGGGCAGGCGACAGTGGGGCAGGGCCGCCAGCAGCAGCTGTCGCTTGCAGTACACCTGCGTGACGATGCCACCCTGGATAATTTTCTGGCCCTGCCGAAATTGCAGCCTTTGGTGAGCGCCCTGCAAACCCAGTTGGAGCCCGCCGGCGAAGCCGTTATCTACCTGTACGGACCCGCCGGCAGCGGCAAGTCTCACCTGTTGCAGGCCAGTTGCCATGTGGCAGCTGCCGAAACTCTTTACTTGCCCCTGGCCGACTTGCGCCAGTACTCCGCCCGGGAGGTGTTGCAGGGGGTGGAACGGATGGATCGCATCTGTATCGATGATATCCATGCAGTGCTCGGAGACGCCAGCTGGGAGCTGGCCCTGTTCAATCTCTACAACAGCGCGCGCCAGCACGGCAGCCGTTTGGTGGTGGCGGGCGACGCAGCTCCTCGCGCCCTTGCGGTGAATCTGGCGGACCTGCGCTCGCGCCTGTCCTGGGGCATTGTCTATCAGGTGGCGCAGGGAGATGACGCTGATAAAGCCGCCATTTTACAATTTCGCGCCGCCCGCAGGGGCCTGACCCTGTCTGCGGGCGTTGCCAGCTACATCGTCAGTCGCGCGCCCCGTGCGATGGGGCAGCTATTGGAGGTACTGGATCTGTTGGACAAGGCATCCCTGGCGCAGCAGCGCGCCCTGTCGATCCCCTTCGTGAAGGAGGCATTGGGCTGGTGAGTCACTCCAACTGGAAGCGGTCTGCGTCCAACTGGCAGGGAAACGCCTCGCGATAGGTGTGCAAGGCGGCACTGTCCAGAATGACCTGGGCGGCGCCGTTTGCGTCCAGGGTATCCAGCAGTATTGCACCATCGGCAGCGATTGCCAGACTGTCGCCGCTGTAGCTAAGGCCCCTGGCATCCGCCCCGATACGGTTAACGCCCACCACGCAGGCGAGGTTCTCAATGGCCCTGGCGATGAGTAACTGGCGCCAGTGGTAGCGGCGCTGCTGTGGCCAGTTGGCGACATAGACAAGCAAGTCATAATCCTCGCGGTTGCGACTGAACACGGGGAAGCGCAGGTCGTAACACACTTGCAGATTGATGCGCCAGTCGCGCCACGCGACGATTACCCGCTCCTGTCCCGGCAGGTAGCGTTGATCCTCGCCTGCCATGCGAAACAGGTGACGCTTGTCATAGTGCTGCACCCCCGTGGGGGTGGCAAACAGCATGCGATTGTAGACGCCGTTGCCCTCACGCACGGCGATACTGCCCGTCACCGCGCAATCCCGTTGCCGGGCCACGTGTAGCAGCCATTGCTCGGTGTCCCCGCCCGGCTCCTCGGCATTGCCCAGTGCGTTCATCGAAAAACCGGTGGTGAACATCTCTGGCAGCACAACCAGGTCAGTGCGACCGTCAATGCTATCGATGAGTGCCCCAATCTGGCGGCGGTTGTCTGCCGGTTGTTCCCAGGCCAGTTCACATTGAATCAGGGTGACAGCTAGATTGCGCATAGGCGTGCCGCCGCCTCAAGCAGCACCTGGTCATTCTTGGCGAAGCAAAAACGCAGGTAGTGCTGAGCGGGTGGTTCCTCGTAAAAAATTGAAATGGGGATGGAGGCGACACCGTATTGGCGGGTCCAGTCCGCGGCCAGCTCCACGTCTGGCGCATTGGTGATGGCACTGTAGTCGAGCAGCTGGAAATAGGTACCCGCACTGGGCGTGAGCTTGAATCTGGAGCTTCCCAGCGCGCGGCAGAACAGGTCCCGCTTGCGCTGGTAGAAGTCAGGCAAGGTGGCCGGATAATCGGGCTCGGCTGCCATGAAGTCGGCCAGCGCAAATTGCACCGGTGTGACCGCCACAAAACACACGAACTGGTGCACCTTGCGCAATTCCGTGGTCAGGGCCGCTGGTGCGACACAGTAGCCGGTCTTCCAGCCGGTGACGCTGAAGGTTTTGCCGAAGGAGAACAGCACGAAACTGCGCCTGCGCAGCTCGGGCAACTGCAGCGCACTGTGATGCTGCTGCGCGTCGAACACCAGGTGTTCGTACACCTCGTCACTGATCACCAGCAGATTGTGCTGTTCCGCCAGGGCCTGCAATTGCAGCAGGTCCTCTGCGGTCAGCGTCGCACCGCTGGGATTGTGCGGCGAATTAACCATGATCAGGCGCGTGCGCGGTGTGATAGCCGCCGCCACCCGCTGCCAGTCAATGCTGAAGCTGTGCAGGGTCAGCGGTATATGGATGGCGCGGCCACCGGCCAGCACGATGGCCGGCTCATAGCTGTCGTAGCAGGGGTCAAATACGATGACTTCATCGCCGGGACGGACGCAGGCCATTACGGCACAGAAGATACCCTCGGTCGCACCGGGCAGCACGGTGATTTCGCTGTCCGGGTCGCAGCTAATACCCCGGTAGCGCAGCACCTGTGCTGCTATCTGTTCGCGCAGATAGAGCAGGCCCGCCATGGGCGCGTACTGGTTGTGCCCGGCCCTGACATGTCTGGTCATGGCCTCCAGCAATGCCTGCGGGGCATCGAAATCAGGAAAGCCCTGGGACAGGTTGAGGGCATTACACTCGTTCGCCAGCGCCGACATACGGGTGAAAATGGTGGTCCCTACATGGGGCAGTTTACTGTCGATCATGCCTCAGCTTTCCTTCTGTCCGAGGTTGGCATGCAGCACGGCACCGTTGATCACCGGGTTGTGATGGGCCCAGCGGATCAACTCGGCGATTTCCCCCGGCTCAATGAGCCGATTGAAACTGTTCATGCCGGCGACCGCCGCAGCCACGGCAGGATCATTGCCCAGGTGGGTGCGCAGCATTTCTGTATCGGTGAAGCCGGGGCAGATCATGGCGGTGTGAATCCCGCTGCCCATCAGGTCCTGGCAGGTGGCGCGCATCATACCCAGTTGGGCGTGTTTGCTGATCACGTAGCTGAAGGCCCCTGGCACCGCTTTTTCCGCCAGGGTTGAGCCGACATACAGCACGCTCGATGTCCTCGGCAGCAGGGGCAGCAGGCGCTGGTTGAGGCTGTTCACTGCGACTACGTTGGTGGCCAGGACCTGCCCGAGGCTGTCACTGCTGCAGTCCCGGGCAGTGTCCTTGCGCATCTGGCTGGCGTTGTGTACCAGTGCGACCTCGGAGCAGCCTGCCACGGCAAGGGCCAGTGTGTCACAGGCCGCAGCAATAGCGGGCTCGCTGGTCAGGTCACAGGCGAGACTGGTTACGCCCGCAACCGGGCACTCCCGGCGCGCGAGGTTGAACACCGCAAAGCCTGCATCGAGGAAAGCCCGCGCGGTCGCACTGCCGATACCCGCGCTGGCGCCGGTGATGATTGCTACTTTCATGTCCTGAGTCCTTATCGCCCATGGCGCCGCTCTGCCGTGCCGCGCATCTGCCACATCGTCAGAGGCTCCGTGATTTCGTCGGTGACGTCAAGTTGCGGCTCCGTTAGACTGTGTGCATGGAACAACTGACCACTCTGTATATCGATAAGGAAAGCCACAAGTTTTCGGCGGCCCATTACACGATCTTCTCCGCCACCGAGCGCGAGCGCCTGCACGGCCATAATTACTCGGTCTCGGCAAAAATCGTGGCGCCGATGGGTGGCAATGGCTTCTCGGCAGACTACAACGTGTACAAGGAGCGCCTGGCCCGCCTGTGTGCCGCTCTGGATGAATATATGCTGCTGGCCGGGGAGTCCCCACACCAGCAGATTGTTGAGTCCGGTGCCAGTTATCGTGTGACGCACGCGGGTCAGGAGATGCTGTTCCTGCGCAGCGACACCCTGGTACTGCCCATTCGCAACGCGACGGTGGAGGAATTGTCGCGCTATCTTTTGCAGCAACTAGTGGACGCGAGCGCCGGCGATGACCTGCGCGAAATCGAGCTCTGTGTCGCCTCGGGGCCGGGGCAAAAGGGCTGCGCTAATTGGCGCAGGACCTGACCGGGGGCTGTAATTGCTGCCGCCGGAGTACCCAATCGGGGCGTCATGGCCGCTCGTGTTTTTACCGACCTGTGCTAGGATTTACCCCGTACGCAAGTACCCAACTATAAAGTTAAAGGAGAAGCGTTTATGAGCATGAGCAAAAAACTGGGCGCAGAGTTTATCGGTACCTTCTGGCTGGTACTGGGTGGTTGCGGCAGCGCGGTCCTCGCGGCGGCCTTCCCCGATGTGGGTATCGGCTTGCTGGGCGTCTCGCTGGCCTTCGGCCTCACGGTACTGACGATGGCATTTGCGATTGGGCATATTTCGGGCTGCCACCTCAATCCCGCGGTATCAGTCGGCCTGATGGTCGGGGGGCGGTTTCCCGCCGCAGAACTATTGCCTTATGTTGTGGCACAGGTACTCGGTGGTCTGGCAGGCGGTGGAATTCTCTATGTGATCGCCTCCGGCCAGGCGGGCTTTGATGTGACAGCGGGTTTTGCTTCCAATGGGTATGGCGAGCACTCCCCCGGTGGCTACAGCCTGCAGTCCGCGCTGGTTACCGAGATCGTGATGACCTTCATGTTCCTGATCATCATCCTGGGTGCCACCGATAAGCGCGCACCTGCGGGATTGGCACCGATTGCCATCGGCCTGGGCCTGACACTGATTCACCTGATCAGCATTCCCGTGACCAATACTTCCGTCAATCCAGCGCGCAGCACCGGTGTGGCGCTGTTCCAGGGCAGCTGGGCGATTTCCCAGCTGTGGCTGTTCTGGGTCGCCCCGATCGTCGGTGCGGCCCTGGCCGGTCTGGTCTACAACTGGCTGGGCAGAAGAGGACTAGCCGCACTAGCCAGCTCTAACCAGTAATGCCGCGGTGCCGCAGCAGTGGTTCGATACGCGGCTCGCGGCCCCTGAAAGCGGAAACGACGGTGGTCTTGGCGCCACCGGCCAGGATTTTACGAGGCCGCACCTTGCCGTCATATACCTGATCGAGTACGCATTGACGGGCGCCGAGGCGCCCGTCGAGAGGCTTTTGGCACTGCGATCAGGGTTGCAGCTCGATTTCGCCCGGCCGCCACGTCTTGTTGAACCACGGCTCCAGCGGACCGTAGAGGCGAAGGATCATGAACCAGCCCTTGCCTGGAATGGTCTGCACCCAGTTATTCTCCATTCCCGCTGGTGCTTTGGGTCCGAAGTAGACATCCACCGAGCCGTCCGCATTGATCTTGACCCCCTTGTTCTGGCTGCTGACGCTCGGGGCCTTCTGGTCGGTCTGCACCATCGAGCGGGTCTGGTTGTCGTAGACGATGACCGACCAGAAATCCTTCACCGGGATGTTCGGCGGCAGGCGCAGCTTGTAGGTCTTGCCGCCATCGAAGGGATTGCCCTTGGCATCCTGCACCGACCACGGGTATTGCGATCCCTGGCCCACCATCTTCTCCTCCATCGCAGGGGTGACGCCGGTGGCGAAGTAGTAGTAGAAGGCCGCACCGTCCAGGTTGCTGACACCGGGCGCCACCTCGAACTTGTAGCCGCCGAAGAACGGCAGGCGCCACGCACTGTCGGGATAGAAGTACGCCTCCGGCGAGCGGATCTTGAAGGCGATGGTGCGCGCGGTCACGGCGCCGATATTCGCCGCATCGGTCAGGATCTTCTTCATCCGCTCATCGGGATTGAAGGGCTGGCCCTTGACGATGCCGATCGATGCAAACAGGCCCAGGGTGGTGGGATCGGAACCCTCCGCCGGCTCCTCCTGGATGACCTGGTTCAACAGGGTCCAGAACGAATAGTCACCCGGTGCGACGAAGTTCGCCGGAACTCCCGAGGCATTGACGAATTTCATGGGCGGCGGATTGGCGGCGTCGGCCAGGGGGTAGATCCGCAGGTTTTTCTTGACCGACTCAACTCCGGGTCCGGTTGAACCGTCCACCAGGAAGGCGCGAAACACGAGCCAGCTGCCGAAGGTACTCGGCCGCACGACGTGATACCCCGGCGGGATGTCGCCCTTGTATCCGGGCGGCAACAGCAGGTACTTCCCGCCTGCGCCCTTGTCGGCGCCGGTCAGGCCAACGTCGGCCACCCACTTGTACCAGAAGTCGTTGACCAGCCCCAGCACCTTGGGCGGAATCTCGGCCACCAACGGCCCCTTGCTGGTGTCGACCCAGATGAAGTTGTAGATCGTGTTGTCGTTCGCCGTCAGCTCGACGGTCCTCGGATCGACCAGGTCTTCCCAGATCACGTCGGTCTGGTTGTCGGGCCCGAACTTGCGGATGGAGTCGCGCATGCCCGCCTGGTTGACGATGGGGATCGCCAGCAGATAGGCCTGCAGCGCGCGCGAGCGGTCGAGGTTGTCGTAGATCTTGTCGACGGTCTCGGCCGACGGGTAGCCATAGTCCAGGTTCAAGGTCCCGATCGACGACTCGATCTTGTCAGGCACGGCGACACCCGGCGCGAACGGCGTCGTCATCTTGAAAGTCTGTGCGGAAGCCGTCGCGGTGAGTGCGACGGCGAGAATCGCGCCCAGCAGTGCGTGTCTTGTCATGTTCCTGTCTCCTTCTGCGCAATGGGTTCGCGCGTTAATGGTAAAAAAATTGCTGGTAAGCCTAACAGACCTGTCCAAAATCGCACTTTGCAAATCCGGCCCTGCGATTGACCCGACTCGGGGCGCCCGCCTACGATAATCGCATGCGATCTGGCCCAGCATCCCCTGATTCGGTCGGAAGCTTGGAGGTTGCCGGATGGCTAGATCAAAACAGCCTGTCGCTGATAGGTCCTACGGCAGGGAGCACAGCCGCGAGCACGAGTCCTCGCAAGATGTCGCCGTGGGAAGGGCGGCCAAGACCAGCCAAATTGCCGCTGCCGCCGATGGTGAAGTCAGGATTGGTCCTGTCGCTGCGATTCCAGACCTCTTGCGGAAGTTCGGGGTCGTACCGAGTCTCCCGTTCGTGCGGGCCGGGGTTCCGCTCTCCACGTTCAAGAATCCCGAGAACAAGATCGCCTTCGAAGCGCTTGGCCGCTTGCTTTCCGAATGCTCAACGGCAACGGCCTGTGCCCATTTCGGTCTGCTGGTTGGCGAGCGATTCGAGTTGGACGGGCTCGGTGCCATCGGATACCTGATGCGCAACTCGACGACCGTTGGCGAGGCGCTGCGGGCACTTCTTCTGCATCTTTACCTGCACGATCGCGGCGCTGTCCCGATATTGATCAATTTGGACGAGTCATATGTGCTGCTCGGCTACTCCATATATCGACACGGGACACCCGGCGCCACGCACCTTTACGACGTCGCCATTGCAATCGGGTACAGGGCACTGAAGGAGATTTGCGGAGCCGCCTGGAAGCCGCTGCGCGTGCAGTTTTCGCATGTTCGGCCGAAGGATCAGCGTCCCTATCGGCGCCTTTTTGGTCCGAACATTCGATTCGATGCCGAGGTGTCCGGCATCGTGTTCGCAGCATCGTGGCTTGACCACGCCATCGCCGGTGCGGACCCCAACCTGCGCGAGCTGATCATGCAGGCCATCAAGCAGACTCGTGCCAACAGCACGATGAGCTTTGCCGACCTGGTACGGGGCGCGCTTCACCAGATGGTACTTAGCGGCACATCGTCTGCCGAGAACGTGGCGCTCTTGTTCGGCATGCACGAGCGGACATTGCGCAAACGGCTGACTGCCGACGCGGACCAGCTTGCAGCAGCTCGTCAGTCAAACGCGTTTCGAGCTCGCGAAGCAGCTTCTGGAGAATACAGAAGTTCCTTTGTCGGAAATTGCTTCGGCGCTGCGCTATGCGGACGCGGCGGTATTTTCCCGGGCGTTCCGCGGCTGGTCAAATACGAGCCCCAGGGAATGGCGCGCCCAATGTGACCGCAACAGCTAACCGGTGAATGCCGCAGTGCCGCAGCAGTGGTTCGATACGCGGCTCGCGGCCGCGGAAGGCGACAAATAATTCCATGGGTTCTTTGGACCCCCGGCCTCCAGGATTTCCGTCCTGAAAGCCGCTGCCGGTTGCCGCATTGAAGATGCCTTCCTCCTCGAAGCGGGAGAAGGCGTCCGCTGACAATACCTCCGCCCATTTATAGCTGTAATAGCCCGCCGCGTAGCCACCGGCGAAAATGTGCGAGAAAGAATTCTGGAAGCGGTTGAAGGCCGGCGGTGTCGTCACGGCGACCTGCTGGCGCACCTCGTCCAGCAGGCGCTGTACTGAGTCGAATGTGCCACTGCCCCACTCCCGGTGCAGGCGGAAGTCAAACAGGGAGAACTCCAGCTGGCGCACCATCGCCATGCCGGACTGGAAATTGCGCGCTGCCAGCAGTTTATCCAGCAGGACCTCCGGCAGCGCTGCGCCCGGTCTCGTGATGCCCTGAAATAAACGACAGCGCCTCCCGCTCCCAACACCAGTTTTCCAGGAACTGGCTGGGCAGTTCCACCGCATCCCAGGCCACGCCGTTGATGCCGGATACGGCGGCCACCGTCTGGCGGGTCAACATGTGATGCAGGCCGTGCCCGAACTCGTGAAACAGTGTAGTGAGCTCGGTGTGGGTGAGCAGTGCCGGGCTGTCGCCTACCGGCGGCGTGAAGTTGCACACCAGATAGGCCACCGGAATCTGCACGCCCTCGCTGGTTTGGCGGCGCACCCGGCAGCTGTCCATCCAGGCTCCGCCGCGCTTGTGCGGTCGTGCGTACAGATCAAGGTAAAAGCGGGCGATGACATCCCCGCCGCGCAGCAACTCGAAAAGTTTTACGTCCGGGTGATAGCTGTCAAACTGCTGCACTTCCCGGACATCGATACCGTACAGGCGGCGCACGACCTCGAACAGGCCCGGTAGAGCCCGGGTCACCGGCAGGTAGGGACGTATGTCCTCCTGCGACACCTGGTAACGGCTCTGGCGCAATTTTTCGCTGTAGTAGCTGATATCCCAGGATTCCAGCACCGGCGGCCCACCGTTTTGTCGCGCAAACTCCAGCAGTTCGCGCCGCTCTGCCTCAGCCTGCGGCAGGGATTGCTCGGCTAACTGTTGCAGGAAAGCCACGACCGCGTCCGGGGTGTCGGCCATCTTGGTGGCCAGTGACAGTTCTGCGTAGTTATCAAACCCCAGTAGCTGGGCCAGTTGACGTGCGCAACTCGAGGGTTTCCACGATGAGGGCGGTATTGTCCCACTGGCCGCCGTGCGGACCGTGCTCTGAGGCGCGGGTACAGTTGGCGGTGTAGACCTCTTCGCGCAGTTCCCGGTTGTCGCAGTAGTTCAGTACCGGCGACAGGGAGGGAAATTCCAGATTGATCAGGTAGTGCTCCTGTCCGGCTTGCAGCGGCCGCCTGTCTGGCGTTGGCCAGGGCGGTCTCGGGCAGGCCTTGCAGCTGCTCCCGCGTGACCTGTTTGGACCAGGCGTTGGTGGCATCCAGTACGTTTTCGCTAAACTTGCTGCCCAGCTTCGACAGGCGCTGGCGCAATTCGCCGTACTCACTCTTCTTGTCCGGTGGCAGGGCCACACCGGCCAGTCGGAAATCGCGCAGGGCATGTTCGATGGACTTGCGCTGCGCAGTGTCCAGTGCCTTGAACGCCGCGCTGTCGGCAATCTGCTGGTAGGCAGCGCACAGTTGGCTGTGCTGGCCCATCCAGGTGCCGTATTCCGACAGCTGCGGCAGGCAGGCGTTGTAGGCCTCGCGCAGGGCATCGCTGTTGCACACGCTGTTCAGGTGGGACACCGGCGACCAGGCCTGGGACAGTTCGTCCTCCAGCTCTTCAATGGGCAGCAGGAGGTTGTCCCACGTGTAGTTCTGGTTGCTGGCCAGCAGTTCGTCAATACGCTGCTTGTTGCGCTCGATGAGCTGCCTGATGGCGGGCTCCACATGCGCGGGCTCGATGCGGGAAAAGGGCGGCAGAGCGTGTGGTTCAAGCAGGGGGTTGGACATGGTGGGGTATTCCGGAACAATGATAGTGCGCGATTCTAACTGAAACTGCAGCGCCGCAATATTCGTCGAGTCGCTAATTCATCGCAACTGGCAGGTCCCAGTCCTGCAGGACATGGTAGCTCACGCCCTGCTTGCCCTGTCGTGATTCAAACAGGGCGCAGTGCCGGTAGGTCATGTCGATCGAGGGGGGCAGGGGCGTTGCCGGTGGCGCTGCAGTGCAGCGACGATACAGCGTGATGTGCGGTTGGAACGGATTCCTGTCCCGCTTGGCGCCCACTGCGCTGGCCAGATGGTTCAGTTTTTGTGCCAGGCGTGAGAGATGCTCCGGCCAGGTGGTGGGACCCAGCCAGTAAATCCCGGGCTTGTGCCAGTAACCGGTGCGATCCAGGTGCAGGGTTGCGCCGGTCACGGCACTGCGCGGTAGCCACTCATCCACCGCAAGGCACAGGCGCTCGATAGCAGGTTCACTCAACGGGCCGATAAAAGCCAGGGTAATGTGGAAATTGGACGGTGGCACCGGCTGCCCGGTGCAGGCCACTTGCCGGTCACGCCAGTCCGCGACCTGCAGTGCGCTTGTTGCATCCAGTTCGATGCCGAAAAACACTCGTATCATGCACTGGGTTGCTTTTTCTTCGGCGGCGCAAAGCCGTCATTGGCGGGTGCTGCCCCGTCCGTGGTTTTTGCCCGCCGCTTGCCAAGGTTCTTCTGGTTGCGCACCCGCGTCTTGCTTTTATCGGCGGTCAGATTTACCCGTTTTTTTCTTGCTCCCCGCAGCCTTGCCTGACGATTTCAGTTTCTTGGGCCCGTTGTACTTCGCCTTCAGTCCGGCCAGGGTGCGTCGTTCGAAACGCAGTGCGAGATAGCGCTCAATGCTGACCATCAGGTTCCACTCGGCGGCGCTGGCCAGGGAGACGGCCAGGCCCCTGGCGCCCGCGCGACCCGTGCGGCCAGTGCGGTGCAGGTAGTTGTCGCCGCTGTAGGGAATGTCGTAATTGACCACCAGGTCGATGCCGGCCACGTCGATGCCGCGGGCGGCCAGATCGCTGGCGCAGAGGATATGCACTTTGCCGTCGTGAAACTGGTGCATGACGTGTTTGCGTTCTTCCGTACTCATCTCGCCGTGCAGGCTGGCGCAGCGCAGGCCCTGGTACCTGAGAAGATCGGCCAGGCGTACTGCCGTATCACGCTTGTTACCAAATACCAGGGCGCGGTGAAAACCGCCCTGCTGCAACAGTGCAGCGAGCAGCTTGTCCTTGTGCTCCTGACTGTCGGCCAGTATCAGTTGGTGCTCGATACTGCTGTGCGGTTGGCGCACCTGGCCTACCGCAATCGTCTGCGGTGATCGCAGCAGCGTTGCGGCGATGGCGCCCACGCCCCGGTGTGAGAGTGTCGCGGATAGCAGCAGCACCTGCCTGCCAGCAGGGCAGAACCCGGCGACTTTCACCACATCGTCGCGAAAGCCCATGTCCAGCATGCGGTCTGCCTCATCCAGCACCAGGGTCTGCAGCGCGCTGAGGTCGACACTGCGCTTCTGGCAGTGTTCCAGCAGGCGCCCGGGTGTCGCCACCACAATTTCCGGGTCCTTGCGCAGCTGCGCTGTCTGATACTTGAAATCGGCGCCACCGGTGATGGCCTGGGCTTTCAGTGGCGACATGACCAGCAATTGGCGGCACTGCTTGAGTACCTGCCGGGCCAGTTCGCGGGTCGGCACGAGAATCACCGCCAGTGTGCCGGGTTGCTCTGGCAGATGATGCGGCAAGAATTTTTTGCGCCAGCGGGAATCAGGTAGGCCAGTGTCTTGCCGCTGCCGGTCTCGGCGCTCACCAGCAGGTCACTGCCCTGCAGTGCGGCGGGCACGGCCAGTTTCTGGACTTCAGTCGCTTCAGGTAATGCCAGTGCATCAAGTCCCAGGCGCAGGGTGACGATCAAGCTGTAGTTCTTCGAACACGTTATGCGCGCTCCGCTGGCAATCTGTGAATGTTGCGAGTACCCGTGTAACGGAACCCGGTGGTAAGTTCGGTGAGTTGAAAATCCGCTGCGGCAACTGCCATGTGACCCGTCTGGAGTCTGTGGCTGCAGCCATTCCGATGTATTATATCCCCGGAACGTGTGCAGCGGATACTGTACGCCGGCGATGGGCAGCGTTACAGGAAGGGGAGAAGGTCGCATGGTACAGGCGGTAAGAATACATAAGACGGGCGGTCCCGAGGTGATGGTGTTGGAAGACGTCGAGCTCGGCGCGCCGGGTCCAGGCATGGTGACCGTGGCGAACCGGGCGATCGGACTCAATTTCATCGACACGTATCATCGCAGCGGCCTGTATCCGCTGCCGCTGCCCACCGGCATCGGACTGGAGGGCGCGGGAGTGGTGCAAGCCGTGGGGGAGGGTGTTGAGCTGCGCGAAGGTGACCGGGTGGCCTACTGCTCCGCGGGTTTCGGTGCCTATGCGCAGGCGCTCAACCTGCCCGCCTCGCGCCTGGTAAAAATTCCGGACGGCATAGGCTTTGAACAGGCGGCGGCCTGCCTGCTGAAGGGCCAGACCACGGAGTACCTCCTGCAGCGCACCTATCCGCTGAAGGCGGGTGAGACCTGTCTCTTTCACGCCGCGGCCGGTGGCGTGGGCCTGATCTTCGGGCAGTGGGCGAGCAGCATCGGCGCCACGGTGATTGGCACCGTGGGCTCACAGGAAAAGGCCGAGCTGGCGCTGGCCCATGGGTTTGCGCATGTCATCAATTACCGCACCGAAAACGTGGTGCAACGGGTGCTGGACATTACCGGCGGCCAGAAAGTGCCGGTGGTGTATGACGGTGTGGGTAAGGATACCTTTGATATTTCCCTGGACTGTCTCAGGCCGCGGGGGCTTGATGGTGAGTTTCGGCAATGCATCGGGAGCACCCGATCCCCTGAACCTGCAGGTGCTGGCCAACAAGGGCTCCCTGTTTATTACACGCCCCACCATGCTCACTTACACCATGACTACCGCGGAGTTACAACAGTCCTCCAACGACCTGTTCGCGCGCATGCTGAGTGGCGCTGTGCGTATCGAGATCAACCAGCGCTATGCCCTGGCCGATGTGCAGCAGGCGCACCGGGACCTGGAGAGCAGAAAGACCACCGGTTCAACGATTCTCCTGCCAGACAGTGCCGGCACATACAGGAGCATAACGCGTGTCGCTGCGGGTTGCACCAGTTGTACTGGCGGGCACTGCGGTGCGCCTGGAGCCCCTGTGCGCTGGAGCACGCCCAGGGCCTGTACAACCGTGGTCGCAACGCGGCGGACTGGGCCTATATGCCGCGCGCCTGCTTTGTTGATCTGGCGGATACGCGCCAGTGGATCGAGGAAGCCCTGGCCGCGCCGGGACACCTGCCGTTTGCCATCGTGGAAACCGGCAAGGACAAGGTGGTCGGCAGCACGCGCTACCTGAATATCCGGCCGGAGCACCGCTCTCTGGAGATCGGCTGGACCTGGCTGGGCCAGGAGTGGCAGCGCACGGCGCTCAATACGCAGGCGAAGATGCTGTTGCTGTCGCACGCCTTTGAGCGACTCGGTTGCGTGCGGGTGGAGTTCAAGACCGATGCGCGCAACGAGCGCTCGCAGCGGGCACTGCTGAGAATCGGCGCCACGCGGGAGGGGGTGATGCGCAAGCATATGATTGTGCAGGGCAACTACGTGCGCGACTCGGTCTATTTCAGCATTATCGATACTGAATGGCCGGATATAAAGGCGCGCCTGCAGGACCTCCTCGACCGCACCTGAGTCCCGCCGCGTTCAGCTCACTGTGGCCTGCACGGTCTCGTTCTCGGAAAAACTCCCGGCAAACAGTGGCGAGGTGAGATAGCGCTCACCGGAGTCCGGCAGGATGGCGACGATCATCTTGCCGCGATGGGCTGGCTGTTGGGACAGGCGGTGGGCGACCGCCATTGCCGCACCGCAGGACACGCCCGCCAAAATACCCTCCTTCTGCATCAGCTTGTGCGCCCATGCCATGGCCTCTTCACTGGACACCTGCTCGACCTGGTCCACCATGGCCAGGTCCAGGTTTTTCGGTAAAAAGCCCGCGCCAATGCCCTGGATCTTGTGGGGCGCATGGCGGGGTTCCTCGCCGGCCTTCGCCGCCGTGATCATGGTGGTGGAGTCGGGCTCTACCGCGACGCTCAGTATAGCCTTGCCCCGGGTGTTTTTAAGATAACGGGAAATGCCGGTGAGGGTGCCGCCAGTGCCTACCCCCGATACCAGGATATCGATACCGCCGTCAGTGTCTGCCCAGATTTCCGGCCCGGTGGTCTGCTCATGGATGGCGGGATTGGCCGGGTTTTCGAACTGGTGGGGTCCCCAGTACTTTCCGGGATCGGAGGCGATGATGTCCTCGGCCCGCTGGATCGCGGCGGCGATACCCTTGCTGCCATCGGTGAGAATCACCTGTGCCCCCAACGCCTTCATCAGCATACGCCGCTCCAGGCTCATGGTGTTGGGCATGGTCAGGATGCAGCCGTAGCCCTTGGCCGCCGCCACGAAGGCCAGGGCGATCCCGGTATTGCCACTGGTGGGCTCGACGATGGTCATGCCGCTCTTGAGGCTGCCATCGCGCTCCGCTGCGGCGACCATGCTGGCGCCGATACGGCACTTGACGGACATTGCGGGGTTGCGGTTCTCCAGCTTGACGTAAATATTCCCGTCACTGATGTGATTGATCTTGACCAGTGGCGTGCCGCCGATTGTCTCTGCATTGTTGCGGTAGATTTTGCTCATATTGGCTTCCTTTGTATGCGCCTGGCTGCGGGGCCTGTCCCGGCACAAGATTAGTCCCGTCGTGTGCAGCTGTCCATTGCCAACTTCCGGGGTTTATCGCGTGTGGCGATGCGAGGAACTTTTTTTGGGATGGTTGGAACTATTGCGCCAGGGCCATAGTCTGACTTATCACAGTTGGTGTGGCTGCGTTTGTTGGTAACTGCTTCAGCACCATTGTTGTAATACTGGACTCCGTCCAGGTCTCCTACTCCTAGCGTGATAGTTAATCCGCGCACTCCGGCCCTTTGGGCCGGTTTTTTTTGTTCTGTTCTAAAGCGAACTTACGGCCTGTCCGGTCGCCTGCGCCAGGGATTCCAGCGTCTGTGGCCCGACCAGTGTTGCAACGAGCTGCCCGGCGGGATCCAGAATCAGTGTGGTGGGTAACACTACCGGCCTGGGTGTGCCCAGTTCCGCGGCAGGATCGGTCTCCATGCTGGCAAAGGCCACGCCCAGTTGTTGCCGCTGTTGTTCAAGTTCCGCGCCGCTGGCGCCATCGTAGTTCACTCCAAGTACCGTCACTTGCGCGTACTGCGCATCCAGCGCGTTCAGCTGCGGGATTTCCTCGATGCAGGGCTTGCACCACTGTGCCCAGTAGTTGATCACGACCCACTGGCCATGCAACTCTTCCAGGCGTGGCCGGGGACCTGTGTCGGTGTGTTCAGTGCAGGCGAGCAGAGACAGGAGCACGCCGAGACAGAGCAGGTATTTCACTGGTTGAACAATTCCACGAGGTTGGCACCCAGAAAATTGCGCTGGTCCCTGCGCTGGTCCAGCAGCAGGCGGTAGGCATCGCCTTGCCAGCCAGTGTCAGGGGTGATGTCCTGTTCGTTCAGGGAGTGCTCCTTGTCGACCCACTCCTTCAGCTGCCAGAAAGGGATGGTGTGCAGGTCCCGACACAGCAGATAGTCGCCCTTGTCATTTTCGGTGATGACTTTCTTCTGGATAAGAATATCGCGCAACTCGCCCCAGGTTTCACTGTCCAGGCCGCGAATGATCTCGTGCCTGCCGTCGAGCAGCTCGGTCTCGCGCACCGCATTGCCCGACTCCTGCTTTTGCCAGAACAGATGCAGTACCTCCAGTGCCTTCAGCACCATCGGTCGATTGGCCTGTTCATGACTCTGGTAGGCCGACAGGCTGTGCACGAGTACTCCCCCCATCAGCACGATGATCCAGGACAGGTGAATCCACAACAGAAACAGCGGCACGGCGGCAAAAGCACCGTAAATAAAGGTGTAACTGGAACCTACCACCAATTGGGTGAATACGCCGCGCGCGGCGTGAAATGCCAGTGCCGCGAAGAAACCGCCGATCAGGGCATGTCGGAAGGGTACGTGACAATTGGGCACTGCGGCATAGACCAGACTGAAGCCCATCGTGCTGAGGACCAGAGGCGCTGACTGCACCAGGAAGGCATTTGACCCGAAGATATGCAGCGTATCCAGGGCGTGGGCGACGGATGAGAGGTAGGTGCTCATGCCGAGTGCCAGGCCGATGGTGATGGGCGCCAGGCTGAGCACCGCCCAGTACAACAGGAAACTGGAAATGGCGCTGCGGTGTTGCCTGGCGCGCCAGATCATGTTGAACGCGTGCTCGATATTGCGCAACATCAGGATGGCGGTTACCAGCAGGAAGCCAACACCCGGCCCGGTGAGATTCTTGGCCTGCTGGGAGAAATCGCTGAGGTAGCGTTCTATGTCTGAGCTGCTTGAGGGTACGAGGTGTTTAAACAGGAGTGTCTGCATCTGCTCCTCGGCTCCCTGGAAAGCCGGTATCGCGGAGGCCACGGTGTACAGCACGGTCAGCAGCGGCACCAATGCGAACAGGCTCATATAGGTCAGCGCGGCCGCATTTTCCGAGCAGCGATCCGCCGAAAAACGGCCGAACAGATAGCGCACTCGGCGCCATAACTCGCGGAACATCTGTTTGAGATATGTCATGGCGACATTATGGCACGAGTGGCGGGGCGCCTGCACGGTCCCGGCTGCTGCCAGCGTCTTACCCGGCCAGCGTTTTGTTATACTCAGCGGCGAATCATCACTACCTGGGGAAATTGTTCATGCGCGCAGTTACTATCTATCACAACCCGCGATGCTCCAAGTCACGCGATACGCTGGCGCTACTGCAGGACTATGGCGTGCACCCCAAAATCATTCTCTATCTGGAGACGCCGCCCGGAACCAAGGAAATAGCGGAACTGCTACAAAAACTTGGCCTGACCGCTGGCCAGTTGGTGCGGCGCGGCGAAGCAGAGTATAAAGCCTGCGGCCTGGGCAAGGATTCCAGTGACGAGGAGATTCTGGCGGCCATGGGCAGATATCCGCAGCTGATTGAGCGTCCCATTGTGGTCATGGGTGATAAGGCCGTCTTGGGCCGTCCCCCGGAGAACGTGCTGAAGCTCCTTCGCGCATGAAGGCATACTTAGTCCAGCTGTATCTGTACTGCTATGGTTGTGATGCGAGTCCCATACTGACTATTAGTGATCTCCGGGGGTTGTGATATTGTCTGGAACAGATAATGGCTCGAGCAGGATGCTGAGGGTCAAATGGGGCTTTTTTTATACACTTCCATCTGAGCCAGGAGAAGCTCAAGAGGGCGATTTGCTGTCCACAGTGAATCCAGGGACAGACGAATGAAACCAGTCACGCTGACACCCGGCAACGCAAAAACGTATCGTCCTGATATTGACGGTTTAAGGGCAATTGCTGTTCTCAGCGTCCTGTTCTTTCATTTTGGGGTGGAAACCTTCAGCGGTGGTTTCATTGGAGTCGATGTTTTCTTCGTTATCAGCGGGTTCCTGATCACACGACTGATCATTGACGCGGTAGGTGATGGATCTTTCACTTTTGGGGGGTTCTATCTGAGGCGTGCAAGACGCCTTGTACCAGCGCTGCTGTTTACTATCTTCGCGAGTTTCATTGTGGGTTGCCTCATTTTTTCTCCCCAGCATTTGCAGCGTTTGGGTGGTTCGGCTCTGCATGGGATTCTGTCAATCTCCAATTTTTTCTTCTGGAGCGAGAGCGGGTATTTTGATGCGGACGCTAAGGTAAAGCCGCTATTGCACCTCTGGTCACTGAGCGTGGAGGAGCAGTTTTATTTTATCTGGCCCTTGACTCTTGTGTTGCTACAAAAAGTGAGTCTGTCCCGAATCACTACACCCTTGATGTTCCTTCTACTGGGCGTGGCCAGCTGGGCATTTGCCGAATGGTGCCTGAAATATGATGCTTCAGCGGCGTTTTATCTGCTGCCTTCACGAATTGTTGAGTTTTGTATGGGCGCTTTAATGGTCTGGCTGGTGGGGATTGCTACGCGACCCTGGGTAAGGGAGCTGGCCCTGGTGATTGGGTTGCTACTGATTGGCTACGCGGCAATGTATTTTACCAGGCAGACTCCCTTTCCAGGGACGAATTCGCTTATTCCCTGTCTGGGAACCAGCCTGGCTTTATTTGGCGGTTCATCCGGATTTCTCGGCGCACTTCTGCGCAGCAGGCCCATGGTATTTACGGGACTCATCAGCTATTCGCTGTACCTGTGTCATTGGCCGATCTATGTGTTTTATGTTTATATCACCGACAGTGCCCAACTGGGGCCCTGGCAGGTTGTCGGCCTCACTCTTTCGTCGTTTATCGTCGCAACATTAATGTACCGGTTCGTGGAGCGGCCTTTCAGGTTCGCCCGGCCCGGACCCCAGGCGGTATTGGCTTCGACGAAATTTGCACTGACCTGTTCGCTAATTGCTTTGGTGATGGCTTATCTGGCGGCCAGTTCCTGGGCAAATGGCGGATGGTACTGGCGTTTTGGTAATTCAGCGGATATTGCTGAAGTATTTGACCTGGATAGGCTGCGAATCGAAACGATCGATTACGGCATGGAACATATCGGCGGGGCAACCTTCCTTGGAAATAGTAAAAGAATCCTTGTTGTGGGCGATAGTCACGCCCGCGATGTCAGTAATGGTTTGCATCAGTCGTTAGTGGAGCGTGGGTTTGAGGTTAGGATGCATGAATTGGATGACACCTGTCTTGAGCAAATAGGTATTGATGGCCAACTCATAGCAGACGCACATTCAAATGGTACTATCGACTGCCCCAAGCAAATTAACGAATATATAAAGTCATACAAGTCGCAATTTGCCGATATCATCGTCTATTCCGCCGACTTGTCACCGGCAACCAGTAAATTTGTCGGCAGGTTTGTGAAATTGGTCCAGAAAGTGTCCAAGAACGAAAATGTAAAAATTGTCGTTATGGATCGAGCGGTCAGGTTTGGAAATTTACACTCACAAGCAATAAAAGCCTACGCGCGTGGTGTTTCCCCGGCTGATATCAATGCATATGCGCTGAATGTTGATAAGAGTCCCCTGCTTCCTGGAGGATGACTCTACTCTGCATTATCTTCCGAAGGTGTAACTTGATGATGTGGTTGTCGTCTCCAAGCGTCGCCTCGAGTGTGGCGAGTCTGCCTGTGATTTCTTTACTCCAGGATGGGGTGTCCTGGCAATATGGGATTATCAGCCACTGGACTTTGAAGGGCTCAAGAATTATTCATGTCCAGGTTTATTGCGAATATCCGGCTCTGTTTCAATAACGAGAGCCATCGCCCAGGCAGATTAGCCCCCGTCAACTCCACCATTATGGGTATACTGCGCAAATTAAACGGTGAGAGTGCAGGGCGGGCGCGGTTATGGCAGGAGTACAGTGCTGGTGATCCAGAGCGATCCTTATATTTTAATTTTGTATTACTCCAGGCAGGGCGCTACAGCGACCATGGCGCAACACGTAGCGCGCGGTGTTGAATTGGTGCCGGGTGTGGCAGCCCGTTTGCGTACCGTACCGGCGGTCTCGGCCACCTGTGAGCAGACCGATGAGGATATTCCCGCAAGCGGCCCCCTGTACTGCGAACTGGCAGACCTGCGTGACTGTGCGGGTCTGGTTATGGGTAGCCCCACCCGGTTCGGGAATATGGCGGCGCCCCTCAAGTATTTTCTCGATCAAACTTCGGCGTTGTGGCTCAGTGGCGCCATGATCGACAAACCGGCCGCTGTCTTTACGTCGACCTCCAGCATGCACGGCGGGCAGGAGTCGACCCTGCTCAGTATGCTGTTGCCACTATTGCACCACGGCATGATCATTGCCGGCCTTCCCTACAGCGAGTCCGGTCTGATGAATACTACCTCCGGTGGGACGCCCTACGGTGCCTCCCACTGGGGCGGCAGTGACAATAAGCGGGCGGTGGATGACGTGGAGGCGGCGTTGTGCCGGGCGCTTGGTAACCGCGTTGCACGGCTGGCGTTAGGGGCAAGCCGGTGAAATTCACCCTGGTTTCGAGCGCGGCGTGGCTGACGTGGCTGAGCTGGGCAGCGTTGCTGCTGCAGCAGGCAGCAGATGCTTGGGCGCACCAGGCGCCCTGGTTTATCTGGGTCCTGAAGGTAATGCCATTGCTGCTTTTCCTGCCCGGCATGCGCAAGGACAACCTGCGCAGCTATATCTGGTTGTGTTTCGTGTGCCTGGGATATTTTATGATCCTGGTGCAGCGTATATTCGCGCAGCCAGACAGCTTGCTGGTGATCAGCGGGCTGGTTGCTGTTGTGATACTGTTTATAGCCGCCATGTTGTATGTGCGCTGGCGAGCACGGGAGTTGCGTGCGATAGGCGCGGCTCAAATGGATGCTGGAGATTAGTGTATGAATAAACCTTCGCGCTTGCGTCGAATCTTGTCCGGGATCTGGCGGGGCATTACGCGCGTCAGGCTGGCAATGTCAAATATCCTGTTCCTGGTGATGATCGCCTTCCTCTATTTTGTCTACATCGGGGGTGCACCTGAGCCGCTGCCGGATAAAGCGGCGTTACTGCTGAATATGAGCGGCACGGTGGTGGACCAGAAGTCAGCGGTTAATCCGCTGGAGGCGCTACTGGGCGAGCCGTCTCCCGAACAGCACGAGGTGTTGCTGCGGGATGTCATTGAGGCGATTAACTACGCCGCGAAGGACCCGGCCATCAATTCCCTGGTGATGGAACTGGATGACCTGATGTACGTCGGCATCAGTAAAACCCAGGAAATCATTCCGGCGCTGGAGACGTTCCGCAAAAGCGGAAAACCCATAGTCGCGGTTGGGGATTACTACACCCAGGACCAGTACCTGCTGGCCAGTTATGCAGATACGGTGATCGCGCATCCCATGGGCGGAGTGGCACTGGAGGGCTTCAGCAGCTATCGCAACTACTTCCGTGAGGCGCTGGAAAAAATCTCGGTGAATGTGCATATCTTCCGGGCTGGCGACCACAAATCGGCCGTAGAGCCGTTCATGCGTGATGACATGTCTCCCGAAGAAAAGGAAATCACCAGCCGCTGGCTGGACAACCTGTGGGGTCAGTACGCCTCGATTGTAGAGGCACAACGCAAGCTGGCGCCGGGTGCGGTAAATGATTATGTGAATAACTTTACCGAGCGCCTGCAGGGCCAGGGCGGCGATGCGGCGCAGGCAGCCCTGCAGGCTGGCCTGGTGGACAAGTTGCTCGGCCGCAGTGAGGGCAACGACTACCTCGTTGGGCTGGTGGGTGCCAGCAATGATGACGGCCTCTACGAAGCTGTCGAATTCGAACGCTACGTGGCGCACAAACGGCCCCTGGCTCTCGGTGTGACTGAAGGGGATCGAGTTGCGGTGATCACAGCGGAGGGCAATATTCTGCCGGGGGAGCAGCCGCCCGGGAGTATTGGGGGCGATTCACTGGCGCAGTTGATTCGCGACACGGTTGAAGCGGACGGGGTTAAAGCCATTGTCCTGCGCATAAACAGTGGCGGCGGCAGCATGTTCGCATCGGAAATTATTCGCCAGCAGGTACTTCATGCCCGGGATATGGGCCTGCCCGTGGTGGTTTCCATGGGCGCAGTTGCTGCTTCCGGGGGATATTATATCGCCGCGGAGGCAGATGAAATCTGGGCCACCCCGTCCACGATCACCGGCAGTATCGGTGTCTTTGCCGCGTTTCCCACGTTTGAGGAACTGCTGCATCGCGTGGGAGTTTCTACTGACGGCGTCGGCACTACCAGGCTTGCTGGCTCCTTGCGCGCCGACCGGTCGCTGAATCCGGAGCTGGTTGCCGCCCTCACCAGTGGTGTGGAGTTTGCCTACAAGAGCTTTGTGCAGATTGTGGCCCAGGGTCGTGATTTGGAGGTTGCGGACGTCGATCCATTGGCCCAGGGCCGGGTGTGGAGTGCCTCCGATGCGCTGCAGAAGGGCCTTATCGACCGCGAGGGGAGTCTTGATGATGCTATCGCCGCTGCCGCTGTCCGGGCCAATCTGAAGGATTACCAGGTGGAATACGTGGAGCTGCCGCTGTCGCCCCGGGATATGTTCATGAAGCAACTGGCGCGCAGTGTCGGCAGCCTGAATGTATGGACTGATTCTGCCACCAGCGCGGCGTTGTCCGGATTGTTGGGTCCGGTGCGGGCAGCGGCGCAGGAATTGGGCAGCCTGCAGGATCCACGGCACCTGTATATGCGTTGTATCGCGTGCGGACTGGTGCGCTAGCGGACCTGTTGACGAAAAGGAAAGAACAGCACTATGACAACGACATTTGAAAATCCGGCCGCACTGCTGGGGGCTGTGGGACAACACCTGGGATACAGCGACTGGCAGGAGATCGACCAGCAGCGTATCGACCTGTTTGCCGAGGCGACGGGAGATCACCAGTGGATACATGTGGATCCCGAAAAGGCGGCGGCAGGTCCTTTTGGCAAGACCATCGCGCACGGCTATCTCACACTGTCGATGGCCAACCTGTTTCTGCCGCAGATCATGCGGGTCGAAAATACCTCCATGGGCGTCAACTACGGCTGCGAGAAAGTACGCTTTCCCGCAGCGGTACCGGTGGGCAGCCGGATACGCGGCGGCGGCGAGATCGTGAGCGCCGAGGAGGTCAAGGGTGGCGTGCAGGTGGTGGTGCGCATGACCATCGAGATTGAGGGCGGCGAGCGGCCCGCCTGCGTGATCGATACCATCAGTCGCTTTTTTCCCTGAACCGTAAATGGGTGTAAGTAACGCCGAACTCGCCCCGCGCAATTTTAGAGTCCTCAGCCATAATTAACGTAACAGGGGGAACGACAATGTGCCAATCCCGATTAACAGAGTAGCACGCTGTACTGTTTCGCCGGAACATTTCATTTAGAGGTAAAACTGGTCAGACCCCGTCACTTTTACAATCCAAAAAAATCGAGAGATCCTTCCCCAGAAACAGTATTAAGTTGATCAAATGCCCATTTCGAATGGCTTCGTAGGTATTCACGCGTTCCAAGATGAATTTCTTCCACACTATGCTTCGGGCGCGTTATGTAATTTTCCGTATATCTTCGACAAAATTCACCAAGATAGCTGCCGCTGGGAGGCAATTTTGAAGGATCCAGCCCTATGGCGAGCGGAAATGATTGATAAATTGGTAAAAATATTGCCCCATGCACCTTTTCTTCAACTTCATCACGGAATTCCGGAAGCCAAAGCTTATACATTTCGACAAAGCGTATTGGAAAAAACGTGTGAGATTGGCCATAGATATTAGGTGGCAGAGCCCTTTCTCTAATAACTGAAGAAAGCAATCCCGGTCCAAGCGCGTTTCTACACCCGAACGGGGTCTGACTGATCTCAAGGCAACGCATGTACAATTCGACGGCCAGGGGGTCACCTTTACCTAGAGCAAGTTGGCCGGGGCCTATCTGAGTGGGATCGACTTCAGGCTGTTCTTGTGCCCAAGCCCTATCTATCTTGGGGATATTTTCAGAGAGGCAAATAGTGTCCACATCTACCCACCATCCGCCGCGCTCACTCAGCAATTTAAACCGGAATAAATCTGAAAAAGGACCCAAATCTCTAGCGTTTGATCCTACGTTGTCAAAGTAAAATAAATCCTTAAATGGTATTATTTTTTCAGCATCCCTCGAAATAACACCTGACGGAAGGTCGAATTCCTCGTAAGTATATATTTCAAAACTATAACCTAGATCCACAAATGACCTAAGGCATGCCAGATTTAATTCACCAAGTGGCGGTCCGTGCCAAAAACCCTGAAATGTCGGTTTTTGGTGGCTCTTTGATTGAGAAGGTCTACCCAATATCATCCAATATCATTCCCACTTAGACGTCTCACAGATCCTTATCTGTGGTCGCGAACATGTTCAAACTGGCTCCAAAGCTCTTCGCATCTTTTCAGTGCTCTGTCCGTCGTCAGAGTTACTGGCTTCATTAGCTGCTTGGTTAATTAAGTAACTGCCGCGCCTTATTGGTTACATTATGCAACGACTCTGCAATGTTGCAAGCAGGGTGTTTGGTGTCTTTCGTTTGATCCGTTCTTGTTGATTAAGCGAACTGAGAAGCGCTTCACAAACCGGACGGAAGCAATTGCTTGCACGCTGGTAACTAAACTTAAGTTGATTCTACACGGTTTAAAACTATGGGATCATGAAATTCGTGACGAGCGAGGAAACCTCGTCATTTTGTGGTTATTAATAGTCTTATTTTTATGGAAGAAGATACGCAATGAAGCTGGTCATGACCTTACTTGTCAGAGACGAAGCAGACATTATTCGGGACAATATCGAGTTTCATCTCGCCCAAGGTGTGGATTTTATCATTGCCACTGACAACAGGTCGGTCGATGCAACTACGAACATTCTCAAAGAATATGAAGAGCGGGGATTGTTGCACTACATTTATGAAGGTAACGATGACTACAACCAGTATGCCTGGGTGACTCGTATGGCCAGAATGGCCTATTCGGAATACGGCGCAGACTGGGTAATCCACAATGACGCTGATGAATTCTGGTGGCCTCTTCACGGAAACCTGAGGGGGGTTTTTGAACATTTACCCGGAGAAGTCAGTGTTGTTTTTTCGAATCGGCTCAATTTTGTAGCCGTTGAGGGTGACGCACGCCAACCTTTCTGGTCGGGCATGGTGTATCGAGAGAAGGAATCCCTGAACGTGCTTGGACGATCGTTGCGCCCAAAGATTGCCCATCGCGGTAACGCGACTGTGATTGTACATCAGGGTAATCACTCAGTTGATGGCATGGAAATTATCGACCAGGCTGATGGGTTGATTGAAATTCTACATTTTCCCGTCAGGGATTATAAGCAAATAGAAAACAAGATTGTACTGGGGGGTGCGGCCTATGCCCGAAATATTGAATTACCAAAAAGTGTTGGTCTGGCCTGGCGGAAACTGTATAGGGAATACCAGATTCTAGGAACCCTGAATCAATATTTTCGTCAACAGTTGCATGATACTCATAGATTGAATGAACGACTGAAAGCAGGTGAAATTGTCAAAGATACAAGGTTGCGAGATTATTCTTGTAAAACTCCGGTCTACCCAGAAATAGTTACGGGATGTAGTATATGCTGCCGCTAAGTTGCTAATAAGGCAATCATCGGATGGCTTTAGAAATATAAAAAAACCTTCACTTTCGGTCGATTGGATTATAGGCCTATAAACATTCATGGGTCGTAAACAATAGCTTTCTGCTGTGATAGCACTTGACTACTCAAGCGGGCGGCATAGAGCAATATCATGATACCCCATGCCATGAAATGCAAAGTAGACAACAGGCCAACCGTCTCGAATGCAAAATTCATTTACTGCGCGAAAGACGCCATAATACTCAACTTCCGCAGGAGACCAGACGGTGTAGTCGTTAAACACCATATATCCACCGGGTTTTACCTTGCTTTTCGCAGCTTCAATATCCCGACATACACCGGAGTATGAGTGATCTGCATCAATATAGACCAGATCAAAGTACTTTTCCGGGAAACGGGAAAGCAGGGTAGAAGAGTCACCTTTATGTCTTTCTACAGGGGAATCCACACCACAGAGAAACGTTTCATCAAAATGAGACCAATCGAAGTCGATAAGATGGAGCTTTGTGGGTTCCATTAAATCAATAATCATACGTGAAAACCCACCAGTTAGCGTACCGACTTCGACTACTGTGCCACCTTTCGGTAGCTCGTTCAAAAGATCCTTTCTGTCTGCGAGTAACTTACAGTTTTGCAAAAGCTCGTTCGGGATTTGCTCGGCCCATGGTATAAAAGTATCGCCAGTGACAGCCGCCTGTTCTTCGATCAGGCCACGAAGGACGCCTCGTACGAAATTCAAGTCTCTTTCTATGATTGAAATATCTCTCATCTCACTGCCTCATTTAATCATGGCTCTAGCAGCCTGAATGTTGAATGTATCCTGGCTGGCACATAGTCTTTATTTTAGCCCCAATTCGTACAATTCTGACTTTTTATTCGAAAAGTAACTGCCCGCCTAAAATGACTTTCCGGACAACCTTTTTTCAAGGATTTCGATCAGGCCCAAGGACTTTTCTTCCGTAAACTTGCAGGCAAACAATTTGCCTGAAGCATCCATTTCAATGAGGTCGGATTCATCCAGGATTGCCGGGTCTTCCCGTTCAGGATTCCAGTCGATGTAGTGGAGATAGACTCTCTTCTCGTCAGGCATGGGTGGTCGCTTGTGCGAAAAGATCTCCTCTGCCTCTGATTCGTTAAATGATTCACAGTATTTTTTAAAATCCGAGTTAAGAATTGCTGTCTGAAAAAATATCTCGTCTGAGTTTGTAGCAAGGCGAAGATAGCGTCTTAGTTTTCTACTGGATCTGGAATGAAAATAGGACACAAGAAACTGAACAGTATCCCTGTTAAGGCACCACCTTGATGAGCCGCTGTAGAAAGAAGTCCAATTTTTATCTCTTGGCAAAAGACGCTTATTCAATTCGCTTTCAAGCTTGTCGACGAGTCCCGCGAGGAATATATTGATTTTCCGTTTGTAATCTATCCGCTCACTATGGCGGGCATCCATAAAGCGGGCTTTTAGATCCATGAAACGATAGTCTCTAATCAGTTGGTATCCCCAAATGCCAGGAACAAGCGGGTAATAATTAAGAAAATTTGTAGGGTATTTTGAAGTTAAAAAGCGGCTGATGAGCTGCTGGTTTTGAATAGGGAAATCAGTGCCAGCCAAGTACATAAAGTAATCTGCATCTGAAACCTCAAGACCATATTCAAGGCACTCACAGATAGTGCGTGTGAGGCTCCAACCACCCCAATGAACATTTTTTCTGCTTTTGATGAAATGAACATTCTCACGACCTGTTATTTCAAACTCCTTAAAATTGCTTCGTTGGTCAATATGAACAACTATGTCGGAATTTTCCCAGCAAAGTTGCTTGATAAGTTTGTGAAATATTTTTGGCTGATGGTGAGCCAGGATGATAAAGCAAATTTTCATAAGCGCATGTGGCTTTGGTTGATGTTCATATGAATGTGAAGCCGGACCTAGGCAGTCCAACTAACATCGCGTCTTTACCTGCACAGCAATCAATCTGAATGGTCTGTAATTGTATTGAGGTTTTCGCCCGCCGCCAGCCAGATTTCCCCGACGGTGAATTCCCTTCCGTCGGCGGTCGCGAGCCGCAACAGTCGCCGCTCACCTTCGCCAAAAGCCACGGTGCCGGACCAGCGTGCCATCGCGGAGTTCCTGGCCTTTGGATATTCCTTTGCCATCTTTGGACTGCTCTGTCCCCAGCACAGCCGGATGCGGCTCGTTTCACCAACCAGGTTGAGTTCGAGACCCTCCGGTGCCCCGGCGCTGACGACCAGCACACCACCGATGCCGAAATTCTGGTTGCTTAACGCATGTTCCGGCTGTACATCGACGAAGAATCGGCAGACCCAGGTTTGATCCTCGGACAGGTCGCGCCATCTCAACGGCTTGCCATCGACGGGCGTTGAAAAAAATGGAGGAGCCACAAATTGCAGCCGCTCGGCGAGATCGGAAACACCCGAAAACTGTCTGTACCGGTCCCGGGAGCCCTGCGCGCCCGTGCCGATCACTGTCACAGAGTCGAGCCAACTTTGCATCAGCCCGGTGTCATACGAGCTGCTATCGGAACCTTCAAATGAGCGGAGAACCTGCGGCAGCGCTTCGGTGATCTGCCCGCCCGTGCAGATCACCGAGTCCAGCCAATATCGCGCCAGCACGGCGTGATACGAACTGCTATCGGAAACTATGAATGGGCCAAGAACTTGCAGCAGCGACTGGGTATCGTCCGACTGGTATATGTCTTCAAAAGCGAGCGCCACGGGCTTAGCTCCCATAGCATCCAGTAAGGCCCATGTGCGGTTCAGGAGCTTCACGCAGTAGTGTTCGTGACTGGCCAATTCCTCGACCGGCAGCGCCCGCTGCAGCGCGGAATCGATAGCCGACTCCACGTTTTGGCCGCGATCGTCGTCTGCATCGAATAGTTCCTTGTTCCATGACCACCGCCGCGGCCCCCAGATTCCAGTCAATGCCGCAAAGCGCAGCGACAACAGCCGGTCCAAGGCATTGCGGCGGTACAGGAACAGGTGCCGGCATCCCGCGAGCGTGCTGGCTCGCGCCAGGGATTCACTGATTTCCCAGGGCACGGCCTCCACGCAATGCTTGATGATGCCCCGCGTGTCCACCGCCGCCTGAACGGCCGCATCGAGCCTGCCGCGATCGCGGGACTCGAGCCAATCACGGGTGATCTGCCCGTATTGGCGATCCGGGTTGAAAGGCTCATGTTCCGCAGGGTGAAGCCCGCTGATCTCCTCGAGTTTCGTGGTCAGGTTGGTCCCGCCGGTGCGCTGCAGCGTCCAGATGATGAAAGGTTTGGGGCTGCATGCCGGGCTTTCGTGATTCATGCCTGGTCTCTGTTTTCTCTCAGACCTTGCCAAACACGGAAAAGCAGTAGACCCGTAGCGGGATCATGCGACCGTCGGTTCCCAGCAACAGCCGGATCTCCTCGGGCTGCCTCCCGTCAAGCGCATTGCGGAGCTTGGCACCGGGAATGCGAATGTGCGCGAACGACGCGAATTCGTTGACCCGGATCGCGGCGAGCGGCAGCGTCTCAACGAAATTACTGCCGGCAGCCACAGCGAATACGGAAAGTTCGCAGGGCTCTGACGTCGAGAGCTTCAACACCCATTCGGTCCATTCACAGCCAACGATGTCCGCTGCGGGTGACATGAAGGTATATTTCATCGAGACCTGTTCCGAGCCCAAGGGGACGACCTGCAGACCGAAAGCCGGCGCAGAGCCGGACTTGTGCAGATCCGATAATTCGAAACTATCGAGAGTCAACGGCAGTGACCGGTCCTTGGAAGTCACCTGGAAGAAACCCAGGCTGCGGTCGAACGCCGAGACCCTGGCTGGCGCGGGCAGGCCCTTGGCTCGAAATGAACGGTAGGACTCGGGCGTCAGATCATGCACGTCCGGCTCGTCGAAGCTCGCAGGCGTAAGCACCGGCGATCTTGGCAGTACGCGCGCCAGCGCCTCGAGTTCGTCGAGCCTGCCGCGGATTTCGGCGATGATGGACTGGATCTGTCCGCGCTGGTTCATGTGGGTACTCCTTCAGGACTTCGTCAGGTCGTGGATGGACTTTATTTTCTGGTACAGGTGGTTGGCACGATCGCGTCTGGATTGCCATGCGGTGCGGTTGCGTGCGACTTTCTGCCGTGCCGCAGCGAGGCAGACTGCGAGAGGTGCGAGCAACTTGTTCCAGACCACGTTGCGCGGCGAGCCCGTGAACTGGATCGGTCTGGCTTCCTCCGGCAATTCCACCGCGCTCAAGTCTTGGATGGACTGCAGTTTCTTATGTAATTGGCTGGCGTGGTCGCGCTCGAATTGCCAGGCGGCCCGGTTGTGTGCGGCGTCCTGTCGTGCCGTCGCCAAACTGCCGGCGAGATGCGCGAGCAACAGGAAGTCGTCATGGTCGCGGCCGTCCGACAGCAGGTCGGCAAAGAGGCTGTCGGCGTCATTCCGGGCGAGGAACTCGTTGACATACCAGGCGATGTCGTTGCAGCGCCGGGCCTCGAGCTTCAGCAGTGCGTGGCGGTCTGCGAGAACGTCGCGGGCGTGCGTCCGGGAGCGCGTATAGGAAGCGGAGATGTCGTCGAGCTTGGCCCGCAGGCGCTCGAGGTTACCGCCCTTGACTACCGAGTTGCTTCGCCTGCAATAGAAATACAGGCAGTCCTCGACCGCACTGTAACGACGCGCGCGCGGGAACAGGAACGTGTTGCGCAGGGTGTCTTCGGTGACCGTGAGTCCGACGTCGATGTCGTTGTGGTCGCGCGAGGTGAACCAGAGTTCGCGGGAATACAATTTGTTCCAGAGCACGTTGCGCAGCGAGCCGTTGAAATAGGCCTGAGAGGCCTGGGCGCCATCAGTCGGTTGTGCATGCATGGCACCGTTAAACCGGATTGGCCTGCCTTCCTCCGACAATTCCACCGCGCGACACTCAACGATGTCGCTGCCGGTGGTGATGGCCTCGCGGAAGAGGATCTTTGCAAACAACGGGTGGACGTAGTCGTCGCTGTCGATGTTGGCGAAATAGAGTCCGGTGGCGGCGTCGGCGGCGGTGGAGCGGGCCTGGTATAGGCCGCGGTTGCTATCGTGAGGGATAACACGGAAACGGGCGTCATCGCCGACGGTCGCGCGCACGATGCCGGCGACGTCGCCCGGTGAAGCGTCATCGACGACGATGCATTCGAACTCCTTCAATACTTGTTCCTGCAGGCTGCGCAGGCAGCGTGGTAGTACCTCCTCGGTGCCGTGCACGGGAACGAGGAAGCTGACCTTGGGCGTTGACGGATAGTGCTGGCCGGCAATCGCCTCACGCCAGTGCCGCGTGAATGACTCGTTGCGTGCGGTGAAAGCGGCATCGGGCGGCTCGTTCGCCGAGTGTATGCGGCCATCGCGAGCGATGTCCGCAATGAGCGCTCGCCAGGTATCCAGTACACGCTCCAGCGAGAACGCGCGCAGCACCATGTCGCGGGCGGCATGGCCCATATCGCGCATGCGGGCCGGGTCGCCTAGCAGTGATGCGATGGCATCACCGAGGGCATGTGTGTCGCCGAATGGCACTAGCAGCCCCGTCTCGCCGTCGATGACCTGCGAACGCAGCCCGGGCAGGTCGAAGGCCACTGCGGGCATGGCATGCAGCGCGGCCTCGAGCAGGACCATCGGCTGGCCTTCGATCACTGAACTGAGGGCGAACAGCGCGGCGCGGTTGTAGTGCATTGACACCAGTCGCGAGCGACCGACAATCTGCACGGGTACGTCGCCAAGCCCGCTGGTGCGACGGAAATAGAGGTCGTTGACGTGGTTGTACTCGCCCACGATACAAAGCCTTGCATCGGGTTGTTGTCGCAACACATCCGTCCACGCCGCATAAAGCAGGTCCAGGCGCTTGGACTTCTTGCAGAAACTCGACACGTTGATGACGGTGCGGGAGTACGGGTCGGACACGCCGTCCGGTTCGTAGGAAACCGGATTGGGTATCACGCGCTGATTGTCGAGGTGGACGGCAAACGCGGTGCCGGTTTCCTCGTTCAGCAGGGTGACGGCTGCGAACTTCCGGTAGTGGGCGTAGCGCTCCTCAAACCAGTACTCGTAGCCGGGGCGTCGGTCGCGCGCCGACTGGAACAAGGGGTAGTGCCATGCGTTGTGCTCGGTGAGTACGATGCGCAGGCCCTCGTCGGCGAGTGTCGCCATGAGTCGCACATGATCCGCGTCCCAGTGGTAGTGGTCCAGGATGAGGTCGATGTTGTGTTCTTCGACCGCGCGCCGGATGCCTGTGGCCGTGTAGTCGATCTCGAAAACGGCGATATTTGCCACCGGGTAGTGGCAGGCGCCGCCACGGCGCAGGAACAGAATGCAACGGAAATCGCGCGCGAGGCCCTCGGCCAGTCGTGCAACTACCCTCTCGGCTCCGCCAAGGGAGAGGGTGGGGATGATGAAGCCGAGAGTCTGGATAACCATGGGGCAACTTGTAAGCGCAGATGTTCAAAGTATAAGACATCGCACCTGCTGTTGCACACCATTCAATCTGATTGTGTTTGTTCTTGCATACATTCACAATGGAGAACAATTTTTAGTAATTTGATTAACATTCGGACATTTGCCGCCATAAAATGAGCATAGAAGTCTCTTTTATCATTCCCATATTCAACAAGGTTAAGTACTTGGGGCATTGTTTGGAGTCTGTATTTAATCAAACACTTGGGGCAATGGAGGTCATTTGCATCAATGATGCATCCTCGGATGGATCGGATGATATTTTAGAAGATTTTAGAAATAGCGAACCGCGGCTTCGAATAATTGAAAACAGCAAAAACTTTGGTGCTGCATATTCGAGAAACAAGGGCATTATGGCAGCGAAGGGCAAGTTTTTGCGGTTCGTGGATGCCGACGACCTGCTGCCACTTGAGTCTACTAAATTGATGTATGAAACGGCAATGGAAAACGATGTGGATTTGGTAAGAGGATCCTTAGGTATATTCGACGATGACAAGCCAAAGGATTTCCAAGACATAATTTCTGTACCAGAGAGGATGCGTACGGAGTTTTCGAGGGAAAAATGCTTATGGATACCGTGGTGGCATACGAGCTATTTGATATCCGCTGAATTGGTACGCAGGAACAAGTTGAAATACCCACGCCTGACTCGTGGCGAAGACCCCGTATTTATGACGGCAGTTCTCTTGAAAGCCCGATATATATCACTAGTCGAAGATGTCGTTTATCTATATCGAAAATACCCAAAAACATCTGGCTCCATCGGTTCAAAAACGAGGAATGTAAGAGATACATTTAAGCACGCTGCGATGGCCAAGAAACTGTTCTGTGAAGCCGATCCGAGATATTGGTATCAAGGTTATGGTCCATTTCTCTTGCATGATGTGCGAACATTTCTCGATACTTGCAAGCTCAACGCTAAAATGTGGGATTTCGTCGACTCAGAAACGAAAATAATTTGGGACGTAGAAACACTTCAAAAATAGCAACTGACTAGCGAATACTAGAATTTTATTTTAGTTACTTTTTCATCTGGAATAAGTGGGGCAGTTAGATGACGGCAGAAGTAGAAAACTGGAATTCGCTTTTTGAAACGGAGGATCCCTGGAACTATTCCAGTCCATATGAACTGAAAAAATATGCCCATACTTTGCAGATGTTGCCGCCCGAAACTCCAAAAAGCGCACTTGAAATCGGCTGTGCTGAGGGCATTTTTACCGCTATGCTCGCTGAAAAAGTCGAACGCCTGACTGCTCTGGATATTTCAGATGTAGCGTTGGAGAGGTGCAGAAAAAGATGCAATAAATTCACTCACATTAACTTCCTGCAACATGATATCTCCGACGGGCCTCCAGGCGGCTCTTACGAATTAATAGTTTGTTCGGAAATTCTGTACTACCTGAAAGATCAGAATGTCCTGAAGAATTTCGCCACAAAAATTACTCAGGCGCTTCGGGATGGCGGTCATATTCTCATGACGCACTCGAACATGGTGACCGATGACCGTTTGCATACCGGCTTTGATTTTAACGAGATCGGCGCGCTGTATATAGGCCACGTTTTTTCTGAGATTACAGAACTCGAGTTTGTTCGGGAACTTCGAACGGAGCTATACCGGGTGCAACTCTTTTGCAAATCTATCCCGGCAGATAGGACAATATTCGAGTCCGGTTTTGCTTGCCCGCCGCAGGAGGTTATATGCAGAGAGCATGCACCGTTCGAGCACCCGTCGATAAAATGGGGGGGCTGTGCAGTAACAGCGTCTGAGGCCAAGCATTGCCTGATAAGTCCCCGGATACCGATTCTAATGTATCACCGGGTAGCCGTAGACGGTCCGGACAAACTGGCGCCCTACCGGATCAGCCCCGAAGATTTGGAAAGGCAATTGGCTTATTTACAACGCCATGGCTACCACAGTCTGTCCATGGACGAGCTTTATAATACCTGGTTTACCCATACTGCTACCGAAATCCCGGGGCGGCCCATTGTTCTCACTTTCGATGATGCCTATTTGGATTTTTACGAAATCGCGTGGCCGCTTCTCCGAAAATTCGGGTTTGGGGCAACGGTTTTCGTGCCATTGAACTTCGTTGGGGCTAGTGCAGAATGGGATAGCGATAGCGGTGAGCCAGCAAAACTAATGGATTGGCATCACTTGCATGAACTCAAAGCAAGCAGCATAGATATTGGCGCCCATGGTTGTGCACATGTCAGGCCCTCGCAGATGACATCTGAAGAGTTTTTAAATGATACGAAGCAAGCAAAAAAAATGCTTGAAGCCCAATTTGGCATTGAAATCACTGGCTATTGCTACCCCTTTGCGGCTGCCGAAGTGGTTCACATGGAAATCGTCAGGGAAGCGGGATTCAAATATGCAGTTGGCGGTGCAGGTGGCGATCCAGATGATCGGAAAAATAGTTTCTATATCCCTCGAATAGAAATATTTGGTACTGACTCGATGAAAGATTTCATTGCAAAGTTGCCAAGGTCAGAATTGTCGAAGCCGGACCAGCGAGAGGTATTTGAAGAGCTTCGCTCCCGTAGGGATCGGGCGACTTATATGGGACGCTGAGAATCGAACTAGGCACCGTTGGTTTTGTAACCATTGCATATCTGATTAAAAAGTCATAATTTTCTGTAGCATATAATCGTTGGACGATTTTTCCCCGTGAGCAAATTTATTTTAATTGCTGGTAAGATCGAGCTTGGTTTGATAGCTTTTCGATACAGGATATACTCTTGAAAAGAGCTGTGTACATTCCGCCCAAAGGCGCTGACTTTGAAGTAGCCATGGCTTACTACCCTAATCACAATTCTGCAGTCAGAGAATTTTTCAAAGATCGATCGGGCGATTTAACTGAGGTCTGCTGGGAGTGAGGAGGCGAAAGGGCTGGAGCCAGGTCTCCAGGTCGCTCAGACGCGTGTCCGCACCCACACCGTATCTTTTGAGCTCCAACAACGATTGCCTCGATCCGTTGCCGCCATGCTCTGTGCTCACACCAATCCGGACGCCGAGGTCTCGAAGGATTTCGACGCAGTCCGCAGTATAGTCGCTGGCCCTGCCGTTCGGATAGGCAAACGTATCGCAGGGGCGTCCCGTCCACTCCCCGACGTCCAGGATAGAGCGGCGTATTTCTTCGAGCCTTTCCGATGGCCGCAGGAGGCTCAGGATTGCATGTGAGCCTGTGTGTGCGCCAAATGTCACGAGACCCCTGGCGGCAAAAGCCTTTACTTCGGCCGACTGGAGCAGGCGATATGCATCGTCGTCCGGGCCTGACCGAGCGTCCTCGTCGCGCAGTTGAGAAGTGATGTCCTCGAGTTCGCGGAACAAGCGGTCCTGGGGGTGTTTTTTGAGGCCGGCCTGGATCTCCGCGGAAGCGATTTCACGAGCCGCAATCGTCGACAGGTCATAGCGATTACCCTCCCACGTGATCGAGGCCTGCGAAGTCATGGCGATGGCACGATGGACTTCGCAGAACCAGATGCGGCGCTCAGTATCGACGAAATCCGTGGGAAGAAAGACGGTCGCGGGGAGGGATAGTCTCTCGAGTATCGGGTAGGCGAACTTGGCGAAACTTTGGAAGCCGTCATCGAACGTGAGTGCTACCACGGGTTCACCGTTGACGGCGGCCAGAGCATGGGGGGCCTCGGACAGAGGCACCACACGGAAGTGTTCCGCGAGGAATTCCATCTGCGTTCGGAATTCATACTCATCCAGAAAGCACCAGTCCGGTACTGACAGTGGCTCCCGCACTATGCCGTGATACATCAGAACCGCCAGGCGTTCTCCATCGTCGGCGACCGTCAAGGCTGGACCCTCTTGACCACTCGTGCGCAGACCTCGAGTGGAGGCCAGCGGTTGTGAACATCGAGTTTCGGCGGGTCCAGCTCAGAGATGACGATCCCCCGGAGTTCGGCCACAGCGAGCAACGAGTTGCTGTAGCTATGCAAGTCTACGAGATATAACTCGAAGCAGGATTCCAGCAACTCGCAGAGGTCCTTCGACATAAACTTACAATAATCTCCTTTACATGAACCGTATGCGCTAAAGTGCGGCGCTCCAAATTGCAATACCCATGATCGATTGAGTATGCGGTAGAACTCAGCGATCACAATGTGGGCCTCGACGATCATATGCAGCAAGTATCAGGGACAAATAAACGGGATGTCATGAGCAGATTTACTTTGACCTTTTTCCCAAGCCCGGTCGCCGAACCTGAACAGAGGGTGAACTGACTGCGTAACTTCCTGAAATCGGTCTCCCACCTGCGTAGAGGGAGAATCCACTGCCTGTATGGTACTGTCAACCTGTGATTGCTGCTAAAGTTACAAGAGAATTCTTAAAAAGTAATACTTATGAAAAATTTGGTCTTAAGAATTTTGGAATTAGTCATACCGTACAGGCTTTTCCTTTGGTTTAGAACTCAAATTCAAGGCGATGCCTACGAGCCCGCAGTCGGAAAGATTGACTTTGGAGATCTTGGTCGTTTAGAGCCATTATGTAACGATTGGGGTCTCAAGCGTGGGGGCGCGGTTGACCGCTACTATATAGACGGGTTTATCGTTAGAAATAGCCACGATATTAAGGGTAATGTTTTAGAAATAGAAGATGGCTATTACGGCAAGAAACTGGGGAGCGACAAGATGACTCAACTGGACATCTTGGATATCGACCCCAATAACCCCATGGCAACTATAATTGCCGATTTAACTCAAGCAGATGATATTCCTTCAAATACATACGATTGCATAATTCTAACTCAAGTTCTGCAATTAATTTATGATCTTAAATCTGTTGTGAAGCATGTTCATCGAATTCTCAAACCGGGTGGAGTGTTGCTTGTGACAGTGCCTGGCATCAGCCAAGTTGTGTATAAAGATTACCGGAATGTTTGGTGTTGGTCTTTTACTGAGGTTTCGGTTCGCAAATTATTAACGGAATATTTTTTAGATGAGAATGTTGAAATAGAAAGGCATGGCAATGTATTAACTGCGATCAGTTTTCTTCACGGGGTCGGCATTAAAGAGCTAACGAAAAAAGCTTACGATTTTCATGATCCAGACTACCAACTCGTCATTACAGCGAAGGCCGTGAAGCAATGTACAGGACAAATAAGCGGTCATGTTTAAAGGAGCCTCAAAGATTGTTACTCGCTACTATGTCCAGCGACAGAAGATATGAACTGATGACTATTAATATATTCAGCGGACACATTCTTCTTCCTGAAGCCTCCCTTCAGCTCATCCTATAATTCCTCATAAAGGCAATTTGCTCTGGCGCAACTTGATAAACGCCAATTTACTAAAGGTGGCGTATCGTAAAATATGGCAACAGAAAAAAGAGAATGCCTAGCAAAACTAGCACTGATTAAATCACAATCAGGGTATATATCTACCATGAAGAGACTGGCCGCATCGTAGCCATACCTTTGCAGGTAAGCAGCATACTCAGGCAAAGTAATCTCTGCGCACTAATGGTGGCGATACCAAGTGCTGGACTCAAATAGTCCAATTTATGCCTCATCGCCGACACACATTTCACTAAGATTTTAATGAGCGTGCCACAAATTGACCTGCTTTTAAAATGGAATTTCGTGTCCAGGGCTCGGCGAATTTGGCCACTATCCATCCAAGTGCGATCACTATCGACATCGGCAAGACCGGAACCAGTAATGCGGGCATCCATGGTGCGTAGTTTCCGGTTTTTACGATTAGCGAAACGATCATATTTTCATGCAGAAGATACAAAGGGTAACTCGCAAAGCCAAGAATGAGCAGAGATGGACTTGTGAGAAATGATTGCATTTTCTTACTGAGGATGGTCACAGTAAATATCAGGACAACCCCGATAGTAGTATAAACTGGCCGTATTTCTATATCCTCTTCATCGAGTGAAAGAGCGGATGCCAGACCGATTGTTACCGCCCAAAACAGCAGATGTGCATGACGTTCCTTGGTATACAGGTAAAACAGTGCGCCTGCAGTAAACCAGCCAAAGTATTTGGCATTTAAAATGGATAGTATTTTTTGTGGCACAGACCAATCCAGATTCGGAAATAACGTACTTAAAAAGGGCAGGGCCACTGAAAAAAAGAACATCAAGAAAAATATCCAGAGTGTCATTTTTTTACCTGCCAGAAAATAGAAAAATCCAGCCAACAAATAAAATTTCACCTCAATATAGAGCGACCAGAATGCCCCTTCAAGCACTCCCTGGGGTGAGCCTAGAAAATTTTCCCACCAGATGGGCTCTATAAACGTCAACCCCGGCAATAAGTCACGTAAATGGGGCCTTCCCAATGGTCTTTCAAAAAAAATCGCCGCGGTAGAATATACGAGGATCGAGCAGATTAGCATCGCGGGAAATAGCCTAAACCATCTACGAAAGAGAAAATTCGATATTGACCGCGAATTGTCCAGGGTCATAAAAATGACGTAACCTGAAATTAGAAAAAACAAATATACCCCAAGCCAGCCATTAGCGAACAGTGCGTACGTATCAAACCTGTGTTGGTAGGGCACTATGTCCGGCCACCTGCAATACGCGTGATAAAGCACGACCCAAAAAATCGCAACTCCACGCAGGCCATCCAAATATTGAATGCGATCTGACTTGTATCGAGAAAGGTTTTTGTTGTCAGTCAGGGAAGCGCTCCTTGAGTTCTCATATCTCCACGTGTTGACTGTGGGTCAGATCACTGATATTGATTAAATACTTATCTCTTGAGATTGATTCTTTCCATGTTTCCCAGTCCAATCGCCCAAATGAATATTTTTATGCAGCACTTATTTGGGCGAACCTACTATTAGCAGATCAGCCCTGTTCACCAAAATCTGTGTTTTTGAGTATAGAATAAACAAGACGGTTGCCGTTAGCAGGATTTTTTCAACCGCAGTCGCTGCGCCTTATAAAATCACACTCTTTCTGTTAATGATCGCTTTCTTCTGCGGACAGAAACGGAAATGGCTAACTTTTCAATATTAACGATGAATTACTAATTCGTCAGGGACAACAACGGCGCCAGGGCGTCTCCCCGGACCTGGTAGCCTCTTTCTTCAGGGTGGCAGAAGTCGCGCATGATCTGGCAGGAGAGCGTGCCGTTGGGCGGGAGCATCTTCGGGCTGATATCAAGTAGGGTGGCGCCTGGGATGCTGGCGAAATCGGCGAGCAGCTTAATGATCGCAGCTATGTGCTGGCCGCACGGGTGGACCGGCTCTTCCTCACATAGGAAAACGGTCATTAGGACGATGCGTACCTGCGAGCCTGTGTGTCTTTCATTCCACTCGGTCGATGATGGCGCGGATACCTTGGGCGATTTCAGCTAGCGGGTTCTTGCGAGATTTCTAGGTCTTGCTCGTGATGTTCGTGCCGATCTGAATGACGACAACGCGCGGGTACAGTCCATCCATTTCACCGTGGCCAAGACCGCAGAGGACGTTCTGCGTGCGGTCCCGTCTGAGCGTGCGGTATTTTCAGATGTGGCCGCCCGAGCAGCTGCGCCGCTTTGTCTGCGAGGCATATGACAGATAAACTGTGTGTCGTGAGCAGCTTTGCTTTAATTTTCTTACTGAAGTATAGGTTGCCACTACCCATGGCGGCACAAGCCAGTTGGTGTAGACTACTCACGGGTCTCATCAGGAGGACGCGATAATCGTGCTGGAAATAAGTGACGTAATAGAGCCCGTCTTTCCCGCCGCCACTGTGGTCCTGGTGCGCGACGGTGACGCTGGCCTCGAAGCATTGCTGGTGCAGCGCAACCAGGCGGTGCAACACATGGGCGGTATGTGGGTGTTTCCCGGCGGCAAGGTGGACGCCGCGGACTACCCCGAGGATAGAGACGAATATCGGGCGGCGGTCAACGCCGCTATCCGCGAAACGCGGGAGGAGGCGGGGCTGGACGTCAGCGCCGGGCAGCTCGTGTACCTGTCGCACTGGACCACGCCTGAAGGCGCCAAAAAACGTTTTGCCACCTGGTTTTTCCTTACCATACTGGAAGATGGGCAGGAGGTTACTGTCGATGGCGGCGAGATTGCGCATCACCGCTGGGTAAAACCGGCAACCGCACTGGTCGAGTCGGCGGATGAAGGCCATCCCCTGCGCCTGATGCCGCCAACCTATGTCAGCCTCGCCGATATTGCCGACTGCCACAGTTGTGCGCAGGCCAGGGAGAGGATCGGGAAACGGGATGCCATTATCTATGCGCCGCGCATGGTAGGGGTCGAAGGTGGAATGTGCTTTCTGTACGAGGGTGATGCGGGGTACCAGGACACCAGCGTGGCGACCCAGGGTGTGCGCCACCGTCTCTACATGGTCAATAATCAACTGGAATATATCCGGGAAACCTGATGCGCGCTGCGGAAAAATCGCGTGACTAAAAATGCTGACGACACCGGGATCAGTCGACGCAGCCTGCTGAGCGGATTGGCCGCGACCGCAGCGGCCACAGTCGCGGCGGGCGCTGCCGCGCTGCCGCGCTCGGCGGTCAAGTCGTGGAATCTGCGCACTGACGTACTGGTTGCCGGATCCGGCGCGGCCGGGGTCTGCGCCGCCATCGAAGCGCGCCAGGCCGGAGCCGAGGTGTTGCTCATTGAATCCCTGACCCGCTTTGGCGGCTCCTCCGCCATGTCCGGTGGTGTGGTGTACGCCGGTGGTGGCACCGCCCTGCAGAAAGCGCTCAAGGTTGAGGACAGCGTTGAGCAAATGTACCGCTTTATCGCACAGGCCGGTGCGATTCATCCGCCCCTGGACAAGATCCAGTTGTATTGTGAAGAGAGTGCTGCCCATTTCGACTGGCTGGTAGCGCAGGGCGTCCCGTACACCGAGAAGTTCAGTGCCGCCAAGGAACTGCCGATGGGCGATGAATCCCTGTATTTCTCCGGTACGGAACTGGCCTGGCCGGCGCGGGAGCTGGCCACGCCGGCACCGCGGGGACATGTACCGGGCGTGCCGGGAATGAATGGCGGCAGGCGTCTCATGCAGGCCCTGCTGCCGCAGGCCGAAGCCCTCGGGGTAAGTTTGCGCGCCGGTGTTTCTGCCGGGCGTCTCATTACCGAGAGCGACGGCCGTATCGCCGGTGTGATGGTGACCATCGACGGAGAGCCGCGCGCCATACAGGTCAGGCGCGGCGTCGTCCTGGCCTGTGGCGGCTTTATTCACAACCGCGAGATGCTCAAGCAGTACGCGCCGCACCTTTACGATTGCTCGGTGCCCTGGGGTAACGCAGGTGATCAGGGCGATGGCATTAACATGGGGATCGCGGTGGGCGCCGCCGCACTGCGAATGCATGAGGGATTTGCTATCGCGCCGATCTACCCGCCGGAAAATGTGTTGTCCGCAATCGTGGTAAATGCAGCGGGGCAGCGCTTTATCTCCGAGGAATCCTACTACGGCGTGCTGGGCGATGCCATCGCTTATCACCAGCAGGGGCGGGCGTGGCTGATCACTGACCAGGGCAGTGCTTATCCGACGCATCAGGACAACTTCCTGCCAGTGGCCGAGGGCAGCAGTATCAGTGAGCTTGCCATGCGGCTGGAATTTCCCAAGGGTGCGCTGCAACACACGGTGGCTTACTACAATCAGCACGCCGCCAACGGCGACGATCCCCTGTTCCGCAAAAGCCGGACTTATCTGCGACCGCTGCAGGGTCCGCCCTATAAAGCCTGGGACCTGTCGGTGGCAAAGGCCTTCTTCCCGGCACATACTTTTGGCGGTTTGCGCACCACCGTTGACGGGCAGGTGCTGAGCAGTTTCGGGGATGCTATTCCCGGTTTGTATGCCGCGGGACGCACTACGGCGGGGATACCCACAGCGCCCTATATCGCCAGCGGCCTGTCAGTCGGCGATTGTACTTTCTTTGGTCGAAGAGCCGGTCGTGCCGCCGCGCAGGGACGGGAGGGCAAGGCATGACTCGCCTGTTGGCTATGGCCATACTCGGTTGCTGCGCGCTGGCCGTGTCCGGCGCGGTGTCAGCGCAGCAGATGATGCCGACGGGAGATCCCGGGCGCGGCAGGCTCGAATTCGGACCCTGCCGTACCTGCCACTATGCAGAGTCTTTCATGGGGCACAATAACGGCCCCAATCTGCACCGCATCTTTGGCAAGGTCGCCGGCAAGCAGGAGGGCTTTGACTACTACTCGGATGAGTTCAAGGCCGCCCAGTTTGTGTGGACGCCGGAGCTGATGTTCGTGTGGTTGGAAAATCCCATGGCCATGTTCCCGGGCACCTCCATGATGAGCCTCGGTGTGCCCGATGCGCAGCGGCGCGCAGACTTGATTGCGTTCCTTATGCAGGCTTCCGTGCGTGAGCCCTGAGCGACACTGTCATCCTCGGTGCATTCTTGCCATCGGCCCGGGCCGAGGATGCCTTTTCGCCTGCTTCCCCGATACTCGCATTCGAAAAGGCATCCTCGCCCCGAGCCTTGACCGTGTTGCTTGCATGGAACATCGGTCCGGGTAATAGCACGGAGCGAGGGTTGGAGTGTGGGGTGTGCAATTCGTCGGCGAGTATCGGGGAAGCCGGCGAATTGCACACCCGGCGCTCAAACCCGCCAGCCTGAACGATCCGCCAGCCCATGCACACCCGCCACCCAAACCCGCCAACGTTGGTAGGTCTATACAACTTTTTCTTGACGCTTATTTTTTTACAATCACCGAACTGCCATGGCCAAACAGGCCCTGGTTGGCGGTGATACCGACTTTCGCACCCTGCACCTGTCGATCACCCGCCTGTCCGCGCAACTGCCAGGTCAATTCACAGACCTGCGACAGGGCCTGGGCCGGCACGGCCTCGCCGAAGCAGGCCAGGCCGCCGGAGACATTCACCGGAATCCTGCCGCCCAGCGCGGTGTCACCGGCGCGCAGCATCGCTGCCGCCTCGCCGCGTGGAGCCAGCTGTAAATCCTCGATCCAGTCCAGCTCCAGCGCGGTGGAAAGATCGTACACTTCCGCCAGGTCGATATCCTCAGGACCGATGCCAGCCTCCTCGTAGGCCTTGATCGGCAGGCTGGCGCGGTAGGCGTGCGCCTGAACGCCTGCTGCTGCCGCTGAATCTGTGGCGATGTCGGGCATTTCGACCACGGCGCTGGCGAAGGTGGGTGTCACGGTGGAAATCGCCACCACCCGCGGCGCATTGCCCTTGCCGATTTTGCGCGCGTATTCCACGCTGGATACGATCAGTGCTGCGCCGCCGTCACTGGTGGCACAGATATCCATCAGCCGCAGGGGGTCGGCGACCATGGCTGACGCCGCGACATCCTCGAGCGTATAGCATTTGCGATAGCGCGCCCGCGGGTTCTTGCTACCCACCAGCGAGTTCTTGACCTTGACCGCGGCGAAATCCTCCAGGGTATCGCCGTAGAGATCCATGCGGCGCCTGGCGTACAGGGCAAAATAGGTCGGGTTGGTGATGCCCAGGTAGAAACGCACCCAGTCCGGATCTTCCGGACGGTAACCCCCGGCCGGCGCCAAAAAGCCCTTGGGGGTGGTATCCGCTCCTACAACGAGGGCCACGTCACATGCACCGGACAGGATCTTGTTGCGCGCCGCCGCCAGGGCCTGGGAGCCTGATGCGCAGGCGGCATAGGAGGTATTGACCTCCGCGCCCTGCCAGCCCAGCGCCTGTGCGAAGGTAGCTCCGGCGACGTAGCCGGGGTAGCCGCAGCGTATGGTGGCGCCGCCGGATACGAACCGGACGTCCTGCCACGGCACCCCCGCATCGGCCAGGGCCTCGCGAGCCGCCGCGACGCCGTACTGCACGAAATTGTGGCCCCACTTGCCCCAGGGGTGCATGCCGACGCCGAGGATGGCGATTTCATTGGACATAACGATGTGCTCCAGATTCAGCCGACGCCTATGGCGCCAGGGGTTGCCACTTCCAGGTGACCTTGATGTCTTGGTCCGTCTCGTGCAGCGGTTCCAGCACCAGTTCCATCGGCATGCCGACCTTCAGGTCGGCTACCGTCAGTCCTTCAATCACCTGTCCCAGCACCACCATCTGCTCTGTTTCCAGCTGCACTGCGGCGATCGCATAGGGTACGAAGGGTTCCTGTGCGACGAACGGCGCGGGGGGTTTGTAACAGGCGTTGGTGTAACTCCAGATCGTGCCCGTGCGGCTCAGCTCCACTTCGCGAAAGTCCGTGCTGTCACAGTTGGGGTTACGGCAGTAGTCGCTCTGCCTGGGGAAAAAATAGGTGCCGCACTGTTCGCACTGGGTGCCAATCAGGTGTGGTTTGGCGTCCATGGTATGCCAGCCTTCGATGGCAGGGACGAGGGGTTTTGGGTTCATGGTTGACTCCCGAGAAAAACGTGGCACAGGGTACTACTGGCAGGACGATACAGGCAAGGGCGCAGTGCGGTCATCGGCGCTGATACGACAAGCACACTTCGTGGCGCCGGCCGCAGGCATCCTACGGCTCCGGTCACCGGCTCGAACTCGATGATCGCGCCGTCGGCCATGGTGGCCAGGAACAGGTGGCCGTCTTTCGTCACATAGGAGCGAACCCATTCAAACTGTGCGAGGTAACGATCAGAAAGTGAGCCGGGCGGACACATCGCCCGGGTAGAGGCGATGGGGCCGAACTGCAACTGGTTCGGTCCCTGCGACGACCATGTGCCCGCGCCGCGATTGCAGTCGGCGCGCAGCGTCGCGCTGCCATCGGCGGCGAAGGCCAGTGTGTAGTGCGAGCGATGCCCGGGCGTTTGAAGACACTGCCGTCCATGGACAATATCTCCACCAGGCGCCAGGCGGTGCCGGCGAACTCAAAGCGCCCGGTGTCTCCCGCCGGTTCAGGGGATGGCGCTGTTTGAGACGCGGATTGCGCGGGCGTCGCGCTGCCATGATCCGAACCCGCGGCGGCGCAGCCCGCGATCAGGGCGAGGGCGAACAGGCACAGCGCAAGCCGGATGTTTCGCTGCCGCAGTCTCATACGCGGTTCTCAACCTCCCTCAATGGCGGCCAGCGGCACTTCGTAGACCTCGCCATTTTCGACTGTCACCGTCCAGGTGTCGCCCTTGAGTTCGGCTTTTACCTCGCGGTTGGTGGCATTGACGTAGCCGGTCATGAAGTTGATGGTGAACTGCTCGCCCTGCGGGCTTTTGACCACGACGGAGGCCTGGCTCGCCCTCCATGCGCAGGATGCCCGCCGGGCAGTTGCCGAATTCCTCGCTGCCTGCAGCGCGGCAGCGCAGCAGCGTGGTCGCGTTGTAATCGGCGGTGGTGAAGGGCGCCGTCGGGTTGTCCTTATCAGACGGCGGCTTCAGCGCGGCGGTATCCCAGTACACGAACACGCTTTCATCCGGCAGGCGGAAGATCATGCCCTGGTCGCCGATGCCGCCGTCCTGGCGGTACACGGCCCGGCCGTTCTGGTCGCGGTAATTGCCGGGCACATCGCCCACCGGCGACAAATCATGCGTGACGCCGTCCGCGCGGGTGATGGTGACGTAGCCCTGGCGCTGGGAGAACGTGCAGGCGATCATTTTGTCGGTATGGTCTTCGCCCCTGGGATAGATATCGCAGCGCGCGTCAGTCGAGTCGGCGGCGGCGGCTGCCGTCCAGGTCGCGGCGACGAATGCCGCCATGCGGGTGAACCTGTTCATAGGTGTGCACCTCTGTGTGCAGTCCGGGTGAAGCGAAGTGTATAGCCCGTTCGCGTTCAATCTGCAATCGCGGCTAGCGCGGCAGACCAGGTTCGCGCTTGCCGCGGGTGCCGCTTTTGGGCACAGTGCCCCCATGTGCGGCCGCTTCAATGTCATCGACAGCCCCGGGTTGCAGCAGTTGCTGCAGGACCTCGGTATCCATTTGTCGCTGCCCGAGCGCTTCAATGTGGCGCCCACTGAACAGGTCGCGCTGGTGCGCCGGGGCGAGCAGGGCGCGGCGGTGCATTCCGCCCGCTGGTGGCTGACGCCGTCCTGGGCGAAGGAGGTGAGCCAGGCCTACTCCATGTTCAACGCCCGCTGCGAAACCCTGGCGAAAAGCCCGGCCTTTCGCGGGCCGTTCCGGCACCAGCGCGGCCTGGTGCCGATGAGCAGTTTCATCGAGTGGCGGCTGGAGGAGGGCGTCAAGCAGCCCTGGCTCATCACCAACGAACAGCAGGCCCTGGCGGCGGCGGCGCTGTGGGATGTGTGGGAGGGCGGCGCTGCGCCCGCTGTTGTCCTGCACTCTGGTGACCACCGCGGCGGCGCCGGCGTTTCGGCCCTGGCACGAGCGCATGCCGGTGTTCCTGTCGCCCGATGAATACCAGCGCTGGCTGGACAACGAGCATGCGATCGCGCCGGACGATCCCATCTTCCGCGGCGAACTGAAGTCGAACCTGCTGCTGATGCCGCTGTCGCGGGCGGTGAGCAATGCGCGCAACAAGGACCCGGCGGCCATGCACGGAATCGGCGAGACGATCCAGCTGTCCTGCTGATTTAGCCGTCCGGTACCTACCGCCGGAGACCGAATTGGTCGACAATCACGGCGGCACTGGATCGGAGACATTCACATACTTCACACAGAGGGAACGACTATGCGTACATATGCAATGACCGGCGGCGCCACGGGTATCGGCGCGGAACTGAAGCGGCAATTGCTGGCAGCAGGACACAGGGTAATTTCCGTGGATATCAAGGAAGGCGATGTTATTGCCGACCTGTCTACCACGCAGGGGCGCCAGGCGGCAATTGACGGCGTGCGATCACTGGCGCCGGATGGCCTGGACGGGTTTATTCCCTGCGCCGGCCTGCCGCCGGTGGTCAAGCCGTTTTCGTTGATCGCCAGGGTCAATTACTTCGCCGTGATTGCCACCGTGGAGGGACTGCGCGACCTGGTGGCGAAGAAAAAAGGCAGCATACTGTTCGTGTCATCCAATTCGGCGCCCATGATTCGCACAGACGATGTCTTCGTGCAGAGTTGCCTGGCCGGGGACGATGAAGCCGCCGTCTGCGCCGCCATCGATGCGCGCGACGGACAGACCGCCTACGCGGGGTCCAAGCGGGCCATGACGATCTGGATGCGCCGCCACGTGGTGGAGTATGCCGCCGGCGGTGTGCGCCTGAACGCGGTGGCGCCCGGCATCACCATGACGCCGCTCACCGATCGCGTCCTGGCCGACGCGGAGTATGGTCCGGCCATCAAGGCGTTTGGCGACATGGTGCCGGTGGCACATAACGCCCAGCCTGCGGACATCGCCAATGTCATGCGTTTTATGTTGGGCGACGAGGCGAGCTATCTGTGCGGTTCGGTGTTTTTTGTCGACGGCGGCTCCGACGCGATGCTGCGCCCCGACGATTTCTAGGGCGCGACTGCTTGCGGGGTGCGCAGCTCAGGGTGCGGCGGTATTGCTTCCCGCGGCCCGGTCTGACGCGATAGCCGCGGCAATGATTTCACTGAGTTGGAAGAGCAGCGTGCTGTAGGCGGCAGCGACCTGTTCTGGTTCCGGGGCGCCGGGAGGTAAAGGCACTTGCAGCCGGCTGATGCGGCGGTTGCCCGGCTGCGCTGCTGCCCGGTCGGTACACCAGCCAATCCGCCGTCAGCATCGCCTCGTTCTCGTTGGCATCCAACTGCAGCAGGTTGACCTCGACGCCGAACTCCGGCGCCCGCTCGGGGCGCCACGGGAAGATACTCACGTTCTGTGTGTTCAGCAGCCCCGTCAGATTGAGGACCAATACGCGCTGTATCCCATTGCCCAGTGGTTCCGCCCACATATCCTGACTGGCGACCTGCAAGGTATTGTCCACGCGGTTGTAGACCATGTTTTGGCGGCCCAGGTATTCGGGGATACTGATGGGCCCGACACCCAGTGCCGGTGCCGTGCCACTCGGCGCGGGGAATTCGTGGGCAGACAGCACATAGAAATTGTTGGGTGGGCTGCTGCCGCAGCCAGCCAGCAGCAGGCCCAGGGACAGTAACCATGCCAGTGGCAGGAATGTGTTGCTCATTGTTGGTCTCCGCGTTTGCCCCGGATCAGTGCTTCGGGCTGTTGTTCCAGTGTGTTCGCCAGGGATTGCAATGACCTGCCGGCACGGGTCACTTCCTGCAAGGCAGTGTTCAATTGGTACAGGGTCGGCGAATCCGGTGACGCCAGTCCTTCAACTTCCCGCATGCCCTGCTCGAAGGCTGCGATCGCCTCGTTCAGTACTTTCAGGTTACCCTCGATCAGTGTCGCGAGCTTGGGCAACTCCGTATTCGCATTGGCCGCAGTGATGGCGGTTTTGTCCAGCACGGTGTCCAGTTTGGGGCCGGTGCTGGCCAGTTGTGCCTGCAGTTGGGCGCTTAGATCGCGCATTGATTCCATCGTGCTTGTCAGATTGGCGGGCAGGCTCTGGAACTCCTCACTGCTGACAAAAGTGTTGATACCATTGCTGATACTTTCCAGGTCATCGGTCAATTTTGAAACATCGATATCCTCCAGTTTTTGGGCAATGCGCTGCAGGTTGGTCGGTATCGTGGGTAACTGTATATACGGTGAGTCGATGTCGGCCAGGTTGAGTGCGGCTGTCCGGGTGAAAATCGAGCTCGATGTAGAGCAGGCCGGTCAGCAGGCTCTGCGTGTTGAGCTGCGCGCGCAGGCCGCGGGCGATCAATTCCTCGGTCAGGTTTGCGTTGGCAGGGCCCTCCCGGCGAATATTTTTGGCGTTCAGGTCCGCCTCCACCATCATGATCACGCTGGCTTTGGTGGAGTCGAGAACCAATTCTATACCGGTAACCTGGCCGACCTGCACCCCGCGCAGGGTCATGGGGGCGCCGACGTTGAGTCCCTTGACCGAACCGTCGAACACCATCACCACGGTTTCGCCGCTTACCGAAGCCCGAGCCGAGCAGGAACAGCACGGTGACAAGGGCAATCAGGACTTGCGCCGATGACAAAAGCCCCGATGGCGACGGTATGTGATTTTTCGCTCATGGTGTGTCCTCAATAGCGGCTGCGGCGCTGCGCGTCAGGAATTGCCGCACCACAGGCTGTGCGCTGTGATCCCGCAGGTCCGCCGGGTTGCCGTAGGCGATCATGGTGCGGCTGATGTTGTCCAGGTAGACCGAGTTAGTGGCGATAGCGAAAATACTGGGTAATTCGTGTGTCACCATGACGACTGTCGCGCCCATGGACTCCTTGATCTGTACGATCAATTCATCGAGCAGGCGCGAGCTGATCGGGTCCAGTCCCGCGGAGGGCTCATCAAAAAACAGGATTTCGGGGTCCAGCGCAATGGCGCGGGCCAGGGCGGCCCTTTTTTGCATGCCCCCGCTGATTTCAGAGGGATAGTAGGACTGGAATCCGGCCAGACCTACCAGCGCCAGTTTGTAGGCGACGATATCGGTGATCTCTGCCGGTGTGTAGCGGGTGTAGAGCTCCAGCGGCAGGGTAATGTTTTCCGCCAGCGTCATGGCGCTGAACAGGCCGCCGGACTGGTAGGTGATGCCCCAGCGCTGGCGCATCGCGCCCTGTTGCGCTGCGCTGGCCTGGAAAAAACTGGTGCCACTGTACAGGATGTCGCCACTGCTGGGCGGGATCAGGCCCAGCATGTGTTTCAGCAGCGTACTTTTGCCACACCCGCTACCGCCCATGATGACGAAAATATCGCCCTGGTTGATCGTAAAGTTGAGGTCGCGCTGGATCACGGACGAGCCGTAGGCCATGGTGACGTCACGAATCTCGATGTACGACTGCTGCGGGGTCGGCTCCGTCATATGCCCAACTGCTGGAACAGGATATTGATCGCAGCGTCCGCGACGATGAGGTAGACGATGGCAGTTACCACTGCGTTGGTCGCGGCCTCGCCCACGGCGGCTGAACTCCTGCCGGAGTTAATGCCTGCACGGCAACCGGCTATGGCGATCAGCGTGGCGAAGACCAGCGCCTTTATAAGGCCCACGGCGATGTGGTTGAAGGACAGCGCCGTCTTGCCCTGCAGGATGTATTGTACCGGCGTGATCCCCAGGCCGCCGGCGACGATGCCGCCACCCACAATGCCCAGCAGGTCGGCGTAGATGGTCAGCAGGGGCATAATGATAATCAGGGCCAGCATCCGCGGCAGCACCAGAAACTCCACCGGGGAGATGCCCATGGTGGTGATAGCATCGATCTCCTCGTTGGTCTGCATCGTGCCCAGTTGCGCAGCGTAGGCGGCACCGGTGCGACCCGCCATGACTACGGCCGTCATCAACACCCCCATTTCCCGCAGCATGCCGATCACCACCAGGTTGGCGACGTAGATGCCTGCGCCAAACTGTTGCAACTGTACGGCGCCGAGGTAGCCCAGAATCATGCCTACCAGGACACTGGTCAGGCTGATAATGGCAAAGGCGTCCGGTCCGGCCTGGTAGCAGAAACTCCGAAAATCGGTGAAGCGGGTGTTGGCCTTGCCCCGGGCGAGGCGAGCGAGAGCAATGGTCACGGCGCCGGTAAAGCCCAGGGATTCCTGGATATCCCCATAGACATTGCGCAGTATGATGCGGGGATTGAGAGTCGACAGCCCGGAGGGATTGTCCTGGGCCGGTTGTTGGCGGGCCTTCACCGCAGTCGCCACCGCCAGCAGTTTTTCGATACCCTCGGGCATGTTGCGTGTTTCGAACGCGATGTCCTGCGTCTGGCAGTAGTCGTGGCATTGCAGTAGAAAGGCCATTAGCACGGAATCCCAGGCGCCCAGGGTCGAGCCGTCAGTCGTCAGTCGGGTGGGATGATTGCTTGCCAGTTCGGACTGCAATGTGCTGAAACTGGCCGGATTTTGCCCTTGCTCCCAGTCCCCGGAAAGTGCCAGCGAGAAACTGCCCTGCTCCTCGTCGTGCAACTTGTAATCAGGCGATTGTGGATTCATGCAGAGTCGATGGCCGGTGAACAGCGTTTAGTCTAATACCTGCTCCCGGCAAACGCCATGAGGTCGCCCGCAATGACGTCCCTCGCCTGTGGTTCATTTGCCCCACAAGGTTGTCATCCTGCCGCCGTCATGGATAATGGCGAGCTTCCCCCGGGGTGCGCGGTTCCCAGATGCACGCCCCACTGGTCACGCTACGGAGACAGCACATGATTACCGGCAGTATCGTCGCTCTGGTGACTCCCATGCACGCCGATGGCAATGTCGATTGGAGTACCCTGGAACGGCTGCTGGATCTGCATCTGGAAGCGGGTACTGCGGCTATTGGCGCCGTGGGCACCACCGGGGAGAGCGCGACTCTGAATGTTTCCGAACATTGCGAAGTCATCAGGTTTTGTGTCAAGCACAGTGCCGGCCGTATCCCCGTTGTCGCCGGTACGGGTTCCAATTCCACCCGGGAGGCCATTGAGTTGAGTGAGGCAGCCGCGGGCGCCGGGGCCGATGCCTGCCTGTTGGTTACACCCTACTACAACCGCCCGACACAGCGCGGTCTGTACGAGCATTTCAAGGCGATCGCAGAGGCGGTTGCCGTGCCCCAGATACTTTACAATGTGCCCGGTCGCACCGCTGTCGACATGAGCAACGATACGGTTGTGCGGTTGGCGGAGCTGGATAATATTGTAGGTCATCAAGGATGCCACGGGCGACGTGGCGCGGGGCAAGGAGCTGATCCAGCGCTGCGGTGAAGTCATTGCCATTTACTCCGGCGATGACGCGACGGCAATGGAATTGATGCTCGCCGGCGGCCGGGGCAATATTTCCGTGACCGCCAATGTAGCGCCATCGCTGATGGCTGAGTTATGTGCGCTGGCGTTGGCTGGCGACCGGCACGGGGGCTGCAGCGATTAACGCCCGTCTGGCGCCACTGAACCAGGCCTTGTTTTTAGAGCCCAACCCCATCCCTGTGAAGTGGGCCTTATACCAGCGGGGCTTGATCGGGGAGGGAATACGCCTGCCCCTGACGCCGCTGGACGAGCGGTATCACGCACAGGTACTCGATGCCCTGGAAAGCAGCGGGAGTTTGATAGTTATGCGGATAAAAATCGTGCAAGCGATATTGGTAAGCGCCCTGTTGCTCTCCGGCACGCGGGTGCGGGTATATATTTGGCGACAAGGGCGTGTTTCGCGACCGCTCCGAAGACTACAAGAAGGCGCCGGAAACGCCGCCGCTCAAGGTTCCTGAAGGAATGGATAGCACTACTCTGCGTGAAATCTACGTTATCCCTCCGGTGGAGGACAAATTCCTCCCGCAAGGGAAATTCGAGGTGCCACAGCCTGTGCCACTTGCCGCTGGCGCGGGATCGGAAGTGGTTCGAATACAAAAGCTCGGTGACGCAAGCTGGATCCTGATTGGCGTGGCGCCCGGCCAGGTATGGCCAGAAGTACGCAATTTCATGGCGGCATCGGGCATGCAGATAGCCCGCGCCGATGCCCGGGCCGGCATCATGGAATCCAACTGGTTGACCGTTGAAGGGAAGCCGCTGGCGAGCCGTTTTCAATTTCGTATGGAACAGGGGGTGCAGCGCGGGACCAGTGAGCTGCATGTGCTGCAGATGCAGCAGACAGGCAGTGCAAACGAATGGCCCGCCACCTCCGACGATCCTGCCCAGGCCGCAGCGATGCTGCAGGCGATAGCGCAATTCCTGGCCGATAGTACCGACTCGGCGCCAGTGTCCATGATTGCCGAGCAGGGCATAAGCGCCGGCGGCAAAATCACCATGCAGGAGGCAGCCGGAAGGCTATTCCTATCTGCGACTGGAGCTGCCTTTTGATCGCGCGTGGGCATCCCTGGGTCGTGCGCTGGAGAAGTCCAGCTTTTGAAATAACCGACAGAGATCGCAGTGGCGGTATTTACTATGTGCGCTTCCTGGGCATGACGGCGGAAAAGGAACAGGGTTGGTGGTCTTCGTTGTGGAACAGTGACGATGCGCAACCCCTGGTTGGCCAGGTATTTGTGGTCTCCATGCAAACCCTGCCGGAGCAGGCGGTGACCATCCGGCTGCGACCGCAGGACGACAGCACTTCCTTCGATAAGCGTGAAGAGCAGGAACTGCTGGTCATGATCAAGGGCAATATCGACTGAGGCCGGGTTGTCCGGGGCGAGGAACTAGCTGGTGCAATTCGCCTCCCTCGGTTCGGGCAGCAAGGGCAACGCCACCCTGGTTCGGGCTGACGACACACTGGTCATGATCGACTGCGGTTTTTCCCTGCGCGAAACTATCCGGCGTATGGCGCGCTTGCAGGTAGAGCCGCGGCAGCTGGATGCGATACTGGTGACCCATGAGCACTCCGATCACAGCAGCGGCGTCGCTGCCCTGTCCCGGAAATTCCACATACCGGTGTACCTGACCCATGGCACCTTCAGTACTGGTCGATGCGACGGCAGTCACGACCAGCGTCTGTTCAATTGCGAGGACAGTTTCACCATCGGCAGCCTGTCAATCAAGGCGGTTGCCGTGCCCCATGACGCGGTTGAGCCCTGCCAGTACCGGCTGAGTTGGGGGGAGTACACGCTGGGTGTACTCACTGATCTGGGCAGCATTACCCCTCATGTGATCGACAACTTTCGCGCCTGCCACAGCCTGCTGCTGGAGTTCAATCACGACCTCCCTATGTTATTGGAGGGACCGTATCCGCCCCACCTGAAGCGGCGCGTGGGTGGCGATTGGGGGCATCTCAACAACCAGCAGGCGGCGGAGTTGCTGCGGCAGATCGATTACGCGGCATTGCGCCACCTGGTCGTGGCCCACATCAGCGAAAAAAATAACAGCAGGGAGCGGGCGCAGAGCGCATTGCTGTCGGTACTTGATTCCCTGGACGGAGTGATCTTCGCCGAGCAGGCGGGCGGCTTTGACTGGCTGGATCTCGCGCAGGTAAACGCTTAGCGGGTTGGTCAGCGACAGTGCTGCGGAAGGATCACCGTTGCCAACTTTGCAAAGCTCCCCGGTTTCGGGCACTGCAGTGCGGGATTGCCGGAGAGATCCAGTTTGCGCAGGGCAGGTAGTTGGTAGAGCGGCACAGGGTCAATGATCTGGTTATCGTCCAGGTACACTTCCTCCAGCGTGACGATCTTGTTGAGTTCAACCAGGTTGCGGACCTTGTTGGCAGACAGGCGCAGCACCTTGAGTTCCGTGAACGTGGACAGCCCATCCAGGTTCTCGATACCCGCGAAGCTGCAATCGAGCGCGGTCAGCTGCTCTGGCGCAGAGATGACGCCGTCGTTGATGGCCCGCTCGATACAGCTCTGTAGTCCCGGGTCGGGCGTGGTGAAGTCGCGAAACAGCGGCGTGGGAGAGTAAACGACCTTGTCGTTTACCTTGACGTCATAGCCATGGCAGGCGCACAGGAGCGAAAAATGCCAGACCAACAAAACAATAAACCAGACGATGCAACATTCCAGGCGCTCCCCCATATGCTACGGGATCAGTAAACGGGACAAGTTCGAGCATTGCAGGCGTAGCTCCCACGCCGACAGGTCTCTATAATGCCAGTAGTTGTGATGTAGTTCACTACTACTTTGAGCCTTTAGGGACGAATATCGAAATGCCAAAATCCAGCGACGCAGGCGAGTTGGGGCAGGGAAAGCCTGGCGAGGCGAGGAACAGGGGCGGCGCAGGGTTGCTGAACGCCATCAGTATTGTCCAGCGTGGCAACCTCAAGGCGCTGGAAACAACGCTGCGCAGGCAATGGCGCATGGGCCAGAATATCGTGCTGTGCTGGAGCTCTGACGAGCGCGGACTGCTGGTCATCTTTGTGCCGCATTATTTTCTCGGCAACTACTGTGCGGCGGGTGACGCATCGACGGATGCAAGTCACGACAACGAGGCCTTTATCCGGGACCTGATTTCAGGCCAGCGGCGCAAAACCCGTGAAGAACTTTTCGCTGTCAGTGAGCGACTGGACGTCGTCTCCCACATTTATAAAGCTCAATACGGCGCTTACCGAAGAACCCCGGGTGCTGGAGGCCGTGGAGCAGGTCATAAAGCGCTATGGACTCAGCTACGTCGAGAGCCGGGCGGTATTACTGTTCGACATCGTCGATTTTTCCCTCTACACCCCCTTCGAGCAGGCGAGTCAGCTAAACAGCCTGTCCTATTCCCTGAACTCCGCCTATAACAAGCTGTTGGCGCAGGGCATAGAGATCAACTTTGCCCGCACCACCACCGGGGATGGATATTACATCTGGAATCGGGATCTGGGCCCGACCGCCAACCAGGACCTGTTCGTCTTCATGTTGCTGGTGGTGGCGGATAACGCTGTGGCCCAGGCCGCATCCAGAGGTAACACTGTGCCGGTAATCCGCGCTGGTTATCACATTGGCGGTCACTATGAGCTGTACCAGGCCGAGGGTGTAAATCCCTCGGTGTTCAGCTACATTGTGGGCGATGTCACCATCGAGCTGGCCCGCATGTTGGACCTGGCGCAGGCGAATCAGCTGTTAATTGGTGAATTTCACTGTGAACAGGCGGGCTGGGAATCGAATACGGTCAAGTCGATTACTGCTGTTTCCACCACATCATTCGTTAATGCCTGTAACCGCGTGTTGCCCGCCTTGCATGGCATTCCGCTGTCCGGCAAGAACATCAATGCCATGTCCTGCTGCCTGACCGAGGGAAAGGAACACGATGGCCAGTTGCGGCCCCGGCGTTTTCGCATCGTCGACAAGCACGGGTTGTCGCACTTCGCCTACAATTTGCAGATCAAGATCGATCTGGAAGGCAGGCAGCTATCCCTGGGGCTGGGCGATGATCAGCTCCCGTGTCGCGCTGCCCCACCAGCGAATGAAGCGAACATCCCCCGCCTTTCCGACGCAGCACCCAGTACGGAGAAATTGATTGATGATTTGGCCAGCATGCTCAAAAAAAGCAGTGCCAAAATCATAACCGAGAACTGAACTCGATATGGGGCAAATGGCCCTTATGGCTGCCACCGCAGGGGATGAAGACTGCGCTGCCCGGTTGGCGCTGCGGCTTGGCCTGCCGTTGCTGGCGACGGGCATGGACGCTGTTGACAGTGCCCGGACCAGCGCCGTGCTGATCGTCAGCGGCCAGTCCCTTTGCCTGCAACAGACGGGACGAGGTGCTCCGGGACCGGTTGTCGTGGATTTTGGTAGCCCGGGTATGCGCCATCGCCGTCGTTCTGGTAGCAGTGAACTGCTGGGCAGGGCGGTGGGATGGGGAAAAAAATCGCCGTTGCGGATAGTGGACGCGACAGCCGGACTGGGCAGGGACGCTTTCGTACTGGCAGACCTCGGTTGCGAGGTCGACCTGTACGAGCGCGAACCGGTTATTGTGGAGTTACTGCGCGCTGGTTTGCATATTGCCAGTGCTAGTGACGATCCCTGGCTGGCAGGCGTCGTTCGGCGTATGCACCTGTGCCCGGGGGATGCCAGGCAGGTCGCCGCCTCCCGCATGCAAGGTGTGGATGTGATCTGCCTGGATCCGATGTTTCCACAACGCAGTAAAAGTGCCGCTGTAAAGAAGGAAATGGCGCTCTTCCAGATGCTGCTGGGGCATTCCACAGACCAGCAGGATGCAGATGCGCTATTACACTGGGCGCTGTTACAGGACACGGCCAGGGTCGTGGTCAAACGACCTGCCAGGGCGCCGCACCTGGCGGCGCTGCAGCCGTCACACTGCATCAGCGGCAAGTCGGTGCGCTATGATGTTTACGTGAACCGCAAGTTGCTTTGAGCCATGGCGGTCGGGTTGGCGCTGGCAGCCTGTTGTCGCGACCCGTGAGCGGCGTGGCCAAGTTCAACAATGACAGGAAGAACGCATGTCTGGACGTAAAATAACCGCGCTGGTTACTGGCGCTTCAGCGGGTCTGGGTGCCGAGTTCTGTCGGCAATTGGCCCCGCGTTGTGATGTGATCATCGCTGTGGCGCGGCGCAGCGAGCGCCTTGCCGCCCTGGCGAGCGAATTGGCCGATGCCGTTGAGATGCGCTGTCTGGGGGCCGACCTCGGTACGATCGAGGGGGTAGCCAGGACCATGGAGGCGATACGCCAGCAGGGGCCGCTGGACTATCTGGTCAACAATGCGGGGTTTGGTACTTTCGGGCACTTCGAGCAGCTGTCCATCGAGAGCCAACGGTCCATGGTGACCCTGCATATTGACGCCAGTATCACCCTGTGCCGGGCTGCTATACCGTTTATGCGGGAACTGGGGGGAGGCACCATCATCAACGTGTCCTCCCTGGGAACTTTTGTGCCAGGCAAGGGCATGGCGGTGTACGGGGCGACCAAGGCGTTCCTCAACTACTACTCCCTGGCGCTGCAGGCGGAGTTGGCCGGCAGTGGCATACAGGTACAGGCGCTGTGCCCGGGTTTCACGCGCACGGAATTCCACGAGCCCATGGCGGCGGCAGGATTTGATCGCAACCGGATTCCGGAGCAGATGTGGATGACAGCAGAGGCAGTAGTAGAGGCCAGCCTCGCGGCACTCGGCAGTACCCAGGTGCTGGTTGTTCCCGGAGCAGACAATCGGGGCTTCGCGCGACTGGGTCTGCAGCAGCAGTTAGACGGTTTGTAGCAACAAACGCGTCAGGATGCCCTTGTAGATAGCCGCCAGGCGCGGCAGGTCGGCGGCCAGCACCTGTTCATTGAGTTTGTGGATGGTGGCGTTGACCGGACCAACTTCCACCACCTGGGCGCCGGTGGGAGCGATGAAACGACCATCCGAGGTGCCACCGGCGGTTGATAGTTCCGCCTCCTGCCCGGTAATTTCACGGATACTCGCCACGGTGGCATCAACCAGTTTCCCTGTGGCGGTCAGAAACGGTTGGCCGCTCAACTGCCACTCCATTGAATAGTCCAGCTGGTGTGCCTGCAATATCGCCTCGGTGCGCTGGCGCAGCTCAGTCTCGTTGACGACGGTGGAGAAGCGGAAATTGAACACGACCTGTACTTCTGCAGGTATGACATTGGTGGCACCGGTGCCGCCGTTGATATTGGAGACCTGCATGGAGGTGGGCGGAAAAAATTCATTGCCCTCGTCCCATATCTCCGTCGTCAGCGCATGCAGCGCGGGCAGGAGCCGATGAATGGGGTTGTTGGCCAGATGGGGATAGGCGATGTGGCCCTGCACACCGCGGACTGTCAATATGGCGCCCAGGGAGCCCCGTCTGCCATTTTTAATCGTATCGCCGAGAGTCGCGGAACTGGATGGCTCGCCTATCACGCACCAGTCTATCGACTGGCCCCGCTCCTGCAGGTAATTCAAGACCCTGACGGTGCCATCAACTGCGGGACCCTCCTCATCGGACGTGATCAGAAAGCCGATACGCCCGGGATGGTTCGGGTGCTCCGCCACGAACTCCTCACAGGCGATTAGCATCGCGGCCAGGCTGCCTTTCATGTCCGCACTGCCGCGTCCGAACAGTATGCCGTCGCGCAGGGTGGGTTCAAAGGGGGGTGAATGCCATTGAGCGGCTGGCCCGGTGGGCACCACGTCAGTGTGTCCCGCAAATACCAGCAGCGGCCCCTGCTTGCCACGCTCGGCCCAGAAGTTGCTTACCTCGCCGAACGGCAGCTCGATGCAGCTGAAATCCAGCGCGCACAGCCGCTGTATCATCAGTGCCTGGCAGCCGGCATCCTCCGGTGTTACCGACGGTCGGCGGAGCAGTTCGCAACAGAGTTCCAGTGTCTTTTCCACGTAGCCTACCTGCCTTTGGACTCAGTTGTGAGCATGTAACTCTTTGTTCAGTTCGACGGCACTGCGATTGGTCAGGCACTCCACCGCGCCGGTGGTGGAATTGCGGCGAAACAGCAGGTCGGACTTCCCGGCCAGGTCCCGCGCTTTTGCCGTCTCCACCGGCATGCCATCAGCATCCAGCATGGTGACCTTGGTACCCGCAGTCACAAACAACCCCGCCTCCACCGTGCAACGGTCTCCCAGTGGAATACCAATCCCCGCATTGGCGCCGATCAGGCACTTTTCGCCCACCGAAATCACAATATTGCCGCCGCCTGACAGTGTGCCGATAGTGGAGCATCCGCCGCCCAGATCGGAGCCGCTGCCCACCATGACGCCAGAGGATATCCGTCCTTCAATCATGCCCGGGCCAGCGGTGCCAGCATTAAAATTGACGAAGCCCTCGTGCATGATAGTAGTGCCTTCTCCCAGATAGGCGCCCAGGCGCACCCGCGCGGTGTGGGCGATACGAACCCCGCCGGGCACCACATAATTGGTCATCTTGGGAAACTTGTCGACGCAGCTGACCTCAAGTACCTCGCCGCGCAATCGCGCTGCCAGCTGGCGTTGTGGCAGTTCACTGATATCTATAGCGCCCTCGCTGGTCCACGCGACGTTGGGCAGCGCGCCGAACAGACCTGTGAGGTTGGTGCCGTGGGGGCGTACCAGGCGGTGGGATAGCAGATGCAGCTTCAGATACGCCTCCGGCACATTGCCCGGCGGCTGGTCCTCCTGCAACAATACTGCGACGGCAGGTCTTCCGCTGGCACAAAATTGCGCCGCGAGATGCGCCTGGGCGGTCTCACCGGCGGCTGCCAGCGCCACTTGCAGTTGCGCCAGTTGCCCGCAGTTGAGCGCCTGGTTGTTATCGGTACTCCCCAGGGCGGTTGCCAGTTCCTGCGACGGATGCAACAGGGGTTGCGGAAAGTAAATTTCCAGCCAGTCCCCTTTGGCGTTGTGTGTGCCCACACCCAGGCCAAAGGCAAATGCGCCATTCGTCATTTCAGTTTCACCCCATTTGGCTCACCCGGTCAGAGGGTGTGTGCGTTAAAAATTTTGGTGTAGCTCGCTGCGGAAAACCCGGTGTAGCGCTGTTGCCCGGTGTCCAGTAGTGGCCGTTTGATCAGCGTTGGATGTAACAAAACGGCTTTGCGGGCAGTGTTCTCGTCCATATGCAGGCGGGCCTGTTCGTCCAGCGCCTTCCAGCTGGGACTGCGCCTGTTAAGCAGATTCTGCCAGCCCAGCTCCTCAATCCAGGCTGCAACCGCATCTTCATCTACCCCATCTTCCCGAAAGTCGTGATACGCGTAGTCGATACCGTGCATATCCAGCCACTTTCGCGCTTTCTTTACCGTGTCGCAATTCTTGATGCCATAGAGTGTAATCACAACAATGCTCCAGCGGGTAGCGTACTCTCCGGGGTCGCGTAGCATAGCAAAGCCGGCCGTTGAGTTATAGCGGCCATACGTGCGGGGCTAACTCTGAGACCTCGATGATCAAGATGCACGATAGTCCATTTTTCAAGCCTTGATGGTTTTCTTCGGGCTTTTCCGGTTTGGGTAACAGGTCCGGCAAATTTCGCAACTACGGCCGTCGCAGCCGCGCGCCGAGCAGTATTCGCGGCCATAAAAAATCATCTGGAGATGGAGGCGGCTCCAGTATTTTTCAGGAAACAGCCGTTTCAGGTCGCGCTCCGTCTGGACCACGTTCTTGCCATTGGTCAATCCCCAGCGCTGTGCCAGGCGGTGTATATGCGTATCAACCGGAAATGCAGGTACACCGAAAGCCTGGGACATGACCACACTGGCAGTCTTGTGACCAACGCCGGGCAGGCGCTCCAGCGCCGCCATATCGACTGGCACCACACCACCGTGCTCCTCCAGCAGAATCTCACTGAGACGCTTGATGGCCTTTGCTTTCTGCGGCGACAGGCCACAGGGCTTTATGATGCGCCTGATCTGCTCGAGATCAAGTGCTGCCATATCCAGCGGATTGTTCGCCAACTCAAACAGGGCAGGTGTCACCGTGTTCACCCGTTCGTCGGTGCACTGGGCGCTGAGCAGCACTGCTATTAACAGTGTAAACGGGTCGCTGTGGTTTAGCGGCACGGGTGTTTGCGGGTACAACGCCTGCAGGCGTTGCTGGATGTACTCTGCGCGTTCTGCTTTTAGCACGCAGTTGAACCTTATAACTTGCCCAGGCGATGAACGATGCGCTGCGCTGCTTCCACGCAGTCCTCTGTTGTGGCTACCAGCGCCATGCGCACCCGGCCTTCCCCGGGATTGATGCCGCCGGATTCACGCGCCAGAAAGCGACCGGGCAGCACGGTCACGTTTTCGCCGGCGTAGAGTTGGCGGGCGAATTCGATATCGCTCACCGGTGTCTGTGGCCACAGGTAGAAGCCTGCGTCAGGCATCGCTACCGAAAGATGGCCATTGAGTTCTGCCAGTACCGCTGCAAACTTGTCGCGGTATTGCTGCCGATTGGCTTTGACGTGCTCCTCGTCGTTCCAGGCGGCAATGCTGCCCAGCTGGTGGTGTATCGGCATGGCGCAGCCATGATAGGTCCGATACTGCAGGAAAGCGCGCAATATCGCAGCGTCACCCGCGACAAATCCGGAGCGCAGGCCGGGCAGGTTGGAGCGTTTGGACAGGCTGTGGAAAACCACGCAGTTGCGAAAATCACTGTCTCCCATGGCGGCACAGGCTTCCAGCAGGCCTGGGGGAGGCGTCTCCTCATTGAAGTAAATTTCTGAGTAGCACTCATCGCTGGCGATGACAAAGTTGTACTCCCGTGCCAGTCGGATAATGTCCTGGAGTTGCTGCAGGGACATCACAGCGCCGGTAGGATTGCCGGGACTGCACAGATAAAGAAGCTGGCACTGTCGCCACTGCTGCTCTGTCACACTACCGAAGTCGGGCAAGAATCCGGACGCGGCGGTACAGTTGATAAAATGCGGTCTGGCGCCGGCCAGCAGTGCCGCCCCCTCGTAAATCTGGTAGAAGGGGTTGGGGCTCATCACCAGTGCGTCAGGAACTGGACAAACTACCGCCTGGGCAAAGGCAAACAGTGCCTCCCGCGTACCGTTTACCGGCAGGATCTGGCTGTCAGTATCTACGCCAGGTAATGCGTAGCGACGCTGCAACCAGGCGGCGATGGCGTGGCGCAGTTCAGGCAGGCCCAGGCTCGTGGGATAATTGGCGAGGCGATGGAGGTTGTCGGAGATTGTCTGCAGCACGAACGCCGGTGAGGCGTGCTGCGGCTCTCCTATGGATAATGCGATAGGTGATTTGCCGGCCGCTGGCGACAGGTCGCTGAACAGCTGCTGTAGTTTTGCAAAGGGGTAGGGCTCAAGGCGTTGCAGGTATGGATTCATAGGTGGTCAGGCTGCGGCCTGTTCGTCCAGTTCAGTGCAAATAGTCCGTTGTAATGCGTCGCACAGTTTTGGATCAGTGAGAGCCTGTTGGTGATCATCGGTAATAAAAAATACGTCCTCGACGCGTTCCCCCAGAGTCTGGATTTTAGCGGCCTGGAGTTCGACATTGAACGATACGAAGATCCTGCCCAGACGCGCTAGCAGGCCAGGCCGGTCGGGAGTGGAAACCTCCAGCACCGAAACATTCTTGACCTCGTCCACCGACATGCGGGTCTCGGTGGGGATGGAAAAGGATTTCATTTTTCGAGGCGTGCGCCGCGCAGAGATCACCGAAATACCAGACTCTTTGCCCAGGTTCTCAATGAGGTAGTCCTTGATATGTGCCAGTCGCGCTCCGTCTTCGGTGATGGGCTGGCCACTGGAATCAAGCACGAAAAAGGTATCCAGGCTCATACCGTCGTTGGCATTGTATATGCGGGCGTCGTGTACGCTCAGGTCCAGTTGTTCCAGGCCCGCGCAAATCCGGGAGAACAGCTGGGCGGTGCTGCGTGCATGAATAAAAATCTGCGTGGTGTTGGCCACACTGGATTCCGCATTATTGCGCACCAGTACCAGAGGTTTATCGCGGTTGTGGTGGCTGGCGATGGCCTCAGTGTGCCATGCGATATCCTCGATGCGTTCGCGCAGGAAGTAATCTTCGCCCCGTCCCCGCCACAAATCGTCCAGTTCCTCGGCAGTGAAGCCGCGTCCCTCGAGAATATCGCTGGATGCCTGGCGGGCCTGTTCCACCAGTGCCTGCTTGTCTATCGGATTATCCAGTCCGCGGCGCAGAGCCCGCCGGGTTTCGGTGTAGAGTTGGCGCAGTAAGCTGCCGCGCCAGGCATTCCACAGGGTTGGATTAGTGCCGTTAATGTCCGCCACGGTCAGGGTAAACAGGTAATCCAGATGTTCCTCATCGCCAACGTGCGTGGCGAACTGCTGGATGATCTCGGGGTCGGATATATCCTTGCGTTGTGACACTGCTGACATCAACAGGTGGTTGCGCACCAGCCACACGACTAATTCACTGTCTTTCTGGTCCAGGCCGTGTTCCCGGCAGAAGCGTTCTGCATCCACCGCCCCCAGCTCCGAATGGTCTCCACCGCGACCCTTGCCGATGTCGTGATAGAGGGCGGCAATGTACAGCAGCTCAGATTTGCGCAGCCGTCGCGCCACCCGGCTGGACACCGGAAATTGATCATCGAGGGCGGGAAACTGAAAGAGTCGAGCGTTCTTGATGACTTCCAGCGTATGCGCATCAACCGTATAGGTGTGGAACAGGTCATGTTGCATCTGCCCCATTACCCGACCGAATTCAGGCAGGTAGTCGCCCAGGATGCCATAGCGCGACATGCGGCGTAGTTGTCGCGTCATTTTGTGGGGGCTGCCCAGAATCTTCAGGAAGGTTTTTTTGTTCTGTTCATCAGACCGGAACGCGTCGTCCACCAGATGTCGATTGTCGCGAATCAACCGTATAGTGGGCGCGGCGACCCCGCTAATCTCCGCGTGCGTGGCGCACAACAGGAACACTTCCAACAGGGCCGACGGATACTTATTGAAGAGGTCGTTGTAACGGGCCTCGATATAGCCGTTGCGTACCTGGAAGCGCTCGTTGAGGATACTGATATCATCCTCCATGTTCTGGCGCAGGATTGCCTGGTCGAAGTTTTGGATCAGTACCTCATTCAGCTGTCCCAGGGCCAGCGCCCAGCGATAGTAGGTTTGCATGAATTGTTCCACGGCCAGCTTGTCGCCATCCACCAGCCCCCATAGTGCGGCCAGTTCACGCTGGTAGTCGAACAGCAACCGGTCTTCCTCACGGTTGGTGATCATGTGCAGTGCATAGCGCACCTGCCACATGAAATCCCGACCGGTAGTCAGAAGTGTCATTTCCTCCGCATTGAGGAATTCCTCGGCCGTAATTTTTTCCAGTGACTCCACCCCAAAGTGGCGTTCTGCGATCCAGCCGATGATTTGCAGGTCGCGCAATCCTCCCGGCGAGCTCTTGACGTTGGGTTCAAGGTTGTACTCGGTATCCGCGAATTTGGTGTGCCGGGCCTTTTGTTCTTCCAGCTTGGCCTGGAAAAATTCCTGACTGGACCACATTTTGTCCGGCCCGGTAAGTTCACGCACCTGTTGCATCAGCTGTTCGGGGCCACGAATAGTGCGGGCCTCCATCAGGTTGGTCAGTATGGTGATGTCTGCCGCTGCCTGCTCGACGCATTGGCCCACGTCGCGGACACTGTGGCCAATACTGAGTCCGATGTCCCATAGCATGGTCAGGAAGCCGGAGAGTACTTCCCTGCAGCTATCGCAGTTATCACCCAGCAGAAACAGCAGGTCTACATCCGAGTGCGGGTGCAATTCTCCTCGCCCATACCCACCCACGGCGACCATCGCCAATTCCGACGGTCCCCAATCCTGACGATCCCACAGGATGCCAAGCAGTGTATCGATAAATGCAGCCCGTTGGCGGATGAGATCTCGGGCCTGTGCTCCGGAGCGAAATTGCTGGTGTAGATATTGGGTGGTACTGGCGATAGCACTCTTGCAGCACTGGATCGTATTTCCGCTCTCGAGTTGTGCCTTGAAAGCGGGGGCATCAAACATGGTCGGTGGCAGCAACATCTGTTCCGCCATCATTAGCCGTCCAGTCCGGTTTCATTGCTGCGCCGCGTGAGAATTTCGCAGCCATTTTCGGTGACACAGATGGTGTGTTCCCACTGGGCGGACAAGCGGCCGTCGCGAGTGGTAACGGTCCACCCATCTACTTTGTTCAAACGGGTATGGTGCCGGCCGGCGTTGATCATCGGCTCTATGGTGAAGGTCATGCCGGGCTCCAGCACCATACCTGTACCCTTGCGCCCGTAGTGCAGCACCTGCGGATCTTCGTGGAACACTTTGCCGATACCGTGACCGCAGTATTCCCTCACCACGGAGTAATAGTTCTGCTCAGCGTGTTGTTGAATCACGTGACCGATATCGCCCAGTGTGGCACCGGGCTTGACCAGGGCAATGGCCTTGTACAAACACTCCTGGGTGACCTCGATCAGCCGACTGGCGTGTGTTGCCACATCACCCACCTGTACCATGATACTGGAGTCGCCATGGTATTCGTCCTTGATTACGGTGACATCGATATTGACGATATCGCCGCTTTTCAGTTTTTTTGTGTCGGAGGGAATGCCGTGGCAAACCACATCGTTGATCGAGGTACAGATGGAGCGTGGAAAGCCGTGGTAATTCAGCGGCGCGGGAATGGCCTGCTGCGTCAGGGTAATGTAGTCGTGGCAAATACGGTCCAGTTCCCCGGTGGTAACCCCTGCCTGGACGTGCGGAACGATCATTTCCAGGACCTCGGCGGTGAGGCGGCCAGCGATGCGCATCTTGTCTATCTCGTCCGCTGATTTGATCGATGCAGTCATCGTTAACCCGTTGAAAAATAATAATAAAAAAACTGAAATTGAATCTGCGGCGTGCTGCGGCGGCGCACATTCTACCCTATTCGAAGGGCAAATGAGTAATGGCGTCGGTCCACTGGACGGGCAAGCCCTTTTATCCCGGTCCGCATTGTGGTATAAAGCGCGCCTCTTGTCGGGGCGCTCTGGCCAAATCCAGTTGGATAAGGTGGGGCCCGGACAGGGGAAATCAAAACGACACACACATATCAACACCTTTACCAGGGTGCCGTCCGGCCTGTTAGGCCAGGGTGGTTTGGTGACAGGGATATGTGGAGGATTAACCCACACAAGGTAACTACTATGTCTCAAGTGCAAGTTAGCATGCGCGACCTGCTTCAGGCGGGCGCACACTTCGGTCACCAGACGCGCTACTGGAATCCAAAAATGGACCAGTATATCTTTGGTGCCCGCAACAAAATCCACATTATTAACCTCGAATATACAGTTCCTGCTTTCAACGAAGCGCTGGAGATGGTCAAGCGGTTGGCCGGTAACAAGAACAAAATACTGTTCGTTGGTACCAAGCGGGCCGCAGGCAAGGTCATTAAAGAGCAGGCGGAACGCGCTGGTATGCCCTATGTCAACCACCGCTGGCTGGGTGGCATGCTTACCAATTACAAGACGATTCGCGCATCCATCAAGCGCTTGCGCGACCTGGAAGCGCAGCAGGGTGATGGCACCTTCGAAAGACTGACTAAAAAAGAAGCGCTGATGCGTTCGCGCGATATGCAAAAACTCGAGCGCAGCATCGGTGGCATAAAGGACATGGGTGGTTTGCCCGACGCCCTGTTTGTCATTGATGTAGATCATGAGCGCATCGCCATTAGCGAAGCCAACAAGCTTGGTATTCCGGTGATCGGCATCGTGGACACCAATAGCAACCCTGACGGTGTTGATTACATCATTCCTGGAAACGACGATGCGATTCGTGCGATCAAGTTATACGTGACAGCTGTAGCGGATGCCTGTCTGCTGGGCAAGATCGAATCCGGTGAATCCGTCATGGCAAAAAATGAATTTGTCGAGGAAGGCATTGTCCCGGTCGAGGCAGTAGTAGACGTTGCCGTGTTTGAAGCTGGCATGGAGTCGATGACACCCGCCGGGTAAAATGGTGGAGTTTGACGCTGACCTGATATTTGTTCAGGGAGTTTTATTTCCCCTGGTATGGTTGCCGGGGGTTTTCGTTTTTAGGAACCTGGTTCCTGGCTTTTGAAGAGGAGGAGTACCAATGTCAGCAGCACTGGTAAAAGAACTGCGTGAGCGCACCGGCCTGGGCCTTCTGGAATGCAAAAAGGCACTCGCCGCAGTTGGTGGCGATGTCCAAATGGCTATCGAGGAGCTGCGCAAGTCCAGCGGTATGAAGGCTGCCAAGAAGGCGGGTCGAACTGCAGCTGATGGAGTGGTCGCCACGCGGGTGGCTGATGACTGCAGCTTTGGAGTATTGGTGGAAGTGAACAGTGAAACGGATTTTGTGGCGCGGGATAAAAATTTCCTGGGTTTCGTCAACCAGGTTGTCGATGCCGCATTTGCCGGTAAGCAATCAGATGTTGCAGCTCTGATGTCCGGTGAGTTGGAATCCGCTCGCGAAGCCCTGGTCCAGAAGATTGGAGAAAACGTTGGCGTGCGCCGTATTGAATTGATTCATTCCGATGCGGGCGTTGTGGGTTCCTATGTGCACAGCAACAATCGCATTGCCGTATTGGTTGAGCTCAAGGGCGGCGACCAGGATCTGGCCAGGGATGTTGCCATGCACGTCGCCGCCGTGAACCCCCAGGTAGTGTCTGCTGCAGATATGCCTGAGGAGCTGGTGGCAAAGGAGAAAGAAATATTTATTGCGCAGGCCCAGGATTCCGGTAAGCCCGCGGAAATTATCGAAAAGATGATCGGTGGTCGTATCAAGAAGTTTCTGGCGGAGAACAGCCTGACTGAGCAGGCCTTTGTGAAGGACCCCGATATTACCGTGGGCAAGCTGGTCTCCAGCGCCGGTGCACAGGTAGTTTCCTTTGTTCGTTTCGAGGTTGGCGAGGGTATCGAAGTCGAGAAAGTCGACTTTGCCCAGGAAGTTGCGGCGCAGCTCAACGGCTAATTTGTCGTGCGGTGTCATTCGACAACGGGGCTGCGGCCCCGTTTTTGCATTTGCTACGCGCCCCGGACGCGCGGTCACCTCAAGAGCGAGAAATATCAGCTGAAGCCACTAGGGAGATGGCCTGATGTCCTGTAAGATGCTTGCCAGCTTTTGGAGGGAGTTTTATGCCCCAGTTGGCAGCTGATAAAAAGTATAAGCGGATCCTGCTCAAGCTCAGTGGTGAGGCACTTACCGGCAGCGAAAGTTTTGGTATAGACCCCAAGGTTCTGGATTCGATGGCGCTGGCGATCGGGCAGCTGGTGGGAATCGGTGTGCAGGTGGGTCTTGTGGTGGGCGGAGGCAATCTGTTTCGCGGCGCTGCTCTGCAGCGGGCGGGACTGGATAGAGTGACCGGAGACCACATGGGTATGCTGGCCACCGTAATGAATGCCCTGGCGATGCGTGATGCGCTGGAGCGCTCCAATATTGCCACTCAAGCCATGTCCGCCATACCGATGACCGGGGTCGTAGATCACTATGACAGGCGCAAGGCTATCCGGGCGCTGATGAATGGCGATGTGGTGATCTTCTCTGCCGGCACTGGCAATCCCTTTTTTACTACGGATTCTGCGGCCTGCTTGCGTGCGATTGAGATGGATGCCGAGCTGGTGCTCAAGGCGACCAAGGTCGATGGCGTGTATTCTGCCGATCCGATGAAAGTACCCAATGCAGTGAAGTACGAGCGCCTCAGCTACGATGAAGTGCTGGATAAGAAACTGGAGGTCATGGATTTGACCGCCATCTGCCTGTGTCGCGACCACAAGATGCCGGTGCGGGTATTTAAAATGGAAAAGCCCGGGGCGCTGCTCAATATCGTCAGGGGCGGCAATGAAGGCACATTGATCGGGTAGTGCGGCGCGGGGAGGGTAATCAATATGATCAATGACGTAAAGGACGAAGCCAGAGAGCGTATGGCAAAAAGCCTGGAAGCACTGGCGCATCACTTTAACAAGATTCGCACAGGACGGGCTCACCCCAGCTTGTTGGACGGATTGAAGGTCGAGTACTACGGCTCGGACACCCCACTCAATCAGGTAGCCAATATTTCCGTGGAGGACGCCCGCACTCTGACGCTGTCAGTGTGGGACAGGAGCATGATTCCTGCGGTTGAAAAGGCCATCTACAAGTCTGATCTGGGTCTTAACCCTGTCACGGCAGGAGAGGTGATCCGTATTCCCATGCCCATGTTGACCGAGGACACACGCAAGGGCTTTATTCGCCAGGCCAGGCATGAGGCCGAGTCGGCCCGGGTTTCAGTACGCAGTGCGCGGCGTGATGCGATGGCCATGCTCAAGGAACTGGTCAAGGAAAAAGACATTAGTGAAGATGATGAGCGTCGCGGTCAGGATGAGGTGCAGAAGTTGACCGATAGCTTTCGTCGCCAAAATTGAAAAGTTGTTGGCAGAGAAAGAAGCCGACCTGATGGAAATATAGCACCCGCCAGTGGCTACCCAAGATAATTTGTCTGTCCCGGATGATGGCGTGGCGCCGGTTATTCCCCGCCATGTGGCTGTTATTATGGATGGCAATAATCGCTGGGCAAAGCGCAATGGCGTGTCCGGTCCATCGGGGCATCGTGCAGGCGTGGAGGCGGTGCGGGGCATATTGCGCGCCTGCAAGCACCACGGGGTAGAAGTGCTGACATTGTTTGCTTTCAGCAGCGAAAACTGGGGTCGACCGGTGCCTGAAGTACGCGCCTTGCTGGCGCTCTTATCACGCTACCTGCGCAATGAAGTCAGGGAGTTGCACGAGGATGGAATCCGCATGCGATTCATTGGCGAGCGACGCCGTTTCAGTCAGCGGCAGCAGAAACTTATGCAGCAGTCGGAGAGCCTGACCTGTGGCAACACCGGCGCGACGGTAGTCATCGCCGTGGATTACGGGGGTCAATGGGACATTGCACAGGCGGCTCAAAAGCTGGCGCGGCAGGTACAGGCGGGAAGGCTGCAGCCGCAGGATATTACACCGGAGCTCATTGATCGCAACATCTCGATCAGCGATTTACCGCGACCGGATTTGTGTATCCGCACCGGTGGAGATGCGCGCATCAGCAACTTTATGCTGTGGCACTTTGCCTACACGGAACTGTATTTTACCGATACCCTATGGCCCGATTTCACAGAATCTGAATTTGCCCGAGCCCTGGCGGAATACAGCCGGCGTGAGCGTCGTTTCGGTTTGCGAGACCCGGACGGCCTGGTTACAGGTGGACATTCAAATGCTTAAACAACGCGTCATTACCGCCTTGCTAATGGCCGGATTGTTTTTGGCAGCTATCGCCTATTTGCCGTTGCCAGGGCTTGCCGTGTTATTTGGCATACTCATTGGCGTGGGTGCCTGGGAGTGGTCAAGCCTGGCCGGCTGGCATCAACCGGCGGCTCGTGTGCTCTATGTAGTGCTGGTGCTGGCTGCGCTGGTTGCCAGCTACAGCTATGGGCAACTGGGTGAGCATCCGCAGCGGGCGCAGGTGCAGCCCGTTCTGGGACTGGCCTGCCTGTGGTGGTCATTCGCGCTGTTGTGGGTTAAGGGTTACCCGGACAGTGCAGTGCTCTGGCGCAACGTCGTCATGCGCAGCCTGATGGGAATGCTGATCCTTGTGCCGGCCTGGATGTCCGCGATGTATCTGCTCAGTTTCCCCCCGGCAGGCTTATTACTGGTGGTCATGGTATTGGTGGTGGCGGCGGCGGATATTGGCGCTTATTTTGCGGGCAGGCGTTTTGGTAAGCACAAGCTGGCTGTGCTGGTCAGTCCCGCCAAGACCTGGGAGGGTTTCTGGGGCGGCGTGACAGCCTGCTACGCTGCTGGCAGTGCTGCTGTGGTATCTTCTGCCGGAACGCGCGGCTCATATCGGGCTGGCTTCAGTCGTGGCGGTGACGGTCATTACCGCACTGGCCTCGGTGATAGGCGATTTGACGGTGAGCATGGTCAAGCGTGAGAGTGGAGTAAAGGATAGTGGCAGCCTGCTGCCTGGTCACGGTGGGGTGTTGGATCGGCTGGACAGTTTGTGTGGCGCGGCGCCGGTGTTTGCACTGGGCCTGCTGCTGGTGGGTTGGTAGTCGTGGCCGCAAACAAGCGCCTGGTCAGTGTGCTGGGTTCCACCGGGTCTATTGGGGTGAGTACGCTGGATGTCATTGCACGGCATCCGGAGCGTTTTGAAGTCTACGCGCTGGCGGCACATTCATCCGTTGATGCCATGCTTGCCCAGTGCCTGGCATTTGCGCCTCGCTATGCGGTAATGATGGATGAGGCCGCAGCAACCCTGCTCAGGCAACGCTTGCCATCAGGTGCTCCCACCACCGTGAAGCACGGGGAGACCGGCCTGGCGGACATTGTTACAGCACCGGAGGTGGATGTCGTTATGGCAGCCATTGTCGGGGCTGCCGGACTGCACTCTACCCTGGCGGCCGCGCGGGCTGGAAAAACCCTGCTGCTGGCCAATAAAGAGTCGCTGGTTATGGGCGGGCACCTGTTGATGCAGGCGGTGCGTGAAGCAGGCACCCGGTTGTTACCGATCGACAGTGAGCACAATGCAATTTTTCAATGTATGCCCGTGGATAGCCAGGCCACACCCTCGGGCAGGGGCGTGAGTAAAGTATTACTGACCGCCTCGGGTGGACCCTTTCGTCGCTGGAGTCGCGCGCAGATGTTCGAGGCTACACCTGACCAGGCATGCGCTCATCCCAACTGGTCCATGGGGCGCAAGATTTCCGTGGATTCCGCAACCCTGATGAACAAGGGTCTTGAGTTTATTGAAGCTTGCTGGATTTTTGATCTGGCACCAGAGCAGGTGGACGTGGTGGTTCATCCCCAGAGTATCATCCATTCCATGGTCCAGTACCTGGATGGCTCGGTTCTGGCCCAAATGGGCAATCCGGATATGCGTACCGCGATTGCTTGCGGTCTGGGGTGGCCCGAGCGTTTGGCATCTGGCGTGGCGCCACTGGACCTGGTGGCTACTGCCCGTCTCGATTTTGAGGCCCCTGATGAACTGCGTTTTCCCTGCCTGCGCCTGGCGCGGGAGTCGGTTGCGGTCGGTGGTACCGCCATGGCCGTGTGTAATGCCGCCAACGAAGTTGCCGTGGCCGCATTTCTTGATAAAAAAATTCGTTTCACGGATATCCCTGCGGTGATAGAGCACACGCTGGAACGGGCGGACATTGTTGAACCCACCGCTTTGTCCATGGTCGAAAAGGCAGATGCCCAGGCGCGGGAACTTGCATCTGGCATTCCTGGCTGACCTGCGGCACCCTCCCAGTGCATTGAAGCGAGTCTGATGGAACTTTTCTATACGATCATGTTAACGCTCGGCACCCTCGCGGTGCTGGTGGCGATTCACGAATTTGGCCATTTCTGGGTGGCGCGACGCTGCGGCGTACAGGTATTGCGCTTCTCCATAGGCTTTGGCCCATCGCTCTTCAGTTGGCGTGATCGCCAGGGCACCGAGTACAGTATTGCCGCGATACCCCTCGGGGGGTTCGTTAAAATGCTGGACGAGCGCGAGGGGGAGGTCCCGGCCTCGGAATTACATCGGGCATTTAACCGCAAACCACCGCTGCAACGGATCGCCGTGGTCAGCGCTGGTCCGCTGGCAAATCTGCTGCTGGCAGTTGTCGCTTACTGGTTTTTGTACATGGCCGGGGAGTCGGGCTATGTGCCGATTATCGGTAAGGTCGAGCCCGGTTCAGTGGCGGCGGTGGCTGGTCTGGAGGCCGGGCAGGAAATCGTGGCTGTAGACGGTGGCGAAACGCCCACCTGGCAGGCACTCAGCTTCCGTCTGCTGGATCGTATCGGCGATACCGGCACCATTAAATTTGCTGTGCAGTATCCCGATTCCGGCGTGGTCTACGAGTCCGAGGCGAACATCAATCAGTGGCTGGCGGATCAGGAGCAGCCAGACCTTTATGCCGGGCTGGGTATCAGCCTGTATACCCCGGAAGTGCCGCCGGTGGTGGGCGAAGTTGTTCCTGACAGCCCGGCAGCGAAGATTGGCATGCTTCCCGGCGACAGGGTGCTGCGGGTGGATGGCGTGACCATGGCCCTGTGGATGGACTGGGTCGACTATGTTCGGGCGCGGCCGCAGCAGCCAATTAATGTCGAATATCAGCGTGGTAATGAGATTTTGCAGGCCAGCATGGTCCCCGAGCGCATTACTGATGAGACCGGCAAGGACATCGGCCGTGTCGGCCTCGCAGCGGCTATCCCCGAAATGCCTCCGGAAATGGTGCGACGCTACCCACGCGGGCCTTTGGCGTCACTTGGAGCCAGCCTTTCCCGTACCTGGGAGCTGTCAGTGTTTACCCTGAAATCCATTAAAAAGATGTTGCTGGGCTTAATATCGCCAAAAAACTTGAGTGGACCTATCACCATTGCTAAAGTGGCGTCCGCCTCCGCCAAATCCGGCCTGGAGTCTTATATCAGCTTTCTGGCGTTGCTCAGTGTCAGCCTGGGGGTTTTAAACTTACTACCTATTCCGGTACTGGATGGGGGGCATCTGTTGTTTTATACGGTTGAGCTATTGGCGGGGCGTCCGGTACCTGAGAAGATACAGTCCGTGGGTTATCAGGTCGGGCTGGTTATGGTGCTCGGGATAATGATGCTGGCCCTGTATAATGATTTCACACGCCTGTAGTGCTCGCGGTGAACATAATAGTTAATAGAATTCTCCGGACTGCGACATACCATCCGGCGATGGGGTAAATTTTGATTAAACTCATGCCTAAAGTTCTGGTTCTGGTGCTGCTTTTAATTGCACCTTTTGTCTCTGCACAGACTTTCATCATTTCCGACATCCGGGTGGAAGGGTTGCAGCGTGTGTCCGCGGGAACTGTATTTGCGGCACTGCCATTCGCTGTGGGTGATACGGTTGATGAACCGACGATCCGGGCCGCTACGCGCAGCTTGTTTGCCACCGGGAATTTCGATGATATCCGTATCGGCCAGGACGGTAATGTGTTGGTCGTTGTTGTGACTGAGCGCCCCAGCATTAGTGAGATCAATATCGAGGGGAACAAAGCGATCGAGACGGAGGCCCTGCTGGATGGGTTGAAGGGCGCCGGCCTGTCGGTGGGGCAGGTATTCCAGCGGGCGACACTGGAAGGTATGAAATTGGAGTTGCAGAGACAGTATGTTTTACAGGGCCGCTACGATGCCAATATTGAGGCCGAGGTGATCCCTGAGCCGCGCAACCGGGTTACTATCAATATCGATATTGACGAGGGTACTGTCGCGGCCATCAAGCACATTGATGTGGTGGGCAATGAGATCTTTACCGACGAAGAACTGCAATCAGAGTTTGAACTGCACACCACAGGTTGGCTCTCTTTCTTCACTAATGACGATAAGTACTCAAAAGAAAAACTGACCGGCGATCTGGAAACCCTCACGTCCTACTACATGGACAGGGGTTATCTGCAGTTTCGCATTGATTCCACGCAGGTCTCGGTGTCTCCGAACAAGAAGGAGGTCTATATCACCGCCAATATCACCGAGGGCGAGAAGTTCACTGTCAGCTCGGTGGCGCTGTCCGGAGACCTGGTCTTGCCTGAGACCGATCTGCGCCGCTTTTTATTCATAGCAGAGGGTCAGACGTTTTCCCAGCAGATGGTGACCTCTACCGAGGAATCCCTGAAGAAGCGTTTGGGCGATGAGGGCTACAATTTCGCGAAGGTAACCGGTATCCCCGAGGTCAATGACAAAGATAACACGGTCGCCATGAAGTTTTTTGTCGATCCTGGTAAACGCACTTATGTGCGGCGCATAAATTTCAAGGGCAATATGAAAACCGCAGATTCCGTGTTGCGTCGCGAGATGCGGCAAATGGAGAGTGCTCCGGCCTCGGCATCAGCGATCGAGCAGTCGCGAGTGCGTCTGGAACGGCTGGGTTTTTTCAGCAAGGCGACGGTAGAGACGCCCGGAGTGCCTGGACATGACGACCTGATCGACGTGGAATACACCGTAGAGGAGCAGTCCTCCGGTAGTATCGGGGCCAGCATAGGCTACGCCCAGGATGCGGGTATCATTCTGGGCTTAAACCTGGAGCAGGATAATTTCATGGGCACTGGCAAGCGCGTCGCGCATTGGGCTCAACTCTTCCAGCTACCAGGATCTCTATAATTTCAGTTACACCAACCCCTATTACACCGAGGATGGGGTGAGTCGTGGCTTCAACGTATTTTATCGCTCCACCGACCTGGACAAAGTCAACGTGGCGAACTACAGCACCAACACGCTCGGTGGCGCGGTAAACTACGGCTATCCGCTCTCGGAAACGCAGCGCGTTGGATTGAGCCTGGGTGTGGCCAATACGGACATTAATGTTGGCCAGTATGCGGTACAGGAAATCGAGTCCAGCCCGCGACTGGATATTAATGGTGTGAATGACTGGTTCCAGAGCACTAATGTCGATGGCAAATACACTGCTCCCGAGGTCCTGAATCCTCTCAGCACACTGCCCCAGAGCTACCAAGTTGTTCCAGCCCAGGAGGGATTTCTGAACGTAAATGGCAATGACTTCCTGAACTACACTGTGACCAGCAGCTGGAGTCAGTCGACGTTGAATCGCGGTCGGATGGCGACACGCGGCGCGTCACAGAACGTGGCGCTTGAGGTTTCGGTGCCGGTGTCTGATCTTGAGTTTTACAAGCTGACCTACAACGGTGAGGTTTTCTATCCGATGCCCGTGCTTGATACCTGGACGCTGCATCTGAAAACCGAGTTGGGTTATGGCGGCGGTTACGGCGATACCAATGAACTGCCTTTTTACGAAAACTTCTTCGGGGGCGGCTTTGGTTCGGTGCGGGGTTACAAGAGCAATACGCTGGGCCCGCAGAGTACGCCTGCTGATAGCTATGTGGTGGCTGCACCAGTGACAGAAATTGACGCGGAGGGCAATCCAACCCAGATCGGCGGCCCCGATGGCAATTTGTATGGCTATGTTGCCAGCAACGGGCAGTTGTTGTACTACCAGGTCGATAACAATAGCAATAATGATGCCTTCGGTGGCAACGTGCTGATAGAGGGCACGGCCGAGTTGTTGTTTCCCCTGCCGTTTATCAAGGATCAGAGCCAGTTGCGTACGGGCTTTTTCCTTGACGCTGGTAATGTTTACGATACCGATTGCGGTGTAACACAGAACAATTGCTATAACGTGGATCTTGGCGAGCTGCGCTACTCGGTTGGAGTTGGTTTGACCTGGATTACCGGTTTTGGCCCTATGTCGTTCAGCCTCGCCAAACCGATAAATCCTGGCGACTATGACGAGGAAGAAATTTTCCAGTTTACGCTGGGCCGGGGCTTCTAATTTTGATGTTGTTAACTACTGGAGGAAAATGTGTCTAAATTACTTAAAGTTGCACTTGTTATACTGGCGTTCTCGGTTCCAGCACTTGGCTGGGCCGAGGGCAAAATTGCCGTGGTGGATGTGCAGGGCGCCATCCTGCAAACGGATATTGCGCAGAAACGTCTCGCTGAAGTGCGCGACAAAGCTGAATACAAGAAGAACAAGGCCGAGTTTGATCGGCTCAAGTCTGAGGGTGAAGCTCTGCTAAAGACAGCCCAGAAGGACTCGGCAGTCATGAGCGAGGAGCAGAAGAAAGCCGCCCAGAAGAAGCTTAGCGGTATGCAGGAGGATCTGGACCATGTGGTTGGCAAGCTCCAGCAGGCTGAACAGACTGCCGGTCAGGCATTGCTGCAGGAGATGGCTCCGAAGGTACAGGAAGTACTGCGCGATATCATCAAGCAGGAAGGTATCGGCCTGTTGCTGACACGCAACGCAGTCGTCCACGCGGAAGAAAGTTACAGCATCACCGCCAAGGTGACTGAGAAGCTGAATCAGCTCAATACGAAGTAATATTGCACAAGTACATGCTGGGTGAACCGGCTGATCGACTGTATCGGGCGTTCACCAGTGGTGTACGCAGAGGGTTGTGGATTTTTGGCCCTGCTTGAGCGAGTCGAACCCACGCAGCTGGCTTTAGCTTGAAAGGGGTTGAGTTGAGGATGCAAATTACAGATATTCGCAGGTATCTGCCTCATCGCTACCCCTTTCTCTGGTTGATCGCGTGGTCGAAGTCACAGCGGGTGAGTCCATCCTCGCCTACAAGAACCTCAGCATTAACGAGCCGTTTTTTAACGGCCATTTTCCCGATAATCCAATTTTTCCCGGGGTGTTGCTGGTTGAAGCGATGGCCCAGGCAGCAGGAATACTGGGTTTTTACAGCCAGGGTAAGACCAATGAAGATGGTTCCACCTACTATTTTGCCGGCGCTGACAACCTGCGCTTCAGGCGCCCCTGTGTGCCCGGTGACCGGGTAATGTTGCGTGCTACTGTCGTTTCGCAGCGGCGTGGTATCTGGAAGTTTGATGTCAGTTCCGATGTGGATGGCGAAATTGCGGCTACCGCGACCATTCTCTGTGCGGATCGCTAGGGCGCAATACTAGACAGGCGAAAGATCGTCGATCCGAACGCTCGGTTGGGACGGGTACTCGCAGGTGGGGAGAGGCAGTGAACGACCTGATGGACGTGGACCATCTCGGCCCCGCTCTGGCCGGAGTGGATGAAGTGGGCCGCGGCCCACTGGCCGGTGACGTGGTGGCCGCTGCTGTCATGCTGGATCCACAACGTCCTATCGAAGGCCTGCGCGATTCAAAGAAACTGTCTGCCGCCCGCCGGGAGGAACTGGCACAGCTGATCAGGGAGCGCGCGCTGGCCTGGTCCATTGCCAGCGCCAGTGTCGCCGAGATTGATGAACTGAACATCCTGCAAGCGTCCCTGTTGGCCATGCATCGGGCGGTACAGGCGCTGGATCCGCAGCCCAGATATGTGCTGGTGGATGGCAATCGGCTGCCCCGCTGGCACTATGCTTCGGACGCCGTAGTGCGGGGGGATGACCGGGTGCCGGCTATTGCTGCTGCCTCCATACTGGCCAAGGTACACAGGGACAGTGCACTTATCGCCCTGGAAATTCAGTATCCCGGCTACGGGTTCGCGTCGCACAAGGGCTATCCCACGCCAGCGCATTTACAGGCGCTGCACACACTGGGGGTGACGCCTGTGCACCGGCGCAGTTTCGCGCCGGTAAAAAAAATACTGGCAGCGACCTAGCCGCGGTGCAACAGCAGCGACAAGTCGCGTAGAATCACGGCATGACTGATTTCGTTCACCTGCGCCTGCATACTGAGTACTCTCTGGTCGACGGCCTGGTCCGGATCAAGCCTCTGGTAGCGCGTGTGGCTCGAGTTGGGCATGCCCGCCGTGGCCGTCACCGACGTCTGCAATTTCTACGCCCTGATCAAGTTTCACAAGGCCGCTTTTGCCGCAGGGGTCCAGCCCATTTTCGGGGTGGACCTGATGGTGATGGATGCGGATGACCCCGAGCGGGCCTATCCTCTGTGCCTGCTGGCCATGAACCAGACGGGTTACCACAACCTGACGCTGCTGATTTCCCGCGCTTATACGCAGGGTCAGCATCTGGGCGTGCCCTATGTCAGCAAAGTCTGGCTGGAGGAGGCTTGCGCGGGAGTTATTGCGCTGTCCGCCGGTGCCGCCGGGGATGTGGGACAGGCCCTGCTGGGTGATCGGGCCGCGCTCGCCGCCGAGCGCGCCCGCTATTGGATGGAACTGTATCCCCGGCGGTTTTACCTCGAGTTGCATCGCACAGGACGAGAGGGAGACGAGTCCCACCTGCACGCGGCGGTGAAGCTGGCGCAGGAGCTACAGTGCCCGGTGGTGGCGACCAACGATGTGCGCTTTCTCACTGCGGATGAATTCGAGGCCCACGAGGCCCGGGTGTGTATCCGCGAGGGCCGGACCCTCGACGACCCCCGACGGGCGCGCCACTATACCGAACAGCAATACCTGCGCTCACCGCAGGAAATGGCAGAGCTCTTTGCGGATATTCCGGAAGCGCTGGCCAATAGCGTGGAGATCGCGCGCCGCTGCAGTGTGGTATTAAAACTGGGCAAGCCCTACCTGCCCGATTACCCGGTGCCTGCCGGCCTGACCATGGATGAATTTTTTCGGCAGCAGTCCCATGAAGGCCTGGATAAGCGCCTGCAGGTTTTCTTTGACAGCGCTGCCCCGGACGTTCTCCAGAAACAGCAGACCTACCGCGAGCGGCTGGAGTTCGAGCTGGACACCATTATCCAGATGGGCTTTCCCGGCTACTTTCTGATCGTGATGGACTTTATTCGCTGGGCCAAGGGCAACGATATTCCGGTAGGGCCGGGGCGGGGTTCCGGCGCTGGCTCCCTGGTGGCCTACGCGCTGCAGATCACCGATCTCGATCCGCTGGCGTATGACCTGCTGTTCGAGCGCTTTCTCAATCCCGAGCGGGTTTCCATGCCGGATTTCGATGTGGATTTCTGCATGGAAAAGCGCGACCGGGTGATCGAGTATGTGGCCCAGACCTATGGCCGCGAGGCGGTGTCCCAGATCATTACCTTCGGCACCATGGCGGCCAAGGCGGTGGTGCGCGATGTGGCCCGGGTGCAGGGCAAGTCCTACGGTTTGGCAGACAAGCTGTCCAAGATGATTCCCTTTGAAGTCGGTATGACCCTGGCCAAAGCCCTCGAACAGGAGGAACCCCTGCGGGAGTTTTTACAGGCGGACAACCAGGCCCAGGAAATCTGGGATATGGCCGAGCAACTTGAAGGCGTGGTGCGCAATGTGGGCAAACACGCCGGTGGCGTGGTCATAGCCCCCTCCAAGCTGACCGATTTCGCGCCTCTGTACTGCGACGATGAGCGGCTCCGGCCTGGTCACGCAGTTCGACAAGAGCGATGTGGAGGAAGCGGGTCTGGTGAAGTTCGACTTCCTCGGCCTGCGCACCCTGACCATCATCGACTGGGCGGTGAAAATGATCAATCCCGCCCGCGCGAGAGCGGGCGAGCTGCCGCTGGATATCACCCAGATCCCGCTGCGACGATGCCGCCAGTTTTGAGTTGCTGCGGTCGGGTGAAACCACTGCGGTATTCCAGCTGGAATCGCGCGGCATGAAGGAGTTGATCGAGCGGCTGCAACCGGACTGCTTCGAGGATATTGTGGCCCTGCTGGCGCTGTTTCGACCCGGCCCCCTGCAGTCGGGCATGGTGGACAACTTCATCAACCGCAAGCACGGCCGGGAGAAACTCTCCTACCCGGATGCCCAGTACCAGCACCCGTGGCTACAGCCGATTCTGCAACCCACCTACGGCATTATCCTCTACCAGGAGCAGGTGATGCAGATCGCCCAGGTGCTGGCGGGTTATACCCTCGGGGGTGCCGATGTGTTGCGCCGCGCCATGGGCAAGAAAGATCCCAAGGAGATGGCCAAGCAGCGGGAGATATTCGAAGCGGGCGCCAGGGCCAAGGGCGTGGATGGCAACCTGGCGATCAAGATTTTCGACCTGGTGGAGAAGTTCGCCGGCTACGGTTTTAACAAGTCCCACTCGGCGGCCTACGCACTGGTGTCCTACCAGACTGCCTGGCTGAAGGCGCGTTATCCGGCGCACTTCATGGCGGCGGTGATGAGCTCGGAACTGGATAACACCGACAAGATCGTGGTGTTCGTGGACGAGTGCAAGCGCATGAAACTGTCGCTGAAACTGCCCGATGTCAACGAAGGCCAGTACATGTTCACAGTCAATTCGCACGGCGATATCATCTACGGACTGGGCGCCATCAAGGGTCTGGGCGAGGGCCCCGTGGATAGTATCCTGCAGGCCCGCAATGAGGGCGGCCCGTTCGCCGACCTGTTTGATTTCTGTGCCCGCACCGACCCGCGCAAGGTCAACCGCCGCGCCCTTGAAGCGCTGATTCGCTCCGGCGCCCTGGATTCGCTGCAAGTGGAGCGCTGGATTCTGATGGCGGCCCTGGACGATGCCCTCAAAGCCGCCGAGCAGAGCGCGAGCAATCGCGACAGCGGCATCGAAGACCTGTTCGGGGATGTGGTGCCCGGGCACCACAATGGCAACGATGATGTCTATGCGGCCTTTCGCGCGAGCGCGTCCCTGGTCGGACAAGGAGCGACTGGGCGGCGAGCGGGATACTCTGGGACTTTACATCACCGGGCATCCCATAGACGAGTACCGCGCGGAGGTGCGCAAGTTCGCGCCCAATCGTATCGCCGATCTGAGCCCGGACAGCCACGGCAATCACGGCAACCAGGTGATCGTAGGGCTGATCATGGCGACACGCACCATGAACAGTCGGCGCGGCACCATGGGCGTACTGACCCTGGACGACAGTAGCGCGCAGATTGAGGTAACGCTGTTTTCCGAAGCGTATTCCGAGTTCCGGGACTTGCTGTTGAAGGATACCATCGTGATTGCCGAGGGGCGGGTATTCGTCGATGACAAAACCGGCAAACTGGCGATGCGGGCCAGTAGTTTGCGCAGCCTCGCTGCGGCCAGGCAGAGTAGGGTGTCGGACCTGACCATTGAAGTCTGTGCGGAAAGCGTGAACGAACAGTTTGCCGAGTTGTTGGAGAAAACCCTTGCCGGGGCCGGAGGCGGCAGTTGTCCGGTCTCGCTGATTTACCGCCAGCCCAGCAATTGCGCGCGGATCAGGCTGGGGGCGCGCTGGCGGGTTGTGCCCAGCTGATGAACTGATACAGCAATTGCGTGAGGTGGTGGGCGCCGAGGGCGTTGCTCTGCAGTATCACTGAGTACCCTGCGACGCTCGCATGAGGACTCTGAATTTTTTTGCTCTTTTACCATTTAATCACAGGAGAAAAATATGTTGCTGAAAGACAAAGTGGTCATCGTTTCGGGAATCGGTCCCGGCCTGGGTCAGGAATTGTCTACCCTGGCGGCCAGGGAGGGTGCCTCCGCGGTGGTACTGGCAGCGCGCACCCCGGCCAAGCTTGATGTTGCCGAGCAGGAGATACGTGCCCTCGGCCTGGGGACTGCGGTGTTGAAGGTCGCCACGGATATCGCGGACCAGGGCCAATGCCAGGCGCTGGCGGATCGCGCTGTGAAAGAGTTTGGCCGTATCGATGTACTGTTCAACAGCGCCTACGACCCGGGCAGCTTTGAGCCGATGGAGGAAGCCAGCATGGACGGTTGGCGGCGCGCCATGGATGTCAACTTCTTCGGCACCATGCATCTTACCCAGGCCTGTGTGCACCACATGAAGAACAGTGGCGGTGGCGCGATCGTGATGATCGCCACCATGGTGGAGCACAAGCCGCTGGCGACCCAGGCTGGCTATGGTTCCTCCAAGTCCGCACTGCGCTGCGCCACCAAGCACCTGGCCCTGGAACTGGGGAAGTACAATATCCGTGTCAACAGCTGCCATATGGGCTGGATGTGGGGCCCCAGCGTGGAGGGTTACTTCAACTGGCAGGCCAAGGCGACCGGTAAAAGTCCAGGAGGAACTGATCGCAGAGGTCACCCGCAGTATCCCCTTGGGCGTTATTCCCGACGATGGCGAATGCGCCAAGGCCGCGATCTTCTTTGGCTCCGATTACTCCAGTGTGGTGACTGGTGCGGCGCTGGATGTGAACGGCGGCGAGTACATGCCGATTTGAGCAGCGGGTTCAGTACGCGGGAGCGCGACGCAGATGAGTGATACGGATAAAGTAGAAGCGGCAGTGTTTCGCCGCCTGCTGGAACACCTGGACAGTCGCAAGGATGCCCAGAATATCGACCTGATGAACCTGGCGGGGTTCTGCCGCAATTGCCTGTCCAAGTGGTATATGGCAGCGGCCCGGGACGCGGGGCTGGAAGTCGATTACGACCAGGCCCGGGAGCGAATCTACGGCATGCCGTACGAGCAGTGGAAGGAGCAGTACCAGACGCCGGCGACTGCAGAGCAGGCAGCGGCCTTCGAGAAAGGTAAACCGCGGTGAGTGTTTAAAGTGGACCGTAGGGCAGGTAGCGGTTGTCGTTGACTTCCCGCAGCCACTGCAGCAATGCCTTGTCCAGCCGCGCACCCCGCTGGCGCAGGATTTTCGCCAGGGGAATGACCGGCGAACTGGCTCCCGCCTCCCATCCCGGCAGGTTTTCCGCTGCGGCGAAAAAGCGAATCAGGTGTAACAGTTCGTTATCGGGCAACGGTTCTGCGGCGGCGCACCAGATGTTGTGGTCTATCTTCATCAATCCCGCCAGGCGCTGCTTGTCCTCGGCACTGAGTCGTTGCTCCAGTTGTGCCAACTGATCCTCGCGGTCGTAGTCGATCAAACGGCGCAGAAGTGCGGGCTGTAACAGAAGCGAGCTGTCCGCCGACTCAATTTTCGGATCCCAGGAACCCAGTGACATAGCGTTTCTTGCCGGAGTGAGATGGTCAGACAGTGTACTGAACTTTCGCCGCTGGCGGAAAGCCTCTATGCAGCGCGGAGCCATCGTAATTTTCGAAAGCACAGAACAGTTAAGCGCTGAATCAGGCCCGGATTTCAGCTATGCTGGCATTTTCCTATCGATGAGGCGGCATTATGAAGTTCCGATTGAGAAGTGGTGTACGTGTAATGCAACTGGTCCTATTGTCCTTTGCCTGCCAGGCCGCAATGGCGCAAGACCTGACAGGTATTCTGATGGTCGAGATTTCCGGCTTGAAGGACGCCACCGGTAATGTGTACATCGCGGTTTATAATTCAGATTCGACCTGGTTGAGTGACAATACCGTGTTGAGCAAGAAAGTGGCCATTGCCGAAGCCCTCGACGGGGATCTGGTGCGGACCGAACTACAGCTGCCGCTGGGGGAGTATGCCCTGTCGGTATTTTACGATAAGGATAACGATGGAAAATTGAACACCAATTTCATCGGCATGCCCAAGGAGCCAATAGCCATGTCCAATAATGCCGTGGCGAAAATGGGACCGCCTAAGTATGCAGATGCCGTATTCAGCCTGGGTGCTGAACCCCTGATCCAGCGCATCTCCATGAAAGAACTCTAGGCGCCAACTACGGGATAACGCAGCGCGGTAATATTCCACAAATTACTTCAGAACCCTGAAAATCCTGTGTATTGCTTCACAACGCTCTGGCGAGGTACCTGACTTTCACGCCCGGTACTGGTATCAATTGACCACGCGGGCAGCGAGTGAGGGATGTTGTGTCCAACGGAGTCGTGCAAAGCAGGAGTGGAACCTTATCGGTGCAGGACGCGTTCAGGTTGCGCATGGAACAGCAGTGTCACCAGATAAGGCAGTACCGTCAGTCGATGCTGCGTGAATGTGGACGCTTGCTCAGTCCCGACGAGGCGGCGCTGGAGTGGATCGAGCGCTATGCTGCCACCTTTGATCGATGCAGCAGTTCCTCTGGCGAATAGGGGTCAGTTGCCCGATTATTCAGTTGAGTCGTTTCGAGTCGTCCCCTCATTTTCGAAGTTGCTACGCGGCATGTCGGTAATCGGGTACCGCATGCAGCCCCCGACTTTTCCGGGGTACAGTTACCCTGTCCATATGATTAGCCCCCTATGATTCACCGATAGCCTCCAGAATGCTGGTGGAAAGTTGCTGGTGAAAACAATAAAAAGCCAGGTGCGAGCCAGGAAAGACAAAATGAGATTTGGGCTCGCATCGTATGACATCAAATTTGTTGCGGGCCGGCGATCAATGTGATGCGCTGCCATTGGACTACGGCTAATGCTATTTAACTCATTCATCTTCCTGCTTGTATTTTTGCCCCTGGTGTTGGCGGCGTTTTATGCTTCAAGACGGTGGATATCTGCGCGAGCGTCTTTGGCCGTACTGGTAGTGGCTTCATTTATTTTCTACGGATACTGGAAGCCGATTTATCTTATTTTGCTACTGGTTTCGATATGCTTCAATTTTGCCGTTGGTCGAATCCTTTCCCGGGATAATCGCTGGAGGACGCGTGGTGTTTTCATTGCTGGTATTGGAGTCAATCTGGCCTTACTCGGCTATTTTAAGTACGCCAATTTTTTCATCGACAATGTCAATACTGTTTTGGGCGCGCACTGGGAGATTGCAGATATTATTCTTCCGCTGGCGATTTCCTTTTACACATTTACGCAGATAGCTTACCTGGTAGACGCCTGGCGCGGCAAAGCCCAGGAGTACAGTTTTCTGCATTACTGTTTGTTCATTAGCTTTTTCCCACACCTGATTGCCGGTCCCATATTGCATCACAAGGAAATGATGCCCCAGTGTATTCGCATGGCGGAGCATCCCGAACTCAGCCCAAATTTTGCTGCCGGTCTTAGCCTGTTTATTATGGGACTGTTCAAGAAAGTGCTTATCGCGGATAACTTTGCCGCATATGTCAGTGGGTTTTACAAATCTGTGCCCGATGGCGCTTTCTACACTGGCGATGCATGGGTGGCGGCACTGTCTTATCATTTTCAGATATATTTCGATTTTTCCGGTTACTCCGATATGGCAATCGGCTTGGGTTTGTTGTTTGGCATTGTACTGCCAGTCAATTTCAACTCCCCCTACAAGTCGCGGTCGATTATCGATTTCTGGCGACGATGGCATATGACACTGTCGCGCTTTCTGCGCGACTACCTGTACATCGGCCTGGGAGGGAATCGTAATGGCAGCGTCCGTCGATACGTGAACTTAGCGGCAACCATGTTGCTCGGCGGCTTGTGGCATGGTGCAGCCTGGACGTTTCTAATCTGGGGTGGGTTGCATGCCGGTTACCTGATAGTCAACCACGGGTGGAAAGCCCTTTGCTGGAAATTTAAATTGACTTCCCTGCTGCAGAATCGGTTGTACATTGGATTAAGCCTGCTAGTTACCACGCTCGCGGTCGTTATTGCATGGGTATATTTTCGCGCCCCCGATATCACAGTAGCAAACCAGACAATATTGGCGATGTTTGGTGCCGGCAATGGAGGCTTGTCCCGTAGCTATGCAGATTATATTTCCAGTAACGGCTTTAGCGCCTTCTTCAATCTGGCGTCTACGGTCCGTCTTCCGCCCGCATTCTTGATGCCACTACTTTTTGTCGCCGCTTTTTTGTTTACCCTTGGATTGCCAAATGCCGCCCAACTTTTTGATCTGCTTGAAAGCAAGGACAAATTTCGATGGCAGCCATCCCCTGGTTGGGCGGTATTCTCGGGAATACTGCTTTGCTGCTCTCTAATGGGAATGTTTGGAGTCAGCGAATTTATCTACTACCAGTTCTGAGCCGGGCAAAGGTGATATATCCCACGGGAACTGTTTTCTGATTTTGTTGACGGTGTTCCTGAGTCTCTCGGCTTGCTCAGGATTAGCAGCCCGATAGGCGTCACGCAAATCACGCTGACGTTGCAACCAACTGTCAATATTGTTCGAATCGATCCTGCCACCAAAATCAGCCGGGGACTTACCAGCTACAATATCCAAAATGCGGTTCCCCGTGTTGATGCTGGGATGTGCTGAATCGTAAAACCATATAAGCGGACCGGCATCGATGTCGCCACTAACGTGTTCGGTTATTGTCCGGTAATAGCCATTGAAATCCCAGATGTCGAAGGGCAAATGCCCCGCGGATTTCGCAACTTCCTCATTGAGGATGACCAATTGCTTTTTCCAATACTCAAAGTTTTCCCACAGACCCGCGTAGGCAAGAGTCTCCAGCAATCGAGCATGCACTGGCAATATTACAATGGTGGTCTCAATACCATTGGCGTGTGCAATTGCCAGCAATGCCTTGAAATCGTCAAAGGCTGTGTTGGGCGCGGCCTCATTTTTATTCAGAGAAAATCGGTGCGAGTAGGGCGAAAACCAGGTTTCCCGCAAGTAGGATCTCTCCATGCTCCCAAAAGCATTCAGGAGTTGACGATTTGATGCAAGGACAAGTTCCCATAAGCCGTCATCATTCAAGACGGTATATTGTAATCTGCCCGATTCCGCGTCTTCCTGATTCCTGATGGTTAGTATGCTGTCGCGCAGGGCATGGTAGGACCAGAAATTGGCGCCATAGTCGACAATGGCTTGTTGCACAAAAGCGGGACTCCTCCACACGGAATCATTCAGGGACATGCGTTTGCTGAACTCTTCGTTGTAGCTGGCGGGTAAGGTATAGAAGCCATTGAAGGTGAAAAAATCGACGCAATAAATCACTCGACTAATCTTGCGCGTTGCAATTGCCGCCCTTAGCTTAAGGTAATCCTGCCTGGGGAGCGTTCCCGGCGTGGCGAAGTTGTAAAAATGCTGGCCACTAAGGGACGTGTGGCCGGGATCAATCGCCCTGCCCGCCCTCGATGATCCCAGGATCAGGCTGGAGGCATCGCTATTATAAAATTGGTAAGCCTTGGTCATCCCAAGCTGGAAGAAGATTTCTGTCTTCTTCGTGTTTAGACCAATATGCTCCGCCGTATCATGTAACTGGTAAGGATCTACGGCCCAATTGAAGGCTGCGATCAGTCCCAGGTACAACGTGGTCCAACTGAGTACCAGCAGGCAATAACGTTTGCCATTCTCCATAATATTGGCACCTGCAGAGCCCGCTGAGGCGGGTCGACGGCGTGGTTTTTTGAAACACACCTGAGACTTGGTTATTGCAATGATAGGACATGTTCAGTATCGAAAATTTCCGGCCTTGGAACCTGCCAGCCCTGTCACAATACAGTGAAACTCAATTGCCCCCTGATCGACATCAGCTTCATTGACTGACACCTATCAGGCGAGCAGCGCTACGCGACCAAGCGGGAAAACGGATGGAGCGAAGAACCATGACTCGATCGCATAACGAGTGTTGGTCATATCGGGTCGCCTACTGGTGCGGTGCAGCAACCACTGGTCGAACATCAGGATGTCGCCTGCCCGGAATCGAGGCGTGACCACCGGGACGCGCTTGCGCAGTTCTTCTACCTGTGAATTGGACACCGCCCAATCGAAGGCGCTGTCCTCTGCTGCCAAAATATAGTGATCGGGATAATCGAGCACGAGATCCATGCCCGGTGCGGATTCACCACAGTCGGTCAGTGCAGTCCAGACATTCAGCGATGCGATGTCCATCCCCTCACCGAGAAAGCGGCCATCCTGGTGCCAGCCGGCCTCGGGTCCTGGCGGGACTTTCCACAACATGAACTTACTGGCGGACATTACCGGCGTTTCTCCCAGGTAATTCTCGGCAATTGCGGTGATGCCGCAGCGTTCAAAGATATCGCAGATCAGGAACATTGCCCGCGGCGAATCTGCTGCCAGACATCCGCCGCTATCGTGGGCAAACGAACGTGCGCTGGCGAGGCCAAGGGCGTGTTTACCCGAGGAAATCGTTGGTGTGCTGCACCAGCGGGGATCCGGTTGCTCGGTTTGGCAAGCACTTTGGGCCCCCTCGACGGCGGCGCGCAGTGTATCGGTTGTGGCAGCATCCAGCGCATTTGGCACATACAGGCAGCCGCGGGCAGCGAACGCAGCACGCACGATCTCAGGCGTAACCTCGCTCAAGGCGCAGGCCGGCATACCCTGTTCATAGGACAGTGACGCTGGTGCGTCACCCAACGCGCGTGGCGTGCGCGGCCCATACAGGTCCTGCGTAACCCGCAGATCCCGGATCAGAATTTCTCTCTCGGGGTCCGGTTCAAGCCGGTTAGCCGCCATCAACTGGCGCAAGGCCTGCACTGGATTTCCTGCCTCTTTTGCCGCGCGGGCGGCCACGTCAAGTTCGGAAGCCTTCATCGCCATTGCCATCGGGAGCACCCCCTGATTACTGGTCAAACCGAAGATCAGATTATTAAAATCCCACTATATAAAAGATGCTACCAACTAAAAAACCCCTTGTATAGTGTGCCATCCGTAGCCGTGGCCAGGCTGCTATGATTTGAAATTCTCTGGTCCCCAGTAGGCCTTCATGCTGTTGACTTTGCCCTCTTCGTTAAACTCAAATACATCGATGATATCGATGACAACGCCGGGCATTTGTACCTGGAATGGAAAGGCCACCGCATTGCCACTGCAGCGCGGGTCGCCGCTCAGGGCCAATTTCGCGCCGGACTTCAACGCACCTTCGTAGAATGCGCAGACTGCATCTATTCCGACGTGTACGTCGGTGCCGACCGGATCCTCAACGCGCGCATCATGGGAATAGATCTCCCGGATAATGTCCATATCCTGTTTGTCGAATGCTTCCACGTATTTGTGGACCATGGCTATCTTGGCGCTGGCTTCCATCTATTTATCCTCGTTGTCAGTAGCCACACAATGTGGCGTAGCGATCCTTGTGAAAACCGGAGTCACCAAAAATCTGCATGGCAACCCGCGCCCGCTTCAGGAAGAAGCCAATTTCCAGTTCATCGGTAACCCCGATACCGCCGTGCATTTGTACCGCTTCATTGGTTACGAGCTTTACCAACTCGTTCAGCCTGGCCTTCGCCAGACTGGCCAGCGGCGGCAACTGGTGTGGTGCATCGTCTACGGTCGAGAGAGACTGTAGTACTACTGAACGGCACAACTCAATCTCTGACTGTATGTGTGCAGCCCGGTGTTGCAGCGCCTGGAAAGTGCCGATCAGCACGCCGAACTGCTCTCGCTGCTTCAGGTACGCCACCGTGCGTTCAAAAGCTTCCAGCGCGCAGCCCATCATCTCAGCGGCGATTGCCACGCGACCTCGATCCAGCACGGGTTCCAGGATGACCCAGCCCTGGTTGATTGTGCCGAGTACGTTTTCGGCAAGGACTGCCACGTTGTGAAACTGGATATTGGCGGCGTTGCGGCTGTCGGCCATGACGGTGCGCTGGCAGGTCATACCCTCGGCATTGCGGTCCACCAGCAACAGCGTTAGCCCTGCGCTACTGCGCTCGGTGCCGCCCGTGCGGGCCACCACAATCAGTTTGTCGGCGCTGTGGCCATCCAGCACGAAAAACTTGCTGCCATTGAGAATAAAATGCTCACCCTGCCGTTTGGCCGTGGTGGTGATATTCGTTGGATTATGGTGTTGTGTTTCTTCCAGTGCCAGGGCCAGGGTGAGCGTGCCACCGGCGATAGCCGGTAACAGGGTCTGCTTCTGCTCCTCGCTGCCACCGAGCAGTATGGCGGACGCGCCGACCACAGCAGAGGCAAACAGGGGGGATGCGGTGAGCGTGCGGCCGGATTCCTCCAGCACTACACCCAGCCCCGGGAAGCCGAACTCCAGTCCGCCGTAGGCCTCAGGCAGAATGATACTGGCCCAGCCCATTTCGGCCATCTGTTGCCACAGGTCCGGGGCATAGCCGACCGGGTCGCGCGTATCGCGCAGTGTGCGCAGCGCGGCCACCGGCGCATGCCTGGCAAAGAAATCCCGCGCGGTGTCCCGTAACAGACGTTGTTCTTCATTCAGTACCAATGCCATGAATGTTTTGCTCCTAGGACTGCGGCAGTTCGAGAACTTTTTGGGCGATCAGGTTGAGCTGAATTTCGGAACTGCCACCGGCGATGGTCAGGGCCTTGGACATGGCCCACAGGCGCAGTGTGTCGATTTCCTGCGAGGTAAAACCTTTTCCCTCCCCCTCCCAGCCCAAACCACGGCTGCCCAGTATGGCCAGCAGCAATTCGCTTTTGGTTTTTTCCGCTTCCGTGCCGACGTATTTCATCACCATGGGCGCCGCACTGCGCACGCCGCTGGGCTTTTTCCTCGAATGCGCGAAAGTGGGTGAGCCCGACCGCCTGCATCAGCATGTCATACTCCACCAGGGCATTGCGCAGGTGGGCATCTGCTATCTTGCCGTTGTCAAACTCCAGGTATTCGCGGGCAGCCATATTGGGCTGCATAACCTGCCGCGGGCTGTCGCTGCCGATTTCCGCCATCAGCTTGCGTTCATGTACCAGCAAGGCTTTGGCAACGGACCAGCCCTTATTCAATTCCCCCACGAGGTTTTCCTTGGGGACTTTCACATTGTCGAAAAAGGTCTGGCAGAATTCGGACTCCCCGCTGATGAGTGCAATGGGGGTGGTTGAAACGCCAGGATCATCCATATCAATCAGCAGGAAACTGATGCCCTCCTGTTTTTTGACATTGGGGTCGGTGCGCACCAGGCAGAAAATCCAGTCGCATTTGTCGGCGGCGGTGGTCCAGATTTTACTGCCGTTGACCAGGAAGTGGTCGCCCATATCCTCCGCCTTGCACTGCAGGCTGGCCAGGTCAGAGCCGGCGCCGGGCTCGGAGTAGCCCTGGCACCAGCGGCTCTCACCGTTGACGATGGCGCGAATGTGTTGTTGTTTCTGCTGCTCATTGCCGTACTCCAGTACGGCAGGTCCCAGCATCCACAGGCCGATGCCGAACAGGGGGGTGCGGGCGTGGAGGCTTTTCATCTCCTCCTTCAGTACCCTGGCCTGCTGCGCGCTCAGGCCGCCGCCGCCGTATTGCGTGGGCCACTCGGGGGCAGTCCAGCCCTTGTCCCGCATGCGTTCAAACCAGAGTTGGGCGTCCGCACTGGCGAACGCTCCGCGGCGACCGCCCCAGTACTGCTCCTCGGACTTCATGGGCTGGCGCTGGGACGCGGGGCAGTTGGCCTCCAGCCATGCGCGCACTTCCAAACGAAATTGATTCAGGTCTTGCAAAATGTCTCTCCTGATGTGTGCAGGGGCGGCTCGCACCAGTAGCGCTGGTGCAACGAGGGATCGCGGCGATGGCAGTATGATACGGGCGCATGCAGGACAGTTAAAGGTACAGCATGCGCGGTACCGGGCAATGGCTTAAAAAGTCAGTCCGCAGTGACCAAATACCACAGCAAAGGAGCGATATTCCAATACGGCTGATCCGTTTATGGCCAGACGCGCCATTGATTCTGTTGCCAAAAATTAATCCACTTCTATAATCGGCAAGTCTAAAATCCCCAGAAAAATCGCTGTCGCCACCCCGTTCTCTGGCGCGGCCTGTATTGTCACTACTTCAATAAGAAAGGACACTGAGAATGCGCGGGAATCGAAGGCTTGTACTGGTTCTGGTATGCGCACTGGCGGGCGTGCAATCCGGATGTTCGTCGGTAGACGAGAAAGGACCTGCGCCCTCATCCACACCACCAGCCAAGCCCGCACCCGTGCCTGCCCCCGCCTCGATTTCTGATCGCGGCGTGCAGGAGCACAGCAAGGTGTGGCCGATGAGTATCGACTCCTCCTATATGGGCACCTGGGGGGAGAACCGCAATTCCGGTTCAGGTCTTGTTACCAGTTTCGAGCAGCGCAAGCTGGCGGGCCAGAGCGAGTACCTGAGCTGGACCCAGCCCAATTCGCCGCCCGTTTCTGCGCTCATGACCAACGGCAGTACGGAAGCATCCAACGGACTCATCATTGCGGCATCGCCGCGTGGCGGCGGTACTTCCACTGTGGTCGCACTGGATATGCACGGCAAGGTGGTGTGGCGCACCGAGGCATGGACGGGCGAGGATAAGGACGGCGATGGCATTCCTGACCAGGCGGGCCAGCGCAATGCGGTGGCCTCCAGCGGCGGTATCCAGGCGCCGATGGTCGATCGCGAGGGCGGCGTCTACGTTTCCGACAACTACGGCATCTGGAAGCTGGACCAGGATACGGGCGAACGTATCTGGTTCTCGCGCTTCCTGGACTACAGCCAGAACAAGCTGGGTTCCAACGACCTGCGTATGGTGAACGAAGGCCTGGATGGTCTGGTGGGAACCGTATTCTCCTCGGGCTGGCACATCTGGGTTGATCGCCAGACTGGCCATCCGGTCGTGGTGAAGGAGCCCGATCCGTTCTCCGCCCGTGACTGCCCCGAGATCTCGCGGCTCTATATCACAGTCAGTGGCGGCGAGCTCGACAAGTCGGGCGAGTTACACGACCTGGCCTGTCTCGCCTACAACGCCAATAACACCGTGCCGCAGCCCAACAATGTGGCCATTCGTCCCAAGATTCCGGGTGTGTCGAAGCACGCGCGTTACATGTTTACCTACGCTGGCGCAGTGGGTGACCCGGACAATGCAAGGCTGATCGCATACGACTTCACCTACAGTCCCGAAAAGGGCAAGGGCTGGGGAGTGCAAAAGGCCTGGGAGCGCGCGGTCCATGGCGGCACAGGAGCGTCGCCCACGCTGACGCCCGACCTCAAGGTTGTCAACGCATCCGATGGCAGCGGCGCACTCAACCTGACCAATGTCGAGACCGGGGAACCAATTCCTGATCCACCCGTGGCGTTCAACAGCTTCGGGTCACCCGGCAACACGATCGACGGCTGGTACTGCGACAGTTGGACCAGCAAATGCGTATCCGTCGATGGCGCGACGGTAGTCCAGGCCGACCCCACCCCGGCAGCCCAGATTGCCGCGCAGGCGCTGCCGCAAAAGATGGACGAATACGCCATCCCGTTCCTGTGGGGCACGACGCCGGATGCCAACTATATCGGCGGCGCCTATCTTGATCCCGCGCGCTGGACCAATACCGCGAGCGTCGGCTACCACTATTATCTGGGTACCCTGCTCGGCAAGAAAACGCGCATGGGCGATATCACGCCCACCGCGATGGTGCCTGTTACCTTCGATGCCACTACCGGCAAGTTGATGCCCGGGCAGAGCTTTGGCCCCGAGCTGACGCGTCCCGGCACTTCCGAGTCCAATGCCATGGTCACCACCACAGGCCGTTATGTGGTGCAGAAGGCGGAGCTGCTGACGCTGTTCTACTACTACCTGTTCCAGGGTAATTACAATTTTTTCAACACCAACGACGTGCACTATGACGACATCAGCGCGGCGGAGCAGACCCAACTCGATGACTTGACGAAGCAGTTTCACTTCTTCGGTCTCGGCCCCATCGGCAAGGAGGGCATCGTGCCCGAGCAGTGGAAGGTGCCACAGCCGGAAGCGGGCTTGACCATCTATGAGCCGGTGTCCTTCGTGACAGCGGCCAGGAACCAGGTGGAGATGGACATAGGCTTTATCAAATTTGCGGCGGCCAATCTGTGCCTGACCGAAGGTTGCGCGCTCGAGGAGGCTGCAGCGCGTCTGGGCTACGCCGCATGGAATATCGATAAAGCCTTTCAGCGGCAGTTGGCGGAGGCGGTGAAGCGTGAGCAGATCAGTGCCGAGTCTGGCCAGAGTATTGCGGCAAAGGCGACTGCCGCCGTCGCTGATTGCCGCGGAGCGCGCGCGCAACTTTTAGCCAGGCAGCCCGCACTGCCTGCAGAGGGCGCCATGGCCGACGCGAGGATACTGACCGCAGACTGCCTGACTGGATTGACCACTGTGCTTGAGTCGCTGTGATATGAAACGCTGGCTGCGCCCTGCAGGTCTGCTGGCGGGCCTGATGCTAAGCGCATGCAATGCGGTGTCAGCGGCTGTTCCCGCTCCCGCTATGCCAATGCAGGACGAGGTCGCGATCAACCGGCTTGCGAAGCGCTGGGCCGCCGCTGCGGCAGCGCATGACGGGTCCAGCCTGGCGCTCCTTAGCGGACCGAGCCGGGAGTACTACCCCAGCCTGCAACAGCTGGCATTGCATGCGGACGCGGCAACACTGCAGGGGCTGGAACCGATCAAGCAGCTGCAGGTCTTGTTCCTGCGCCTGATGCTGGAACCGCAGGCGCTGCAGGCGATGAGTGAACAGCAGCTGCTTGCTTTCGCTCTGGAGCGCGGCCTGATCGGGCAGGACCTGCGCGCGAGCGATGCGCTCAGGGAGATAACAATTACGGGAAATTCTGCCCAGGGCCGACTGTACAAGTTCGGGCGCGATGACTGGCCTGATCGCAGCCTGCAATATTTCGTCCGGGAGGAGGGCGGCTGGCGCGTGGACCTGCGCGGTGAGCTGGAGCGACTGCGCACCGATTTTGATGCGTTTCTGGCGCGTTCCCATTTGTCCACCGGGGAGGCAGCTTTCTTTATTCTCGAGACGCGTCTTATGCGCAAGGTCACGCCAGCGGATTTTATTGCGCCGTTGACCGCTGACAATTCCGGTGACAGTCCGATACAAACAGTGGAGCACAACAATTCCAATGCAACCCCGGTTGACGCAGCGGCGCTACGTCTGGTCGCAATCCGCCAGGCACTTGATGATCCACAGGAAAATGCGGTGATTATCGAGGATCGCGTGGAGTCCCTGCGCTACGTATTGCGGACGGGCGACGCTCTGCCGTCCCGCCCTGACGCCAGGTTGACCCGCATCGATCGCGATGCTGTCGAGGTCCGCGCCGGTGGCGCCGCGAGCACCTTGCGTCTCGAGTCGGGCGCGCCGCCTCTCGGGCAGCGGCTGCCGCTCGCGGATAGCCACTACGGAAAGTCCCTGTTGCAGCTGGCTGAGGAGGGGAGTCAGCGCGAGGGGATGATGACACAATGGCGCAACGTCGGCCTGCGCGACCGCGCACAGCTGCTACAGCAGGCGTGGCTGACCGCAGACTACGCCGCAGCGCCAGGACCGAACGCCAGCATGACCGGACTGCGTGTGCGCAAGCTCATCGAAGGGAGCTTCTGGCAGCAGCTTGGCCTGCAGGAGGGCGATCTGCTCGAGGAAATCAATGGCGTGCGGGTGGATTCGATGGATGCCTGGCAACAGGTGATACAGATCGCCCAGAACGATCTGGACATCACCATTACCGTAGATCGCGCGGCGCACAAGCACAGCTATCGTACCGAGACCATTCGGCCGCGGTAAGTCACTAACCTCAAACCTGAGTAACACACCACTGAAACAAAGGAGCGCAGTATGGGTCGCTGGAACAGAGAAGAGCTGGAGCAGGCATTTGATAAATTTCAGGCCGCGGCACTGAAAGGTGCGTCGACCGGTGACTGGGAGGACTGGGTGCTGTGTTTCACGCCTGACGCTACCTACATCGAGTGTGCGGACGGCAATTTCTGGGGCAGGGAATCCATCCGCAAGTGGATCTATGACCTGATGACACCCTGGCCGGCCTGCGAGATGACGGCCTTTCCCGTAGCCTGGTATTCAATTGACGAGGACAAGGGCTGGATCATCGCGGAAGTGCGCAACAGGATGAACGATATTGGCGATGGCCGTATCTACGAGGAAGTGAATATGACCATCCTGAAGTATGCCGGCAGAGGCATGTTCAGCTCTGAAGTCGACACCTACAACCCCCTTAACTTCAAGCGCATGTTCGGCGATTGGGTGAAGGCGCGCCTGGAGCGGGCGGAGCCAAAGGAGCGCGAGGAATTGATGGCCAAGCTGCAGGCCTATTTGAAAGAGCGCGCGGAAGTTGATAAGGGTGGCATCGGGGCGATCAAGTCGGACCACTAGCGCATTGCCGAATAATTTTCTATTCAATCCATGTGTCAGCTGCCGGCCATATTGACCGGACAGGCAACAGGCGGCATGCTGGCCGCCTCAAAACGGGGTGTGAATGATGCAGCGATTTACTGACAGGGTTGTTCTGGTGACGGGCGCCGGCAGCGGCATAGGCAAGGCCAGCGCGTTGCGCATGGCTGCTGAGGGCGGTTCGGTATTTTGTGTGGACCTCAACCGAGAGGCCGTGGAGGCCACGGCGGCCCAGATCACCGCGAGCGGCGGTGAGGCCACTGCCCGGGTCTGCGATGTGGGCAGTGAAGGCAGCGTACAGGAAGCGGTCCAGGCCTGTATCGCACGCTATGGCAGCCTTTACGGCCTGGTCAATATGGCGGGTATTCTGCGCTTTGACGACACGCAGGAGTTGCAGACAGCCCACTGGCAGAAAGTGATCGATATCAACCTGACGGGGACCATGTTTTTGTGTCGCGCCGCGCTGCCGCACCTGGTGCAAACCAAAGGCAGTATCGTCAACGCCGCGTCCACCGCCGCGCTGTCGGGTCTGCCCTGTGGTCTGGCCTATTCGGCCAGCAAGGGCGGGGTGCTGGCCATGACGCGCAGCATCGCGGTGGAGTATGCCAAACGCGGCGTGCGCGCCAATTGCATTTGCCCCGGCGATATCAACACGGGTATGACGGATAACATCAAATTCCCCAAGACCATGGATTTCGAGCTGATGCCACGCATCATGTCCCTGACTGGTGCCAAGTCACCCGAGGTAGTCGCGGGCGTCATTGCCATGCTGGTATCCGAGGACGGCGTACACATTACTGGCGAGGATATCCGGGTGGACGGCGGCACGCTGTCGTAGCAGCGGACTGCAAGCCGGTTACTGCGATTCGACCAGTTCAACCTGGTAGCTGCGGGTCTCTTCTCCACGGTGAGTTTTGATGTTGATGACGTCCCCGGGTTTGTGGGATTCCAGGGCGGTGAAGAAATCGTCCTGGCTTTGAATTGGCTTGCCGTCGATATGGGTGATGATGTCACCCAGGATGATTTCCCCGCGCGCGTTGCGGTGTGCGCCGCTGATGCCTGCCTCGGCGGCTGGTAGTCCCGGATAAGCCTGTACCACGGGCACTCCTTCCACCTGGTAGCGCTGCAGCCACTGGTCAGTGGCCAGCTCCACGCCGATCACAGGGCGCAACATGCGCCCGTAACTGATCAGTTGCGGCACCACATCCTTCACCGTGTTCACCGGAATGGCGAAGCCGATACCCGCGCTGGCGCCGCTGGGGCTGTAAATAGCCGCGTTTACACCCACCAGCTGTCCCAGGGAATTGAGCAGGGGGCCGCCGGAATTGCCCGGATTGATGGCGGCATCGGTCTGGATGACGCCGCGGATCTTGCGGTTGCCGGAGGCCTGTATCTCCCGCCCCAGCGCGCTGACGATGCCGGTGGTAAGGGTGGTATCCAGCCCGAAAGGATTGCCGATCGCCAGCACCTTGCGGCCCACCGTCAACTCGGAAGAATCGCCCAGCGGCAGCGTGACGAGGTCGTCCGGGGGTTGCATCATGCGCAACACCGCCAGATCCTTTTCAGGTGCCACACCGATGACTTCGGCGTCATGTTCCGTGCGGTCCTGCAGGGTGACCGTGAGTTTCTGTGCACCGGCAATAACGTGGAAGTTGGTGACGACGAGGCCGTTCCTGTCCCACACGAAACCGGTGCCGGTGCCGCGCGGTATTTCCATGACATCAAGGCTGAACAGACTGCGACCCAGCGCGGTATTGGTGACATACACGACTGCCGGGCTGGCCTTGCGAAAAATTTCCGTGGTGTTGGCTTCATCCTCGGTGGCGAAGCTCAGGTAATCGACATCCTTCGCGCGGGCGCTTGCCGCCACCAGGACGCACAACAGGCAGCGGGCAAAGACACGGATTACGGGTTTCCACATAGTCGACACGCGTGCACTAGCCCTGCAGGAACGCCTCGCGGAAGGCGCGGATACGTTTGGCGTTGGCGCCGATATCACCTTCACCGACCCGCGATACCGAGCGCAGGTCCACCAGGGTACCCTGTGCGTTACTGCGCAGCCGTATGACGATATCGTCCTTGAAGGCCATGATACGCGTCGTTTCGACCGCCTCGATAACGCCGGCATTGCGATCCTGGTGATAGATCTCCCAGCCCATATCGGTCGCCACCTGCAGGGCCAGGTTGTAGGCCTCGTCGATCGGCAGGGAGCTTACGATTGTCTGCAGGTCGGGGTAGGCCTGTTGTTGCTGTGCGATGACAGTCTGGTCAATGTCCAGCGGGTTGCTACCAGGTCCGCGCTGCTGCGCTGCCATGGTGAACGTGGGTGGGTCGCGTGTGTCGGTGGTAATGTCGTGGATGCGGGGAGACGCTCCGCCACTGGCCAGCGATAACAGCAGCGCCATACCCGGAATGGCGAGCAGCGCACGCCCCGCGATCGCTTTGCGCCACGGGGCAAAGCGCGGCAATAGCAGCAGTACAATGGACACCAGCAGTAGCAGGATGCTACCAAAACAGGCAATGGCATAAATCAGCAGGCCCTGTTGCCAGGCCCCGGCACGCACCGCAAGCACGGACAGCGGCAGCGCCAGCAACAGCGTGAGTGCGATATAGCCGGTCCAGCTGACCAGCGCCGGTGTTCCATTCTGTTGCTGCATGATGTTCCCCTCTGGAGTTCCCGGACGAAAGACCAAGAATACTACCCGGCTCCTGCGCTGGCGAGACCTTGCACCGGTTCAATTGGGTAGTCCTGTGGCGGGTTTAGCCGCGCGAGATTTGAGCTGTGTCGTGGCATCTGGTTAACTGGCCCGCAGTCAGGGTCACAGTGTGGCAGCAAGCGCCGCTAATTTCGCAGCAACCAGTTGAGAGAGTCCAGAATTATGGGAAGAGTAGCGGGTAAGGTCGCGATTGTGACAGGAGCCGCCAGCGGCATGGGCAAGGCCGATGCACAACTGCTGGCCGCGCAGGGCGCGAGGGTGGTGGTAGCGGACCTGAATGAGGCTGACGGCAGGGCCGTCGCCGCCGCGATTGGTGCAAACGCGGTATTCATGCGCCTGAATGTCACCGACGAGGACAACTGGAAGTCCGTCATTGCCGCCACGGTAGAAAAGTTTGGTCGACTCGATATTCTGGTCAATAACGCGGGCATTATCGCCCTGGGTAATATTTGCGATACCACTTTAGAGTCCTGGCGCCTGGTCAACTCGGTCAACAGTGACGGGGTGTTCCTGGGCTGCAAGCATGCGATTCCCGCGATGGCGAAATCCGGTGGAGGATCTATCATCAATATGTCTTCCGTGGCGGCCATTCACGGCCAGTCTTTTGTCGCCGCCTATTCCGCCAGTAAAGGTGCGGTGCGCGCCCTGACCAAAAGTATTGCGATGTACTGCAAGCAACAGAAGAACGGTATTCGCTGCAACTCGGTGCACCCGGACGGGGTGAAGACGCCGATGGTGGTGAAGGTTGCCACGGGCAAGGAGACGGCGACGCAGGAAGAAATAGAGGAGATCGGCAAGTTTGGCAACATGTGCGAACCCGAGGACATTGCCAACCTTGTGCTGTACCTGGCCTCCGATGAGTCGCGTTTCGTGAACGGTGCGGAAATGTTGATCGACAACGGCTCTACGATAACGCCGCCAGTGGGTATCTAGTTCAAACCATCAGGAGCACACTGTGGAAAAACTGCTGTATCCCGTCTGGAAAGACCCGTCCCTGAGCGGGGACCGGTTTCGCGAGAAACTGCTGCACCAGCTGGCGCCGAAGCTGGCCGCGCTCAAGTGTGTGCATGGTTTGCGCATCTGTGTGGCCGACAGCGCAGTGGCGGAGGCGAGCAAACGACGCATTGAAAGCCAGGCGCCGGTGCCCGATGCGATGCTGTCCCTGTGGGTGGATTTCGCCGGTGCCGCCGCGCACTGGGAGCCGCTGATCGATGGCCATGTCAGCCACAAGACGGCGTATCTGGTGGTCGAGGCGGAGCCGCTGGTGAACCAGGAGCGGCATCCTTCACGACCGGGCGAGCGGGTCTACGGCATGTGTCACGTGGTGTTGATGTCCGCGCCCGCCGATATGGCGCGTGATGAGTGGCTGGCGCTCTGGAAGGACAGCCACACCCAGATTGCCATCGACACGCAGTCCACCTTTGGTTACCGGCAGAATCTGGTGGTGCGCCGCCTGAGCGAGGATACCCCGCCCTGCCATGCGGTGGTGGAAGAGAATTTCCCGCCTGAGGCGATGACCTCGGACCACGCGTTCTACGCCACCGGCGGCGACGAGAACCTGCTGCAGCAGCATATGAACGCCATGATGGAAAGCTGCGCCCGCTTTATCGATTTTACCAAAATCGATGTAATTCCCATGAGCGAGTACCTGATCAAACCGCTTGTAAGGCCCTGATCCTGTCATCCAGCGGGGGATGGGAGCGGAACAGCCCGGAAATACCCTCCTTCAGTTGCTCGCTGATACCGAACGCCTTCAATTCTCCCGGCATGTCCTGCGGCTGGCCCTGCTCCAGTTGCAAGCGTTGCAGCGCGGCGATCATGCCGCCCTTGCTGGCCAGCGTCGCGCCAGCGTGGTCAGCGCGGTACTCGCGGTGGCGCGAGAACCACATCACGATGATGCTGGCCAGCAGGCTCAGCACCAGTTGCGCCACCATGGTCACCACGAAGTAGCCGATGCCGAAGCCGCGCTCGTTCCGAAACACCACGCGGTCCACCGTGTGGCCGATGATGCGGGCCAGGAACATCACGAAGGTGTTCACCACGCCCTGGATCAGGGTGAGCGTCACCATATCGCCGTTGGCCACATGGCCGATTTCATGCGCCATTACCGCCCTCACCTCTTCCGGGCGAAAGCGCTGCAGCATGCCGGCGCTCACGGCCACGAGGGCGGCATTGCGGTTCCAGCCGGTGGCGAACGCGTTGGACGCCTGGGAGGGAAAGATAGCCACTTCGGGCATGCCGATACCGGCTTCCTGCGCCAGCTGCTTGACCGTGTCCAGCAGCCATTGCTCATCCCGGTTGCGCGGCTGCTCGATGACATAGGCGCCGGTGCCACGCTTGGCCATCCACTTGGACAGGAACAGCGAGATCAGCGAGCCGCCAAAGCCGAACACGGCGCACATCACCAACAGCGAGCCGAGGTTCAGGTCGACGCCGTTTTGCGCCAGGACACCGTCCAGTCCCAGCAGGCTGAACACGATGCTGACCAGGACCAGCACCGCAATATTGGTGGCAAGAAACAGAAGAATTCTCATATGGACTCTATTACCCTCGTTACGTTGCAATGCTCAGGTTGGACAGCGGGGACGCGCTGGTGTTCCACGCGAGACACCGCTGTCGTGGTCGCTGTCCTGTTAATACCAGATAGGGTCTGCGCGGTGACTTTTCAAGGGTGCGCCGATGTCTCGGCTGCGTCCTCGTGCGCCGCATCAGCATCCGTCTCTTCGCCTGACTGATCCGCTTCTTCCAGCAGGGGGAACTGGCTGGGTTCGATAATGGGATCGCCGCGCTCGGTGAGTTGCGCCGCAAGCACCTCGCCGCGCAGCTCAACATCCTTGGAACTGAGCTCGAACAGCGTATTGATCGCCTCGTCCTCATAGCGCGAGCGCATTACCGTGCGGGGATTAGATCCGTCCACCCAGATTTTGGCCTTGCCCCAGTAGTGTCCGAGCTGGTTGCGAACAACAAATACGTCAGTCATGGGAGTGGTATGTCCTCAAAAATTCTGCGCGCAAGTGTAAGCATTTGCGCGGCGCGATGCCAGTTCAAGTAGCGCGAACAACGGGCTGTGTCCCCACGGGAAGCACGCCTGGTCGCTCAAAAAGCTCATTCGCTCCTCAGGCGTGCTTCCCGCGGGGACTTGCTCTGGTCCATACCCTCAACCCAGCAGTATATCCTTGGCCAGGTTGATTTGCGCTGCGAGGTAGTCATTGCCGCCGCGGTCCGGATGCACTTTCTGGATGAGTTTGCGGTGTGCAGCGATGATATCCTCCCCGGTAGCCCCCTCCTTCAGCCCCAGCACCGCTAGTGCTTCGGCGCGTCCCATGGTATTACCGCTGCCCGGGCCAGCCTGCTGTTGTCCACCAAAGGCCGCCTCGCCCGGGAAACGCTGTTGCAAATAGCTGTCCAGTAATTGCAGCGAGTTGGCATCCTCGCTGCGGCAGAACGCTAAAAACTGCTCGAGTTGCTGCCGGTCCATGTCCGCCAGCCGCCAACCCTGGAAAGCGCCCTTGAGCACCTCGCCCTGTAAAGCACCGCTATCGTGGTCCAACTGCATGCGCAGCAGGACTGTCTCCACGGTCGAAGTCTGGCCGGCCGCAGGGGCACTCTTGCCGCGCGGGCCGACATGCATCGGTAACAAGCGCAGGAGCAGCGGCAGCGTCTGGCGGGCAAAAACCAGCAGCGCAGTGAAGGCAGGGACCAGCAAATTCAAGCGACCGGTTGCCGCAAGAATTGTTGTTGCAACAAGGACGATACCGAGGCCCAGCTTGACGTACTCGGCCCGGCGCTTGTGGGGTGGCATGGATTGCGCGCGGCGCAGCAGATAGTAGATAACGCCAATGACGACCAGAAGCAGTATCAGTCGGGGCACATTTGCTCTCAGGTTTTCAGCTGTTGGAGCAGCAGTTTAGCACTGTCGCCGCCGCGCTTTTCAAGTGCAGCCCGTCCACCTGTCGCAAAGCTGGCCACGGCGCCAAGCAGGGCTGCCAGCGTGGTGGCGCTGTTGCTGTCGAAACGCGCGTAGGCGCCGCCGCTGAGCTTGGCCATGGCGCGGAAGGTTTGCTCCACCTGCCGCTCGCGCCCCTCCTGGAAAAGGAACAGCGGCAGTTGCAGGATGCCGCACTGGCCGGCCAGGTCGCACAGGCTGTCGGGGCTTTCCTCCACGGCATCGCCGATGAACACCACGGCTCTCACGGCTGGCCTTGCGGTGTTCCGCCTGGGCGTGACGCAGCAATCGTGCGATCTGGGTGTGTCCGCCCTCACATTGCACACGTCCCATCAGTTGCGCGAGCTGTGCGCTCTCGGTCAGCCAGCGGCTGGCGCTGAAATTCCGCGAAGCCGCGGTAGTAACAGAGCTGGACGGCCAGTGTTGCCGCCACGCCGCTGGTCTGGAACATCGCCTGTTGCAACTGCCTGGCCTGATCCCAGGTGGGTTGGCGGCTGGCAGTTGCGTCAACGGCAAACAGCAGGCGTGGTTGCTGCTGGACGAAGTGGGTGATGGCGCTGCTCTTTTGCAGGAATTGTGCGATTTCCTGCGGGGATGACCGGCGGGCGGGTGGTTTGGGCATAGTACTGTGGGGGCTGCGGAGTGTCAGCCCTGGTGTTCTCTCTCCAGCTTGTCGAGTTCACGCAACTGATCCTGGTCGTGACAGCGTTTGGCCAGTTCAGCAATGACCTCGGACAGTTCGTCGGCACTGATCTCATCATGGGACCGGGTTTCGGCCAGTTGCCAGAGTTTACGGCTCGACAGTTCCTGCGCATTGATTCTTGATGTATTCATATTTTCCTACTGTTCATTCTACTGTCCCATTTTCCCAATGTGGCGGGGACGCTCCCGGGCGTTTGCAACAACCGGAGAGAGCATAGTTCATGGTTATGACAATGGCGTGAAACTCGCGGCTGCGATTCGGCCTTGCACAAGCCCAGCTTACACCGCGGGAACGTCGAATGGAAAGGGCGCGCTGCCCTCAAATTCCGGTCCTTCCAGTTGGGGCGGTTCACCGGCGCGCCAGTGCGGCAGGCGGAACCGGGCGACATTCCGGATAGCCGGTGGCTGCACAAAGTCCGCGCGGCAATCCCCCATGGTGATGAGTTGCACCCGCAGTTCCCCGGCGTCGAAGCTGGCCAGGCCGTAACCATTGGCGGTGGTGTCCACAAAGCGCAGGCCGGGATTGGCAGTATTGGGGCCCAGCCAGGAAGCCACCGTATCGAGGCCGGTTTTTCCATAGGCATAGGCGGCAAACACCCCGTATAACATGGACATATTCCACACCGGCTCCAGTCCATGGTCGGTTTGGCGGTACACCAGTGTCGCAAAGTCGGGGTGGTCTGCATTGGCTTTCGCAACCAGGTCCTCGAAGACTGGCGAAGAGCTGATGCCGGCCACAGTGAAATCCACCGCGACGGGCTTTGCATCTGCTTCGGTGGTAGATCGACGGATGGTGCCGGCCCCGTGCATGTGATGGTCGCCTGACAGTGACACGACCCCGCTGATGCCATCATCCTCCAGCCGGCGCATGACAACGCTGACTTCGTAGGGCGTGCCGGCCCAGCCGTCGATATTGTAAATACTGTCCTCGTAGCCGGCCAGGGGCAGGGATGACATGTCCAGGCGCAGCGGCATCAGGGGCAGGGAGTTTGCCCACAATTTCCAGGGGGCAGAGGATGCTTTTAACGTGTCCAGGAACCACGTTCGCTGCTCCAGTCCCAGCATGCTGCCGGGTGCCCGGTCTTTTGCCGGGTTGGCTACCGTGCCATCACCGTAAGGCAGGGTGGCCGGCGGCTTGCCCTGTCCATAGGCGCTGCCGCCATCGGCAATAGCCACCAGTTCCACCGGATTCAGTGGCAGTCCGAGGGAGGCAGCAAAGCCATCGGGCAGGCAGGGCGGGCTGCGGTAGCTGCGGTTGTCAGTGAGCACGATGTCCAGGTATTTACCCCAGGCCAATTTGCGATAGATGCGCAGGCTGTCCACCGCAGCCTGGTTGTGCGTGGCTTTATCCTGCTCGAGTACCCGCGCCCGAAAATTGTGGGCCGGCTGCTGTAACTCATCCAGTACTGCCGGTATATATTCGAACCAGGCCTGGTTGGCGCTCAGTTTGCGCTGCGCCTCCAGTACGGCCTGGCCATCGTAGGTGGTGAAACTCTGGAAGCAGTCGTCGGCAAACTCGTGGTCGTCCCAGGTGCAGATGAACGGCCAGCGCGCGCGGGCCTCCTGCAGGTGCGGGTCGCTCAGGTAGGTTTTGTAGAGATGGCGGTAGTCGGCGAGCGACACCGCATCCCGGGTTTTGGGTGTGCTCACACCGTCCGGAAACGGCGGTACGCGGCGCGATTGGGGGCTGCCGTCAAGGCGATCTTCCCAGCAGCGTTCGTAAATGAAGTCGCCCAGGTGCAGTACGAAATGTATGCGGTCGTCTTCAGCCGCGGCACGGTCCTCTGCCAGCATGCGCGCCCAGCTACCGTAGTAGGCCTGCTCGAAGTTCTGGCAGCTAACGAAAGCCAGATTTGCCTTGCGTGCCTGCCCCGCAGCGGGAGCAGTGCGGGTGCGGCCGGTACGCGACACGGATTCACTGCTTCCCACGAAAACGGTAGAAATATTGTGTGTCGGGAGCAAGGCCATCGATGTAGGCGCGCACGGTGTAGTCGCTGCCTTCGTTGGTATGCACTTCTTCCTGCAGCAGCAGGGTCGAAAAATTGCTGTCCGCACTGAGTTGCAGCAACAGGCGCACCGGATCATTGGTAGCCCGCGCGGGGTACGGCACGGGTCCACAACATGACCGCGTCCGGCTGCGGATCGCCCGAGGCCACACCCTGCGGGAAGTCCAGCGCCGGTGATGCGGCAGGCAAATCCACCGCTATTGCGCTATCTGGAGCAACAGTCAAAAAGAATGTACTGCTGGATAGGAGTCCCAGCAGGCTTCTACGCGTAATGGCCATGAGGATAAGTTCTTTCAGGGCGGAGGCGCACTACTTTATCTCAATTGTCGCTATACTTGGACCCCATGAGCCTATTCGATATCCGCAGGAAGCACAGTATGCCAACACAGGAGACCGCCCTGCCCGGTCGGGCTGCAGCGATGCCCGTTCCCGCCGCGCATTATGTCAACGGCAAGCCGCTGCGCGGTCCTTTTCCAGCCCACTTGCAACAGGCGGTATTCGGCATGGGCTGTTTCTGGGGCGTGGAACGCAAGTTCTGGCAACTGCCCGGTGTCTTTACCACCGCCGTCGGCTACGCAGCAGGCCTCACTCCGAATCCTACCTACCACGAGGTCTGTAGCGGGCGGACGGGGCACAACGAGGTAGTGTTGGTGGTCTTTGATCCCGCACAGGTGAGCTACGAGCAGCTACTCCGGGTGTTCTGGGAGGGGCATGATCCCACCCAGGGCATGCGCCAGGGTAACGATATGGGTACGCAGTACCGCTCGGGCATCTATACCTGTGATGAAGCGCAGGCATCGCTGGCCGTGGCGTCCAGAGAGGTGTTCCAGCGAGCGTTGCGCGAGGCGGGTTATGGCCCCATTACTACGGAGATATTGCCGGCCCCCGCATTTTATTACGCGGAGGATTATCACCAGCAGTATCTGGCGAAAAACCCCAATGGGTATTGTGGCCTGGGCGGCACGGGGGTGTCCTGTCCGGCCAGTTTGCCGCTTAAGTGACGTAGAATTTTGGATCCCGATGGCACTGCGCCTGCGTTCGACAATTTTGGCAGGCTGCATAAAAAAAGGGCCGGTATGATGTTCTCATGCCGGCCCTTCTTTAAGCGGTGTCAGCCTACCAGGTGTAGGCTGCTTCGATGCCGTAGGTGCGCGGCTGGTTGTAAATGGTACCGGCGGTTTCGGTGACGTCCACCAGTGGTGTGCCACCCTCGACATAACGCTCGTCGGTGATATTGTTACCAAAGGCCGACACCCGCCAGGCCAGATCGGGTGAGTTCCAGGTCAGGCGCGCAGTGACGTTTTCCTGATTCACTTTATAAATACCCGACAGGCAGCTGGACGAGTCGAAGCAGTTGTCCAGGTTGCCGCGATAGGACCAGGACAGCATCGGCACAACCGAGCCCATTTCCGTCTCAAAGGTGTACTGCACGGCCAGGTAGTAAACGCTGTCCGGCAAGCGTGGCAGGCCTTCATCAGAGCGATCGATTGCGCAATTCATAATGTCATTGCCACTCACCGTGACGACTTGGCATTCGGCAGGAATCGGCGCGCCCGCCTCCGGTAAGCTCTGGATCCGCTCATCATCGTACTCTTCGATATCGCTTTCATTAAACGTCATGTTGGCGGTGATCTGCAGATTTTCCACCGGCAGCACGACCGCTTCAAATTCAATACCGGAGATATAGGAAGACTTGGCATTGATCAGGGCGCCCGAGATACGGCCGGTCTGGGGATTGATGCGAACAGTCGTTAACTGGCGATCAGTATAATCCGTGTAGAACAGGGCGGTATTGAAGCGCAGCTTGTGCTCCCAGCCGTCCATTTTAAAGCCGGCCTCGTAGTTCCAGACCTCTTCCGGGTCGAATTCATAGATTCTGCTGTCTTCAAGCGCCAGCGTATCGGAGATGCCGCCCGAGAGAAAACCATTGGCCACGGTAAAATAGGCGTTGCCGAAATCCATGAAGCCCACGCCGTCAAAGGTGCGCTGGATACTGCCCATCGGGGTGATCTTGGAATCATCCGTTTTCTGGCTCTGGTTATACAGAGGGTCGGGCAGCCCGGTAACCGGATCGATAGGCGTCACAAACGTGTGGTTAGGATTAAAGGTCTGCGGGCCGCTGGGGAAATTCCAAAGAGTCGGGCTTAAGCGGTTAAATTCTTGGCGTCCCCCGTGGTCGCCAGGGTGGCGGCATCGGGAACCATGTTATTGCGCTCCAGCTCGCGCTCCTCCCACGTGTAGCGTGCGCCCAGGGTCATCGTCCAGTACTCGTCAAAGTGCCAGTCCGCCTGGCTAAACGCTGACGCGGAGGAGTTTTTTGTCAGCAGTTCGGTCAGCTCGTTGGTATAAAAGGCCCGGTTGGCCTGGTCCTTTGGAATTTGCGGGATTGCGTTAAAGAACGGGCCGGTCGGGGAAGCAGCGGTGCCTTTGTCGGTCTTTTCATGAAAACCGAACACGCCGACCACATAGTCCAGCTTGCTATCGAACGCGTTGCCGGAGAACTGAAATTCCTGGCTGTAGGCGTCGGTATCGCGCATTTCCGTGCCATTCCAGCCGTAGTTGGTGCGGCCCAGCAACGCGATACCCGTCGCGTCGAGTTCATTGACTTCACCGCCCTTGGTATTGCGCGCGGCGGTGATGCTCTTGAAGTTCATCGAGTCGTTGATGTCCCAGTCGGCGGTCAGGGCCAGGGTATTCACCTCCGCCTCGTATTTATTGGGCTCCAGGTTGGCCATGATTTTGTCTTTGCCGAGCGCCTCGTTCTCCTGGCACCACTCCTTGATACTCTGGCCGGTGGAGGGAATGATGATCTGCGCGTCCTGTAAGTCGGCCTGCCAGCCCGCGCCCGGGATGCCGTTTACCACCTCACAGTTCTGGCCGCGCGCCGCCTGGTCGGTTTTGCCGTAGTTGTAGTTCAGGTCCAGCATCAGGTCTTCAGCCGCCACCCAGCGCAACTGGCCCTGGCCGCCGTAGCGGTCGGTATCGCTGTACTCATCTTCCGTATAACCGCTGTTGCCGGAGGCCTGCGGCGGCAAACCGTCGGGAATTTCACTGTGCACATAGCCGTCTTGCTTGGTTTGATACAGCGAGAAACGGGACAGCAGGGTATCGGCCACGAGGGGCACGTTAACTGTCACCTGGCTATCGAGCTGGTTGTAGTTGCCAACCCGCACTTGCGCGTGGCCGCCGTATTCCTCGTCCGGTCTGTTGGTGGTATAGAGTATCGCGCCACCGGTGGTGTTCTTGCCAAACAGGGTGCCCTGCGGTCCGCGCAGTACCTGCACGCTTTGCAGGTCAACATTATCCAGTACCGCACCGTCAGCGCGCGACACATAGACGCCATCGACATAGATGCCCACGCCTGAGTCAAAGTTTACCCCGGTGTTGCGGGCACCGATGCCGCGAATGAACACGTTGCCCGACCCGGTGGTACCGTTACCGGAATACATATCGACGTTGGGCACGACCTTGGTGAGATCGGAGATATTGCGCAGGCCCAGTTCCTCCAGGCCCTGTGCGCTGAAGGCGGATACTGCGACGGGGGTTTCCTGCAGTGATTCCTCGCGCTTACGGGCGGTGACTACCACCTCTTCCAGCGCGGCCTGGCCAAGGGCAATACCAGGCATAAATCCCACGGAGGTAATGGCCAAAGCAGCCGACAGATGAGATACGATTAACCGTTGTTTTCTGGACATTGCGGTGCCTCTTTAGACTTAGAATTATCCGAGTAACCGCGTAGCGTCACACCTGCAGTCACCGTATTTCGTTTTTAGACTTTTTTGCCCGGTCCCATGCTGGACCCCGAGCCAAGGGCAAAAGTTAGCACCATGCGCCTGCGAAAGCTATGCCCCCTGCAGGTTTCTTACGGCAGCGGTCAAGAAATGAATTTAGGGTTTAGATTTCTATGCAGTGGAGACGTGTGAATGGTGGGGTTATCGGGGCGGTGAACTGCCGTACGACGCCTAAAACAGCCGGCCCAGCACGCTGCTGACGGCATTTTCCACGCGCAGGACGCGCGGGCCCAGCGACACCACCTGCGCAGCCGCCCCGTTGCAGTTTCTCTACCTCATAGGGAATGAAGCCGCCCTCCGGTCCAATGACCAGCAGGATTTCCCCGGCAACGTCGCGCGGGCAGGGCGGGTGCTCGCCGGGGTGGGCCAGCAGCGCGCGTCGCCTCTCGAGCAGGCCTGGCAAAATGTCCTCGACAAAGGGTTTAAAGCGCCGGTGACAGTGCACCACCGGCACGCGGGTGTCCCGGGACTGTTCCAGTCCCTGCAACAGGGTATTCCCGTATTGCGTCATCTGCCAGCACCGGACTTTGCCAGTAGCTCTTCTCCACCCGGAAGCTGTTGATCAGGTGCAACTCGGCCACACCGGACTCCGCCACGCTGCGCAGGATGCGCCGCAGCATTTTAGGGCGGGGCAGGGCGAGTACCAGGCTCAGGGGCAATTTCGCGGGCGGTTGCTGCTGAAGTGAAATTGCCAGGATAGCGACCTCGTCGTTGATCTCGAGAATTTCGCCGTCACCCATCAGGCCGTCTATCTCGCCCACGCGCAGCGTGTCCCCGACGCTGGCGCGGTGTACTTGCCGCAGATGTTGCAGGCGGCTGGCCGCGCAGCGCGATGCGGCCCGGCGCCAGGCGGTCGCTGTCGGTGAATAGCAGCAGGTTCAAGGCGGGGCTAGCCCACCCACACATCGTACTCGTCGGCGGCGGTGACTTCCGCTTCCACGAAATCGCCCGGGTGCAGGTCGGTGGCGCCGTCCAGGAATACCTTGCCATCGATTTCCGGTGCGTCTGCGCTGGAGCGGCCCACGGCGCCCTCGGCGTCAACTTCATCGATCAGGATTTCGATGGTCCTGCCTATTCGGCGCTGCAGCTTGGCCGCACTGATCTCCTGTTGCAGCGCCATGAAACGCTCCCAGCGCTCCTGCTTCACTTCATCGGCAACGGGGTCGGGGAGCGCGTTGGCCCGGGCGCCCTTCACCGGCGAGTACTGGAAGCAGCCCACCCGATCGAGCTGGGCCTCGCGCAGGAAATCCAGCAGCACCTCGAAATCCGCATCGGTCTCGCCGGGGAAGCCGACAATAAAGGTGCTGCGCAGCGTGATATCCGGGCAGGTTTCGCGCCAGGCCCTGATCCGCTCCAGGGATTTTTCCGCCGCCGCCGGGCGCTGCATGCGCTTTAGTACTGCCGGGCTGCCGTGCTGGAAGGGCACATCCAGGTAGGGCAGGATTTTGCCCTCGGCCATCAGCGGGATCACCTTGTCCACGTGCGGGTAGGGATAGACATAGTGCAGGCGCACCCAGATGCCGAACTCGCCCAGCGCTTCGCACAGTTCCTGCATGCGGGTTTTCAGTGGTCGACCGTTCCAGAATCCGGTGCGGTATTTAATGTCCACGCCATAGGCGCTGGTGTCCTGCGAGATGACCAGCAGTTCGCGCACGCCGGCGCGCACCAGGCGCTCGGCTTCCTCCATGACATCGCCAATGGGGCGGCTGACCAGGTCGCCGCGCATGTCGGGAATGATGCAAAAAGATGCAGCGATGATTGCAGCCCTCGGAAATTTTCAGGTAGGCGTAGTGGCGCGGTGTAAGCTTGATGCCCTGCGGCGGCACCAGGTCGGCGAACGGGTTGTGCACCGGCGTGTAGGGCACGTATTTGTGCACCGCGCTGACCACCTCTTCGTAGGCTGCCGGACCGGTGACGCTTAACACCTTCGGGTGCAATGCCATGATGGATTGCGCATCGTCACCCTTGCCCATGCAGCCGGTGACGATGACCCGGCCGTTTTCGCTGATCGCTTCGCCGATGGCGTCCAGTGACTCCTGTTTCGCGCTGTCGATAAAGCCGCAGGTGTTGACCACCACGACATCCGCACCTTCGTAGGTTGGCACGATATCGTAGCCGTCCATCTTCAGCTGGGTGAGGATGCGTTCGGAATCCACCAGTGCCTTGGGGCAGCCGAGGGAAATAAAGCCGACGCTTTTCCTCGGGGCAGTCTCTGCTGTAACTCGATGCGACTCTGAATCTGCCATAGGACTACATTGCTGACGGTTAAAGGGGCAGGGATTATAGCGCAGTTAACTGCGCAGGCTGAAAATATCCGTTTGCCACTGGCAGGGTAGAAGCCCAAGCACTGAACAGCAGTACTCAGAAGCGGTATTTCACCGCAAATTGCAGCTGCGTGGCATCACCGCTCTCGCCATCTTCGTTCTGGCGGCTTCCCCACAGGTATTCGCCGCCGATATCGATACGCGGTATGGGCGACCACAACAGGTTGGAAGAAGCGCGCAGCGTACTCTGGTAAGCATCACCCACCAGAAAGCCGGGGTTGTCCACGTCCACGACCCCGAAGGTGAAGTTGGAGCGCAGGTGCTCGACTCCCCACCAGTGCTGCCAGGATGCGTATCCGGTGATGACATGAAAGAGTTGCAGGTCGCCGGTGGCGGGATCGAAGATGCCGTCATAATTGCCGATACTGGACAGGTCGTTCACGTAACGGCCGATGCCATTGCCATAATTCAACTGGAACAACATCTTGTCGCGGTCATCGAAGCGCGGCGTGTTGAACCGTCCGCTGAGGGAGGTGCCCCAGCCGAACTGGTCGGTGATACCACCTGTATCGCTCTGTGCGCGAATCTGCCGCGCCAACAGTGCCAGCTTCATGTGCAAACGTTTGTTGGGCTCGAAGCGTCCCGCCAGCACCACATCCGGTGCGCGGTTCACGCCAGTGCCGTTCTGGACCTCGGGATTCGGGTCCTCCACGGCAAACTGCAGCTCATACTTCTCGCCAAATTTGGGCATCAGGCGGATCTGGCTCTGGCGCACGTTGATGCGGGCATTCAGCCCTTCAAAATCAATTTCTTCCGGCGACGCTTCAGGATCGACAAAGGTAGACCAGGTTTTACCCGCCAGCATGCGACGCCATTGACCGAAGGCATGGCGCAGGCGAAAGGTGTCGCCATTGCCGGTGAAGTCCCCTTCGATAAAGGCGCGCATGATGCCGAAATCCGTCGGTTCGCGGAGATCGAAATTGAGCCGCGACTGGTTCGCGGTGATGCTGCTTTGTGCCTCGTCACCCGTTGGCTCGCCCACGCCCACGGGTATCGAGCCGACGATAAACCGGTCGGCAATTTGCAGGGGATCGAAATTGTAGACCACGTCAGTTTTGACAAAGCCACCGATGGCCAGCGCCGCACCTGTTCCGGGCAGGCGCCAGGCGCCGGTGAAGTCCTTGAGCATGTCCCGGCTGGGGTCATCGGACTGGGCCTTGGCCACGGATTTCCCGGCTTCGGTAGCTATTTGCTCTGTGGACTTCGGCGCCTGTGGTGCGACCGCCAATACCGGTTCTGGCTCTGGCGCCGGCGCTGGGGCAGTGGCAGGCGCCGCCGGCGTGCTGGCGAGCTCAGGCCGGTTTGCCGCCGCTGGCTGTTTGCGCAGTCCATCCAGCTCCCGGGTCAAGGTTGCGATCTTCTGGGATTGACTCTCCAGCAGCTGTCTCTGTGCCGCCAGTTCCTGTTGCTGCTGGCGCAACAGCGCGATGACCGCACTCATGTCCATGATTTGCGCGGGTGCGGCGTCAGCATTTTGCGGCGCTGTATCTGCTTGCTGTGCCAGCGCGTTATGGGCAACCGCTGCTGACAGCAGGAGCAGTGTCGCGCAACGGATTGTGCCGAATCTCATAGGCGGTCTCCCCGACTACCGGCGCCAGCAGCAGTGCCTGGGCGGCACTAGAACGGCTGAATTTCCTGTACCTCGTAGAATTTAACTTCCAGTGATGCCGGTGGGTGGTCGCCCATGGTTTTCTGGAACGCGGCCATATGCGGCGTGGCGAAGTGGGCCTTGAGCGCCTCGACGCTGTGCCATTTTTCCGTGATGCGCAGGGTGTTCGGATCGTTCAGCTCGATACTGAACGTGTAATCGTCACAGCCTGGCTCAGCCCGGCTCGCCGTTTCCATGACGCCGATGGCGTGCTGAATCGCGACGATTTCCTCTTCAGTTGTTTTTACCACGGCATTGACCACTATCATTCCATGTTCCTTTTATTGGCTGCAGTTGGGGGATCTCCTTGAGCGCGACAAATTTACCTCAATCGCTGCGCTTATGACAGTACATATCCCGCTGTGTCGTGCACGCCGGGCGGTTGGCTCACGCGCCGCGCGGACGGTACCAGATGGGCGAGGACCAGGCCCGCTCCTGGATGGTCTTTGGCAGGTCGGAGCGCGGCTTCTCGCCGGCGCGTATCGCATCCCAGGTGGACCAGCGACAGCTCGGATTTTCCAGTACCCGCACATAGTAAAAAGACTCCTGGCGGGGATCGAAATCCGGGTCGCGCCACAGGGCCTTCAGCTCACTGGCACCTTTGCCTGCAGTGATGGAGCAGTCCCTCAGGTTCACGGCGGCACCGTTGTCCGGGCAGCGCCCGCTGGTCACATCGACGTCCAGTCCGTCCGCGCAGGCCACGTCATAAATTCGCTCCTGGTGTTCGCCATTGTTCAGGTAGCCCTTGATGATCTGGACGCGTTGCAGGGCGGTACCTGCAGGATCTGCGGTGGCCCACACGATAAACGCGGGGGACCGGTCACCGTCAGCGGACAGGTCGCTGCCCATCGCGACGCCGTGCTGGTAGGCAATGGTGATCAGTTGCGGGTTCTGTAACACATCCGCTGCAAAGTCATAGCCGGAAAAAAAACGCACCTTGATACGCGGGCCGCTGGTGGCGAACGTCTCCTTGCGCCGGAAGGCCTGGTAAATGGACTCGCGGGTGTTTTCCTCGGCCCAGACCCCGGCCAGTCCCGAGGCGGACCAGTATTCAAAGCCTGAACTGGCCAGGTAGTTCTTGCCGTCGACCTCCGCCACCAGTCCCGGATCCAGGAATTTCATCATTGTGCCGTTAAAGAATGAGGCGGGAATGGAGCCGCGCAATTCAGGCGTGCCGTCCAGCATGCCTGCCTTGGAAAAAAAGGTTTTCTCATCTTCCGAACTGGCCGCATCGTGGGTGTCACTGGAGCCGATGAGACCAAACTTGTAGGGGTTTAACACGCCGCCGGCCTGAATGTGCAGGCCGCGCAGATAGGCGTCGCGCACATAGCTCCCGGCGGGTTCGCTATAGAGTTTGGTCCCGACACGATAGGGGGTGATCTCAAAGTCTGCCCATTCGTCGTTCCTTGACAGCAGCGGGTGGGTTTCCGAGGTGCCCTTGATCTGGGTGATTTCCACCAGCGGTTCATTGCGCATGCGCAGGTTTGCATACTCATCGTCCAGGGGATTTCCCGCCCAGTCGGTGATTTTGAACATCTGGCCGTTGGAACCATTGGAGTTGTGGGGAATTGCCAGGCTCTCCACGCCCTGTGCGCGCAGGTCATCCATCCAGTGCCACAGGCCCTCGGGATTCTGGGAGTTGAAGCGCGAGAAGGGCATGGCCGGTAAGCGGTCGGTGTCGCGAAAAATTACGTTGCGATGCAGGTTGCCCTGGTCATCGGAGGATGAGGTGTACTCGAAGCCGGCGAAGGTGGTGAAAACGCCGGGAATATAGGCTTCGTTCGCGGCCCTGATGGCATCGCGCCAGGTGGATTTGGTGACAGCATCCGCCAGTGCTGTGTCGATGCTGCCGTCGAGCAAGCCCTGCACAACGCCGGGCAGGAAGCCGGCGAAAGCTTTGCCGCGCTCGATCAGGCTGAACCGGGTCATGTTGCCTGGCGCGTTGATGTCGTGCATCGGTTGCGCGACTGCATAGCGGGAAAACTCGCTGTCCGTGTTCGCGGCTTCCTTGACCAGACCCATGAATTCGGCGTGATCGGTGACGGCGTAAAAGTCCATGGCTTGTTGCAACTGCACCTGATAGCCGCTGGGATGCTGCAAGGCCTGCCCTCTGGCATAGCGGTAGGCGTCATCGGGTGTGCTGGTGGTGCCAAAGACATAGGCGTCAAACGAGTTGGCAGTGTGTACGTGCAGGTCGCCGAAGTAGGCGTTGCGCTCGGGGTTGGGCGGCGGGCGCAGCGTGAGGATATCCGTGTTGGCCGGGAACAGGCTGTTGGCGGGGTGAGGGCCCCCGGCAAAGCTCACATGTTCGTCTTTTTGCATGGCATCGAGCGACTTGTCCGACCCGGAGCAAGCACACAGGCCCAGTAATAGAAAGCCCGTGAGCACGAATGGTCTGTTGAGCATGGGGGATTTCCCTGTCTTGTGCCATTATCGATCATAGGTGGCGATGGCGGTACAGTCCACCCCATTGATGGTCTGGCGAAACGGGGGAAGTATGCACAAGATCAGGGTAGAGCAGCGCGAACGCACCACGATAATCAGTATTACTCGCCCCGAGGTGCGCAATGCCGTGGATGGCGAAACCGCGCGCTTGCTTGCTGCCGCCTTCGAGGCGTTCGATGCCAATCCGGAGTCTGATGTCGCCGTGCTGTACGGTGAATACGGCAGTTTTTGCGCGGGTGCCGATCTCAAGGCCATCGCCGCGGTTTCCGGCAGCAACCACCTCAGTCCCACAGGGGACGGTCCCATGGGACCATCGCGCATGGTGCTGGGCAAGCCGGTCATTGCCGCCATTGCGGGCCATGCGGTGGCCGGTGGATTGGAACTGGCCCTGTGGTGCGACCTGCGCGTGGTGGAGCGCAGCGCCATCATGGGCGTGTTCTGCCGGCGCTGGGGTGTGCCGCTGATAGACGGTGGCACGATACGACTGCCCCGCCTGATCGGGCACAGTCGCGCCATGGACCTGATTCTCACCGGGCGGGCGGTGGATGCTGCCGAAGCATTGCAGATGGGACTGGCCAATCGCGTGGTCGCCGATGGCGAGGCGCTGGCCGAGGCCCTGGCACTGGCGCAACAGTTGAGTCGCTTTCCGCAGCACTGCCTGCGCTCTGACCGCCTGAGCGCCTATGAGCAGTGGGGCATGCCGCTGGAGTCAGCCCTGCTCAATGAATACGAGCGCGGTGTAGCGGTGGTCGCCTCGCACGAGACGCTGGCAGGTGCCGCCAGATTCGCCTCCGGCAAGGGCCGCCACGGCGATTTCGATACGATTTGAGCGGGTCTAGAATTCACGCAGGGTGCGCGCGCTGCGGGCGCGTACACGAAGCTCGCGCTGCAGCAGGTCGAGAAGCTTCAGGCTGTCTTCCCGGCTCAGGAATTCTCCCAGGATGACACTCTCATTGCGGTCGTGCACACACAGCTCGGGACCGGCCCAGGGATGTTGTTCCGTCGTAATGGTGAGTCCCGTGCCCTGTCGTGGAAACCGCCACCGCTGGCGGGGGGCGTAGTAGCCCTTGTCGATGCACACGGTGTCCTCACTGAGGGTGATCACGTGGCGGTATTGCTGTTTCCAGTTCACATGGTAGAGGGCCGCGCCCAGCGCCAGTAGCTCCAGGCCCGCGAAGGGCAGGATGAGCCACGCGCCCAGCACGGCGAAGACCACGGCAATGGTGAGTACAGGGACTGCCAGTGCCAGTATCAGCAGCACATTAACGCCCCAGGTGGCCGATTGGTTGGGCCGGGCGATAATCATCAGTCGTGTCGCTGTACGGGAACTGCTTACCACGGCGAGAATTCCTGTGCCATTGCAACCAGAGTCTAGTTAAATTTGCGCGGCTCGCCTACTCTGGGTGGCAACTTTGTCACTGCCCGGAGGACTGTAGAGTGACTGCAATGTTGATCGAACCGGCGCAATTGCTGGCTGGCCGCGACACGGTGGTATTTGATTGCCGCTTTTCGCTGGCAGATCCCCTCGAAGGCAGGCGGTTATATGAACAGGGTCATATTCCCGGTGCCCACTACCTCGACCTGAATCGCGACCTGGCCGGTCCTGTGGGGAGACACGGCGGGCGGCATCCGCTGCCGGACCCGGCTGTTTTTGCCGCTACCCTGGCGCGGTTCGGCGTCGGTCCCCGCACGGCGGTGGTGGCGTACGACGACTCCCGCCAGGCCTTTGCCGCCCGACTGTGGTGGTTGCTGCGGGCGCTGGGATACCAGTCTCCGCGCCTGCTCAACGGGGGTTATGCCGCGTTTCTCAAGGCGGGCGGGGAGCCCGCAATCGACATACCCGTGCCGCAGTCGCGTGTGCCAGCTCCGGTGACCGCTTTCAGCGGTTATTGTGACATCGAGGGCTTGCGGGCAGCCCAGGCGCGCGGGGCGCTGCTGGTTGATTCCCGCGAGCCGCGCCGCTATGCGGGACTGGAAGAGCCGCTTGATCCGGTTGCGGGCCATATACCGGGCGCCATCAACCGGCCCTGGCAGGGTGTGACTGACGCTCAAGGCACCGTGTTGGACACTGCCGCATTGCAGGCGCACTGGGGCGAGGCGCTGGCCGCTGAGCAACTGGTCGTGTACTGCGGCTCCGGCGTGACCGCCTGCGTCAACCTGTTTTCTCTGGCCCTGCTGGGGAGAGAGGACGCTACATTGTACGCCGGCAGCTGGAGCGATTGGTGCAGCTACCTGTAATGCAGTATCGAAAAACTCAAGATGGTGCGTTTTCGGCTGGTAAAACCCAGTACACACAAGCCCAAACCCACCAGTGCCAGGGTATCAGTGGTCGAGACCGCAATCGTACTGAGGTCTCCTTGATAGAGCCACGCTCCATATCCATATACTGTTGCAGGAAAAGCCTTGTCAACCGTTGAATCAGTATCCGCGAAACTCACGTCAGTAAAACCTTCAGTTGCGCTACTGCTAATCCCGACGCGGCCAACGTGGGCATAAGCGGAGTCATAGCTGAGGGTATTCCGCAACTTTCCGACAATAAAAGTTAAATCCCTTGATGAATCGGAATACGTATATGTTGGCAAGAACCCTGCCGCCTGTATCGGAGCGAACCAATTGGGACCAGAGGGGTATCCGCCAACCGAACTCGGGCCGGGGCCCAGTGCCGGTACACCGATGTAATAGTTAAACAACGCATTAGCGTCGTCGACACTCGCCCAGGTCCAGCCAGTAATGTCATTCCCCCCCAGGGAGCCATTACAAAATCCGCTGGTTGGATCACAGACCGTACTGATGGCATTCCAGTCGTAGTTGACGAAATCCAGCGGCTGCAACCACGCTGTTCCGACCACCGTGACCGGGGGCAAAAGTGCGGCATTTGCCGATACGCCACCCAGGAATACCCATAAAGCAGCCGCTAAACCGATTCTTCCTGTCATCGTTATTATTTCCTTGAGCAGGGGTTCTAGTCCCTTTGACCAGGCTCTGCCACAGGCCATACATGGGTAGATCATAGTTGCGTACTTCAACACGGTCAAACAGGAAGCATAACGGTGTCCACCGCATCGTCTCTGCGCTCTGTCAAAAATCCGGGGGACAGTCACCGCGCAGCCACTGTCCGGTGGTGGGGTGGGTAAATTCCAGCGTGGTGGCGTGCAGCATCAGGCGATCCGCCATGCCCAGAGCCGTGTCATGGGCGTACATGTCGCAGCCCAGGATGGGGTGACCCAACTCCCGCATGTGGATGCGCAGCTGGTGCGAGCGTCCGGTGACCGGTTTCAGCAGCACCCGGGTGCGGTCAGTCCCGCGTTCCAGCACCTCAAAACGGGTGAGGGCGGCCCTGCCGCGCACATGGCAAATCATCTGCCGCGGGCGGCGTTCCCAGTCGCAGGTAATAGGCAGATCGACCTCCCCGGCATCCTGTGCCACGACCCCGAACACGATCGCGTGGTAGGCCTTGTGTACCTCGCGCTGCTGGAACTGGCGACTGATATGGGCGTGGGTGGGTTTGTTCAGCGGGATCACCATAATCCCCGATGTGTCCAGGTCCAGACGGTGCACGATACTCGCTGTCGGATAGTGCTGCTGCAGTCGCGTGATCAGGCAGTCCTTGTTCAGGGGATGGCGACCCGGAATAGAGAGCAGCAGGTCGGGTTTGCGCACCAGCAACAAGTCGCCGTCCTCGTGCAGTATGGCGATTTCCTCTGTGCTGTGCGGGACGAGATAGGGTGGCGGTTGCTGCATGGCGCGCAGCTTACAGCAACATCCGCGGGGAATCATTCCCTCCGTAGTGTGAGAGTCATCAGGCTATTGGTCTGCGGCGCTTTAATTTTGTACACTGTGCGCCACACCAGCCCGCAGAGACGCCCCAAGCATGAATCCCAATTACCTGGACTTTGAACAGCCCATTGCCGAGCTGGAAGTCAAGATCGAGGAGTTGCGGCTGGTCGGCGCTGATAACGACATCAATATCAGCTCGGAGATCGAGGATCTGCGGGCCAAGAGCACCAAGCTCACGGAAAAAATCTACTCCAGCCTGAGTGCCTGGGACATTGTCAAAGTGGCCCGTCACCCCAGGCGCCCCTACAGCCTGGACTACCTGCCCCGCATCTTTACCGAATTTGATGAATTGCACGGTGACCGCCACTTTGGCGATGACAAGGCGATTGTCGGCGGTATCGCCCGCATAGACGGTCGCCCGGTTATGGTTATCGGCCAGGAAAAGGGTCGGGCCGTGAAGGACAAGGTCATGCGCAATTTTGGCATGCCCAAGCCCGAGGGCTATCGCAAGGCCCTGCGCCTGATGGAAACGGCGGAGCGCTTTAAAATCCCTGTCATTACCCTGATCGATACGCCCGGAGCCTACCCGGGTATCGATTCCGAGGAGCGCGGTATCAGCGAAGCTATTGCCCAGAACCTGGCGGTCATGTCCCGTTTGGCAACGCCTATTGTCTGCATCGTGATTGGCGAGGGCAGCTCCGGTGGTGCACTCGGCATCGGTGTGGGCGACCATCTGGCCATGCTGCAGTATTCAACCTATTTCGTCATTTCTCCAGAGGGCTGTGCCAATATCATCTGGAAAGATATTGCCAAGGCGCCGGAAGCGGCCGAAGCCATGGGTGTAACCTCCAGGGTCCTGCAGGATCTGGGCATTGTTGACGCCACCATTCCCGAGCCGCTCGGCGGTGCGCACCGGGATGTGGACCTGATGGCACAGCGGATCAGGGAGCATATTGTTGCCCAACTGGATAGCCTGCAGCAGTTGCCGCTGGCAGATCTACTGGCCAAACGCTATCAGCGACTCATGTCCTACGGAAACTAGGCGGGATTGCTCAATTACACCGATCTCGACAACCAGCTAAACGAGTTGCTCGCGGCCCCCCGCTGGGTTGTGGGGTTCAGTGGTGGTGTGGACTCCACGGTCCTGCTGCATCTGCTGCACCACTGGTGCTGCTGCCAATCCCGGGTCGCCCGCGCTCAGCGCAATCCATGTCAATCATGGTATGCAGTCCGCGGCCGACGACTGGCAGCGACACTGTGCGCATATGTGCGGTTCGTTGCAGCTGTCGCTCACTACGTGCACCGTTGCAGTGCGCCCGCAGGCCAGCGGTGAGGCGGCGGCGCGGGCAGCGCGCTATCGCGCCTTTGAGGAGCAGTTACCGCCCGGAGCCGTGTTGTTCCTCGGCCATCATCTCGACGACCAGGTAGAGACTTTTTTCCTGCGCTTACTGCGCGGCGCGGGGGTGGAGGGACTGGCGGCCATGCCCCGCAGGCGCACGCTTGGAGAGGGGCTGCTGGTGCGACCCCTGCTCGATTATGGCCGCAGTGAGATAGAGCACTATGCCGCGCGCCACGGTCTGGCGTATGTGGAAGACCCTTCGAACAGTAACACCGCTGTGGACCGTAATTTCCTGCGCGCCGAACTGCTGCCGCTGCTGGCCTCCCGCTGGCCGGGCTATCGGCAGACGGTAGCCCGCGCCAGCGGGCACATGGCCGCCGCGGCCAGCGTCCTGGCCGACCAATTGGGTGTGCCGGACACCGTGCACAGTGCGATGGGAGATCCCGGCCTGCTGGTATCGCGCCTGCTTACCGGGCCGGGGGACGTTGCTGCAACGCGGTTGCGCGCCTGGTTGCGGGCGCGGGGACGTCAGGCGCCGGACCAGGCCGCACTGGCTGAGTTTCTGCGCCAGCTGCGCGTGGCGACAAGCGATGCCAGTCCGATGCTGGCATGCGGCGCCTACACCCTGCAACGCTATCGCGACGGGGATTTACCTGGTGCCGGACTTTGGTGCCCCGCCGCCAGCACAGTCGCTTGATCTGTTGCCCGGTGCGAGTCGTGCAGTGCCCGGCGTGGGTATTGTCAGTTTGCAGCGCGCTGCAGGTGAGGGCCTGTGGCTGGCGCCCGGCGAACAGCTCACGATCAGTTGGCGCCAGGGCGGGGAGCGCTGCCGGTTGCCGGGACGGATCGGCAGTCGCAGCCTCAAGACTTTATTGCAGGAGTGGGACGTGCCGCCGTGGTGGCGGGATCGGGTGCCCCTGCTGTACCTTGGGGGCGAGTTGCTGGCGGTGGGCGAGCTGGCCTGCTGTGAGTCCAGCCGTTGGCGCGCGGTGGCAAAAGAGGGCGAACAGCTCTGGAACCTCCGGTGGGAGCGGCGTGCCGGTGCTGGTTCTGATTGAGCTTGCCGCGGCTTTCTGGTAGCCTGATTGCCCATCTTTTACAGGACTTGCGCCGGTAGCTAGAGCTCCTTGTGAGCACCGGACGCGGGTTTTGTGTGTCCGAAAATACAGCATACATAGGCTAATCATGACGCGTTATATTTTCGTCACAGGTGGGGTAGTTTCTTCTCTGGGCAAAGGTATCGCTGCCGCATCCATGGCAGCACTGCTTGAAGCAAGGGGTATCAGGGTCACGCTGCTCAAGCTCGATCCCTACATCAACGTCGATCCCGGCACCATGAGTCCGTTCCAGCACGGCGAGGTATTTGTGACTGAGGACGGCGCAGAGACCGATCTGGACCTGGGTCATTACGAACGTTTTACCCACACCACCATGAAGCGCACCAATAACTTCACCACGGGCAGGGTCTACAACGCGGTACTGCGCAAGGAGCGCCGTGGCGATTACCTGGGTGGCACAGTGCAGGTCATCCCTCATATCACGGATGAAATCAAGCGGCGCGTGGTGCTGGGCGCGGGCGATGCCGATGTGGCGGTGGTCGAGATTGGTGGAACAGTGGGAGACATTGAAGGCCTACCTTTTCTGGAGGCAGCGCGGCAGCTCAAGGTGGAAATGGGGCCCAACCGCGCCCTGTTGATGCACCTCACCCTGGTGCCCTATATCGCCACTGCTGGTGAGATCAAAACCAAACCCACCCAGCACTCGGTCAAGGAACTGCGCTCGATCGGCTTGCAGCCCGATATTTTGTTGTGTCGTTGCTCGGTGGAGATAGAGGAGAGCGCGCGCAAGAAAATATCCCTCTTCACCAACGTGGAAGAGCGCGCCGTCATCCCGCTGCTGGACGTGGATTCGATCTATAAAATCCCGGGCATACTGCGCGACTTTGGCCTGGACAAGTTTGTCGTGGAGCGATTTGGCATCGACTGCAAAAGCGAGGCCGATCTGTCCGATTGGGACGACGTCGTCGAGCGGGAATTTTCTATCAGTAGTGGCCAGGTGCGGGTTGCCATGGTGGGCAAATACGTCGACCTGCAGGATGCCTACAAATCGCTCAATGAGGCGCTGGTGCACGCCGGCCTGCAGACCCTGACCAATGTAAAGATAGAGTATTTCGACGCCGAGGAGATCGAGCGGCACGGCACAGCAGCACTCAAGGGGGTGAATGCTATCCTGGTTCCCGGCGGCTTTGGCGACCGCGGCGTGGAGGGCAAGATTACCGCAGTGCGTTACGCGCGGGAGAATAACATCCCTTTTCTGGGCATTTGCCTGGGTATGCACGTCGCATTGGTGGAGTACGCGCGCAATGTCTGCGGCCTTGAAGGCGCTGATTCCACCGAGATGAATCCCTCCACCCCTCACCCGATTGTGGCCCTGATCACCGAGTGGATGAACGCCGACGGCAGTTCTGTACAGCGCAGCGAGGCTTCCGACAAGGGCGGCACCATGCGCCTCGGTGCACAGCCCTGCCATCTTGAAGCGGGTAGCAAGGTGCGTGAAATTTACGGCAAGGACGTTATTGCGGAGCGCCACCGGCACCGCTATGAGGTAAACAACAACTATCTCGGGCAACTGCAGGCCGCAGGCATGCGTATCGCCGGCTGGTCTGCGGATCACTCGCTGGTGGAGATGATCGAGTTGCCTGCACACCCCTGGTTTATTGCCTGTCAGTTCCATCCGGAGTTCACCTCCCGACCCCGCGGTGGACATCCGCTATTCACCAGTTTCATAGAAGCGGCCGTCGCCCACGCACGGGGCCAGGCCGTTAACCAGGTAGACTGACAGAGAGTACAGGCCGTGACTGACCAGACTGTTGCGATTGGAAAACTGCGCATCGGCAACGCTGCCCCTTTCGTCCTGCTGGGCGGCGTGAATGTGTTGGAGAGTCGTGATTTCGCCCTGCGGGTGGCCGAGCACTATGTCGAGGTGTGCAACAGACTTGGCATTCCCTATGTATTCAAGGCGTCCTACGACAAGGCCAACCGCTCCTCCATCCACTCCTTCCGCGGTCCCGGCCTCGAGGAGGGCCTGTCCATTCTGGCCGCAGTGAAATCGACGTTTGGTATACCGGTGATCACCGATGTGCACACCCCGGAGCAGGCAGCGCCCTGCCGCCGAGGTGTGCGATATCATCCAGCTGCCGGCGTTTCTGGCGCGCCAGACCGACCTGGTGGCGGCGATGGCGGCGACCGGCGCGGCGATCAATATCAAGAAGCCGCAATTTCTCAGTCCCTCGCAGATGGCCAATATCGTGGAAAAATTTGCCGAGTGCGGCAACACCCGCGTCATGCTGTGCGAGCGCGGCAGCAATTTTGGTTACGACAATCTCGTGGTGGATATGCTGGGATTCGGCGTGATGAAACGCAGTTGCGGCAACGTCCCGCTGATTTTTGATGTCACCCACGCGCTGCAGTGTCGGGATGCCGGGGGCGCTGCTTCCGGCGGGCGTCGGTCGCAGATCGTGGACCTGGCGCGCTCGGGTATGGCGGTGGGGCTGGCGGGCCTGTTCCTGGAGGCGCATCCGGAACCGGACAAGGCCCGCTGCGACGGCCCCAGTGCGCTGCCACTGGCCCAGTTGGAGCCATTTCTGCTGCAGGTGAAGGCGGTCGATGACCTGGTGAAATCATTGCCCCCCCTGCAAATCGATTAGCAATTACGGAGTTGGAACGCATGACATCAATCACAAACATACAGGCCTTTGAGGTTATGGATTCACGTGGCAATCCCACCGTGATGGCCGAGGTAACCCTCAAGTCGGGAGAAGTGGGTGCCGCCTGCGCCCCTTCAGGCGCCTCTACTGGCTCCCGTGAAGCCCTTGAACTGCGCGACGGGGATGCTGCCCGATATCTCGGCAAGGGCGTGCTGAAGGCTGTGGCTAATGTGAATGGTCCGATCAAGGCGCTGCTGCTGGGGCGTGATGCCGGCGCCCAGCGCGAGTTGGACGCGGCCATGATTGAGGCGGACGGCACCGACAACAAGGCGAAATTTGGCGCCAATGCCATTCTGGCGGTGTCACTGGCGGCGGCGAAGGCCGCAGCTCTGTCCCGCAAAGTGCCCCTGTACCAGCACATTGCGGATATCAATGGCAGCTCCGGTTTCAGCATGCCGGTACCGATGATGAATATCCTCAATGGTGGCGAGCACGCGGACAACAACGTGGATATCCAGGAGTTCATGGTGCAGCCGGTGGGAGCGCCCAGTTTCGCGGAGGCCCTGCGGGCCGGTGCAGAAATTTTCCATCACCTGAAGAAAGTATTGTCTGCCCGCGGCCTGAGTACCGCTGTCGGCGACGAGGGCGGTTTCGCACCCAACCTGCCTTCCAACGAAGCGGCGCTGGAGGTCGATTGCCGATGCGGTGGGTAGGGCGGGCTATAAACTGGGTACCGATATAATCGCTGGCGCTGGACTGTGCGGCATCCGAGTTTTACCGGGACGGCATGTATAACCTGGCCGGAGAAGGCAAGCAGTTCAGCAGTGACGGCCTTCACCGACTACCTGGCAGACCTCGCGGGCAGTCACCCCATTATTTCCATTGAAGACGGCCTGGACGAGTCCGACTGGGATGGCTGGAAGTTGCTCACCGACAAGCTCGGCCACAAGATACAGCTGGTGGGCGATGACCTGTTCGTCACCAACACCAGGATACTCCGGGAAGGTATCGACAAGGGCGTGGCCAATTCGATCCTGATCAAGTTCAACCAGATTGGCAGCCTGTCTGAGACGCTGGATGCCATTGCGATGGCCAAGGCGGCCGGGTATACCGCCGTTATTTCGCATCGCAGTGGTGAGACCGAGGACACCACTATCGCCGATCTGGCAGTGGCGACCGCCGCAGGTCAAATCAAAACAGGCTCACTGTGCCGCTCGGACCGTGTGGCCAAGTACAATCGCCTGCTGCGTATCGAAGCGGAGTTGGCCGGTCGCGCGCCCTACCGCGGCATGGCGGAATTCTCCCGCCAATGAAGGCCTAGCCCATGCGCTGGCTGCTGCTGATCCTCCTGTTACTGCTGGGCGTCCTGCAGTATCGCCTGTGGTTTGCCGAGGGCAGCCTTGCGGAACAGCATCGACTTGAAATCCAGATTGAGGAAAAGACCCGCATCAATAGTGAGCTGCAGGCGCGCAATGCGATACTGGAACGGGAAGTCATGGAGCTGCAAAGCGGCAACAAGGGTGTGGAGCAGCGCGCCCGCGAGCAGCTGGGGCTGGTCCGGGAGGGTGAAACCTTTTACCAGATAGTCGAAAGTCCCAAGCCAGCTGCGGACGACAAACAATGAATCAGGGCAAGGCGCGTTGCTGGGCAGTGCTACCTGCTGCTGGCACTGGCAGCCGCATGGGTGGAGACGTGCCCAAGCAATATATGCAAGTGGCAGGCGCCACCCTGCTTGAGCACAGTCTGCGTGCGCTGTTGGACTGCGAGCAGATCACTGCCGTGGTGGTGGTGCTGCATGCAGAAGACGCCCGCGCGGCTGCACTCGCGGTTTTTCAGGACCCGCGGGTGCAAACCGTGACTGGCGCTGAGCAGCGCAGCGGCTCTGTGCTGGCTGGGCTGGAGCACCTGCTATCCGTGGCTGCGCCGCAGGACTGGGTACTGGTGCACGATGCGGCGCGGCCCTGTCTGGCGGCGGAAGATATTCAGAGGCTGATAACGGTGGTGACTGCCAGCGGCACGGGTGGGATTCTGGCTGAGCCCATTGTGGATACTGTCAAACAGGCCTCGCAGGACTCACTGGTCGTAGATACCCTGGACCGCGCGTCACTGTGGCGGGCCCAGACACCACAAATGTTTCGCCTCGATGAACTGCACCAGGCACTTGCCAGGGTCCATGCCCGGGGCCTGGCTGTGACTGACGAGGCCTGCGCCATGGAGATGGCGGGTTATCCGGTACAATTGATTGCCGCATCGGCGGGCAATCTCAAGGTGACCGTGCCAGCAGACCTGCCGCTGGCGGCCTGGTATCTGCAGAAGCGCACCGGGAATGCACTGGCGTGAACAACATAAATCGGAGCGCCCATCAATGCGCATAGGTCATGGCTACGATGTACACCGCTTTGGGCCGGGCGACTCGCTGGTGCTCGGCGGTGTGCAAATCCCCCATGATCGCGGCCTGGTGGCACACTCGGACGGGGACGTCCTGATCCACGCGGTTTGTGACGCGCTGTTGGGCGCGATCGGTCAGGGCGATATCGGCCAGCATTTCCCTGACACCGACCCGGCCAACGCAGGTATCGATAGTCGGCTCCTGTTGCGCCGGGTGATGCAGTTGGTGCAGCAGGCGGGCTGGGTGCTCGGTAACCTGGATGCCACACTCATTGCGCAGGCGCCGCGAATGGCGCCTCATATAGCCACTATGCGGGACAATCTGGCTGCCGATATGGCTGCCACCGTGGCGCAAGTGAACGTGAAGGCCACCACCACGGAGAAACTGGGCTTCACCGGTCGGCAGGAGGGTATTGCAGTCCACGCGGTCGTGCTGCTGCAGACTGCGGACCAATGATGCCACCGTGGCCCCGGGCATGGGGTCCCCTTCCCGGCGGCGCCCTGATGCGCTGCTGTCCCGAGGATTTCAGGGTCAGTGAACAACTGGGTTTTGAGTTAGCGGGTGAGGGGGAGCACTGTTTCCTGTATTTGCAGAAACGCCAGCTTAACAGTATGGAGTTGCTGCAGCGATTGTCCGCCCTCAGCGGCGTGGCGCAGCGCGATGTTGGACTCAGCGGCTTGAAAGACCGCAATGCGGTGACCCGGCAGTGGTTCAGTGTTGGTATGGCCGGGCGTGCGGAGCCTGACTGGCACGGTTTGGAAACTGGCGGCGATGTGCAGGTACTGGAGGTCGGGCGGCACCTGCGCAAACTCAGGCGCGGCGTACATCGGGCCAATCGATTTACGCTGGTGCTGCGCGAGCTGACGGGAGAGCGGGCTGCGCTGGAACAGCGTTTGGAAAAACTGCGCGACGCGGGTGTCCCCAATTATTTCGGCGAGCAGCGCTTTGGTCGCAATGGCTCGACACTCGAGCAGGCCCGGCGCTGGATGCGCAGCGGACGCAGGATATCGCGCGACAAGCGCAGCCTGTATTTCTCGGCCCTGCGCGCCTATGTGTTCAATCGACTGCTGGGGGCGCGGGTAGAGAGCGGCGACTGGAATACCGTACTGCCCGGTGATGTGTGTCTGCTGCACGGTACAAGGAGTTTTTTCACCTGTGCAGAGGTCAATGACGATATTCGAGCGCGCGCGGCCTGTGCTGATATTCACCCTGGATTGCCATTGTGGGGACAAGGACAGACCGGTGTCGGCACTGGGTTTAGCGCTCGACAGGAGGACAGTCTGGCCGAGTGCCGGGAGATTTGTGATTTCCTGGAAAGGTCCGGGCTGGAACTGGCCTGGCGTCCCGCGCGTATGTTGCCGGATGACTTTTGCTGGCAGTTTTGTGATGATGACACACTGCAACTGGATTTTTCCCTGGGTGCTGGCAGCTATGCCACCGCACTGCTGGCTGAGTTCGTGCAGTACAAAGAGGGGTGTATAGAGAGTGGTATTGGTAGTGAACAGGATTGATCTTCACGGTATTGGGATGACCTCCCAACGCACCCGGGAGCGTCTGGTGCAGCGGTTGGTTGATCAGGGGATTAGTAATACGCTGGTGTTGGATGTCATGCGCACCACGCCGCGTCACCTGTTCCTTGACGAGGCCATGGCGCATCGCGCGTACGAGGACGTTGCATTGCCTATAGGCTTTCAGCAGACCTTGTCACAGCCCTATGTGGTGGCCCGTATGACGGAGTTGCTTCTGGCGGCGGGGCCGCGCACGCGGGTGCTGGAAGTGGGCACCGGTTCCGGTTACCAGACGGCGATACTGGCGCAACTGGTCGATGAAGTGTACAGCGTCGAGCGCATCAAGGCCTTGCAGCAAAAGGCGCGCCAGCGCTTGCGTCAGCTAAAGCTGCGCAACGTCCATATGAATCATGCGGACGGTGGCATGGGCTGGGAGGAATGCGGTCCCTATGACGGTATTGTTGTCACCGCCGCCCCCGAGCAAATTCCCGAAGGACTGCTATTGCAACTGGCGACCGGCGGTCGAATGGTCATACCGGTGGGCGGGGAGATCCAGCACTTGCAGGTGGTGACCCGCACCCATGAGGGTTACGAAACTGAAATTGTCGAGGCTGTCTATTTTGTGCCGTTGCGCTCGGGTAAAGAAAAGTAATGACCTGAGCGTGGTTGATACATGCCTGTAGTCGTCATGTCCGGTCGCGGCGAAACCCATGTTGAGGAAAGTGTTTGCTAGCGCGGATTTTGTTGAGCCTGGTGTTGTGCGGTCTTTTCGCGTGTGGAGGTAATCCCCGCGCGCCCGTGGAAGACCGGGCTGTGCAGCCGCAGGAATCCACCTACACTGTAAAGAGTGGCGATACACTTTACTCGATTGCCTTTCGCTATGGTCTGGACTACCGCAAAGTGGCAGCGGCCAACGGCATCGGGGCAACCTATACCATATATCCCGGCCAGAAAATTTATTTGGATGAGGCGGCGCCACCCGCACAGTCCGCTCCTTCGCGTCCTGCGCCGACGCTGTCGCCTGCGCCGATTAAAACGCCCGCACCGGCTAGCGCTGGAGCGGATCGTAAGGTATCCGCACCTTCAACTGCAGTCCAGAGCAAACCCGCTGTGAGCGAATCGTCCCGACACCCGCGCCGGTTTCCTCGCCCGCAACCGCCAAAGTCAAACAGGAGATAAACGCGGATACTTATGCCGGTGCCGAGGTAGATGCCTGGCTGTGGCCGACGCGGGGATCGGTGACCCGGGGTTATTCCGAGAGTGTGCATAAGGGGATTGATATCGGGGGTGAGCGCGGCGATCCGATCGTTGCGGCTGCTGCGGGTAAAGTGGTCTATGCGGGAACGGGTATTGTTGGATTCGGTGAACTGTTGATCATCAAGCACAACGAAGTATACCTGAGCGCATACGGACACAATGAGCGCCTGCTGGTCACTGAAGGCCAGACGGTTGCGGCGGGACAAACCATAGCAGAGAAGGGCAGTTCTGGAACGGACACGGTGAAGCTGCATTTTGAGATTCGCAAGGAGGGTAAGCCGATTGACCCGCAAAGGTTATTGCCGCAGCGGTAGTGCTCAGGCGAATAGGGCATTATCGAAGGGCGGTAAAGGCCACAAAATAGTAGCAACTACTAGCAAATATTGCGTTTCCATGCCTGTTTGCAATTTGCAATATATTTGGAGTAGGCTGGTCAGCCCGGCGCGAAATGCTCTTAGTATCTAAATTAAAAGAAGAGTGGGTTTATGGCCATGGATGTGGATCAGACAACCGCAGGTTCGAAAAGGAATTCCAAATCAGGCACAGCCGCAAAGCGATCCGCTGTTGCCGGTAAAGCCACGCCTATCAGTGCTTCATCCGGTCAACCCGGATGCAACGACCGAGTCCATTCCAGGGAAGCTGAACCAGCCGCGCTCGCTGATACAGAATGGCTTGAGTTAGAGAGTGATGGCAGTGATGAGGATTTCGATCGCGCCATTCTCGAAATGCCCCCCAAGATTGAAAAGTCACTCGATGCCACACAGCTGTACCTGAATGAGATTGGCTACTCGCCGCTATTGACCGCGGACGAAGAAAAGTACTATGCCCGTCAGGCACGAAGTGGCAATGAGTCCGGGCGCCAGCGGATGATCGAGAGCAACCTGCGTCTGGTGGTAAAAATCTCGCGCCGCTATATCAACCGTGGACTCACCCTTCTGGACCTGATTGAAGAAGGCAATCTCGGTTTGATCCGGGCAGTGGAGAAATTTGACCCGGATCTTGGTTTTCGTTTTTCCACCTATGCCACCTGGTGGATACGCCAGACCATAGAGCGGGCGATCATGAACCAGACTCGAACCATACGATTGCCCATTCATGTGGTGAAGGAACTTAACGTTTACCTGCGCGCCGCACGTGAACTGACGCAAAAGCTGGATCACGAACCGTCTGCTGAGGAAATTGCAGAAATGCTGGACCGGCCGGTCGCCGACGTGAAACGTATGTTGGGACTTAACGAGCGTGTCATTTCGATGGACACCCCGGTCGGCCCTGATTCGGACAGCTCCATGGTAGATTTGATTGCCGATGTCCAGGTTTGTGATCCTTCCCAGCTGTTGCAGGACATCGATATCAAAGACAATATTGCTGTCTGGCTGGAGGAGCTTTCAGACAAGCAGCGGGAAGTGGTATCACGCCGCTTCGGCCTGCGCGGTTATGAGAGTAGTACGCTGGAAGAAGTGGGCCGTGAGATTGGCCTGACCCGCGAGCGTGTACGGCAGATACAGGTTGAAGCGCTCAAGCGGCTGCGCAATATCATGGAGACGCAGGGACTGAGTGGTGATTCGCTGTTCAGTTAAGCCCCGTTGCATTCGATCCTGTCTCCCTGATGAAAGCGCCCCGCCATACATTTTATCGTCCAACATTTAACGTCAGCCCGGCAAAAATTACGGAGTGCTAACCATGCCTGCAGGTATTCGTCGGCAGTTGGATCTGCCTGAGCTCGATCAGGTGGGCTTCGTGGTGCGCAACATGGAGCAGGCGCTGGCGGCTGTATGAGCCGTTGTTCGGACCCTTTTCCACCATGGATCCGGGCCCGATGACCTATAACTACCGGGGCGCGCAGGAGGAGTGCAGTATCCGTCTCGCCTTTGGCAGGAGTGGTGCTGTAGAGATTGAACTGATTGAGTGGGTGTCCGGGGGTTGTCCACATAAGGAGTTTTTGGACGCCGGGCGTGAGGGTATGCACCACTTGCGATTTATTGTCGCTGATGTGGACACACAGGTTGAGGCAGCGCAGGCGGTGGGTTACGAGGCGATCTGGAGCAAGCGCTTTGGTGAAGGGCTGGCGGTGGCGTATCTGGAGCGGCCGGGTGATCCACTGCTGATCGAGTTCTTCGAAAATCATCATGGGTAAACTGGCCTCCGCCAAAATGTTATTGCTGCGGCACGCAATCATCGTCAGGACTCTCGCCGCGGGCTTACTTTATGCCAGTCAACTGGTCCACGCTGACCCCGTCGCACTGTTCGACGGGCGCAGCCTGGACGGCTGGCAGGTTGAAGGCGCCAGCGAATGGTCTGTGGTGGATCAGGCAATCGTGGCCAGTGGCAGCGACGATGGTTTCCTGGTCAGTGAGCGAGACTTCGGCGATTTTCACCTGCTGGTAGAGTTCTGGGTGGACGCCACCACCAATTCAGGCATCTTCATTCGCTGCCGGGATCGCTCCCGCATTCACCCCGAAACCTGCTACGAACTCAATATCTGGGACGAGCACCCGCAACAGGAAGCGCGCACCGGCGCTATCGTGAAGCAATTTATGCCTCCCATGGCCAGGGTGGAGACCGTGGGGAAGTGGAACACTCTGGAGGTAAAGGCCAGTGGTGCTGCAATCGAGGTCAGGATCAACGGCGTGACCACTGCGGTTCTCGATAATGCGAACCCGACTGCCGGTTTTATCGCCTTGCAGCACTGGGCAGACGGTACAGTGAAATTTCGCAAGCTGGAACTGGATACGCCCTAGCGGTTTGGGGGAGCTCCCATCGGCGGCGGAGTCACCTGGCCCAGCGTCATGTCCAGCCGAATCTCGCCTTTTACATGGAGGATAATACGGTACAGCAGTCCGGCTGCTGAACCATTGAGCAAGGCATCCGTGACCATGTCGTCCGTATCAATGGCACGGGCGGCGTCCAACAATTTTTTAAATGTTTTGCTGTAGTTTTCCGTATGGCGGGTGCGTACGGCGGTACTAAAAAAAATTTCCTGCATTTTGTCATCGTTCCCTATGTCGCCGGCTACCAGCGCGATCATTTTTCGAATAAACCAGGCATAGTCACCGCTGGCGGCGTGGGCACGCTGTTCGGTAAATTCCAATGAGCTAATCTCGCCGGTACCTGTGGGTCCGCAGATCGACATGTAATGAAACCCGGCAATCGCACCCAGTTGTTCCTGTACCAGGGTAAGCAGCTTGAAATAGCTGTCCTGGCGTGAGTGCAGTTCCAGTCGTCGCGCGCTTTGTTCCTGTAGTTTGATGGCCCTGGTGTTGGCGCTGATCTCTTTCTGCTGCATGAAGAGGCCGATGACCAGCCACAGGAATGCCAGGGGGGCAAAGGCTCCTTCCAGAAAGTTGCCGATGTCTGCTATCGGCAGGTGGATGAAATGTTCCTCGCCCACTATTACCCCCAGGTAAGCCAGTCCGGCGCCGAACCACAGGAGGGTGACACTCAGTCCGAAGAGGACGCGCCAATCAATAGTAAAGGGGGTTTTGGGTTCGGTCATGGACGCAGTCTAGCAGATACCGGGCTAATCACAGTATGGCTTGATAATGGCAGTGATGTGTTTGTTTATCCCGGGCCGGTTGAGAAGCAGGGGACCGATGTGTTGAGCAAAAAAAAGCCCCGTCATGTTGCCGTGACGGGGCTTTCGATAGGTCCTCGCGCTCAGCGCTGCAGGTATTGCAACTTGTTCGGTTTGCCGGCCCACTCCTCCGCGTCGGGAAGCGCAGGCTTCATTTCGGTAATGCAGGGCCAGATCTCCGCCAGTTCGGCATTCAGCTCCAGAAATATGGCCTGGTCCTCTGGCAACTCGTCCTCGGAGAAGATGGCGTTTACAGGGCACTCCGGTTCGCACAGGGCGCAATCGATACATTCATCGGGGTGGATAACCAGAAAGTTGGGACCCTCATAAAAGCAATCAACCGGGCACACCTCAACACAGTCCGTGTGCTTACAGTTGATGCAATCTTCTCCTACAACAAATGTCATTGCTGAAACGCCTCTTGGGTGGTGATGTCTGGACTAAGGGGCGCTAGTTTACCTGCTGGAAGTGCAGAAATGAAGGCCTGTAGGCGTGATATTGCGGGGTGCTGTGAAGGTGGTCACAAACGGCGGCAAGGCTGAATTGCACCTTGAATCCGGGGCTCGGTCAGTCCAATCGAGCTTTGAGTTCAAAGAGTTTGTCCAGGGCCTGACGGGGCGTCAGATCATTCACATCCAGGGCATTTAGCGACTCAATCACCGGATGCGGCTGCGACGGACTGAACAGGTCGTTCTGGGCCGGGAACCTTGCGCCGGCCTGCTCTGGCGTGGCGCCGTGTAGTGCTCCGCGCTCCAGTTCCATGAGTTTCTCCTGCGCGGCCTGGAGCACCGGCGACCGGGATGCCGGCGAGCTTCGCCACCTGCAGGCCGAAGCTGCGATTGGCCGGTCCTTCCTGGATATTGTGCAGGAACACCACGTGATCCTGATACTCGGTGGCATCCAGATGCACATTGGCCATGGTCGGACACAGCTCGGGTAGGCTGGTCAGCTCAAAATAGTGGGTGGCAAACAGGGTAAAGGCCTTTACGGAGCGCGCCAGTTGCACCGCTGCCGCCCAGGCCAGGCTGAGGCCGTCGAAGGTGCTGGTGCCGCGCCCCACCTCGTCCATCAGCACCAGGCTGCGCGGGCTGGCATTGTGCAGGATGTTGGCGGTTTCGGTCATTTCCACCATGAAGGTGGAGCGGCCACCGGCCAGATCATCGGAGGAGCCGATGCGGGTGAATATGCGATCGATAGGCGCCAGTTTCGCGGCGCTGGCTGGCACATAGCTGCCGATATGGGCGAGCAGGGCAATGACCGCGTTCTGGCGCATATAGGTAGATTTCCCGCCCATGTTGGGTCCGGTGATGAGCAGCATGCGCCGCTGCTCATTGAGCAGCGTATCGTTGGCGATAAACGGCTCCTGCAGCACCTGCTCCACCACCAGGTGGCGCCCGGCGATGACCTCAAACACCTGTTCATCACAGAATTGCGGCTGGCATAAACGGAGCTGGTCCGCCCGCTCCGCCAGCGTTGGCCAACACATCGATTTCGGCTACTGCAGCGGCGGTATCCTGCAGGGGTGCCAGTTGTTCGTTGAGGCGCTCCAGCAACTCCTCGTAAAGGAACTTTTCCCGCGCCAGTGCGCGACTCTTGCTGGACAGGGCCTTGTCCTCGAAGGCCTTCAGTTCGGGCGTGATGAAGCGCTCCGCATTTTTCAGCGTCTGGCGCCGCATGTATTCGGCGGGAGCCCTGTCGGACTGCGCGCGGCTGATCTCTATGTAATAGCCGTGCACCCGGTTGTAGCCGACCTTCAGCGTGCTGATGCCGGTGGCCTGTTTCTCGCGCTTTTCGATGTCCAGCAAAAAGTCCCCGGCATGACTGCTGATCTGGCGCAGTTCATCGAGGTCCGGGTCGTAGCCGTCGGCGATGACCCCGCCATCGCGGATCACGACGGGTGGGTTGTCGATAATGGCACTGCCCAACAATGCGCAGAGTTCGGGATAGTCGCCGGCCTGGTCGCTGAGCGTGCGCAGCAGGGGCGCATCGAGGTGCGACAGCGTCTCGCGCAACTGCGGCAGGGCCTGCAGTGAGCTGAGCAGTCGCGTCAGGTCCCGGGGGCGTGCGGAGCGCAGGGCCACCCGCGTAAGGATGCGTTCCATATCGCCGACCGGCTTGAGCGCGGTGCGCACGGCCTCGTATGCGTCATGTTCGCACAGCGCGTGCAGCGCCGCGTGCCGCGCCCGCAGTACCTCGACATCAGTCAGTGGTCGGTGCAGCCAGCGCCTGAGCATGCGGCTGCCCATGGCGGTTACACTGCGGTCCATCACCGACAACAGGGTATTGCTGTGACCGCCGCTCATATTGAGGTCGATCTCCAGATTGCGCCGGGTCGCTGCGTCCAGGATGACACTGTCCGCACGGCTTTCCTGCTGCAGCGTGCGCATGTGGGGCAGATTGCCCCGCTGTGTATCCTTCACATATTGCAGCAGGCAGCCGGCGGCGCCGATGGCCAGATCCAGACTGTCGCAGCCGAAGCCCTGCAAATCGTGGGTCTGGAATTGGGTATTAAGGGCACGGCGGGCACTCTGCGCGTCAAACTCCCAGGCGGGCTGGCTGCGCGCGCCGCGCCGCGCGGTAATGGCGGGGTGGTAGATGGATTCGTGATACAGGGTCTCCGCCGGATCCAGGCGTTGCAATTCGCCGGTCAGCGCTTCCTCGCCGCTGACTTCCAGCACTCGAAAGCGCCCCGTGCTCAGGTCCAGGTAGGCGATACCGTAGTGCTGTTGATGCTGGCACACCGCCAGCAACAGATTGTCGACCTTATCGTCCAGCAGCGCTTCATCAGACAGGGTGCCGGGGGTGACAACCCGCACCACCTGGCGATCCACGGGCCCCTTGCTGGTGGCCGGATCGCCGATCTGCTCGGCGATGGCGACTGATACGCCGGCCTTTACCAGTCGCGCCAGATAATTTTCGGCGGCGTGGTAGGGTACACCGCACATCGGAATGGGTTCCCCCGCGGATTTTCCGCGCGTAGTGAGCGTAATATCCAGCAACTGCGCGGCCCGTTTGGCATCCTCGTAAAACAGCTCGTAAAAATCGCCCATACGGTAGAACACCAGGTCCTGCGGGTGCTTGGCCTTGATGCGCAGGAATTGCTGCATCATTGGAGTATGTGTTTTCGAGTCTGTATCTATTTGATTCATCAGGATAAAAATTCTCAACCCACGCTGCTGATGGCAAAGGGCATTGTACGCAAATCGGGGCGAATCCCCAATGAATGCTGGAAAATTGGGCCTTTGATTCAGGGATATACCCCCAAAAAAGGTACAGGTCGGGAAGCAGAATTTTTTGGGTGACTATATTGGCCGGCTCAAAACCCGCATTTGCGGCATCTTTACAACAATTTTATGTCGGACCTGACAAAATGGGTGCTGGACTGATCAGGGGTATCCTCTGTCAGGTTATGCGGAGCCGTCATGAAGCTATTTCGGGATAAAGCATGGTATCCGGCACTGCGGTATATCGCCGCGGTCTTGCTTGGTGGCGTCTGTGCCATTCTTTGCCTGCCTCTGCTTGGCTGGCTGGATCTGGCCAATATCGTCATGCTCTTTCTACTGACTGTGGCCGTAACGGCAGCGTGGTTGGGACAGGGGCCTGGCATTCTTGCTGCGTTCCTCAGTGTGGCATTGTTTGACTTCCTTTTTGTTGAGCCGCGCTTTTCCCTTGCGGTCCATGATGGCCAGTATCTCGTGACCTTTGTGGTCATGTTAATGGTGGCTTTGCTTATCAGCCATTTATCCAGCCTGCTGCAGCAGCAACTGCACAAGGCGCAGCATCGCGAGCAGCGCACCAGAGTTCTGTACGAGTGCGCGCGTCACTTTGCGGGTGCCATGACGCATGAACAGGTCGATGAAACACTGCAGGCATGTCTCTCGGATAGCGTGCATGCGAGGAGGATTGCCCTGTATTTGCCCGATGCACAAGAAAATCTTGAATTTTCAGATTTTAGCAGTCGGTCGACGCCTTCCCTCCCGGAAAGGCTGCTGATCCAGTACACATACAACAATGGTCAAAAGCAGGGCAGTACCGAGTTTGCAGCGGAAGGCTTCCATACTGCATATTTGCCATTGCGCGGAGCAACACGCATGCGCGGTGTGTTGGTGCTGGATCTGCCAGACAGCAAGGATGAACACGCGGACGACAGAACCTATTTTCTGGAGGCGTTGTCATCCCTGTTGGCAACGGCTCTGGAGCGATTGCACTTCGTTAAAATAGCTCAGGCGGCCGAGCTGGGTATGCAGTCTGAAAGGTTGCGCAGCTCCATCCTGTCTTCTATTTCACATGATGTGCGCACGCCGTTGACGGTGTTATGTGGCTTGGCCGATACCCTGCAGCTCACCCAGTCCGAGTTGTCAGCCGAAAGCAAGGACATCGTGGAGTCCCTGCGTGTCCAAGCTTTTCGCTTACATGGAATGGTGGATAATTTGCTGGATATGGCGCGTCTACAAAGTGGCAAGGTGCAATTGAAGCGGGAGTGGCAACCGCTGGAAGAAGTGATTGGAGCGAGCATTCATTTACTGGGTAAGGCGCTGTCACTCCATACCGTGCAGGTGCAAGTCCCTGCTGATCTGCCGCTGGTGCAGTTCGATGCCGTGTTGCTGGAGCGTGTGTTTTGTAACTTGCTGGAAAATGCCGCGAAGTACTCACCGCCACACTCGAGAATTACGCTGGCAGCTGCCGTGCAAGGCAGTGTATTGGAAGTCAGGGTTAGTAATGCGGGCGCGGGATTTCCTGCCGGTACAATTAGTGATTTGCTGGAGGTATTTTCGCGCGGACGGAAGGAGTCGCCTGTGCAGGGTTTCGGCGTGGGTCTGTCAATCTGTCGCAGTATTATCGAAGCACACGGTGGCAGCATTGTGTTAATCAATCCGGTAGAAGGTGGCGCCTGTGTAATGTTTACACTGCCGCTCGGATCACCGCCAACGGTGGCGCCTGAACATGCATTGTCCGGACTGCGGTCATGATTACGACAGGACAATTAGCAGACAGGGAAAGCGTGGCAACCGTGTTACTGGTCGAAGACGAACAGGATATCCGTCGCTTTGTACGTACAGCATTGCGCAGTGAACAACATCGGGTGCTGGAGGCAGGCACTATCAGTCAGGGACTTATAGAAGCAGATAGTGGCAAGCCTGATCTGGTGATCCTGGATCTGGGATTGCCAGATGGTGATGGTGTGCAATTTGTGCAGGATTTTCGTCACTGGTCACAGGCACCTGTACTGGTACTTTCTGCACGCAGTGCAGAAAAGGAAAAAATCGCCGCACTGGATGCCGGTGCGGATGATTACCTCACCAAACCATTTGCCGTGGGGGAACTGTTGGCGCGTGTGCGAGCGCTGTTAAGGCGTGGGCAGAAAATACAGGCCGTACCGGAAGCCCATTTGTCATTTTCCGATATCTCAGTGGATATGGCACGCCGTATAGTGACACGGGACAACGAGCCATTGCATCTAACCCCGATAGAATATCGGTTGTTGGTATTACTGATCACGAATCCCGGCAAGGTAATGACACATCGTCATTTGTTGCGCGAAGTATGGGGTCCTGGGCAGGCTGATAACAGCCATTACCTGCGTGTCTATGTCGGCCATCTGCGGCAAAAACTGGAAAAAGATCCTGCCCAACCAAAACATATCATTACGGAAACCGCTGTCGGTTACCGCTTCGTTTTCTAACGCAAGGGAATGTATCCATGCAACATGACAATGACAGATCCGGCACGGCAAAACTCACTCTCGCTGCACTCGGTGTTGTGTATGGAGATATCGGTACCAGCCCCCTGTATGCGTTCAAGGAAGCCTTTGCCGGTTCTCATGCGATGGCGCTGACCGAGGTCAATGTGCTGGCGACGCTGTCATCGCTGTTCTGGGCGGTGATGCTGATTGTCTCGCTGAAATATGTCTGGATCGTCCTGCAATTCAGCAATGAGGGTGAAGGTGGGGTGCTCGCCCTGACGGCATTGGCGCAGCGCGTCACTCGTCAAAAGCCGGGGCTGGCGCTGGCGGTGATTGTTGCCGGTATTTTTGCCGCGGCGCTGTTTTACGGTGATGCGGTTATCACGCCAGCTATTTCAGTGCTTTCTGCCATTGAAGGATTGAGTGTGGCTACACCGGCTTTTGAACATTGGGTTGAGCCTATTACCATCGGTATTCTTATAGGACTTTTTATCATCCAGAAGCACGGCACTGGCAGTATCGGTGGTCTATTCGGTCCCGTTACGGTCATCTGGTTCCTCACGCTGGCTGTGTTGGGCGTACTCAGTATTGTGCAGAATCCAGTGGTGTTGCAGGCCATCAATCCAATGTATGCCGTGCATTTTGCCGTACAACATCCGCTGGCCGCATTTCTCTTGATGTCCGCCGTGTTTCTGGCGCTTACCGGTGGCGAAGCCTTGTATGCTGATATGGGGCACTTCGGCGCGCGCCCCGTGCGGATTGCCTGGTATGGTCTGGTCTGCCCGTCACTGGTGCTGAATTATTTTGGTCAGGGCGCGCTGGTGTTGCGCTCTGCCGATGCTGTGCAGAATCCTTTTTATTACCTGGCGCCAGAGTGGTTGATGTTGCCGTTGGTGGGCTTGGCAGCTGCGGCAACAGTGATTGCATCGCAGGCCACCATTACCGGTGCGTATTCCATGACGCTACAGGCTACACGCCTTGGCTACCTGCCGCGTGTGCATGTGTTGCACACCTCGGATACAGAGCGCGGACAGATCTATATTCCGGTGATTAACTGGATGATGCTGCTTGCAGTTGTTGTGCTGGTAATGCAATTCAAGTCATCCGGCGCGCTGGCAGCGGCGTATGGCATTGCGGTATCCGGCACCATGATCATCACCACGCTGCTGACAGCGATTGTGGCGATCACCATACCAGGGCGCACGCGCATACTTGCACTGGCTTCCCTGCCCATTTTCTTCCTGATGGAGCTGGTGTTTTTTGGTTCCAATGCCACCAAGTTGCTGCATGGCGGGTGGATGCCCATTGTGCTGGGTCTGGCGATCTTTACCCTGCTGATTACCTGGAAGAGAGGCAGCAAAGCAGTATCCATGGCACGCAAGAAAATTGATGTCAGCATGTCGGACTTCCTGCAGGCAGGTGTAGCCGGCGTGACGCGTGTTCCCGGCACGGCGGTGTATCTCACATCAGACCCCGAATTGGTGCCCAGCGCCTTGTTTCACAGCCTGAAGCACTTCAAGGTGATGCATGAGCAGATCGTGTTCCTGCATGTTGTCACCGAGGATATTCCCCGTGTGCCGGACAGCCAGAGGCTGGTGATTAGTCGACTGGCCGATCGGGTTTATACGGTGACAATGAGTTTCGGGTTTCGTGAAGAGCCGGATGTCATGACCGCAATGGCAGGATTGGATACGCTGGGCGTGCATCTGGAGCCGATGCTGACGACGTTCTTTGTCGCGCGCGCCAGTATCACCGATGGACCGGGTGCCCTGCCGGCCTGGCAGACAGCATTGTTTGGCTGGATGAGCAGGCAATCCGACAGTGCTGCGAGTTATTACCGCTTACCTGCCAATAAGGTGGTTGAGTTGGGTACGCAGGTAACCTTGTAGATGTGGTAAGACGTGGGAAGCCACTTTCACAGCAGTTGGCTCCTATCCGTTCTACCATGCTTGTTTCGACCGTGGGGGAGCTTGCTTCTTGCTTTGGTCAGTCGGTCGCCAGGTAAGATGCAAAGCTCTCATTGTAGCGCTCATAGAATTTTCCATCGTCGCGACGCACGATTATGAACACCGGTAGTTGATGGGCCTCGGCAAATAACAGGCCTTTTTCCTCGCCCAGTACCATGATGGCTGTCGCGTAACCATCGGCTGTCAATTTTCCCGGTGCCAAAACCGTGACAGACGCCAGATTGTGGCTCGCTGGCCGGCCGGTCACCGGATCAATGATGTGTTGGTAGCGCGTTCCTTTGACTTCGAAATAATCCCGGTAATCGCCTGCGGTAGTGACCGCCGTATCGGTAACCGAGATTAACCGCTCGATATGCCCGCGTGCCAACTCCGGTGCCTCGATGGCGACTCGCCAGCCACCGCCGTCAGGGCGAAGTCCACTGGCGCGCATTTCACCGCCAATCTCAACCAGATGATTGGGAAAGCCGTGCAACGTCAGCCAGCTGGAGAGCACTCCGGCGGAGTAGCCGGGCGCGATACCGTCAACGTCAACATCGATGTCAAAAAGTCGGCGGGCGCGACGCCCATCGGGCGCTAATTCGAGCCGGTCGCTACCAATACGCGCGCGGGCCTCTGCGATCTCCGCCTCTGTAGGCACGCTATAACGCGGCTGGGCCGCACCGAATCCCCAGAGAGCTACCAACGGTTTGACCGTCATGTCGAAGGCGCCACCGGATTCTCGCCAGAGCTCAAGTCCGAAAAGCAATACATTCATGAGATGATTCGGAATATCAATCCACTGTCCGACCGGTGCAGTGTTGAGCTGAGCAAGCGCTGAGTCTTCGCGATAGCCTGACAACGCCAGATCAAGCTTGGCAAGCTCCTGCTCGAGTTGCGTACGCACAGCGTCAACGTCAGTACGGGCCGGGCCAGCGAAACGTACACTCCAGGTCGACCCCATCGTGTATCCATCAATCGCATGGACTACCGGCTGGGACTGGCGATACCAGATCAGCGCTCCAATCGAGATCAGGGTGATAACAGCGATCACGCGGCCGAAATGACGGGTGCGCAGGAAGCCCGCAAAAATGTGCGTCAGGAACGTCAAATTGAATCGCATATTTTTATCCAATCGGCATTTTACCGCACGACCGACTGCCCCTACAGGGCACCAGCATCAGGAAGTTGCGGCACCGGCAGTCCATAGAGAGACGCGGAGCCAATACTCATCAGTGCGACGGATTGTCGTCGATCCTCGCCGCGCAGGACGGCGGCGACCCAGGCGGTTGTTGTCGCCGGCGACATGCAGCGGGCCGTGGGGTAGTCGCGCCAGGCCCTCGCGGGCAACGGCCATTGGGTCCATGGCGTGGCCGGGTTCAAACTGTATCCCCGATGCGGCCATGGCGGGTGTGTCGGTAGCCCCGGCCACCAGGCTGAGCACGTGTACGCCGCAAGGCGCCAGTTCCGCCCACAGGCTCTCCGCCAGCACGATATCGAACGCCTTGGTGGCCGCATAGGCGGCAATATAGGCGCCGCCGGTGAGTCCGCTCATTGAACTCATCAACAGGATGCCTCCGCGCCCCCGCTGCCGCATCCTGTTACCCAGGTAATGGCAGAAGATCGGCCGGGGCCACGCAGTTAAGGTGAATCAAGTTGCGAGCCTTGGCCAGAGGTTCGTCCAGAAACAGTGCCGCACCGTGGACGGCCCCGGCGTTGTATATCAGCAAGCCGATGTCCAGACCGTCGGTCACGCTGATCAGTTGTTCCTCAAGTCCGGCGCGGTCAGGTCCAGCGGCTGGATACGCACCTCCACCGGGTAATCGCGCAGCAGTTGCTCCTGGGCTGCTTGCAGAGGCGCATTGCGCCGGGCGAGCAGTACGAGGTTGATACCCGCTGCAGCCAATTGCCTCGCAAAACACAGGCCAATGCCCTCCGAGCCCCCCGCGACCAGGGCCCAGGGTCCGTATTGCTGCAACAGGGTATTACTCATTAGTCTGTGCTCCAACATTCCACGATGATGATCTCGGCGCTGACTTTCATCGTATATACTTGCCGCACAATTGTGAAAGGTAATCTGTTTATGACATTAAAAGTGGTGGTATGGGGAACGGGCAACGTGGGTCGGCCGGCGATTCGCGCGGTGCTATCACATCGCGATCTTGAACTCGTTGGGGTGATCGTGGCCAGCAAGGATAAGGTGGGGCTGGATGCCGGGGAGATCGCCGGCGTCGGGACCACCGGCGTGATCGCCACGGACGACTGGCGCAGCGTACTCGATGCCCGTCCCGATGCGGTGGTCTACACCGCCACGGCGGATATACGTCCTGTCGAAGCCATGGGCGACTTGCTGGCATGCCTGGATGCCGGCATCAACGTCGTGTCCACCGCCTTCTATGCCTATTTGCATCCTGCCTCATCCCCACAGGAAGCCCTGCAGCCAGTGCAGAGGCCTGCGCCAGGAGCGGCGCGTCGCTGTTTGTGTCCGGGATAGACCCGGGTTGGGTCATGGACATGCTGCCTGTCGTGTTGAGCGGCGCGGTCTCGGGTATTCGCGAGATTCGCACCCGGGAGATTTTCAATTACGCCCTCTACGATCAGCCGCACGTGGTGCGCGAGGTGATCGGGTTTGGCGGGCCGATGGATGCATTGCCGTTGATGTTGCATGACTTCGCTATCGAAATGGTGTGGGCGCCCATGGTGCGCCTGGTGGGCGAGGCGCTGGGCAAGCCGGTGGAGAAGCTGGAGGTAAAGGTCGAGCGCCTGCCCCTGGAGCGCACCATTGAAGTACCCGGTATGGGTACCTTTGAAGCCGGTACCCAGGGCGCATTTCGCTTTGAAGTGCTGGGGTATCACGCTGGCAAGCCACTCTATGCACTTGAGCATGTGACCCGCATTGACGATGCGTGCGCGCCCCATTGGCCGTACCCGCCCGAGGGGCGCGGCTGCCATCAGGTGATTATCAGCGGCGACCCGGACCTGCATGTCAGCGTACATGCCGAGGATCACCATGAACCCGGAGTGGCCGGCGGCGGCAACGCCTCTGCCGCCAACTGGGTGGTCAATGCGTTGCCGCGGTGTGCAGCGCCCGACCCGGTGTAGTCACCGTGCTGGACTTGCCGCGAATCACGGGTGCGGGACAGTTGCACAATGGATAACGCTGAGCCGATAGAGGATTCACCAGCAGCAGTTGAGCAATCCTCTGCAGCGGCTGGGGACGTCTTCACAGGGCGCGCCAGAAACCTCAAAAAGGGCAGTCCCTGCGCTGTCCCGCCGCCTGCGACTGGCAAAACTGGCGCGAACCCACGCACTGGTGTTCCTTGCCGCGCTGTCGGCGTTCGCTGCCGCGGATAGCTGGAGCATGCTCTCCGGGTTGGGCATTGCCGGAATACTCTGCGTCATCACCGGCGCGGTGGCCGGTGTTACCATTACCACGCTGGTTCATGAATGGTTTCACTACCTGGGTGCGCGGCAGTCCGGCGGCGCAGTTCGATATTCCCTCGCGGCAGGGACTATTTCTTTACGACTGGGACTTTGGCAACAATAGCGTGCGGCAATTCCTGGTAATGAGTGTCGCCGGCACTATTGGCGGCCTCTTTGCGGTGGTGCTGTTGTGGACATCCGTGCCTGCGGATAGCTGGGGTCGCGCCGCGCTGCGCGGCGGCGCTATCGCCAGTGTGGTATTTGCCGCCTATATCGAATGGCCGGTTATCAGGCGCACCCGTCGCGGTGGCGACCCGCTGGCGGAGCTGTCGAAAATTGATCAGCGTGTGTTGTCGCGCAGCTTTGTGGTCGCGAGCATCGCCGGTATTGTGATGACGCTGATTTTTGCGCCCTGAGCCCGGCGGGTAACTTTAACGGCGGCGAGTGCCATGAGCGAGCAGTACCAATCAAACCAGTTGGCTAGCGGGGTAGTAGCGTGAAAATATTTTTGACTGCAAGGTGTGCTGCGTTGTGTGCCCTCGTGGCGTGTTTATCCGGCGCCGGCCAGGCGGCTATTGCGAGCGAAGACACTCCTGTTCCGCGCATTCTGGTTACAGGGGAGGGCAGTGTCGATGTCGCGCCGGACATGGCGGTGCTGGTCCTGAGCGTCATGCGCGAAGCGCCGACGGCGCGGGAAGCACTGACGGCCAACTCCGCCGCCATGAGTAAGGTACTCGACGCCATGGCCGGACTGGGCATCGCAAAGCGCGACCTGCAGACGGCCAACTTCGACATCCAGCCTCGTTACACCTATCCCCAGCCAGGCAACGATGCAAATAGTGCGCCGCGACTGGTGGGTTACACGGTGCGCAACTCGCTGACCGTGAGGGTGCGCGATATTGCCAGGGTCGGTGAGGTACTGGATACCTCGGTGACCCTCGGCGTCAACGAAGGCGGCAGCATCCAGTTTACCAATGACGATCCCTCGGCGGCGGTCACGCAGGCGCGCGTTAAGGCCGTGGAGAACGCCCTGGCCAGGGCTCGCACCCTGGCCGACGCGGCGGGCGTAAAGATCGGTAAAGTGCTGGAAATCTCCGAGCAGGACTACAACCCACGTCCTATGGCTATGGCCAAGATGGAGATGGTGGCCATGGACCGCGGGCCGGTGCGGCACCACCTATCTGCTGCCGGCGAAAACAGCTACAAGGTGACCGTGAACGTGTCACTGGCATTAGTGCAGTAGCGAGCTTGCCGTCGCCGCTGTGTTGCAGTTTCACCCGAAGCACCGCGTCTGGAATCGCCGCCACAGTGTCGCAGTGTCCTCAGTAGAATCCGCTGCCAGGCAATAGTCCTGTTCGTCCGGCGTCAATGCCTGTGCGCTGCCCAGTTGTTGTTCCATCACCGCCACATCCGCTTCAGACGCATCCCGGGCGTGGCGTGCTCGCTCGATCAGGCGCTGGCGCAACTGGTCGGGCTGTGCGATGCAGTCAACAATGACAAAGGGTACTGATAGTCTGCAGGCCAGTTGGCGAAAGGAATCGCGGGTGCTGCGGTGCAGAAAAGTGGCGTCGATAATGACCGGGAAACCGGCTTCGAGCACTATCCCTGCGAGTTTCTCCAGTCGGGAGAAGGTTTTTAGACTCATTGCAGCACTGTAAAGTGAATCGCGCTGTTGCGGCTCGCTGCGCTGCTCCGGCGCCATGCCCGCCAGTCGTTTGCGCTCGACGTCTGAGCGGATGCGCACCGCGCCGCTGCTGGCTACCAGGGCGCCGGCAATGGTGGATTTTCCGCTACCGGACACACCGTGTGTGATGGCGAGGAATATCCGTCTCGGTTGCGTGCAGGACTGCGCTAGCTCCAGGTAACGCAGAAACTCGCGATAGCCATGGGTGGCGGTGATGGATTCACTTTGCAGCGGCTCCCGCAGCAGGTTCACCTTGGCCCGGACCATGGCGAAATAACATTGATAGAGGCTGAGTAACCGGAGTCCGGCGTAATCGCCGCTATATTCCAGATAATCTGTGAGCAGGCGGCGCGATGCCTCATGGTAGCCGCGAGCGTCCATGTCCATGCTGAGAAAGGCGATCTCCGAGATGCTGTCCATAATGCGAAATGACGCATTGAATTCGATGCAGTCAAACAGACGCACTGCGCCATCCACCAGGGCGATGTTGCCCAGGTGTGCGTCGCCATGGCCGTCGATTACCCTGCCCTCAAGTACGCGCTGCACCATGACAGGTCGCAATTCGGCGTAACGCTGCTGTGACCATTGCTGGACTGCCCGCAGTTGACGCAACTGTGCGGCTGGCAAAACGTAGTCGCGAATCTGTTGGAAGTTCTGCTCGATGGCCTCGCGCAGCGCTGCTGGCGTACCCGGCGCACTGCTGTCGGGGTCAGGGTGGCAGGCGGGTAGAGTGTCGTGCAGTCGGGCCAGTTCCAGGGCCAGGGCGCGCAGCAGCGCGTTGTCCAGGCCGTCCCGCGCAGCAATGGCGTCAAGTAATTGTTCTTCCTGAAAGCGACGCATCTTGACCGCGTAGTCGATAGTTTCGCCGGCTCCACCAATTACCGGACCTTGCTCGTCCAGGGTTATAGGCACCACGGCGATGTAGAGCTCCGGTGAAAACCGTCGGTTTAGCCGTAATTCTTCTTCACAAAAATGGCGGCGCAATTCGAGGCTGGAAAAGTCCAGGAACCCGAAGTTCACCGGCTTCTTGATTTTGTAGGCAAACTCACCGCAGAGCATAACCCAGGATATATGGGTTTCGCGCAGTAAAACGGGCTCGCTGTGATCGCCCAGGGAAATCATGCGAAGTAGTTTTTCAATACTGGCGCTGTCCACGTCTGACTCTCGTTGTTACCAGTGCTTGTGGCTTCCACCATATTACTCAAGCGCTCGCAAAATGTAATTGGTTATCTCCCGCAGGCGCGACGCTCATATTCCATTCTTGTGAAGACCTGCGGAACATGGTGTACTGAACCCACTAGTGAAGCTATCAATGGTAGATAACCAAACCATGCGGCTGCGGTTTATAGTCCTGCTTTTTTCACTGCTTGCGCTACAACTTGCTTGTAGCCGTGCATCGGCTGTCACGTTTGATGATCGACGGCCGAACGTGATCCACATTATGGCTGATGACCTCGGCTACGGTGATCTGGGTAGCTACGGACAGACTCTCATACGCACGCCCAATCTGGACAGGCTGGCGACCGAGGGAATGCGGTTTACCCAATACTATGCCGGTAGCTCCGCTTGCAACCCATCTCGCTTTGCTTTTATGACCGGGAAACATGCAGGCACGACCGGGGCAGTTGATAACGGTGATAATCGGCTGCCCTTGGGCGGCATGACTGTAGCGCGCCTCATGCAAAAAGCGGGTTATCACACGGGCATTATTGGCAAGTGGGCCCTGGGTGATACGGATACCAGCGGCGAGCCGCTCAAGCAGGGATTTGATTATTTTTTCGGTTATCCAACCCAGGATGCTGCCCACAACTATTACCCGGAAGCCCTGACAGAAAACCACAGCAGAAAAATACTCGAAGGCAATAGGGATTCAGATCAGCCCGGGGTCGCGGCAGAGAAAGTCACCTATGCCCCTGGCGTCATGCAGCAGCGTATACTGGATTTCCTGAAGGCTAACAGCAGACGCCATTTCTATTTGCAAGTCGATTTTAACCTGCCCCACGTCAATAGTGAGTTGCATAATTTGCGCGGCAACGGATTTGAGCATCCAGGCGCTGGCCGCTATGCCGGGGAAGGCTGGACGGAGCGGGAGCGATCTTACGCTGAGCTGGTCAGTCTGATGGATGACTATGTTGGTGAACTGGTCGCAACCTTACATGCTCTGGGGCTTGCAGAGAATACCCTGCTGATTTTCAGTTCTGACAACGGACCAGCAGGCGAGCGCAGTATTGGTTCACTGCAGCGTTTCGCTGCTGCGGGTCCTTTCAAGGGCAAGAAAGGCCAGTTATTTGAGGGCGGCATTCGGGTGCCCATGATTGCATGGTGGCCCGGTACGATCGAGGCTGGCAGCACGAACAATGCCATTGTCACTTCCTGGGACGTATTGCCTACATTGGCCGAGTTGGTGGGATCGGATATGAACTTTGAATCCGACGGCAGGTCCTTCGCCAGTGTGCTCACCGGCGGGGCCGCATTGCCTGCAGAGCGCTTCCTGTACTGGCAGATAAGAGGGCAAAGGGCGGTGCGCTACGGGGATTGGAAATGGGTGCGCATTCGTCATCGCAGTCCTGGCCAGCAAGACTTTCTCTATAACATTGCACGCGACCCTGGCGAAAAGAATAACGTGGCCGCTACGGAGCCCGAGCGACTGCAGCGATTGCAAGGCATGGCGCAGAAGTTTGAGTAAGTGAAGTGAGTTGACCGCAGGGTACACCGCATTGTGCATACGCCATATTTTGACCTTACTACTTTAATTTGTACCCGCTATATTTGATTTAGCCGAGTGCCTTGTGCTTCCGCGTCTGTTTCTTTGCCTTCGGCTTGGCTTTGGCTGGCGCGGCGGGACGATTGGCAACCTGCTGCGCAGCCAATCGTAGTTCTTCATAAGCCTCCTGCAGGCACACCTTGTAAAACTCCGGGTCCGGCATCATTTCGCGGCAGGAGAGGAAGGTGATAGTGATTAGGCCCACGCCACTCAGTACCGCGTGAAACAGCCCCATCATATCCAGCAGTGGCCCCAGCCCCATCATCATGTGCACCCTGGCGCCCGCCAGGTACAGCGGGATCTGGGGCCCGGGCACATTGGAAATCACCACGTGGCAGGGCATTGGCCTTGCGGTTCGTGCCGCCGCCAGGGTGACGGCCCGGAATCCCCATCCCAATACCTGGGGTATCATGATTTCACTGATATCCATCATAACGCTGGAGCCCAATGCGCTGGAGAAGGCCTTGGATTGTTCCGCACTGTGATGGATGGCCTGCAGGCGCTCCACGGGATCAGCGATATCAGTCGCCATACTGATCGTCATCAGGCTTATCTGGTTGCCTTTGGACGCGCTGTTACGTTCGCTGCGCACATTGACCGGGGCCCCGGCAATCAGGCTGTCTGCGGGCAACTCGTCCTTGCTCTGCAGGTATTTGCGCAGAGCGCCACCCACAATGGAGACAATAATATCGTTGATAGTGACATCGCCAAGGGCCTTGCGCATGGCCTTGACCTCGGACAGCTCCATGATCAGCGCGTCGGTGACACGGTTGGAGCTGATACGGGTGTTAAAGCGCGTCTTCGCGGTCAGGGATTTCCTGCGTTCGCTGTCCGGGTCCGCGCTAGCCTTACCGGCACGAATCATAGCAGGTACCAGGCTGCTGACTGTCTCCACAAACTTTACCGGGCGCTTCAGATTCTGGATGTAGGCACGCGACCAGACCTGCCACGCTGAGGGTTCGCTCTCGCCCTTCCAGCTGTCGGCCACCAGTGGCGGTGCCACCTCGTTGGTCAGGCTGTGAATCGCGGTGATGATCTCGGCGCCGGAAATGCCGTCGATGGCCGAGTGATGAATCTTGATCATGATGGCGAAACTGTTTTTGGGCAAACCCTCGACGCCACTGAGTCCCTCAATGATGTAGGCCTCCCACAGGGGGCGCTTCATATCCAGTCCGCGCGCCTGCAGTCGTGCCAGCAAAATACAGAACTGCCGCCAGTCGCCGGGTTTGGGCAGGGCGAGATGGCGCACGTGAAACTCCAGGTCGAAGTCCGGGTCCTCCACCCAGTAGGGCGTATCCAGACCCATGGCTCCCCCCGCCAGCTTGCGCCTGAAAATCGCGGACTTGTGCAGGTTACGCTCAAATACGGTGAGAATTTCCTTGAAGCGGACCTTGCCTCCCTCCCGGGCGGATTGGTCGTAGACGATCACCGGGCTGATGTGCATCGGTGTCCGCGCGCTCTCCTGCTGCAGGAAATTGCTGTCCATTTCCGAGAGCTGCTGCATGCCTGGTGATCTCGCAAGTTGCCAATGGGGATACTTTGCACCGAAGCATTTGCCTCGGCAAGTGCTGGATGTCAGTATCCAGTGGCAAGCGAGGGAATTGGTGATCCATGACAAAATTTATTCTGTGGGGCCTGCGCGCTTCGCCGTACCAGTTAAAGATGCAGTCCCTGCTGGACTTTGCCGGGCATGCCTGGGAGCGCTGGCCAGAGCAGGCCGGCCGCCTGTCCGCGCTGTCGATGGCGGTGCGTCTTGAGAGAGCGAAGCGACGGCGCGCGGTCATGCGCTTTCCCGCGATGTCGCCCGGCCTGGACGAGTATCCAGCAGTTCCTTTCTACACGCAGGACGGCCGCAGTTTCTACTACGATTCCTCCTCCCTGGCGCGTCACCTGGATGCGCACCCGGAGCATCACCCCACACCGTTGATACCACAGGACCCGCAGTTGGCATTCATCTGCCAGTTGCTCGACGAGGCCTTTGATGAATTCGGTCTGTACATGGTGCATCACATGCGCTGGGTAGGCTCCGCCCGGACCACGCCCATGGGGGATATGACGGCGCGGGAGCTGCGCCCGCTGTTGCCACCGGGCGTGGCGCCACTGGTCGCGCGGCGGCTGTACCGGCGCCAGGCGTCGCGCTGCCCTTATCTGTTCAGTGTCGCGCCCGATGATTACGCCGCGGGGGTGAGTCGTGCAAGGACGCCACCGCCGCGTGCCGGTTTTCCGCCGACGCACGCGCTGCTTGACCAGGCCTGGCGCGGTTACCTCGCGGCCATGGAACACCTGTTGACAGCGCAGCCGTATCTCCTGGGCGAGCGTTTCACGCTGGCGGATGCCAGCGCCTACGGACAACTGGGCATGAACCTGGTCGACCCCGAAGCCTTGGCCTTGCTGGAAGAATTGGCGCCGCGCACATTGCGCTGGTTGTGCGCCATCCGCGATGGCGAGCATGTCGGGGCAAGCGGAGAGCTGGCCCTGACACCGGCCCTGCAGCCGCTGTTGCGGATTATCAGCCAGACGTTTATGCCGCTGATGATGCAGAATGAAAAGGCCTACGAACACGCGCTCGCCGCGGGCGAAACGCTGTTCAACGAGGCGGCGTTCAACCTGCATCGCGCGCTGTATGACGGGCAGTTGCTGGAACACCCGTTCAGGGCCGTGGTAAAAACGTTTCAGGTGCGTGTCTGGCGCGAGCTGAAGGCCAGTTGGCGCGCCCTTGCGGTGCAGGATAGGGATGAGTTGCAACGCGAGTTTCTACCCGCTGCAGGCAATGCCTTTGGTGAGTCCGGCGTATAACTTCTGTGGAGGGTCCGGTACCTGTCGACAATTCAGGCGGGTTTTTTCCACCTGTGCCAAATGACCGAATTTAATTGCTTTTGGGGCTTGCAATCCGGAATCAAACCACTGAGTATATATACAGTAGTTTTGCTGTATGACGCAAGCCGTCTGGAGCGAGCTAGACCGGGATCAGGCCGGGAATGAACCGAAAACCCGCTTTAAATTAGCATAAATAGAGGGACTACTATGGACGTCAACAAGACCAAAGCACTGGATGCAGCACTGAGCCAGATCGAGCGACAGTTCGGCAAGGGCACTGTCATGCGTATGGGCGACCGCGAGCATGTGGCCATCCCCGTGATCTCGACCGGTTCCCTCGGGCTCGATATCGCGTTGGGCATTGGCGGCCTGCCCAGGGGACGAATCTGTGAGATCTACGGTCCCGAGTCCTCCGGTAAGACCACCCTGACCCTGCAGGTGATTGCCGAGGCTCAGAAGTTGGGCGGCACCGCCGCGTTTATCGACGCCGAGCACGCACTGGACCCCGCCTATGCCGAGAAACTGGGCGTGCAGATGGATGAACTGATCATGTCCCAGCCCGACACCGGCGAACAGGCGCTGGAAGTGGCGGAGATGCTGGTGCGCTCCGGCGCGGTGGATGTGCTGGTGATCGATTCCGTCGCCGCACTAACGCCCAAGGCGGAGATCGAAGGTGAGATGGGTGCTTCTCACGTGGGCCTGCAGGCCCGCTTGCTCAGCCAGGCCATGCGCAAGCTGACCGCCGCCATCAAGCAGACCGGCACGCTGGTGATTTTTATCAACCAGATTCGTATGAAAATCGGTGTGATGTTCGGCAGTCCGGAAACCACCACCGGGGGTAATGCCCTCAAGTTCTATTCCTCGGTCCGCCTGGATATTCGCCGTATTGGCGCAGTCAAGGATGGCGATGAGGTAATAGGCAACGAGACGCGGGTGAAAGTGGTAAAGAACAAGGTGTCGCCACCCTTCAAGCAGGCGGAATTCCAGATCATGTATGGCCACGGTATTTACCGCATGGGTGAAGTTATCGACTGGGGCGTGAAGCTGAATCTGGTGGAAAAATCCGGTGCCTGGTATGCCTACAAGGGGGACAAAATTGGCCAGGGCAAAGCCAATGCCGCCAAGTTCCTGGGAGACAACCCCGCAGTTGCCAGTGAAATAGAAGGCCAGATTCGCGCGCAAATGCTCAATACAGGCGCGCCGGTGAAGTTAGCTGCGTCGGTTAGTGTTGACGAGGCTGCTGAGGAGACTGCGCCGGAGGAGTAATACACTCTGGCCGCAGTACTGCTTTTGAACGTTTTTAACAGGCGCCGGGATTCCACTTATCCCACTCAAGTCCCCGGCGCCTTTTTTTGCTATGTCTGATCAAGACCCTTCAAGTGCGGCAGAGAGCAATCCCACCGCTATCCGTCTTGCAGCAATGGACCTGTTGGCGCGTCGCGAGCATTCAGTGCGTGAACTGCGCAATAAGCTGCAACGCCGTTTTCCTGACGTTGAGACGATAGACAAACAGCTGTCCCGACTCGCCGCGGAACGCTTGCAGAGCGATGTGCGCTTCGCACAAAGTTATGCCAGGCAACGCATCAGTCGCGGGTATGGGCCCCTGCGGCTGCGCGAGGAACTGCGTGAGCGCGGGGTAGCGGAGGCTGATGTAGCTGCGGCCATGCAGGAAATGGACATTGACTGGTACGCGGTAGCGACAGACGCCATACATAAAAAATTCGGTACGCTGGGTCCGATTGATCTGAAGGAGAAAGCCCGGCGAGCCCGCTTTATGCAATACCGCGGCTTCGCGGTGCAGCACTACCAGCGGCTACTGAATGACTGACCTTGGCTGGAACCTGCCGTCACTCAACTACTCTTGCCCGATGCAATAAATCCCAGTACCGTCTGTGTTTGATACTGCCCTGGGGAATACCCTCGCATAAGGAGTACACGGGATGGAGCAAGACAGCCTGGAAGGTGAGTCAATTATTCACCATGAGTTATCGCTTGATTATCATGACCCGCTCATTCGTGTTTTGCACCACATCATACGAGCATCTATCAAGGTGATGGCCCTGTTGATGGCGCTTGTTATCGTCCTCGGTGTTGTCGATGTCGGCTATCATATATATGACAGTTTAAAAACGCCGCCTCTGTTGCAGTTAACTGTGGGCGAGATTTTCCAGATATTCGGCGCGTTTATGGTAGTGCTGATTGCCATCGAGATATTCATCAATATCAGGTTGTATCTCGGCTCCAATACGCTGCCCATCAAGATGGTGGTTGCAACTGCCCTCATGGCGATTGCTCGCAAGGTCATTGTGCTTGACCTTGATAAATCGTCTTCAAACGAAGTGTTGGCGATAGGTGTGGTCACTCTTGCACTGGGCGTGACATATTGGCTGGTCGGCAGGAGTGACAGGATGTTTGTGCATGGACCACAAACGGGTTAGCTTGCCATGTCTTTGCATCGTTGAAAGGAACGCCAGTCCAGTTTCTGGTGGGTTCTTCGCTGGCTCAAGAGAATACATTCCATGGCGACAGTGACATTCGAAGGCGCGGCGCAGGAAGTAACAGGTTCCTGCTATCTGCTGCAAACCATCGGTGGTGGACGCGTCTTGCTCGATTGCGGCATGCATCAGGGCGGCGATGCGGTGGAGCGCATCGGGGATGAGCAATTTCCTTTTGTACCCGCGGACCTCGACGCGGTCATCCTGTCGCATGCGCACCTCGATCACTCCGGCATGTTGCCCAAGTTGTTCCGCGAGGGATTTTCCGGGCCGATCATTTGCACCCGGGCCACGGCAGAGTTGCTGGACATTATGCTCAGGGACTCGGTGGGACTTTACCTGCGCGACCTTGAGCGCACCAATGTGCGCAACTCCCGTCGGGGCAGGCCTACCATTGAGCCTACTTTTGATATGGAGGATGTAGAGGGATTGCTCAGGCTCTGTGAGGGGCACGCCTACGAAAAGGATGTTGCACTGGGCGACAGCGTTGTTGTCGTATTTCACGATGCGGGACATATTCTCGGTTCAGCCATCGTCGAGGTACGGCTTAAGGAAAAGGGACGGGAGAAGACCCTGGTATTTTCCGGAGATCTCGGCAAACACGATTCCGTGCTAATGAATGAACCGAGAAAATTATCCAGGGCGGATGTTTTGCTGGTAGAGAGCACTTACGGTGACCGCGAACACCGGGGAGAAGAAGATTCCCTGGTCCAGTTGCGGGATATTCTGCGCGAGACGTGGAAGGCCGGGGGTACGGTGATGATACCCGCATTCGCGGTGGGACGTACCCAGGATATCCTGTTTCATCTGGGCTGCCTGCATCACCAGGGTGAACTGGATAACTGGGAAGTGTTCCTGGATAGTCCCATGGCAATTGCGGTCACGCGTGTATACGATTTGTGGTTACATACGCTCGACCGGGACGATGTGCGACAACTTAGCGAGGCACACAAAACCTCATTGGAAAACTTCCTGCCCAAACTCAATATGGCGGTGGATACCGAGCAGTCCATGGCGATCAATCGCATCAAGGGCGGCGCCATTATTATCGCCGGAAGTGGTATGTGTACCGGTGGTCGTATCCGGCATCATCTGAAACAGCGTATATGGGATGATCGCAATACCGTTATTTTTACCGGTTACCAGGCACGGGGTACCCTCGGGCGGGTTCTGGTGGACGGGGTAAAAATGATAAAAATCTTCGGGGAGGAATTTGTGGTAAAAGCGCGGATAGAGACGCTGGGTGGTCTTTCTGCCCATGCGGGACAGAGTGGACTGGTGCAGTGGATCAAGGCATTCAATCCTGCGCCCAGAACATTCCTGGTCCACGGGGAACCCCTCGCCCAGGATGCCCTGTCGGACCGTTTGTGGCGTGAGCAGCAGTTGCACGTTGAGATCCCCGCGCGGGGTGACAGCATAGTTTTCTGAGTGTCGCCCGGGCAGCACGCACGCAAGGCAATTCAGTCTGGCACAGATACCCTAAATCAACGGACGATGCAAAAGCGACGTACGAGCTAGGAAATCTTTTTGCGTCGTGACCAACCCAGGCCCGCAAGGCACAGGCCCAGTAAGGATAGAGAGGCCGGTTCAGAGACCTGGTTTGGCGGCGGTGGCGGTCCATAGGTGTCGATGTAATCGATCTCCGCGTCCCACGCATTGCTACCTCTAAACTGGACCTGCAGCGATGTTGCCGCAGTAGCTGCTCCAGCGTTGGCGAAATTTGCGAAGTTGAACTGGAATGCATTTCCCTGCGACCCGTTCGGGAACAGCTGCTCATAAAGAGCGCCACCGTTAAGGGAGAACCCGATATACAAATCATTGTCGATCGGGTTGGGCAGGTACAGAAACAGGCCGCGTCATGGTGCCCCCGACTGTCAGGTCGGTCGAACTGAAAGTCCACAGCGCCGTGTCTATGCTATTGGTGGAATTACCGTTGGCCATCGAAAGGAGGCTGCCATTGCCCAGGCCGGTGGAGTCCATGTAAGCACCATTGGCACCGCCCGAGGCGCCTGCCGTCTTGTTTACCGTGATGGTGCGGTTACCGATCATGCCGGCCCCGCTGTCGGGGGTGAAGTCCGAGTCGGACCCGGGGGCGGCAGTTGTAACAGCCGCCGCGCCAGCGGTGTCAAAGTTATCGATGAGCAGGGCCTGGGAGCCTGATGACCACAGTGCAGCCAGTGCAACCGTGATTGGCACGAGTTTGCTTTTTGCCGAAGTAATATTGAAGTCATTGTAGTTATGTCCCGATCATCAATGTGAGAAAAAATGGACACCGATAAGCAGTTTCGCGCACTGGAGCGAGCGGTGTGTAGGCGTTGTAAAGCAGATTGCGTGCCAAAATTAGAAAACAGACCAAATAGAAAATTAATTGTATTTATAAATCAATGAGTTAAAGATAGACCATGAACTGTGGCCGCCCGCCATCGATAGTCTGTTTTCAGCTGCAGATACTCAGTCAAGGTGCGATAGTGACGCTTTTTGTCAGTTGTACAGCGTTCATCGCGACCGGGCGGGGCAATTTACCCTTGTCCGGACGAATGCCAATTGCAGTCGGCGCGAAGCGTGCGCTATAGGCCGTCCTCGATCAGTGCGCCGACAATTTTTAGCAGCGCGATGATGCCGCCGATCAGCAGGCCTATATGCCACGCAGCGAGCCACCTTTCATGTCGCTTGATCAGCGCCTGCTTGCCGGCACGCTTGTCGGCCTCCTTGTCGGCTAACAACTGTCGGCGAGCCTCCCGGACCTGTTCCAGTTCTGCGACACGACACCGCTCAATCTCCGCATCAATACGGTTGCGTTCTTCCTCTGTGTGGAAGTCCAGCGGCTCGCGCTCGAAAGTGTCCGGGAGTTCCCTTGCTCTGGCCTTGCTCCGTTCGTGTTGATAAGGGTCTTTCATGCCTGCAGTGCTTCCTCCACGAAGTCCAGGCGGTCCTGCCCGAAGTACATGTCGTCTCCAATGAAAAATGTTGGCGCGCCGAACACGCCGCGTGCAACGGCGGCCTCGGTATTGGCGATAAGTTCCGCCTTGATGTCAGGGGCCTGGGATAAATCCAGCAGCGCCTGCGCGGGCAGCCCGTTTTTCGTCAGCACTGCGGTAACCACCGCCGCGTCACCCATGTTTTTTTCCTGTATCCACACGGCATCGTACACGATGTCGATAAAGGCCTGCGCGCAATCCAGGCGCTCGGCGGCGATGGCGGTGCGCATCAGGTTGAGGGTGTTGATCGGAAAGTACGGATTGGGGTTCATCGTCACGCCATAGCGGCGCGCAAAGCGCGGCAGGTCGTGAACCATCATGTAGTGCCCTTTGGCGGGTATGGCCACCGGGGAGCTATTACCGGTAGCTTTGAAGACGCCGCCCAGCAGCATCGGTTTATAGGTCACCTCCAGTGGATACTGTGCAGACAGTTGGCCGAGGCGCTTATGCGCCAGGTAGGCGGTGGGGCTGCCGAAGTCAAAATAGAATTCCAGTGACTTGCTCATGGTCTTCTCCTTGGTTACCAGCGTTCAATCCAGGGGCGCAGGTCCAGTTCGAAAGTCCAGGCGTTGCGCGGTTGGTCGTACAACATGACGTAATTATTTGCCAGGGCATCGGGATCGACGATGCCATCTTGATCTTTTAACTTGGCGGCCTGCGGATTATTTTCCATGATCCACGCGGTGTCCACGGCGGCGTCGATCACCACGTGGGCCACATGAATATTCTGAGGTCCGAGCTCACGAGCCATGCTCTGGGCCAGCGCCCGCAGGCCGTGTTTGGCACTGGCGAAGGCGGCGAAACCGGCGGCGCCGCGCACACTGGCGGTCGCGCCGGTAAAGAGAATCGTACCGTGCTCGCGTGTCGTCATATAGCGTGCCGCCTCGCGCCCGCTCAGAAAGCCTGCGAAACACGCCATTTCCCATATTTTGAAGAACTTGCGGCTGTCGGTTTCAAGGATACCCATGGGTACATTGGCACCGATATTGAACACCACTACCTCGATGTCGCCGATGTCCTGTTCGATTTCGGCAAAGCGTTCGATGACCTGTTCTTCTTTACGCGCATCGCAGCTGTAACCGTAGGCGTCATGGCCCTGGCTGCGTAACTCGCCTACCAGCGGCGCCAGCCTGTCGCCATTGCGGCGCAGCGCGCAGACTGTAAGCCCTCGGCGGGCGAATTTGCGGGTAATGGCGCTGCCGATGGCATCACCTGCTCCGACGATCACGGCGACTTTTGCACGCACCTTCATTTCTCCGGTCAGCCGAGCTATAACTCGATGCGGGATTGTTGGTTACACAGTATAACCGGGTTTAGTTTCATGCTCCCTGCTAAAGGTCAGGTCAGGATCGACACTCTGGACCTTGTCCAGGCTTCGCTGGAAAGCTCCGTTGCTGTCGGCACCGGGTATCGCTAGACTGAAACCACGTAGAATGTGAGGTGACCCGGTGCAGGAGTTTCTAAAAAACGACCTCTCGCTATTTGCGGTCCCGTTTTTCATAGCCGCGATACTGCTCGAGGCCCGGTGGTCGCGCCGCCATGGCATGAGCTTGTATCGCGGAGCGGACACACGGGCGTCCCTGAGCATGGGGGTTCTGGCCCTGCTGGTAGAAATTGTGCCGCGCCTTGTGGCCCTCGCCATCATGGTGCAATTGCACGACATCAGCCCACTGCGGGATGTGGTCAAACACCAGTGGTGGGCCTGGGTGCTACTATTTTTCCTGGACGATCTTACTTTTTACTGGTTCCACCGCTCCAATCACGAGGTGCGGCTGCTATGGGCCGGCCACGTCAATCACCACTCTTCGCAGTACTTCAATTTCGGCACCGCGCTGCGCCAGGGCGTCGGCGAGCGCCTGCATAAATTCCTGTTCTGGCTGTGGCTGCCGCTGCTGGGTTTTGATCCGGCCATGATTATCACCATGATCAGTGTCAGCCTGTTTTACCAGTTCTGGATCCATACCCGCGCCGTCGATAAGCTGCACCCCTGGTTTGAGGCGGTGTTCAATACACCCTCTCATCACCGCGTGCACCACGGCTCGAACGTGCGCTACCTGGACCGCAATCACGGCGGCGTTTTGATTATCTGGGACAAGCTGTTTGGCACCTTCAGTCCGGAGCGGGACGACGAGCCGGTGGTGTACGGACTCACGCGCAATATCGAATCCAATGCCATTGCCTGGGTGGCGCTGCATGAGTATGTCGCCATCGGACAGGATTTGAAACGCGCACGCAGCTGGGGCGATCGCCTGCGCTATCTGTTTCTGGCGCCGGGCTGGAGCCATGACGGTGTGGATAAACGCGCCAACGTCCTGCGCCGCGCGCTGGGCTGATCAGCGGCCCTGTTCTGCCAGCAGCGGCGCCAGTACCTGCTCGCTGTACAGGTGCAGGCACTGCCAGGCCTTGTCCAGTGGCATGCCGCCGATCAGCGGATGAATGGCGGCGAAGAAATCACTGCGCTCCCGATGCCGCCGCATGCATTCCTGCGGTGTGATAATTTCGTAGCGTTTCTCCGCGCGAAGTGCCGCCACTGAATCGCTGCTGAATTCCAGTGGGCGGTTGACGCCGGCCGTTTTCCAGCTGCTGTATTCGATCACCTCATTGAGAAAATGGTGGCCCAATTCATCCCAGGCCTGGTCGGGATTGTCGTGGATGAACAGAATGGAAAAATCCGCGGGAGGCGAATGCGTGAAGCCCTGCTTGCCGTACTTTTTCAGTTGCTCGTAGTAGTAGGCTTGCAGCACCGGGTCGGCCACAGGTGGCGCAAAAGGCAGTCCGAGCCGTGCGGCCCGGCGCGCGGCGGGCTTGCTCATGCCGCCCACCAGAAACATCGGGTGCGGACGGCTGAACGGTTTGGGCGTGACGTTGACCATCTTGCCCCTGTACTCGAAAGGCTCGTCTGACCAGGCCTTGAGCAGGGTCTCCAGTACGTGGTCCATCCACGCGCCGCGCTCGGCAAACGGCTTGTTGGCGATATGGAATTCGATCTCCCGGTAACCCATGCCGGCGATGAAGTTGAGGCGTCCCTGGCTGAGCAGGTCCACGACCGCGATATCTTCAGCCAGACGAATGGGATCGTACAGCGTCACCAGCAGCGCCATGACACCGATACTGCAGCGCTCGGTGCGCGCAGCGATGGCGGCGGCCATGGTGAGGGGGGAGGGCAGCCAGCCGTTATCCGCCACGTGGTGCTCTTCCACGTTGACGCTGGAAAAACCCTGCGCATCGGCGTAGCTTGCCATATCAATAGCAGTGCGATAGCGCTTGGCGCGCAGGGCGGGATCGGCCTCCGCGCCTGTCATGTTCAGGCGCAGGTTGCTGCTGATGGTTGCCATCGAACGGTGTCGGTCAGGCCGCTTTGGGGCGCTGCCTGGGTGCCTCGAATCAGGGTGCCGGGCACGGCCCCCGTGTACTGGCCGTTCTCCATAATCACTTCGCCACTGACGATCGTGGCGACATAGCCGCGCGCGCCCTGGAACATGCGCCGCCCACCGGCGGGCAGATCGAAAATAATCTGCGGGGCTTCTACCTGTAACTCGTCGAAGTCGATGAGGTTGAGGTCGGCCTTCATCCCGACTTCCAGTGTGCCGCGATCCTCCAGGCCAACGCAGCGCGCCGTGTCGTGGGTCTGCATCTTCACCACGTCCTCCAGCTTCAGGCGATGGCCGCGCTGCCGATCACGCACGTAGTAGCTGAGCATCTGGGTGGGCACGCTGGCGTCGCACAGCACACCACAGTGGGCGCCGGTGTCCGCCAGAGAGAGCACGGTGCTCTCGTCCTCCAGCAGTTGCACCTGGCGGCTGAGGTCATTGGCGCCGTAGCCAAAGCAGGGGAAGTACACCACGCTTTTGCCGTCGTTCTTCATCATCAGGTCGTAGCAGTACTGCTGCGGCGGTACGCCCGCATCGCGCGCTTTTGCCGCGATACTGTCCTCGGGGCCTGGTTCATAGTTTGGCGGATCACCCAGTTCATACAGTTTGTCGTAGCCGCCGATGATGGTGTCCATAAATGCATCACCCATCAGTGGCAAATCCTCGGCCAGAATTGCCGCACGCACTGCCGGCTTGCGCAACTCGGCAAGGCGCTCCTCGTGGGACATGATGGACAGCGCCGCGTAATTGGTATGAAAGCTGAAGGGATTGATAGTGCCGTCCCAGCTCAGCAAAATATTCACCGGGCGGGCGCCGACATGGGGAATCAGTTGCGCGCCCTCGAGCTTTGGCCCGGCGGCAGTAGTCCAGTTGTTTGAGTACGCGATCCCAGTCCTTTTCCTCGCGGAAAAACAGCACGAAATTGATCTGGCAGTTGTTGTCGATGGACAGGCGCTTCATCCAGTCCATCTCCTGCTCCCAGTTGTGGAAGTCGGACACCAGACCGAAAATACCCTTGCCGCCCAACTCGCCGATGACTTTACCGATACCGAGCAATTCAGCCTCGTCGGCATAGGTGCCGGGCATGGCCTGGTCGCCGCCGGTGGTGTGCAGCTCGGTGCGCGAGGTGGTAAAACCAATGGCACCGTGCTCGATGCCCTCCTTGACGATGGCGGCCATGGCCTTCACATCGGCGGGGGTCGCCATTTCGTTCCTGGCACCGCGCTCGCCCATGACATAGGTGCGCACAGCGCAGTGGGGAACCTGCGCACCGACATCAATGGCGCGCGGAAATCGTTCCACCGCATCCAGGTACTCGGGGAAACTCTCCCAGTCCCACTTCACACCTTCATGCAGTGCGGTGCCGGGAATGTCCTCGACATCCTCGACCACAGTAATGAGGCGCGCCTGTGCTTCTTTATTGGGATGGCAGGGCGCGAAGCCGATACCGCAGTTACCCATGATCAGGGTGGTAATGCCGTGATTGGCGGCGGGACTGCACAGCGGATCCCAGGTCGCCTGGCCGTCCATGTGCGAGTGCACGTCCACCCAGCCGGGCGTGAGCAGTTTGCCCTGGGCATCAATTTCCTTTTTGCCGCTGCCACTGACATCCCCTACGGCGACAATCCTGCCATTGCCGACGGCAAGGTCGCCACGGAAGGCGGGCCTGCCGGTGCCGTCGACTATCTGTGCGTTTCGAATTACCAGATCGTACATACCCATCGTCTCCCATCGCTACTGGAGCACAGTGTACTTAACTTCCCGAGTGACCGGTTAGTGCAGCGGTGTCGAATGCGCTTACCGGTTCAAATTTGGCGACCTGGGCCTGCTCTACAGCTACTTTGGCAGGGACCATCGGACGATGCGGGCCGCAACCGGCATAGTCTGTGGATGCTGTTCCAGGGTTGGCATCCAGGCAGGGTTCAGGGATAAGATTGGCGATGCCTATTCGCATCGTATTCGGCCTGCTGGTTGTCCCTGTCCTCGGTCTTGTTCTGCTCTGGCTGCTGGCCGGCATTGCCCCGCGCCAGATTCCTTCTGCGGTAGCCCTGGCGACGGGCCTGGGTGCCAAGCTTGCATGCTCCGGCCACTACCTCTCAGGCTTTGATGCCGTCCGGAACGAGGACGATCTGGCTTCCTATTCCGCCCTGACCCGGCTGCTGAGTTTGCGCCCTGTGCCGGAGGGAGGGGTGGCGGCCAGCCTGCTGGGTAGTCCGCCAGCGCTGGCCCGCTACCGGCCGGGGCTGGGCTGCACCCTGGAGTACGGCGACGAGAGTCGGCTCGACAAGGTGGTGATCAGGGCGCCCACCGCGCAAGCTGCGGCACTCTGGCCAGCGGGCAGTCTGGCGGGAGCTGCTGATCCTGGCATGGAGGTGTTGTTATCCGGGATGCTGGCTGCGGACAATGCAGCGGGGCTTGATACCCGCGCACTGCTGGTGGTGCAGGGCGGGCGCATTCTCGGCGAGGCCTATGCACCTGGTATCAGCAAGGATACGCCTCTGTTGGGTTGGTCCATGGGCAAGAGCGTGACTGCCATCCTGCTCGGGCGACTGCAGGCCCTTGGTAAAGCCTCAGTGGCGCAGCAGAATCTCTTCCCGGCCTGGGCTGCGGACAAGCGCGCCGCCATTTCACTGGAAAATCTGCTGCAGATGTCCTCCGGCCTGGCGTTTTCCGAGGACTACGTGCCCGGTAGCGACTCTACCCGTATGTTGTTCATGTCGCCCAGTGCGTCCGATGTTGCCCTGGCCAGTCCGCTGGAGCATGCGCCGGGCAGTTTCTTTGCCTATTCCTCTGGCACCAGCAACCTGTTGGCGCGGCTGGTATCCGAGCGACTCGGCGGATCGCCGCAAGCGCTGGTGGATTTTTTCGCCAGTGAGATCAGCGCGCCGCTGGGGTTGGAGGCCACCACTCTGGAGCTGGATGCCAGTGGCGTGTTCGTTGGCAGTTCGTTTATTTATGCGCCCGCCCGGGACTGGGCGCGGTTTGGTTACCTGCTGGTCAACGGTGGGCAGATCAACGGCCAGCGACTGCTGGAGCAGGACTGGATAACGCTCGCCACCCGTCCCAACCACAGTGACAACGAACCGCGCTACGGCTACCAGTTGTGGCTCAATGGCGGTGGCACCAGCCTGCGCTGGCCCGCCCTGCCCACAGACGCTTACGCCATGCAGGGCAACCGGGAGCAGGTGGTGATGATCCTGCCTTCCCTGCAGGCGGTGATTGTGCGCCTCGGCTGGAGCGCTGTGGACTATCCCACCGATGTGAACTTTGCGCGCATCGTGGCGGCCCTTGGTGATGACGGGTCAGGCCAATGAGGACCTGTCACCATGCAGCTAGTGCGCGATGCCCTCTGATTGGGCGATGAATTCCGCCACCTTGCTCCACACTTCTTCAAATTGTGGCGTGCGGAAATTGCTGCGGGTCGCGAGCCAGTCATAGCGCTTCTGCGGATCATCCTCGGCGCCGCCGTGATGCCCGATAATATCGAGATGATCCGCCTGGACCGCGGCAATACAACGGCCCCAGGGTTGTGAGAGTGTGGGGACAATACCGTCATCGGCATCGGAATCAGGCACTGCGCCGAAGCGCTGACGCAGCTGCTTCCGGTACTGCGCATTGGGTAGTGCGAAGGTGTAACCGCTGGCCAGTCGACTGAGGCTGTAGTAAAACGCCTGCTGGGCCTGGTCGATCAGGTCGAAGCCAATTTCCAGTGAGGTGTCCAGTCCGGGTGGTCGTGCACGCGTGACGACTGACCCGTAGGCAACACTCGAGCGATCACTGACAGTAGCGTTGAATACATCCATCGATTCCACGGTCAGTTGGGTGAGTAGCGACTGGTCTTTTTGTACCTCACCCAGTAACTCCTCGACCTGCGCGCGCCGTTTGTCAGTGAAGTCTGCCAATAGTTGCTGGTAGAGCTGGCTCGCCAGGGAACCGGTGGCGTCACCGAAGGAGGAGGGCAGTGCGAACAGCCCCGCGATTTCCACCCACACCGAGAGTGGCAGTTGCACGCCGCGCAGGGCCGCGATAGTGACTATCGATAGCAGTCGCAGCAGATGGTGGCCCAGCACGCTGGCAAAAAAGGAGGCTATCGGAGCGCCCTGGTGCGGCGTCGCCACGCTGATGCTGGAGCGCACTTTGCCGGCAATAGCGTCCACTTTTATCCTTGACTGCAAATCGACGTTCGGCGTGAGCAACAATCGTGCATCCAGGCCTCCCGTTGAATGACCGATCAAATGAATTGCCGTGTCGGCACGCGGTCGCACCTGCGCAATCGCCTCCAGCAGGAAGCGGGTGCGTACGCGCAGGCTGGCAGTCGGAAGTGACTTAACGCAGTGAATCTCCGCTGGCATGCCGGCGTCGTCGAGTAACTGCTGCAGTTTGTGGCGCACCGGTCCCCAGTAGGCAAAGTCACCCAGATTGGCGAAGCCGAAGAAGCCGGGGATCAGGAATACATGTCGGTTCATCGTTACGCTCCGAAGACAAGACAAAACCTATAATGTCATATTACTGGCAAGGCAGGACAGGCGATTCATGCGTGGTGCGCAAATGGAATTTTCTTGTAGGGAGGGACCGGTTCGTTGAAACTGGCTTTACGTCGAACGCAGGGAGGTCTGATATGAGGAACATGACGATACACGCCAGCGCTCCCGTGGAGCTACAAGCCATCAAGCCGGGGCTTTTCGAGAATATCCGACTGATTCGCAAGAGCTATGTCAACCCGCTGCGGCACGCGCAGGAACTACAGCACCACTACGGTAATGCTGTTATGCAGAAGTTTGCCGGCAAGACCATTGTGCATCTTTACGGAGCGGAGGCGCACCGCCTGGCCCTGGTAAACGAGGGGCAGGTGTTTTCCAACAAGGAAGCCTGGGACCTGATAATCGGCAGGATATTCCCCAACGGTCTTATGCTGAGGGATGGCGATGATCATCGCTATCACCGGCGCTTGATGCAGGCGGGGTTTAAAAACAAGGCAATGCAGCGTTACCTGCTGGAGATGGAACCGCGAGTGCAGCAGGCTATCGCCAGCTGGTCGCTCAATCCGGGGCGACCAATGCTGGTATTCCCGGCTATTAAAAATCTGACCCTGGACCTCGCAGCAAGTATTTTCCTGGGAATGGACCTCGGTGAGGAGGCCAGTCGAATCAACAAGGCCTTTGAAGCCACCGTGGCTGCCTCCATGCCACGAATCCCCCTTGCTGTACCAGGTACGGTGCTGTGGCGGGGCATACGTGCGCGGAACTACATGTGTGAGTACTTCCAACGGCAGCTGCCGGCAAAACGCTCCGGCAATGGTACAGACATGTTTTCACTGCTGTGCGGTGCCACGGATGAGGAGGGCAACCAGTACACGGACCAGGAAGTCATCGACCATATGATCTTTCTCATGATGGCTGCCCACGATACCACTACCAGCGCCCTCACCAGTATGACGTATGCGCTTGCGCGCCATCCTGAGTGGCAGCAGCGTTTGCGGCAGGAGAGTGAGTCCCTGGATGTAGAGCACTTGCGCTACGAAGACCTGGAGCGCATGGAGCAAACCGAGTGGGTGCTGAAGGAGGCGCTGCGCATGTACCCGCCGCTGTCGACGCTACCGAAGTACAGTTTGAAACCGTTTGAATTTGAGGGGCGGAAGATCCCCGCCGGTGCGTTGGTCATAACCTATCCCATTCATACGCATCATATGGCAGCGTACTGGTCTGAGCCGGAGCGTTTTGACCCATTGCGTTTCAGCGAGGAGCGAGCGGAACACAAGAACCATCCGTACTGCTGGGTGCCGTTCAGCGGCGGTGCACATATGTGTATCGGCCTGCATTTTGCCATCATGCAGGTGAAGCTGGTGATGTTTGAAATGCTGCGTCAGTACAGTTGGTCAGTGCCTGAAAGTTATGTGATGCCGGTACAGCAATCCCCGATTTCAAAGCCGCGCGATGGCTTGCCAGTGTATTTTGAGGCGCGACCGATCAGTCCTTACTAAGCCCCTCCGGGAAGGAAGGCTTTTTTCAGGAATTCAATTCTCCGCAGTATTGAGCGCCTGGATATCGCGCTTTTTTCCATGCCATCATAGCCGTGGACGGTTTGTCGGGTGGCGTTGACGATCACCTCAACACCTGCCCGTTGCAGGGCGCTGGCGTGGTTCATGCCTTCGTCCCTGAGCGGGTCAAATTCGGCGGTTTCCACATAGCTCAGGGGCAGGTTTTGTAACTGGCCGTGGCCTGGCGCTGCGTATGGAGGTGTTTCTCCTTTCGGGTAACGGCTGAGATACATCTCCCACATGTGCCGGTTGGAGGTGGCGTTCCACAGCGGCACATCGACAAAGTCGGTGGCGGAGGGCGTTGAGCAGCTGTTGTCCAGTACCGGGTAAATAAGCAGTTGTGCACAGAGATTAACGAGATGTTCGTCCCGTGCTTTTTGTGCCACGCCCGCAGCCAGTGCGCCCCCGGCGCTATCGCCGCCAACCGCGATGCGGCTGGCGTCAACACCCAGGTTATCGGCCTGCCGCACGACCCATTCCAGCGCGGCGTAGCAATCGTCAAAGCCGCCGGGGAAAGGATGCCTGGGCGCCAGTCGATAATCGACAAAGAACACAATGCAGCCTGCTTCATTGGCGTAGCGCGCGCAATTGTGCAGGTGCAGTGTGGCATAGGTGATGGCAAAGCCACCGCCATGGAAATACACAAGGGCAGGCGCAGGTTTTGCCAGACCATGGGGTGTCATGGCGGCCACTTTCAACCGGCTGCCATCGGCCCTGGCAATGTGGTGATTGTCGACCACGAGTTTGAGCGAGCGCCAGGCGAAAAAGCACATTATTTCGTCAGGGTATTGATGAACCACAGTAGCAGCGCATTGAATTTAAAGGTCAGCACGGGAAATCTGGCGAAGTCGGGGTGGATATCGTATTTTTTATTCATGGAACATCTCAGGCTGTGTCAATTGGTATGAGAGGGTAGCAAACGATTCTGTTTCGACAAACCACCATCTTCGAGTTTGATTTAGTATACGCCCTGACAGGGATTTTCATTCCCGCTTGTTGACCGCACTGAAGTGGTTCATGCTGGCGCGCATCACTGTCAGGGAGTCAGGACTTCATGCTATCCAAATTTGACGATTACCCCATACACCAGACGGCAGAGCCCGTTTTCCACACCGCCTCCAGCGATCGTTTTTTCTATGATCGTTACTGGTACAACGGCCACGCCCGGGATGGCAGTTTCTATTTCGGTGTGGGCCTGTGTCGCTATGCCAATCTTGGCATCCTCGATTGCAGCCTCAGCCTGGCCATAGACGGGCACCAGTATGCGTTTCACGGTTCGCGCCGGGCGCCCCAGGAGCCCACCGACACCACGGTGGGGCCGTTTGCGTTGCAGATACTCGAACCGATGGGCCGTCATCGTGTATTGCTGGAAGCCAATGAGACCGGTATTGAGTGCGACCTGGTGTTTACGCCCCGCACAGCCTGTATCGAGGAGGGTCGCCAGACGCTGCGCAACGAGCGGCATATCGTGATGGATGCCACCCGCCTGGACCAGTTTGGTTTCTGGGCCGGCTGGATTCGCTACGATGGCCGCGAACTCAAGGTCGATGGGCGCACCACCTTTGGTCTCAAGGATCGCTCCTGGGGGATACGTCCGGTGGGGGACGCCTACACCGGCGGTGCGCCGCTGGCCGACCTATCAGGCCATACATTTCAACTGGATGCCCATCCACTGGGAGAGACGAGTGTAGCCTGGCCGGCTGGTTTGAGGATGGCGCGGGCCATCAGTGGCACAACGATCAGGCATTTTTGCCCCACTATCCGACTATGGAGGCGATACCCGGTACCGTCGATCCGCGCGCGCGAGTGTGGCAGGGCACGGTAGAGCACCAGCTCACCATGATTCCGGGTACCCGCAGGGCCAGTGCCGCGATCGTTACCATGCATGACAGGTCCGGCGAGAGTATGGAAGTGCATCTGGAGCCTGTGCTGCTGCACCGCATGAAGGGCCTGGGTTACCAGCATCCCCACTGGGGGCATGGCAAGTGGCAGGGAGAACTGGCCATCGCCGGCGAAAGCTGGAAGGACAGTGACCTGGACCCGCTGGCCCTGGAGAATCTCCATATCCAGCAAATTGTCAAAGCGACCTGTGGTGACAGGGTGGGGCACGGCGTGCTGGAGCAAATGCATATCGGACCTTCGACGGCCTTGGGTTTTGATGACTGGTTCGATGGCGCAAAATAGCCACGGCCGCCTTTACAGTGCACAATAGTCCCGTTGTAACGTGATAAATTGCCCCATGCGATAAACCGGAGGTGCCGAGCACAATGGCCAGGTCTGGAAGTTTACTGTCGAGAATCCTGAAGATTGCGCTGTTGCTGGTCATGGCGCTCGTTGTTGTGGCACTGGTAAGCGTTTGGAAGGTAGGGGCCTGGAATCTGTTTTTTCCTTCCCACCAGCACGATACCGTGGCCCCCGTCATTCCGGCGGACCTGGATTCCCCCGCTATCCTGGTCTTTAGCAAGACCAACAGTTTTCGGCACGAGGACGGCATTGCCGGAGGCGCAAAAGCCCTGCAGTCCATCGCTGCACATCCACAACTGGGGAGTATTCCATACGGAAAACGGCGCAGTGTTCAACGCGTCGGACCTGGCGCGGTTCGCTGCAGTGGTATTCCTCAACGCCTCGGGAGATGTACTGGACGAAGCGCAGGAGCATGCGTTTCAGGCGTGGCTGGAAGCAGGAGGCGGTTGGCTGGGTATTCATTCGGCGGGCGATGATTCGCATCTGGCGTGGCAGTGGTATCGGGACAATCTGATCGGTGCAACCTTCATCGCCCATCCCATGAACCCCCAGTTCCAGCGCGCCACCGTGGTGCTGGAAAACAACACCACCCCGTCCTGCGTGGTTTACCGGATATCTGGCAGCATGAAGAGGAATGGTACTCCTGGGAGAAAAGTCCGCGCACCGAGGGCTTCACCATTCTCGCCACCCTCGATGAAGACTCCTATACGCCGGTGCAGAAGTTTATGGGTAAGGAACGGGACCTGCACATGGGTGATCACCCGGTCGTATGGAGTAACTGTATCGGGCAGGGTCGCAGTGTCTACGCTGCCATGGGCCACAAGGCGGAAGCCTTTGAGCAGCCGCAGGTTCGACTGTTAATGGAAAATGCCCTGACCTGGCTGATCGAGCCATTCACTGGAGGGCTGCTCGCAAGCGCAGATCGGGGCTGCCTCACGACAGTGTAATCACCTCGGTTTCCAGCGGCGGGATATCTCCCTCAGGCAGTTGAAAACGCCAGAACATGATGCCGTAGGGACGCCCCTCCGTATCAAGCCAGTTGGGACGACCCGGATCCCGGTGTGCCACAATCATTTCAAAACTGCCATCGTCACTTCAGCACGGTCTGCGCCCGGTTCAGTGAGATGCTGCGCTCCTCGTAGTCCAGTGTCTGCAGGAAGCGATTGAACAATACCAGGTTGGAAAAACGGCACTTGGGGAAGCGGCCCCGGATGAGCAGCGCCTGGTGGGGCCCAACACAAACGGCGCCATGCTGTAGACGTTGTCGCGGGCGGCATAGGTGATCGCTCGTGCGTATCGTCTTTCTTCGGCGGGATAAACTGATTGGGAGTGCGCGACACCCAGGGCTGGACTGTTCTCGCTGGTCATCGGAAATGACGTTGCCCTTCACAAACGTAGTGACACGGCGAATTCCTGCAGCGATGTCCTCGTCATTGGGTGAGCGTCGCGGCGGCACCTTCTGCAGATTATTGATATCCACCGGAATATGGTGCAGGCGGTCATTGTTGATGCACTGCTGGCGCTCGTAATAGTGACGCGTGGTGATGCTGCTGGCACCTTTGCTCATCGGCATCCAGTTACCCTCGACTTTTTCCGCACTGACTATGATTTCGTAATCGCCATTCTTGTCAGCCTTGAACTGGGTATCGTTCAGGGTGGAGCCGATGCCAGCGCCATTGGATTCGGCACCCAGTTCTATGGTGAAGCTGGTATAGGTCGCCCCGGCCAGGTTGCCGCGAATACGGTAACCGTGCTGGTCATCAATCACGGCGGAGTAGTAGCGCGCATCGGGATTGTCGCCCAGCAGTTTTTTATGCTGGTTGATAAACGGCGTGAAGAACGGTCTGGCCGGGTCCGCCTCCAGCCAGCACTCCAGGCCATGCATGAGGGTATGCAGCATGACACGGCGCGCCTCGGCGAAATCCTGGGCTGTGCGCAACTTCCATGCGGGACTGGTGAATGCGATCTCCAACTGGTCAAGGGCCTGTTGCAGTTCTGCCAGCGCCTGGCGGCAGCGCTGTCAGGTTTATCCTGCGCCACGGCAGCCACTGTCTGCGCCAGCAGTCCGCTGACCAGGCCGCTCAGGGCCACTCCCTTCAATAAATCGCGACGCTGCATGACAATTTCTCCGGATATTGGGTGGCAGGACTGGCCTGTAGTTCTCAGGCGAGCGAGTGGCGGACGCTGGCCGCCGCAAAGCACATCGGTGACGCGCTCGGTATCCATGTACTCTTTCAACCGGAGCAATTTTCCCCCGCGAAACTCGAACAGGAAGTGGTATTCGTTAGCGTAGGTCTGGCCGGAAATGTGTTTCCCTTCACTGGTCGCTTCCACGGCGACCTTGTCACCTTCACCCACCATGCTCAGTGCCGTAAATTTCAATCCCTCGGGAAAAACATCGAATATTCCTCCGGCGGACGCTGCAATCTGCTCCCGGGAAAAAATACCGGAGATAAGCGTGTTGCCCATGGTTTGCACGCAGCCGTCTGCGGCATAGGTGTCGACGATGAAATCAACATCGCCCCTGTTCAGGGCATCGAAGAATCGCGTGACGATCGCCTTGTTGGATTCACTGTTATTCACATTCATGGTCGGTCTCCGGTTCACATGTGGATGCAGATTTTCAGACGTCTACCCTGGCGCGCTGGGATTTGAGTTGGCCGCGTTTTGTTTTGCTATCCACCCGTTTTTTCTGGCTGCTGCGGGTTGGTTTTGTGGGTTTGCGTCGTTTGCGTGTTGCCCCCGCAGCTTGTAACAGCTCGCGCAGGCGCTCCAGGGCATCCTCGCGATTTTTCTCCTGGCTGCGAAAACGCTGGGCTTTCAGGACAATGATTCCCTCGCTGGTAATACGCTGGTCACTGAGTTTTTGAAGTCTTTCCTTGTAGCTGTCCGGCAGTGAGGATGCGTCGATATCGAAGCGCAGGTGCACAGCCGAGGAGACCTTGTTGACGTTCTGGCCGCCCGCGCCCTGGGCGCGTATAGCCTGTAGCTGGATTTCCGCCAGCGGAATGCTGACATGGTTGGATATCTTCAGGCTCATGGGCTTACTTTTCTGTGAAAAATGGCGCGAGCACGCGGAGTCGCTAGCGATTGCGCCCCAGTCGTTCATGGGCATTAACCCACTCGTTGGTGCGTGTCTCCCTGTCGATCTTGGCGGCTGCGCCCAGTGAGAGTTCCCCGGCCAGCACCAGCGCGGCGGCGATCTCTGCCAATTTGAGGGCCTTGCCAGGGCCGAAACAGTCCATGATCTGCAGGCATTCGCGCTGGGTCGGCAGGGCCGTACCGCCGCCGTACGTGGCCAGGATCAGTGCCGGCAGGGTAATGGAGAAGTAGTAATCCCCTTCACGGGTCACCTTGTTATAGGTGGTGCACTGGTTGGATTCGCCGATATTGGCGATGTCCTGTCCGGTCGCCAGATAGAGCGCGGCGAGACCGTTGGCGGGGTGGGCGGCGTTGTTGGAGGAGTTGGTCAAAAAGGCGCTCAGGGTGCTGATGCCCTGGCCATAGTGCATCTGCTGCGGCGATATGCGCAGGTTGTTTATCATGACATCGCGCGGGATGGTGATCTCCGCTGTGACGCGTCTGCCGCGTCCCTTGAGCAGGTTGACGGAAGACGTTTTCTTTTCCGTATCAAAATTTCCCGACAGCAGGTAGTGGGACAGTGCCGAGTATTCCTTGTTGATCCACTCACAGGCGACGAAGGTCGCCTTGCTGGTCATGTTCTGCCCGGCAGCATCTCCCGTGCTGTAGTCGAAGCGGGTGAAAACCATATTGTGGGCGTGGTAGTGCTCTATTTCATTCAGTTTGCCCACGGAGGTGGTCGATTCGGCTACCGCCTTGATGTGCTGCAAAGTTCTCGTCCAGCCAGAGGCCGAAGTCCCGGGCCTCCCTGGCGCTGGGAAAGACAAACACCGGGGCGCGCTGCATGGCCTCGCCGGACACAGTGGTGATCACGCCGCCGCTCTCCCTGATCACGCGCATGCCCCGGTTGTAGCTCGCCAGCATGGTGCCCTCGACGGTGGCCATGGGTACGTAGAACTCGCCCTTGGCGTGCTCCCCGTTGACCAGCAGCGGACCGGCCAGGCCGATCGGCACCTGGGCCACCCCGAACATATTCTCGATGTTGCCCGACATTACCGCGGGATCGAAGGAAAACTGTCGGGTGTGATCCAGTTTGGCCGGCGTGTTCGCTTCGATAAAATCCTGACGTTCTCGTATGATGTCGGGGCTGTAATCGTCCTCGTTGGAACGGGGTATTTTTTTGCTCACAGTCGTCACCTGAAAAGTAATGAGGCGTTGAAATTACGCGCTTCGGCACAGCAGGTCAATCCGGCGCCTGGGGATCTGCAGGCCGCCATGGGCGTACTAGGCCGGCGCATCGGTGTGTGCAGTGGAGTTGCGGAGATACCCATTGATTACCTGTAAAAAGGTCTCGCCATATTTGTCCAGTTTGCGCTCGCCAACACCAGTAATTCGCCCGAATTGCGCAGCATTGCGGGGCAGGGCGGTGCACATTTCCTTCAGGCTGCGATCGTGAAAAATGACATAGGGAGGCACACCTTGTGCTTCTGCCAATAGCCGCCTGCACTCGCGCAATGTTTCCCACAGACCGATATCGATAGCACTGGATAGCGCTGTTTTTGTTTGCTGCCGCGCAGCTTTTCCGCCGGTGTCACGACGCAACTGTATGCCTTGCTCGCCGCGCAACAGCGGGCGGCATTTCTCTTCCAGGCGCAGTGCGCCGAATTGCGCCAGGTCCACGCTCAGATGGCCCCGGGCGACCAGTTGCCTGAAGACTGAGCGCCACTGCTTGTTGTCCAGGTCCTTGCCTACGGCATACGTCGGCAGGTGTTGGTGGCCAAACTGCAGCACCTTGCTGTTATCCGACCCGCGCAGCACGTCGATCAGGTGATTGACGCCGAAGCGCTGGCCAGTGCGATAGACTGCGCTCAGCGCCTTGCGCGCCGCCTCGGTACCATCCCAGGTGTCCACCGGTTCCAGGCAGGTGTCGCAGTTACCGCAGGGCCGGGGCAGGAAATCGCCAAAGTAGTTCAATAGGCTCTCGCGGCGGCAGGAGGTGATCTCGCAAAAGCCCAGCATGGCATTCAACCGGTGTTGCTCTGCCCGTTTGTGCTCCTCGCTGCCGTCGGAGGAGGCCATCATCTGGCGCAGCTTGAGCACATCCTGCAGGCCGTAAATCATCCATGCGTCAGCGGGTTCTCCATCGCGACCGGCGCGCCCCGTCTCCTGATAATAGGATTCCACCGTTTTCGGCATATCCAGGTGGGCCACAAAGCGCACGTCCGGCTTGTCGATGCCCATGCCAAACGCGATGGTGGCGACGATGATAACGCTGTCCTCGCGTAGAAAACGGGCCTGGTGGTCGGCGCGCAGGGCAGAGGGCAGGCCGGCGTGGTAGGGCAGGGCGTTGAAACCCTGCTCCCGCAACCAGGCAGCGACTTCCTCGGTTTTATTGCGGGAAAGACAGTAGACGATGCCGGCGCTCTGCGCGTGCTCTTCGCGCAGAAAGCGCAGCAGCTGAGCCTTCGGATTGTGTTTGAGTGCGATGCGATAGCGGATGTTGGGCCGATCAAAGCCGGCGATAAACTGGCGGGCACCGGAGAGGTCCAGGCGCATGATGATCTCGGCGCGCGTGCGGGCGTCAGCGGTGGCCGTGAGAGCAATGCGCGGGATATTGGGAAAATGCTGCTGCAACAGGCTCAGCTTGAGATAGTCAGCGCGAAAGTCATGCCCCCACTGGGACACACAATGTGCCTCATCAATGGCAAACAGTGCTATGGAAGCCCGCTTCAGCAACGCCAGGCAGCGCTCCTGTGCCAGGCGCTCCGGAGCGATATAGAGAAGGTCAAGTTCACCGGACAGCAGTTCACCCTCCACCACCCGTGCAGCGGCTGGGTCCAGGGTCGAATTCAAAAAGCTGGCCCGCACCCCCAGTTGGCGCATGGCGCTGACCTGGTCCTGCATCAGGGCGATCAGCGGCGAGATGACGACCCCGCAACCGGCCCTGACGAGGGCTGGAATCTGGTAGCACAGGGATTTGCCGCCGCCTGTCGGCATCAGTACCAGCGCATCACCACCGTCGATGACGGTCTGGATAATCGCGCCCTGGGGCTCGCGAAAGGACGCGTAACCGAAAACTGATTTAAGAATATGCTGGGCGTCGCTCATGGCGCAGCAGTATACCCCAGCCCGGAGCTTGCCTGTTGGAGAGAGCGACGGATTCGCGCTCCAGCGCCTGGGCTGCAGGGAAGGTCGACGGGTGCAGGAATCAAACCCTGGATGATTGCTCTTTCTAGCTCTAGCGCTAGAGTTTATTTGTCGTAGCTGATCCCTGAAATAGCCGGGAGCCAGCAGGGGCTTCAATTCATCCAGCGGCACAGGTTTGCTAAACAGATACCCCTGAATAACACTGGCCCCGTGGTTCCTCAGGAAATGGTATTGTTCGTGGGTTTCAACCCCTTCGGCTACCAGTTGCAAGCGCATGCTCCTGGCCATGGCAATAATGGCGATCACCAGGCTGGCATCGTTTTCGCTCTTGTCAAAATCGATGACAAAGCTTCGATCTATCTTGAGTTCGTCCAGCGGGAATCGACTGAGATAGCTCAGGGAAGAGTAGCCGGTACCAAAATCATCGATGGAGAGCTGCACACCCAGATCTTTCAGATGGGACAGGGCGTGAATCGTGGCCTGCGTGTCGTCCAACATAATGCCCTCGGTGAGTTCCAACTGCAGCCGCATGGGGCGCAGCCCCGTTTTCGTCAGGACCTCGGATACCCGGCTGATAAAAGCAGGGTTGAATTGCAAGGCGGAGACGTTGACTGACACCTTGGGCAGTTCCAGGCCCAATGCCTGTAGCTCCACCATCTGGCGACAGGCCTCTTCCACGCCCCATTCTCCCAGGGCACCTATCAAGCCCATCTCTTCGGCCAGTGGAATGAACTTGACAGGCGGAATCATCCCGAGCTCCTGATGCTGCCAGCGCATGAGGGCCTCTGCTCCTACCACCATGCCGGTCAGCGTGTCTATCTGGGGCTGGTAGTGCAATACCAGATCCTTGCGCTCCATGGCCTTGCGCAGTTCGGTTTCGAGGGCCAATCGGTCAACATCGGCAGCGTCCATGCCGCTGCTGTAGAACATGAATTTATTCTTACCAGAGGTCTTGCAATGATACAGGGCTTTGTCGGCCGCCTTGAGCAGGCCTTCAACGGTGTCGGCATCATCGGGTGCAATAGCGATGCCGATGCTCGGTGTAATTACCAGTTCGTGTCCCTCAATGGTCATTGGCTGGGCCAGCATATCGATCAGGCGGCGCGCGACCACGCCAGCCGATTCGGCACTATCCAGTTGATTGAGCACCACGGTAAATTCATCGCCCCCCAGCCGGGAGACATCGATCCGGGAGTTTGGCTCCACATAGTGGGCAACCAGATCACTGTCCCTTACGCAGCGGACAAGGCGCTTTGCCACCTCGCGCAGCAACAGGTCGCCGGCGCTGTGGCCCAGGGAGTCGTTGATGCGTTTGAAGTTGTCCATATCCACAAACAACAGCGACAGCATTTCCTTGTTGCGCTTGGCCAATCGCAGCAACAGGTCAAGTTGCTCGGTGAACAGACGCCGGTTGGGTAGTGTGGTCAGGCTGTCGTAATAGGCCAACTGCCGCAGGCGATTTTTTGTGTCCGTGACCTCCTTTACTGCCCGGTTCAATTCCTCGTTGCGCCGTGATAACTGCGAGGTGCGCTCCTCCACTTTCATGCTCAGCAATTGGTGATCTACGTCCATCCGGGTTTTGTAGGTATGGAGACCGCCGATGATGCTGTTGAGCAGAACCACTATTTCCCTGAATTCGCCGCTGTTCTCGAGTCCCCGGGACTTCACGGCGTTACCTGATGCAATATCACCCGCCATGCGCTTGATGATGGAAAATGGTGCCGTAATCCTGCGCGTCATGTATCTGCTGAAAATAATGCACAGGAGTATAAAAGCCAGCGCCATACCCACCACTATCCCTACGGAGGGAAGAATTTCCAGCAGCAGCACGGTGCGACTGATGCCAAGATGCACATAGCCGATGACGTGCACACTGCTCGCCGTCCGCGAGTTGGCCAGTGCGGCACCGAACTCGCTGCGACTGATATTTTTCTGCAGTGGATTAATGACTGAAAACACGGGAATCGTTAAGTCCCATATCAGATCCCCGCCTGGCAGTGCGACCAGTCGTGTGATGCCTCCCGTGGCAATGTCACTGCGGCGAGAAGTCATGCCCATGTCGACCGCTGATGCAGCGCCACGAATCTGGTCAAACGGTGCCAGTAGGTACTCTGGCGAGTCGGGTTGTTGCTGCCGGCTCAGTGGGATGCCCGCGGTGTCGCGAACAATGGCGTAGCGGATCGCGGGTGAGGAATTGATGAAGCTCTGCAGCGCAGCCTGTAGTTCGGGTTGGTCCTTCAGGTAAATCGCAACCTGTAACTGTGGTTGGCTCTGCACACTATCAAGGGATTGCTGGATGAGGCGTTCGCGCGCAAGGGAGTACTCCCGTTGCACGGCCGTCGCAATTAGCATGCAACCCGCCGCAACTGATATGGAAAGGACTAATGCATTAATCTTGCCCGCAATAGTCATAGGTTCCTCTGTCCCGGTCTTCTGCGGTATACACGGTGCCCCTGACTCCGATTGATGCCATCAATTAACACCCCTGTTTCTGGCAACAGTTTCTAGCGGCTCGTCACTCGAAATTATCTAGAGTTGTGGCGGTGATTCTCGCTGACCACTGCTTTTTTATCTGGAAACAAGCACTTGCGTGAAAAGTAGCATGAGTTAGGTTCAGGGAGGCAATCGGACTTATTGCAGCAATTCAAGAGCGCTCAGGTCACTCATTGGCTGGCGGGTTCAGGCCATCAATCGCCGATCAGGAAGATTACGCCGATCATGGGTGATCAGAATGCCATTAACAGCGAGAGGGAAAGCTCACCGACCTGCCACCCCTGCGATCTGTGGGGCTGCGCGCTACCAATTGCTGCATGGCAGACTCCAGCGGATTCCCTCGAAAACGCCTGTGATCATCGGAGACATAGTTGCGGGCAGCCACCATGAATACATAGGTAGAAATCGCTATGGCACCGAAGCCCAGTACGCCGAGGATAGTCAGTACAACATCCATGATTGTTACAGTCCCCTAACCAGCAGAAACGCAGTTTGCACCTGACATGCAAAATTCGCGCCGATTCTGTTATTGCTTATTATACATGTGCTTGCAACATGTTATCGCCGCCAGAAAGCTGCTACAACCTGGCAGTGTATAATTTTCTGACACATTTGGGTTAGCGGACGCGCGTTAGCGGACGCGCGTTAGCGGGCACCCTTACCAAAGACTACAACCTCGACGGTGCTTAGGGTAACCATGAAGTCCAGAAACAGACTCTGGTTTTTCACATAGTAGAGATCGAACTGCAGTTTCTGGCGGGCGTCCTCTTCGGAGGCGCCATAGGGGTAACAGAGCTGCGCCCAACCGGTAATACCGGGCTTTACGGCGTGCCTGGAGTTGTAGTACGGGATTTGTTCAGCGAGCTGTTTCACGAACTCGGGTCGTTCCGGACGGGGACCGATGAAGGACATCTCCCCTGCCAGGACATTGAATATCTGTGGTAGTTCGTCTATCCGGGTGCGGCGGATAAAAGAACCGACCCGCGTGATACGACTGTCATTAACGGTGGCCCAGCGCGCCTTTCCGTCCCCCTCTGCATCTACACTCATACTGCGAAACTTGAGAACTTTAAAGGCTTTACCACCCAGTCCCACGCGCTCCTGACTGAAGAAAACAGGTGTCTTGAAGCCATCCTCCACCCAGATGGCCAGAGCTGTTACCAGCATCAAAGGCCAGGTACCAATCAGCAGCATGATGCTTGCGAAAATGTCGAAACCGCGTTTAGTGAAACTGGTAGCGGTATCGCTACGCAGGTCTTCAGTCAGTGTCATCCAGCCGGGGGTCGCAAAGTCCACCAGTATCTTGCCTGCCTCGCGTTCAAAAAAATTCACCAGGTTCAAGACCTTGATACCCTGCAGGCGACATTTGAACAACTCATCCGTGGGTGTCTGGTCCCGCTTGTTGTCCAGCGCGACTACAATCTGGTCGATTTCCGTTTGCCTGGCATATTCGGCCAGAGGCTGGCGCAAGTTGATAATTCGCTCTCCGGTTACCTTGGGCTCTTCGCCATCGACCCGGACAAAGCCCACGATGGCAAAACCCTGCCGATCTGATTTGCGCCGCATGGAACTGGTAATAGTAGAGGCAGCCGAGCCGGAGCCATACACGAGCACCCGGCTTTTGAATTGCTCCAGATCAGTCACATTGCTGAACGTCAGTCGGCTGATCAGGTTGGCGCTGAATGACAGCAGGACAGTGTATAAAAGTACACCGCGCCACAGCTGGAAGTCCGGTAGGAGGAAAAAGATTACCAGCGTTACCATGCTCGCCAGGGCAAAACCGCCAAGCGTGCGCACCAGTACCCCTGATCTGCCCTCGCGCATGCGCGGCTCATAGAGGCCCATAGCGAATAAACAGACCACTGTGGTCAGCGCCGATGTCAGGGCGCGGCCTGGTATCTCTTGCGTGTGCGCCTGGAAAGTACCTGCCTCTGACTGAACGAAGCAGTAAATGTAGGTGCCCGCATACAAGGCCAATACAAACAGAGCGGCATCTACCAGTGCAAGCCAATAGAACGACTTGTGAACATGGTGATTGAATACTCTGACCGTAGCCATTGCAATTCCTTGATAACGCGCTGATCGTATCCTTTGCCGACTGCAAAGAGAGCTTCGCCACTACTGATGGGGCGACAAGCCTGCGTTTTTTTTATTTGATCTTTTGCTGATTGACTCGATAGCCAGCGGCAGCTATTTAACCCTTATAATCAGCGAATTACCATACTTATCCACAAAAATATTACACCAAAGTTTAGGCTAGCACGGTGGTTTCCATCGCACCCCAAAATCTACGGAAACTGAGAACCTGTTCGCTACCCTGTCACAGCATTGTCACAGCGGTATGGGAGGTCCCTGGTAATGCGGCGTACAGTCCCACCCTGGCAATGTGAGTCAGATGCAAAAATTTTAACAATAACAGACGGATGCAGGTGTTCTTGCGCGCAATCGAGCTGGTTCATTCGATGCTTCAAAGGAAAATCTCCCCCGGCTGCGGGTGGCTCAGGAAATCCCTTGGACTCGCTGTGAAGCCATAGGCCCCGGACTGGAATACCACAATCAGGTCTCCCGGTGCCGCAGGTGGCAGGGCGACCTTGTTACCCAGTATGTCCAACGGGGTACACAGGGGGCCAACGACATTGACCACCTCCATATCCTCACTTGTCACTCGATTTCCGAGGCACAGGGGGTAGTTTTTGCGAATGACCTGCCCGAAGTTGCCGGAGGCGGCCAGATGGTGGTGCAGGCCGCCATTGGTAATCAGGAATGTTTCCCCGCGGGAGACCTTCCGGTCCACCACCTCGCAGACATAGATTCCGGCTTCAGCCGTAAAGTAGCGGCCCATTTCCATGACGATTTCTGCTTCGGGGAGTTGCTTCCGGGCCGCCGCCAAAAGGGCTGCCAGGTTGTCGGCGATGGCGGCCAGTTCCAGGCGTTGCTCCCCGGGGAAGTAAGGCACACCCAGGCCGCCACCAATGTTAAGCCAGCGCACCGGAGAAGGGGCGGTCCGGGCGAGCCGCAGCGCGAGTTCGAAGGTTTTGCTTTGGGCTTCAATGATGGCCTGGGCACGCAGGTTCTGCGAGCCGCTGAAAATATGAAATCCCATAAAGTCCAGCGGCAGCGTACCCAGGGTCTCCAGCATGGCCGGCACACACTCGGCATCGACCCCGAAGGGCTTGGGGCCGCTGCCCATTTTCATGCCCGCCGCCTTCAGTTCGAAATCGGGGTTGACACGAATTGCGACGCGGGGCCGGGTGCCGCCCAGCTTTGCGAGCGCGGCGATGCGCTGCATTTCACCGGCGGATTCCATGTTGATGATAACGCCACCAGCAACTGCGGCCCGCAGGTCTGCATCGGACTTGCCCGGCCCGGCAAAACTGATACTGGCTGGTTCTACCCCGGTCTCCAGTGCGACTCGCAACTCACCCGCCGATGCCACGTCCAGCCCGTCGGTGATCCCGGCCAAATACTGTACGACCTGTGGCATGGGATTGGCCTTCATCGCATAGTGCAGGTGAATGCCGGAGGGCAGGGCGGCACGCAGTTTTTCTACCTGCGCCCCTATCACATGACTGTCATAGGCATAAAAGGGCGTTTTACCCACTTGCCGGGCAATGTCAGTAAGTGCCTGGCCACCGATTTGCAGGCAGTTGTCGACCACTTTGAACTGATTCATCATTGCGTGCCGCGGTGTATCGGTCGGGTCCGTGGTGTTGCTCATGTTGACGCGTCCTGAAAAATACTTTGATACTCGTCCGCCAGCAGCCGCCGGTCAATTTTGCCATTCTGGTTGTGGGGCAGGCTACTGCGCGCGATGATCGCAGTGGGCACCATGAAATTCGGCAGCTCCCTGCGACAATGCGCCAGCACGGTTTCTTCCAGGACAGCATCGACATTGGCATCTGGCCCCGGCGTTATCAACAGCAGTATGGCCTGGCCGAGCGCGCCATGAGGCACTCCCAGCGCCGCCGCAGCGGCGACCAGGCCGGAGGCGTAAGCGATTTCCTCTACCTCGGTCGGGCTTACCCGATAGCCGGATGTTTTGATCATTTCGTCCTTGCGGCTGATGAAGTACAGGTAGCCTTCTTCATCTTTCATCACCTGATCGCCAGACCAGACGGCCAGTTCAGTGGTGGGAATTTCCTGGGGCTGAATGGGGCACGGCTTGAAACGCTCCGCTGTTTTCTCCGGGTCATTCCAGTAGCCGAGACTCACCAGCGCGCCGCGATGCACCAGTTCACCGGGCTCGTGTGGGGCACATTCCTTGCCATTTTCATTAATAACCAGGATCTGGGCATTGGGGATAGCCTTGCCCATCGATTCCGGACGGATATTCACCTGATCCGGCGGCAGATAGGTTGAGCGGAAGGACTCGGTAAGGCCGTACATCAGGAAGACAAGAGTGTGGGGGAGCGTCTCCTGCAGGGCACGGGTGGTGGATACGGGCATGGCGCCACCGGTATTGGTGATATAGCGCAGCGACTGCACGGCCTGCTCGGGCCAGTCCAGCATTTTAAGCTGGTTCCACAGGGGAGGGACCGCTGCCAGACCGGTGATGCCGTAGCGCACCACCGCTCGGATGACGTCGCGGGGCAGGAGATAGTCCATCAGCACGACGGAGGCGCCCACGGAAAAAGCCGTGGTTAGCTGGCTGAGTCCGGCATCGAAGCTGAGGGGCAACACTGCCAGAATCCGGTCATCGGGGCGATTGCCAAGATAACTCGCTACACTGCGCGCTCCCGCCACCATGTTGCGATGGGACAGAACCACACCCTTGGGATTGCCTGTGCTGCCAGAGGTGTAAAGAATGGCGGTCATGTCGGTGTCGATGCGGCGGTGCGGCAGCGCTCCGGCAGTGGGTAAGCGGCAAAACTCCGCGTAGCTCAGTAATTTCTGTGACAGCACTCGTGCGCTTTCCGGTATTTGGTCTTCCACCAGGATGATGGTGTGCAGGTCGGGGCAGGTGTCCAGTACATCCAGCAGTGTTTCCAGGCGCGGGGCAGACGTAATCAACACCCTGACATTGCAGTGCGGAAGAATATGGGCCAGCTGACGTGGCTTTAGCAGCGGGTTGATCGGCACGAAACAGGCACCGGCGGCCGCTGCGCCAAACAGGCTGAACACTGTTTCAGGTTGTTTCGGCAGATACACCGCAACCCGTTCGCCCGGCCCGATGCCCAGGCTCAGCAAAGCGTGGGCTGCCGTCTCCACCCGAGATTGCAACTGCGCATAGCTGAAGGACTGATCCTTGAAAAGCAGGGCGGGTGCATCCGGTGTGACCTGGGCACTGTGTGCAATAAACTGGTGAATCAGGTCTGGCATTGCGATGAAATTGATGAGGTGCGGCTCGTCGGTAAAAAAGTGGTATTGTAGCCCATATAATGCATGGCCATGTGGCGGATTGTGCGATGAATATCTGCTGGGGACAATGGCAGGGCCCTTTAACTGTGAATGAATGCACATGAAAGAAGCTTACGTGCCCGCGAGAGTGGCCATGATGGTCTGCGCGTTACTGGCGCCGTTGACCCGCGCCACAGGCCTGCCCGATTGATGAGTGGCGGTGGGGATCAGTTGCGGTATGGGCATGCGCAGGTAGCCAAGTTGTATTGGTGCCGTGTCAAGCGGGGCTATCCATGAGGGTGTTTAGCAAGCCTTCTGTTGCAATTCTCATGGTGTGTACTGCCAATATCTGCCGCTCTCCCATGGCTGAGGCTCTGCTGCGCAAGGAACTGAAACGACGTGGTGTGGGGGGCAAGGTAAGCGTGGCATCGGCGGGTACCGCAGCGCTGCTTGGCCATAGCACAGATGGGAGGGCCCAGTTGGTGTGTAGCCGCGAAGGCATTAATTTGCGCAAGTCGCGAGCCAGGCAGGTCATAGGCAACGACTTCCTGTGCTTTGATTACATCCTTGCAATGGATCAACGCAATCATCAGTGGTTGCTTGATGCCTGTCCGAAGTCTCATAGAGGCAGAATTTCTTGTTTGGGCGCATGGGCGCCGGGAAGTCCGATCGGCGATATTCCTGATCCCTATTTTGGTAGTCTGGTTGGCTTTGAGCAGGTTCTGCTAAAGTTGCATTTGTGTATAGACGGATTTCTTGCGCACTTCCTTGAGGAATTGAAACGTATCGGGGAGTAAATTGGACTCTCGCGGCGAAAAAATTGAACCAAAAAATGAACCGATATTTACGTAGCCTGACAGTCCTTCTTTTTGGCGCAATGCTTATCGCTTGTGGTGGTGACTTGTCCAATAAGGATCACCTGACCAGCGAAGAACATCTCAATAAAGCAAAGACATTTCTCGAACAGTCTGATCAGCCCTCGGCCATTCTCGAGCTGAAAAATGCGCTGAAGAAAGACATGAATAACTCGCAAGCAAGTTCGCTTCTTGGAATGCTCTATTTCGAAGCAGGATTATATGAAGACGCGGACAAGGCGCTATCGCGCGCGCTTGCGACGGGGGGCGATAAAGCTGTCGTTATTCCCATGCTTGCCAAGGTTCTGTTGAGTTTGGGCGCATTCGAGCGACTCGATACTCTGGCGCTTGATGGCCTCGACCCGGAAAGTCGTTCTGTTGTGCAGGCCGCAAAAGGGCTATCCATGATTTACCGTAAAAATCTGGTGTTGGCGGCAGAGATCATGGATGCCGCATTGCAGAATGAACCCAGTTCGCCCTATGCGCAGGTGGCGGCGGCGCGGCTTTCGATGGAAAATGGAGCGTTTGGCGAAGCCCGTCGCCAAGTGAATGATGTTATTGCCAGGTCTCCCGAGTACGCCACTGCGTGGAAGTTGCTGGGAGACATTGAAAGTGCGAAAAGGCTGCCAAAAAGAGCGGAGAAGGCTTACACCAATGTCATCAAATTCTCCGGTAACAGTTTTGACGCCCTGCTGAACCGGGCGATGATGCGTATCTACCAGGGCGATTTCAAGGGGGCTAATGAGGATCTGGTCCTGGTGGGGAAAAATTTTGGCTCCGCGAGTTACCATCCCGGCGTGCAATTCGCCCTGGGCCTGGTCTATCTGGAAAAGAAACAACTTGATCCGGCTAGAAAAGCTTTTTTCCGGGTTTCCGAGTATTCCGATAACTATCCTCTGGCCCACTATTATCTGGCGACAATTGCTCTGGAGAAAGGGTTTTCTGCGCAGGCCTTGAGTGACGCTTACCAGTTTCTGGGTTTGGTACCCGACAGTGTGGTGGGCGCTAAACTGGCTGCAAAACTTGAGCTGGGGCAAAAAGGTTACAGTAAAGCCGAAAAACTGTTGCTGCCGGTGGTCGCTGCGCGCCCCGATGATATTGAGGCACTGAATCTCCTGGCGAGCGCCATGCTGGCACAGGGCAAGAGTGCAGACGCGGTTGAGTTGTTGGCCAGGGTCGTTGAACTATGGCCCGATTCGGCAGAAAGGGCACGACTGGGGGCGAGCCAGATTGAAGCAGGTTCTGAACAATTGGGAATCCAAACGCTGCGCGACATTCTGGCAGAGGACCCCGGTTACGAACAGGCCGATATCCTGATAGTGCTGAATTATTTGCGCCAAAAAAATGTACCAGGGGCGATCCAGGCCGCGCGGGAGTATCGGGAGCGCAGTCCGAGCAGCGCGACATCGTACGACCTGCTGGGGCGGGCCTTGCTCGCTGGCAAGCAGAGTGAGGACGCCAGGGTTGCGTTTAACAAAGCACTGGAACTTAGACCGGGCGACCCGGGCGCGGGCACCAGCCTGGCGAATTTCGCATTGTTGGAGCAGGATTATGAAGCAGCGCGCAGCTATTATAACCAGATACTGGAGCACAATCCTGAACACATGCAGACCCGACTAAGGATTGCTGGTTCCTATGCCGTTGAGGGTAGCGAGCCGGAGATGCTGGATTACCTGCAGAGTACCTTGACCGCGTATCCTCGAGCAATGGAGCCCCGTTTAGTCATGGCGAGATACTACATGGCGAAGGATCAGTTGGATAAGGTAATACCTCTGTTTGAAGAGCTCACGGAGGAACAAAAGCAGTACCCGGACGCGTTGGTGACTCTGGCGGCCTTTGAGCTGGCAGTAAGCCGATATAACCAGGCGCTGGATACTCTTAAAAAATTGCTCAAGATCCGCCCGGATGTAAGTCAGTACCACTATATGAAGTCCAGAGCCTATGCGGGACTGGGAGACCTGAAGCATATGTCCGCAGAACTCGAGCGAACATTGGAATTGGATCCCCAGCCACCTCTACGCCAGAATTGCGCTGGCGCGAATGGCTCTGCTGTCGAACCGGATTGATACATTCGAGAAGAACCTGACTGAGTTAAGGGAGGTGGCTCCGGACAATCTTGATGTTATCAAGCTTGAGGTCGCGTCCGCGCAAAAGAGGGGCGACAATAAAACTGCGATGCTGTTGTTGGAGACTTTGTTTTCACAGGAGCCGACCACCAGCAATGTGATAGCGCTTGCGACACATCGCCAGTCGGTTGGTGATGTCAGCGGCGCTATTGCTCAGCTGCAACGCTGGGTTGAGCATTATACGGATGATATTAAGGTGCGAGAGAAATTGGCAGAGATCTATGGCAGCAACAAGCAAGTGGGCGGTGTCGTCTATCAGTACCGTGAAATACTGAAGGTGAATCCGGAGCACGTTATCGCGTTAAATAATCTTGCCTGGAATTTACTCGATGATGACCCCAAGCAGGCACTGGAGTATGCCCAAAAAGCCAATACCTTGTCTCCGGATTCTGGCTCCATACTTGATACCCTGGCGCTGGCGCAGATGAAAAATAACAACATGATGGAAGCCAGGAGATCGATTGATCGCGCGCGTATACTCTCTCCCGAGAGCCCGGAAATTGCGCTTTCATGAAGCCCAGGTCAGGGCGGCCGAAGGTGACACAAAAGGCGCTATCGATGCGCTTGACGCGCTGCTTGCGAACCGTGAAAAGTTTTCAGAAAGAACCGAGGCTGAGGCGTTTCTCAAGCAGCTGCAAATAGACTGAACAGTACATATGTTCGGGTTTCCACTGGCGCTCCGATGGAACTCATGTTCTAAGTCCCAATTTTTCCAGCAGGTTGTAAAGAGTTGGTCTGGTGATGCCCAGCGCACTGGCTGCATCGGTTACATTGTGGTTACTGTCATTCATGGCGCGAATTACCGCTTTGCGTTCCGCCTCTTCTCTGACTGCTTTCAGACTTAGCGGCATGGGTTCTGTTGCGACGATCCCCGGTAGTGTGGTGCCTCCCAGCTCCAGGTCATCCGGGCTGATCTGGTTGCCCTCAGCCATGATTACTCCACGCTTGATACGGCCTTCCAGTTCGCGCACGTTTCCCGGCCAGTCATGGGCTTCCATGGCAGCGATGGCTTCGTGGGGAAAAGTGTACTGACGGTTCTGCTGATATTCTTTGCTCCACAGGGTCAGGAAGGATTTGGCCAGCAAAAGAATATCGCCCTCGCGATCCTTCAGTGGTGGTATTTCCAAGGCTATCTCACTAATACGGTAGAACAAGTCCTCGCGGAACAGGCCCTTTGCAATCAAGTCTTGCAGATTCTGGTGCGTGGCGCACAGAATTCGCACATCCACCGGTATCTCCTTGCGCCCCCCTATTCGCTCAACCACTCGTTCCTGCAGGAAGCGCAAAAGTTTGGCCTGCAGTTCCATGGGCAGGTCGCCTATTTCGTCGAGGAATAAAGTGCCCCCATCGGCGTACTCAATTTTCCCCGGGGTCTGCTTCGCCGCGCCTGTGAAAGCGCCCTTTTCGTAGCCGAATAGTTCGCTCTCCAGCAGGTTCTCGGGAATCGCCGCACAATTGATGACAACCAAAGGCTTGTCTGCTCGTGGGCTCAGTTCGTGTAGCGCCCTGGCACAGCGTTCCTTGCCAGTTCCGCTTGCTCCCAGTAGCAGCGTAGTAATATTCGAAGGAGCGATTTTTTCGATAGTACGGCAGACTTTGAGCATCTGCGGGCTGGCCGTGATAATGCCCCTGAGAGGCATATTCTGGTCATGTAGCTGTAGTCTGCGATTTTCAAGCTCCAGTTCATGCACGTGATAGGCGCGGGCCACCAGCAGGGCCAGCAATTCCGGGTCAGCGGGTTTCTGGTGAAAATCGTATGCCCCGAGCGCGATAGCCTTAACTGCATTGGCACGGTCGTTATCACCTGTAACGATAATGACTTTGGTTTCGGGGATCAGTGATAGAATTTCACTCAGTGTGGCTAGCCCTTCGGTAACACCCCCCGGGTCCGGGGGAAGACCCAGGTCCAGCAACACGACGCCCGGCTGAATCCGGCGCAGTTGCTTGATGGCCTCGGTGCGGTCACCCGCGACGGTCACCTCGAAGCCGTCAAACGCCCAGCGCAATTGGCTTTGCAACCCCTTGTCATCCTCAACCACCAACAGGTGTTTTTTCTTGTCTTTCACGGAATATCTGACCTTGCTGCGTATGTTTATATAGCTATCTTCCGCCTCTTCCACACAGGGAATGCGCACGCGGAACACAGAACCTCGCCCCGGGGTGCTTTGTACGCTGATGTCTCCTCCCAGACTGCGAATGAATTCACGACTCTCAAAAGCACCTATACCCATACCGGTCAGCCCTTTGGTGGAATCGAATGGTTTGAAGAGACGGTGCTGGACGAAATGCTCGTTCATGCCACTGCCGTTGTCCTCGATTTCCACCACGGCAGAGCAATGGCCACCCAGCAGGCGGACGGTCACATGTCCGTCCTTATCAGTTGCTTCCTGTGCATTTTGTACCAGGTGTGCGAATACGGTGTGCAGGCGTTCCCGGTCACATACCAGTGTAAATTTGCTGTTCACCAGAATGAGCTCGGGAATCGGTGTTCGAAGCCTGCATTCTGCCAACACGTTTTTGAGTAATTCTGCCAGATCGACATTCGATTGCTCTGTCTGCCTTGTGCCGCTGCGCAACTGTATCATCAGTTTGGTCATACGATTCACGGTATTGCTGACAGTATCGACCATATCGTCAATAAACTCGGGATTGTTTTTGTGCTTTTGCGCATTGGTGACGATCAGGGAGAGTTGCGCGAGGATATTCTTGAGATCGTGGATAACATAGGCGGAGAGGCGGTTGAATGCTTCGAACTGGCGCGACTCGACTAAAGCCTGATCCGCCTGGAACTGGGCGAGGTGGCTGCCCGCCTGTTTCCCGGCCAGCTTCAGAAGATCCCGGTCCTCCCAATTGAGGTCGCGCAGCAGATCGGATTCGCGAAGTAACAGGATGCCCTGAAGCCGCTCACCGAATAAGAGGGGAATAATTAGCCAGGCGCGGGAAATGGCAGTCAACGAATCGGGTAACTTAAGATTTCGATACACATCCGGCGCACTTCGCCACTCTCGTACATCAATAAGCCATTCATACTTTTGCAGCCACTGGGACAGGTCGTGCAGGTCGATATCCGTGGCGGGCGGCGGCATCTCCCAGTGCGTCACAATATTGAATCTCCCGTCCTCCGCTCTGCTCCAAAGAATCCCTGCGGGACATTTGGCAAGATTGGCCACAGCGCGGATGATGTTTTCCGGAATGTCCTTGTTACCGCTTGCCAGCATCTGCGTGAAGCGCAACCACTCGACACGGTAATCGTATTTGTAGCTGAAGAAATTCTTACTGAGCCACACTCTGGTCCGCGCGCGGATTTGTCCGGAGAATAGCAGGATCATCAAGGTCAGGCCCGCGCCGCACAGAAATACGATCTGCAATACCCCACTCCAGCTGCCGCCCAGATAGCTTATGAAATAGGCCGCCAGCGCCATGGTGATCAGGTATATACCAGAGGCCATCAAGGTGAGTGAGTGAAAGGCGAAATGTCGCGAAAGATGGATGCCATCCACGTTATCCTGTGCGCTCGCTGGTATCAGTGCGACTGATACTGGTGGCCACCAGGATGGCAGCCATCGTGCTAACAATACCTCGCGCTTGCCACAAATTGCGGTTCAACTGGCGAAACAGCAGCGCTTCGGCATACATAAAGAAGTCGAAAGCAAATATTATGCCCAGACCCAGGCACAGGTGCTTGGTGGCCCAGAGTTCTCCCTCGTTACTGTTGCGGAAAAATTGTTCCAGCAGCAGTAAGCCCACGATAGGCATGCCGAGCAAGATGCCGAAGCTTGCAGACAATGAGAGGTCGTAGATCCAAGGTAGCAGTGTTGCCAAAGGCGCTGCACCAAGCAGGGCGGCGAAGATTAAGGTAATGCTTGCAGTAAACCAGGGTATCCATCGATTGGATGTCAGTATGTGATCTGTGCCTTGTAGTCGAAGCCCCATGAACTTCAGCAACACGAAAATCCACGCAGCGTTGCGAGTCACCTCGGCCAGCGACATGAGTATCACCAGAGGTTCGACTAACACTGTTGACAGTGTAACTATCGCGGCCCACAGGGCGGTGAGACTACTCGCCGCCAGAACCGCGCCACCCATTCGATTGTTGCGCCTGGTAATAAACGCCAGGATTATCAGCATAAAATAGGCGAGCAGGGCGGTACCGTAGCTGTACAAGCCGATGTTACTGAGTATGTTGGGTTGAGCCTCCAATTCCAAACTCACCAAATCGTGTAGCAAGTCACGTTCCGGGATAGCGGTGCCTGCCCAGAAACACTATACTCCTGCCCCATTAGTGTAAATGCCATCGGAAAGGAAGTGAGATACGCCGCACACAATAAATGGCGCACTCGCTCGAGAACAGTTGGAAGGGACCATTCATTGCCTGTTTCCGCCTACGAGGCACTAGAGCCACAGCTTGTGCAGCGGCCGTCGAGATGGCTGGTTACAGGTGCTGCGGGGTTTATAGGATCCCATTTGGTAGAGAGGCTGCTCACGTTGGGGCAGGATGTGGTCGGGTTGGACAACTTTGCCACCGGCTCGCCGATGAATCTGGAATATATTCGGGTTGCGGTGGGAGAGCAGAACTGGCATCGCTTTTCCTTTGTCGAGGCGGATATCTGTAACCTCGATGCCTGTAACGAGGCTGCCCGGGGAGTTCATTACGTCCTGCACCAGGCAGCGTTGGGTAGTGTGCCGCGTTCTATTGCTGATCCCCTGCTGAGTAACCGGGCCAACGTGGACGGATTCCTGAATGTGTTGGTGGCGGCCAGGGATGCGCACGTGAAGCGTTTTGTGTACGCCGCATCCTCGTCCACCTACGGCGATCACCCCGGGCTGCCGAAGGTTGAAGACCTGATTGGCAAACCGCTGTCACCCTATGCGGTGACCAAGTATGTGAACGAGCTCTATGCTGATGTATTCTTCCGTAGTTATGGTATGGACAGTATTGGCCTGCGCTATTTCAATGTGTTTGGCCCGCGGCAGGATCCGCAGGGTGCCTATGCCGCAGTGATTCCACGGTGGTTCGAACAACTGTGTCGGGGCAGCGCACCACAAATTAATGGGGATGGCGAGACTTCCAGGGATTTCTGCTTCATCGATAATACCGTGCAGGCCAATTTGCTGGCAGCCACCAGTGAAAATTCGGAGGCTGCTAATCGTGTGTATAACGTTGCCGTGGGCGGGCGTACTACGCTGAATGAACTGTTTTACTCGATCCGCTCGCTTGTGTCGGAGGCGAATGCGGGGATCGCACAGATTGAGCCGGTATACGCTGCGCAGAGGGACGGGGATGTGCGCCATTCCCAGGCGGATATCAGCAGGGCACGCGACCTGCTCGGTTACCACCCCACGCATACGGTCGAGCAGGGTCTGGCGGTCACCAGCGAGTGGTTTTTACGGATGCACAGATAAGGGTTTATAGGGAATGGAAAAGTTGGACACTATAGCAATTGTGGGACTGGGGTATGTCGGACTGCCACTGGCGGTGGCTTTCGGTCGCTTGCGCCGAACCATCGGCCTTGACCTGAATGAGGAGAAACTCGCCCATTACAGGGCCGGTATTGATCCCAGCGGCGAAGTGGAGCCGCAGCAATTGGCCCTGGCGAGTATGCTCGAGTTTTCCAGCGATGCCAGAATGCTGTCCGAAGCGCAGATTATCATCGTGGTAGTGCCTACCCCCATCGATCAGGCGCGGCGGCCAGACCTCTCGCCGCTGGAAGGCGCCTGTCGCGCGGTGGGTGCATACCTGCAGCCAGGCACTACAGTGATATTTGAATCCACGGTTTACCCCGGTTGTACAGAAGAAGTCTGCGTGCCCCTGTTGGAGCAAGCATCCGGATTATCCTGGGCAGGCAGGCAACCGGGTGGTAGCGGGCATGGATTTTATGTCGGCTACTCCCCGGAACGCATAAACCCGGGTGACAAGGAGCATCGGTTGGAGACGATCACCAAAGTCGTCTCTGGTGATACGCCGGAAACTCTCGAAAAGGTTGCCCTGCTGTATGGTGAGGTAGTGAGGGCGGGCACACATCGGGCGGCGAGTATTAAAGTCGCCGAAGCGGCCAAGGTCATCGAAAATACGCAACGCGACCTCAATATCGCGCTCATGAACGAATTGGCGCTGATTTTCAACCGCCTGAACATTGACACCCTGGATGTGCTGGAAGCGGCGGGAACCAAATGGAATTTTCTCCCTTTCAGGCCGGGCCTGGTTGGCGGTCACTGCATCGGAGTTGATCCCTATTACCTGACCTACAAGGCAGAGGCTGTAGGGCACCATCCACAGGTTATTCTTGCGGGGCGCAAGACGAATGACACTATGGGTAAGTTTGTGGCAGAGCAAACCGTCAAGCGCCTGGTGCAGCACGGGCATCCGGTGAGTGGCGCCAAAGTCGCAATTTTAGGTCTGACTTTCAAGGAAAACTGCCCCGATCTGCGCAACTCCAAGGTGGTTGATATCATCGATGAACTGCGCGAATACTGCTGTAATGTCCTGGTGCACGACCCACTGGCAAATCCCGCGGAGGCGCAGGCGGAGTATGGGATAGAACTGTGCGCGCTGCAGGATTTGCGCAATTGTCACGCGGTAATTTTGGCTGTTCCGCACGCACAGTACTTGCAGTTGAGCGTGGCGGACTATGGCGCGATGATGGACGAGGGCGCCACGTTGATAGATATCAAGTCTGTTTTGGACAGGGCAGAGTTGAAAAAAGCCAAACTGAACGTATGGCGATTATGACTCTGGCGCGAACTGATACAGGCGCCTAGTGCTCATCTCTCCCCGGCTTTTCCCGTGAATTATCGTCATCATTGAATTGTCTTATCCATGCCTTTCTCGCCAGGTGTGGTAGCAGCAGGTATAGCGGCATACGCAGAAAGTGCGATCGCAGGTACAGCAGATTTAGTGCCAAACCCGTATACGGCAGCTTGCACTGTGGATGATCAGGTCGAAGTGCCCGCAAAAACAGGAAATCCATGACGGGTCTGCGCAGCAAACTTGACCGGTTCCCGGCATCTTCAACGATACCATCGGGCAGAGGCGTGCCGAATATCTGTTGCGCATAGGCCAGTCCATGGTAAAGCGAGGCCTGCAGCTCAAGTTCCCGCGCCCTGGATACCAACCCGTTCCAGAATTGCGGGTCGCGACCAGGGAAATCCCGCAGCATGCGATCCAAATCCCACAGATCTCGCAGTCCGTGATGAAATTCACCCTCGTGAAAAAGGTGGGTGGCACTGTGGATAACCATGTCTTGCCAGGAGAGTGCGAAGATCCCTGGCTTGACCTCAATCAGCCTGTCAAACAGCAGGTGTGCGTTGACGTTGGGTCCGGCGGTTGGGGGCAAAATATTATGATGCACATCCAGTGTTGTCCCGCGTTTTCTATTGGTAAGAGGTGGAATTTCATGGCCCCATTTTCGATAGTAGCGATCATCGTAGGAATTGACATGGCTGCTCTCCCAGCCGGAATCGTTCAGTGCTTTTTCCACCTCGTCGATGCGGCTGTGGGGAACAAGGATGTCTATGTCGGTGATCAGGCGCCCGCGGCCCACCGGAAGATCAGCGATCATATAGGCTGCGCCTTTTAGTAATACCAGTTTTTCGTTGATGGAATTCAAAACCAGTCTTATTTTTTCGCTGTCGTAGGCAAGATCCCTTTTTTGTTTCTCATGGAGTCAGTAGCGCCGACTTCAAATGGCGACTGACTGTCATGGCAAGTCGCGTGTCGACTCCTGCGTTCTGCAGTTCGATAGCCAGGGATGCCAGTAGCCGGGAGCTACGCCCCTGCGATACCAATTGGTTTAGTTGGTCATTGTTCAGTTCCGTGACGCGGCCGGGCTCGAGCAATAGTTGCTGCAGCAGATAACTCATTGACTGCCCCGCAGACCCGGTAGCTCGCCCACAGCCTGAACTGCCCAATCCAGGTCGTGATAGACCAGGTCATAGCAGTCGATATTTTCGATCAGGGTTTTCATGGCCTCGAAGCCCGCTTCACAGAGCAGGCTGTAATTGAACGAATGGTAAGCGGCCAGGATAAAGCTATCCGTACGTCGGCGCGGACTCATTCGTTGTGGTTCGTCTCTGGCATACCTCGGGAAGACCATCGCTACAGCCTGTAAACTTTTTGTATCATGGCTGTCCGGGTGCAGATCCGCTTTCATGTGCACCACGACGCCCTTGTGAGTTTCTTTGCTGACAGGGCCAAATATTGCACTTGCTGAAAAGGATTTGATCACGTCAATACTTTCGTTTTTCAGGCTTACCGGGCGACACAGTGGAACTATCTCCGTGGTGTTAGGCGGGATCATGGCGTGCTCGTCGGATAGAATTCGCCAGCCGCTCAGGCCCAGTGCTGCGCAGAGCGTACTTTTGCCAGCCCCGGGTATGCCGGGCATGATGACGGCCATGTCGCCCTCTGGAGACGGCGGCGGCATGTAATTTGAGATATTCATTGGTGTGCAGTGATACACACCAGTTCATGCCCCATTCCAGAAAGGCATAGGCCTGTCCGGCCGGTATGGTGTCAAACGGGCTTTTTTTGTCAAAAAGAAATTCAGCCTTGCCTCGAATGCGCTGCAGGAGGCCGCTGTATTGGAGCGCGACATTGTAGTCGACAAAATCTCCCGGGTCAGCGAGCAGGAAGTCCCCGTAGAGTGTTGCAATGCCAGCAGCTACCGCTGGCAAATTACTTTGAACGTTGTAGATATAGGGCCCGACACGTAAAGGTAACTCGCCGCGCGCCAGTCGTTGACTGAAATCCTCTGCTGCCAGGTGACGAAGGAGTTGCATCTATTCCCGCTTCAGGATATCGAGGGCGAGCAACTCCTCCAGTACGCCCGATACAGCCTGTGTTAACTCCGGGATATTGTCCGATTCGATAGTGGGTGAAATTCTATGCACCAACTCCTCGGTGGTCAGCGGGTCAGCGCCCAGCTGTTGCATGACATGGGCAGCAAAGTCACTGAGAAGATGGGTGTCGCCACTGTGTGAATCAAAATACACCACGGTATCCTCATGGGCATCATAAAATCGGCCCATCGAGTCAATACGCCACTTCATAGATACAGTAGTTACCTTGCACGGCGCAACCAATCAGGGGGGGCAATCACCCTTGACGAGGCAAATGCTATCGAGGGAGTTGGGGTCCTGACAGGTGGAGAAGGTTCCATCCGTGCCCAGGTAGTCAGGCGGTGATGAAATGCGGTGTATTTCAGCTGCAAGGTTTTCATTGTGACCTGGCCTGCCAGCTGGCGTGGAGGCGAACATTCCCGTCGCCGGGTTAAATGAGTTAATGGTTGTCACTGACATGCAGTCAATAGTCTGGCCCCAGGCGGACCGGTTTCCCAACGACAGCAGCACCGCACTGCCGGCCAGGGCATTGCGGGAGAAGTTGCGTCGATGACGGTCCATTGGCTGACCAGCCGGTGCTGATGCGCCACCCGCTGTGTTTTCCTCACCGTTATTGTCCGTGAAACTACCCACGTTATCTCCCAAAGTGGTCTTGCCTGGCTGTTGTTACCGTGTGCTTCGTTAACGTATCACTTTTAAGGGTAACTGACACCGCGAACTTTAACATCCCACGACCACCGACTGCATGGCGTCTGCCAAGCGGGCAACACCCCGGCTCCTGCAGGGGGCAGGCAGGCACAACGTAAAATCTATAGCGATAGCTAATTTATGTCAATGAATACAGTAAGTTAAGTCACCCAATCAGGCGTCGGCAGCGAGCAAGGAAGGGGGCGATTAACAGTGTCCCGCTAGCTGTCCTGTTATGCGCGTGGCTGGGTCGACAGGGTTTCCAGCTTTACCAGGCAGGCGAACACCATCATCCCTACACCTGCGTTGAACACGGTCGTGGATTGGAATCCCACCAGATAGTAGTAACCCGCGACACGGGCCAGCCCGGAGATGAAGCAGATCAACACACCCAAAATTCCCAGGATCGAACCAGCCAAGGCAAGATGTTTATACATAGCGTACTCCTGACAGTTTGCGCCCCCCGGACGCGAAAGAGTTGAGCTTCTGCTGCACATTCAGAGCTGTTGTGTCAGTTTATGATAAAAAAGCCCGATACGGTAATTGTAATCTGCCTTGCAAAGAATATTGAAGTCTGTGAAGCTGAACCCTTGTTCAGGTGATATTTCTCGATGTATGAAGTCTTTTACAAGTTAAAAGCTGAACCGTTTCGGCTCAGTCCCGACCACAGGTTCTGCTTTGAGCACAAAGGCTATGCCAAGGCGCGGGCCTATATGGCCTATGCCTTCAGGCGGGCGGAAGGGTTTGTGATGATTACCGGCAGGCCTGGAACCGGCAAGACAACCCTGATTGGCGAATTGGTTGAGAGTCTGCCCAGGGATGAGGTGTTCACCGCAAACCTTGTTTGCACCCAGCTGCAGGCTGATGATCTGTTGAAAACTGTCGGCTATAGTTTCGGTATCGGCTCGGCAAGGATCGATAAGGCCGAACTGTTGCAGCGCTTGACCGTCCTGTTTCACCGATGGCATAGGGAAGGCCGCCGGGCGCTGCTGATCGTCGATGAGGCACAGGATCTTGCTTCCTCGGCCATGGAAGAGTTGCGCCTGCTTACGAACATCCAGATCGGTGGCCAACCCCTGTTGCAGATTTTCCTGCTGGGCCAGCCCCAGTTGCGAGATTTGATTCTCTCCCCTGAAATGGAGCAGGTACACCAGCGCATAGTGGCGGCGAGCCATATCGAGGGACTGCAGGCAGATGAGACCGAAGCCTATGTTATACATCGCCTGCAAGTGGTTGGTTGGCGTGGAGACCCCGCGATAGACAGGGCTATCTTTCCACTGATACACAAGTTCAGTGAAGGGGTTCCCCGGAGGATAAATCTGATTTGTAGCCGCCTGTTCCTGTTGGGCAGTGTCGAGCAGCGTCACACCATAGATGTAGAGGATGTGCGTGTCGTTATCAGTGAACTGCAGGCTGAGCATCTCGCTGCGGGAACAGGGTTTTCGCCAGATGACTTTGAGGTTAGTGGAGAGACTGAATGGGTGGCTGTCGCAACGTCGCAGGTGCGGTCAGAGGTCCACTTGCACACCGTCAACACCGGGTCATTCGCAGGCGAGGAACCGGTTGAGGGCGCATTCGAAAAAAAAAAGACACTTATAACGTAGCAATGGTTGCGCAGCCGTCTCCAGCGGGCGTCTCACTCAGCTCGGAAGTTTCCAGTGCTCATCCTGATGCCGAGCTGTCGTTTGAGCGACGCTGCGACAGCGCACCTGAAAGTCTGGCTGCGGTTGCTAAAACCTTGGAGGTAGAGGCTGGCATCGATGAGTGGAACGATGAAGCAGGGGAGAATAAAACCGATGCCCCACCACCGAAGTGGCGGAGAGCCCTCGTCCCGGGTTCTATTGTACTCCTGATAACCACACTGATTTTTCTCTTGCTGATTGTAGGATCACACTGGAATTGGTGGACGTTGTGAACAAGTGGCCCTACAGGAATCTATGTATCCGTGTGACGTTGTTCACAATGTTTGCCCGGTAGCTGATTTCTCTATTGGCCGCGTGATAAAATTTATCAGTTAATTCGGGCGCTTGTTTGCCCAAAGGAGGTATGGATGATTGACAAGAATGATGCACCTTTTAATGTTTTCCCGTCGTCGCGAAGAATTGCAACGGGTTTTGCGGCTCTTCTCCTTTTGCTCTGTGCAGGCTGCAGTTCCAACCCATTCAGCGCCAATACCTACCCGCCCGTGCCGGAATCGCAAAGGAACGTAAATGTCGATTACGACTATGTGTTGGGCCCAGGCGATTCAGTAAGTATTTTCGTGTGGGGTAACGACGAGCTGAGTACAACGGGTTCCGTGCGCCCCGACGGAAAAATTACCACGCACCTGGTGGAAGACATTCAGGCCGCCGGCAAGACCTCGTCACAATTGGCTCGTGATATCGAAGTTGCCTATTCCGATTATGTGCGACAGCCTGTGGTCAGCGTTATTGTCAGTGGTTTTGTCGGAATGCCGGACCAATCGGTCAGGGTGATGGGTGAGGCTACCACGCCCAAGCGCGTAAACTACAACACATCCATGACTCTGCTTGACCTCATGATTGCAACCGGCGGACTCACCGATTACGCGGATGGCAACAATTCGGTATTGGTACGCATGGTTGATGGCCAGCAGGTTACGTATAACGTGCGTCTGGACGATCTGGTAAGGGACGGGGACATAACGGCTAACCTGAACGTTATGCCGGGTGATATTTTGATTATTTCCGAATCCTGGTTCTGATCTGCTAATGAAGGCGCGGTAAGGGGAAAGAACGGATGCAGGAAATTCTTGCACAGGTGTTTTCATATCTCTGGGGTGCCTGGCGACATCGCTGGGTGGCACTTGGTCTCGCCTGGGTGATTGCTATCGGCGGCTGGATATGGGTATGGCAATTGCCTGAATCCTATGTCGCCAGTGCCAGAGTTTATGTGGATACCAATAGCCTACTGGGGCCGCTGCTTTCAGGTTTAACGATCCAGCCTGAGAGCGAGGACCGCATTGCCCTGTTGAGTCGTACTCTGTTGAGCCGCCCAAACCTCGAAAAACTGATGCGTATGACAGACCTTGATCTTCAGGTAACTACCGCAAATGAAAAGGAAAAAATGCTGTCGGATCTTGGCCGGTCAATCAGTTTATCGGGAGGGCAGTTGGACAAGTCGCTTTATTCTATTAGTGTGAGAGATCCCGATAGAGAGACAGCGGGGCGCATAGCACAGGCGCTGATCACGGTATTTATTGAGAGTTCTTTAACGGGTACTCGTGAAGATACCTCCGGCTCCCTGAGTTTTGTGGATGCCCAGATAAAGGAAGACGAAGCGCGCCTGATCGAGGCGCAGAATCGCATAGCGAATTTCAAGCAGGAAAATTTCAGCATCCTGGGTACCCCTGGCGGCTATTACGAAAACCTCAAAAGCGAGAGGGCAAAACTTGAGGACGCGCGCCTGACGCTCAAGGAGGAGGAGAATAGGGAGGTCGAACTGCAGCGACAAATTGAGGGTGAAGATCCCTTGTACGATCCTCTTTTTGTTGCTGAAGCGCCATCAATAATTCCCAAAAAGTCGGCGGGAGGCGCTCCCCTGAGAACTATGACGCAATTGGATGGCCAGATAGCGATGGTCCAGGAGAATCTTAATGAACTGCAAATCAAGTATACGGACCGGCATCCCGAGGTGCGGCAGATGGTGTCCATGTTGGATGAACTGATGGCGGAAAAAGCCGTAGAGGAGGCAGAGAGAGTCAAGGAGTATCGCAGCCAAATAGCACGATCGAAAACGCGGCACAACCGACCGCACTCAGACCAATAAGACAGACCACATCCCGCTATTCCGAGCTTACCAGTAGTCCTGTGTATCTTTCCATGCGCCAGTCACTGGCTGATACCAGAGCAAAGATCGCAGCACTCCAGGCGCGTGTAAAAGAATATGAAGCCCGCGTGGCTGAACTGGAAGAGCAAGTGGGTACCATTCCTGCAGTGGAGGCACAGCTGCAACAATATGTGCGGGAAGCCCAGATCATAGGCGCTCGGGTTGAGTCCTTGACCCAGAAACGCGAGTTGGCCCGTATGGGGCAGGTTGTGGAAGAGAAAGTCAGCGGTGTAAGCTTCCGTGTCATTGATCCGCCTTACGTGCCGTTGAAACCCAGTGAGCCGGATAAACTGAAGTTAAATGCCATTGTTTTGGGTGTTGGAGTCGCCGCCGGGCTCGCTGTCAGTTTATTGATTTCCCTGATTTTCCCCGTCATCTTTGACGTGCGTACACTCGCGGTGATTACTGGTTTGCCGGTTTTGGGTTCAGTCAGCATAAACATGGATAAAGAGCAGAAGCGCAGGGAGCGTAATGGCATCCTGGCATTTGCTTCTCTCAGCCTGTGCCTCCTTCTCGTCTTTGCAGGGATGGCAGTGGGGCAGAGCGGCTTGCTTTCGAGCTGAGGGTGCTGCCTTGGAAAAAATAGCGATAACCTGAATGAACAAGAGCGGAATTAGCCATGAGTATTATTGAGAATGCGGTCAACGCTCTTGGGAAAGAGAAGGCAGTCGAGCGCACCAAAACCGTAGAGGCGAGCGTCGACAGCCAGTCATCGGAAGCGGATACTGTGAACACGGTGCAGCGCGCAGAAGGCAACCAGCTTGCTCCGAACCAGTCCGCCACGGTTGAGTTGCAGAACGAAAAAGGAAACCCTTACGCTACCTATGCACCGAGGGTGAGTGCGACAGACATCGTTAAAATACCCTTCCGCGAATTGCGGCATGTGGGTATGTTGACTCCTGATAATCCGCGTAGCGTAATTGCAGAGGAATACAGGACCATAAAGCGTCCACTGTTGATTAACATTGCGGGAGACTCGGTGACAGCGCCGATTCCGCATGGCAACCTGATAATGGTCACCAGTGCTCTGGACGGAGACGGCAAGACATTTTGCGCCATCAGTTTGGCCATCAGTATCGCCATGGAGCAGGATAAAACGGTGTTGTTCGTTGATGCAGATACCTCCAAAGCCGAGGCCGGGAAGCTGCTGGGTGTTGCCGCGTCCTGTCCCGGTCTGATTGATGTACTGCAAAATTCGGGTGCCAGTGTGTCTGACTATATTCTGTCTACCAACGTTGACAAACTGCGAATTCTTCCCGCCGGTGCGTTGCACAGTCACGCCAACGAATTGCTGGCCAGTGCAAAAATGCAGCAGTTGATGTTGGAGTTGTCAGAAGAAGACCCGGACAGGGTGGTTATTTTTGACTCGCCCCCGTTGTTACTTACCACCGAAGCGACCGTGCTGGCAGATTTTATGGGACAAATCGTTTTTGTGGTCAGTGCCGAGATGACGCCCCAGCACGCGGTCACGCGGGCGATTGAACAGATCGGTGAAGAGAAAATGGTCGGTATGGTCCTCAATCGGGCCCGCCAGCGAATGAACCCTTACTACCATGCCTATGGATATGGATATGGAGGCGAGTCCGATGGAAGCGGGCAGCGTGAGAGGCGGTCTGCTCCACAGTCCGGGCCATAAGAATGTGGTCAGTCAATACTTCCTGGAGACCGCTGCTGTGCATTGCCTTTGGCTGGATGGTGGCCGATAGCACCCTGGCACTCGAATGGAGTGGCAGTACCGGCATTGCCCCTAGTATTAGCATGCTTTACACCGATAATGTGTGCCTCAGCAACACTGACCAGCGGTCGGAATGGGTTGGTGGAATTGGCTTGTTGACGTCGCCCACGGGTTCCGTCAAGGCGAAGGGCAGTAGATCCAGTCTCGATATGGGTGGATCCGTTCAATTTAACACGCTTACTGATAGTGACCTGCGGGACAACAATTGCGCTGGCGGCTACGATAACAATCGCCAGCAATTTGCCCCCAATCTTTACGCCAACGGCTCGACGACGCTGGTAGACGACTGGTTGAACTTCAGTGCCCATGCCAGGGCTGGCCAAAATGAAATTTCACCCTATGTAGGCGGTGGCGGCAACTCCCTCAACACGAATGGCAACACCAATACGTACTACCTTTATTCACTTAGTCCCGTGCTTGAGCGGCGCTTGAAGAATAACGCGACGTACACCCTGCAATATAACTACAATGAGATACTCAATTCGGCGAGTTCAGGTAGCTACAACAATAGCTACAACGGTAGCTCAATCAGCGACAGCAGCAGCAGTTCATGGGCGACTTCCCTGGCGAGTGATAAGTCATCACAGATCTCCTGGAAATGGCGCGGCAATTACCAGAAGGTACAGTACAGTGACCCTGACCTACTCTATGTCAATAATAACAATAATCGCTATGTGGTGCCGCGCGAGGATACGGAATTGAAATCAGCAGGATTGAATCTTGGCTACCAGATTGATCGCCGCTGGCAGGTCAATGGCTCGTACGGCTGGGAGTGGAATGACTACCAGACCTATAATGATGCCGATACGGGCGGCCAGGCCTGGCAAATTGGCGTGCGCTGGACACCTTCACCGCGTACCACTGTGAGTACCGGGATTGGAGAACGTTTTTTTGGCAAGACGCCGAATCTGAATATTTCCCACACGTACAAGCGCAGTGTATTTACGGCCTCCTACAACAAGGGGATAACCTTTGCTCGCGACATTCGCACTCAGCAGAATCTAATTAATCCGGGATATAACTACAACTCCTCTCTTGATACCCAGAGCCCGATTATTGAAGAGAATCTTACGCTGGGGTACACCTATAACGGGCGTCGTGCGATCCTCAATGCGTCAGGCAGTTATTCCGATCAGACCCAGGAGGACAACGGTCAAAAATCCGCCTATAAAGGCCTTGCTGTCACCGTCAGCCCACTGATTTCCAGCCTTTATACGCTGTCCGGCACGCTTGCCTGGAATGAAAATGAGCCGCAGGGGTTATTTGGAGTTCCGAATGCAGGGCCTACGGATAATGCCCAGAGCTGGATTACCAATGTGCAAGTGGGGCGACAGCTTAGTCAACATCTCGGCCTGTCCGTTGATTACCAGTATACTGATCAACAATCGGACGATTCGTTCAGCGAATACCAGGAAAATAGAGTCATGGCGACTCTCACTTATAGCCTTTAGGGGATGCCACCATGGGCGCAGTACCCGTGTCCGGCCAGATTCTTTGCATTGTTGGCGCCCGACCAAACTTCATGAAAATTGCTCCCATCATGCGGGCGTTCGCGCAGCCTGAATCGGCGCTGTCCGCCAGATTGGTGCATACCGGGCAACACTACGATACGGCTATGAAGCACGCCTTTTTTGATCAGTTGCATATTCCCGAACCCGATGTTGACCTGGAGGTGGGCTCCGGAACCCACGCCCAGCAGACTGCCGATATCATGAAGCGCTTCGAGCCAGTGCTGGATGAAGCGCCGCCTCTCGCCGTGCTGGTAGTCGGGGATGTCAACTCCACTATTGCCTGTGCGCTGGTTGCTGTAAAGAAAGGTATCCCGGTTATTCACGTGGAGGCCGGATTGCGCAGCGGCGATCGGGGCATGCCGGAGGAGATTAATCGTATCCTTACAGACCAGCTTTCTGACTTGCTCTTTATCACAGAGGCAAGCGCGCTGGATAACCTGGCACGGGAAGGAATAGCAGCCGATAAAGTTCACTTCGTTGGTAACGTGATGATTGATACGCTGCGTTACAATCTCGCCGATGCGGTGCCGGCAGGGACCACACTGGCGAGAGCTGGCTGCAGCAAAGAACAAGCCACTGTGGTCGATTATGGTTTGGTGACACTGCATCGGCCGTCCAATGTCGACGATCCGGTAGCGCTCGCCAGATTGCTCAAGGTGCTCGCACAGATCAGTCAGCGTACGCCGCTTGTTGTTTCCCATTCATCCACGCACGGCGTCGCGCATAGCCGCAGCTGGATTGGAAGATCTGTTGGCACACTCCGCGATTACCACGATACCGCCCCAGGGCTACCTTGAAATGCTGGGTTTGATGAAGGATGCGCGCGTCGTCCTGACGGACTCCGGCGGCATCCAGGAAGAGACCACGGCCCTGGGTGTCCCGTGCATCACCTTGCGAGAGAATACGGAACGCCCGATAACGGTGAGCCAGGGCACCAATAGCGTTGTCGGTACGGATGCGAACAGGATACTGGCCTGCTATGAAGACATCATGAAAGCGGGCGGAAAGGTTGGCCGGGTACCGGATTTGTGGGATGGCAACGCTGCTCAACGTATTGTGCGGGTTATTAATCAATGGGCGGCGCAACGCAGCTGATGCATACCCGGATTCCAGAGCCCGGTACGGCACGGGTCGTCAATGCCATGACGGTCGATGTGGAGGACTACTTCCAGGTATCTGCTTTTGAAGCGCATGTCGATAAGGACCAATGGCAAACCTGGCCGCTGCGGGTGGAGGAAAATACGCTGCGAATTCTCGATTTGTTTGCTGCGCACCATGTGCGGGGAACATTTTTTATCCTGGGCTGGGTGGCTGAGCGCTATCCGGACCTGGTTAAAAGAATCGTTAGTGGTGGGCACGAAATTGCAAGCCATGGCTGGGACCATGTGCGCGTGAATACGCAGACGCCAGGGGAGTTCCGCAAGGATATTGAGCGTACACGCAAATTACTGCAGGATCTCAGCGGAGAGCCTGTGCTGGGTTACCGGGCTGCCAGCTATTCTATCGGCGCCAGTGAGTCCTGGGCATGGGAGCAACTGGCAGAAGCGGGATACCGCTACAGTTCCAGTATCGTACCGATACGACATGATCTCTATGGTATTCCCGGCGCGCCGCGATTTGCCTTCGATACCGCCGGTGGTCGTCTCCTTGAGATTCCCATTACCACCGTGCCGTTGCTGGGCCGTAATATTAATTGCGGTGGTGGAGGGTGGTTCAGGTTATTTCCCTATCATTTTTCCCGTTGGGCGTTGGCGCGTGTGAACGAGCTCGACGGCCAGGCGGGTATTTTCTATTTCCACCCCTGGGAAATCGATCCGCTAGCAGCCGCGGCCCCGGGGTCTTACGCTCAGGACCCGGTTTCGTCATTACGTCAACCTGAATCGAACCTACGCTCGTCTGGAGCAACTACTTACAGATTTCCCCTGGGGACGCATGGATGAGATTTTTCTGCCGGAGGCGGGGCGGCAGTGACGCTGACGGTCAAAACCCTTGATGCGCAGGCCATGGATCGTTGGGATGCTTATGTGCAGCGTGCTGACAGGGCGACCTTTTTTCATAGGGCGGGCTGGAAAACCGTGTTGGAAAGAGCCTTCGGGCATAATACCTATTTTCTCTATGCCCAGGATGATGGTGTGATCGTCGGTATTCTGCCCCTGGCGCAGGTGAAAAGTGTGCTGTTTGGCAACACGCTGTCTTCCCTGCCCTTTTGTGTTTACGGTGGCATTGTCGCTGATAACGAGCAGGTCGCCCAGGCGCTGCGCCAGGAAGCCTGCCGTCTTGCAGACTCGCTCGGCGTGGGCGCGCTGGAGTTGCGCAACCGGGAGGCGGGCAACTCGAATTGGCCAGTAAAGGATCTGTATTACACCTTCCGGAAGGCCATTGATCCCGATGACGAGGTGAATCTGAAAGCCATTCCCAATCGACAGCGGGCAATGGTGCGCAAAGGTATGGAGGAGGGCCTGCTCAGTGAGTGGGCTGAAACGACAGAGCGCTTGTTCCGGGTCTATGCCGAGAGTGTGAGGAACCTGGGAACTCCGGTATTCTCAGCAAAATACCTGCGCATTCTGCAGGAAGTATTTGGAAACGATTGCAGCGTGCTTATGATTACGCATGACAGGCAGGATGTCGCAGCGGTTATGAGTTTCTATTTCAGGGACGAGGTCATACCCTACTATGGCGGCAGTACAGCAGCGTCTCGCGAGCTCAAGGGCGTCAACCACTTGATGTACTGGGAATTGATGCGCCGTTCCCGCGAGCAGGGATATCGCCTGTTTGATTTTGGACGCAGCAAGGCCGGCACCGGCCCCTTCAGCTTCAAGAAAAATTTTGGATTTGAGCCGCAGCCACTGCCGTATGAGTACTATCTGGTGACGTCTGATGCCATACCGGATGTCAATCCGCTGAACCCCAGGTATCGCCTCATGATCGACGTATGGAGCAAGCTACCGTTGCCTGTGGCCAATTTTATCGGTCCGTTTCTCGCCCGGTCGCTGGGGTAGACATGGTCGAGTCAACCGTAGCCATGGGCCGGGTATCTGTGCGTGGCAGCCTATGGGCTGCCGGACTGTTTTCTCTGGCACTGTTGCTCATCTACCATGAGACGGCCTGGGCCATGGTCTATATCTGGTCGCGCTCCGACACCTTTGCCCACGGTTTCCTGATTTTACCCATCTCACTATGGCTGATTTGGACGCGTCGTGACCTGCTTGTTCCCGTTAGTCCTGCACCGGCTTTGCGGGTTGCGCTGCTTATCATTCCCCTGGGATTGGTCTGGCTGCTTGCCTGGCTGGTAGATGTTGCCGTACATACAGCAGTTGGCACTGGTCGCAATGCTGATCACCGGCGTCTGGGCAATCATGGGACATCAGCTCGGTCGGGTACTGGTATTCCCGCTGTTTTATCTCTTTTTTGCAGTGCCCATGGGGGAGTGGCTGATACCTCCCATGCAGGAATTTACCGCAAGTTCCACAGTGTGGATGATCGAGATGACCGGCATACCCATATACCGGGAAGGGCTGCATTTTTCCCTGCCTACGGGCAACTGGGAGATCGTACAGGCTTGCAGTGGTGTGCGCTATATCATCGCCTCCGTCACAGTAGGCACGCTTTATGCCTATTTGACGTATCGCAGTTGGACACGCCGGGTGCTTTTTGTGATGGTTTCCGCCATCGTACCCGTGTTGGCTAACTCGGTGCGGGCATACATCATCGTTATGCTGGGGCATGTGAGTAACATGACTATCGCCACCGGCGCGGATCATCTGGTTTACGGGTGGGTCTTTTTCGGCCTGGTGATTTTTGTACTGTTCTGGTTGGGCGCTTTTTTCCGCGAAGATACTATGCTGAAAACGGCCCCGCGACCAGGTAAAACGCAGCATAAAAATATCCCGGATGCATCAAATATGACACTGTGGATGGCCTTGTTCAGTACGCTTTTGATGGCCTCTTGGGCTCCCTTGCTGGCCTACACGGCGCTCGGGAATTCTGCACCCGAAGCGCGCGTGGTTGTAACATTTCCCGCGCCGCAGGGAGCCTGGCAGAAATTAGCGAAACCACAATGGCATTGGAGTCCTCCCTCCAGGGTGTCCGGCCAGCAATCTGCATTCTTTGAGCGGGACGGAGAGACTCTGAAGCTTTGGTTGCAGTATCCTGATGGCATCATCGACGGTACTGATGTTATCGGCAGCAGCGCGCTCTTTGATCGGTGGAACAGCGGCTGGATTGTTGTCATGCAGGACAAGGTAAATGTACAGGAGCCAGGTGGTGAGCTGAACGTGGATGAAGCGCGGCTGCGCTCAAAGAATGTCGAGTTGCTTGTCTGGTCATGGTATCTCATGGGCGATATCAGTACATCCAATGATTACCGGGCCAAACTGCAACAGGCAATGGCCCGATTGGGTTTCGGTGAGACCAGCGCTACCCGGATATTAGTCGCAACGCCCATGCAATCTTCTGCTCGCGGACACACGCTCGCGGCTTGCAGGAATTTCTTGATGAGTATGTTCCCCTGCTGTATCAGGAACTGCGCCACACCACTGTGCCGGCGCCCTGATGTCTGGTTCGCCACTGGTTGCCCACATTATTTATGCCCTGTCCACGGGAGGCCTGGAGAATGGCCTGGTGAACATTATCAACCGCTCGCCGCCGGGTCGTTATCGACACGTTATCATCTGCCTTACCGCCGCAGATCAATTTGCACAGCGAATCACCGCAGAGGATGTGAAGGTCATTGAGCTGCACAAGCGAGAAGGCCATGACCTTCGTCTGCTACTGGCGCCTGCGGCAATTACTGCTGGAACTTTCTCCCGATATCATTCACAGCCGCAACATGGCGGCCCTGGAAGCCCAGCTGTGCAGCCTGGGACTGCCCGACGTGAAACGCGTGCATGGCGAGCACGGTAGAGAGATAAATGACCTGGACGGCAGCAACTGGAAGTATCTGATTTTTCGCAAGTGCATGCGGATTTTTGTGCATCGGTATATTGCTGTAAGTAAGGATCTGGAAAATTGGCTCATCTCCAAGGTTGGTGTAAGCAGCGGATAAAGTTCGACAAATTTATAACGGCGTTGATTACCACCGATTCGCTCCGGAATATGTGAAGCCATTGGCATTATTGCCGGCGCGTTGGCAGGAGCTTGATGGTATCTTGGTCGCAGGAACGGTGGGTAGGTTGACCCCGGTGAAGGATCAGCAGCTCCTGCTGCGAGCAGTAGCGCATTTGCGGGACGAACATCCTGCATTGGGTGATCGGTTGCGTCTGCTCATCGTCGGCGATGGGCCGTTATACCCGGCACTGACACAGATGATAGAACACCTCTCTCTGCAAGACATCGTCTGGCTGGCGGGCGATCGGGACGACGTGCCAAGCCTGCTGCAGGCGATGGATGTCTTTGTGCTTCCCTCCCTCGCTGAGGGCCTGTCCAATACGGTGCTTGAAGCCATGGCCAGCGGCCTGCCGGTCATTGCCACCGCCGTCGGTGGCAATATTGAGTTGGTCGAGGAGGGCTTCAACGGCAGTCTGGTCGCGGTGGGAGATCATGAGGCTTTATCCGATGCCATGGTTGCGCTGCTGGAGAATGACGACGGAGCGGGCCAGACAGGGCGCCAATGCGCGACAGCGCGTTTGCCAGCGACTTTGACTGGAATCGTACGGTGGATGCCTACCTGCGGTGTTTATGACGAACTTTTAGGGCGGTCCGCCGTCACTCCTTTGGAGAGTACAGGATAGGCTATGTGTGGTATTGCCGGGCTTTTCGATATTGTCGGTCACAGCGAGTTTGATCCGCAACCTGTTGCAGGCCATGAACCAGAGCCAGTTCCATCGCGGCCCCGACGAGGGCGGCGAATTCCTGGAGCCGGGTGTGGCGCTGGCTCATCGGCGGCTGTCGATTATCGACCTTTCTTCCGGCCAGCAGCCCATGCACAGTGCCGATGGCAAGGTCTGTGTCGTTTATAACGGCGAAATCTACAACTTCGGCGAGCTGGCGCGGGAACTCAAGCAGTGTGGTTACCAGTTTCGTACCCGCTGTGACACGGAGGTAATCCTTTACGCCTGGCAGGAGTGGGGTGAGGCCTGTGTGGAGCGTTTTCGCGGGATGTTCGCCTTCGCCCTTTACGACAAGACGCGCCAGTGCCTCTTTCTGGCGCGGGACCGTCTGGGTGTCAAACCCCTGTTCTTTTCCCTGCTTGACGGACACACCCTCGCGTTTCGGCTCCGAGCTGAAGGTGCTTAAAGCGCATCCTGGACTGCCGCGCACGTTGGAGCCGCAGGCGGTAGAGGATTACTTCGCGCTCGGTTATATCCCTGAACCCAAAACGATCTACCGCGGTGTGTTTAAACTCCGCCCCGGTCATACGTTGCTGATTGAGCGTGGCAAGCCGGTACCCGTGCAGCACGAATACTGGGATGTACCCTTCGCGCCGGTTGCCGTAGGTTCGGAAGCGCAACTGTGCGAAGAACTTTTTGCCCGCCTGCGCGAGGCGGTTGAAATCCGCCTGGTGGCGGAAGTGCCGCTGGGGGCGTTTCTGTCGGGTGGCGTCGACTCCAGCGCAGTGGTGGCCGCCATGGCGCAATTGCAGGACGCTCCCGTCAATACCTGCGCCATTGGCTTCGATGTGCCGCAGTTCAACGAGACTGATTTCGCCCGGCAGGTGGCGCAGCGCTACGGTACCAATCACCTGGAACGAGTCGTCGCCAGTGATGATTTTGATCTGCTGGATACACTGGCGGCACTGTACGATGAACCCTATGCCGACAGTTCCGCCATCCCCACCTACCGCGTGTGCCAGCTGGCGCGCGAACGGGTGACCGTGGCCTTGTCGGGCGACGGCGGTGACGAAAATTTCGCCGGTTACCGACGCTACCGCTGGCACATGAACGAGGAACGGCTCAGGAGCGCCTTGCCACTGGGTGTGCGCAAGCCTGTATTCACAGCACTGGGACGCTTGTACCCCAAACTGGACTGGGCGCCGCGGATTTTTCGCGCCAAGACAACATTTGAGGCGCTGGCACGCAACTCCGTGGAGGCCTACCTGCACTCCGTCTCGCTGACGTCCGAGGAGCAGCGCAAAGCCATGTTCAGCGCTGCACTGCAGCGCGAGTTGCAGGGCTATCGCGCGCTGGAGACGTTTGAATACCACGCCCGGCGCAGTCCCACCGACGACCCGCTGTCGTTGATCCAGTACCTGGATATGAAAACCTATCTGGTGGGCGATATTTTGACCAAGGTGGACCGTGCCAGCATGGCCCATGCCCTGGAAGTGCGGGTGCCCCTGCTGGACCACAAGTTCGTGGAATGGGTCTCCGGCCTGCCGGTGAGCTACAAGCTTCGAGGCCAGGAAGGCAAGTACATTCTTAAAAAGGCGCTGGAGCCGCATCTTCCGCGGGATGTGTTGTACCGACCCAAAATGGGATTTGGCGTGCCGTTGGGCAAGTGGTTCCGCGGCCCGCTCAGGCAGCGTTTGCGGGAATCCCTGCTGGAAGGCGGATTGGCTCGCACCGGCCTGTTCAATCAGGCCTACCTGGAAAAGCTGGTGACAGATCACCAGTCGGGATTGCGCGAGTACAGCGCACCCCTTTGGTCCCTGATGATGTTCCAGGCAGCGATAGCCAACGATGACTTCACGGTGAGGTAGAGGACATGCGTTTGGGGTTGGTAGGGCCGCTGCCACCACCCAATGGCGGTATGGCGATGCAGACATTGCAATTGGCCAGGTTGCTCGAGAACGAGGGTGTTGCCGTGGAACTGGTGCAGACCAATGCGCCGTATTGGCCGAGCATAGCGGGCAAGATAAAGGGATTGCGCGCGCTGTTTCGCCTCCTGCCCTATCTGTGGCGCATATGGCGTCTCGCCGGTAGCAGCGATGTCATTCATATCATGGCCAACTCAGGCTGGTCCTGGCAGTTGTTTGCGGCGCCGGTGATCTGGATGGGCTGGCTGCGAAAAACGCCGGTGATCGTCAATTACCGCGGTGGTGAGGCCAGGGAGTACCTCGCCGCGTCGGCCAGGTGGGTAAAGCCCTCGATGGCGCGGGCGGCACAACTGGTGGTGCCTTCAGGTTTTCTGCAGCAGGTGTTCAGGGAGTCAGGCCTGTCCGCAGCGGTTATTCCCAACATTATTGACCTCGATACGTTCTATCCGGCACCGGAGCCGTCAACTGATTCGGTATTTACGCTGGTCATCACCCGCAATCTGGAGCCGATCTACGGCCTGGACACGGCCATACGGGCGCTTGCCCTGGCGCGCGAGTCGATTCCCGATATTCAGCTCAAGATTGCCGGCAGCGGCCCACAGCGCGCCGAGCTGGAGCAATTGGCCGAGCGTTTGGGGGTGGGCAGCGCGGTAGTATTTGTGGGGCGCCTGGAGCGCGCCCAGATCGTTGACTTATACCACAGTGCGCATGCCATGCTGAATCCCAGCCGGGTCGATAACATGCCGAATTCGGTACTCGAAGCCCTGGCCTGTGGACTGCCGGTGATATCGACCAACGTGGGCGGGGTGCCCTATATCGTACAGGACGGGCAGACGGCCGTCCTCGTCAGCCCCGATAATGTGCAGCAGATGGCGCAGGCGATAGTGACATTGTGCCACGACGGTGCGCTGCGCAGTCATTTGCGCGATTGTGGCTGTCGGGCAGTGGCGCAGTACGCATGGGATGAAGTCCGGCCTCTGTGGCTAGCACTTTACAACACGTATGGGGCGGTCGCATGAGCCTGTATACGAAGTTTGTGTCCGGTTCCCTGTTTCCCCTGCATGAGCGCTTGAAAGGGCATAGCACGGTGGCAGCCTTGCGCTCCATGGAGCGCTCACAGTGGCTTTCGCCGGCGGCCATGGAGCAGTTGCAAATCCAGCGCTTGCGGGACTTCCTGGTGCGTATCGGCGCCGATGTGCCGTATTACCGCGAACTTTTCCATGTGCTCAATTTCGATCCCGCAGCGCTCAATTCACTTAAGGATATCCAGCGACTGCCCCTGCTTGGAAAAGTGGATATTCGAGCCAATATGGATCGCCTCAAAGCGCAGAATGCCGCAACTCTGGAAAAATTCAGTACCGGCGGTTCCAGTGGTGCCCCGCTGATTTTCTATCGGGGGAAAGAGCGAGTCAGTCACGACGTGGCCGCCAAGTGGCGAGCCACGCGCTGGTGGGACGTGGACATCGGTGATCGGGAAATAGTGGTGTGGGGTTCTCCCATAGAGCTGGGCTCCCAGGACAGAGTGAAGCTGCTGCGTGATAAACTCCTGCGCACTGAGCTGTTGTCCGCGTTTGAGATGTCCAATGCCAATTTGATGCAGTTCGCCCAGCGCATCAAGCAATTTAAACCACGTATGTTGTTTGGCTATCCGTCCTCATTGGCATTGATGGCGGAATACATCATCAATAACGGATATAGACTGGATGATCTGGGCATAAAAGTTGTTTTTGTCACCTCCGAGCGTCTCTACGAACATCAACGCAAGTCGATTGAGACAGCATTTGGCGCCCCGGTAGCGAATGGTTACGGTGGCAGGGATGCGGGTTTCATCGCGCACCAGTGTCCCCGCGGGGCCATGCATATTACCGCTGAGGATATTGTTGTTGAAATCGTCGGCGAGGATGGGCAGGTTTTGCCGTCAAACGAGAAGGGAGAAATTGTCATAACACATATGAGCACCGGTGATTTCCCCTTCGTGCGTTACCGCACCGGTGATGTGGGCAGTTTGTCCACAGACACCTGTCCCTGCGGGCGCGGCCTGCCCCTGCTGGCGGAAATCGAGGGTCGCTCCACGGACTTCGTCAAAGCGGTAGATGGCACGGTATTACACGGTCTGGCACTGATTTATGTGTTGCGGGAAATCCCGCAGGTGGAAGAATTCAAAATCATACAGGAATCAATAGCCAGTATAACCGTCCAGCTTGTAACATCCTCCGGTGACAAGCGTCAGTTGGAGCGCACAGTGACAGAGCAGTTCAAACGTCGCCTGGGAGATTCCGTGGTGGTCAACTTCGACTATGTTAATAAAATTGAGCGAGAGACATCGGGTAAATTTCGATATGTTGTCAGTCAGCTTACTAGCTAGCCCGGCGCAGAGGGAGAGGATCTGATGCGTGACGTGATTATCACCCTGATGGTCTTTGCTACCCTGCCCTACATATTGCGCAATCCCTGGTACGGAGTTCTCGTATGGTCCTGGCTGAGTTATATGAACCCCCACCGGCTGGCATGGGGATTTGCTTATAACATGCCTTTTGCCCAGATTGTGGCGCTTGTCCTATTGGTTTCGATGTTGTTCAGCAAGGAAAAGCTGACCATGCCTGCCAACTCCCTGGTTAAAGTGTGGGCGATCTTTCTGGTTTGGCTGTCGATTTGCACTTATGAGGCCCTCAACCCTGAACCGGCTACGGAAGATTGGATCAAGATAATCAAGATTCAGGCGACGACACTCGCAACGATGCTGCTTATGAAGGACTTTCAGAAAGTAAACCAGCTGATTTGGGTGATTGTTTTCTCCATTGGCTTTTACAGCGTAAAGGGAGGGGTGTTTACTATTATGACAGGCGGCGCATATCACGTTTTCGGTCCGGAAGGCAGTGATATCGACGAAAATAACGCGCTCGCAGTGGCTATATTGATGATCATTCCCTTCATGGTGTATCTGAATAAATTCCCTCCACGTCCCTGGGTAAAAAAAATCATGCCCTATTGTATTTTTTTGAGCATGGCATCGGTGATTGGCTCGCAGTCAAGAGGGGCATTTTTGGCGATTGGTGCCGTTGGAATTTTTTTCTGGTGGAAGTCCGGAAACAAAGTGCGCACAGCGGGTGTAATTGCTGTTTTCGCTTTGTTTGTGGTGCTGTTCATGCCGCAGAGTTGGTACGACCGTATGGGTTCGATCGGCGAGTACAAGCAGGACTCATCAGCGATGGGGCGTCTAAATGCCTGGCAATACAGCTTCAATGTAGCGAATGCTCGACTTACAGGGGGCGGATTACAATCCTGGTCTTTGGATCATTATGCCGAATATGGTGTGCCGACCGATCAGGCATTTGCCGCGCACAGCATCTACTTCAGTGTGCTGAATGATGGCGGCTGGCCGGGTTTAATCCTTTTCCTGACAATCCTGCTGCTTATGTGGCGGCAACTCGGCAGCGTGATTAGAAAGACAGAGAATAGTACCGAGCATGCCGACTACAATTTCCTGGCGCGCATGCTGCAGATTTCTATCCTGGCTTTTATGGCGGGCGGTGCTTTCCTCAGTCTGGCGTATTTCGACCTTGCATGGCATTTTATGGCCATCACTATTGTATTGACGCAGTTGAGCCGGGAGCTGTCTATAAATGAGGGTGGGGATAAGAAGGTGCAACAGCTAACGAGGCGCGCTGGTGTCCGGCGCCGACGCCGTATTGCCGGGCAACCCTTGAGTCGGGTGACATTGGCTGGGGTTACAGCCAGGTCAGGTAGGCGTCAGAACGCTGTTCCGGGACTCCAATAGTTGCTATTATTTGGCTCGCATACAGTACGCATTAACAATTATTCAAGTCCCAATCAAATGTTTCGGGCTTTTGACGATTACACAATTCCCTGCCGAGCAGATTTCAATTGTGTTGCCTCTTGTGGAAATTACTATGATCAGGTCTGCGTGCGGCGCTGCAAATGTTACAACCATTACCATCTTCATGTGCGTTATCTGTTGATGAATTCGGCGGCTCTCATATGGGATAGCGCTATCGTGAGTTTCGTCTTTCTCGACATCTTCCGGCATTCATGGCTATCACGACCACTATGATGCAACACATTCAAGGCCTGTCTCGTAAAGCGGGCGTTAGTATGGAGGAGGGTAAGGCGCCTTCTGGAGAGTCTCGCTGTAGCCAAAGCAGTCTCGTCGGGTAGACAGTGAAGCGTCCATCAGCAGTCAGTCTCGCCGCACAACTGCTGCCGTTGTTGTTGAATACGCATGGCAAACAACGGTTGTCCATCCTGATTTATCATCGTGTGCTGCCTCGGGACATGACCCGATGCGCCCGGACGAACCCACCATTGCTGAGTTTGAGTGGCAAATGCGTATGTTACGCCGTAACTTTAATCCGCTTCCTTTGTTGGATGCGGTAGAGCGGCTGCGCACGGAGACCCTGCCCGCTCGGGCAATTTGCGTCACCTTTGACGATGGCTACGCTGACAACGAGCGACATGCCCTGCCTGTCTTGAGGAAGTACGCTATTCCCGCCACCGTTTTTGTCAGCACGGGGTTTCTCAATGGCGGTCGTATGTGGAACGACTCCATTATCGAGGCGCTCAGAAATTTCGAAGGGGAAAAACTTGACCTTCGTGGACTTGATCTGGGTCTTTTCAGCGTGGAGTCATCTGCACAGCGTGTGGCGGCCGTCGACAGTATCATCCGCAGGATTAAGCACCTCGACCCTGATGCCAGGGCCTCCCTGGTCCATGAGATCGAGCAGCGGGTAACAGGCCTGCCACATGACCTGATGTTAACTGACGCCCAGATCCGGTCATTGGCGAGCAATGGCGTTGCGATCGGTGCGCACACGGTAAACCATCCTATTCTGTCCAGTATTTCGCAAGAGAGCGCACGCAGCGAAATTCAGGGCAGTAAGTTGTGCCTGGAGGAGTTGTTGCAGCAGCAGATTGACGTTTTTGCCTACCCGAATGGTAAGCCGGACCTGGATTACCGTGTGGAGCACCGTGACATGGTCGAAGAGATGGGATTCAAGGTAGCGGTTTCAACGCATTGGGGTGTCAGTACCCGTCAGAGCGATACGTTTCAATTGCCGCGTTTTACGCCCTGGGACAGGCAGGAACTCAAGTTTGCAATGCGACTACTGGCGAGTTACCGACAGATTGATCCACTCATCGCCGGTAAGCGCGGACCCTCCTGATAAAAAGGTCTACGGCGCTGGTTGCGCGGTGGCAGCTTTCTTTTGCGCCATTTCCTCCGGGCTCCTGGTCTTTTCCGGCACGGGTTCTGGCTTCACGGCATTCTCTATTGGTGCGACCTTGGGCACCGCCGCGCCTGATCCGCCTCCTAAATACCCGGCCGCGACCAGCTTGTTTTTTAGGCCCGGCAGAGGAAAGCCGGCACTATAAACTTTCTTCGCCAGCTGCTCAGCCTCTTTATATTTTTTCAATTCCACCAGCGTCAGACCCATATTGTATTGCGTAACAACATCATTTGGTCGCAGCCGATTTGCTGTGCGGTAGGAAGTCAGAGCCTTGTCGTATTCCTTCATCTGGTGCAGCAGTAGCCCATACAGCATGTATGGGATGGGGTCCTTGGGACTGAAGTTGATCGCCCTCTGCAGGTAACACTCGGCGGGTGATGTCCCGCTATCGGCGGGCCACTCTCCCCGATGCTGTAGTCGGTACTGGAGGGCGCTGTGGAGCGCACCGTGGTGGTTTGGCCATGCCATAAGGGTATAATGAATATCGGCAATTGCCGAACTTGTTTGCCCGGCGCTCAGATTTGCGACATCAGTACTGAAGTGGGTTTCCTCCACCACCTCCAGTTCAGCGCGCAATTTGTCGCGCTGGAGGTAGTCGTAGGGACCAAAGGGTACCTGCAGCCCCGCGCATTTTTTACCGGTCAAACTTGTCCCCACCCAGGGTGAAAGTGTGTCGCCCTTCCACGCCATGGTTGCAGGACTGATACTGCAAACTATCAGCATTGGAATAGTAACGACAACAATGCGCAAAGAACGCTTGATTGTAGGCATAATATCGACCGCAAAGCCCCTCCAGACAGTCTCCCAATATACTATGAAACTTTCGGTTAGTGTACGTTGTTCTCACCGCAGGTGTCAGGATCCGGTTGCTGCTCGAACGATGGTCACCGGGTTGCGAATTCGGTGACGCTGTGGCGAGCGCTCTTTTCAAGCAGGACTTTCCTCACCCTGTCATAGGTACAGCACTGCACTATTGAGCAACTCGGCGTCGTGCTGGAAGTTGGCATATTCCGACTTTCCGTCAGTAATCCGGCCAGTCTTGATTCTCGTGGAGGTGTCACCATACCTCTCTCTGGATGTGTTTCGTTGGAGTTCGTAATGTGGTGACAGCGGGGTGTCAAGCTGTAACCAATCGCTCAGTCTGCCCAGGCAATTATTGGAGTCATGCTGGATGGCTTCCGCGTCAAGGTAGTAAAAATCCTGTTCCAGAGAAACAGCAATTCGCTCCAGCATGCCCAATCGCTGTATGTAGTACTCGGTTGCGAAAGACTCCGAGTTCAATTCATGAGAAGGGTCTATCCCCTGGTAGAGTTTCAATATGCTGGGAATAGTATCCTGTGGTCGCCGTAAAGCAAAAAATGGTTTTTATCCGCCGCCCATTCAGGATTTTGAGTGCAACGCTGTGCTCATTGTGTAACACCTTGTCAAACATACAGGAAAAGCCCGGCTTGGCTTCTTCATTCTCGAAATACAGTAGCTTCTGCCTGATCAGGCTTTTCCAGCTGTAATAGCCGATATGCATTTCATAATAGCCGCAGATGGCCGGGTTGGATCCCATTATGTGGCCGAAAAGGCTGGTGTAGGCCCGCATGTGGCTCAACAGGAAGATATGCCTTTTTGGCAGTAGGATCGCCGCTGTCTTTCTGCCTTCAGAAAGAATATCGAACATGCGCGATCTCCGAAAACCGGGCTGCTCGTCACTGAAATCTCTCACTTGATAAATTGTCCGGCCTAATCATCGCCTGCACACTGAGGTATATTGTATATGCCAGCCAGCGCAGATTGAATCCATCGACCAGGGCTGCCCTGGCATAATATGCCGCACTCCTGAATTGCTTGTACTGTGCCAGAATGCGCGCAGCATGTTTCAGCTCATACATCTTTGCCTTGCAGCAAAAGCGCACCACGTCGCTCTTTTTACTTAATGAGATGCCTTTATCATAAACACGCATTTGGTAGAGTTTTTTCTCAATCTCTGTGCTAACCGTCGACATATTGCTCTTTTTGGTCACGTCCGGGATATTGTGCACAGATATGCAGCTTGTGCTGAACAGTATTACGCTGGCGGCATCCAGCGACCGGATATACATATCCCTGTCGTTTTCATAGCGGATGGTTTCATCCATGCCGCCGATGGCCAGATAGAATGCCCGTCGGAATATGCTGCAGTTGAGGTGGGCGAAGCCGCCACTTGACAGCATAAATTTCAAATCAACGAAATAGCTGTCACCGTGATTTTTTTCTTGAGTCACTACCCTGGGCACTAGATCATCAATCCAGACATGTTCACTTTTAATTGCCCCATCGGAATAGACAGCCGTCTGGTTGCTGTAATGTACGTCGACAGGGCTATCCGAGTTGGATATGTTATCAAAGGTTCGTACAAGGTATTCACTGTCTGTCCAATGATCATCGTCGTCGAGAAAGCACAAATATTGCCCTGACGATTGAGACACACCATAATTCATGGCATAGCTTTGCCCGTGACCAATTTCCCGATCCAGCAGCTCGAAAAACCGGACGCCGCTGAACTGCTTTTCCAATTCCCGATACTGGGCCAGATTGGAGTCGGTAGAGCCGTCGATAACAACAACAATCTCTTTTTCGGAAAATGACTGATCAAGTACGGAATGCAGGGCGGTCAGAAAAAGATCAGGCCGGTTGCGGGTTGATATTATGATCGAGAAGAAAGGGGCCTTATCCTTCGATGCCATAGGTAACTCAGTACGTTTTTATACGGAATATCGGACTCATAGCGGTCAGCGGCGACAGGCAATTTATCGCGCAGGTCAGCTACTTACCGCAGCAGGGTCCATTGTAAAGGCTTACGGTCCTGCATGCCGCAGGTTTTTTCAAGTACGACAGGGTACATGGGAAGACGCTCACAAATTGCAGAGAAAAGTGTGTAATATTGGTACAATCGCCGGGATAAGAGAATAATGCGGCCAGACCCCAGGGTGCTCCTGTTGAGGATTGTAAGGTATGGGCTTGTTTTGTCTTGTGCTAACCGCATAATTTAGCCTGCTACCAGTATAAGTTGCCGAGAATGTCCGTAGAAGAAATTGATCAGTCCAATCTGGTAGACCGGGCCATGTCGGCATTTCGCTGGGTCGCAGCCCTGCGTTTTATGGGACAAATGATCAGTTGGGTTTCGACCATTTTTGTCATTCGTTTTCTCGCCCCGGAAGACTATGGTGTCCTCAGTCTTGCTGAGGTTTTTCGGACGTTTCTGGTTTTATTTTCAACTGTAGGCCTTAGCCAGGGCCTGATGAAGGTTGAAAATCTGACGCGGCCACTGATCCAGAAAACCCTGGGCTTGCTCGTTATTGTCAATGTGATTCTATTTCTGCTGCAATTTTTTCTCGCTTCCCACGCGGCGCGGTTCTATGGCAACGATGACCTGGAAATGGTGCTGAAAGTACTGGCGTTTACTTACCTGATTATTCCATGGACTTCCGTGCCCTCATCGCTGGTCGCGAGGGATCTGGACCACAAGAAGACATCGAAGATTACCTTCGTCACTGATGTGCTCGCGTCCTGCCTGAGCCTGACCCTTGCCTATCTGGGCTATGGTTATTGGGCGCTGGTGGCAGCCATAGTGTTCACTGCCCTGTTCAATTGTTTCTGGTTCAATCGCATTATTGACTACCCTAAATTGCCGTCCTTCATACCCGGCGGCACCGAAGAGTTGTTCAAATTTGGAGCTTTTGTCGCTTTATCCGAGGTGCTTTTTGTCGCGTACAACCGGGTGGATGTTGTTATTGCCGGTAAGTTTTTCGATATTGCGCAAGTGGGTTTGTATGGTGTTGCCATCCAGTTGGCCACCATGCTGATGATTAAAAGCGTGCCGCTGTTCAATGTGGTGGCGTTTCCTGCGTTTGCGCGGATGAATGCTTCAAGTGGCGACAGGAATGACTATTTGATAACGACGTTGGGGTTTGCCAGTACTCTCGTTTTTCCGGTATTCCTGGGCGTGGCGATGGTGGGTGAGGAAATTATCGGGCTGGTGCTGGGTAGTAACTGGGTGCAGATATCAGGTCTGTTTGCCATTATTGTCGTGAGTGTGCCTTTTCGAATTCTTGCCTATGTCATATCCCCGGCGATGCTCGCCGCCGGTGGTGCCCGTATTAATATGATTAACGCTTTCATTACACTGGTTTTCCTGACAGCCGCTATTTTTGCGTTGCTGCCTTTGGGCTTGTCTGGCGTGGGTATTGCCTGGAGTCTGGCCTCTATCTGTGTATTTGTATTGACCGTGGTCCGGGGAGGCCGCCTTCTCAGCCTTTCGCTAAAGGATATTATTTCAGCTATCAGTCCGGCACTGTTTACCTCGCTTCTCATGTGCGCTGTGATTTACCTGGTCGATCTGCAGCTTTCGAACGTGTCCGGGCTGGTCGGCTTGTATAAAATACCCCTTGGGGGATTTGTCTATGCCCTCATCCTCTGGTATTTCTTCAGGGGCAGAAGTGAGGAATTGATCCGCGTTCTTATGAGGCTGATGGGGCGTCAATAGTGTCTAGTTGTCTTAATAGGACGCCAGCACATCGTAAGGTGTCGAACTGCTGGTCACCCCGGGAGCGCCACTGCTAGTGTTTGAGCGTTCAAGATGAAGAGCGACCACAAACCTCGCGTTCTGGTATTGGACGCGGATATGGTTCCGGCACTGACCGTCTCTCGATCTCTGTCGCGTCGATCCTGTGTGGTCGATGTTGCCAGCCACACACCCAGGCCGTTGAGCAGTTTCTCAAAGACTGTAAGGTCGTTTTTCCAGTACCCTGACCCGCTCAGCGCAACCGACCAGTTTGTCGAATGGCTCAGTGAGCAGGGGCGTAGCGAACTCTATGATCTTGTGATACCCGTAACAGAGCGGACCCTGGTGCCTCTTTCCAGATGCCGTGATCGCCTGCAGCACGTGAAAATCGCGATGCCGGCTGCGCGTAGTCTCGAAGTAGCGCTCGATAAATCCCTGACGCTGGCCTTGGCCGACAAGGTTGGCGTGCCCAGGCCGCGTGGAGTCTCTTTATCCGCACTCAACGAACTTTTGGAGCTGAAGGACGCCCTCAGGTTTCCTCTGGTAATCAAGCCTGCGCGCTCCATTGGTTCTGCAGAGGGCGGAGCCAGGCAGCTCCAGGTCAGCTATGCATTTGATGCGACAGAGCTGGAGGCGGCTTGTGCGCAGGCTCTGAGATTTGGTCCAGTTCTCCTGCAGGAGCTTTTTCCTGGAGTAGGTGTGGGTATTGAACTTATCGCCCGGCGGGGCAAGATAGCCTATGCGTTTCAACATCGACGCCTCCATGAAGTACCGTTGACCGGAGGCGGTAGCAGTTTGCGCAAAAGTGAGCCCGTGACCCCACAGTTGCTGGAAGCTTCGGAGCGATTGATATCTGCACTGGAGTGGAATGGCGTCGCCATGGTCGAATTCAAACTGAACCCGCTCAGCGGGGAATTCTGCCTGATGGAGATCAATGGCAGATTCTGGGGATCCCTCGCGCTGGCAGTCGCCGCTGGGGCCGATTTTCCATCGATGTTACTGGACCTGGAGCTGGATGGAGACATAAGGCCCAGTCACCCCTACGAGAATGACGTTTATTGCCGATTGCTGTCCCGTGACGTGCATTGGTATGAATCCTTCCTGCGCGGTGGTACCGATACACGTATCGCCAGAATTCCGCATGGCTGGGAGGTATTCAAGGAGTTACGGCTATTCTTCAACTTCAGGCACCGCTTTGATGTGCAGAGTATTTGCGACCCTGTGCCCGGGTTGGTCGATGCAGGCAGAATTCTTAAGGACTATATTCAGCGCTTTTTTGTTCTATGGGAGGAGCGGAAATTCAGTGCACGGCAGAGGCGAGCCTGGAAAAGAGGTGAAGTATCTGCCGCTCTGTCCCGGGCAGCCTCAATGCTTTTTTTATGTTATGGCAATATTAACCGCAGCGCGCTGGCTGATGTGATGGTCAGGCCTTACGCGGAAGATTCGGGAATCTCGGTGGCATCGGCGGGTTTTCACCAGGAGGCGGGCAGACCCGCAGACCCGGTTATGGTGGATGTTGCCAGGCAATTTGATCTTGAAATGAACAATATTCGTTCGACCTGTATAACGGCACGACTGCTGCATGAAAGTGATATTATTTTTGTCATGGAGAAGAGCCACTACGACAGGGTGGTTGCAATAGATCCCGCCGTCGCCGATAAGGTATATCTATTGGGCGCACATGCAGGCAGTGCTGGTCTCCCCGTGGAGATAGAGGACCCCTATGGTCTTCCCAGAGCAAATTATCTGGCCTGTTATCAGCGTATAGCGGATGCGGTGGATCATATAAAGGCAGTAATCTCTACCAAGCGCAGTGATTAGCGCGGAGACAAATTTTTGTGAGTGATGACATCGATAGTAAAAGAGTTGTGATTGGGCTGGGATCGGGCAGATCCGGCACCGCATCTCTCACTTCGCTGCTCGATCGGCAGTCCGGTGGTCTTTGCTTCCATGAGATGAATCCTTCCGCTGCTGTGTTTAGCGGCAATCCCCAGCCCCATGTGAATGCTGTCAGGGAATTTCAGAAATTGCTACGCGGTGGTGATCGCGCGTGGTTAACAATTGATTATTCACGCCCGTCCTCTGTCAGGACATACGAAAAATTGCAGGAAATCGGCGAGCTAAACCTTGTTGGCGATATTGCCTATTATTACTTGAGTTATGTAGAAGATCTGCTCCGTGCTGTTCCAGAGTGTATATTCATCTGTATCAAGCGCGATAGGGAGCAAACTGTATCCAGCTGGCTGAAAAAATCGTCTATCAAGCGCTGGCGTTCATTGTGGCTGGCAGATAGATTGAAATCCTGGCTCACGCGAACGCCCTTTTATACGGAGTACAACTACTGGCAGGAGCACGATGGAAGCCGCTGGAAAAAAGATCCGGTATGGGACAGTTGCTTTCCCAAGTTCAAGGCGCCTTCCAAGAAAGAGGCCATCGGCATGTACTGGGACTATTACTATCTGGAAGCTGATCGGATCCAAAGAAAACACCCGGACAGGTTCAGGATATTTGATGTTCACGATCTGAGTCATAGCGAAGGGCAAAAGCGAATTTTGTCATTTATCGGTGTTGCAGAAGAAAGGATGGTTTGCGGAGAGGACGTGCATTTACACCGGTCTGATTGAGTAAGTGTGATAGTAGGAGTGTGGGAAGCGGGTATGCAATTGGTATGAGCGAAGCAGGCATAAAGGTTCTTCCGCGGTTTCTGGGGGAGGAGGGCGAGCAGTATTTCACCCTGCAGTTTTGCTGTGCGGGTCGTCCCAAGGCGCATATCGTTTTCATACCGCCATTCGGAGAGGAGATGAATCGTTGCCGGTCGCTGGTGGCTACGCAGGCTAGAAATTTCGCCGCAGCAGGATATGCATGTACGCTGATCGACTTCTATGGTACCGGGGATAGCCAGGGACAGTTGTCCGATTGCTCGCTGAAAATCTGGCGGGACAATATTCGTCTGACCATCGACACGCTACTGCGCGAGGTAAATGCTCCGGTAATTTTGTGGGGACTGAGATTGGGCGGTCTTATTGCTCTGGACTATGCCTGCACATTGTCATCGCCTGTGCAGGATATTATCCTCTGGCAGCCCGTCAACAACGCCAAGGTTTACGTAACCCAGGTTTTGCGGCAGCGTGTGGCATCGTTGATGGTGAGAGATTTGCCACCGGAAACCACCAAGGAAATCCGCCAAAGACTGGAGGATGGTGAGGAAGTTGAAGTTGCCGGTTATACCCTCGGCAGATCGTTGATACGCGATATTGAAGGTATAGATGTGGCGGCAATGAGTGTCTTGTGTGCGGGCAGCATATATTGGCTTGAACATGTGATTGAAGCTGGAAAAGAGATTGGCGTGGCATCGCGCAATGCTGTGGAGCAGCTGGTTCGTCTTGGCAACAAAGTTGAAGTTAGCACCTTCTCAGATCCGCCCATCTGGCTCATCCACGAAAGGGATTTCGCGCCGCAGTTGTTGGCTATTACGGGTGGCTTGTTGCCATGAGTGTAGTGCAATCACAGGAGATTCCGGTAGTTTTCCAATGCGCTGGGGAGGCCCTTGTAGGAATTGTGCACCGGCCGGCGACACCCGCGATGATCGGCGTTGTGACGATAATTGCCGGAGGTCCACAATATCGAGGCGGCGTGGGTCGCGGGATGGTCAGCACAGCGCGGGAACTGTCTGCAGCGGGCGTGCCTGTCATGCGTTTTGATCATCGGGGACTGGGCGACAGTGGCGGCAAATTTCTCGGCTTTGAACATATTGCAGATGACATACAAGCTGCCGTTACGGCATTTCGACGCGAAGTTCCCGAAGTTGAAAAGGTAGTGTTGTGGGGGGGCTGTGATGCCGCCTCGGGAGCCATGATCCACGGCTGGAAAATACCGGACGCTATCAGTATGGTGCTTGGCAACCCCTGGGTGACTACCACAGAGACACAGTCTGCCGTGCTTAGAAAACACTACTTTAGTCGGTTGGGCGAGAGATCGTTTTGGCGCAAGCTGTTGCGCTTTGAGTACAGGCTTTCGGATTATGCCAGGGCAGGCCTGCACAAGGTGACGGCGCGGCTTGGCAACCTTTTCACTGCACACGGCCAGTCCCGAACTCCTGCTGAAACGGATAACTATGTTAATAGGATGCTCTATGGTCTGAATCAGTTTAAAGGTCCCGTACTTTTTCTTATGAGCGGCCAAAGTCTGTTGAGCAGAGAATTTGATGAACTGGTCAGCCAAGATCCTGCCTGGCATGCCGCTTATCACCGCCCTGGATATAGGCGAATCGATTTTCCAGAGGCTGACCAGACATTCTCCGGTAGTGACTCAAGGGAGCGTGTCAATCGCGCGATCTGTGGCTGGTTGCTTGAGTTGAGTGATAATAGGTAGGGTTTGTACGCATGGATTACGCCATCCGGATCGAAAATCCACCTTGAGAAGATATCGACGCAAGGTTAGCATGGCGGCAGTTGCTACATGAAAAGCACTTCTCAAGCTGCCTACGGCTCAGTTAACGGTAATAGTGTGAATTATGGATATTCAGTCAGAAGTCATCGCGATCCTGCAATCAACACTGGGTGTACCCGCAGGCGCCATTACGCCGCATCCGAGCACCCCGGTTTTAGGAGCGATCCCGGAGATGGATTCGATGTCTGTCGTCGGCATCCTCGCCAGTCTGGAGGAGCAATATGGAATCATGGTTGACGATGATGAGATTGATGCTGATATCTTTGCCACAGTGGGTAGCCTCACTGCGTTCGTCGAGTCGAAACTCAGATAGCCAATGAAATCGGCGGCAAGGCACCCAATGCTTTCATCGTCGAGTCATTTGCAGGGCAAGGCTATCGGACTGTGCATTCATCCATAATTCAAAAACGGTAAAGATCCACACCAGTTCTCCGTAGTAGGCTGCGTGTTCGCTCTGATGCATTTGTATCGTTTTATCGATAAATTCGGGTTTAATGAAGCCCCTGTTTTTCAGTTTCAGCAAATTGTCATACGCCATTTCTCGCAGTGGCTTGTACGTTTGCATCCATACACCAAAGGGTAGCCCAAAACCCTGCTTGCTTTTACTGATAGTCTCCTGTGGTAACCAGTCTTTCAATGCGTGTTTAAAGAAATGGCGCAGGTTTTTTCCTTTGATTTTCCAGACACTGGGTACCTGACAGGAAAATTCGACCAGCGCGTCATCAAGCATGGGATAGGCGACATCCACCCCGGCAAGGGCGCACATATGGCTTACCTTGCGTAGGTCGTTGTCAGCCAGCGTAATCTGCCAATCAAGGTACAGCATTCGGTTCAGGTCAGACGCCTGCCGGGGCCGGTGGTAGATGGAGCGCAGCAGTTCCAGCGGCAATGCCACGTCCACCTCTGCCAGGAATGCGTCCGGAAATATGTCGGAGGCAGCATGCCGATGCAGGAAATTATAGCTTTGCAGGCGGTCCGGGAGTGGCATGTTGGCCTGAGCGATATAGCTATTGGCCTTCGATACGAGCGGCAGTCTGGGCGGTATAACATTCATGAGTGGTTCAAGCAGACCCCTGCGCAGAGCGCCGGGAATTTTGCTGTAGTGTTCGAACACGCGCTGCTTGATATAACGTTCATTCCCCGCAAAGATCTCGTCACCACCGTCTCCTGCGAGTAAAGTGGCCACCCCGTTTTCAGCCGCCAACTTGGCGCAGAAGTAGGCTGGTAGTGCCGACGAATTCCCAAATGGTTCATCATAGCTCGTGGCGATCATGGGTAGTGCATCAACCACGTCCTGGGGGGTGACATAATACTCATTCAATTTGACGTCAAAATGGCGCGCTGTGATACGAGCATAGGCCATTTCGTCATAGCCCTCAGCGGAAAATCCGATCGAGTAAGCCTCCGCGTCGTGCTTGCTGGCTTCTGCCAGCAGACCCGTCACAGTCGAACTGTCCAGGCCACCGCTGAGAAACGAACCAACTTTCCCGGCATCCGGTAAGCAATTTTTAACGGAAGTCCGCAGTATGTCCTGCAATTGCCTCGACAAATCCTCAAATGACCGACCTTCGGTAGCATCAGAAAAAACCGGTTGCCAGTAATTGACCAACTGGCAATAGCCGTTGTGATAATCAAGGTAATGGGCGGCAGGTAGTTTCTTGAGTCCGGCATAAACAGACCCCGGACTGGGCACCATATGAAAATACAGATAGTTGTATATGCCCTGGTTGAGCAGAGTGGGATCGCCTGCGTCGCAGGCCAACGCCATGCCGGCGGAACTGCCAAAATTTAAAGCCGCGTCAGTTGTACGGTAGTACATGGACTGCTGTCCCAGACGGTCTATGCCTATGAGAACCCTGTTGGCAGAGGGATCAACGATGGCGCAGGAAAAGGAGCCGAATAGTAGCTTGAAGATATCCTGTGAATACTCCGCATAGCCGGCAGCTAAAGCGGCAGCGATTCCCTGCTTCCCTGCCAGATCCTTCAGGTCATTGCTGCGGAAATAGGGTCGCCCGACGACGATTACAGTACCGCTACCGGAAAGCTTGTGAGAACTTCCCGTGGTGGCACCCTCAAAACCCGATTCAATGCTGGTGGTGATCGGAAACTGTGTTTGGAGAGCGTCCCGCATAATGCCAATGCGGTCTGCGGTGTGCACAGAGCCGTTGCCATGCGTGTACCGGCCAACAATTCCATGGGACCGGAATTTACTGCTGGAGCAATTATTTTCGACCGTGCTGTGCATCTTAAAAATGAACCCATTCACCTGCAAAAGTGTCGTTTATGCTACCACCCTACACCGGTTGGCGTAAGTTAGCCGGTTCAAATCTGTGCATATTGGTATTGAGATAAATCACCTTGAAAGAGAAGCAAAGCGTCCCTGGGTGTTCTATTATCTGGGTGCGCTTGCTATGCTGCTCGGCTTGGGCAGCGCACCGAGGCAGCCGCCTCTTTCTGCGTGTACTGGATTGCCCAGATGTTTAAACCCATGAAATTTTCACTACGCCACTGGCTCATGGTCCTGCTGGGTGAGTGTCTGGCGCTATCACAACCCGTATTTGCCGATGGATCATCCAGGATCGATCCTGGGCAGGGTTCAATGATCCGCGAATTTATGGTGAGCAGCGGCGAGTCCCGGGAGAGTGCAATTGCGCATAAGCCCGCACATGGAAAACCCGCACCCAACGAGATTACTGCCCCGACTGAGCCTACAGAGGAGGGTGGTTGGTGGGCGTTTTACGCAGGAAAAATGCAGATCCACGACAACCCTTATTACGATCCCCACGGTATTGATTTCAAGTGGGCATATTCGCGCAAGAATCCACTTCCGAAGAATCCGCGGATCGTGGTTCTAATGCATGGTTCCGGATGTGGTGAGGGGTGCATGGAGGTCTTCGGGCCCTCGCCTAAAGGGGATATTGAAGTAAGAACACAGGATGCAGAAGCCTATAATCAGGACTGGCGTGAATGGTGGACCTTTGGGCGCGATGGGACGCCTTACCCTGGGCGCAGGATTGCTGCTGCGCTCGATTTCCTGGTTGATCGTTATGCAATAGATACGAGCAGCAGAGGCATCGTTCTGGATGGGCCGTCCATGGGCGGGGCCGGCGCAGTGATACAGACGATGATTTTGCCCGATCCTTGGCGCCGGCGCATCGCCTATTCCTCGGCGAGCGCTGGTGTCATTATGCCCCGGCAAATCGCACAGAGAGATCCCGGTCAATACATTACATTTCCGCCTGATAATCCGAGCAACAGGAATTTGTGGGATAGTATCGACTTCTCAATTCAGGCCGCAGTTGATCCGATTGTCAGAGGTATGCATTATCGTCATGCCTTCAGCAGCGACGACCAGTTCAGCGCCGGATTGCATGGGAATACCCAGTTGGAATTTGTCAATCTGGTTGAACAGAATAAAATTGGCGGAGCCTTTACCTGGGTAAAAACCGGCCACGGTTCGTATGAGGAGGGTGTAGCTCTGCCCGATATTTCCGCATTTGAGAGTCAGGAGCAGGACGTGACTCTGGATAGAGCACATCCAGCTATTACAAATTCCTCCGGAAATTACCCACTTCGGGCGGTGGATAGGACCAATGAGGCAAAGTATCCCCGTGGACATTACAACATGGGAATTACGTGGAATCACGCGAATATTGTCGATGAGCCATCGCAAATTGTGTTTCCGTTAAAGTACAATCGCAGGACGGGTATAGGGAAGGGTGTTCCGGATCAGCCTTTGAAAATCACCGTTAGTGTAACCCCGCGGCGTCCGAGAAACTTTGCTCTCACAGATGGTGAGACTCTCAAGTGGTCCTGGGATCGGGGCGCGCTTTCAGGCGTGGCCACGGTGACTGGTGATACAGTCACTATAGACGCCATACCTCTTGTTTCCGGCGGTGACTATAAGACACTCAGGATTTATCGCTAACACTTGTTCCGGTTCTTGGTGCTGTGCGTTATCCGATTAGTAAATTACATGTTTTTTGTTGGTATCGGAGCGTGAAATCCGCAACAGCGATCCGATGGAGAAGACGCTTTTGATGCGAGCTAATTAGCCTTGTTGTTTAATTCTTACGAGTTTATTTTCCTCTTCTTGCCGCTGTGTGTTATCGGCTATTTTGTCTGCGCCAGGTTTTTTTCGATCGAGATTGCACTTGGATTTCTGGTGCTTGCATCGCTGTACTTTTATGCATATTGGAAGCCGGTTTATCTGGTTCTGCTGCTATTTTCGATAGTCTTCAATTTCAGTATCGGTCGAATTCTCTCCCGAGAGGGTCGCTGGAGAGCGCGCAGTGTTTTCATTTTTGGGATCGGCGTCAACCTTGCCTTGCTTGGATATTTCAAGTACGCGAATTTCTTCCTCGACAACGTAAACACCGTATTGGGCTCGCACTGGGATATTGGCGACATCATTCTGCCACTGGCGATTTCATTCTACACATTTACGCAGATAGCCTATTTGGTCGACGCCTGGCGAGGGAATGCCAAAGAATACAATTTTCTGCATTACTGTTTATTTGTCACCTTTTTCCCGCACTTGATCGCCGGGCCAATTCTGCACCACCGACAAATTATCCCGCAGTTTATCAACGTGGAAAATCTCACGCCAAAATGGTCAAATTTTGCAGTGGGAATTTCTATTTTCGCCATCGGTTTATTCAAAAAGACCGTCATTGCTGACAACCTCTCTGGATATGTAGGCCCGGTGTATGATCCGCAGGCCTTCGCTAGTGGCGTCGATTTTTTCAGGGCATGGGGTAGCTCGCTTGCCTATACCTTCCAGTTGTACTTTGATTTTTCGGGCTACTCTGATATGGCCATCGGTGCTTCAAGAATATTTGGTATTCTATTGCCAATAAATTTTTTCTCTCCCTATAAGTCAACCAGCATCATCGATTTTTGGCGGCGATGGCATATGACGCTGTCGCAATTTTTGCGCGATTATCTCTACATTGCCCTGGGCGGAAACAGAAAGGGTAAGTATCGACGATACGCCAATCTTTTTTTAACTATGTTGCTCGGTGGTCTGTGGCATGGAGCCGGCTGGCCATTTGTCATCTGGGGCGGGCTGCACGGCGGCTACTTGATGATAAATCACGGTTGGCGACACTTGATGGGCCGGTGGGGAATCGATTTGTCGAGATCCCTGTGCTACAGAATATTTTGCTGGTTACTTACGTTCATTGCGGTCGTGTTTTCATGGGTTTATTTTCGCGCCCCTACTCTGCAACAGGGTAACCAGATTGCGTTAGCGATGTTGGGCGCATCCGGCTTCGAGATTCCTGCCGGCATTCTGGCTCGTACAGGAGAGCTTGGTAATTATTTGACCGCAACGGGATTCGTCCCGGCTCTGGGCGGGGGGGCTGTTATCATGACGAACTACATCTGGATTCTGTTTTCAGCCATCATAGCGCTCGCACTACCAAACGTGGCCCAGATATTTTACAAACATAATCCGGTGTTGTATGAAAATGACAATATATTCAGAAGTATTCGGGGAGTGACACCAATGACCTGGGACTACAACAATCGTTGGGCGATCACAGTAGCGCTAGCGATGGTGGCAGGTATTTTGACATTGCAACAGATTTCAGCATTTCTGTATTTCCAGTTTTAGTATGAGTGCCAGAACCTATCTATTGCGAGCTGCAATCTTCTCCCTGCTCGCATGTCTTATCGTGCTGGGTCTCAACTTCACGGTGGATCCCTACGGCATTACCGGTGTGCGGAGAATGCCTCACCTGAACGAGTATAAGGTCGATATCAATGAGCACACCAGGCTGATGAAGAAATACCAGCCCCTGTTCGGGCGGCATAACGCATTAATCGTTGGCAATTCCCGTGTCGAATTGGGCATCAGTCCTTCGCACCACTGTTTTAGCGACAACGGAATGGACGTCTACAATCTTGGTATTCCCGGAACCGATGTGCCAACACAACTGGCATATGCACTCAATGTCATAAATCGCCAGCCAATAAAAACGGTGTTTTTGAGCCTGGATTTTACAGACTTTATCTCCCCTGAACCCGAGAGTCATCAGGTTCAATCCTCCATGCTGCAACAGTCGACGGGAGAATTTAGACATACAGCATTCGGTGAGCCCAACCCCGATTACCCTCGCATATATTTCCTGGACCATCTCAAAGCTCTTTTTTCGCTGGATGCGCTTGTAGCCTCAGTTCGAACTATTGTGCTGCAGAGCAGTGTATCCGCGGATCGCGAAGACTCGGGCTTCAATCCCGCGCGGGATTTTGAAGAAGCCGTGCGCATTGAGGGTCCGCGCGCACTGTTTGATCAAAAGATGGTTGATCTCCGGAAGAAATATTCCACGGTCTGGTATTTGCGGGCTGCTGATGGGCAATTGAATCCCGCTTTTGCAGACCTGGATATGTTCCTCACCATGGCCGCAGCACGAGGTATAAAGGTCTATCTGTTTACCAATCCATTCCACGAAATATTTTGGGATATGCTGCAAAGCGAGGGGCATATGCCAATGTACGAAGACTGGGTAAGGTCGGTGGAGGATCTGGTGAAAAGGCATGAGAGTGGTTCCGTCGTCTTGTGGAATTTCTCCGAAGACTCATCCTATATTCACGAGACAATCCCGGGTCAACAGGTCAAGTCCGGCCCTCTGCAGTGGTTCTGGGAGCCTGCGCATTATCGACGGCAGTTAGGGGATCTTATGGTCGACGCAATGCTATCCGATCGCTGCAACACTGAAGTGGCTTTTGGCCGACGAGTGTTCTAGTTCAGGTGCAGCCAGGGTTGTCGATACACGGGAGGAATCGTCGTCCCTAAGGAGTTAGTATCTTCCTGACTTCACGGAGAATGGAGTCCGGCTCGATCTTCTTACCTATGATTCCAACCGCAGCACCAGCCTGTGCGTCCTTGTCGGAGTCGCCTAACATGAAACTGCGGGAGATATCCGGATTCCACTGCTTGATCAGGCTTTTTAGCATCGCAGTCGCGGGCTTGCGGCAATCGCAAACAATGGCGAATTCAGGCACAGTCCCTTCAGGGTGATGAGGGCAATAGCGAATATCATCGAAATGTGCCCCCACGGTGGCTAGTTCGCCCTGCATCCACTCGTGGAGTGTTTCAACCGCGGCTGCATCATAATAGCCTCTGGCGATACCCGCCTGGTTGGTCACGATAAATACCAGATACCCGGCGTCGTTTAACTGCTTGATGGCGGTTTTGGCACCGTCGATCCATCGAAACTCCTCAATCCTGTAGGTATAGCCGTGATCGTGATTCAGTGTCCCGTCTCTATCCAGGAAGGCAGCGGGCTTTTGCAAATTGTCCAGCAGGTGATCCCTGGCTTTCTGTAAATCCTCCGGAATGCCAATATCAATAAAAAATCCGTGGTAGACGCGGCCGAGCAAGCGACCTTCAGCCACGAGTTTCGGAAATACCTGCTGTTCAAGAGAGCAGGGCGTTTCCTCGATAAAGTTCAGTATCTCGGATTTCAGCCAGTACACGCCGCTGTTTACCAGGCCCGACTCTGGCACTGCGGGCTTCTCACGGAAGGCTCCTATTCTTGCACCATCAAGTTCCACCAGTCCGTAGCGAGACGCATCAGCGACTGGCAGGAGGGCGACCCTGCCAAGCCAGTTATCGGGTTCCCGTGCGCGCATACTGTTGCACAAGTCCAGGTAGTTGAAGTCAAAGATGGAGTCTCCATTGAGTAGCAGGAACTCGTGTTGCAAATGGTGTTTCGCGTATTTGAGCGCACCACCGGTTCCCATGGGAGAAGGCTCCACGATCACCGTTATATTGGCGCGAAGTTCCTGTGCAAACGCCGAACCCGTCCCATATTTCTCATGGACCACGTCAGATTGGTAACCTGCCAGTAGTATAAAGTCCTGAAAACCGAAGCGGCGCAGGTTTAGCATGACATGCTCCACAAACGGGCGCCCACCAACCTCCAGAAGGGGCTTGGGGGTGCTCTGCACCGCGTCGCCCAAACGGGTTCCTTTGCCCCCGATCAGGATGGCGGCTTGTTTCACAGTTTCCATAAAAATGTTTTCCGCAGGCGTGGAAGGGCTTTATCTATGCCTGTCTGAGCTTTAGTATCAACACGTCAATATAACTGTGCTCTTGTGGTGGGGCAAGGGTGTACCCTGCGACTGTCATTTTAGAAAGAAGACAAATGAAAAAATTGCTGTACCTGGTGCACCGATTGCCTTTTCCTCCCAATAAGGGCGATAAAATTTCCTCCAATAATATGCTCAACTATTTCTCCGCGCGCTGGCGCGTCCATCTGGGTACGTTTGTCGATGATCCTGAGGACTGGCAGTATGCGGATCTGGTGCGCGAGAAGTGCGAGGACAGCTGCATCGTTAATTTACCTAAAGCGAAGCGATTGACGGGAAGTCTCTATGGACTGTTGACAGGCCAGGCACTGAGCCTCAGTTATTATGGCAGTGCTGAACTGCAGGCGTGGGTGTGTGCAAGCATTGAGCGTGAATGTCCCGACGCGGTGCTGGTCTTCAGTGGTGTCATGGGGCGGTTCGTGAAAGGCCTGTTGCCGGCGCATACCCCAGTGGTTTTCGACGCAGAGGATGTCGACAGCGAGAAATGGCGAAGTTACGCGAAATCGAAACGCTGGCCGGTTTCCTGGCTATATGAGCGGGAGGCGAATAAATTGCTGGCCTATGAACGGGGGATGGCCGCATCCACACACGTGAGTGTTTTTGTATCCAGGGAAGAGGCGGCCCTGTTCAAGCAACTCGCGCCTGAAAGTGCCGACAAGGTACACTACAGGACTCAAGGTGTGGACAGTGCGTATTTCGACCCACAGCTTCCCTTTGAAAATCCCTATCAACCCGGACAGAAGGTGTTGGTATTTACGGGAGCGATGGATTACTGGCCCAATATTGAGGCAGTCAAGTGGTTCTGTGAGTATGTACTGGATGCAGTTCGTGCTGAGGAGCCGAATTTTCTTTTTTGCATTGTGGGAATGAAACCCACCGATGAGGTCAGGCAACTGGGCAATCTGCCCGGTGTGCGCGTGACCGGTGGCGTCCCGGATGTGCGCCCCTATCTCTCGCATGCGCTGGCAGCCTGCTTGCCTCTACAACTCGCGCGGGGCATTCAGAACAAGGCGTTGGAGGCAATGTCCATGACATTGCCGGTTTTGGCGACTCCGGACGCGCTACTGGGTATAGTCGACTTTCCTGGAGTTCTTGCCATTGTGGCGAATGATGCCAAATCCATGGCAACCTGTGCCCTTCAGATTCTGGCGCGTCCACGACAAACCAATAGTGCGGGGCGAGCATGTGTACTGGAACACTACAACTGGGACACTAACCTGAGACGAATGGAAAACTTCCTGATCAGTGATGGAGTTGGGCATTAATGCACGTGCTACATGTACTGGACCACTCTATCCCCTTACAGAGTGGCTATACGTTTCGAACCCGGGCCATTCTTCGGGAACAGCGCGCGCTAGGGTGGCAGACAACCCAGGTGACGGGGCCCAAGCATAACCAGGGAAAGCCGGTACCTGCAGTAGAGCAGATTGACGGGCTGCAGTTTTATCGTTGTCAGGAGGCAAAAGGTTTTCTTGCTAACTTGCCCGTAATCGGGCAGTGGTCGGTTATTCGCGTGCTCACCAAGCGCCTGATCGAAGTAGTGCGCATGGAGCGTCCCGATATTATCCATGCCCATTCACCTGCATTGAATGGTGTCGCAGCTATCAGGGCGGGTAGGGTGCTCGGTCTGCCGGTGGTGTATGAGGTCCGTGGGTTCTGGGAGGATGCAGCTGTCAGCCATGGAACAAGCAGCGAGGGCGGACTGCGTTATCGACTGACCAGGGCGATGGAAACCTGGGTGCTGAGGCGGGCCGATGAGGTGACTTGTATCTGTGAAGGCATTCGCAACGACCTGATCTTGCGCGGTATTGATCCCGGGAAGATTACTATAGTGCCCAACGCGGTGGATGCGAGCCGTTTCCAGCCGGTCGGCGAGCGCGATAGCGCAATTGAGCACGATTTGAACCTGACGGGGAAAAGGGTTATTGCGTTTATCGGATCATTCTACGCCTATGAAGGCCTTGACCTGCTGGTAGCCGCAATGCCTAGGCTCTTATCTGTGCGCCCGGATATTCGGCTATTATTGGTCGGCGGTGGACAGGTCACCGAGGCGATCAAGCAGCAAATTGTAGAGTTGGGGCTGCAGGATGAAGTGATTTTGACGGGCCGGGTTCCTTATGAGAGCGTGGAGTCCTACTACTCGGTTACGGATGTTTTGGTATACCCAAGAAAATCCATGCGCCTGACGGAGTTGGTTACCCCCCTGAAGCCCCTGGAGGCGATGGCGCAGAAAAGTATGTTTCTCGCCTCTGATGTCGGAGGACACAAAGAGCTCGTTCGCGATGGTGTAACAGGTACTTTGTTCATTGCGGATGATATTGATGACCTGATCCGCTCGCTGCTCAGACTGTTCGATCAGGAAGAGAAGTGGCCTGCTATCCGCGATGCAGGGCGCGAATTTGTGGAAAATGAACGCAATTGGGTCAATAGTGTGGCAAATTTGAAACCGGTTTATCAGCGCCTGGTGTCGGGAGAGTAACAACAGTGTTAATCAGATCAAAGGCGCCACTCAGGCTGGGCCTTGCAGGTGGTGGTAGCGATGTGGCCCCCTATTGCGATCTCTACGGGGGTGCAGTGCTGAACGCGTCGATTAGTCTGAGTTCGTTTTGTACTATCGAGCCGCGCGATGATGGAAATGTAACTTTTATCGCCAATGATAGAGAGGAAGTTTTTAGCGCGCCCTGTGCGCCGTCCTTTGCCTATGACGGACTCCTGGATCTGCACAAGGGGGTGTATAACCGGGTCGTTCGCGATTTTAATCATGGTGAGCCACTCTCTCTGAAAATAAGTACCCATTCCGATGCGCCTGCGGGTTCTGGTCTGGGCTCATCGTCCACCATGGTGGTGGCAATACTGACTGCCTTTGCCGAATTGTTGCATCTGCCGCTGGGAGAATACGATGTAGCGCATCTGGCCTTTGAAATTGAACGGCAGGACATAGGGCTCAGAGGTGGAGCACAGGATCAATATGCGGCGACCTTCGGTGGCGTCAATTTCATGGAGTTCCATCAGCATAATCGGGTCACCGTTAATCCGCTGCGGATAAAGAAGTGGATTTTGAGTGAGCTGGAGGCATCCACCGTACTCTATTACACGGGTGTCTCGCGTTCCTCAGACAAAATCATTGCACAGCAAATTGAAAGCTTTAAGTCCGGCGGTGGTAAATCTGTGGAGGCGGTACACCAGCTGAAGCGGGATGCGAGCGCGATGAAGGAGGCATTACTGCGCGGCAATATCCGCAGTTTTGGCGAGATTCTCGGACGCAGTTGGGAAACCAAACGAAATCTGGCCGACCAGATCAGCAACCCTGAGATTGAGGAGATCATGAGTGTTGCGCGTAAAGCAGGAGCGTGGTCCGGAAAGGTGTCCGGTGCCGGCGGCGGTGGTTTTATCGTATTTATCGTCGATCCGGTGGAACGCATGCGACTGATCAGGGCCTTGAATCATATGGATGGTGATGTCGTTTCCTTCCAGTTCGAACCACATGGAGCATCCGCATGGAACGTCCCGACCTGAGTTATGTATTCAACGAATTTCAGGCCTCAGTGGCCGTCAAGCAGCGCATTCTGGAAGACTCCCGGTTCATGCGGCAAGTGACGGAAATGGGCCACCTGCTCATTGACCGCTATGAGGCGGGAAACAAGTTGCTGGTGGCAGGGAATGGCGGTAGTGCCGCAGATGCCCAGCACATTGCTGCGGAGTTTGTCAGCCGATTTAATTTTGATCGACCCGGGTCTGCCCGCCCTTGCGCTAACTACTGATACATCTATCCTCACCGCAGTCGGAAATGACTATGGCTACGACCAGCTATTTCGTCGCCAGATAGAGGCCAACGGTGTTCGCGGTGACGTCTTTCTGGGTATTTCCACCTCTGGCAATAGCCCCAATATACTGCAGGCCCTGCAGGCAGCGCGACTCAAGGGTATTACGACATTTGGACTGACCGGGAAGACCGGGGGCAGTATGCGTGAACTTTGTGACCACTGCCTGTGTGTGCCGAGTGAGGATACTCCCAGAATTCAGGAGGCACATATTCTTATTGGCCATACGCTATGTGCCATGGTCGAACTGGCGTTGTTCGCGGACCCGCGATCGCCAATATAGCCGTATTCTTGCTCCGGGACGGATGGTTAGAGTAAAGTATGGCAGCACCGGGTAAACCGGTTATTGCGACCTGATGGAGACCAAGATGCAGATTGCGATAATCATTGCGGCAGCGCTTTTGGGGATACTGGTATTTAACAGGTTGTTGTTCCCGGCCAGAGGCTCAACGCAAATCGATCATAACCGAGACAGAAGAACCGGTTTTGGCGCGGGTGACCCGTTCCACGCAGTGTCCATTTTGCCCGCAGAGCAAGGCTGCCCTGCAGCGGAGTCGATCAAGGCGCAGCGTTTCCTGAGTGAAGATGCTCCCGGCTTGCCGCTGGCAGGCTGCGCTGCGGTAAACTGTCGCTGTAAGTATATTCACTATGCGGATAGGCGCAGTGGAGCCAGGGATCGCCGTCTCGGCCCGGCAGAGAATTCTGACGAGTTGGAATTCTGGAGTTTGCGTAGTCGGCGTCTTCGCAGTCGGACGCCGCCAGGAAGACCTGCAGGCCGCATAGACATTGTAGGCAGTTCTATCCAGTGCCATACCGAACCCACCCCCTTAGTATCGCCATATGAGGTCATTTAACTTGTTGTGCAGTTTGCGGCCTACGGCATACAGTGAAGGGCATTTCAATCGTTTTCTGATTCAGCTCTGATTCTGTCCAGGCATGATGTTGGCTGGAAAAATCAGCGGCGACAAAATCCTGGGAATGTTGTTGAATAAATGCACACAGTTTTTGCAGTCGTTCCTGGTTAACCCGGTTCCTCGTCAGTCTGCTGTATTGAAAGTCGGACTTTTTTATATATTCGAACGGATGAGTGAGGATCACTATGTTCTCAATTCCGGATTTCCGCGCTTTCCACAATAAATGCTTCATTTCAGGCCATGAACAGCTGGTTATCTGGAGTGATTTTTTGTGTGATTCTTCCGGCAAAATTGCTGTCCTGATAGCTAAAGACAGGAACCTCCATAACCCCGTGAATAAGGTGTCGGCCAGAGTCATGGCAGAGCAGCGGTTCCTTGGGCTGAAATATGCCTGTTGCTATATTGGAGCTCATGAGAATGCCCAGACTCCCTCATCACCCGATAGACATTTTCATCGGCGCGCAAGCTTCCTGTGCGAATCGCCAATGGCGCATGACCTACCCAACGTCGAAACACTGCGATACAAGCGCTGAACGCCCTTTTCAGTTCATCAAAATCCTGCCCTGAGCAGTCATCATGCCTCGGGAAAATTCCCACGCCGGGGTCTTTGTTAAAGGTGAGCCAAATTGGATGAATATGAAGCTGAATATCTTGCCGGGCTGCCTTGAGTCGGTTGATGACGCCCTGCATTGGCTCATCGCCGAAATAGAAATAGTTGGCGCACTCAACAAAAAATGAGGCTTTGATATTGTAGCGATCAAAGGTCTGCAGAAGGAATCCCAGGGACTCCTCCCTGCCATCAACTGCACCGTACACTACGGGGGCAGCCACAGGCTTGTAGGTATCAGGGTGTTCAAGGTGTCCTGCAATACTAAATTCAGTATCAATTGAAATACAAATTTGAGTGGGGTTTTGTGCCATCACGCTTTCGCCCGTTTAGTGCTTTTTCAGGGGTCGTACAATGTAAAGCCCTGGTGAGCGGCAGCAACCAGCGCATCCGTGACTTCCTTGGCCTGGGCGGAAAACATCGGGCAGTGGTGAAATCGCCATTCTCTCAGGCTGTCGCTCGACATTATCGCCCGCAACTTCCAGATGTTAAAGGTCCATTGTTGCTGGGTTCCCCCGATCTCCATTTCAAATTCGTCCTGCTTGTCGACTACAATGACGGGTATATTGGGTAACAGAGTTTGTGGTGCAGGCCAATCAGTGCCCAGTAAGCTTTCAACATGATGAGTTTGCGTCATTACCTGAAAAGTCTTGCCGATGCCGATGATGCGCGCATTGTGTTGCGCCATATAGTCAAAGGGTGTGCCTTTACCCATGCCGCTGGGTGCCTGTTCATGTCCGTGAATCAACTCTTCAGCGTGTGGCCCAAAAGCTGCCACGCGGTAAACCGGGTGTCGACTTTGCAAAACACCTTTTGAACGGCGAAAGAGCTCTGTCAGCAGACCCATCTGTGACGGGGAGCGGCGAAGATCAAAGCGCGGATTTTTCTTTAGCGTCCCGCGTGCGCCCTCCCCATCCTCGCCAAAATTAAACGCAGGCATTACCAGTGTGCGATCCGGGCCGCAGTATTCAATCAGTGCCTTGAGTAGCTCCAGTGCATTGCCCTTATACATGGGTTGCAGGTTATTCACAGAGCTGTGAACCATCAAGATCTTGCCAATCCCTGTCCAGGCGGCTGTCAATCTCGGTAATGAGATCACTGGTCGTAAATGTGCCATGGATCAGGCAAAGAAGTGGACTGGACTTTCTTTTTGAGTTTGAAATAGATGGAACGTATCTTAAGAAAGTACTCGCGAGGTAGTAGCCTGAGCAGAGTAGAGGAGAGATTTTCGATAATGTTCACTGGAGCAATAGCTCTAACCGACATTCTCCGACTCAAGGTATTTTAAAATGGCCTGTACGCTATCAAGTTCAGCGAAGTCGTCGACGTCCATATAGAGATCAAAAGCTTGCTCAAGCGCAACCATGATATGTACATGGCCGAGTGAATCCCATTCTTCGATCTCATCCTTTGTGGAGTCTTCCCGGATAGCGACAGCTGGAATTTCCAGTGCTGTGGCCATGATTTCCCGCAGTTTTTCGAAAACACTCATTCGCAAAATGGTCCTTCAATATCTATGGGAAAGTTATTGCCCAAATCTGTTGTGCCAACGAGTAAATTCCTGGACATAACTGCCATCGACAGTCTGACAGAATCCGTTGTCCGGTAAAAATGTTCTCTACTAACACATTCTTACGGGTTGGGATGTAGTCGGCCGAGAGTTCCTCAACGCCGCTGGATTTCAAGTTGAGCATGATTGTATTGAGAAATGCCTTTTCTGCAAGTCGCCCGATTACACGGCATGACATCAAAAAGGTGTCAAGTCGAGCCCTGTTGTTCGAATCTCGATCCACAATGGCCAGACCGACAATGCCGCTGTCACCGAAATTGTCAGCCAGTGAAAAGTGGAAAACAGAGGCATTAGGATTACTGATTTTTTCGGCGATGTCTTTCTCATCGTAGCGTCGAGTGGTGAGATTGAACTGATTGGTTTTCTGGGTAAGTTGGGCCAGGCGTTGCAGGATGTGATATATCATCAAGCCCGACTGTCATCTTCATATTAAGTGATCTCAGGTAATCATCAATGCTGCCGCCGGTCTCAGTCAGCGCCTCAAGTTGTGATTTACGCAGTCGCTCCTGCGCATACATGGCGGTCTTTTCAAGGTCTTCTCTGGTAAGCGAGGTAATTTCCAGTCGCGCCAGTCTGTCGAGGCACGCCGGTATTTCCGCGGGTCGTGAAGGAACCTGGATTACCTCAACTTCCAGCAAGCTGTGTCGTACTGCGGCGCATTCATAGTCGCTGTCATCGACAAATATAAACGATTCCAGACCCAGATTCAGTTCCTCCGCTATGGACCTCAAATTGTCGGATTTAGGAAGCCAGTTTACGCGCTGCGCGGCGAAATGCTCATTTTTCAACAATTGGTGTGGATGGTTTTGTAAAACTTCATTGACATCCTCCTGATTGTTTTTGCTACACAGGGCGAGGATAAATCCGCGCTGCTGTAGGCTCAGTATGCGCTTCTGGAAATCAACATAGACTCTTCCCGGGTAATCCTGACCAAGCGCGATGCCATTGATGCCATCCTCACCGATAACGCCGCCCCACAGCGTATTGTCAGCATCCAGCACAATAACCTTGGCCTTGGTCAGATGAATGCCAGCTGCGATGGTCGTGACCGCATTCGAAACGGCAAGCGCTCCATCTGGCGTAAATGGAAATGTCGAGGAGTACCACAAACGCAAGTCGAAGAAGTTGTCATGTCCGATCTGCATCACCAATTGGTCCAGATCGAGGTAGCTTACTCCGTTGAACTCATCTCGAAGGTCGCTGGCGAGAGACGCCTTGATTTGATTCCACCAGTGCGTCTCGGAATTCGCCGCCATGCCATCGTATAAACCGAGCCCGGAGGGTGCAGGGCTGGGCAGGAGTGTGACAATGATATGGCCCGCAACAGCGTCGCGGAATCGGCGGACCAGTCCATTCAAGGCTTGTCTTGGAGTTGATCATGGATGTCCTGCCTGTCTGCGAGTTTGATACATGCAGCAGGAGTCTGGAGTGCCGGATGCAGGTCCTCCCTGGTAAGCAGTAGCAATGTTATATCGGGAGAGTGCTTGGCCAAGCCTGAATTTGCCGCGGCTTCCTGAACGGTCACGCCGTATGGCGCGTGATAGATGTCCAAACTGAGTTGGTTCAACGCGGCGGAAAAATGCAGCCAGGGGTCCAGCAATTCACTGGTATAGGTATGAACAATGCCCAATCGAACTGGCTTGTGTGCTCGTTGAAAAGTAGTGATGTGTTTTTGAAGCTTGCTCGCCTGCGCCAATGAAGGCACCAGTTTGCGCTGCGCTAGTAGACTTTTTATTTCCTGGGTAGACTGCGTCGCCAGCAGTTTCTCGAATTGGTCGTCTGATATCTTCATTTTCAGTCAGTGGCTTATCGCAAGGCGTTCGCCCGGGCAGCTTACATCTACGAGTGACATGCCTTATAGCTACCGTTTCCAGAGTGTGAATTGACTCGCAAAAGCACTGGCATGAACTAGTGTGCTGTGAGATTCTAGCATAAAAATCACGTTGGAATCCTTGCAGGCGCGCGTAATGTCCCGGGCATTCTCTCTCTATCTTGATGCTGTACGGTTCCTGGCGGCACTGCTTGTCCTTTTCTACCATGCCAACTGGATTTACCGCCCCGGTATATTGTTCACCAGCCTGGGGCATGAAGCGGTTGTCATTTTCTTTGTGTTGTCCGGCTTTGTCATCGCCTATGTAGCTGACACGCGTGAGCAGGATTTTCGCGGCTTCATGGTCGCGCGAGGCGCTCGAATATACTCGGTAGCGATTCCGGCCATTATTCTCACTGCTGTTCTGGATACTGCCGGTTTCCACATCAATGAATCAGTCTATCCTGAAGGATATCGCGCCTGGGACCTGCCACATGATACGGGTAATGACCAGCAGCCTTTTTCTCAATGAAATATGGACTCTGGGAATTCAGTTGTTTACCAATGTGCCTTATTGGTCATTGAACTATGAAGTCTGGTACTACGTGCTCTTTGGGATACTTTTCTTCGTTGACGGGCAGGCGGCGTTGGCTGTGTTTCCTGTTGCTGTGCCTGCTATTGGGACCAAAGATTCTCCTGCTGCTGCCTGTGTGGTGGATGGGTGTCTGGGTCTATCGGTCAGACTACCTGGCCCGTTTACCGATTCCCCTTGCCTGGCTATGCCTGGCTATTTCGCTGGCTGGCGGGTATTGGTATGTGCACGTGAACATGGGCCAATTGGGGTGGGACTATCTTCAGCGACTGCTGGGCGACGAATTACATCGCCAGCTTTCTTTCAGTCGACAGTTTATCAGTGACTATTATCTGGGCGTGATGCTGTCGCTGCACTTTATTGGATTGCGAGTTCTGCTGGGGCGGGTAAAGGATCTGCCCAAAGCAACTTGAGACGCACTATTCGCTATCTGGCAGGTGCAACTTTTTCTATTTATCTTTTTCATCAGCCGTTACTGTGGTTTTACAGTGCGGTTTTTTCCGGAGTGGAGGAGGGTATTCCACGCTACCTGATCGTGGTGCCTCAACGCTGCTGACAATTTATCTACTGTCTACTGTTACGGAGCAAAAGAAGAATTTGTGGAAGGGTTGGATAGAGCAACTGCTGGCGCTGATTGAGCAAGCCGGTTCTAGATTTCGTCAGGCTTTCGCACGTTAGTAGATGTGGCTAGCGGTGTCGCTGTATGCCATCCGCAGCTGATCAATAATTACCTCGAGTGTTTTTTGTTCGTCGGTATCTTTGACGCCGCTGGTCTGGTCTGTGTGTAATCGCGGCAATCGCGGGGCAACCACCCTCCAGTTACGGTGAGCATTTTCAAAGCATCGCACATAGGCTTCTGCCGCTGCTTTGGCGGCGATATACTCATCAAACCCCTTTATGCTCTGCTCCAGAAAGACGCTGGAGGGCATAAAAAGCTGAAGATCGCGATTCCCCAATCCGTATTGCCTGACCTGCTGCAGCAGCGTTGCCAGGCCGTCGATGTAGAAATCACAATAGCGAGTAAACAGCGGTCCGTCCCACTTGTTGCTGTCGCCTTTTGTAATGGCAGGTGATGCCAGATAGTAAATATGTGTTACCGACGCGAAAAACTCGATCATTTCGTCGCAGAGTGAGCCTTCAAGTACGTCATAGAAGCAAACTCCCGGTGCTGCTCGTTCCGCTCCCTATTTCCTCTGATACGCGGGCAGCGTCATCCCTGCCAGTGGCGTAAGTCATCATTATATTGGCCCCGCCGGCCGCTAAAACCTTGGCGATGACTTCTCCCAGTCCTCTGGATGCACCGATAATCAGCGCATTTTGCTTGCTGAATTCGCGGTTAGACACCAACGTTGTGATCTGCCCGAAGTGGGCCTGCTGAGCAGGGGGAGAGCGGAAAAACGCCTCTACAGTGCCCTGTGCATAGGCGTTCCTCACGCCCAGTTCCACCCGATCAATGCGTTTATCGGTGCTGAGAATGTGGTAATGCAACTGGGAGTTGTTGCTCGCGCTGGTGACACTAGCGTCCGTGGGAAAATGCATGTCTAACTGGGCGAAGACGGAATGCAGGCCGGGGCATTTCATTCCGACAATCTGAGTACTGGCGATCAAGGTGGCGAGTTGCCGTCTCGGGTAAATGCGTGGCTGCGCTGGGGAACAGGGCGTGCATGATATCTTTATCCCACAACAGGTCGACTGCACCCGATAAGCCCATAGAGCAGTTATCGATAGTGAGTTCCACGCAGGTGCCAGCGCCGTCTATGCTGGGTGCTAATACTTTCTCCTGCAGGCGAGGAGCTTCAGGCGTCTCGGCAAGTTCAAGCTCAATGATCTGGCAGCGAACACCCGCTGCGAACAATTCGAGGCGGGTGATGCCATCCCTTGTTTCCCCCAAAACTGTCACTGCCTGGCCCTGGGTTACTGGCTTGCTGTATTTGACCTTGATGTTAAGCAGGGCGGCGTTTTTTCCTGTCTGTTGCAGAAAAAGGTCGAGAGCCTTGATGGTGCCACAGACGCCGTGAATCAGCGTTTGTCCAAACCGCGTGCGACGCGCGGCCACCGGATCAAGATGGAGTGGATTAAAGTCCCCGGAGGTGCGCGCGAAGTCGCGGGACTCCGCCGGGGTTATGGAGAAACTCCCCAGGTTTTTCATGGTGACCTCATGAAAGTCATCAGCAAACAAAAAGCCCGCGGGATTTCTCCCGCGGGCCTCAAGCACTAACCGGAAGCTACTCCGTTACTTGGCTATCGCAATCCGTGCGGCGGATTACGACACGACGGTTCTCGGCGCGACCCGCCTCGGTATCGTTGCTCGCAATCGGTTTAGCTTCACCCATACGCTTCGAGTGGCAAAACGACTACCCAGGTTCACGCCCTGTGACTCCAGGTAGCTCGCCACTGACTCGGCGCGCCGCTTTGACAGGCCCATGTTGTAGTTTCGCGTCACCGATACTGTCGGTATGACCCACAACCGCGCCGGCGATAAAACCGAGCTTTCGGGTTATTCAGCACTGGCTACGAGCTTGTCAAGCTGCGCCATGTCGCTTGCGCTCAGCTTGGCGGAGTCAAACGCGAATTGTAACTGCAGGGTGTAGTCGCAATCGCAACCCATTGAGCCAACGCGGGTGCCGGGTGGTGTGTTGGGACACTGATCGACCGTGTCGCAGACGCCGTCACCGTCCGCATCCGAACATTTGGCAGGTGCAGCGGCAATCGGTGCGGCAGCAACGGGAGCAGGTGCCACCTTGTCGCTGAAGAACCGATAGGTTATACCAGCGGACAGGAAGTAAAAGTCATCGACTTCGTTGTCGTCGAAACCTTCAGCTTCCACACGCAGGCCCCAGTGGCCAGCACCGAAGTTGTAGGCAGCGCCCACGCCATAGGCCAACTGTGTGTCATTTTCACTACCAGAATTCTGGTATTGCGCGATGTTTGGTCCGCCAGCGTTCACCTTGCCGTCAAGCGTTAAACCGATCGCACCAACCTTGGCGAACAGATCAACCGGCCCAATTGGCAGTGTGCCAACCAGGAAGCCGTCCCAGCCGGTGAGGTCTACATCGCTCCTCAGGCTGGAGCCGTTACGGCCGGAGTAGCTGTTCGAGATGCCGCCGAAATCGACGTAGCCCGCCTCGACACCGAGCCAGGGCAGGAATTGGTAGCCGACAAACGCCTTCCAACCGGTATCGTCACCGTCAATCTTGTAGTTTTGGTTAAAGCCTGGAACATTATCATCGAAGCCAAATGAGCCGGCGTCCCCATCCACTGTGGTTTGACCGCCGCTGGCGCCGAGGTAGAAACCGGGCTCCGCAGCGTAGGCGGATCCGGTGACAAGCGCGGGTGCCAGAAAGGCTGCAAGCAGCCTAATTTCTTGTTGATAGACATAGGTTATCTCCGTGAGGTTCTCAGTAGTTTCTTGTTTGAGTATGGTGCATCGGACTGCTGCCTGCATCGCCGATACTATGTGCCCGAGTAAAGCTTTCAACTATAAACCACAAATGACTTTTTAGCCAAAAAAACATGCCTCAGTCCGTATTTTTGCTGAGTCTGAATACATAGGTAGCAACTGCAGTTAATACGAGGAACAAAATACATGTAAGCTATTGATATATATATAATATAGTTGGTACCGGAGGCCGGACTCGAACCGGCACGCTTTTAAGGGCATCGGATTTTGAATCCGACGTGTCTACCAATTTCACCACACCGGCCTGGAGGGATTGGGAGGTTGTCGAAATGTGACACCCCCCTGGAGAGGGCGCGATTATAGCAATCGAGGATGAAAGTTCAATAAATTTCCTTAACCTGCAGGGACTTTGCCTGTACACTTCGCGCCGGTTCCATTTTTGATCCAAATCGTGAAATTCGCCCTCGAGTGGGCGGGTGACCTGAGTATCCATAGCGAAAAGAGCATGCCCATGAAATTAGTGAAAAAGACAGCGCAATACAGCATCTACCAGCGTGGCGACGACCGTTACGCGGTCAAGGACGCCAGGAAGAAGCCCGTTAACGGTGAAGAGAAGACGCGTATCCTGGTGGCGGAAGACCTGGTAAAGATCACCCTGCCTGCGAAACCAGCCGTCGAAGAAGCGCCCGCAGTCGAAGCTTCCGTTGTAGCAGAGGCGCCTGATGCAGCCGAAGCCACGGTGGCGGATGCGGCAGAGGACGAACCCAAGTAAGCTTTCGAGCTTGCGCCAGAGCCGGCCATGCGCCGGCTTTTTTATCCATGAAACGCAGCGACTTCAATTACTATTTGCCACCGCAGCTGATTGCCCAGCATCCATCGCCTGAGCGCGAGTGCGAGTCGGCTGTTGGTGCTGGACACGGAGCACTGGCGCTATCAGCCATCACCGCTTTTACGAACTCCCTGATTTTCTCAACTCCGACCGATTTGCTGGTACTTAATGATACCCGGGTCATACCGGCGAGGTTGTGGGGGCGCAAGGCAACGGGCGGTAAAGTGGAGCTTCTCATCGAGCGCCTTACGGGCCCCTATACCGCTTTGGCGCATATTAGAGCCAGTAAATCTCCCGGCCCCGGATCGGTCATACAACTTTGCGAGCGGGCGGCGCGCTGAACCTGGCCCCTATCAACTGGTTGTCACGGGACGGGAGGGTGACTTGTTCTGTATTTCCTCGCAGCATGGCCCGGTTCTGGCTGATATTCTCCAGGACATCGGTCATATGCCTCTGCCGCCGTACATTGAGCGCGAAGATGAGAGCGCTGATCAGGAGCGTTACCAGACCGTCTATGCCCGGCGCGACGGGGCAGTGGCAGCACCCACTGCGGGCCTGCATTTTACCGAGGAGCTGTTGGCACAGCTCGATGTGCGTGGAATCCGGCATGTGGCGGTGACCCTGCATGTTGGCGCGGGTACTTTCCAGCCAGTGCGGGAAGATGATATTGAGCGACACAGGATGCACAGGGAATTTGTTGAGGTAGACGAGGCCGTGTGCGCTGCTGTGCGCGACACGCGGGCGCGCGGCGGGCGGGTGATTGCGGTGGGAACCACAGCGGTGCGTGCCCTGGAGTCTGCCAGCCTGGCCACCGGGAACGCTGCAGCCCTTTAGCGGTGATACCGATATCTTCATTTACCCCGGCTATCGATTTCGCAGTGTTGATGCCATGGTTACCAACTTTCATTTGCCTGAGTCGACGCTGTTGATGCTGGTGAGTGCGTTTGCGGGCAGGACGCATATAATGTCAGCTTACGCGCAGGCTATCGAAGCAAAATACCGTTTTTTCAGTTACGGCGATGCCATGTTTATAACTGCTAGCCCACAAGAGCAGGGCAGTACATGAGCCACCGGTGTGATATGCGCTTTGAGCAGTTGGCCAGTGACGGCCCGGCCAGGCGTGGACGACTGCTGTTTCCCCGTGGCACGGTGGAAACGCCGGCATTCATGCCAGTGGGGACTTACGGCACCGTAAAGGGCATGTCGCCACGGGACATACGCGCCACCGGTGCCGAAATTATTTTGGGTAATACCTTTCACCTGTGGTTGCGCCCCGGCACGGCGATCATCGAGCAGCACGGGGATCTGCATGATTTTATGGGCTGGGAGGGTCCCATCCTGACAGATTCCGGTGGGTTCCAGGTATTCAGCCTGGGCGCTATGCGTAAGATATCGGAAGCGGGCGTCGCGTTCCAATCTCCGGTTGATGGTGACAAGGTGTTCCTCGACCCCGAGACTTCTATGCGTATCCAGCGCAGCCTGGGCTCGGACATCGTGATGATCTTCGATGAATGTACGCCTTTCCCGGCAACGGAAACCGAGGCGCGCCAGTCCATGGAGTTGTCGCTGCGCTGGGCTGTGCGCAGTAAATCTGCTCATGGGGATAGCCATGCGGCGCTGTTTGGTATCGTGCAGGGCGGTATGTATCCGCAGTTGCGCCTGGAGTCCCTTGCCGGTCTGGTAGATATCGGCTTTGATGGCTATGCCATTGGTGGACTTTCCGTAGGAGAACCCAAGGAGGAAATGCTCAGCGTGCTCGACGCTCTGGGTCCGGTTATGCCCACGGATAAACCCCGTTACCTGATGGGCGTGGGCACGCCTGCCGACCTCTTGGAAGGGGTGCGTCGGGGCATCGACCTCTTCGACTGTGTGATGCCCACGCGCAATGCCCGCAATGGCCATATCTTCACATCACGTGGGGTGCTGAAGTTGCGCAACACCTGCCATAAGAGCAGTACCCTGCCTCTCGACGAGGATTGTGACTGTTATACCTGCCAGAATTTCAGCCGTGCTTACCTGCACCATCTGGACAAGTGCAATGAGATTCTGGGTTCGCAACTCAATACCATTCATAACCTGCATTTTTACCAGCAGCATATGGCCGCTATCCGTGAAGCGATCGAGGGGGGACGGCTTGACGCAGTTTTCCGTGGAGTTTTACGCGCGCCAGGCGAGGGGGGTGTAATGTATAAACTCTGCTTTTACGTGCCCGAGTCTCATGTGGAGCAGGTCAAGACCGCGGTATTTAATGCAGGTGCTGGACGAATAGGTGACTACGACAGTTGTTGCTGGCAGGTACTGGGTAAGGGCCAGTTTCGGCCGCTGTTGGGCAGCAAGCCCTTTCTGGGTCGGCAGGACGCGGTTGAAGTAGTGGCGGAATATCGGGTGGAGATGGCCTGTGAGGCTCAGTGCGTCCGGGCTGCAGTGGCAGCGCTGCTGGATGCTCACCCCTACGAAGAGCCCGCCTGGGATGTCGTGGCCATGGTAATGGAGTTGCCTAATTAATGAATGCGTCCGCCGACATTCTGCAGCGTATTAAATCGCGCCTGACCCTGGGCGCAAATATCTGGCAGTATCCCGTGGGTGAGGGACAGTGGCCACAGGCCTCCGTACTGGTAGCGCTCACCGCCGAGGCCGAACCCCGCGTACTGTTGGGACGCAGGTCCATGCATCTGCCGCTGCATCCTGGCGAGATCGCATTTGCCGGAGGGAAACGCGAGGCAGCAGACCTCTCACCCTGGCAGACTGCGACTCGCGAGGCGATGGAGGAAGTGGGTTTATCTGCTGAGTTGATCAATCCGCTGGGTGAACTGGAACCGTTGATTACGCGTACTGGTTTTGAGGTATTTCCCTGCGTGGCCAGTGTGCCTGCTGCCCCCGACCTGATAGTTGACCCGGGTGAGTTCGACAGTGTGTTTTTCACCCCGCTTGCCGTCTTTGCTGATGCCAGATTATTTCGCCTGGAAGCAATGTCGGACGGTAATCGCGCTCGCCAGGTACCGCATTATCAAATCGGTGGGGACAATATCTGGGGCGTTACCGCGGCGATACTGGTTCTATTGGCGAATGTCGCATACGACGCGGGATTTGACTTGCAACGCGACTGGAAGCAGCAGCCATGAAGTACAGCCTTGGAGATAAACGGGTAACCCTGGTGGGCAATGGACAATTCATTGCCCCCAATGCGGTGCTCATCGGTGACGTCATTCTGCATGAAAACGCCAGCGTGTGGTTCAACTGCGTGTTGCGTGGGGATGCGGACCGTATCGAGGTGGGAGCGGGCAGTAATATCCAGGATGGCACAGTGATGCACGCCGATCCCGGCTTTCCCCTGACGGTGGGGCAGAACGTGACAGTGGGACACAATGCCATGTTGCACGGTTGCACCATTGGTAATGGCTCTCTGGTGGGGATCAATGCGGTCGTTCTCAACGGCGCCAAGGTGGGCAGGGGCTGCCTGATCGGGGCCAATGCCCTGGTGACCGAGGGTATGGAAATACCTGATGGTTCTCTGGTACTTGGGTCGCCAGCCAGGATCAAGTCGCAGTTGTCGGCAGAGCAGCAGTTGGGCCTGATGCATAATGCTGATCATTATGTCCGCAATGCCCAGCGCTACAACACGCTACTTGAGGTTCAGGAATGAGTGACAATGCGCCCCAGTCACCCTGTATTTCGGTGTGCGTCCTGGATGATCATGATATTTGTATGGGTTGTTATCGCTCTGCTGCGGAAATCACGGACTGGTTTATGGCCACGGATGAACAGAAACGCGAGGTTCTACGCTTGGCGCGCGAGCGTCTACAGGCAGCCGCGACCATCCGACTGATCTAGTAATCGTAATCGCTGATTTGATAGGCAGCGCGCAGGATGCGCTGCAACTGCCGAGCCTGTCAGGCAGCTAACTGGGCGCGCACCGACTGTACCACGTTTCCTTCCAGTGCCAGGATTTCCAGTCGATAGCTTCCGATAGCGAGCCCTGCATGGGCATCGGGAAATGCCTCCAGGTGTTCCAGCATCAGGCCGCTGAGGGTTTTGGGGCCATCAGTGGGCAGAGTCCAATTCAGCGACTTGTTGATTTCGCGAATATTCGCCGTGCCGTCGATAATGTAACTGCCATCGCGCTGCGGAAAGATGCTGTCCGTTGTCTCCGCCATGTTAGAGGTAAACTCACCGACAATCTCTTCCAGGATATCTTCCAGCGCCACCAGGCCCAGCACTTCCCCATACTCATCGACAACAACACCAAGGGGCGTCTTCTTCATCTGGAAATTCATCAGCTGAGTGTGCAAGGGTGTGCTCTCGGGAACGAAATAGGGTTTATCCATTTCCCGTTCCAGCGCGGATCTGTCGAGCCCCTGCGTGTTGATGACACGGCTGATATTGCGCATATGCAGTACGCCGACGATATTGTTGATGTCATCGCGCCAGACCGGCAGTCTGGTATGAGCACTGGATTGGATACGCAGCAGAATATCTGCATCGCTGTCGTCCAGGTCAATGCCGAACACCTCGCTGCGCGGCACCATGATGTCATCGACAGATATATGTTCCAGATCAAGGATGTTCAGCAATAACTCCCTGTGCCTGGCGGGGATCAACTGACCCGCTTCGGTTACGATAGTACGCAACTCACCCGCGGAGACGTGCACGTCGCTATTTTTATTGGGATCGAATCCAAGCATGCGCGACAGGCCATTGGTGACACTGTTCACCAGGGCGACCACGGGATACATGATTTTAAGCAACGGCAGCAACACAAGGCTGGCGGGAAAAGCTACTTTCTCCGGATGCAGCGCGGCTATAGTTTTCGGTGTAATCTCACTTAAAATCAGAATAACCAGAGTGAGAACACCGGTTGCGATGTACACGCCGGCGTCTCCCCACAAGCGAATCGCAATGACAGTTCCAATAGCCGAGGCGAAAATATTCGCCAGAGTGTTACCAATAAGAATCAATCCGATCAGCCGATCAGGGCGTTCCAGCAACTTACCGGCGCGTATGGAGCCACGGTGCTTTTGTTTCTGCAGGTGTTTCAATCGATAGCGATTGAGGCTCATCATGCCGGTTTCTGAACCGGAGAAAAAGCCTGAGAGAATAACAAGTCCTGCAAGAATGAAGAAAAGTAAACCCAGCGGTGCTTCGTTCAAAGCCGGTTTGGACCTCGGAGGTGGTAGCGGTTTCTATCTTGAAGAAAAAGTGCGGTATGGGCAAGCCTTGTGGCGTGGTTTGTGTGCCTATTTACGTACGATGCAATATCAGCTCCAGAACTAGCTTCGAGCCAAAAAATGCCAACATCAGTAGCGCAAAGCCCGCAAGAGTGAGGCGCACGGCTGTTTTGCTGCGCCAGCCCAGTCGATAGTGCCCCCACAGCAGCGTGGCAAACAACAGCCAGGCGGCGATGGTTAGCACCGTCTTGTGAACCAGATGCTGGGCGAAAAGGTTGTCGACGAATACGGCCCCTGAAACGATGGCGATAGTGAGTAGTGCCAGGCCCATCCAGAGCAATTCGAACAACATACTTTCCATCAGTTGCAGCGGCGGTAGGATCTGGATAATGCCGCGGGTGTGGCGCTGCTTCAATTGGTGGTCCTGCAAGGCGAGTACTGCGGCCTGAATTGCGGCCAGCGTGAGTACAGCATAGGCCAGGATGGAGCTGCTGATATGCAATATCATGCCGCCGCTCAGGTGAGTCAGCACCGGAGCGGTATCCGGCGCAAAAGTGGATACCAGTACCGCCAGGGCCGATAGAGGAAACAGCGCGATCAGCAGATTCTGTAGGGGCCTGCGGGTCAGCGACGTGATGCAGGCCAGGTTGATCACCAGAAATAGCAGTGCAACAATTTTGAAGAAGCCCAGGTCAACACCCGCACTGGTGAATGCGATTTTCCAGACGATAAGCGCATGTGATAACAGCGCCAACAGGCCCAGAGCGAATACACCACGATCGATTTGCTGGCGTCGTTGCGAGAGATGCAGTAATTGCAGGGCGGTAGCGGCCAGGTACAGCAGTGCGCAAAGCGGGGCGAGTAAAGTGATCGACATCGGTTTGGGGCTTGGGCCCGGGTAAAGTATACTGGAGCCTTTGTACCGGCTTGTCACACGAGAATCAATAGCGACCAACGTCCGAGCCTGCCGCGACCCTGGAGAGATACACCATGTTTGAGAGTTTGAGCGATCGACTGTCCCAAAGCCTGCGCAGTATTACCGGCAAGGCGCGCTTGACCGAGGAGAATATCCAGGATACGTTGCGGGAAGTGCGGATGGCCCTGTTGGAGGCCGATGTGGCGCTGCCGGTCGTCAAGGAATTTGTAGATTCGGTCAGGCAGCGCGCCCTGGGTCAGGATGTGATGAAAAGTCTCAGTCCTGGCCAGGCATTTCTCAGGATAGTACAGACTGAGCTGGAGGCCGTTATGGGTTCGGCCAATGAGGGGCTGAACCTGGCTACGACGCCTCCCGCTGTGATAATGATGGCGGGCTTACAGGGGGCCGGTAAAACAACCACAGTTGCCAAGTTGGCCAGGCTGCTGAAGGAGCGAGACAAGAAGAAGGTCACAGTCGTCAGCGCTGACGTATACCGGCCAGCGGCAATCAAGCAGTTGGAAATGCTCGCTGCCGAAGTTGGCGTGGATTTCTTTCCCAGCGACATCGGGCAGAAGCCGGTGGCAATTGTGCAGGCAGCGTTGGCGCATGCCAGGATCAGGTTCAGTGATGTACTGATCGTCGATACCGCAGGCCGCTTGGCCGTCGACGAGGAAATGATGGCCGAGATCGCCCAGTTGCACGCCGCAGTGAAACCGGTAGAGACCTTGTTCGTGGTGGACGCCATGACCGGACAGGATGCAGCCAATACTGCCAAGGCTTTTGGTGCAGCCCTGCCGCTGACCGGCGTGATTCTTACCAAGGTGGATGCGGATACGCGCGGAGGAGCCGCGCTGTCGGTGCGCTCTATTACCGGCAAGCCGATCAAGTTCCTTGGCGTGGGCGAGAGGACCACCGCGTTGGACCCTTTTCACCCGGATCGTCTGGCCTCCCGCATCCTGGGGATGGGCGATGTGCTGTCCCTGATCGAGGAAGTGGAGCAGAAGGTCGATAAGGAGAAGGCCGCCAAGTTGGCGCGCAAGGTTAAAAAGGGTCAGAAATTCGACCTCGAGGACTTTCGTGATCAATTGCAGCAAATGAACAATATGGGCGGCATTGCCGGCATGCTGGACAAGCTGCCGGGCATGGGCAACATGGCCCAAATGGCACAGCAGAATGTCGACGTCAAAATGTTTGCGCGGATGGAGGTTATGATCAACTCCATGACGCCCAGGGAGCGCCGCAACCCCGACTTGATTCAGGGCACCCGCAAACGTCGCATTACGCAGGGCTCCGGTACGCAGGTGCAGGACCTGAACCGCCTCCTGAAGCAGCACAAGCAGATGCAGAAGATGATGAAGAAGATGAAGGGTGGGGGTATGGAAAAGATGATGCGCGGCTTAGGCGGTATGATGCCTCCCGGCGGTGCCGGTGGCGGTTTTCCATTTCGTTAAATGCATAAGTAACGGATTTGGCTAAAAAATAATGCGGCGTGGGGTTTAATATCGGGCGCATTTTCCGTATGATACGCCACCTTTGCGGCTTGCCAGCCGTTTTTTGTCGTGGGTGTTGATGCAAAATCGCAGCAGATACCCGCTCATTTCTAGGAAATAACGCAAAATGGTAACAATTCGTCTTGCTCGAGGTGGCGCCAAGAAGCGCCCTTTTTACCACCTTACGGTGACCGATAGCCGCAATTCACGCAACGGCCGTTTTATAGAGCGTGTCGGTTTCTTCAATCCGACCGCACGCGGCCATGAAGAGCGTTTGCGGATCGATACCGACCGCGTTGAATATTGGCAGGGCCAGGGTGCGCAGGTTTCAGAGCGAGTCGCCAAGTTGCTCAAGGATGTCGCCGCTGCGGCTTGATAGACGCGCCCGGCAGCACACGGACCGTGTTCATGAAGGGGTCCGCTGTCGACGGGATGCTGGTGGTCGGTAAAATTACCGGCTGCTATGGGCTTAAGGGGTGGGTCAAAATCCACTCATACACTGAAACACCGGAAAAATTTCTGGAATTCGGTGCCTGGCAGTTGAAACGTCGTGGCGTTTTTGAACCCTGTCGAATTCGACGCGGTTAAACGCCAGGGCAGGGGTCTCGTGGCTCACATCGTAGGAGTGGATGATCGCACCCTTGCGGAGTCGTACAGGGGGCTGGAGATTGCGGTTCCGGTAGACGCCCTGCCAGCACTGCCGGAAGGAGATTATTACTGGCGCGATCTGCAGGGCTTGCAGGTATGGTGTCAGGTAGGGGACGACAGGGTGCTGCTCGGTACAGTGGACTACCTGATCGAAACCGGCGCCAACGATGTGTTGGTGGTGAAAGCCTGTGAAGGCAGTATAGATACGCGGGAACGCCTGATTCCCTATTTGCCCGGGAATTCGGTGATCCGGGTTGATCTGGATGAGGCACTTATTGAGGTTGATTGGTTCGTCGACGACGAGTGAGGAACCAGCTGGGAGCCCCGGGCGGGACACGATGCGAATTGCACTGGTGAGCCTGTTTCCAGATATGTTCGCCGCAGTGGGTGAGCATGGGGTGACCGGAAGGGCAGTCAGGCAGGGCCAGGTGAGCCTGAGCTACAGCAATCCGCGCGACTATACCGCGGATGCCCATCGTACGGTGGATGACAGACCCTACGGCGGCGGCCCGGGAATGTTGATGAAAATTGATCCCTTGCAGCAGGCGATTGCCGCGGCAAAGAAGGTGGCGGGGCCGGATGCCCGGGTCATTTACCTGTCACCCCAGGGGCAGCCATTCCATCACGGCAAAGCGATGGAGTTGGCGCAACTGCAGGGGCTGGTGCTGGTCGCGGGTCGCTATGAAGGTGTGGATGAACGCCTGATAGAGGCCGAGGTGGATGAGGAATTGTCCATCGGGGATTATGTATTGAGCGGCGGCGAACTTGGCCGCCATGGTGGTCATCGATGCGGTGACACGCCAATTGCCCGGTGTATTGGGGCACGAGTCTTCGGCACGTGAGGATTCCTTTGCGGACGGCCTGCTGGACTGCCCGCATTACACCAGGCCGGAGACGTACCAGGGCATGGCTGTGCCGGAAGTATTGCTCAGCGGCAATCATGAGGCGATTCGCCGCTGGCGCCTGAAACAGGCACTGGGCAGAACCTATGAGCGTCGCCCGGAATTGCTGCAGGGCAGGGCCATGCAGGCCGAGGAAGAGACATTGTTGGCGGAGTATCTCCGCGAACGGAAATTATCAACAGAACGCTAGCTGTGAAGCTGCAGAGTTATTTAACAGGAGTACCACATGAGCACTAACAAAATCATATCCCAGCTTGATGCAGAGCAGATGGGCAAGGAACTCCCTGAGTTCGGCCCCGGAGATACCGTGGTCGTCCAGGTGAAGGTAAGCGAGGGCACCCGAGAGCGTTTGCAGGCATTTGAAGGTATTTGTATCGGCAAGCGCAATCGCGCACTGAATTCCGCTTTCACCGTGCGCAAGATCTCCCACGGCGTTGGCGTGGAGCGTACTTTCCAGACCTACAGCCCGATGGTGGAGAGCATCACAGTCAAGCGTCGCGGTGACGTACGTCAGGCAAAACTCTACTACCTGCGAGAGTTGAGCGGTCGTGCGGCGCGTATCAAGGAAAAGCTGTAGTCTCCGGCTCTATTGCTTGTAGGTGTTGTAAAACGGCCCTTTGGGCCGTTTTTTGTGCCTGCTGAAAGGTATCTGCCGGATGGAGCGCGCAGCGCAATGCGTAAAATCGGCACTAATCTCCGCCGGAAAATCGTGATACGGTAGGCCAATGTCTGTGGACACCCTGATACACCCCGATATTGAACGTTTTATCGACGCCATGTGGATGGAAAAGGGCTTGAGTAATAATACGCTGTCCGCCTATCGCCGTGATCTCAGGCAATTCAATGACTGGCTGGTAAAAAACAACGGCATTACTATCACCGAGGCAACACGCTCATCCCTTCAGGGCTATCTGGGTATCCGCATTGAGCAGGGGCACTCCCCTCGTTCCAGTGCGCGCTTCCTGTCCTGCGTCCGGGGCTTCTACCACTATCTTTTACGCGAGGGGCGCCTCACGCTGGACCCCACGCTGGATATAGATAGCCCGCGCCTGGGTCGACCACTGCCAAAGGCGTTGTCTGAAATGGAAGTGGAGCGCCTGCTGCAGGTGCCGGATCTGGCGCTAGCGCTGGAATTGCGTGATCGTACCATGCTGGAATTGCTGTACGCCTGTGGTTTGCGCGTGACTGAACTGACCAGCCTGCAACTGGTGCAACTGAGCATGAACCAGGGTGTGGTGCGAGTATTCGGAAAAGGCAGTAAGGAGCGTCTGGTGCCCGTGGGGGAAGAAGCCCTGCGGTGGTTACAGCGTTATCTGGCCGGGCCGCGAGGAGAGTTGCTCAAGGGTATTCCGTCGGATGTGTTGTTTCCCAGTCGCCGCGGTACGCAAATGACTCGCCAGACCTTCTGGTATCGTATTAAAATCTATGCGCAGCGTGCAGGAATCAAAAAACACCTGTCGCCTCATACGCTGCGCCATGCATTCGCCACGCATTTGCTGAATCACGGGGCTGATCTGCGGGTGGTGCAAATGTTGCTGGGGCACAGCGATCTCTCTACAACGCAAATTTATACGCATGTGGCCCAGCAGCGCATGCAGGAGCTACACGAACAGCACCATCCTCGCGGATGAGGAACTTAAGGGCCGAATCCTGCTCCAACGGGGTATCGGTTTTCGAATGACGGTGGGTCAGCCCACGATGACAGAGGAAAGGAAATGATTTACCGAGTTTTGAAATCGGCATTGATGGCGATATTGGTGGTAGTTGCACCCTTTGGTGTAGCGGGCGAGCCGCTGGAGAAGGCGCAGCTGGACAAGTTGCGAGCCGCGCTGGAAGTTCCAGGTGTGGGACTCAAGGTTAGCAGTGCACAAAAGAGTGAAATTCCCGGTCTGTACGAGGTGCAATTCACTGATGGCCCCCTGATCTATTCGACCCTGCAGGGTGATTTCTTTGTTGTCGGCGATCTGTACTCGGTGACCCCACAAGGCTATGTCAATCTGGCAGAAAAGCGTCGCGATGGCGAGCGCAAGGAAAAACTGGCGAAAGTGAAGCGGGAGGACATGATTATTTTTTCCCCTGAAGGTGAACCCCGAGCCTATGTAAATGTATTTTTTGATACTACCTGTCATTACTGCCAGAAGCTGCATGAGGAGGTAGCGCAACTCAATAAGAACGGTGTCGAGGTGCGCTATCTGGCTTTCCCGCGCGCTGGTTTGGGTTCGGATACTTTCAAGCAGCTTGCCAGCGCGTGGTGTTCTGACAACCCCCGGGAGGCTTTTACCAAGCTGACCAACAAGGAAGCGATAGCCGAAAATGTCTGCAAGGACAACCCGATTGCCGCGCAGTATCAGCTTGGACAGGACGCTGGGGGTGCAGGGTACGCCAGCCATCATTACGCAGACCGGTCAAATGATTCCCGGGTATCAGTCAGCGGATGAGCTGATGGTTACGCTCGGATTGAAGTGATAATCGGGTCAATAATGCCTATGAGTCCCTCGCTGCGTTGACAGTGCGGGGGTGACTCAGTACTGTTTCCTCCCTTTTTTGAATCGCGGCGTCGGTGCCTGCGCGCCCAGTAGAGTTGGATTATCGTGGACGATCAATTTCGGCGTATTGAGCGCCTGCCGCCATACGTATTCAATATTATCGGTGATCTCAAGCAGCAGGCGCGCGCGGCGGGAGAGGACATCATTGACTTCGGGATGGGCAATCCCGATCAGCCGACGCCGAGCCATATTGTGGACAAACTGGTGGAGACGGCCCGTCGCGGAGATACGCACGGCTATTCCCAGTCCAAGGGTATACCGCGCCTGCGCAAGGCGATCTGTGACTGGTACCAGCGCCGCTTTGATGTATCACTGGATCCCGCCTCTGAGGCGATAGTCACCCTCGGTTCCAAAGAAGGCCTCGCGCATCTGGCATTGGCAACCACAGGCCCCGGCGATGCCATACTGGTGCCGAACCCGTCATACCCCATTCATCCCTATGGCTTCGTGATTTCCGGTGCGGATATCCGACATGTGCCCATGGGTGACGACGAGGATGAATTTTTCGCCGAGTTGGAAAAGGGCATTCAGACCAGTTGGCCGCGGCCCAAGATGTTGGTGCTTAACTTTCCCTCTAACCCGACTGCACAGTGTGTCGAGTTGGAGTTCTACGAAAGGGTGATCAAAATTGCCCGGGAGCATTCCATCTGGGTGATCCAGGACCTGGCCTACGCCGATTTGTGTTACGACGGCTATGTCGCGCCGTCAATTCTGCAGGTCCAGGGGGCGCGGGATGTGGCGGTAGAGTTCTTCAGTATGTCCAAGAGTTACAATATGCCGGGTTGGCGCATCGGTTTCTGCTGTGGCAACAAGGTGCTGGTAGCCGCGCTGGCGCGCATGAAATCCTATCTGGATTACGGCATGTTCACGCCGATACAGGTGGCCGCCATTGCGGCGCTGGAGGGGGACCAGAGTTGTGTGGCGGAAATTTGCGCCATGTACCAGTCCCGCCGGGATGTGTTATGCAGTGGCCTTAACGCTGTCGGTTGGCCGGTTACCCCGCCCAAGGCCACCATGTTTGTCTGGGCCAGGATTCCGGAGTTCTACCGGGCGATGGGTTCCGTGGAATTCGGCAAGAAGTTGTTGGCAGAGGCGCAGGTGGCAGTCTCCCCCGGCATTGGCTTTGGTGAGTACGGTGAGGGTTATGTGCGTTTCGGCTTGATCGAGAATGAGCACCGTACCCGTCAGGCGATTCGCAATATCAAGCGGATGATAAAGAACGACGGCTTTGCCTGAGCGACGCCAGGCACCCCACTAGCATTTGAAAACAGGAACGAGCTTGAAACCAGTAAAAATAGGCATCTGCGGTTTGGGTACCGTTGGCAGTGGCACCCTCGCTGTGTTGCGTGACAACGCTGAACTGATCGCAGCGCGGGCACAGGCCAGGCTGCAGGTAATCCATGTGGGAGCGCGTCGCGATAACCCTGCACTGGATCTGTCCGGTATCCGTGTCAGTCGCGATATTTTTGCCGTGGCCCGCGATCCGGAGGTGGAGATTCTCGTCGAGCTGATTGGCGGTACGACCGTGGCCCGGGAATTGGTGGAGGCGGCGATTGTCGCCGGCAAGCACGTGGTAACGGCCAATAAGGCGCTGATAGCCGAATTTGGTAACGAGATTTTCGCATTGGCGCATGAGCACGGCGTGGAGGTGCGCTACGAGGCCGCGATCGCCGGTGGCATACCCATTGTCAAAGCGCTGCGCGAAGGACTGGCGGGCAATCGCATTGAGTGGTTGGCGGGCATTATCAATGGCACTGGCAACTACATCCTGACAGAGATGCGCGACAAGGGCCGGGAATTTGCCGATGTGTTGGCCGAAGCGCAGGCGCTGGGTTATGCGGAGGCGGATCCCGCCTTCGATGTGGAAGGTATCGATGCTGCGCACAAGTTGGTCATTCTGGCATCCCTGGCGTTCGGTATCCCGTTGCAGTTTGACGCGGTCTATACCGAGGGCATCACACAGCTGACTACGCAGGACGTGGGATATGCCCGGGAATTGGGCTATATCATCAAGCATCTGGGTATTGCCAAGCAGAATGACGAGGGCGTGGAATTGCGCGTACACCCCACCCTGATACCCGATTATCTCCTGCTGGCCGATGTCGATGGCGTGAAAAACGCGATCCTGGTGGAGGGTAATGCGGTGGGCCCTACGCTTTACTACGGAGCTGGCGCCGGAGCGCAACCCACTGCCTCGGCCGTGGTGGCTGACCTGGTTGACCTGGCGCGTGACTTTGGTGTCGGGCAAAGCGGACGTGTGCCGGCGCTGGGCGTCGCGCGCTCCAGTCTGCGCGACCTGCCCATTATCCCGATGGCAAAGGTGAAAACACCCTGGTATTTGCGCATGGAGGTGGAGGATAAACCCGGCGTTCTATCCAGGGTAGCAAGCATTTTCAGTGAGCAGGGTATCAGCATAGAAGCATTGATCCAGAAGGCGCCCGCCCAGGGACAGACATTGGTGTCACTTATTGTGCTAACCAATAAGGCGCCGCAGGGCAGTGTGGATACGGCGGTGCGTGCAATTGAGGCGCTGGACACGATTAATGGCAAGGTCACGCGCATTCGTGTCGAGGCGCTGGACGGTTAGAAGTCCGGGGTATGGACAGGGGTAGGCGACAGTGAAATACATCAGTACCCGGGGGCAGGCACCCGCACTAAATTTTGAACAGGTCCTGCTGGCGGGACTGGCGGCGGATGGCGGCTTGTATGTGCCACAGACCCTGCCCACCTTTAGCCGTGAGGAGATCACGGCCATGGCCGCACTTGATTACCCGCAACTGGCGCAGAAAATAATCACGCCATTCGTAGGGGACTGCATACCGGCAGACGACCTGCGCGCCATCCTGGCAGAGACCTACGCCGAATTCCGCCACAGCGCGGTAGCCCCTTTGGTACAGCTGCGGGCGAATCAGTGGGTGCTGGAATTGTTTCACGGGCCGACCCTGGCCTTCAAGGATTTCGCCCTGCAGTTGCTGGGCCGTCTGCTGGATTACGTGCTGGAGCGTAAACACCAGAAAGTGGTGATCCTGGGCGCCACCTCCGGCGATACCGGGTCAGCCGCGATCGAGGGCTGCAAGCACTGCAAGAACATCGATATTTTCATCCTGCATCCCTATAACAGGGTGTCGGATGTGCAGCGCCGACAGATGACGACCGTGCAGGGCGACAACATCCACAATCTGGCGGTGGAGGGTAATTTCGACGACTGCCAGGCCATGGTGAAAGCCAGTTTCGGCGACCAGAGTTTCCTGCCGGATGGCCGCGCGCTGGTAGCAGTCAATTCCATCAACTGGGCGCGCATCATGGCCCAGATTGTCTACTATTTTTATGCCGCAGTGGCGCTCGGCGCACCGGCTCGCCCCGTGGCCTTCTCCGTGCCCACGGGGAATTTTGGCGACATTTTCGCCGGCTATCTGGCACGCCAAATGGGCTTGCCCATTGAGCGCCTGATTATCGCTACGAATCGCAATGATGTGCTGCATCGGGTGATGACAAGCAGCACCTATGGTCGTCAACCACTGGCCCACACCTTGTCGCCCAGTATGGACATCACGGTGTCGAGTAATTTTGAGCGCCTGTTGTTCGATCTCTACGATCGTGATGGTGCCGCCATCGCCGACCTGATGCAGCGGTTTGACAAGGGGGACATCAGCTTCACCGCGACCGCCATGCAGCGCGCCCGGACATTGTTCAGCAGCCACTGTGTCTCCGATGCACAGACCTGCCAGCAGATCGCCAGTACCTGGCATGAATGCGAGTACCTGCTCGACCCGCACAGCGCGATCGGGGTGCATGCGGCGCTGGCCAGCGATGTTGCCCCCGGGATTCCGGTAGTGAGCCTGGCGACTGCGCATCCAGCCAAGTTTCCCGACGCAATAAAACAGGCCGGTCTGGAACAGGATGTTGCTCTGCCCGCGCACCTGCACGACCTGTTTGAGCGCAGTGAGCGCATGGAGGTGCTGCCCAATAATCTGGCTGCGGTCCAGGCGCATATCGCGGCCAATAGCAACGCCTGACGCGGCATCCTGCAACGTGCAGAAACTCATTCGCCGACGGCAGTTAGCTGCTACCGATTCCGCGCCGCTAAGCGAAATCCATCCGGTATTGGACGCGCGTCTACCGCGGCCGCGGCATCGAATTCCTCCGCGCAACTGGACCTGGCGCTCGGGCATTTGCTGTCCCCGACGCTGTTGCTCAATACCGACCGCGCCGCCACCTTGCTGGCAGATGCGCTGGCCCGCGACAGCAGGATTGTCATCATTGGCGATTTTGATGCTGATGGCGCCACCAGTACGACCGTGGCGGTGGCGGCCCTGCGGGCATTCGGTGCCCGCCACGTGGACTACCTGGTGCCCAACCGCTTCGAGTATGGCTACGGCCTGACCCCGGAAATTGTTGCGCTCGCCGCTGGCAGTAACCCCGACCTCATCATTACGGTGGATAACGGCATATCCAGCCTGGAGGGTGTGGCGGCCGCCAGGGCGTTGGGTATTACCACGTTGATTACCGACCACCACCTGGCGGGTCGCGAACTGCCGTCGGCCGATGTGATTGTGAATCCCAATCAACCCGGGTGTGAGTTTCCCAGCAAGCACCTGGCAGGGGTGGGGGTGATTTTCTATATCATGCTGGCGCTGCGGGCGGAACTGCGCGCCAGAGGATGGTTTGCGCAGCGCCCGGAGATCAATTTGGCCCAGTACCTGGATCTCGTCGCGCTGGGCACTGTCGCCGATGTCGTGCCGCTGGATCGCAATAACCGTATTCTGGTGGCGGAGGGTCTGCGCCGGATTCGTGCGGGACAGTGCCGCCCAGGCATTCTGGCCCTGCTGGAAGTTGCGTCCCGGCAGCCACAGTCAGTAGTGGCTGCGGATCTGGGCTTTGCCGTGGGACCGCGTATCAATGCGGCCGGACGCCTGGAGGATATGTCCATTGGTATCGAATGCCTGCTCAGTGAGGATCTGGCCACGGCGCGGGCGCGGGCCTCGCGACTGGACCAGCTCAATCAGGAGCGCCGGGTCATCGAACAGGACATGCAGGCGGAAGCTATACAAATACTTGCAAAACTAGCACTGCACGAGCGACCAGAGCTGCCCGTCGCCATGACCCTCTACCAGGGCGGTTGGCACCAGGGGGTGATCGGTATCCTCGCGTCGCGCATCAAGGACCGCCTGCACCGTCCGACCATTGCCTTCGCCGATGGTGATAATGGCGAACTCAAGGGCTCGGCTCGCTCCATTGCCGGTCTACACATCCGCGATATTCTGGACGCAGTCGCGACCCGCCACCCCGGCCTCGTCACCCGCTTCGGGGGGCATGCCATGGCAGCGGGTCTCACGCTGCAGCGTGCGGCCTATGCGGAATTTGCCGAGGCCTTTGTCGAGGAAGTCGCCCGGCATGCACAGGATGTGCACCTGCAGGCGGTCATTGAATCCGATGGTGAATTGTCGCCGGATGAATTGCAGCTGGCACTCGCCACTGAGCTGCGCTTTGCCGGGCCCTGGGGTCAACATTTTCAGGAGCCGACCTTTGATGGACGATTTGCGGTGGTGAGCCAGCGCCTGGTGGGAGAGAAACACCTGAAGCTGGTATTGTCGCCGGTTGGCAGCGATACGCTGGTCGATGCCATAGCCTTTAACATCGACCTCGCTATCTGGCCAGACCCCGCAGTCGAGCAGGTTGAAATTGCCTATCGCCTTGATGTAAACGAGTTTCGCGGGCAGCGCTCGCTGCAGCTGATGGTCGAGCAACTGGTTGCGCTGTGACGATGAACCGCGCGGGGGGGATCCGGCTCCAGCGCGGAATTTAGTCTGTCCACCCAATAGTTGCTGGGGTAGAATGCCCCGCTTTGCTCCCGGCGGTTTTACCATATGCTCGAGATAAATCCCCTTATTACACAACTGAAAGACATTGAGGCGCGCACCGGCGTGCTCAGGGGGTATCTTTGACTTTGACCTGCGCAAGGAGCGCCTCGCAGAAGTAGATCTGGAACTGGCTGAACCCAGTGTCTGGGATGATCCTGAGCGCGCACGGGAGTTGGGGAAGGAACGGGCATCTCTGGAAAATACTGTGCATACCATTGAGAAACTGGATGCCAGCGCCGCCGATGCCCGCGATCTGCTGATCATGGCGGCGGCGGAGGACGATGCGGCCACGGTGGCAGAGATAAACCTGGAGATCGCCGGGCTGGTCACGCTGCTGGAGCAGTTGGAATTCCGGCGTATGTTTGCCGGTGACATGGACGCCAACAACGCCTACCTGGACATTCAGGCGGGTTCCGGCGGCACCGAGGCCCAGGACTGGGCCGAGATGCTGCTGCGCATGTACCTGCGCTGGGGCGAGCACAAGGGCTTTAAGACCGAGCTGATCGAAGCCTCCGGCGGGGAAGTGGCGGGGATCAAGAGCGCCACCATCAAGTTTGAGGGAGAGTACGCCTTCGGCTGGTTGCGCACCGAGACAGGCGTACATCGCCTGGTGCGCAAGTCCCCCTTCGATTCCGGCAACCGGCGGCACACGTCCTTCGCCTCCATTTTTGTGTCACCGGAAATTGACGACAATATTGAAATCGATATCAATCCGGCGGACCTGCGAACCGATACCTACCGGGCCAGCGGCGCCGGTGGCCAGCACGTCAACAAGACCGATTCCGCGGTGCGCATTACCCACAACCCCACCGGCACCGTGGTACAGTGCCAGACCGAACGCTCGCAGCACCAGAACCGCGACAACGCCATGAAAATGCTGCGCGCCAAGCTCTATGAACTGGAAGTGCACAAGCGCAATGCGGAAAAACAGATCATGGAGGACAACAAGGCGGACATTGGCTGGGGCAGCCAGATTCGTTCCTATGTGCTGGATGATTCCCGCATCAAGGATTTGCGCACGGGGGTGGAGACGAGCAATACGCAGGCGGTGCTTGATGGTGATATTGACCGGTTTATAGAGGCGTCGCTGAAGAGTGGGCTGTGAGAGACATTATGAGTGAGCAGAAGCAGGATGCTGAATCCCATCGAGAGGCGGGCGCAGCACACGAAGACAACAAGCTGGTGGCGGAGCGCCGCGGCAAGTTGTCCGCCCTGCGCGAACAGGGCAATCCTTTTCCCAATGATTTTCGGCGCACGGCCATGGCCAATGACTTGCAGCGCGAGTTTGGCGATTGCTCGAAGGAGGAATTGGAGCAGGCCCATCGAGTGTATGCGGTGGCCGGTCGCCTGATTCGCAACCGCGGCGCTTTCCTGTTGTTGCAGGACGGCGCCGACCAGATCCAGCTGTACGTCAATCGCCAGGGCCTGGGCGAGGAAACCCTGGCGCAGATCAAGGGCTGGGACCTGGGGGACATTGTCGGCGCCAGCGGCCCGCTGCATAAATCCGGCAAGGGCGATCTCTATATCAATATGGAAGAAGCGCGCCTGCTGACCAAGGCGCTGCGTCCCCTGCCCGATAAATATCACGGACTGGCCGACCAGGAGTTGCGCTACCGCCAGCGCTATGTCGACCTGATCGTAAACGCCGAGTCGCGTGAGGTTTTTCGCACGCGCTCCAGAATCATCGCGTTTATCCGCAATTACATGAATGGTCTTGACTTCATGGAAGTGGAAACCCCGATGATGCAGGTCATTCCGGGAGGCGCAGCGGCCAAACCCTTTGTTACGCACCACAACGCCCTTGGCCTGGACATGTACCTGCGGATTGCGCCGGAGCTCTACCTCAAGCGCCTGGTGGTAGGCGGCTTCGAACGTGTGTTTGAAATTAACCGCAGTTTTCGCAATGAAGGTCTCTCCACGCGCCACAACCCGGAATTCACCATGCTGGAGTTCTACTGGGCGTATGCGGATTATAAGGACGCCATGAACCTTACCGAGGATATGCTGCGCCAGCTCACGGCATCAGTGCTGGGCAAATACCTCGGTACAGTATCAGGGCAGTACCTATGATTTTTCCAGGCCATTTGAGCGTATAACTGTATTCGATGCGATTTTGCGGCACAATCCGGGCATTAGCTGCGCAGCAGCTTGCTGATCTGTCCGCGGCGCGGCTCATTGCGAAAAACCTGGGCATTGAACTGAAGGAAAGCTGGGGACTGGGTAAAGTCCAGATCGAGATATTTGAAAAAACGGTAGAGCATTTGCTGGATCAACCCACCTTTATCACCGCTTATCCCACGGAAGTCTCGCCGCTGGCGCGACGCAGCGACGCAGACCCTTTTATTACCGATCGTTTCGAGTTTTTTGTGGGCGGACGCGAGTTGGCCAACGGTTTTTCCGAACTGAACGACGCGGAAGACCAGGCCGCCCGGTTTATGGAACAGGTGGCGCAGAAGGAGACTGGAGACGAAGAGGCGATGCACTACGACCACGACTATATACGCGCGCTGGAGTACGGGTTGCCGCCGACGGCTGGCGAGGGTATCGGTATTGATCGTCTGGTGATGTTATTTACCGATTCGGCCTCTATTCGCGATGTTCTATTGTTTCCCCACATGCGCCCCGAATAGTGCTTCCTGTGCGCAGGAGTCCTGTGGCGCAACGGCTCCTTCTGTGGAGTGTCAGGCGGTTTTGAATGCGCTACACTGGCCATTACCGGTTCTGCAAGAGGAGGCAACATTGCTCGCGACCCGTTTTTTAACCCTGTGTGCCGCTGGCGGCCTTGACCTTGCTGCTGCAGGCCTGCGCCGATGCGCCTGCAGCGGGCGACCTGCCGGTGGCTCCTGCAGCGGCTCAATCTGCGGCACCTGCAGTGGTGCCTGTAGAGGCACCGCCCGTGACCACCGAACAAAAGCCGACTGCGGAAGTCGTCATCAACTTGCCGGATCCGGTCGCGGCTGACTGTGCCGCGGCGACAGGAGCGGACCACACCTATCTGGACAAGGGTTTTGGGGCGCTCGCGGCAGGCGATCACAGGGAAGCGGTTAACTATTTCAGGCGCTATCAGCGCCTGGAATCATCCCCCGGGGTGGATTGGGAGGCCAGCATCGCCATTGCCTATGACAAGATGTTGCCCGACAGCCCTTATTACAACTGGAGAGCTGCGCGAGAGGATTATCTTCGCCTGGTGCGAGAGAAACCGGACGGGATACAGGTGCACCAGCAGATCGTGTTGATGCAAGACGCCCTGGCAATATTTCGCGGATCTGCATGTGCGCATCAATGACCTGCAGAAGGAGAGCGATATCCTGACCGAGAACCTGGAAAAACGTGAGGAAGCGCTCAGGCGGCTGCGTGATCTCACTCTGGGTCAGAAGGGATCAGCACCGTAAAGGTTGATCCCACGCCAACGCTGGCTTTCGGCCCTGATTGTGCCACCCATCAGGTCGCAGAAGTCCCTGCAGATGGTCAGTCCCAGTCCGGTACCCCCGTAGTTTGCGCTGGTCGAGGAATCCGCTTGCACAAAGGCCTCGAACACACGCTTCGAGCTGCTCGCTGGTCATGCCTATCCCCGTATCGCGTATGGCAAACTCCGCCCAGCCCGGATTGTCGGGCAGCTCCCGCGCACTCACGCTGATATAGCCCCCCTTGGTAAATTTGTTGGCATTGCTGAGCAGGTTGGTGAAGATCTGCCGAAACTTGGCCGCATCGTTATACAGCGGGGGCAACTCGCGCAGCTCGTCGAGCTGCAGCTCGTTGTTATTGTTGCGCATCAGCGGAGCCAGGACCTCGCAGGCCTGCCTGATGATTTCCGTCGGACTGAACTTTTCGCAGTGCAGGGACATTTTCCCTGTTTCGATTTTCGACAGGTCCAGAATGTCATCAATCAGGGTGAGCAGCTGCCGTCCGGATTTGATAATGATATCCAGATCCTGCTGAAACTGCGGGCGATCCAGTTCACTTTTATCACCCAGCTCATCGTGTAGCATCTCGCTGTAGCCAATAATGGCATTCAGCGGCGTGCGCAGTTCGTGACTGACATTGGCCAGGAAGATACTTTTGGCCGCATTGGCCTCGTCGGCGTCATCCCTGGCCTTTTCGCGCATCGTAAATCGCGTTGCGCAGTTTGTCAGACATATCGTTGAACGCCTCCGCCAGATCGCCCAGTTCGCCGGTATCGTCAATATCGTCTATGCGATAATTGTAGTCGCCACTGCCGAAGCGTTCAGTACCCTTCTTCAGTCTTTTCAGCGATTTGTTGGTATAACTGACGAGGTAGTAGCCCAGGGTGGCGGTGAGGAAATATGGAGGCGAAAAAGGCAATTATCGTGATCCTGTCAGTCAGGGAAATGGTGCGATCGATAATATTGGCGCGCTGGGCTGCAATAAATGCCTGGCGCTGCTCCAGTTCCTTCAAACGCTGGCTGGCATCAAGGAAGGGCAGCGGATCATTCATGTCCATGTCGAATTCGGGATTGTTATAGTTGCGGTAGAAATTCAGCCAGCGTTTCAGCAAGTGGCTACTGCTCTGCCAGAGCAACTCGTAGTTTTGCTCCGTCACACCGTGGCTCAGCTTCCCGAGTTGCTGAATTTTGGCGTTGATCGTAACGATGGCGTCCTCAGCCTGCTGTAACTCAGCGTCTTCGAGCTGGATCATCGGTGGTGTCTCGCAGCGTTGCGAGTATCAGTATCTGCTGCCGCTGATCTTCCAGCAGTTGCTCGACTTCCGTGGATAGTTTGGCGGCGGTGACCGAATTGCGGTAGGCGATCATGCTCTCGTTGCGGGCATAACTGCCCCAGAAATGGGTGCCCACGTTGACTGCGAACAGCATCAGGATGGTGACCAGCGAGAGGGTGAGTTGGCGGCGTAGGCTCATGTGCGGGTGAGTCTCTTGATCTTGACCAGACAGGCCGGGAAAATCCACCGGCTTGGTGGCGTAGTCGTCACAACCGGCCGCCAGGGCGTACTGCCTGTAGGCTTCCGTGGCATGTGCGGTCAGGGCAATGATAGGGATATGGCGAATGTGTTCATCTTCCTTGGCCCTGCGACTGGCGGCCCAGCCGTCCAGGATTGGCAGGTTCATATCCATTAACACGATGCTGGGCTGCTCGGCGTGCATGATATCCAGGGCCTGTTGGCCGTTACCGGCAGTTATGACTTGCAGCCCGGCACGACTAAGGCGCCGGACCATCATATCGCGATTGAGCTCATTATCCTCCACCAGTAATACAGACATGCCGGCCGTCATGTTTTGCGCCCGGTGATCTGGTGGACCACGATGTTTTCGTCTATGCCTTTCAGGTTGACTTCCTGGCTGCGGCCGAGTGAAAAGTCGCCCTTGAGGCTTTGCAGTGTGCTGTCGGAAATCAGGATCTCGCCACCTATGGTGATGTCCTCGATGCGGGAGGTGACGTTCATGGGGTGCCCCACGAAACCGTACTTGCTGCGGCGTTCCGAGCCGATATTGCCGGCGATCACATCGCCCGTATTTATGGCGATGCCGGTGTTGATGGCAGGAAAACCATCAGCCTCGTTGAGAGCGTTGATTCCGACCATGGCGGCCTGCATGGCCAGAGCGCAATTGACCGCACGGTCCGCATCGTCCTCCCTGTGCTGGGGAGCGCCGAAAACGGCCAGGATCGCATCGCCAATAAATTCGTCGATGGTGCCGTGGTGGGCCATGATGATATCGGTCATGGCGCCCAGATACCGGTTGAGCAGCGGTGACGACCTGCGCCGGCGCCAGATTTTCACTGAGCGAGGTAAAGCCGCGTATATCGGACATCATGATGCTGACCCTGCGCAGGTCGCCGCCCAGTTCCAGTCCCTCCGGACGCTCCAGGATGTCGGTCACTATCTCATCGGAAAGGTAGCGCCCAAAGGTGGCCCGGATAAATTTCTCATTGCGCTCCAGCTGCTGGCGATACTGTTCCTCCTTGTCATGCCAGCGCTTGCGCTCTATCCCGGCCTTGATACGCGCCTGTAACAGTACCGGGTTGAACGGCTTGAACAGGTAATCATCGGCGCCTGCCTCAATACACTCGATAATTCCGTCCATGTCCTGGCTGCCCGAGATTACGATCACCGGCGTGGCCCGCCATTCGGGGTGTTCCTTGATGCGGCGCAATACCTCGCGGCCGTCCATGCCCGGCATCAGCAGGTCGAGCAACACCACGTCGACATCACTCTGCTCCAGCGCGCGCAACGCCTCCTCGCCACTGGCGGCGGTGATCACGATGTGCCCGCTACGGGACAGGTTGCGGGCGACCAGTTCCCTGTTTTCCTGCTGGTCATCGACTGCCAGGATAAAGCCCGGTTCCGATTGAATCATGCGGTTGTGCGTCCCGGGCTGTCCGGTGTTGCCGGTGTGGGCAAGCTGTACTGCCGCGAGCAGGGATGCCAGCGTTGCATCCAGATCCGGGTATACAGCGCCGACATCCTCCCGCAACATTTCCGCATAGCCGCGCAAAGCTGTCAGCACATTCATTAAATCGTGGCTGTTCGCCACCGGATCTGCAGTGCCCAGCAGTTGTTCCAGGCGACTGGCCGCATCCAGGAGGTGGGAAAAGTCGTCCACGGTCTGCTCGCCGAGTTGCTCCTGCAGAGTGGCGAATGCTCGCCGCAGCGTCCCGATCGCGCGCAGCAGGTCGTCGATCCATTCCGGGGTGGTATGGCGGGTGCTGGTGGTCATGGTCAGTGTAGCGGGCGACTGCGCGCGCGTCGGGCCAGCGCTCCATCGAGTGGGGGTGCCCAGAGTGTACCAATATGCCTGCGAACGTACACTGCGCTACCCCCTTCATTGTGCGGTGTAACTGGAGTATAACGAGCTGCGTGGAACTGTGGAAACGCGGAATGGGCTGCCGGGGCAAATTAAGTGGTGCGACGATTTTGCAGACAGAGGTGCGCTTTCCTAAAACTTTGGGGTACTATTATCGTCAAGGCTATGGGAATTGGGCTTGAAAGGGATCGGGTGTTCTGATGTTGCAGCAAGTTGAATTATTTCGGGGTCTATTGCCAGAGGAACTGGAAGTCCTGGCGGCCAGCAGTACCAGTCGGTCATTTCCCAAAAATACCGTGGTCATTCACGAGAACGATCCGGCTGATTCGCTGTTTGTCATTGAGAGCGGCAAGGTCAAGGTCTACTGTAGCGACAAGAATGGCAAGGAGTTCATCATGAACACCCAGGGCGCCGGGGATTACTTCGGTGAACTGGCGCTGCTCGATGACTCCACCCGCTCCGCCTCGGTACGCACCGTGGAAAAGTCCACGTTTTGTATCATCTATAAAGAAGATTTCAACCGCGTGCTGGACCAGCACCCCAATATCGCGCGCCAGCTGGTGCGCAACCTCGCCCAACGGGTCCGCAAGCTGACCGCTGATGTAAAAAGCCTCGCTCTGCAGGATGTCTATGGCCGGGTGGCCAATGTGTTGATGGACCTGTCCGAGGAGCGTGGCGACGGCAGTCTCTACATACCCGAGAAGCTGACACAGCAGGATATCGCCGACCGGGTGGGTGCCTCACGCGAGATGGTGGCGCGTATCCTCAAGGATCTCACTATCGGGGAATATATCCGGTTTGAGGGGCGGCATATCATTATCAATTCGCGGTTGCCGGCGAAGTATTAGTCTTTAGTTCGTTTCCACCCGCAGTCGCCGCTAGGGTAAAGCCCCAATCGGTTGGAAACCGAATGCCACGCCCTCTTGGGACTGTACCGTACCGCCGACTGCTCCCATCGTGCCATGCACTGATCTCGTCGGACCACCTCACACTAGCCGGATTTCGCCGCTTATCCCTTGGTGTCGCCGACGAGGGCGTGGGGTTCCAACCGAGCGGTGACACCAACGGGATCAGTGGCGAAACGGAACCAATGCGCGATCTATTCGACTTTCGTGACTGTCAGCCCAAGCCGACCATGGCCAATCTCGCCTCCACTTCATCACCCATCAGCAACCTCGCTGGCGTCCCGCATTACCTTGCCGGAACTGTCGGTCACGATGGCGTAGCCGCGCTGCAGGGTGCCCAGGGGGCTCAGGGAGTCCAGCATCTGCGCCAGATGGGCCAGGCGGTCTGCGGACTGTTGCAAACGCTGCTGCATGGCAGCGTCGAGGCGTTTGCGCCATTGCTGCGTGTCGCGCTGCAACTGCTGCAGTCTCGGCAGTGGCGAGCGGGCCATCAGCTGGCTTTCCAGCAGTGCCAGTTTGCCGTGATGCCGCAGCAGCAGGTTTTTCTGCGCCAGCAGCAGGCGCTGCTCCAGGTCATCCACGCGCTGGGCCTGTTCCCGCAGCTGCGCTCCCGGGTGTTTGAGACGCTGCCGCAGGTGCGAGAGATGGATAGTAGCGTCCGCCAGCTTGCGCTGGATCAGGCGTACCAGACCTTTCTCCGCAGCCTGCAGGCGCTGTTGCCATTCGCGCTGGTCCGGGCTCAATAGTTCCGCCGCCGCCGAGGGGGTGGGTGCGCGGTAATCCGCCACCATGTCGGCAATGCTGAAGTCCACCTCGTGCCCCACGGCGCTGACGATGGGCAACTCGCTGGCGGCGATGGCGCGCGCCACGATCTCCTCATTGAAGGCCCACAGATCCTCCAGCGAACCGCCCCCGCGACCGACGATCAGGGCGTCCAGCTGTATCTTGCCTTCGCGCTGCCAGCGGTTGGCGCGCTCAATGGCGCTGGCTATCTGTGCGGCCGCGCCCTCGCCCTGCACGGCCACCGGCAGCAGGAATACGGCAATGGTCGGGCAGCGCCGGCGCAACACGGTCAGTATGTCGTGGATGGCGGCGCCCGTGGGGGAAGTGATCACCCCCAGCTGCGACACGGATTCGGGCAGTGCTCGTTTGCGCGCGGGGTCAAACAGGCCCTCTGCCAGCAACTTGGTCTTGAGCTTTTCAAAGGCGGCCTGCAGGGCTCCGGCCCCGGCGTGTTCCAGGTGCTCGACAATCAGTTGAAACTCGCCCCGGCCCTCATACAGGGACACGCGGCAGCGCAGGCGTATCGCGTCGCCGTTGGCGGGCGTGAACTTGATCCGCTGGTTGCGCGTGCTGAACATGGCGCAGCGCACCTGGGCACTGCCATCCTTGAGGGAGAAGTACCAGTGTCCGGAGGAGGGCCGGACGAAATTGCTGACCTCGCCCTCGACCCAGACAAAGTCAAAGTGACTCTCCAGCAGGGTCTTGGCCTGCCGGTTGAGCTGGCTGACCGTGAGCAGGGGCGGTGGCTGATCCGAGGCGAAGGGGTTGTTCAATGGAATGCAGGCCCCGGCTGGGTGTTTTGACTGATGGGGCAGTGTACTTTATCCGACCTTGTCGTGCATTCAATGGGCTTTGTGGGGTTACAGTAATTGTGCCGCAGGGCACTTGGATTTATACTCGCTCGTTTAACTCACCCTCGCCATCTGGAGAACAGCCCCTATGCTACGTATAGCCCAGGAAGCCCTCACGTTTGACGATGTTCTGTTGACTCCCGGCTATTCCGAGGTGGTGGCCACCGATGTGTCGCTGCGCACGCGCCTCACCCGCGACATTGACCTGAACATTCCCCTGGTCTCCGCCGCCATGGATACCGTCACCGAGTTCCGCCTGGCGATCGCCATGGCCCAGGAGGGCGGCATCGGCATCATCCACAAGAGCATGACCATCGCCGAACAGGCGGAGCAGGTGCGCAAGGTCAAGAAATTCGAGAGCGGGGTGGTCAAGGACCCCATTACCATCCAGCAAGGGGCCACCATCGCCGAACTGATCGAACTCACCAGCGCGCACGGTATCTCCGGCGTGCCGGTGCTCAACGGCAAGGACCTGGTCGGTATTGTTACCCGTCGCGACGTGCGCTTTGAATCCAATCCGGCAAAACTGGTCTCCGCCATCATGACGCCGCGGGACAAATTGGTCACAGTGAAGGAAGGCGCTGAACTGGCACAGGTGCAGGAACTGCTGCATCGCCACCGCATCGAGAAAATCCTGGTGGTGAACGATGCCTTCGACCTGTGCGGCATGATCACCGTGAAGGATTTTGACAAGGCCGAGAGCTTTCCCTACGCCTGCAAGGACTCCTACGGCCAGTTGCGCGTCGGCGCATCGGTGGGCACCGGCCCCGATACCGATGACCGCGTGCATGCCCTGGTCGCCGCCGGAGTCGATGTGCTGGTGGTGGATACCGCCCACGGCCATTCCCGCAACGTGATCGACCGGGTCAAGCTGATCAAGCGCACCTACCCCTCGGTGCAGGTTATCGGTGGCAATATCGCCACTGCCGCCGCCGCCGTGGCGCTGGCGGAGGCCGGCGTGGATGGGGTCAAGGTCGGTATCGGCCCCGGCTCTATCTGCACCACCCGTATCGTCACCGGCACCGGCGTGCCGCAGATTACCGCTATTGCCAATGTCAGCGAGGCGCTCAAGGGCACGGATATCCCGATCATCGCCGACGGCGGCATCCGCTTCTCCGGCGATATCGCCAAGGCCATCGTGGCCGGTGCGCATTCGGTCATGGTGGGCAGTATGTTCGCCGGTACGGAAGAAGCGCCGGGCGAGGTTGAGTTGTACCAGGGCCGCACCTACAAGGCGTATCGCGGCATGGGTTCACTGGGCGCCATGGCGCAGACGCAGGGCTCCTCGGACCGCTATTTCCAGGACACCAGCCGGGGCACCGAAAAGCTCGTGCCCGAGGGCATTGAGGGTCGCGTGCCCTACAAGGGCCCGGTCTCGGCCATCGTCCACCAGTTGATGGGCGGGGTGCGCTCCGCCATGGGCTACACCGGCAGTGCCAACATGGAAACCATGCGCACCCGCCCCGAATTCGTGCGGGTGACCAGCGCCGGTATGGCCGAGAGCCACGTACACGATGTCTCCATCACCAAGGAAGCGCCGAATTATCCGGTGCGCTAGGGCCCGCCTGACATGAGCGCAGACATCCACGCCCACAAAATCCTCATTCTGGATTTTGGCTCCCAGTACACCCAGTTGATTGCCCGCCGCGTGCGCGAAGTCGGTGTGTACAGTGAAGTGCGCGCCTTCGACCTGAGCGATGATGAGGTCCGGGCCTTCAATCCCAGCGGTATTATCCTGTCCGGCGGCCCGGAGTCGGTCGCCGCCGCCGCATCGCCCAGGGCGCCAGAGAGTGTGTTTGAACTGGGCGTGCCGGTGCTCGGCATCTGTTACGGCATGCAGACCATGGCCGAGCAGTTTGGCGGCAAGGTGGCCGGTTCGCACGTCAGTGAGTTTGGCTACGCCCAGATCACGCAGGTCGGCAACGGCGGCCTGCTGCATGATATTCGCGACCATATCGACGAGCAGGGCAGGGGCCTGCTGGATGTGTGGATGAGCCACGGCGACAAGGTGGTGGAACTGCCGCCGGATTTTGAAGTCATTGCCGAGACACCGAGTTGCCCCATCGCCGGTATGGCGCATAAGCACAAACCCTTTTACGGTATCCAGTTTCACCCGGAGGTAACGCACACCCTGCAGGGCGCGCGCATCTTTGAACACTTCGTGCTGGAGCAGTGCGGCTGCGAGGCGCTGTGGACCCCGGCCCATATTGTGGAGGACGCCATTGCGCGGGTGCGGGCACTGGTGGGCTCCGACAAGGTGCTGCTGGGCCTGTCCGGCGGTGTGGACTCCTCGGTGGTGGCAGCCCTGTTGCACCGCGCCATTGGCGAGCAACTGACCTGCGTGTTCGTGGATAACGGCTTGCTGCGCCTGCACGAAGGCGACCATGTGATGGAGATGTTCGCCCGCAACATGGGGGTGAAAGTGCTGCGCCGGGATTGCGAGGCCATGTTCCTGGCCAAGCTGCACGGCGTGTCCGACCCGGAAGCCGAAGCGCAAGGTGATCGGCAATACCTTCATCGACGTGTTCGACGAGGAGGCCGGCAAACTGACCGGCGTGAAGTGGCTGGCGCAGGGCACCATCTACCCGGATGTGATCGAATCTGCGGGCGGCAAGACCGGCAAGGCGCACAACATCAAGTCGCACCACAATGTGGGCGGCCTGCCCGATGACATGAGCTTTGAACTGGTGGAGCCGCTGCGCGAACTGTTCAAGGACGAGGTGCGCAGGATAGGCCTGGAACTGGGCCTGCCCTACGACATGGTCTATCGCCATCCCTTCCCCGGCCCCGGCCTCGGTGTGCGCATTCTCGGCGAGGTGAAAAAGGAATACGCCGACCTGCTGCGCCTGGCCGATGCTATTTTCATCGAGGAATTGCGCCGCGACGACTTCTACCACAAGACCAGCCAGGCTTTCGCCGTGTTCCTGCCGGTCAAGTCGGTGGGCGTGGTGGGTGACGGCCGCCGCTACGAATACGTGATCGCGCTGCGCGCCGTGGAGACGGTGGATTTCATGACCGCGCGCTGGGCGCATCTGCCCTATGAGTTGCTGGAGCGCACCTCGAATCGCATCATCAATGAAATCCCCGGCGTGTCCCGCGTGACCTATGACATCAGCAGCAAGCCGCCGGCTACGATTGAGTGGGAGTGACTGGCCAACGGCAGGCGAAATAGAGCATTAAACGAGATATCGAAAACTGCTTTCGTTGCAACGTTAGTCTTTCCGTAATGGCGCAGACTCAACCGGTCAACTCAACATCCCTAAAACTACAGTACTCGGGTGTACTGATCCTGCCCACTAAAGATGGACACGCTGTTGGCAAGGACGATTGTTACTATAATGCCTGTGCGAAAAGTTTCTTTCATGCACTAAAAGTGGAGGCCTTTTATGGCGAACGATTCAATACCAGGAAGAAGATGCGACAAGCAGTATTCGAGTATGTTAACGTGGATTACAATCTAACCCGCGGACACAGTGCCAACGCCTGTATCAGCCCGGTATTGTTTGATGCACGACAAGTCGCTTAAGGACGTGTCCACCGTTGGCGGGCAGGATCATACTAAATCCGCAAAACTTTTTGAGTCCGTTCATTTTTCGCAGTTCCCTGTTTGAAGCCATCGATTATTCTTGACATCGGTGCGGGCGCAGTTGCGAGCAGGAAATCACTGCCCATAACAGGCAAGTACGCCTAAACAGGCTCGATACAAGTGATGATCAGCTGGTCGATTTGCGTTAATGCTTTCGAGGAAATACTTGGAACTGCCGCCTCAGGAGCGAAGGTTTCAAATGACCCATCGGTTTCATTTTTGATGTTGTACACCCACCTCTTATAGCCTCGAGCATTCAGCGGCATACAGGTAGAAAAATTGGCAGCAAAAAGCCGCAATCTCCGCCATACTCTGGCTGTCAGGGTCGATCAATTTTAGATGCAAATCAACGAACAGTGATCATGGAAGAATTTGTAGTCAAATTGATCCGTACCGAAGAGGGGCTAAGAAGCCTCGCTACTAATTGGATCCGACTGTACCGAGGTTCTCAGCCTGAAAATCCATTTCTCTCTTATGAGTGGTCAATACATTACTGGCAGTACCTCTGCCCACCATCCACACCTTTTCTGCTTACTGCTTGGTGTGATGACGTTCTAGTCGGCTTGTTGCCTCTTAGGATGGAGGTAACGGGTGGGTTTCGTTTGCTGCGATTCCTGGCCGACGGGCGATCCGACTACCTTGGTCCGCTAATCGCACCCAACCGAGAATCTGTCCGCAAGGTGTTAATCGAAAGATTGTTTGAACTGGCTCATGAATGGGACTGCTGTTTCCTTCGAAAGATGCAGGACATTCGAGATATTTCGGAGTTGGCTGGCGTAGGCGGTGCGTTTCGTGCTATTCCCTTGCGATCGGGCGTTGCGCCATACCTCTCATTTCAGGGAGATTGGGATGAACTGTGTGCTGCAGGGCCCAGTCAGCTACGCGCGGCACAACGTAAGCTGCGCAAGTTTCAGCGCGAGGGCGGGAGTATTGAACTCTTTTCCGGACAGGAGTGTGCGCGTCTGGTCGAGCAAATTGCGCTCATAGAATCAAATTCCTGGAAAGAGGGTACTGATACACTAAGATTTCAGGCTGTGCATGAGCAAGAGATGCTTTTAGAGGTACTCAAAACACTCTGGCCCCATGGTGAAATTGAAGTTTGGTTGGCTAAGTTTCAATCTGAGTCTTGTGCATTTCTAATTAATTTTCTGACGCCAGAGCGTACCTGTTTTTATCAGACCGCATACAACGAACAATATCAGAGATTTTCTCCAGGGACGGTCCTGTGCTTTCTTGCCATGCAAAGAACATGGCGCGAGGGGCGGCGAGAGTTTGACTTCATGGACGGGAGGGAGCCATTCAAGAAACGATGGACGAATAAAACGCGGGAGTTGAAAAAACTAGTGGTTTTTCCAAAGACCATTCGCGGCCATCTCGGCTTTCTGATGTTGATCGTTTCGCGACTGTATCAAAAGTATAGGTGATGCTAATAGTCTGTCGGACTTAACCCAACAGATGCTCTATGGGATACTAAGCACCACCCTGGCTACCACTGGAAATCACTAATGAGTCATTTTTTCAGCTTAACTTTCTCTGCCGAAAAATGATCTAATGGCGAATATCGCACCAAGGATTGTTCTTAATATTGTCCCGGATATGATGTTAGGAAAGTAAAAGCTATTCCAAATATCCATTCTCGCCGGCCATAGCCTATTCACCAGGCGATTCTCGGGATTGGTGCAGGAGTCTACAAATACATAGGATTGAGCATCTATCGCCTCCAAATTTATCAACTCGAGGACAGCTCCCGGATAATAGCGCCGGAACTTTTCGTTGTACGTCGTTTTCAACTCAAATGCGCAATTTCGTGAGACAATTCGAAAAGATGACGCCAGAGTTGTATAGCCACTGAATAGACCCTGAAACTCGATCTTGCCGAATTTCATTGCATCTTCACTCATCTCGGAGTAGTAACAACGCACCTCAGGATTACTGTAAATCGAGCTTTTTTGCTGCCTCTTCCACCCGGAATCTTCCAGCTTGCAGTACGTGTCGAGCCAATCAATGCTGGGCAAATTGCGTGAAGTCTGATAGGTGGCATCGCACTCTTTTAGTAGACGACTTTTTATCCGTTTGTTTTCTGAACGCTGCCTTTTTGGCAATGCCTTCAGGTGTCCCTCGATCTCTCTGGTAATAAATATAGCTCCACGAGTAGTCCGGATGATGACGTTGGGTAAATTTATAGTATGAGCGCTGAAGAATGGTGTGTGATCTTTTATCTGGAAGATTGTTGCAGATAGCTTTTTTGCTACGTAACAGATAATTTCAGCAAGGGGTGTTTCCTCAAGACACAGTGGGTTACTCAAAAAGCACTGTGAGTGTTTCCAAATGGCGACGCAGCGTATAAACAGCCTATGGCTTTTCAAAAATACTGGAAACAGGGCCGTAAGTATCCCGTTGTCGTAGACGGAAACAATATAGACTTCCTTCTGTGGATCCAGGTGGCGTAAGGCGGGAATTAAACACCAAGGCTCATAAAAAGGATTGATATAGATGCTGTCGTTTGAAAGCTGCTGCCATTGTTCCAGATCAATCTGGTTTACTTGGGTCCGGTTGAGTATTTCAATTTTCATCGAAATTTGGCTATGTATGCCTTTCTATTGAAGGGGTGTTGTAGGAGTTTTTTCCTGGTCTTGCTATAGAAGGCGAATACAAGTCCGAGTAAAACTTTTGGACATACTTTTGCAACAGTCAACCGATTGCTGGTGACGATACGACTTGCCCAAGGATCAATGTAAGGAGAAAACCCGCCTAGGAAGTCACCACTTTTATAAGCTCCATTGTGAAAACGCTGTATAAATAAGCTGGTGCTTACCATGCCGGGCGAATAGGATTTGTAAGATCCATCAAAACAGCCGTGAGTAAAATATATGGTGTCGCCAAAAGAGTATGCTATCTCTGCTGAGACGAGTTGATCGTCAATATATAAGAAGCCGAAAAAAAGTTGCGCGTTCTTGGCCAAGGTTTCAAAGAGCTTTCTATGGAAACGTAAGTCCCGCTCAGATCGCGAGATACCTATTCTTTCCTTGTATTTCCAGCTCTTAGATTCGAGATTAATGTATTCATTCAGGCAGGAATCGTAGTCTTCCGGATTGGCCAGAAATTTAAAAACCAGTCTATTTCCGAAACTTCTCTCCATTCTCCTGGTACGTTTCCGCATTTTGGAGTGCTTGTCCGAAAACTCTTTCCAGTCGCTTTCCAGATCGATAATGGGACTTTTCGCGTCGAGGCTTTGTCTTCGAAGATAGCGACCTATAGTAAATGACCGCTTGACCGCAGATGGCGCGTGAAGACCCGCTTCGACCTCTAAAAAGTCAATGAAATGCCACACATCGCGGCGTAACTTCAGGTAGTCAAACGCCGCTCGCCATGCTTCGGGCTCCAATTCCCGATCAATGATTGGATAGGGCTTGTCTACGACTTCTAGCCCAGCATATGTAATTATATTGAAGTCAATTCGGTGCCACCTGGTAGGGCTTTGTATAAACGGAAATATAGCCACAAGTTGATTATTGTGCCTCTGACGAACCACAAGGAAAAAAACTCTATCAGGTGGCGTAGCGAACGTGTCCAAAGCCAAATATTGGAACTCAAAACTGTTGAATATAGAGGGTCGGCTGCATCTTCGATGCAGTGCTATCCACTCTGGATTCAATTGCTCGATGGACTCTATTGAGTCGTATAGAGAAACTTCGAGTTCCAAATTTCTATCCATTACTATTTGTGTTTTCCCTTTGTCTGTTCGGGGTCGATAAAAACACAACCGAATCTGCGTGTTTTTGTACCGATGACTTATGGCTAATGAAAACGATGGTAAGGCCTTCAATATTCTGGAGTTTCTGCAGTATTCTGGATTCGGTTTCATCATCGAGTTCATTGGTCGATTCATCTAGCAGTAAAACCGCAGGATTGTGGTAAAGGCTCCTGGCAATACCAATCCTTTGCTTTTGGCCGCCGCTAAGCAGAACGCCCCCATCGCCAACCACAGTTTCATACTGGTCGGATAGCTCATTCGTTATGAAGGAGTCGATTCCAGCAGCTATTGCTACTTCTACTGCACGTGTTTTATTGATCTTGTTCGCAGGAACGCCAAACGCTATGTTTTCGAGCAGAGTGCCCTCGGTTAGTTTGATGTGTTGAGGCACATAGCCTAGAGCGTTTTGCCAAAGGCGCATATTGGACGAAGTGAGTGGTGATCCGTCGATGAGAATTTCGCCTTCATCCGGCTCCAGTAAACCCAGCAGAAGATAGAGCAAGGTCGATTTACCGACGCCAGACGGACCGGCTATGCAAGTAAACTCGGAGGCTCGAATGCAGATGTTGAGTTCACTGAATAGTCTATTCGGGGCCAGGTCATAACTGAATGACAGGTTCGAAATGAGGATGTCCCTCTTGGCACTCATTTTTGTCTCGGTTTCAGTAATTATTTGCTTCTCGTCAGTATTGGTGTCGAACTGAGCTAATAGTTTTTCCAGTGAATTGCCAAGAAATCTAAGCTCCTCTATACCCTCTATCATATCCTTGAGAGCAGGAATCAGTCGGTAGACTGCAAAAGCAAAAAAGGCGAGTGTGCTCATTATTTGAGCTGAGCTATCAATAGTATTTGAAAAATAGACTGCGACAGCGATGACTATTCCAAAAGCAGTCACTTCAACAAACTGATAGGGGAGCATCTGTAGGAGGTGATATCGATTCGAGTTGTGGATCATTGCCCTTGCGGGGTCAGCGTATTTTTCCAAAAAAAAGTCGCTACGTCCGGAAATCTTGATTTCTTGAAATAAGTCCAGTATTTGCTTAACTGTCGAAAAAATATTTTTTTCTAATTCAGGAAACTGATTGCCTAAAGTTTCAATTTTCTTGTCGATCGATAAATAAATGATTCCGTAGGCAATACAAATGACTGCGCAGACGCAGAGTGTAATCCACAAATTGACATACACAAGAAGTCCGAGCAGCGAAACGGATATGATGCTGTCGGATACCAGTTTCACAACGGCAAGTAAAGTCCCCACCATGACCCGATCAACTTCGGAAATGACATTCCGTGCCATTCCCGAAAGTTTGTTCCCCTTGAACACAAGGTAGCTACTATGCATATAGCTATTCAGCAATCGGGCGGAGAGTTTGTATTCCTTGGTATTACATAGTTTCAGGGTTAACCAATAATCAAGAGTTGCAAGTGCGTTTCCTAGCAATAGGAGCAGAAAGACTGCCGTGGCCAGGGCAGGCAGAAGTACACCCTGTAGAGTAACAGGCAGCATTTCTTTAAAGGTCATAAGTAGCGGGTTGCTTTTGACAAGAGATGCGTCAATTATTAGCGCTATGAGTGGCATCACTGATACAACTCCCAAGGCCTGAACCAAGCCATTGATGGTTGTGACTAGAAACAGCAGCGCCAGCTGTATTTTTTCCTTCGGGTTGAAGTGGGTGAGTAGTAGCGACAGGTTTGAGCGCACGCCAGCTTTCCTATAATTTTAGTGTACTCAAGTGTGTAGTGTTCAGCGAAACGTGACAGTGCGTACTGCCACTTGATATCCTGAGGCCAACCAGATCCTGTGACCAAGCGCAGTATGCTTCTGGCTTAGTGGATGAGAAATATGTTTTACAAAAGGAGTTTGTAGAGAGGCCGGTATACTTTGTCAAGCAGTCGAACGCATTTTTGTGGAGAGGTTCTGGAAATCCGTTTGAGAGGAGGTCCATTTGGGCGATGAACGGAGCAGTCCACAGAACAGTATTTGTTTAGTGATAGCAGCTGGGCCGAGTTATGGACAACGTACAGTTTCTGTATGGGATTGTGTTTTAGTCATTGACATTGGCGTACATATAAGCATATGCGTTCATGAAGTGGAGGCTCGCTATACCCACACTAAATGCAACTGAACCTCTATGCGCTGGTTGATCAAACGAAAGAAACGCACAGGCCAATGCTCATTACTGCGAAGTGCGGCAACGTCCTTTCGCTAGCGGAAGAAGATTGCTACGCTAGATGAAACGCGTTTGTTTGGTTTCCCCTTTCAGGCCTGCGTAAGTCTATCCGTGCAGGGCTAATCTGGCCGATACACATCAAAATCAGAATTGGTCATGCGGCAGCCTTACACCACCAGGCAAGCGCAGAAGCGTAAGCTTCCCCGTCAAGCGTACAGTTCATAATAGGTGGGATAAGAGATACCGTACTTGCGGCACACGTCCTTGACCAGCATCCCCGCATCGGTCTCCTTCAGGATCTGAACGATTGGGGTCTCTGTAAATTTCGATTTCTTCATGTGAACCTCCTGACTATAAAATGCCTGAAAGCTTTAGTTATGTCCTGTCGCTTATTTGGGGAAGCTTACGCCTCAATGCTATTTCCAAACAGGGGACACCGATGAACATAATGCTGTGTGCCCTGGTGGCCGTTCTGATACTCGCTGCTGGTATTAGTAAACCGTCATGCGCTGACCCAATGCCAGCGCCGGTCGCGAAGCAGGAACCGGCACCCGCTGTGCAGCAACCCGTTGCCGCTGTATCGCCACCCGCCGCCGAACTGGAAGCTGCCATCCGTGCCACCGCGCCCGACTACCGTGCGGACATTGTGGGCGACGAAGGCAATATCGGCAAAGCGCGCTATGCCATCGCCCGCACTGATCTCAACGGCGATGGCAAGGACGAGGTGTTCGTTTACCTGATGGGGCCATACTTCTGCGGCAGCGGCGGATGCAACCTGTTGCTATTCAGCCAGGGCGCAGACGGCTATTCGCTGCTGGCCAGTATCCCGATAAGCGATCCGCCGGTGATCGTCGCGCAAACGAGCAGCGAAAGCTACGCGGACTTCTGGCGGATGCAGTCCGGCGGCGGTGCCCCAGCGCAATACGTGCGGCACACGTACAAGGGCGGTAAATACGTCGAGGCTTCCCGCACCTCTGCTGCCACGAAACCTGCAGGACAGGTCGTGTTGGGCGAAGACACCGACTTCACCCATAGCAAGGTTCTCGAGCCGTCGCAGTAGCTGACCCTGACTACCCGGGCTGGATCGTTGCTTCCGCCTTTTTATCACTACCTGCCTTATTCTGTAGGACAACATACCGGCCAAACGTTTTTACCGCCTCAAAATTCTCCGCCAGATACTGATCCAGCAATTTCGACCCGGCGCCGTACTGACTCAGGTTAGGCTCCGCAGATGGATGCGTGGCAAGAATGACCCACTGCACATTGTTCTTCTCGATATCGCCAATGATTTCCTGCTGCACGTCAATCCTGTCGGTGATGCCAGGGTGCAATTCGGGATAGCGCGTCGCGCTAGGGCGATCCAGGAGAAAATACAGGAGCACTTCATTTACAAACACCTTGTCATGCCCCTGGTCACCCACAAACAGGCTCTCGTGCTCGGGGACATTCTTGTTGACGAAGTCGATCAACTGCTCCAGTGGCAAATCACGCTTTATAAACGGTATTTTCGCTCCGTTGGGCGTGGCAATGAAGGTAATTTCAGTGTCAGGTATGTGGTAAAGGAGGTTAGCCAGCGTCTTCAGCGGCAGCCATAATGCAAAAAGCAACAGCGCCAACAGGCCACCAATGGCCACCTTTTTCTGCCAGGAAACAAGACGATCATCCAACATATAAATCAGGATGGAAAATAGTATCGCCAACACAGGTATGACGCTTGCCAGGTGGACAAAATCCGCTCGCACCACAATGCGCAGCATTAAAATCAGCCCCAGAGCGCAGAGCGCCAATACCATCAAAAAAAAGTTACGCTCTTTTAATCGGTGGAGAATTAATAGCGGCATACACAGAAATACCAGCCATGGGACATAAAAACCGGCGTTTCTAATGGCTAAACCGGGATAGTTTAACTTTCGTGATTCGCTAAATCCAAATAGCGGAAAATCAATGAGCATCGAATACATGGAAGAGGGTGGCACCGCAATCAGGAGCAAGACATAGGGCAAAATGGATACAGCCAGCACCAGGACCAGAAATTTGAAGACCTTGCGTTTATCCAGGCCAATACCCGGCACGCAATAGCAGGAAAATATCAGCGAGAGAGCAATAACAACGAAATTGATAGCAGCAGCATCAGGCCTGAACCAGGCAGAAATTCCGAGCAATGAGGCCACACGAACAAATCGCCCATGTTCCATGACATCGTCAAGGCAATAGAAAATACTGGCAACAACCAGCGCCAAAAAGGTAGTCACTGAAGTCCCCAATATTTTGAAGCCTGCTGCTACGGCAAAAAATACCAGCAACATAAATACCGCAGGCAACCCACTGCGCTTTGTTAAGCGTGAGACGATGCCGCCCGTATAGAGCATCAAAAAAATGAAAACAAGGACCCCGACGATTCTAAAAACGTCAAAGGAATCGCCAAAAATCGAGAAAAAAAGTGCTACCAGATAGAATTGGCCCGGACCATACAGCGTCCAGAAATCCCGATAAGGCAATCTGCCTTCCAAAACCGACTGCGCACCGTAAGCGACGACACCTTCGTCGTAATAATTGATGCCAATCCAGGAGGCATAGATCAGGCAGACAAATGCCGCGATGCACAGCAGCACGAGTATTATTTTAAAGCCCAGGCGCAATGATGGACTGACGTAACTCTCGAATAAACGAGTTTTCCAAAAAATTATTTTTTGAATGTCTTCCAGATACCACCATAGACCCCTAGTGCAATAGTAAATCTCCGTACCGACTCCACCCTGGAAACCACAGTGATGCTTTTTTTCACCGCGCCTGCTGGCAACACAGTTGCTGTGCTGGCCTGTTATAGCTGCTGCGCGTGAAATTCAATATGCTCGCCGATGAACGAGGCGATAAAGAAATAGCTGTGGTCGTAGCCCGCCTGCATGCGCATCGTTCATCGGGTAATGGGCGTCGGCGCAGGCTTGCTCCAGTAGTTCCGTCTTGAGTTGCTGTGGCAAGGAAGTTATCTGCGTCACCCTGGTCGACCAGTACCGGCAAATGCTGTTTGGCGCTGCGCACCAGTTCGGTGGTGTCGTACTGTTTCCAGGCCTGCGCGGTCGTCGCCGATATAATTGCCCAGTGCTTTCTCGCCCCAGGGACAGTTGCAGCGGCGAACAGATGGGCGCAAAGGCGGAGACCGAGCGATAGCGGTCGGGATTCTTCAGGGCGATGGTCAGTGCGCCGTGGCCGCCCATGGAGTGACCGAAAATCCCGGCGCGTGCGCCATCCATGCGGCAGGTTGGCAGTCACCAGTTGCGGCAGTTCGTTCACCACATAGTCATACATCCGGTAATGCCGCGACCAGGGCGCCTGCGTGGCGTTGACGTAGAAGCCGGCGCCCAGTCCGAAATCGTAGGCGGCCTCGGGGTCATCCGGCACGCCATCGCCGCGCGGACTGGTATCCGGCGCGACGATGGCAACGCCGTGTTTGGCAGCGTACTGCTGTGCGCCGGCTTTCTGCACGAAGTTTTCATCGGTGCAGGTCAGCCCGGACAGCCAGTACAGCACGGGTACCGTGGCCCTGCTCTGCGGCGGGTGGCAGGTACACCGAAAAATTCATGCCGCAATTGAGTACCTGTCGACGCGTGGGAGAAGCGCAGTTGTCGCCCGCCGAAGGACCGATGCTCGTCAATTTGTTCCATCGTGCGTCGCCGCGCCCTAGTACAGGACGACAGAGCGGATGCTTTCGCCGTTGTGCATCAGGTCGAAGGCCTTGTTGATGTCCTGCAGCGGCATGGTGTGGGTAATCAGGTCATCAATCTGGATCTTGCCTTCCATGTACCAGTCAACGATTCTCGGCACGTCGGTGCGGCCGCGCGCGCCACCGAAGGCCGTGCCGCGCCAGGAGCGGCCGGTCACCAATTGGAACGGACGGGTGGAAATTTCCTGTCCCGCGCCGGCCACGCCGATAATGCAGCTCTGGCCCCAGCCCTTGTGGCAGCACTCCAGGGCCTGGCGCATCACGTTGACGTTGCCGATGCATTCGAAGCTGTAGTCCACGCCGCCGCCGGTCATGGCGACGATATGCTCGACCACGTTGTCGACTTCGCTCGGATTGACGAAGTCGGTCATGCCAAACTTTTTCGCCAGGGCGACTTTCGAGGGGTTGAGGTCGACGCCGATGATGCGCGTGGCGCCGACCATTCTGCGCGCCCTGGATGACATTGAGGCCGATGCCGCCGAGGCCGAATACCGCGACCGTTGAGCCGGGTTCTACTTTCATGGTGAAGGCCACCGCGCCGATGCCGGTGGTGACGCCGCAGCCGATGTAACAGATCTTGTCGAAGGGCGCATCCTCGCGCACTTTGGCCAGTGCGATTTCCGGCAGCACGCTGTGGTTGGCGAAGGTGGAGCAGCCCATGTAGTGCAGGATAGGTTTGCCATCCAGCGAGAAGCGGCTGGTGCCGTCGGGCATCACGCCGCGGCCCTGGGTGGGGCGGATCGCCTGGCACAGGTTGGTCTTGGGATGGAGGCAGTACTCGCACTCCCGGCACTCTGGCGTGTACAGCGGAATAACGTGGTCGCCGGGCTTTGACGGAGGTGACACCTGCGCCGATCTCCAGCACCACGCCCGCGCCTTCATGGCCGAGTATGGCGGGAAATGCGCCTTCCGGGTCGTCGCCAGACAGGGTGAAGGCATCGGTATGGCAGACGCCCGTCGCCTTCATTTCTACCAGCACTTCACCGGCCCTGGGGCCCTCCAGGTCAACGTCTACGATTTCGAGGGGTTTGCCCGCCTGGAAGGCGACAGCTGCGCGTGTTTTCATGGTGATGGTCCTGGCTGTGTCGCAAACAAAAAAAGAGGAGGCTAGTCTAACGAGTATGCCTGACTGAGATAAACAGGTAGTCGCTCCGGGCAATCGGTTACGCCGACCATGCGCTCCTGGCACAGCGCCAGCCATTGTTTGAGAGCCGCGCTGTGGTATTTTTCGCGGTGTGTGATGAGGAACCACTCGCGGCGAAAGTCGCGCCCCGGCACCGCCAGTGGCACCAGGGAGCCGCGCTTGAACGCCTCTGCCAGGCAGACCTGCGACAGGCAGCCCACGCCCAGGCCCGCTTCCACGGCCCGTTTGATCGCTTCCGTGTGTTGCAACTCCATCGCGATGTGCAGGTCGGTGAGAATGCCGTGCATGGCGCGGTCGAAGGCCTGGCGGGTGCCGGAGCCGCGTTCACGCACGATCCAGGGCAGCGCCAGCAGATCCCGGTCACAGAGGGCGCCGGCCTCTGCCAATGGATGGCCCGGCGCGGCGAAGACCACCAGTTCGTCACGCCGCCAGTGCACAATGTCCAGGTCCGGGTGCTGCAGTTCGCCTTCGATGAGACCCATGTCCAGCTCGAAGCTCGCCACGCGCTCGGCAATCGCCTCGGTGTTGGCCACGCGCAGGACGATATCCGCCCCGGGATATTGCTGGCGAAAGTCGGCGATCATGCTCACCGCAATGTAGTTGCCAATGGTCAGCGTGGCACCTACCTGCAGGCACCCCATCACCTCCTCACCGGCCAGCGCCTGCTCCAGCGCCCGCGCCTGCTCCAGCAGGCTTTCCGCCCGCGGCCGCAATTGCCGGCCCAATTCGCTGAGCTGCAGCCGCTTGCCGAGGCGGTCGAACAACTTCACATTGAACTGACTTTCCAGTTCGCTGAGCGAACCGCTGGCGGCGGACTGGGACATGGACAAGGCCTGGGCTGCCCGTGTCACGTTTTCGTAGCGCGCGGTGGCGAGAAACACCTCCAACTGGCGCAGGCTGTAGCGCATGACGCTTCCTCATATCGATAATAGCGATATATGTTATCCAATATATCCATTTTACCGATTTAAAAACAGCCCCTATGCTGGCCGTCATCGAGACTCATTACAGAGGCAAATGCACATGGCACAGATACTGCGGGAACAGGTTACGGCGGTGCACCATTGGACCGACCGTCTGTTCAGTTTCAAGACCACCCGCGATCCCGGTTTCCGTTTCAAGAATGGCCATTTCACCATGATTGGTCTCGAGCAGGAGGGCAAGCCGCTGATGCGCGCCTACAGCCTGGCCAGCGCCAATTATGAGGATGAGTTGGAGTTCTTCAGCATCAAGGTGCCGGATGGCCCGCTGACCTCCAGACTGCAGGCGATCAAGGTGGGCGATAGCCTGTTGGTGAATAGCAAAGCGACCGGCACCCTGATACAGGACAACCTGTTACCCGGTAAGCACCTGTACCTCATCGGCACAGGCACCGGGCTGGCGCCCTTTCTCAGTATTATCCGGGACCCTGAAGTGTATGAGCAGTACGACAAGATCATTCTGACGCACGGCTGTCGCTATACCGAGGAACTGGCCTATCGGGAGCTGATTACCGAGCACTTGCCGCAGCATGAGTACCTGGGCGAGGCGGTGCGCGACAAACTTATCTACTACCCCACAGTGACGCGGGAGAAGTTTGAGAACAACGGGCGCCTCACCGACCTGCTGCGCATTGGCAAGCTGACTGCCGATATCGGCCTGCCGCCGATCAATGCCGCGACGGATCGCTTTATGATCTGCGGCAGTCCCAGCATGCTCAAGGAAATTTGCGCGTTGCTGGACAGCCGGGGCTTCAGTGAGACGCGCCATGGCGATGTGGGACACTATGTCGTTGAGCGAGCTTTTGTGGAGAGCTGAACGCGGCGCTATCGGGTAGCTGGTGCGCAGGCTGGACCAGTTATCCGCGAAAATATCACTTTAACCACTCCAGTATGCGCGCCTCTTCATACTCGTAAAAAGGATTGTGACGCAGGCGCAACAGAAAGTTCTCGGGTATTTTCAAAACGCCTCGCTCACCCTGCAGTGCCTGCTGCCCGAGGAACAGTTGGTGGCTGTCTGCGGGCGCTTGCTGGCCGTACAGTGGATCATCTGGAGGAAATGGCAGGGCGACGTGCGAGAGCGAGAATACCTCCCTGGGCCATGCCTGTGCCAGTGGCTCAACGCGATTGGCGGCAGTGGTGTAGGGCGCCTTGGAATACGCAGCGACCGAGCGGCTGTCAGCGTTCGAGTTAGCCACCAGCGTAAACGTAAACGGCAACTGTTTGTCTGCGATCAGCCTGGCGGTGAAAGGCCCCGGGATCACTGCGCAACAAAATGGCGGTGGCGGCAAAGCGATTAATATCGAACACCACCAGTTCATGGCGATCGGGCGCGAGTTTCGATAGTAATCGGTCCACGACGGCATTGTTCGACACTGTCGCGTCCACGGTGGATTTGAATATCAGCATGGGCGGCAACGGCCGCTCCGCATCAGTGCGGGCCGCCATGCGATTCGCCACTGATTGCGTCAGTTCGAAAACCTGTTGCGCCGCATTGGTGGTAAAGGAGTTGTACTTGTAGGGGTCGAACTCGGGCTGGATATCAAGCCACGCCAGCTGATGCAGCCCCGGGAGCCGCGATAAGCGACGGCTCCATTTTGCCAGTGCGGCCGCCGGGCTGACGCCAATAGCCGGTGAGATCAGCACCAGTTTTGCCACTGCCGGTAATGTTGCCTCCTGCTGCGATTGCAGCGCATAGTCCAGTGCCAGTGGAGCACCCGTCGAATAACCGATGATGTGCAGGGGTTGGCCGGGCACGCGCTGGGCCAGGTGTAACATGCCAAGACGCACAACGGCCGCCATCTCCTGCCACTGCAGGTAGAGCATGCCCGACGGTATGGTGCCATGACCAGGCATACGCAGGCCCACGACATAATAGCCGCGCTGCTGCAGTGCTTGACCCAGGGCGCGCAGGCTGTAGGGTGAATCGGACATGCCGTGCAGCAGCAGCACCCCGCCGATAGCGTTATTGCCGGGCAGTTCAAAACTGCGATTCCAGTTGGGTTGCCGTTGACCGGGGTCCGCGAGACTGCCTTTGCTGTAGCGCTCCATGGCCTGCTCGGGACCGGTGGCGGCAGTCGGCGTAGAAGCGCTCATCCAGCTCGGTAAAGACCTTGTCCTCCAGTGCCAGGTAATCTTCAAGGCTGTCGATATCGTCGGCGTTTGCTGCTGAAAACTCGCTTTCCAGCAGCTCCGTATGCCAGGGCATCAGTTCGGGGCGGTCACAGCCAGTCAGGCACAGTGCGGCGCACAGGCTGATGAGCAGGGCGCAAACGCGGTTGTCAGTTTGTGCAAAATTTAAAGTCTCTTGCGGGCGGTGCGTAAGGTAGCAATATAGGTTTAATCCTGCCGCGATCCAAGTGTGCGTGACAGGTTTATGCAGCGCGCAATGCCGTTTTGGGGGTGCAACGATCGACGGTGCATGGTTTACTTCTCACCCGTGTCGTAAACTGACAGCGATTTCCCGTTGCCCTGCCCAGGCCAGAGAGTCCACTGAAGGAGTTACCAATGGCAAAATTCAATTTTCGCGTCCTGTCTGGCCTGTGTCTGCTCCTGATGCTGGCTGGTTGTGGTGGTATGCCCAGCGCGCCCACTGCGACTACGCAGTTCGATCACAGTTACAACTTCAGTAACGTGCACAAGATCGCCATCCAGCCAATCGCCCGGGATACGGTCTCTACTGTGATGATTACCGACGCGCAGATCAGCAGGATTGATGAGGCGTTGACTGCAGAACTCCAGCGCCGTGGATTCCAGGTTGTGACAGTCAATGCCGATGCAGATATGTTCCTGTCGTGGCAGCTAGTGTTGCAGGAGAGCGCGTATGTGGCCACCGCTGATGGAACGACACAGAAAGCGAACCAGGGTACGCTTTTTGTCAATATGATCGACCCGATCATGCTGCAGTCGGTATGGCGCGCCAAATTCGAATCGCGGCTGCGTGGTAGTCCCGAATCCGATGCGGCAGCCCAGTATCGGCAGGAAGCGGCGGAGGTAATTCTCGCCCAGTTCCCGCCCAACGCTGCTGCTCGCTGATCCAGTTTGCAGCTCGTGTCGCTCGCCCCCGCGGTTCCTATTTAGCAGGCAATACAGTAAGATGCGCATCCCTCGCAGGCCTCAGGTAGTCTCCTGAGAACGTGATCAAGACGATTAAACCAAGAGATTTCCCATGACATTTGATGAGCTCGGTCTGTCCGCGCCTCTGCTGCGTGCAATCGAAGAAAAGGGTTATCGCGAACCCAGCCCGATCCAGGTCGCGGCTATCCCGGCTGTGCTGTCCGGTCGCGATCTGATGGCAGCCGCCCAGACCGGTACCGGTAAAACTGCAGCATTTACCTTGCCGATACTACAGCTCTTGCATAACACCGGTGCTCCACATCCGCACCGCATTCGGGTGCTGGTTCTCACCCCCACTCGTGAACTCGCCGCGCAGGTTGCCGAGAGCATTGCCACCTACGGTGCACACCTGCCTTTTAAATCCACCGTGGTATTTGGCGGGGTGAAAATTAACCCGCAGATAGCCGCGCTGCGCAAGGGCGTTGACATTCTGGTAGCGACGCCGGGGCGCTTGCTGGATCTGTATCAACAGGGCCAGCTGAAATTCTCCGACCTGGAAGTGCTGGTGCTGGATGAGGCGGATCGCATGCTTGATATGGGATTTATCCACGATATCCGCCGTATTATCAAACTGTTGCCGCCACAGCGCCAGAACCTGATGTTCTCGGCCACGTTTGCCAGCGAGATCAGGCAGTTGACCAAAACCATATTGCACAATCCGCTGGAAGTGTCGGTGTCACCACCCAACGCGACGGCGGAGCGGGTGGAGCAGTGGGTGTACCCGGTGGACAAGAGCCGCAAACCCGAATTACTGCTGGAACTGGTGGTGCAAAACGACTGGCAACAGGTGCTGGTATTCAGTCGCACCAAGCACGGCGCCAATAAACTGGCGCAGTATCTGGAGAAAGCCGGCGTCGATGCGTCGGCCATTCACGGCAATAAGAGCCAGGCTGCGCGCACCCGCGCCCTGGCCGGCTTCAAGGCGGGCAAGATTCGGGTGCTGGTAGCCACGGATATAGCGGCGCGTGGCCTCGATATCGAGCAACTGCCCCAGGTGGTCAATTTCGACCTGCCCAATGTCCCCGAGGATTATGTGCACCGTATTGGCCGCACGGGTCGGGCGGGGTCCTCGGGGCATGCCTATTCCCTGGTCAGCGCCGACGAGATCAAACAGCTCAACGGCATAGAGCAGGTTATCCAGCGCCATATCACGCGCGAGTATGTGGATGGTTTTGAGCCTGATCACGAACTGCCTGCCAGTGCACCCCTGCGCAAACCCCATGCGCACGGTCAGGCCCAACCGGGCAAGCCGCCCGGTGGCGCACCGAATCGCAATGGACGACCCACCTCCCGCGGGCGTGGTAGTGAGGGACACAATCGACCACGACGCAACAGGCGCGCTGGCAACAGCGCCAGGTAGTCGCGGTTATACGCCAGCCCACGACGCTGCATATCCCCTCATCCGGGAAATTAGGTAGACTGGTCCCCGTCATCATCACCGGGGGTATGAAACATGCAGCGTACTATTCTGATAACAGGGTGTTCAACGGGCATCGGCGCCGCTCTGGCGGCTGAGTTGCATCGCCGCGGTAATCGGGTATATGCAACCGCGCGCCGGCTGGAGACACTGGCGTCACTTGCCGCGACAGGCATTGACACCCACTCCCTGGATGTCAACGATGACGCCAGTATTGCGGCGGTCATGTCGCGCATAGAACATGAAGCCGGGCGGCTGGATATCCTGATCAACAATGCCGGCTTCTCGCAGGTCGGCGCAGTAGTCGATCTTACCCGTGAAGACCTGCGCAGGCAGTACGAAACCAATGTGATCTCGCCGGTGGCGGTGACCCGCGCCGCCCTGCCGCTGTTGCGTGCGGCGCGTGCGGTGCATGGCAAAGCTGTTGTCGCGAATGTCGGCAGTATTGTCGGCCTTTTTACCACGCCTTTTGCCGGCGCCTACAGCTCCAGCAAAGCCGCGTTGCACTCCCTGTCTGATGGCCTGCGTATGGAACTGGCACCCTTTGGCATACAGGTAGTTATTATCCAGCCGGGCGGGGTGCGCTCCGCCTTTGGTGATCACGCCGAGGCGGCAATTCGCCTGCCGCCTGATTCGGTGTATCGACCTGTGGAGAAAGGCATTCGCGCCAGGGCCCAGGCCGGGCAGCAGGGTGCGATGCCGGTGGCGGCTTTCGTGGTACCCGTGGTGGATGGCTTGTTGCGGGATGTGCCTGCGGCCATCATCAGGGGCGGTAAAAACAGTGTCCTGCTGCCGCTGCTGAAGAAGTTGCTACCGCTGCGTACCTTCGATGCGCTGCTGGCAAAGACATTTGGCCTGGATCATTTCAAGCCGTAGCAAGAATGAGCCCCCTGTTCACTCAGTAGCCCGCTTCTCCCGCACGCAGTATGGCGGCGAATTCCGCATCAAGTGGCTCGTAGGTGTCGCTGCGGGGTTTGAGTACATAGAGCGGGTCGTTGACCAGCGCCAGATCATAGCCTTCCTTGCGCAATTCACCCTTGACCATCTTGAAGGTGCCGGTGGTGTCCAACTCGCGCTGGATGCGCAGAAACACCGGCCGCGCATAGCCGGGTAAATGTTCATTGACGTAGGCGGAGAAGCTTTTCAGATCAAGCGCCGCGACGCCTTCGGCCAATACAAGCGACGCCATTCCGGCCCTGCCATCGGCCTTGGGTATTTCCACGCCATAGACGTTACAAAAATCCACCTGCGCATGACCGTTGATGATTTCGCCGACCTCGTTGGTCGACACATTCTCCGACTTCCAGCGAAACGTATCGCCGACACGATCAACAAACTGGTAGTGGGGTAGCCCCAGTGAAAAGCCCACGTCCACTGTTTTCATCAGATCGCCGGTATTGAACCATGCGTCGCCGGTCTCAAAGGCATTGCGCAGGATTTTTTTCTCCGTATCCTCTTTGCTGGTGTAGCCCTCGAACGCGGTGTGTTTGGTTATCTGCCCCAGCAGCAGGCCGGGCTCCCCGGCCGCCACCCTGATGAGGTGACCCTGGGCATCGCGCGCTATCTCATCAGCATCCACATCATATTTGACCAGGGCCATCGGCAGGCTCGTGGTACCCACGGTGCAATCCTTGTTTAACATATTCAGGAAGGCGACATTGCCTTCACTGGAGCCGTAAAACTCCGCGATGCGCTTGATCCCATAGCGCGCCTTGAATTCATGCCATACGTCCGGGCGCAGTCCGTTGCCCATCATGGACACCAGGGGGTTTCTATTGTCGTCGGCCTGCGCGGGAATATTGAGCAGGTAACGACACAATTCGCCGATGTAGATGAAGCATGTTGCACCGTGTTCGCGCACCTCGCCAAGGAAGTTGCTGCCGGAAAATTTGCGGCGGATAAACATGCATGCACCGGTCGAGATGGCAGCCCCCACGCCCAGGAACAGGCCGGTGCCATGATAGAGGGGCAGGCACAGGTAGATGCAGTCCGTCTCCTTGCATTTGAGTCCGCCCTTGTAGGAAAGCGCTGAGGACAACAGGAAGCGACGATTGGAAATTACGGAGGCTTTCGGAAGTCCGGTGGTGCCGGAGGTATAGATATAGAGCGCGGTATCGGCAAGTGTGTTCTGGAGCGTTTGCGGCGGGTTTGTGGTGTCTTCGCCTGCGGCTGCCGTTTCCAGGTCCATGGCCCAGTCCGGACACGACTCCCGCCCGGTGTCCGCTACAAAGAGCCAGTTCTCAATACATGCCAGTTCGGGCTCGGAGCGTACCTGGGCTATCGAGTCCAGGCGCTCCTCGCCAAATATGCACATTCTGGAGCCGGTGATCCTGATGCAGTGTATCAGGGGTCGGCCGGTGAGATTGGTATTGATCAGCGCGGCAATTACCCCGAGTTTGTTCAAGGCGATAAGCGTGGTCAGAAACTCGATGCGGTTTTCCATGACGAGGCTAACGGCATCTCCGCGCACCAGGCCCCGCGCCCGCAGGGCAGCCGCATAGCGGTTGGCCTGGTTGTTCAGTTCGCTCCACGTCAGCGTCCTGCCTTCAAAAATAACGGCTCTGTGTTGCCCAAAACGCGCGCTGGTGCGCTCCACCCTGGCCGCAAGGCTGTCGCAGGTGGTCAGCGGCCTCGGCTTAACTTCATTGGCAAGTTGCAGCAAGGTGGGGGCCTCTGCCAGTGTCGCCATGACGTCTCGTAGGCTCATAATGTCAGTCTTCTAATAGTGGACAATATGAAAAGATAGCGGGTCTGTGGCGCGGCGGCAAGGTAGATAGCGGGGGCTGCCGGTATACCGGAGTTCAAGGTCCCAGCAGGTTGGATATCTTGCCAGCTGACAATTGCGAGAACCAGGCTTCATCATAGGCGCGCTGCAACAGGTTGATCGCTGACAGGGCCGACACGACTGACTCGGCGAACGCGGCGCGGCGGCTGATCAAATCTGCACCCCGCCCGTCCAGCAGCGCCAGATGACCGGCCAGTCGCAGGCCGTTGGTAAACAGGTCCTGGGATACGGAGGATTCACAGCTGATGGTCCTGCGCAGCAGCATCTGTTGGCCCTGGTCCAGCAGTTGCCGGATAAACTTTTTCTGGTCGTGAATGGGTCGGCTTTCCATATCCATCAGGGCTACGGCAATGATCAGGTAAGCCTCGGTAATAGAGCGCAAAATGGCGTGCCCGAAGCGCGGAGGTTTGTCCCGCAGCAGCTTTTGTATGGAGAGTTCGCCGCTATCCCACTCAGGGTAGCGCTGCCCGGTTTCATACAGCACCTCCCGCCAGAAATCCTCGGCCGGTTTGTAGAAAAATTCAAATTTGTACAGCTCGCGCAGGGCGGTGACATTCCGCTGCAGTGCCTCGGCATTGGGCAGGTCAATATCCCGGGCACACATGGCCAGTCCAATCTCCCCGAGTGCGGCGTGCAGGAAATAGTGGGTGATGGTATTGCGGTAATAGGCTGCGGCGAGGCGTTGTTCTCCCGGAATGTAATAGACCGGCACCTCGGCCCTGTTGAAAACCTTGACCAACCCGGATCGCTCCAGGGCCAGTACCGCGGCACTCACCTGGTCAACGCTGTTCAGGCTGAAGCCAGACGAGGCGGGCAAGTTGCGCTCGCGAATCAGGTCAGCAATACCCGCCGACTGGCGGTACATTTCCGTGGCTGTCAGCGCACGCCGATTGGCACCGAGTAGCACCATGGCCAGGACATCCGCCGACTTGATGGGCGTGATCTGCTCTATCCGGGTGCAGACCTCGAAGGCCATGCGGGTGACATCAACGTGCTGCTCGGTGTCCTGCGCCTTTGTCGCCGGGGGCTGGCCGATAGATTGCTCCAGAGCAACTGGATCGCCATAGCGCACATAAACTTTGCCGTAGGGCTGTCGCATACCGAAGATATAGTTAAAAAACCAGCCCAGCGACTCCTTGCGCTTGGGCAGCCCACTCTGCAGCGCGACGTAATCATCGATTTCCGCAATGCGGTCAAAGGCAATCGAAACCGGCACCAGCAATACTTTTTGGGTCTGTTCACGGTGACAGGATTCAACTACCCAATTCAACAGGCCCAACTTGGGCGGTGACAGTTTGCCTGTGCGCGAACGCGTGCCCTCTATCGACCACGACAGGGGCGTGCGGTTGCGGATCAGGAAATCGATGTAACGGCGAAATACCAGTTTGTAGATGGGGTCCTCCTGGAACGTGCGGCGCAGGAAGATGGCGCCTACCCGGCGCGCCAGCGCGCCGAAGCCGAGAAAATTCATATTGATGCCGGCAAAAATCAGCGGCAGGGGGCGAAATTGGTTTTGATACAGGGATAGCAGGAAGACAAAACTGTCCATATGGGACTTATGCGACCAGAGGAACAGTAACAAATGGTCCCGGGACAAGGCCCGCAATTCCTCCAGTTTATCCAGGTTGATATCCAGTTCCGCCTCGTAGCTGCGGGTATAGATGAACCTCGCCAGTCTGGCCATAGGACGCAGCCATGCATCGCGCGGTGTCGCTTCAATCTCGCTGAGGCACTTGCGTGCGTACGCCTCTGCCTTTTCAGGAGTTTTGCCCGCGGTGTTTGCAGCCGCTTGCAGCTCTGCCATAAATGCAGGGTCGTGGAAAATGACACTGGCGCCGGAGTGTATGGTCATAGTCTAAACACTCCAAACAGCGCCGCGTGGTCGGATAGTTCGCGCCAGGGTCCTGCGCTCAGGCGCTGGCAAGCCGCCGGTTTCAACCCGCGGTAGTAGATGCGGTCTACCGGCAACAATGGCGCCCAGACGGGAAACGTCAGGGCGTGGCGGCCGTGCATATGGACGAAGAGCTCCTCCAGTCCCAGGTCGGCATGCAGGTGGCGCTCCGCGCGGCGCCGCCAATCGTTAAAATCGCCGGCGATAATCATTGGCTCGTCTCTCGGTACGTGGCTGTTAATCCGGTCGGTGAGCGCATGCAGTTGCTCGCGGCGTTCCTGTTCGAGCAATCCCAGATGGACACACAAGGTATGCAGGCGGGTATTCTTGTGCGGCAGTTCGATGACACCATGCAGTATGCTGCGGCTGGAGCGGGGAATGACTGAAACATCGATGTTCTCCCAGCTGGCGAAAGGATACATGCTTAAAATTGCGTTACCGTGGTCTCCCTTGCGGTATATCGCATTGCGGCCATACGCAAAGTGGGGCCATGCCTCCTCCGCGAGATATTCAAAATGGGGCTGGTCGGGGTAGGAGAAGCGCCGACGTTTGGCCTTGCTCTTGATGGCGGTGCCATTAATTTCCTGCAGGAACACAATGTCCGCGCCGGTCTCTGCAATGCGCTCGCGCATGGTTTCCAGCACAAAACGGCGATTGCCACTGCAATAACCCTTGTGGATATTGTAGGTCAGAACGTGGATGTCCTTGCTGACGGGCATCGGTGCTGAATGCGCTGGATGGGTTGGCACTCTCTTCTTCCTATGTGTTACGCGATTGCAGGGCTTTGCGGGTCCAGGACATCACGTAGTCGAAGCCACTGGCCGCTGCGATGAACAGTACGGCGAAGGAGTAGGTCCGCGTGGCCGTCGAGGGGATGTTTGGCATCACCTGACTCAGCAGCACCAGCATACAAAAGCTGATTTGTACGAACATATTGATTTTACTCAGCCGGGTAGCAGCGAACTCAAAAGGCCCGATGAATTTGTAGTAACAAACGGCGCCTGCAACGATAACCAGGTCCCGTGCGATGACCGCCGTGGTCAGGTACCAGGGCACCAGTGCCACCTGTGCCAGACACACAAAGCTCACCATGATCAGAATTTTGTCGGCAATCGGATCCAGTGCGGCACCGATGCGTGAGAAGACACCCAGGCGCCTGGCAGTGAAACCGTCCAGAGCATCACTTAGCCCGGCGAGAACTCCGATGCCCAGCGCCCAGGCATAGTCCCCGCGTAGAATACAAACTCCCAGCGGGAGGGCTAACAGCAGGCGCAGAATGGTCAGGCTGTTGGGTAGATATTGCAGCATGACTGCGTTTATTTGCTCGCATCGTTCTGTGGCTGCCACAACAGAAAAACGGCCAGCTCGCGCCGTTCGGCTTCGCTCAGGGGGAACAAGGGCATGGGAGATCGTGGCGCTGCCAGCACGTCGATGACTGCGGCATAACCGAGCCGCCCGGCGAGCCCGTCGAGTCGTTTCGGGTTGGCGCCTTCTTCGTGGCAACTGCGACACTCGTAGCGCTGGTAGAGTGCACTGCCATGGTTTGCCATCGTCGCCAGATCGGCATCCGCCAGCCAGGCGGGCGGCTGTGCATCGAGGCGGCTCGCGGACGGTATCGCAAAGGGTGCACTGTTGCCGCTGTCGGGCAAGCCGTAGCGGACCCGATAGATTGCTCCGGCGTAATCATCCGAGATGTAGATTGCTCCGTCCGGGGCCTGCGCGACATCCACCGGGCGACCACTTATTTTACCCTCCTGGTTAAAGCCGGTCAGGAAGTCGCGCTCCTCAATACCATCGGCGGTCCAGTGCAGTGATACCACCTTATAGCCGTCGGGCGAGCTGCGGTTCCAGGAGCCGTGCAATGCCACCAGTGCACTGCGCTGGTACTGCTCTGGAAGTTTGTCGCCGTTGAGGAACGTCATGCCGAGTGGGGCATTGTGGGCGCGAAAATCGTGCGCCGGTGCCGTCGGCTCTCGTTGTCCTGCCAGCGGATCATCCCCCATATCCGGATCGGGGATATTGTCGCCATAAAAATACGGCCAGCCATAGAAGCGTCCCGTTTCGATGCGGTTCAGTTCACAGGGGGGTATGTCATCGCCCAGCAGGTCGCGGCCGTTTTCGGTGGCATAGATAGCGCCGCTCCAGGGCGCCCAGTCAAAGCCGACACTGTTACGCAGGCCGGTGGCAATGGTCTCAGGCTTACTGCCGTCAAGCTCAAAGCGCATCATGGTCGCACGTCTCGGGTCGTCTTCAGTACAGACGTTACAGGTCGAGCCCTGCGTAAGATACAGCTTGTTATCCGGGCCGATGCGAATGGTTTTGCTCCAATGGTTGCCATCGTCAGTCAAACCCTCCACCACCGGCTGGATGGCACCGTCCACGGTGCCGCTGGCGCTGTCAAACCGCACCCGGCCAATGCGATTTGACTCGGCGATATACAACCAGTCGCCACTGAAATCCATGCCCTGGGGCCGCTGCAGTCCCTGGATGAGGGTTTCTCTCGCATCCGGCTTGCCATCGCCATCGGCGTCGCGGCGCAGCAGCTGGATGTCGCCGGAGTGGGGCCGGCTGACCAGCAGGTCGCCCGCCGGTGTGAAACGTAAAAAGCGCGCGCGCGGCAGGTCGGCGGCATACAATTCCAGGCTGAAGCCCTCGGGTACCTTGTAGCGCTGGCGCACGACGCCATCATTCACTGCAGGGCCGGATACTCCCGCCATTACATTCAGAATCATGCGCAGGCTGTTGCTGTCTATGGTGCCGGTGGCCAGCATTGCGCCTGCCATAGCGGCTGCCAACAGCACCAACAGGCCCAGCCCGATCAATAATTTGCGCATACAATTGTCCTGTTCCATTCCCCGATAGTGGCGGTAAACGAGTGTCGCGCACGAATATAGCACAGGACAGCTGCAAGGCATTGCCAGCAAGCCGATGCCCCGAAATCCACCAGTGAGCGCCCGCCTTTTAGGAGGGTGAAATGCGCACCACACCCGTTGATTGAATTTTCTGTAGAAATCTACAGGAAAAGGTAGACACCGGAGGAACATATCCATAGGGTCAGGAAGTGTGAATATGCACAAGTGCGGGTAATTTAGCGGCATTTGGGCTATGTTTGGAATCGGGGCAGAAAAGAACATCGGGACGTCGGGCGGCTATGCTCAAAACCCTAAAAGTGTCTACCAGCGATCTGCACATTGGCATGTTTGTCAGTGGTCTGGATCGACCGTGGCTGGACACCCCGTTTTTCACCCAGGGCTTTGTGATCGAAAGTCAGGAGGACATCAGCCGCCTGCAAAAGTATTGCGAATCTGTTTTCATTGACAGCCGCCGTAGTCTTAAGAAAAGCATGCCCTCTCGCCGCGAGGCCCTTGGACATCGCGGTCCGCTCGCACCGAGGACAGCCAAGGACCGTCCCCGAGTGCCAATTGAACGCATTTTTGAGGGCCGCAGGATTAAGCCATACCATGACGACAGTGGCTGGGAGGAGGAACTCCCCGGCGCGCAGCGTGCGCTGACCGCGCTGATCAACGATATTGACGATATCTTTGAGCATGTCAGTGATGGGGAAAAGTTGAATGTGATTAAATTGCGCAAGTCCGTGGAGCCGATTGTAGATAGTATCAGTCGCAACCCCGATGCTTGCCTGTGGGTAACCCGTCTCAAGCAGCATGATAATTACACCTACCAGCACTCCCTGAGTGCGGCGATGTGGTCAGTGTCACTGGGCCGCCAGATAGGCCTGCCGCGGCATGATCTGCGCTCCCTGGCGATGGGTTGTATGCTGATGGATATTGGAAAATTGCGTGTTGACCCCAAACTGCTTCAGGCGCAGCGCGAGCTGACTAATGAGGAAGCGGCCGAAATGGCGGCCCATGTTGGCCATGGACTGGAGATACTTAACGAATGTGGTGTGCTCAACCGGGACGTCATCGATATGGTGGCGCACCACCATGAGCGCTATGACGGCTCTGGCTATCCTAATGGACTCGTCGCGGGATGAGATTCCACCCTTTGCGCGCATAGGTGCCATCGTGGATACCTATGATGCCCTGACCAGCAAACGCGACTATGCCAAAGCGATCTCTCCCAGCGATGCCATCAAACTCCTGTACGATGCGCGGGATGAAGATTTCCAGGCGGAACTGGTGGAATCCTTTATTCAGGCGATTGGTATCTACCCCGCTGGAACGCTGGTGGAATTGTCCTCCGGTGAAGTGGGTGTGGTGGTTGCGGAGTATCGTACCCGGCGCCTGCGACCGAAGGTGATGCTGTTACTGGACGCCAACAAGAACAGGCTACCCACATCAAAATTGATTGATTTGCAGGACACCGGCGCTAGCCCGGGAGTCCCGTCCCTGAGCATAAAAAAGAGTCTGGCGCCCGAGGCCTATGGTATCGACCTGTCCGGCGTTACTCTGCTAGTAAAGTTCCACCCCGTCTGATTTCTCCCGCCTGTCCGCTGCACCTGTCAGGGATTGCCTGGATGACCGTTTGCTATGGCAAACTATCGCCTGGGCAGCGCAATTCCGCCATCATGTAGCGGGCCACGCAGTATATATTGCGATGGATCATGGTAGGCGGCTGGCAGGTAGTGAACAATGGATTTCATCAGGCCGATGGCGCCAGGGGTTCGGGCGTAGACGATGTACAGAGGAGAATGACAATGACAAAGGGCAGGCCCATTCGACTGGGTATCATGGGCTTTGGCCAGACCGGGAGGCAGATTTATGAACTGGCCTCGCGCAGTGCCACTGTAGAGGTGGTGGCGATTGCAGATGTCGGTAAGCCAGAGATACTTCACTACCTGCTGAGGTCTGAGGTGGCCGAGCCACAGCGGCATGAACTACAGGGTAATTTTCTGGTTAACCCGCGCTTTCGCGCGCGTTTGATGCAGATTGACCGCCCCGAAGAGATGCCGTGGGATATCTTCGGCGTTGATGTGGTGATTGATTCGACCGGCAAGTTCGTTGACAGGCAGTCCATGGAAGCGCATCTGGCCAATGGCGCACAGCGGGTGGTGTTGCGCACCCTGCCGCTCGACCACATTGATCGCATTGTGATACCCGGGATCAATGGCGCAGCTGCAGATGCGGCGGACCGCATGATTTCGGCAGGCTCACCCTCTACTTCCGCACTGTGCCTGCTACTGCAGAGTTTGTCGCAACGCTTCGGCATCGAGTGCGGCAGCATGACCACGGTACATGCCTTCACCTCTGACCAGGCGTTACAGGACTATGCGGGCAGCGATTTCCGCCGCAGTCGCTCTGCTGCCAAGAACATTATTCCCAACACACACGAGGCCTCCCTCTGGCTGGGGAAAATACTGCCTGAGTTCGAGGGCAGGATCATGACCTGGGCGCTGAACGTGCCGGTCCAGGAGGGCTGCCTGCTGGATGTGACCCTGGTGATGAAGGACGCGGCCATCACGGTGGAGGACATCAACGAGGCCATGCGCGCTGCCGCCCTTGAGCGACAAGGTATTATCGCGGTGGTGGAAGACCCCATTGTGTCGTCGGATGTTATCGGCAACTCAAGCTCCCTGTTGTTTGATACCAAGGGCACCCTGAAGGCGGGTAGCAATATCATCAAGACACTCAGTTGGTATGAAAATCTGGGTCACGCGGCGCGGTTGCTGGATGTGGTGCGTCTGTACGGCGAGTTGGGCCAGCGGCAGGAGGAAGTGCAATGAAGATCGCTATCAATGGCTTTGGCCGCATCGGACGCTCCGTATTCCGGATTCTGGAGGAACGCAAGGATATCGAGGTCGTGGCGATTAACGACCTGTTCGACTATGGCGCACTGCGCTACCTGCTTAGCTACGATACCGTTATGGGTCCCTTTGGCAAGCGTCTGACGCTGGAGGACGATCACTTCGTCACCGATAAAGGGCGCGTAAAATTGCTCAGTGTCCGCAATCCCGAGGACCTGCCCTGGGGCGAGCTCGGCGTGGACGTTGTCGTGGAGGCGACCGGCGTGTTTCGCAAGCGCGAGCAGTTACAGCAGCACCTGGCGGCCGGTGCCGGTCGGGTGGTGCTCACTGTGCCGTCCAAGGATGCTATCGATTACACCCTGGTTCTGGGTGTCAATGAGGATGGACTTAAATCGGAGCACCGTATAATTTCCAATGCCAGTTGCACCACCAATTGCCTGGCACCCATGGCGCGGGTATTGGATGAATCCTTCGGCATTGAGGAAGGGGTGATCAACACGGTTCACGCCTACACCAATGACCAGCGTCTGGCGGATGTGCCCCATTCCGATTGGCGGCGCAGTCGCGCGGCAGCGGAGAACATTATTCCTACCTCTACAGGCGCCGCCAAAGCAGTGGGTGAAGTCTTGCCACAGCTGAAGGGAAAGTTGCACGGTATCGCCGCCCGGGTGCCGGTGCCCGATGGCTCTGTAGTTGATCTGTTTGTAAAGTTGGGAAAACTGATCTCGGTAGCGGATGTGAACGAGGTGGTTCGCGCCGCGTCGGATTCAGCGCGGTTGCGCGGTATTTTGCAATACAGCGATACGCCCATTGTGTCCACGGACATTATCGGCAATTCGCATTCGTCTATCTACGATGCAGGTTTTACCGGTGTCGTTGCGGGTCGTTACCTGCGGGTTTTGAACTGGTATGACAACGAGTGGGGTTATTCCTGCAGGGTGTGTGATCTGCTGGCGCGCCTAAGAGACTTGACCTGACGCTATTGTGTACACAGAATAGAGCTGCGATGTCATCGTCTGCGTGGTGCGGGCAGCTTGATCGGTTGGTCGAGGTGGCAGGAGCAGTGCTTACACAACTCAAGGTTTCCCGTTATGCAAAGATTTATCAAGATCGTACTCCTCTTTTCCTTCATGTTGGTGGGAGGGCAGGCAGCCTGGGCGAACAGTTACAGCGAGGCCATAAAGGTCTTTAGCAATGCGGGCGAGAGCGGCCGCTACTTCAAGACGGCGTATGGCTATGCCCTGTTTCCCACCATTGGCAAGGGCGGTTTATTCCTGGTTGGTGGCGCCTATGGCGAAGGAAAAGTCTTCGTTGGCGACAAGCATGTGGGGAACTCCACCATGACCCAGGTTGCGCTGGGCCCGCAGTTTGGTGGCCAGGCCTTCAGCCAGATCATTTTTTTCGAACATGAGCAGGCCTTCAAGGATTTCACTGCGGGCAACTTTGAATTCAGTGCGCAGGCGTCGGCGGTGGCCATTACTGCCGGGGTTTCCGCGGAAGCCAATACCGGCGGCGGTATGGCTGCCGGTATCAGTGGTGGGCGCAACGATGCCGCCACGGCTTCCGGTGGCTACCGCAAGGGCATGGCGATATTCACTGTCGCCACGGGCGGGTTGATGTTTGAAGCCTCTTTGGGCGGACAGAAGTTTACTTACCAGCCGCTGTGAACAGGGCGCGTCCTGCGCCTCGTCAGTTTTAGCGCTTGCTGAGGGTGGCGCGGGCCTGTTCCAGGGTGCCGGGCGGAATGTTCCCCAGCAAAATGACATGCCAGCGGCGCGGTCCGTGGGCACCGTAAATCAACTGTCCCTCGATATCGGCTGTGCTGGAGGGGCCGGCGATAAAGTTGATGCCGCGGGGCCGGCCCGCTTTCGCCAACTCCTGATTGATCCTGTCCCAGGCGCTTTCCATGGTGGGGACCAGATCTGTTCTATCCACCAGTACGATGTGATGCTCCGGCAGCAGGTTATTGGCCGCCGGATTGGCCTTGCCCGTCCAGGTGACCACGGCTCCGGTTTCGGCCACGCCCAGACGGGCGAAGCTCAGGGCTGCGGGTTCGCCCGCTTCCAGACTGCCAAAGCGGGGTAGCACACCCGCATCACGCCAGGGCATGGCCGCCAGGCGCGGGTCATTGCCGGCCACCAGGCGGTGGCTGCGAAAATGCGTATACAGGTAATGACCTATCGCCTTGACTGCCTCGGCGCGATTACTCACGCAATCCACACTGCCCTGGTTTTTCAGCACATTCACCAGGAAGGCCTGGCACAACTCCGGCACGGGTGGTAGGGGCGCGGGCGCACTGCCCAGGAACTGACACTCCCGTTGAATCGACTCAGCGCTTGCTCCGCGACTGGCGGCGCGCAATTTGGCGAAAATTTCCGAACGGGCGCTAGTGCTCATCGCTGCTGCTTCATCCGGGCCAGGTACAACTGCATGAAAGTCTTTTCCTGTGGCGCTGGAAAATCCCGCTGACTGGTCCAGCCTCCGGCGAAGGGCAGTCGGGAGAAAGCGCCCCGCCTGCGTCCCAGCAGGTGCAATAGTGGGATAACAGCGCCGGTCAGCGCGTGGTATAGCGGCGGGTGCCTGGCCAACCAGGCATGCAGCTTCAAACCGTAGCGCCAGCGCGGGGCGGACAGTTTCTTGCTGCTCTCCTCATGGCGCAGGTCGCGCAGCAGATCCGGCAGCGGGATGTCAGCGGGGCAGACCTCGGCGCAGCGTCCGCAGCTGCTACAGGCATTGGGCAGTGCGTGGCTTTCTTCCAGGGAGGTCAGCAGTGGCGTCAGCACAGAGCCCATGGGGCCCTGGATAGACCGAGCCGTAGGCGTGTCCGCCCACCGCAGCGTAGATAGGGCAGTGGTTCAGGCACGCGCCGCAGCGAATACACTCAAGAATTTCACGGTAGTCGCTGGCCAGAATATCGCTGCGCTGGTTATCGAGCAGGACGAAATGTGTTTCCAGTGGCCCGTCGATATCGCTTTCCCGACGCGGTCCCGAATAGAAACTGGTGTAGCAGGTTTGCGACTGGCCTGTGGCCGAACGCACCAGCAGGCGCACCATGGCGGTGGCGTCCTGCGCGCGCGGCAGCACCCGGTCAATGGTGGTACAGACAATCAACACCCTGGGCAGGTTGGCGCAGAGATCGCCGTTACCCTCGTTCGTTACCAGCATGGAATAGCCGTTTTCGGCGACCAGCGCATTGGCGCCAATGATACCTACCTCGGCTTTCAGGAAATGTTCCCGCAATACCTGGCGCGCTTCACTGACCAGGTCTGCAGTCTCCGGCTAGTTCCCGGGGGCCCAGATCATGCTTCTGCTGGAAGAGTTCGCGTATTTCCCCGGCAGACTTGTGCAGGGCGGGGCCGACGATATGGCTCGGTGTTTCCCCGGCCTGCTGGATAATGTACTCCCCCAGGTCCGTCTCCATCACATCCAGGCCAGCGCGCTGCAAAAAATTGTTCAGGCGGGTCTCCTCGGTCACCATGGATTTGCCCTTGGCAATACGCCGCGCATTGTGTTGCTGGCAGATGTCCAGCACGATGCTATTGAGCTCGTTGCCATCACGCGCAAAGTGCACATGGTTGCCGTTGTGTACCGCCTCCTGTTCAAACTGGCCGAGATAGAATTCCAGGTTGTCCAGGCTGTGCTGTCGCACCTGCTTGACGTGGTGGCGCAGTCGGTCGAAGCCCTCAAAGCCCTCAATCGCCGCCGCGCGCAGCAGGGGTGCGAACAATGCGATCATGTCCCGGCGCTGTGCCTGGCCAGAGTTTTTTAGTGCCTCACTGGCATTGTCGAGAAAGGTGTTGCTGCGCTGTTCCACGGGTCTACTTTCCCTGTCCTATGGCAGGGGCATCGAGATCGCCACTGAGCAGCTCTGCTATATGACGCACCTCGATCGTTTCACCCTGGCGCCGTGCGCGGCCGGCGATGTTAAGCAGGCAGCCCAGATCGCCACCGGCGAGAATCCTGGCGCCCGTGGCCAGGGCGTGGTTGAGTTTATCGCCTACCATCTTGCCCGAGATTTCCGGCATTTTGGCGCAGAACGTGCCACCAAATCCGCAGCAGACCTCGCTCTGTTGCAATTCGCTGACCTCAATGCCGCACAGGTCCCGCAGCAGTTGGCGCGGCTGCTCCCGGATACCCAGTTCGCGCAGTCCGGCGCAGCCGTCGTGATAGGTAACGGCGGGGAACCCGGAGAGGTCGTTGCCCTGCGGCTGGATACGTGCGATATCCTTGAGAAATACGGTGAGTTCAAACGTTTTGGCCGCCAGTTCCAGAGCGCGGTCGCGCCACGCACCCTCCAGTAGCCTGGGGTAGTGGTGGCAGATCATGCCGGCGCAGGAACCTGACGGCACTACCACATAGTCAGCCGCTTCCAGCAGGGCGATGACCTGCCGGGCCAACGGCACAGTCGCCTCATAGTCGCCGCTGTTGTACGCGGGCTGGCCGCAACAGGTTTGTTGCAGGGGCACAGTCACTGCACAGCCGGCCTGTTGCAGGAGTTTTATACTGGCGAAGGCTACCGAGGGTCGAAACAAGTCTGCCAGGCAGGTGACGAACAGTGCGACCTGCATACCCTGGGGTGAAGGAGACTGATCGTGTTGTTGCTCATTCATGCAGGCCGCAGCCCCTTACTTGTTGCCGCTGTGGTGGAGTTGCTGTAGCCGCTCCGAATAGCGCAGTATATCCAATTGCAGGAACTGGTGTCGCCCCGCGTCGCGGTGCTAATTCCCTAGAAAATCCCGTGCAGGCAAAGCAGGATGGCTGCCGCAGCGGTCCCGGCCACAATGGCGAAGGCTCCCTGGGCGAGGGGATGACGACACTGTATCAGTTTGACCAGAACGGTATTGCGGTCCACCTTGACGCCGCCCAGCGCCAGCGGCCTGACCAGTTTCTGGATCTGGGTGGCGGGAAAAGCCGGCAGCAATCGACTGCCGCAGAATACCACGACGTCATCGATCAACAGGAAAGGTCCGCAATACTGCACGCTGGAGCCGCCACCGAGGTGATACATCCCGTTGTGGTCCACCAGCAACAGTTTGTCCGGCAATATGCCAATGTGTCCGAGCGGGCGCCGGATCAGCAGGAGCAGGGCGATAGCCGGGCCGCTGAGCGCAAGCAGCAGGGCGGCCAACTGCCATGTCGTGACGCCCTGCGCGATGGCCAGTAACAGAATGCCGATGCCCAGCAGGCCGTAGTTGACACATCTGTGACGCAGCAGGGCCGGGCGGTTCACCACGGGGGCTATCCAGTGCAGCGCCGCAGCGTAGTCGTCCACGGGTTCGGCACCGTGTTCCCGTCGGGGTTTGTAGACCAGTTTGCGCAGGCTCTGCAGATAGCCAAAGCTGAAGGCGAACGCTGCGGTGAGAACGCACAGCAGCAGGCCGCTGCGCCATGCCAGGGTGGTAAGACCCGCATCGCGTTGCTGCCCCGCGATCAGGTCTGCCAACTGAGAGGAAGCGAAGGGAGCCTCGACAGCCGCCTGGGCATTGAACCGCTGGATCGGAACATGACGCGGGTCGCTGACCAGGGTTTTTGCCCCCCAATTGGACAGTTGCAGTGGGCCGACACCGGCGGGCAGCGCAACCTCCTCGAGGTAATTCCACTCCTTGTCAAAACGATACAGTCCGATACCGCCGGATTGCGGATTGTACAGGCTGGCCCACCATGAGTCCCCCGACCAGAGAAAATCTCCAACCCTGGATTGATCTGCCTGTTGCGCAGCGGGGGGCAGTAATAGTATTTCGTCCAGTTGTTGGCCAAACGCGCTGTCCTCGTAGCGCAGCACGCTGACGCCGGGGCCGTCGGCGCTGTTCATCAATAATAATCCGCCATGCAGTCGCAGCACCGGGTGATCTGGAATGGGGGCGGAGGCGCGGGCCACGATCTTTCCTTCACGGTTAACTTTCAGCAGTTCGCCTGCCGCAGTGTCGGCCAGCAGTACACTGCCATCCAGTGGATGTATTACGAACGCGCCAATGCTGCGATCCTGCAGTTCCGGGGAAAAGTGCTGACATGCTGACGCTGCAAGTTCACAGCGCAGCAGTTGCACGCTAACGCCTCCCGCGGCATCTGCGCTGTCGCCGGTGAGTTGGCCCAGTGCGAGCAGTGCCCCGCTGCCGTCAAAGGCCAGGGGTGCCTGCATGGCGGCGACGCCAAGCGCGCTTAGTGGGATTTTATTTTTGCTGCTACCGGCGCGATCATGAAACAACAGCATATTTCCCGCCAGCAACAGTGGTCCGGACTGCGGATCGATCACTACGGCGTTGGCGCCGTTGATGACCGGATCGACCGTTTGTCGGACATAGCTGCCCCCCGCCAGCAGCAATGCGGCCATGGCCAGAGCTCCCAGTGTATAGCTCAGGCGCATGCGCAGGTCGGCCTGCTCGGCCCGGGTCCGCACCGCTTCGGTATTGCGAAAGGGCCGCAGTTTGTACAGATTCGGTTCGCCCGACTGGCGCTTGCGTTGGCCGGGAGCCCCGACCTCCAGTGGCTGGCCCGTCTTGCGTTGGGGAGTCTCAAGGCGGGTTTTCACCCGGGCTTTGGCGGGTTTGAAAGTGGTCTGTTGCGCCAGTTCTGCAGCCCCCCTTTGCACCGCTTTTTCTTGCAGGGCCGCGCTGAGGGCAGCTTGTTCCAGTCGCTCCTGCGCTTCCCTGTTGAGTTGTTCCGCCTTGCGGCGAGCGGCCTCTTCGGCTTGCTGGCGTATCTGTTGCGCCTTCTGCGCCTTTTGCTCAGCCTTGCGCGCGACGGCCTTGCGTTTTTCTTCCTTGCGTAGAGCCTGCGCAGCGGCCAACTGCTCAGCGGCAGCGCGCCGGCGTTCCGCCGATTTGCGCTGCGCTTCAGCTTCTTTTCGCTGGGCCTCGGCTTTGATGCGGGCGGCTTCCTCGGCCTCCTGGCGCTTTATTTCTTCGAGTTCAGCCTGCAGTCGGGCGGCTTCCTCGGCTTCCTGACGCTGTATCGCCTCGCGTTCAGCCTGCAGTCGGGCGGCCTCCTCGGCTTTCTGGCGTTCTATTTCTTCGAGTTCAGCCTGCAGTCGTGCGGCTTCTTCGGCCTCGCGGCGTTTTATGGCTTCAAGCTCCGCTTGCCGCCGCGCGGCTTCCTCGGCTTCCCGACGTTTTTTTGCCTCCAGTTCCAACCTGCGTTTGGTTGCTTGCTCCGCCTTTTGCCGCGCTCGTTCAGCTGCCCTGCGCGCGCTTTCCTCGGCGGCCACGCGTCTGGCCGCAACTGCAGCAGCCTCACGCTGTGCTGCCTCCTCTTCCTTGCGCCGCTTTTGCTCCGCCAGCAGTGCCCTGTCACTGGCCTCTTTTTCCGCTGCCCGTCGCAGCGACTCTGCTTTACCGGATTTTAGCTGTGCCGCTATATCCATCTTGTTGCGCAGGGATGTGTCGGGCATTTTTTTTGTGGGTGCTGCTGGCGCATTGACCACGGCATCTGCGGCCTCACTGGCCGTGACCTTGACCAGTGCAGCGACTACCCCGAGCAAGTGCAGTTCGTGATAATACTGGGCGGCGGCTTTGCGCTCGAGATTGCGGCGCAGGATAATGGTCTGGCCGGAGAAGAAGCGCTCCAGCCGCACGGGATCGTCAATGGCAAACATCTTGCCGAAGCGCAGCTTGACCCGCGCCGGATCGTGGCCGGCCAGAATCTCGCCGCTAAACGTGAGGTTAAATCTGTTCACCCCGCGCCTGATATCCCCTGTTGCTTTTATAGTTTCTTGCTCGGAATGTACGAGTTTTAAGGGCGCATTACCAGCGCCCCAATTGGTTAATAGTAGGCTTTAGCGCTGGGAACAACTGCGCGGGGCAGACTACACGGAGGCCGGATCGATAATCTCAAACGTCAGCCCGGCTCTGGCAGTCAGGCGCTCCAGATATTTGCCATCCAGGGCCGACGCCGGCGTCCAGAAGCCGCCGCCCACCGCGAGTTCATCCTTGGCCAGGCACACCGCAGCCTCGCCCAGCATTCTGGAGGTTGAACCGTAACCGGGGTCCAGATCGCCGCTGACCTTGAGCAGCGTATCCCTGCTGCGGTCGGCGGGATCAATGCCGCGGAAAAATACCTCGTAGTAGCCCGCCTCGCGCTGCTCGCGCGTCGGTCCCTCGCCTGGCTTGGGCAGAAAACGTTGCGCCAGTCTGCGCGTTGGACCCAGCGCCAGGGCAACCAGCCCTACGCCGCCCGCCACACTGGTAAGCGCGGCCTTGTACAGCGAGTTGTTGAGGGTGGCCTCGTCATAACGGAAATTCTCGCCCCAGGGGAAACCCAGCAGGGCGTTGCTGCGACGCACCACGCGGGTATTGATCGCGGCCATGATAAAGGGCGAGGTCCACTGCTTGAAATCCGCATCGAATCTGGCGCCGGTCTGGTCCGGTCCGTCGAGACCCGCGGCTATGCCGGCGGGGTAGAGCGCGTAAGGGTTGGCGACCTGGCGGCGGATCGACGGGTCCTGTCGTGCCTCTTCCATCATGTTCAGGATACTGGCGATGGTCCCGCCGCTGGCCGCGCCCCGATTGCGTCCGACCCGGGCCTTGACCTGCCTTGCATAGACGCCATGGCGCTCGAACATAACCTTTTGCAGATACCAGTTGCCCATATCAAAAGGGACCGAATCGAAACCGCAGGTGTGCACGATACGGGCACCGCTCGCCTCAGCAGCTGCCTGGTACTGCGGTATCACCCGCGCCATCCATTGCACCTCGCCGGTCAGGTCGCAGTAGTGTGTGCCGGCCGCGACACAGGCGGCGACCAGCGGCGTGCCGTATTTCGCATACGGGCCGACCGTGGAGCACACGACACGTGTCTGCCGCACCAGGGCCGCCATACTGCCCGGGTCTTCACTGTCGGCTATCAGGATGGGCAGTTGGTCGCGCTCTGCTGCGGCGAGGCAGGACTGTCGCACCGTTTCGAGTTTGCTGCGATTGCGCCCGGCAATAGCCCAGCGCAGTTCGCCGTCCACACCGTAGGTCTCTACCAGGTACTCCACTACCAACTGACCGGTGAAACCGGTCGCTCCCCAAAACGATCAGGTCGAACTCGCGCTTGGCCATGAAAACCTCCTAGTGAATACCGTGCATCATTTTTTTCAGCAGCGGGGATAGCAGTAATAGCACGGCCGCCGCTGCGAGGCCGACATACAGCAATCCGCCAAATAAATCAGTGTAGCTCGCCAGCGCAGCACCGATGTCAGTCACGCCACCGTCGACGGTCTCAATGGCCGCCAGTTTGGACAGCTGCGCCGCGACAAATTCCGAGTAGGCCGTGGCCAGGAACCAGGCCCCCATCATCACCCCGACCACGCTGGGGACAGCGAGTTTGGTGACAGCCGACAGTCCGACAGGGGAGAGACACAGCTCGCCAGTGGTATGCAACAGGTAGGCCAGTACCATCCAGTAGCCCGCGACCAGGCCGGCTGCATTGGGCGTGGCTGCGCCAACAACCAGAGCGCCAAAACCGAGTCCGGCCTGGGCAATGCCCAGTGCAAATTTGACTGGCGTACTCGGCTCCAGTCCCCTGCGACCCAGAAATGTCCACAGCCAGGCGAACAGCGGCGCAAACAGAAAAATGAACAAAGAGTTCAGGGAGCCAAACTGTGAGGCGGTGAGTTCCCGCCCGAAAATAGTGCGATCCATGACGCGATCGGCGTACAGCGTCATGGAGGCCGCCGCCTGTTCAAACAGCGCCCAGAACACCACGGTAGACATGGTCAGGATCAGCAGCACCAGCATGCGACTGCGTTCCACCGGGTTGCATCTGACGACGATAAACCAGCCCAGCCCGACCAGCACTGCCACGGATAGCACATTAAGCGTGTGCCCCACGGCGCCGTGAAACTGCAGCATTTGCCATGCTGCGATTACCGCCAGCAGGCCGCACAGGTAGATGGTTTTCTCCTTGCTGAGTCCCAGCGCTGACCTCTGCTGCAGCAGCGCGCTGTCGCGGGGTTCCGCGAGCCCATGCAGGTGTTTCTGCCCGTAGAGAAAAGTCGCCAGGCCTATCACCATGCCAATGCCTGCCACACCGAATCCGTAGCGCCAGCCAAAGGTCTCACCGAGATAGCCGCACAGCAGGGTCGCAGCAAAGGCCCCGATGTTGATGCCCATGTAAAAGATGGTAAAGCCCGCATCGCGCCGCGGATCGTCCTGCGCATACAGTCGGCCCACGATGGTGGAGATATTCGGTTTGAGAAAACCCACACCGATGACAATCAGCGCCAGCGAAAAATAGAACGCCTGTAGTGTATTTGTATCGCGTACAACAGTGTCTCCGACCTGGCGTGCCTGTTCGCCTTCCAGTGCCATACCGAGGTGACCCAGTGCCAGTAGCACGCCGCCGAAGATCACCGCTTTGCGCATGCCCAGATAGCGGTCCGCCAGCAGTCCGCCGATAACCGGCATGGCATACACCAGCGCCGCGTAAGCGCCGAGCACCTCGAGCCCATCGCGATCGCTGAACAGATGGTACTTGGTCAGGTACAGCAGCAGCAGGAACTTCATGCCGTAGAACGAGAAGCGCTCCCACAACTCGGTAGCGAAACAGACGAACAGTCCCCGCGGATGTCCGAAGAAACCGGTATCCAGCGGGGGCGGGGGTGCTGCCGCGTGCGCGATGGACATGCTCTTTATTCTCCCCATGTGCTCGACTGTCTTTCTGTAGGCAATAGTATAGGGACTAAGCTCGGGGGTTGCAGTCCTTTTTCGGGGTGCGCACGACGCGGCAACAGGTTATGCTTGCGCGCTTGCGCAAAAGCCACCGACCGCACTGCGAATGACAGCCGATCAGACAAAATCCCACACGACCGCAGCACGCTGGTGCGCCCGCGCGCTGCTGGTCCCGGTGTTGATTGCTGTGGCCGCCTGTGGTGAACCGCCCTGGAACAATCCGCACCCGCCGTCACCGGAGGGTGTGGTGACTTATCAGTCGATGATGTCGCCGGCGCCGCCAAAACATCTGGACCCGGCGCTGTCCTATGCCTCTGATGAAAGCCTGTTCGTCATGCAGCTATACGAGCCGCCGCTGGACTACCATTTCCTGAAGCGTCCCTACGAACTGATTCCGGGCGCACTTGCGTCCTTGCCGCAAGTGGCTTACCTGGATGCGCCGGCAGCAGGAAGTGCCGGAGGGCAGTGAGTCAGTGGCCTTCACTCGCTATACCCTGCATTTACGCGATGACCTGCATTACCAACCGCACCCGGCGTTCGCGCTCGACGATGCCGGGCAGCCCCGCTACCTGTTTGGCACCGCCGCTGAAGGTAAGCGCTACCGGCAGATACCGGATTTTCCGCACACGGGCGACCGGCCTGTACACGCCAATGACTACGCTTACGCCATAAAGCGCCTGGCCGACCCGCTCAATGCGTCCCCCATGCTGGGTTTCATGTCCCAGTATATTGTGGGTATGAAAGAGTTTTCCGAGCGCCTTGCCACGCTGCCCAGGGACGCGTGGCTGAATCTCGATGACTACCCGATGGCGGGTCTTGCAGTGCTGGATGAGCGCACCCTGAGTATCACCATCAAAGGCCGCTATCCCCAGTTTGTCTTCTGGCTGGCCATGCCATTTTTCTCGCCCATCGCGCCGGAGGTTGATCGCTTCTACCACAATCCCGGCTTTGCGGAACGCAACCTCACCCTGGACTGGTGGCCGGTCGGTTCCGGGCCTTTCATGATGGTGAAGAATGACCCCAACAGCGAGATTGTGCTGCAGCGCAATCCCAATTACCGCAAGGATTTTTTTCCGACCGAGGGCGCCCCTGGAGACCGTGAGGCCGGTTACCTCGAGGATGCCGGCAAGCCCATTCCCTTTGTGGATCGGGCGGTCTATCGCCTGGAAAAATCAGGGCTGTCCCTGTGGACCAAGTTCCTGCAGGGGTACTACGACCGTTCCGGCGAGGTGCACTCCAACACTACCGGCGTTTTCGACCAGGCGTTTGTGGTGCGGCCGGACGGCGTGGAGATGTCGAGCGAAATGCAGGACCGCAACATCACCATGTCACCGGATGTGCAGCCGGGCGTGTACTACTACGGTTTCAATATGCGCGATCCCGTGGTCGGGGGCTATACCGAGGATAAACGTAAATTACGCCAGGCCCTGCAGATTGCGTTTCTGACGGAGGAGTACATCAACGTTTTTTACAAGGGTAATGGCATCGCAGCGCAGAGCCTGATTCCCCCGGGGATTCCGGGGTACCTGCCGGGGAAGGAGGGCATGAATCCCTATGTCTACGATTGGGTGGATGGCGCGCCGCGGCGCAAGTCTCTCGACTATGCACGGCAACTGCTGGCGGAAGCGGGCTATCCTAACGGTCGTGATGCGCGCACCGGGGAGCCGCTCAAGATATTTATCGATGTACAGTCCCAGGCAATTGATAACACCTCGATGAACTGGATTGATCGGGTATTCGCCGCGATTGGCGTGCAGGTGGAGTTCCGGCCCGCGGACTTCAACCGTACCCGCGAGAAATTGCTCACCGGTAATACGCAGATTTATTCACACGGTTGGCTGGCGGATTATCCCGACCCGGAGAATTTCCTGTTCCTGCTGTACGGCCCCGAGAGCCCACTGGTGTGTGCGTGCGATGGCGCCAATAACTCCAATTACGCCAGTGAGGAATACGACGAGCTATTCCGCAAGATGCGGATTATGCGACCGGGCCCTGAGCGCGATGCACTGGTGGCGCGTATGGTGGCACTGTACCAGCGCGATGCGGTATGGCTGAACGCGTTTTTCCCCAAGGAAATATTCCTCAATAACAGTTGGGTGCACAACAACAAACGCCATGGTATTTCCAGGGCGACACTCAAATACACACGCGTGGACGCGGCGGAGCGGGCGCAGATGCAGAGGCTGTGGAACCAGCCGATCACCTGGCCACTGTATGCCGCCGTCCTGCTTCTGCTGAGTCTGGCATTGCCCGGCGTGATTGCCTATCGCCGTCGCCAGAAAGCCACGGCCAGGCACATACAGGGATAACCATGCTCGCATACATCATCCGACGTCTGTTCTACGCGATTCCAATTCTCATAGGCGTTAACCTGCTGACCTTCACCCTGTTTTTTGTGGTGAACTCGCCTGAGGACATGGCGGTCTCGCAGTTGGGACAGAAATATGTGACCCCCGCCGCGATCGAGGCCTGGAAGCAGAAAAATGGCTACGATGTTCCGCTATTTTTTAATCCGCAGGCCGAGGGTAGTGGCGCCTTGACCGAAACGATATTTTTTTCCAAGTCATTGCGGCTGTTTGCACTTGATTTTGGACGTTCCGAGAGTGGTCGCGATATTACCACCGATGTCTCGACGCGCATGTGGCCCAGTCTGGCAGTGGCCCTGCCGACGTTTCTGGTCGGCATCTGGGTCGATATCTGCGTGGCGCTGTTGGTGGTCATGTTCCACGCCACGCGACTGGACCGCTGGGCGGTGTTTGTTTTTGTGGCCCTGATGTCCATTTCCTACCTGTTCTATATCATCGGCGGCCAGTTCCTCGTAGCCAAGACCCTGAAGCTGGTACCCATCTCCGGTTTTCATACCGAGGGGCAGGTATGGAAGTTCCTGATCCTGCCGGTGCTGGTCGGCGTGGTAGCGGGCATCGGTTCCGGTGCGCGCTGGTATCGCACCCTGTTCCTGGAGGAGGCCAACCAGGACTATGTGCGCACCGCCAGGGCCAAGGGCGCTGGTGAACTCCGCGTCCTGTTCCGCCACATTCTGCCCAATGCCCTGATACCCATTCTCACCGGGGTGGTGGTGCTGATTCCCTCCCTGTTTATGGGCGGCCTGTTGATTGAATCGTTTTTTGGCATTCCGGGGCTGGGCAGTTATATGCTCGATGCGATCAACTCGCAGGACTTTGCCATTGTGCGCAGCATGGTGTTTATCGGCTCCATTCTGTACATCGTCGGCCTGATTCTCACGGACATTTCCTATACCTGGGCCGATCCCAGGTTGCGGCTGGATTAGCGCATGAAGCCGCTGCTGCTGTGGTCTGATCTGCTGATTTACCTGCTGGTATTCGCGCTGTGCCTGTTTTTCCTGCGCTTGCGCTCGGACCCGCAGATACGCGACCACTGGCGGCAGGTATTCAGCACGCGCCTGGGCATGATCACCTTTACCCTGATCCTGGTCTATGTCGGAATGGCGCTGCTGGATTCACTGCATTTTCGCCGGGCCATGGCGCCGCTTGAGGGATCACCGTCCGGCGAACTGTTTTACGACAACAGGGTGACCAGCGTGCTGGATGTGATGCTCGGTGGTATGGGCGAGCGATTTGAGCGCACCTACTCTGCGCCTTTCGCACTCAAGTCCTTCGAGAAACAGGATATGAAGGATGCCAATGGCGTAGGGTATCGCGACTTTCCCCTGCTGGAACACGCCGGTCGACATCTGGCGCAGCCGCAGGATCGCTGGCGCGATGTGCTGGCAAAGAGTGGCGCGGCGCTGCTGTGGGGTCTGCTGCTATCGGCCATCGTGGTGGGGCTACAGTGGTACTGGCTGCGCGGCAGTGCACTGCCATGGAATTCCTCCTGGATGACGCAGGCGGTTGTCATCTGCCTGGGCGTATGGCTGGTCAGCATCAGTCGCTACTACCATGTGCTGGGCACCGATCTCGGCGGCGCCGACGTGGCCTACCAGAGCATCAAGGGCGTGCGCACCGGCGTGCTGCTGGGCACACTGGCCACCCTCATCATGTTGCCTATCGCCGTGTCGCTCGGAGTGATGGCGGGGTACTTCAAGGGTTGGGTGGACGATGTGGTGCAGTACCTGTACACCACGCTGAGTTCCATCCCGGGCATTTTGCTGATCGCCGCTTCGGTGCTGCTGTTCCAGGTGTATATCGACCTGCATCCGGATTTTTTTGCCATTGGCCTGCAGAAAGCTGACGCGCGCTTTATCGCCCTGTGTTTTATTCTCGGGGTCACCAGTTGGTCCTCCCTGTGCCGCCTGCTGCGCGCGGAAACACTCAAGATCAGCCAACTGGGCTATGTGCAGGCGGCCCACGCCTTCGGCGTGAGCCACAGCCGCATCCTGATGCGCCATATCTTGCCCAATGTCGTACATATTATTCTTATCACCTTCGTACTCGATTTCAGTTCACTGGTACTGGCAGAGGCGGTGCTGTCCTACATCGGCGTGGGTATAGACCCCACCATGGGTAGTTGGGGCAATATGATTAATGGCGCCCGCTCGGAGTTGTCCCGGGAGCCCGTCGTGTGGTGGACGCTGAGCGGGGCGTTTTTCTTCATGTTTGTGCTGGTACTGGCGGCGAACCTGTTTTCAGACCTGGTGCGCGATGCCTTTGATCCGCGCACCGGCATCGGCAGGTCTGCAACATGACGGCGCCAGCGTCCGTGGCCATGCAGGTGCGGGATCTCCGGGTGCAGGTGGTGGAGACCGGCGCGGTGATCCTCAAGGGCGTCAGCTTCGAGCTGCATGCCGGTGAGATTTTCGCGCTTGTAGGTGAATCAGGTAGCGGCAAGTCGATCACCTCGCTGGCGGCGATGCGCTTGTTGCCCAATGCCCTGGCCATTACCGGCGGGGCCGTGCAGGTCGCAGGCGAAGACCTGTTTGACCTCTCCGAGGCGGACATGCAGACCGTGCGCGGCAAGCGTGTTGCCATGATTTTCCAGAATGCGATGAGCGCCCTGAACCCGGTGCAGACTGCCGGTGAGCAGGTGGCTGAGACCCTGCGTTTGCACACCGACCTGAGTGGCGATGCCCTGCGCCAGCGCGTAGTGCAATTGTTTGCGGAGGTGGGCATCCAGGAGCCGGCCCAGCGCTATACGTTCTATCCACACCAGTTGTCCGGCGGGCAGCAGCAGCGCGTGATGATTGCCATGGCACTGGCCTGTGAGCCCGATATACTCATTGCCGACGAGCCCACCACCTCCCTCGATGTCACCATACAGGAGCAGGTACTGGCACTCATTCGCGGCCTGACCCGCTCACGGCGCCTGGCGGTATTGCTGATTACGCACGATATGGGTGTAGTGCGGAATACCGCCGATGAGGTCGCCGTCATGTACCAGGGCGAGATTATCGAGCGCGCGCAGGTCGCTGAGTTCTTCCGCAATCCCCGCGAGGCCTACAGCCGGCGCCTGATCGCGGCTTTGCCGGATCTCACGCGTTTTCAAACGGGCTGCGAGGGCGACACCCTGTTGCAGCTGGACGATGTCAAAGTACACTTTCCCATTCGCAAGGGCGTGCTGCAGCGGGTAGTGGGTTACACCCGCGCCGTGGATGGCGTATCGCTGCGTATCGGTCGGGGTGAGACCTATGCGCTGGTGGGCGAATCCGGCAGCGGTAAATCGACCCTCGGTCGCGCCATACTCAATCTTGAGCGTGTTACCGCAGGACAGATCACTTTCCAGGGCGCACCGCTACACGCCCTGCGCCGCCGCGACATGTTGCCCTACCGCAAGAAGATCCAGGTGGTGTTCCAGAATCCCTACTCGTCCATGAACCCGCGCCTGACGGTGGGCGAGATTATCAACGAGGGCATGGACAGTCTCGGCATGGGCCTCTCTGCAGTGCAGCGGACGCAGCGCATCAATGCGCTGTTGCAGCGTGTACAGTTGGGGAGCGAATTCAGCCAGCGGCATTCACACGAGTTATCCGGTGGCCAGTTGCAGCGTATCGCCATTGCCCGGGCGCTGGCGGTGGAGCCCGAGTTGATTGTCTGCGACGAGCCCACCAGCGCGCTGGATGTATC
>CAVXKH010000004.1:0-274730 GCA_963762235.1 uncultured Gammaproteobacteria bacterium | reverse complement strand
ACCGATATCCAGCTGCATTGAATGCACTTCTCGTTCTGTGATTGATTTATCCTGCCATGTGAGGCGCTCTCCTTCCGGCGCTCCAACATCAGCCTCTGCTGCGGATACCCTTGATTGGATTCAACAAGGCGGCTTCCATCAGAATCGCAACACCATGTCGGCTGGACATTCCTCGCACAGTGCCCACTGCGGCGCGAATGTCGTGCTGTTGCGGCCATTGATTTCGACATTTACCAGCGGGCGCGATAGCGGCGGCATGACGATGATGCCGCCGGGCGGCGCGACCAGCTCGCCCTCCAGAGTCATGCGCAAGGTGTCCGCGCCCTCGCCGGCGCAAACGGTAGCTGAGCGGGCCATAGTGGGTCGGCAGGTCTCGCACCACGACCTCGCCGCCGTCATCCAGCCACTGGGCCGCAACGCCGGCGGCGATGACGAGACTACGGTCTGCCTCGCGCTCATAAGCGAACAGACTGCAGATTGCGAGTATGTATTCGGCGCCGATCCAACTGTGCGGCATGTCGCCGATGAAACTGGGGCTGAGGGGATCGATGCCAGGAGATTTCGGGCCATTGGTTCCAGGGCAGGATGCGCCGGTCGGCCAGGAAGAACCGCAACAGCTCATGCGCCTCCTCGCGTCTGCCGAGACGCACCAGCGCGCCGATGATCCGTATCTCGTAGGCGCTGTAATTGGTCCAGGGCACCTCGCCGCTGACCCGCGTGCGAAAACCCTCCAGGTACTTGTCGTAGGTCTGGTCGATGGCGGGACGCGGCAGGTGATGCAACTGCGTCGGCGACGGTGATGGCTATGGACGTGGCCGACGGGTCGAAGTCGGCAAACTCCACCGAACCGGGCACGAAGTCCAGCCCGTGTTCCCGGATAACCAGGTCCAGCGAGGCTGACAGCGTTTTCTGAAAATCCTCACACAGTGTGGTGATGCGCTCACGCTGCGCGTCATCGCCCAGAATCCCGGCCATCGCGGCGGCGTCCTTGAAGCCGCGCAGCGCCCAGAAATCGTCCCAATAGGCATGGACCGGGTGGGCCATGTAGCCCTCGTGGCTCATGGACTCCGGCAGCAGTCCGTAACAGGCGCGCTTTTCCGGAGTCTGGTACTCCGGGGTCATCCGCCGGTTGCGCAACGCTTCCATATAGTCCACCGATTTGAGTACGGCCGGCCACATCTCGGCCAGAAAGGCGGCATCGCCGCTGAACCGGTAATGGTCCATGACGGCGAAAATGTGTTCGCCCCAGCAGTCGTACTCCGGCAGCCATTCGCAACCGGCGCTATCGGCGCAATCGGGCAGGTTGCCGTCCGGTGCCTGAAAGCCGCAGTACCAGCGGATGAAATCGCGTCCCGCCCCGGGCAGCCCCACCCGCGCCAAAGCCGCCCCCATCAGGGCACCGTCGCGAATCCAGGAGCGCGAGTAACGGCGCGGGCCCGGATGCAAAGCCGGCACCGGCGCGATTGATGAGGATGTGTGCCGCGGCTGTCTTGAGCGTCTCCACCACTCCCGGCGCCACAGGCGGCAGGCGGATGTCGAATGTTCCCAGCTTGTCCTCCCACTGACGCACAGCGCTGCTGAACTGCTCCGCCCCGGACAGCAGAGATTCCTGCTCGGCCGGCTGGTCCTGCTCCACGGTGCCAAAGGGGATGGCGAGATAGACCTCCTCAGTGGCATGCGCTGGCAGCTCCAGGTCGAAGCGCAGCGCGCCGGAGGCGTAGCCGAAAGCATCGTTCACGCTGTCCTGCAACGGCAGTTCACCAGTCTGCAGGTGCTCCGTGATCGCCCCTTGGGCAAACGTCGCTGCGCCGAATTGGCTGGGGGTGGTCATGGGGATGATCCGTTTGCGGCGATCGACCCGGACCATCCCGGACTGCATAGGCCAGCTCGCTGATCCGGCTGACGCCGCCGAACGTGTCCCAGTGCTGCCAGGTCGGCGTGACCTGGAAGGGGCGGATAGCGGCAAACAAACGGACCGGGCGTGTCGCCTCCGAGTTGTTCGTGATGCGGTAGCGAATGAAGAGGGTGGAAGCCCCACTGGGTCCCGTCGCGAAGGCGGTGGTGCTCAAGGTCAGATCGCCGGCCTGCCATTGCGAGAGGGTATCGGCAGGTAACCCTGCTCCAGCGTCTGCGTCAGCGCCACGTCGGCCCAGGTGATGAGTCGGCCATCCGCGAACAGCAACGGTTCGATGGAGAAAGTTCCCCGGTCGACCTCCACCATGCCCTCCTCGTTGAACAGGGCCTGGGTCACGTCCTCCCCGGTGCCGACCGGGGTCCAGTAGGTCTGGCGCCCCATAAGATATTTGGGATAGAGGCCGGTGCCGGTGCGCCGGGCAATCGCGCTGAAGAAATCGTTGATGGAGCGGGAAAACGCGTGCGGCTGCACCTCGATGCGGATGATACCGAACCCCGCGCGCTGCATGCTCTCCCTGAGCTCGATACTGATAAAGCGCGAGACCGCCCCGGGAAGGTAGACATGGGTCTCGCGGCCGACCCCCTGATCGGTGGCGAAACAGGTGGTCCAGTCGCTCCCATCGCCGGAGAGCCGGATATCGAAGGCGCGGGGCAGCCGCCCGGTATCCCAGCAGATCGTCAGGCCGCCGTACTCGCGCTCGCGCTGGAAATCGATGACCAGCCGTTGCGGCTCGTCGGCAGCCGCGCTGCGCCAGCAGGTCGCGGGATATGACTCAAGGACATGCAACGGCGCGCAGCCCGGCAGCGCGCTGCTGGCCTGCACCACCGGGGTCAGGTAGTAGCTGGTGTCCTCGAAACGCAGATCCTCGAAGCACACTGTTCCCTCTCCGCCGGGCCCGGCCGCGACCACCAGTTCGATGGCGGCGATATCGCGCGGCGGACCGCCGCCCAGCGGCCCCCAGGCAAATTCGATGTCGCTGCTCCTGATGCGGATGGTCTGCCAGTCCTCAGGGAGATCAAAGACCTCCTTGCGCCAGCGCCAGACATTCTGGTTGGCGGCGTCGACCAGCTTGAATTCAAAAATGTTGCCGGGTCCGTGACCGCAAATATCGAAGCTGAAGGCGTAGCTCTCCGGCAGGCTCAGGGCGAACGGCTTGCGCGCGACCACGAAGCCCCCGCCGCCCTGGAAATCGAAATCCAGGCGCATGGCGCCGCCGCGCCGTCCCCGCTCCGGAGAAATCGCCAAACTGGCCTGGCCGGAGGTGATAGCGGTCCAGGCGCGAAGGTCCGCGAAGTCGTCCAGGCTGTCGCCGTTCACCGGGCGGCGTCGGCAGGCGGCGAGGTCGGCTCCGACACGCGCCAGCTGCCGTCCGCGTGGATGTCCACGATGGCGTCGTAGAGATCGACCTGCCCCTTGGCGTGCCCAAGTTTGATGTAACCGATCGAGGCGGCGGCAAAGCGGTTCAGGACCTCCCGGGTGCGCTCGACGCCCAGGGCGGTGGAAGGCCGGTCGAGTATGACAAATTGCGGCTGCGCCAGGATGACGTGCACGCAGGCCAGCAACTGCTGCTCACCGAGCGACAGCACGCTCTCCCAGTCCTGCTCGGTGTGGAGTCCGTTGGTGCGCGCGAGAACCCCGTCGAGCCCCCACTGCCCGAGCGCCTCGATAAGCTTCTGGTCGGACACCAGGTCATCCATGTCGGCGGCTACCAGGGCATCGCGCAGGGTGCCCGGCGGCAGGTAGGGCCGCTCGGGCAGCAAGCCCAGGTTGCGGGCGCCCGGCCGCACCAGACGCCCCTCCCCGCTGACCTCGATGCCGGCGGTCGCCCTGAACAGGGCCAGGATGGCAGCCTCGTCCTCGGACTGGATCAGGAACCGTCCGCCGCGCGGGATTTCCAGCGACAGCCTGTCCAGCAGCACTCCACCCACTCCCGCCATTCGACGAGCGCAGGGTGAACTCCTCGAAGGCCAGCCGCCCCTCCTCCTCGCAGAACTCGATGGTGCATTGACCGCAGTGCTTCGACGCGTCGACGGCCTCCACCAGCGAGCTCAGGCGCGTCACCACGGCGGCGAAGCTGGAGATGGACTGGAACTGGGTGACGATCAGGGAGAAGGCGGCCACCAGGGTCGAAAACGCCATCGCCGACTGGGTCACCACGCCGAACTCGACCCGTCCGTCCATAAAAGCCGGGGCGATGATCAGGGCCGGGATGATCTGGATCAGCCAGTTGTAGCCGGTGGTGAAAAAGCCCAGGTTGCGGTTGATGCTGATCATGCGCCGGAAGTTGCGGACCAGGGAATCGAAACTGCCGTGCAGCCGCTGCGAGAGTCGCGCCTCGCGGCCCGCCAGCAGGATAGCCTCGGCGTTCTCCCGCACATGGATGAGTCCCGACCGGAAATTGGCCTCCCGGTCGAACTGTTCGTAGTTGAGTCCGACCAGCGGCCGGCCGAGCAGGACCGTCAGCAGGGAGCCGCCGGCCGCGTAGAGCACAGCCACCATGAACAACGTTGGGCTGATCGTCCAGAGCACCCCGGAGAAGGCGACCACCGTAAAACTGCTGTTGAGGATCATGAGCACGAAGGACAAGGTGGTGACGGTGAAGGAGCGGGCGTCCTCGGCGATGCGCTGGTCCGGGTTGGCCAGGGTCTGGGATGCATCCAGTTGGTAGTAGCTGCCATCGGCGAGATAGTGATCGAGCAGTCGCCGCGTCAGGTACTCGCGCCAACGCAGCGCCAGGCGCTCCTCGAGGAAACGGATGTTCACAGAGATCAGGGTGGAGACGGCAAAGACAATAACATAGAGCACGGCGTGGTGGATGAACCCGGCCCGGTCGCGATCCGCGATCGCGGTCATGAAGTCGCGACCCACGTAGCTGTTGACGACGGTCATGCCATTGATCGCAAACATGAACGCGATCAGCCGCGCAAACATCCAGCGCGCACGGCCGCCGGCCTCGGAGTTGGCAAAGTTGCGGACCGATCGAACGAAGTATTTCCAGGCCACGGTAAACGGAAACGATTGATAACTCATGGCTCGTTGCTCGCTGCTCCACGCCAGACGGCGTATAAGCTATCATTTCTGCAGCGGCACAGACACATACTCGCCAGGTTCAAGCTGAAGGTGTATCCATTTTCTTGTGTTTCTGAGAGGGTGTTACAGCAAGATGAATATGTCAACACTGCATGGGTGTGTCTGGCGATCATGAGTTCTTCATTGGTTGGCACCACCCAGGCCGCAACAGCACTGTCCGCCGTCGAGATACAGGCGCTGCCACGCTGGTTGGCGTCCACATCGAGCGTGATCCCCAGCCAGGCGCAGGCCTGCACAATGCGGGCGCGGATCTCCGGCGAGTTCTCGCCGATGCCGGCGGTGAACACCAGAGCGTCCAGTCCGCCGAGGGCTGCGGTCAGCGCGCCGATTGCCTTGGCAACGTAATACACGAAGTAGTCGATCGCCAGGCGCGCGCGCGGCTCGGGGCTTTCCAGCAGCAGGCGCATGTCGTTGCTGATGCCGGACAAGCCGAGCAGACCCGATTCCTTGTACAGCAGCTGTTCCAGCGCCGCCGGCGTCATGGCGCGCTGACCGACCAGGTACAGCAGCACGCCGGGGTCTACCGCGCCCGGTCGCGTGCCCATCGGGATGCCGTCCAGTGGCGAGAAGCCCATGGTCGAGTCCACGCTCCTGAGCGCCCGCAGGGCGCACAGACTCGCGCCGCTGCCCAGGTGTGCGACGATCACGCGCCCGTTCGCGATTGCGGGCGCAACCCGTGGCAGCACTGCCGCAATGTATTCATAGGACAGGCCGTGAAAGCCGTAGCGTCGCACCCCGGTCTCGTAGTATTCCCAGGGCAGGGCATACACATCGGCCAGCTGCGGGTGGGTACGGTGAAAGGCCGTGTCGAAACAGGCAATCTGCGGCACGTGCGGCTGTGTCTCGCGCAGTGCGCGGATCGCCGCCAGATTGTGCGGCTGATGCAGGGGGGCAAGCGGGGTCAGTTGTTCCAGCGCCGCAAACACCGCGTCATCGACCCGCACCGGTTGCGAGTAGGCCGCGCCGCCGTGGACCACGCGATGACCGACGGCGAGCAGCGGCTCGCGCGGGAAGTGTTCACGCAGCCAGGTGAGGACAAGCGTGATCGCATCCCCTGCCGCGCCGACCTGATCGACTGCCAGATCACGCTCGACCAGGGTGTTGCCCGCGTCATCTTTCGCCTGCAGGTGAGGTCGGCTGCCAATGCCATCAAGCTGTCCGCGCAACGCCAGTTGCAGCACATCGGCAGCATCGAGACGGAACAGCGAGAACTTCAGGCTGGATGAACCGGCATTGACCACGAGAATGGAACCTCTGTTCACAGGCCGGTTCCTGCAGCGTTGCGCGGTGTCGTCGCCATCAGCTTGCGGAGCTGGCGAATGCCTGCGTCAGGATCGCCTGCGCCTCCTGCTGGATGCGCTGCAGGTGTGCGCTGCCGCGAAAGCTCTCGGCATACAGCTTGTAGACTTCTTCCGTGCCCGACGGGCGCGCGGCGAACCAGCCCTGTGCGGTGATAACCTTGAGCCCGCCGATAGCCGCGCCATTGCCGGGCGCGCTGGTGAGCATGGACTGGATCGGGTCGCCCGCCAGGTCCGTCGCGTCAATGGCCTGCGGCGCAAGCTTTTGTAGCACGGCCTTTTGCGCCGCCGTGGCGGGCGCGTCAATGCGTGCATACACCGGCGCCCCGAGTTCGGCGGTGAGGCCGGCGTAATACTCCGCAGGGTCGCGACCGGTTTTCGCCATCAGCTCCACCGCCAGCAGGTCCATGATGATACCGTCCTTGTCGGTGGTCCAGACCGTGCCGTCGCGGCGCAGGAACGCGGCGCCCGCGCTCTCCTCGCCACCGAAACCCATCGAGCCATCGTGGAGGCCGTCGACGAACCACTTGAAGCCCACCGGCACTTCCACCAGCCTGCGGCCGATCCGGGTTGCCACGCGGTCGATGATGCTGCTGCTCACCACGGTTTTGCCGATGGCGGCGTCCGCGCGCCAGTGCGGGCGGTGGGTGAACAGGTAATGAATTGCCGCCGCCAGGAAATGGTTGGGGTTCATCAGTCCGGCGCGGGTGACAATGCCGTGCCGGTCATGGTCGGTATCGTTGCCGAAGGCGATATCGAAGCGGTCCTTGAGCGCGATCAGCTTGGCCATGGCGTAGGGCGACGAGCAATCCATGCGGATCTTGCCGTCCCAGTCCAGGGTCATGAAACCGAAGGCTGGGTCCACTGTGGTGTTGACGATGTCCAATTCAAACCCGTAGCGTGCGGCGATCGGTTGCCAGTACGCGATGCCCGCACCGCCCAGCGGATCGACGCCGATCCTGAGCCCGGCGCTGCGGATCGCGTCCATGTCCACCACCGAACCCAGGTCGTCGACATAGGTGCCGACATAGTCGTATGCATGGGCGGCGCGGCGCGCCGCATCATAAGCCATGCGCTGCACCGCCTTGAGCTCATCGGCCAGAAGCTGGTTGGCCCGGTCCTCGATCCAGCGCGTGATGTCGGTATCCGCGGGGCCGCCGTGTGGCGGGTTGTATTTGAAACCGCCGTCTTCCGGCGGGTTGTGCGAGGGCGTGATCACGATGCCATCGGCCATGCCGGTGGTGCGCCCGCGATTGTAGGTCAGGATGGCATGCGAGATCGCCGGGGTGGGAGTGTAGCCGTCGTCCTGGTCCACCATGACCGACACGCCGTTGGCGACCAGTACTTCAAGAGCAGATATAAAAGCCGGTCCCGACAGCGCGTGGGTGTCCTTGCCGAGGAAGAGCGGGCCGCTGATGCCGTGACTGCTGCGGTACTCGCAGATCGCCTGGGAAATCGCCAGGACATGTGCCTCATTGAAGGTACTGCGCAGGGACGAGCCGCGGTGACCGCTGGTGCCGAAACTCACGCGTTGCGCAGTGTCGCTGCTGTCGGGCTTGCGCGAAAAGTAGGCGTCGCACAACTTGCCAATATCGGCAAGTAGTTCGTGGGGGGCGGGTTTGCCGGCCAGTGGATGGATAGCCATGGTGTTACCTTGTTGTTGGGATTGTGTTGAAATGTTGTCGGGGCCTGTTACAGCACCCGCGCGTCAGGCGCGGATGTGCTCATTGCAGTCAACTCATTATCGCAGTCAATTCATCATTACAGTCAACTCACTTCCCGGATTTCTCCAGGTGGCCGCCGAACTGGAAGCGCATCGCCGACAGCACCTTATCCTGGTAATCCGCCTCGCCGCGCGAACTGAAGCGCTGGTAAAGCGCGGTCGACAGCACCGGCACCGGCACCGCCTCGTCGATGGCCGCCTTGATCGTCCAGCGCCCTTCGCCGGAGTCAGAGACGCGACCGGCGAACTGCTGCAGTTCAGGGTCGTCGACCAGTGCCGTGGCGGTCAGGTCGAGCAGCCAGGACGCCACGACACTGCCGCGCCGCCAGACTTCGGAGATGTCGCGCAGGTTGAAATCGTACTGGTAATGCTCAGGGTCGCGCAGCGGCGTCGTCTCGGCATCCACCGCGTGCTCGCGCTTGCCGATGTTGGCGCTGCGCAGTATGCCCAGACCCTCGGCGTAGGCTGCCATCAACCCGTACTCGATGCCGTTATGCACCATCTTGACGAAGTGCCCGGCCCCGTTCGCGCCACAGTGCAGGTAACCCTGCTCCGCCGTGCCGCCGAGCTGCTCGCGGCCCGGCGTGCGCGGGACGTTGCCCTGGCCGGGTGCGAGGGTGACAAAGATCGGGTCGAGATGCTGTACCACCGCGTCCTCGCCGCCGATCATCATGCAGTAGCCGCGCTCGAGTCCCCACACGCCGCCGCTGGTGCCGACATCCGCGTAGTGAATGCCCTGCGCCGCCAATTCCCTGGCGCGCCGGATGTCATCCACGTAATAGGAATTGCCGCCATCGATCAGGATGTCGTCTCTCTCCAGCAGCGGCAGCAGTTCGGCGATCGAGTTGTCCACCACGGCAGCCGGAACCATCAGCCAGATCGCGCGCGGCCTGGCAAGCCTGGCGACGAGGTCCGCCAGTGACGAGGCGCCTATTGCGTGCTCCTGCACGAGTTCCGCCACCGCCTGCGGCGACCTGTTGAAGACCACACACTCGTGGCCGCCACGGATCAGGCGGCGCACCATGTTCGCCCCCATCCGTCCAAGCCCGATCATTCCAAGTTGCATCGTTGTTAAGCCCCCTTTCTGCTGCAGTTGCGTCGCTGCTTCGCCTTGAGTTCAGCTGATCAGCCTTTCATCTTCCGGTAGCGTTGGATCAGGTTGTTGGTGGAACTGTCATGCTTGAGCGCCGCGGCTGTCGGGCTTGCAAGCTCGGGGAGGATTGCCTGGGCCAGCGCCTTGCCGAGTTCGACCCCCCACTGGTCAAAGCAGTTGATGTTCCAGATTGCGCCCTGGGTGAAGACGCTGTGCTCGTACAGGGCGACCAGTCTGCCCAGCGTTTGCGGCGTGAGCCGGTCGGCGAGGATCATGTTCGACGGGCGGTTTCCCTCGAACACCCTGTGGGGCGCAAGACTGTCCGGGATACCCTCGGCCTTGACCTGCTCCAGCGTCTTGCCAAAGGCGAGCGCCTCGGCCTGGGCGAATACGTTCGCCACCAGTATGTCGTGGTGTTGGCCCAGCGGCGTAAGCGCGTGCGCGAAGGCGATGAAGTCGCACGGAATAAGCCGCGTGCCCTGGTGAATCATCTGGTAGAACGAGTGCTGCCCGTTGGTGCCGGGCTCGCCCCAGTAGATCGGGCTGGTGTCGTAGGTCACGGTCGCACCGTCGAGCGTCACATGCTTGCCATTGCTCTCCATGGTCAGTTGCTGGAGATAGGCCGGGAAGCGCTTCAGGTAATTCTCGTAGGGCAGCACGGCCACCGTATGCGCGTTGAAGAAATCGGTGTACCAGACTGTCAGCAGGCCCAGCAGCACCGGCAGATTCTGCGCGAGTGGCGCAGTGCGGAAGTGCTCGTCCATCTGGTGGAAGCCTTCCAGCAGCGCCCGGAAATTGTCAGGGCCGATGGCAATCATGGTGGACAGGCCGATCGCCGAGTCCATCGAGTAGCGCCCCCCGACCCAGTCCCAGAACCCGAACATGTTGGCCGTGTCGATGCCGAAGGCGCGCTACCATCCCGGCGTTCGTCGAGACCGCGACGAAGTGTTTCGCCACGGCCTTGATGTCACCACCGAGCCCGGCCAGCAGCCAGTCGCGCGCGCTCTGCGCGTTGGTCATGGTCTCCTGCGTGGTGAAGGTCTTGGACGACACGATGAAGAGCGTCGCGGCCGGATCGAGGTCGCGTGTCGCCTCGATGAAGTCGGCCCCGTCGACGTTCGACACGAAGCGGAAGGTCAGCGCACGTTCGCTGTAATGCCGCAGTGCCTCGTAGGCCATCACCGGTCCGAGGTCCGAGCCGCCGATGCCTATGTTGACGACGTTGCGAATACGCGAGCCAGTGTGGCCCTGCCACTCGCCGCTGCGGACGCGGTTGGCAAAGGCAGCCATCTTGTCGAGGACGGCGTGCACCTGAGGCACGATATTCTCCCCGTCCACGAGAATCGAGGCACTGCGCGGCGCGCGCAGCGCGACGTGGAGGGCGGCGCGATTCTCGGTGCTGTTGATTTTCTCCCCGCGGAACATGGCCCTGATCCGGGCGCTCAGTCCCGACTCATCCGCCAGCCGGACGAGAAGATGCATTGTTTCATCGGTGACGCGGTTCTTCGAGTAGTCGAGGAACAGCCCCGCGCCCTCGGCGGTCAGTCGCGCGCCACGCGCCGGATCATTGGCGAACAGCGTGCGCAGGTGAACATCGCGCATCTCCCGGGCATGGGCCTCCAGCGCTTTCCACGCGGGGCGACTGACAAGCGGGGGCAAGGTCGTGCTCATATCTTCACATCATCCCAATGCCGATATCCACCGGCAAATGTTTCATCAGGCCCTTGGGGGCAACCGGTACAGCGTCATGGCAACGATCAAGTAGGCCATCAGCACGAGCACGCCAAGTAACCACGTCGAGCGTCCGCTGTTGGCGACCAGCGCAGTGGTCATGGTGGCGATCAATACCATGATTACCGCACCCGGCCAGAACTGCAGGTCCATCGGCGTCGGCGCGATGAAGTAGCTCAACAGTACCAGCACCGGCGCGAAGAAGATCGCGATTTGGACGGCGCTGCCCAACCGCAAGTTTTTCACCGGTCTCATCACCCTGTGCAGTGCTCGGTTCTTTGACCAAGCGATCTGCGCCGGTATCAATGGGTCGCCTGAATTCTCGCATGGATAGCTTCCGGGGAAAGGCCCAGAATCTTGCCCGCAACGGCTACCGTGCGCGCTTCACCACCGGCCAACTCGCCATCGGCCATGATGACTTCGAGCAGCATGTCGAAAATATCACTACATTCAGCCTCACTAAGCCCTTGGCTAATCTCATGTAGCTTCCCCATCAGGTCGCCACTATCGGTGATTGTCCTCACGGCATCGGTCAACAAGCCCATAGCCTCTGCCCCGGAACTGTGAAAGCGCGTGGAGATAATATCGATCATGCGATCCGTCTCGGCACCGTCAATGTGCCCGTCGCCCTTTGCGACGTAAACGAGCAGGATTGAAATCAGGAATTTGGCGTCGTAGACAGCTGCGTCTCCGTGCTTCTCTACTACAAGTTGCGCGCCCTCGAACCGGGGCCCGTTATAGCTGTCTTTCATAATGTCCGCATCTGGAGTTGAGGTTAAACATTGCGCAGGCCCCGCCGCATTGTTATTGCCGTTTGAGCTTGCGCCCACGTACAATAATAGAAGATTTTTAAATTATAGCCAGCCCCGCCGACACAGTGTAGCGCCAAGCCGCTAGTGGCAATTCAAATAGTCCGCGAGAGTCTTTATACCAGCGCTACTGATCGATATGGATGATTTTACCGCCGTCTGATACTCTAAGCCTCACTCTCCGAAAACCCGCAACGGCCAAGCTTATGAATCGCTACTTTACCAAGATGCTGGTGGTCTGCCTGTTGGGTTCAGCCGCCAATGTTGCGCTTTCCCAGAACGACGTAGCACCAGTCGCGACCAATATCGTCATTAGCTCAGGACTGGAGGGAGGCGGCTACTGGAATACGGCTGAACGCCTGCAGGCGGTGGCCAGCGGCATGGAGCTGACTGTGGAGAACCGCGCCAGCATTGGTTCACTCGCCAACCTGAAGGCACTTCTGGACAGAGATAGCCCGGTCAATCTGGCCTTTGCCCAAGCCGACGCCCTGCAGTATTACCTCAATGAAAACCCCAACGCGGCGCAGTCAATCGAAACACTGGAGAATGTCGGGCAAGAATGTGTGTTCATTATCAGCAACAGCGAGAGTGATATTGAAACTGACAAAGACATGCAGGAATCACGTCGGCTGCACCTAGGGATCAAGAGCCCGAACAGCGGCATTTGGGTGACATTCGACTATATGAAGAGTCTGATCCCTGAACTAAAGAGCACCACGCTGATTTACGGCGATACCGTCCAGATGATGACCGATTTTGCGCACCCAAAAACAAATATTGAAGAGGCTGTGATGGTCGTTCAAGGACCCAATGAGCACTCACCGGAAATAGACATGGTGATAGCCAACCCCGATAAATTTCGCTTTGTGAAGATCAGTGACGAGCGCCTTACCCAAAAAGCGTTGAGCGGAGAAGCCATTTATCGCCGTATGAAGGTAGCGCCTGGCGCAGTCGAAAATGCCCGTCCTGTGGAAACTATATGTGTGCAGGGATTGTTGCTGGCAAATAAGAATAAATTATCAGCCGAGCAGCACAATAAATTGATGGAACTGATCAATAAGCGCTGGACGGAGGTACACGCGACTGCCAAGTAGTCCGGCTTCCAGCCACTGCCAAGCGCGACCGACATTATCAGTGACTCCGGCTAGAGAGAGCGGCGCTTAATTCTGCTTGAGAATCTCATTCTTGGTTTTCTTATACTCACTCTCGGAAATCACACCCTTGTCATAGGCCTCCTTCAAATCCAGTAACTGCTTGCCCTGGGTTTCCGTGGTCTTCACCGTCGTCTGGGTGTCATTTCCTCCACAGGCCGATAGACCCAATACCAGTGTCATCAAGCTGGCAAGTAATACCGTTTTCTTTATCATGTTGTGCGTTCCTTTGTGCTTAGAGGTGGGCTTAAGCCTGGACGGGTTCCTTTTCAATAAATCTTCGCCCGAGAATCGCTTGCTATTATGAGGTAAATAAAGGGGGACCGAAAGGCCCTCAATTTATGCATCGTAAGGCGTTCCCGCCAAGATATTGCGTGAAGCCAACGCATGTTCTCCACTGAGCTGAGCTATCGGATTTCCACTGATTGCTTGAATTTGATGCTACCTCCTACAGTAACCCCCCTGAGTATTGCTATACCCACTGGGGCATTTGTTCCCCGATTTCACGCAACTGGCTTCGGGGATGGTGTAGATGCCGGTTGGCAGCAGCGGGGCGATGTCGCACTTGAATGTTTCCCCAAAGACGTGGCAGACAGCGACGCGCGCCTGCTCAATGCCTGTGGCGGCCAGCGCCGGCGACCTGACAACATCACCCGTGCCATAAACGCGTGACACCTCGGTGGACCGGTAGTGGGCGGCGACCTGGACACTGTGCGTAGGTCGGCGACTCGGGTAGTCGCATCAAGCCCTTGGGGGCAACAGATACAGCGTCATGGCAAAGATCAGGTAGACCATCAGCACCAGCATGCCAAGAAACCACGTTGAGCGCCCGCTGTTGGTGACTAGCGCAGCGGTCATGGTGGCGATCAATACCATGATCACGGCCCCCGGCCAGAACTGCAGGTCCATCGGCGTCGGCCCGATGGAGTAGCTCACCAGCACCAGCACCGGTGCGACAAAGAGCGCTATCTGGGCTGCCCAAGGCAATGCCTACACTCAGGTCCAGCCGGTTCTTGCGCGCGCCGGAGAACGCCGAGGCCATCTCGGCTGCCGCGCCAACCAGTGCCACAACGATAAAGCCCACGAAAGCCGGCGACATCCCGAACGTCTCGGCCGCCTTTTGCACCGATTCAAAAAATACTTCACTCACCAAAGCCACCAGCACTGTAACGCCAGCGAGCGTGGCCAGCGCAAGGCCAATCGGCCAGGAGGCTTCATGGGATTCCCCGGAGACCACGCTGGCAAACATCTCCTTGTGTGTCTTGAGCGAGTACAGCATGCCCATGCCGTAGCACGCGATCAGAAGGACTGCCAGCCCCAGGCTCAAGTCCTGTGTGAAGGTCGAGTGTGCACCGGACTCCACCTGGATAAGGGCGGACGGCACCAGCAGCGCGATGGTCGCCAAAAACAGCAAGCCCGCCTGAAACCGCGCGGCAACCCGGTTGAATTCCTGCGTGTGGTACTTCAGCCCGCCAAGCAGAAACGAAGCGCCCAGCATGAACAGGGTGTTGGTGACAATGGCGCCGGCGATGGACGCCTTGACCAGCATGTATTGGCCCGCACCCAGTGCCGTAAGCGCAATGACCAGTTCCGTCAGGTTGCCCAGTGTAGCGTTGAGCAGGCCACCGACTGCATCACCTGTTCTGGCCGCCACGGCTCCAGTGGCATGACTGAGCAGTACCGCGCGGGGCACAATGGCGAGTATCGAGAGCACGAACAGCAGCGTATGCGTGACAGGCCTGAACTGCGCGGCGGCCAGCACCACGGGAACAAACGCCAGCAGTCATAGCAGGGGATTGTGACGTATTTCCTTGAGAAGCAGGTTCATGGTCGTGGTTTCGCGACCAGCCACCTAGCGCCGACCCCCGCCGCCGCCACCTGCCGGGCGGGGGGCACTGGGGAGAGGTTGTACCTTGACCGGACGCTCTTTTTTCGGTTTCGCGATGTCGGCTTTGTCCCGTCGATTCTCTCTCCTGGTTTGATCGTCAAGCTCATCAAAGTCATCATCGTCGCCATAATAGATCCAGTCGTCATCCGTTTCCCCTTGTTCGGAACTGGCAGGCCTGGCGGATCGCTTTTGGGGCTTGGCGGGTGTTTCGGGTGACGCCGGTGGCCTGGGAGTTATTGCCACCGGATCAGCGGAGTTGGTCGGCGGCACCTTGACCGCTTCAGCGCCCTGGGAGGGCCTGTCACTGTAGACGGTATTGCCCTGGGCATCCTTGCTTTCGTAAACCTCTGCACTTGCGGCACTGCTTAACGCCATGGCAAGAATGCAGAATAAAAATAACTTCGAAGTCCGCACTGGAAATCCTCCCTCATGTGTTTACCGTTATGGTAGCCCTTGTCTCCTTGCGTTGCATAGTAATTTTCCTGCGGCACTAATGCAGAGATTGACATCAACCCGGCAGGTCCATTCTCCCCCGCAGGTCAGTAACCTGGCGGCGCTTGCACCGTTATATAACTCACGCCGCCGCCCGAGTAGACCTGGTTGTACCAGCTGCTGCCGCAGTTGTAGTAGGTGACGCCGTTGATCGCCTGCACCGCAGGCGTGCACGGCAGTGCGGAAATGGTCGTGGTGGATTGCACGTAGTCGTCGTCTGACGACTCAGCCGCCGCCACCACAGCGCCGGCGACGACCGCGCCGACCACCAGCGCCTCGCCTTCGTCCCAATGTCATCGTCGCAGCAACGATCCCAGTCGTCGTCAATTTCATCGTCGTAGTAGTCCTGTCGGTCTTCGCGAGCGTCGTTGGCATAATCCTGCCGGCTTTGCTGATTGCTATCCTGCTGCGACTGGCGGTTCTGCTGATTGCCCTGTCTGCTGTGTTTGCCGACTCTCCTGCGACTGGGTGCGCTGTGCTGAAGCTTGTTGCTGACGCTGGCCACCCCCACTGGCACGCGCCTCCGCGCCGCCGCGCGACGAAAAACTCGCCGCCTGCGGCCGCTCCACCCCGCGAGTATCCACCGCCGCCCCCACGGCCACCGCCGCCACGGCCGCCCCGTGCCTCGGCCTCATAGAAGCTTGCCGCGACCAGCAGTACTGCGCTGACGAGCGCAATCAATTGAATCGAGCGCCTGGAATTCATGGCGTTTCTCCTGTCTGCGCCGCCGGCTCCCGCCTCGTGCGGGCGGTCTCGACGTAATTGGCCAGAAACTGAATGGGCTTGCGCGTCCGCCGGCGGCTGGAACTCGAATTTGCTTGCGGGCACGGCCGGGTTGAAGTTCCAGTCGGAGAATTCGGCCCAGAACTGTGGCGCGCCCTCTTCGAGCTTGTAGGTCAGCACCACGCGCTGGATCAGCGGCTGTTCGCCCTGCGCAATCCAGATCTGGAAGTCGACGTCAGCGCCGCGCGCCGCGAGGTGGTCGCTCGGCACGCCGCGGCTGACCGTTTCCTCCACGTAGTCCAGCTGCTGCACGCGGCGCTTCAGTTCAGTCGGGAAACTGGCGCACCAGGAGCATGGCCAGCGGCAGGCGCATGCGCAGGTCGCGCACGAAGTGCTTGATTGCCGCATCGACATCGCCGGCAATCGCCGACCGGGCATAGACGTTGTTGGCATGATCATAGGCCGTCAGGTTCTTGCCGTCGAAGACCACGGTGCTCTGCTTGCCGTCACTGCGCACGACATCGACCCGCAACTGACTGGGACGATTGACCAGCACCTGGCGCCGGTCCCCAAACTCGATCTTCTGCCCGTTCGCCTGGACGGCATCGTAACCATCGCGGATCGTTACACTGAAGCGCGTCGCATCAGCCATGTGCTGCGCGGCACGCTGCAGGATCATCATCGCTTCGGGATCGACGAGCGGCTGCTACCGGCTCCTGCGCAGCGGCGGGAGCGAGATACGACAGGAACAGGAAACAGACAGGACAACCAGCTTCTCGGGGACATGTTAAAGACCTCCTTGGCTCGCGTCGCAAACGCCGCATACTGGTGCAGACGGAAGTCGACTGCTCAAAGGAAATGGTAATCTTTTACACTAAAAAAGCAATCAGGCATGGCGCCGGTTGCTTGATCTCGGTCAACTTTGGCGCCACCATTTATAATGAAGTTATAACGTTGCTTGTCAATGTTTCAGGTATGGGTGAGAATGATCTCGGTTTCCGCATCACTATTAATACTGGGTAGTCCTGACCAATGCCGGCAGGATGGTCGCAAGTTGCATGTAATTGGATGTAGTTTTCTGTTTCTTCCGAGGTAGTTCCTCATGCAGTGCAATTTGGCTCTGGGCACGCTTGGTTTGCTGGCTATGGTTCTGGTGGGCTGCTCCAAACAGGAGGCGCCCGCGGTTGCTGTCCCCGAAGTGTATGTGGCCGAGGTGGTGCAGCAGGACGTGCCGATTTACATGGAGATTGTGGGACAGACGCGGGGCTCGCAGGATGTGGACATCCGCGCCCGGGTCGAGGGCTTTCTCGACACCATCAACTTTACCGAGGGCGCCTTTGTACACAAGGGCGACCTGCTGTACCAGATCGATCCGAAACCCCTGCAGGCGGCACTTGCCCAGGCCAAGGCCAACCTGGCCACGAGCCAGGCCCGCCTCGACCAGACCACGGTTACGGTCAATCGTATGAAACCGCTGGCGGCGCAGCAGGCGGTCAGCCTGCAGGAACTGGATAACGCGCTGGCTGCCCAGAGCGCGGCCAGTGCCCAGGTCGATGCCGCCCGCGCGGCCGCCGACAAGGCGGCACTGGACCTGGGTTACACCCGCATCGCTTCTCCGATCGACGGCATCGTGGGCATCACGGAGGTGAAAGCGGGCAATCTGGTGGGCAGCGGCGAGAGCACCCTGCTGACCACGGTGTCGAAGGTGGACCCGATTATCTTTCCGCGGCGGCATCAGCGAGGCGGATTATTTGAATCTGGCGCGCAATGCGCAGGCGCGCAAGGACTCTCGTGACGGGCAGCGCATTAGCAGCCCAACTGCTGCTTGCAGACGGGAGCACCTATCCACTATCCCGGCAGCCTGGATGCGGTGGAGCGCGCTGTCGATCCGACCACCGGTACCCTGGCGCGTGCAGATTTCCTTCCCCAACCCCGAGCGACTGTTGCGCCCCGGACAGTACGGGCGAGTGCGCTTCGCCTCGGAAATCAGGCGCGATGCGCTACTGGTGCTGCAGCGCGCCGTGCAGGAATTGCAGGATCGTCACAATGTGGTGGTGGTAGATGCCGATAACAAGGTCAGCGTCCGTAGCGTCAAGGTAGGTCCGCGCGTGGGTGACCTGTGGGTGATCGATGAGGGACTCAAGCCCGGCGAGCGCGTGGTGGTAGAGGGCCTGCAGCGCCTGCGTGACGGGATGACGGTGAAGGCAGTACCGGTGGCCGCGTCCGCTTCCTCACCCGCGGCACCGGGCGCCACCAGCGCAGTCGAAGAGCAATAGCCCGGTGGCGGAGTTCTTCATCAACCGCCCCATCGTCGCCATGGTGATTTCCATCATCATGGTGCTGCTCGGCCTGGTGGCAATGTCCAGTTTGCCCATCTCCCAGTACCCCGAGATCGTGCCGCCGATGGTGCAGGTCACCACGACGTTCGTCGGCGCCAGCGCCACCGACGTGGAGGCTTCCGTCGCCACGCCGCTGGAGCAGAAGATGAACGGCGTCGAGAATTCAATCTACATGAAGTCGACCAACGCCAATGACGGTACCTTGACCCTCAAGGTGAGTTTCGATGTGGGGACGAACCTGGACACGGCGAACGTGCTGACCCAGAACCGCGTGTCGGAGGCGACGCCGATGCTGCCGCAGGCGGTGAAAAACTACGGGGTCTCGGTAAAGAAATCCCTCTCCTTTCCACTGCTGGTGCTGACCCTCAGCTCGCCCAAAGGTAGCTACGACAACAATTTTCTCTCGAACTACGCGTCCATCAACGTCGTGGACAGCCTGGCGCGCATTCCGGGCGTCGGCCAGGTCAACCTGCTGGGCGGCAGCGACTACGCCATGCGCATCTGGCTGCGGCCCGACCGCATCGCCAAACTGGGTATTACGGTGCCGGATATCGTGAATGCCATCAATCAGCAGAATCAGCTAAGCCCTGCCGGCCAGATCGGCGGGGCGCCTGCGGCGCCGGACACGGAGTATACCTATACCGTGCGCACCCAGGGCAGACTGCTGACTGCGGAGCAGTTCGCCGACATTATTATCCGCTCGAATCCCGACGGCACCCAGATCTTGCTCAAGGACGTCGCGCGTATCGAGCTCGGCACCCAGTTGTATAACTCCATCGGTCGCCTCGACGGGCAACCCGCCGCCGTCATCACGCTGTTCCAGATTCCGGGCACCAACGCGCTGGAAGTTGCGGAGCGCGTCAAGGCCACCATGAGCGAACTGTCCGAGCGGTTCCCCAACGATCTTGAATACGGCGTTTCACTGGATACCACGCTGCCGGTCAGCGAGGGCATCAGCGAGATCGTGCATACCCTGTTCGAGGCGATCGCACTGGTGATTCTCGTGGTGTTCATTTTCCTGCAGAACTGGCGCGCCACACTTATTCCCCTGCTCACGGTACCGGTCTCGTTGATCGGTGCATTTATGTTTTTTCCGCTGCTCGGCTTCTCGATCAATGTGCTTTCGCTGCTGGGGCTGGTGCTGGCGATCGGGATTGTCGTCGATGACGCGATCGTCGTGGTCGAGGCGGTGATGCACCATATCGAGCAGGGTATGGCGCCGAAAGACGCTACCCGTCAGGCAATGAAGGAAGTATCCGGCCCCGTGGTGGCGATCGCCCTGATACTCACTGCGGTGTTCGTGCCTGTGGGTTTTATCCCGGGTATTACCGGCAGCTTCTACCAGCAGTTCGCCATTACGATCGCGATTTCGGTACTGCTGTCGGCGTTCAATGCGCTCACGCTGTCGCCTGCGCTCGCCGCCCTGATGCTGAAACCCACACACGGGCAACGCAGCTTCCTGACGCCCTTTTACGACCGTTTCAACCGGCTTTTCGGCCGCGGGACAGACAGCTACGTCAGCTTCACCGGTATCCTGATCCGCAAGTCGGCGCGCAGCCTATTGTTCATTGTCATGCTGTCGGGCCTGACGGTTTTTCTGGTCGGTCGCATTCCGGCGGGTTTCGTACCCGAGGAGGACCAGGGCTACCTGCTGGTCAACGCGATGTTGCCGGACGCCAGTTCGTTGCAGCGCTCAGATGAAGTGATGAAGAAGGTCGAGTCCGTGCTGGCCGGGAACGATGCAATCGAGGCATACGTCACCATTACCGGCTACAGCCTGATTACCGGCGCCTATTCTTCAAACATGGGTTTTTTCTTTGTGCAGCTGAAGGAGTGGGGCGAGCGCACGACGCCGGCAGCACATGCCAACGGGGTGGCGGCGGCGCTGAACAAGGAGTTCGCCCGGCAGATTCCCGAGGCTATGGTCGGAGCGTTTGGCCCGCCGGCGATACCGGGTCTGGGAACCGGTTCCGGATTTACGCTGCAGCTGCAGGACAAATCCGGCGGCACCCCGGAATTTCTCGCGGAGCAGGCCCAGAAATTCATCGCCGCCGCCAGCGAGCGCCCCGAGATCGGCCGCATTTCGACGATGTTTCGCGCCAGTGTTCCGCAGATATTCGCGGATATCGACCGCAGCAAGGTGCTCAAGACCGGCGTGCCCTTCGAGGACGTCAATACGACTCTCGGCGCATTGCTGGGCAGTTCCTATGTCAACGACTTCAACCGCTTCGGGCGCGTCTACAAGGTCTACGTGCAGGCCGAGCCCGAATTCCGCCGCAGTCCGGAGCAGCTCGGTTTGTTCTTCGTACGCAGCGCGGCGGGCGATATGGTCCCGCTGAATACGCTACTTTCAACGGGGCCGACCAGCGGCCCTGAATTCACGACCCGGTTTAACCTGTTTCGCTCTGCGGAGATTTCCGGTGCGCCGGCGCCCGGCTACAGCTCGGCCCAGGCGCTGACCGCCCTGGAGGAGGTGGCAAAAGCCACCCTTCCGGATACCATGGGCTACCAATGGGCCGACATGTCCTACCAGGAAAAAGCCTCGCCCAATCCCCTGCCATTTTTCGGCTTGGCCATCCTGCTGGTATTCCTCGTGTTGGCCGCGCAGTACGAGAGCTGGGCCCTGCCGTTCAGTGTATTACTCGGCACGCCCTTTGCCGCCTTTGGCGCGTTTTTTGGCCTCTGGCTGGCGGGACAGTTCTCGGCCAGTTATGTGAACAACGTGTTCGCCCAGATCGGGTTGATCATGCTGATCGGGCTGGCCGCCAAGAACGCGATCCTCATTGTGGAGTTTGCGCGAATGCTGCGCGAGCAGGGCAAGGATATTGTTCCGGCAGCGCTTGAGGCGGCCAAACTGCGTTTTCGACCGATCCTGATGACGGCGTTTGCCTTTATCCTCGGCGTGGTGCCCCTGCTCACGGCGAGTGGCGCCGGGGCTGAAGCGCGCAAGGTTATGGGCATGACGGTATTTTCCGGCATGCTCATCGCCACACTGATCGGTGTCTGCCTGATCCCCGTCCTGTTCGTGACTGTTGAAAAGGTGCTGCAGTGGCGCCGCGGTCCAGAGGATCGCCCGACACAGGGATCCTCGCCAGTGTCCACGACAGACGCCCACTGATATGTTCCTCTTCCCCGGTCAGCTTCGCAAAAACCTCGCGCTCGGCATCTCGACGTTGCTTCTGGGCGGATGCCTGTTGGGCCCGGATTATGAACGCCCCGAGGTGGTGGAGCCGGCTGCTTTCCGTGGCGTGGAAGGTAGTGCGGAGGCCCAGTCCATCGCGGATGCCAACTGGGCGACGGTAACCAACGACCCGGTGCTACAGGAGTTGATCCAGACCGCGATCACGAACAACCTCGATTTGCGTGTCGCCATGGCGCGTGTTACCGAGGCCCGTGCGCGCTATGGCATCGTGCATTCGTTCATCTACCCTGAGGTTGGCGTGGCAGGCGGCTACTCCTCAGAGCAGAATTCGCAGCTCGCCGATCCGACGCAGGGGAGTGGCGGGAGTCGCAGCTACCAGAACTGGGATATCGGTGTGCAGGCCTCCTGGGAACTCGATCTTTTTGGGCGCATCCAGCGCGAGAGCGAGGCGGCGTTTGCGGAGTATCTTGCGACAGAGGAGGGGCAGCGTGCGGTTCTCGTATCACTGGTGGGCGATGTATCCTCCACTTACCTCCTGCTGCTGCAACTGGATATGCAGCTTGAAATTGCGCGGCAAACCTCGGTCACCAACGAGGAGACTATCCAGTTTTACCGCAAGCGACTGGACGGCGGACTCTCGAATCGCCTGGAACTCGACACGGCAGTTGCCAACTGGGCGCGCACCAATACGCTTATCCCGCAGCTTGAAAGCCAGATAGAGGTTGCTGAAAATGCCCTGTCGCTGCTGCTCGGGCAGCCGCCTGGCCCGATCAAGCGCGGTGCAGCGCTGACGGACAAACATGTTCCTACCACCATCCCGGTGGGGCTGCCTGCGGCATTACTGGAGCGGCGGCCCGATGTGATGGCGGCCGAGCAGCAACTGGTGGCGGCAAACGCCAGGGTGGGCGCGGCAAAGGCCCTGTTCTTCCCCAGAATCTCGCTCACGGGGCTGTATGGCGGCGTAAGCGGTGATTTTTCAGATCTGCTGGATAATGACGCCGAGGTCTGGAGCGTAAACCCCAGCCTGTTCGCGCCGGTATTCCAGGGCGGCCGGCTTACCCGGAACTATGAAGCGAGCAAGGCGGTGTACGAACAGGCATTTGCGCAATACCAGCAAGCGGCGCTGAACGGTTACCGCGAGGTCGCCAATGCTTTGGTCGCGTTGCGGACTCTTGCAGAGGCGCGCGTCACTCTGGAAAAAGGTGTGACAGCGCTGCAGGATGCGGTGACGCTGTCTCGACTGCGTTATGACACGGGCCTTGCCAGCTACCTGGAAATACTCAACGCTGACCAGGAACTGTTCAACCAACAAATCCAGCTTGCCCAAACCGAGGGTGATGAGTTGCGAGCGTATGTGGAACTCTACCGGGCACTCGGCGGGGGCTGGCAGCAATAAAAAGGACGTACGGTATGAAGAACTGGCTGCTCATATTTGTGCCTATCGCCATAGGCCTGGAGTTCCTCGCACCACAGCAGTATCTGTATATATTTTTGGCCGCTGCTATTGCTGTATTGCCGCTCGCCGGGTGGATGAGCCGCGCGACTGAACACCTGGCCGACAAGGCGGGAGAGGGCGTCGGTGGCTTGCTGAACGCGACGTTCGGTAATGCGGCTGAACTCATTATTGGTATCGCCGCGTTACAAGCTGGCTTGTACGATGTAGTCAAGGCTTCAATAGCGGGTTCTATTGTGGGCAATATCCTGCTGGTGCTTGGTGCGTCCATGCTGGCAGGTGGTTTGCGTCATTCTGAGCAAACCTATAACGCCGCCGGCGCGCGCTCCGAGGCTACACTGTTAACACTTGCCGCGATCGCGCTTATTTTGCCCGCCACCTATAACAACATAGTGGGTTCACAGTCTGCGCAAGGCTTGTGGTTTTTGAGTATCTCTATTTCGATCGTTTTACTCGTGGTGTATGTGCTTTTTCTGGTGTTCTCTCTCGGTACGCATAAAGTACTTTTTACCGGCTCCATCCAGGGCACAGAAGATGAAGAAAAATCAGAGTCTCCTGGCCAGTTAATAAGGCACTTTTTATCCTGGCCGTATCAACTGCGGCCATTGCCTGGGTGAGTGAAATTCTGGTCGGCGCCATTGAGCCCACCGCCCATGAATTCGGTTTAAATCGAATATTCGTTGGCGTATTCATTATTGCTATTTTGGGCAACGCCGCCGAACACGCCACCGCCATATCCGCTGCCATGAAAAACCGCATGGATCTGTCACTGTCAATCGCTATTGGTTCCAGTGTGCAGGTCGCCTTATTCGTGGCGCCTGTGCTGGTGCTGGCCAGTTTATGGATAGGTCCCGCGCCAATGGATCTATTATTCGGTACGGGGCTTGTCGTCGCCATTTTGTTATCGGTTCTGATTACGTCGCAAGTCGCTGGCGATGGGCGATCCGACTGGTTAAAAGGTGTGCAGCTGCTCGCCGTGTATTTAATTTTGGGGATGGCGTTCTTTTTTGCGCCCGCACTACCAACGCCTTAAAAAAACAGGATATTGGTGTAAGCAAGGCATGAACAACGACATACCCTCTCCTCAGCTCGGTCGCGTGGCACATCCAGTCGCTGCGCATGCCGGCTGGACGCGCTGGTTGCCAGGCCTGCAGACACTGTCCCATTACAAAGCATCATGGTTGACTAGCGATATCGCCGCCGGCCTGGTTCTGACCACCATGCTGGTGCCGGTGGGTATCGCGTATGCAGAGGCGTCCGGTGTGCCCGGCATCTACGGTTTGTACGCCACCATTATTCCACTGCTGGCCTACGCATTATTCGGCCCAAGTCGCATTCTGGTGTTGGGGCCTGATTCCTCTCTCGCTGCTGTTATTCTGGCCGTGGTGTTACCGCTGTCACACGGTGATCCGGTTCGCGCCATAGCCTTGGCCAGCATGATGGCCGTGGTATCGGGCATTGTGTGTATTCTGGCAGGCGTGTTGCGCCTGGGCTTTATCACCGAGCTGCTTTCCAAGCCCATTCGCTACGGTTACATGAATGGCATCGCACTCACCGTTCTAATTAGCCAGCTACCCAAGGTATTTGGATTTTCTATTGAGAGTGAAGGTCCCGTAAAAAATATATTAAAGATCATCGGATCGATCCTCGAAGGCAAAACCAACTTCACCACGTTTATCATTGGTGCTTCCGCATTAATGATCATATTGTTTCTCAAACGGTATCAGCGCTTTCCGAGCATTTTGTTGGCCGTGATTGGCGCCACCGTGATAGTGGGCGTATTCAACCTGGATGAAAGCGCTGGTGTGAAAGTGTTGGGTTCACTGCCGCAAGGCTTACCATTATTCACTTTGCCATGGATTGATTTTGCCGATGTTCAGGCAGTGATTATCGGCGGTTGTGCGGTGGCATTGGTGTCATTTGCCGATACCAGCGTGCTGTCGCGTACTTACGCCGCCAGGACGCACACCTATGTCGATCCCAATCAGGAAATGATCGGTTTGGGTGCGGCCAACCTGGCCGCTGGTTTTTTTCAGGGCTTCCCGATCAGCAGTAGTTCGTCGCGCACGCCAGTGGCAGAGACTGCCGGTTCAAAAACCCAGCTTACCGGCGTGGTGGGCGCACTGGCGGTTACCTTGTTGTTGCTCGTTGCGCCCGATCTTTTGCAGAATTTACCTACCAGCGCATTGGCCGCCGTGGTGATTGCATCGGCTATTGGACTCTTTGAGTTCAGTGATTTGCGTCGTATCTATCGCCTGCAAAAGTGGGAATTCTGGTTATCCATCCTATGTTTTGTGGGTGTGGCCGTGCTGGGCGCCATTCCCGGTATTGGATTGGCCATTGTTATCGCTGTGATTGAATTCTTGTGGGACGGCTGGCGGCCGCATTATGCCGTGCTCGGGCGTGTCGATGGTGTGCGCGGTTATCACGACCTTAAGCGTTACCCCGACGCGCGCCTGGTTCCAGGTCTGGTATTGTTTCGCTGGGATGCGCCGCTGTTTTTTGCCAACGCCGAGTTATTTCAAAACTGCATTCTGGAGGCGGTCAGCCAATCCCCTACGCCGGTAAAGCGCATCGTTGTCGCAGCAGAGCCGGTGACAAGCGTGGATATTACTTCCGCGGATGTCATTGCAGAACTTTATGAAAAGCTCAGCTATTCGCACATAGAATTGCATTTCGCCGAAATGAAAGATCCGGTAAAGGACAAATTGAAGCGCTTTGAATTACTCGACAAGTTAGGTAGCAATATTTTTCATCCCACCGTCGGTGCGGCCGTTGATGATTACCTTGAGCAATATACGGTGGATTGGAGGCCTTGAGAAAATTGCAAAAACTACTCCAGCAGCGCTGCCTGCTCCTTTTCTGGGCGCTGGTTGCCCTGCTGGTCGCCGTGCCGTTTTTCGGGGAAACCCCGCATGGCCAGGCTCTACTGTCTATAGTAAATGTGGCTGTGCTGTTGGCCGCCGTTGCCGCGGTTGGGCGAACAAGGTTATCGTTTATCATCGCTGTGATTCTGGTTGTCCCGGCATTAGTCTTCCGATTTGTGGCGCTGCGCTCGGGCCAGCCCGGGCACTTTGCCGCGGCCTTTGCCTGTAACGCTGTTTTCTATGTGTTTGTCCTCGCCAGTCTTATGCAGTATGTGTTCCGGCTGGACTTGATGTCCAGGGACAAGCTGTACGGCGCCGTGGCTGCCTACATTCTGATCGCCATCTTCTGGGCGCAGCTGCACGGACTGACGCAGTACTTCTACCCTGGCGCGTATACATTGGCAGGGGAGTCAACAGGCTCTGGGTATAACGGATTTAATCTACTTCAGCTTCACGGCGCTCACGACGGCTGGATTCGGTGACATCTCGCCTGCGTTGATTCAATCGCGCTACCTGACAATTCTGGAGATGGTGGTGGGGGTGATGTTTGTCGCCATACTGATCGCGCGCCTTACCGGGGTCTATCCGATCGTGGACAGGAGACCATGATCCCCGCGCGCGCCTGGCTTGCGAATTACCAGCGCGACTGGCTCGCCGCTGACGTGGCCGCGGGTTTGACGGCTGCGGCTGTTGTCATTCCCAAGGCCATGGCCTATGCCACCATTGCCGGACTGCCGGTTGAGGTGGGCCTTTACACCGCGTTTATCGCCCCGCTGGTCTACGCGCTGCTGGGTACCTCCGCAAATCTGAGCGTAACCACCACAACCACCATCGCGATACTGGCGGCGGCTGCGATCGGTGACGCCGTGGCCGCGAGTCCTGATATAACTCTGCTCACCGCGACGGCCACCCTCTCGGTATTAGTGGGCTTGATGCTGCTGGCAGCGCGTGTCCTGCGGCTCGGTTTCCTCGCCAGTTTCATTTCCGACCCGGTACTCGCGGGGTTTAAAGCTGGTATAGGGTGCGTGATCATTCTCGATCAGCTGCCCAAAGTGCTGGGCGTACATATACAGAAGAGCGGTTTCCTTCGCGACCTGTATGCACTCCTCGGTGAGTTGCCGCAGGTGTCGCTGCCAACGATGATAGTGGCGGGAGCAACCATCGGCTGTCTGGTGCTGGTCAAGAAGTTCTGGCCCCGTGCGCCCGCACCCGTTATCGCTGTCGGAGGTGCCATCGCCGCCTCGTTTCTCCTTGGCCTGGAGACCATGGGCGTCAGCGTGGTGGGCTTTATTCCTGCCGGTTTGCCCTCTTTGTCGATGCCGGATCGCAACCTGCTGCTGGGCATGTGGCCCGCCGCTGCAGGTATCGCATTGATGAGTTTCACCGAGAGCATCGCCGCCGCACGGTCGTTCCGCCGCGAAGGGGACAAGCACGTCGCATCGAACCAGGAACTGGTGGCGATCGGTATGGGCAATGTGCTCGGCGGCTTTTTCGGCGCCATGCCTTCAGGCGGCGGTACCACGCAGACAGCGGTCAACAGCGTTGCGGGCGCCAGGAGCCAGTTGTCGGGGATCATCCTGGCCGTGATTGCGCTGGCCACGATGCTGTTCCTGGCGCCGTTGATTGGCAAGATGCCCTATGCCACGCTCGCGGCGGTAGTCATTGTTTATTCGGTCGGTTTGATCAGCCCCGCAGAAATGAAGACGATATTGCAGGTGCGCGCTATTGAATTTCGCTGGGCGCTATTCGCTTTTTTCGGCGTCATACTGTTGGGCACCTTGAAGGGGATTATCATCGCCGTACTGCTGTCGATGTTAAGCCTGATGTACCAGGAAAATCATCCAATGGTCTACGAGGTGCGGCGTAAGCCGGGGACCAATACGTTCCGTCCGCGCTCGCCGGAACATCCGCAGGATGATATGCCACCGGGATTGCTGGTCGCGCGCGTGGTCGGGCGCGTCTATTTTGCTAATGTACAAAATGTCGGACAGCATTTGCGCGATCTGGTGGAAGCAGAGCATCCCAAGGTACTGATCCTCGACTGCAGCGCGATCCCGGATCTGGAATACACCGCACTGGTGGGCATGGTGGAATGGGAGGCAAATGCGCGCAGGCAGGGTATCCGTCTGGTACTTGCCGCACTGAACCCCGCCGCGCTGGAGGCGGTCCAACGTACTACCCTTGGTAATACACTGGGCCGCTCAGGCTTGTTCGCCACGGTGGAAGTTGCTGTAGATCAATGCAGTGGGCAGCTTGCCATGGGATAAGGGCGATGCGCGCTGCTTGCCACAAATTCTATTACTAATCATTGACGGAGGGAGAATGCCATGTCAAAGAAAGAACACAAGCAGGACAAAAAGAAAGACGAAATAGAGCAGCCCAAAAAGATTGAAGATTCCGGAAAACCGGAAAAGCTCGGTCGAAAAGAATACGACAAGGAGCTCGAGCGCTTACATGTCGAGCTGGTTAAACTGCAGCAGTGGGTCGTACATAAGGGCTTGAAGGTCATCGTCGCTTTTGAGGGGCGCGATGGGGCCGGCAAGGGTGGCACCATCAAGGCGATTACCGAGCGCGTAAGTCCGCGCATCTTTCGCGTTGTCGCCCTGCCGGCGCCGACGGAGCGCGAGAAGAGCCAGATCTATATCCAGCGCTATTTGAAGCACTTTCCCGCTGCCGGGGAAATCGTTATTTTCGACCGCAGCTGGTATAACCGCGCCGGTGTCGAACGGGTAATGGGATTCTGTAGCGACGAGCAGGCCGACGGCTTCCTCAAGATGGTACCGCTGGTCGAGCGCGCCATGGTTGATTCCGGCATTGTCCTGTTGAAATACTGGCTCGAAGTCAGTCCCGGGGAACAGCAGAAGCGCCTGGAGGAGCGGGTTGACGACGGCCGCAAGATATGGAAGCTGTCGCCGATGGATCTCAAGTCCTACCACCGCTGGGACGAGTACACCCGGGCGCGGGACGAAATGTTCAAAGCGACCGATACGCCCTGGGCACCCTGGTTTGTCGCCAATTCGGAGGACAAGAAACGGGTGCGCCTGAACCTGATCAGCCACCTGCTCAAGCAGATTCCCTACGAGGAACTGCCGCGGGAGAAGGTCAAACTCGGCAAGCGGAAGATCGGCAAGTACAAGTCGATCGACTATCCGTTCAAGATCATTGCGGAAAAGTTTTGAGGATAAGGTCATGCTGGCTATCACCTTCTCCCCCGACGCTATAGAGGGACGCTGACCTTGCTGAATCTGTTTAAAAACATTTTCAGCCAGTCACATGACGCGCGCTCGAAATTGCCCCCATCGCTGATCAAAATGGCGATCGAACGCGCCGTGGATGGCACGGACCCGCGGGTGCGGATAATCTCCGGGTATGCAAAGGTCCTGCGAGAATCCGTGATTCATGCCATCGAGCATGTCATGGGTCTGGTGGACGGTTTTCCGGAGCCGGTTGCGGCCGGCAAGAATGCGCTCACGGACAACCCGGCATTCGCCGCCCTGTTCTACTCCGAGGCGCGCATGGAGCAGATCGTTGAGCGGGACGCCGCGCTGCGGGAATTTCGTGCCGCACACCCCTTGACGACCGAGCCCGTCACCGCGCTGCTGGTGGCGCAGAAAACCGAAAAACACGGTTTCGGTCATGCCCAGGTAGGGGATCAGGTATTGAGCGACGTGCCGCGGACTACGGTCGGGTTTGACCAGCACCGCCTGCTGGAGCCGGCCGCCGGCGAACAGGAAACCCGGCGCCTGCTAATGCGCCGTGCGTTCGACCACCTGCTCTCGATCGCCCTCGCGCAGATTACGGAACGTAAAGAGGAGCGCGAGAACCTGACCAGCCGCAAAGCCCTGTTGCGCAGCAAACTCGATATAATCCGGCGCGGCGGTGGCTTTGCGCAACACACGGGTGCGCTTGATCAAACGCAGCTACAAACGCGTCTTGAGGAAATTGACGTGCAGTTGGCGGAGCTTGGCTCTGCCGGGGATACCCTGTCGGATAATCTTGCTATTATTGCCACAGTGCTGGCAGAGGCTGAACGCCACTTTTGGTCAGAGGACAAAGTCCTATGCCTTGACAAACTCTATGTCCTGCACGACAAGCCCGGACCCTCAGCGCCATCGACACTATTCAAGGAACTGCATAACAGCGAAGGACTACAGGTTACCGTTTTGATGATCAGCATCGGGAGTGAGATATGAGTAACGACACCGAAGACACCGGCATGATCGAGGCGCTGCTGCAACGCCTCAATGATTTTCGCTTGCCACGCCTGCTTGAACTCAAGGAGAGAGTAGATCGTGGTGAAACGTTGACTGAATACGATCTTGATTTTCTCGAGGGAGTGCTCGAAGACGCACATTCCGCCCAGCCCCTCGCAGACCGACGTCGTGAACTGCAGCCGCTTGCTGTAAAAATGACCGCGCTGTACCACGAGATAACCTCAAAGGCACTGGAGAACGAAAGCAAAAATCCCGGTTGAATGTTTTCTTTTTACCGCTGCCGTAGGCCCGAAATACTGGTCAAGTGTGCAGCGGGAGTGCCGCTGCATTGCGCTCGCGGTTTATTTTGTCTGGATGAGATCGCCGGTATCGAAATCCACTTTCAGGCTGAACTGGACGCGATAATCTGAACCGATATTGCCGTCGATATCTTCGCGTTGCCCCCAGATGAACTCGGTGCCCAGCATGACGTGATCGGCCGGGTAGTGCAGGAGGTTGATCTGTGCGATCTGTCCCTGCTTGAATTCAGTAGGCGCCTGTCCGTCACTGGTATCCAGGTCCGTCATGGACCAACCGAGCGAAGTGGCCCACTGGTCATTCCAGAAGTGGTCGTAGTAGGTGCTGATGCCCAGGGTCGGCACGGTTTCCGCTCCGGCCTGGAAAATATTGGCCGAGTCCGGGGCGATGTCGATGCCGCCGTCATTCATGTAATTGCCAATACCTTCACCGTAGGCAAGCTGCACCTTCAGCATATCGGCGCCCCAGGTCTTGAGGCCGGCGCTGGTGTTGATGCCCCAGCCCACCTCGTAATCCTTGGAGCCGGTGTCGAGGCGCTCATAGCCGAGTTTGCGCACAATGCCCGCCACCTGGTAATGCCCGAAGTCGCCGTTCTGGCGATAGCGCGCGGTCAGGTCGGGCAGGTCGCTGTACGACTGGAAGACTTGCTCTGCCGTGGAATCCACCGATTCGCAGTCGGGCGAAGGGTTGGGCAGATTGCAGTTGTTGATATCGCGAAATTGCCCCACGGTTAACGCCGTGTCGGGATTCTCCAGGCTCACCGCAAACTCGTTGCCTCCCATCGGGAAGGTGTAGCGCGCCTGCTGGTTGCGGTAGAACACCATGCCGGTCGGGCCCCAGTAGTCGATGGTATTGGGGAAGATGTCGATGTCCATGAAATTGGACCAGGTCTGGCCCATGCCGAAGTCCTTGTAGGTCGCCCAGGCCTGGCGCAGCCGGAAGGTGGTCTGGCCCTGGTCCGAGCCCACGCCGAACAATTCAGCCTCCAGCTTGTAGGTGATGTCCTTGCCGTAATCCCCTTTCACCCCCAGCCTTGACTGGCGCACGCTGAACAGGAAGTCGCCATCGTTACCGAAGGCGCCACTCTGCGTGGGAATCGTGGTCACGCGCAGGGTATCTTCCCAGTCGGGATCTACCCGTTTGAAATCATAAATGGAATCCGCCTGCGCAAAGCCGTACACATTCATGGACAGTTTTTGCGTGCTTTTCGCGGCCGCCGTCCCGGTGCTGGTTGCACTGCTCGTTGCACTGGCCGTCGCGGGCGCCTGCACCAGCGGCGCGACCGGCGTGGTCGCGACCTGCTCACCGGCTTTGAGTTGCTGCAACTCGGCCTGCATGGTCTCCATCATGCGCTGCTGTTGCTGCATCACGGCCTGTTGCTGTTTCAGTTGTGCTTCCAGCGCCGCAATTCTTGCGGCATCCGTGGCCGCCTCGGCATTGCAGTACGCACGAGGCCCAGAGCACCGCGACGCGGCAGCAGGGTTTTACGGTTTGCTAGCATTTTATGCTCCTCGGTTTAATTGCAACAGCGCGCTGTCGCTACTTGGCAGGCGTCACGGCATAGGGATTGCCGCCCAGTGCATTGGAAATATCGGCGATCGCTTTTTGCGCGCGCACGCTGTTGCCCGCGGCATCCAGTGGCGGGGAAATTACGGCAATGCCGAAGCGGCCCGGCGAGACGGCGATAATACCGCCGCCGACGCCGCTCTTGGCGGGCAAGCCGGTGGCATACAGCCACTTGCCGGAGTCATCGTAAAGACCCGCTGTAGCCATAACTGCCAGAACCTCGGGGACATTTTCACTGCGCATAACCTGTTTGCCCGTCACCGGGTTGCGGCCGCCGTTGGCCAGGGTGGCGGCCATTAGCGCCAGGTCGCTGGCGTTCACATTGACCGAACACTGCTCGGTGTAAATGTCGGTCGCCTGGTCGGGGTTGTCCTTGATGCGCCCGTAGGCATACATCAGTTTGCCGATGGCCTGGTTGCGCTGGTTGGTGTCCGCCTCGGATTTAAAGACCTCCTCATTGACCGCCAGCTTGCGCCCGGCAAAATCACTGTAAGTGCTGAGGATCTTGTTCCAGATCTGCTCCCGCGAATTGCCCGAGACCATGCTGGTGGCGGCGATCGCACCGGGATTGACCAGCGGGTTCATCTCGGCGCCCTTGTACTGTTCGATTGCCACGATGGAATTGAACACCTGGCCGGTGGCGTCGACACCCATGTTGTTCAGGAGCGCTTCCGGCCCTTTCTCCTCCATCACCAGCGCCATGGTAAACACTTTGGAGATGGACTGGATCGACACTTCCGACTTGATATCGCCCGCGGTGTAGACTTTGCCATCAGGCGTTACCAGCGCGATGCCGTAGATATCCGAATCGACCTTGGCCAGCGCGGGGATATAGTCGGCATTGGCGCCTTCCTGCAGCGTCCTGTATTTGGTGTACGCTGCATTGAGCGCCGCCTCGATCTCTGCGGCCTGCAGTGTCCCGGTGTTGGTGGTGACTGCCGCGCCGACGTCGACCTTGTCATTTGGTGCAGGGGCCTGAAAGCCCGTGGCGAAGAAAAACGCTGCCAGCAGCACCGTCGTTCGGGCGAGTAACATGGGTCGCATAACACTTTCTCCGAGGGTCGAGGGAATACCGGGTTACCGGCCAGACCAGGCGTGTGCGGGTGACACGACTGAGCTTTATAACGGCGGATTTACGCCAGTATTTATAGACGATTGGGGAGGCAATCACAAGCATTTATACATAGCCAGCCAGCCGGTCTACCAGCCCGGGCAGACACGCTTACGATGGCTCACTTCGGGGTACTTTGCACTTGGTTTGGCGTGAGACTTCACGTAGTCTGTCGAGCAATTATTTTATTCAACCTTGATGCAGGCAATTCCCGATGCGATGGCTTACCGCGAGTGCTCGTGCCGCCCTTATCGTTTGTGTGGGCTCTTCGATTTACTGTGTGTCTGCCGCGGCGGATACCGCCACTGAACAAGCGATCCTCGCGCGCCTGGCCGCGCTGGAGCAGAACCAGCGCAAGCTCGAGGAGGAACTGGATGCAAAGGACGCGCGCATCCAGGAACTGGAGCAACGGCTTGGCGCGCAGCCAGTGGCTGAGAATCCTGTTCATCAATCGATCGCAGTAGCACCTGTAACGGCAGCAGCACCGGTGCCCGCAGCAACACCCCTCGCCGCTGCACCGTCCGCGCCGCTGGCAGTGGCTGCCGGCAAGAACACACAGGATATCGGCCGTTTCCAACCCGGCGGCGCGGGCTTCGTGATAGCGGACACGCCGATGGGCTCAGTCAACTTCGGTGCGTGGGCGTATGCGCGCTATCTCAACCAGAACGCCCTGGACAATTCCTATACCGACAGTTTCGGTCGCACCTACAATATCAACAGACGTGACGATTTTCAGTTTAACAAGGTCAACCTGACGTTTAACGGCTGGCTGTTCGATCACGATTTCCGTTACCTCCTGTATACCTGGACGAACAACACCAGCCAGGGCGAAGGCGCACAGGTGGTGGTGGCCGGGAACTTCAAATACCGCTTCAACAAGGCCGTGGATGTCGGCGTGGGCATCGACGCCCTGCCCGGCACACGCAGCCTGTACGGGACCTTTCCCTATTTCAACAAGGTGGATATGCGCACCATGGCTGACGAGTTTTTCCGGCCCAGTTATACCACCGGGATCTGGAGCGCAGGCGAACTCGATAAAGGGCTTACCTACAAGCTGATGCTGGGCAACAACCTGTCGCAGTTGGGTGTGAACGCGACGCGCCTCGATGGCGGCCTCAATACCTGGTCCGGTCGCATACAGTGGCAGCCCACCACCGGCGAATTCGGACCCAGAAGTGGTTGGGGTGACTTCGAGATGCATGAGCACCTCGCCACCCAGTTGGGTTTATCCGCCACCTACAGTCGCGCGGATCGCCAGAGCCAGCCCGGCACCGAGGATGTCAACAATACCCAGATACGACTGTCGGACGGAACGCTGCTATTCCAGCCCGGCGCATTCGCTACCGACGGACGTATTGACCGCGCGACCTATCAGATGGTGTCCGCCGATGCGGGGCTCAAGTACCAGGGTTTTGAGTTAGCGGGCGCGTATTTCTCCCGTTGGGTTGACGACTTCAACACGCAGGGCTATATCCCCGTGGACAAACTGTATGATCAGGGCGTCGAACTGCAAACCAGCTACATGTTCATGCCCAAGCTACTGCAGGGCTACATCGCCGCCTCCAAAGTTTATGGCGAGTATGGCAATCCCTGGGATACCGCCGTGGGCATTAACTGGTTCCCGATGCGGCAGCGCCTGCTGCGCGTGAATGCCGAGTTGCTGTACCTGAATGACTCTGCTGTGGGTAACTCCAGCGCTCCTTACCTGGTGGGTGGAGAAGGGCCCATTTTGAATAGCAACGTTGAGATGATGTTCTAGCGCCGCTGGCGCGGGCCATGTCGCATTCTGGAAATCGGAGGTTTACCTTGGGCAATAGTCACGTTCGCAAGTTATTCGCTGCCGCCATTCTGGTCTTGTCGTTACCGGCAGGTGCCAATGAGGCCGAGGAATACTATGACAGTCATGTTCACCTGACCAACTATGTACAGGAGGGACTCACCGCGCGGCAATACCTGGAGGCGGTAGGTGACAGGGTGGAGCGCTCTGTGCTGTTTGGCATACCGCTGCAGATGCACTGGTCCGACCGCGTGACGGGCAAGGTTGCGCCCACCTATTACCTCGACTCCGATACTGCCCTCTACTACTACTCATTTACGGATGCCTATATCGCTGAACAGTATCTGCATCTTTCGTCCGCGCAGCAGGCGCGTTTCGAACCGATGATCACCGGGTTTAACCCGGCCGACATGTATGCTGCCGATCATATCCGCCGTGTACTGCAAACCTATCCCGGCGTGTTCACCGGTATCGGCGAGTTCTCCATTCACAAGGAATTTGTCTCCGCCAAAGTCAGTGGCGATGTGGCGAGCCTGATTGATCCGGCGCTGGATCGCATCTTCGATTTCACTGCCGAGAGTGGGCTGCTGTCGATTTTACATACCGATATTCATATGCCGTTCGTGAAGCCTGAATTCAAGCGGCTGTATTTCGATCAGGCTGTGGATCTGTTCAGGCGTCACCCCAATTCGACCATTATCTGGGCGCATACCGGGCTGGGGCGGGTGGTGCAGCCCGTTGCTGACCATCTGGCCATGCTGGAGGAAATTCTGGCTGATCCTGCGCTCAAGAACGTGAACTTTGACATCTCATGGGACGAGGTTGCCAAGTATGTGGTGGCAACGCCGGAAGCCACCCGGTTGACCGCTGCGCTGATCGAGAAGTATCCGGATCGCTTCCTGATGGGAACGGACAATGTTGCCCTGAGCGATCCGACGGCGGTGTTCGCCGTATTCAACCAGTACCAGCCGCTGTGGGATGCCCTGTCGCCAGCGGCGAGCAGGGCGGTGCGCAAGGAGAATTTCGCGCGCTTGTTTGACGCCGCCGCCGCAAAAGTACGGGTCTGGGAGAAGGCTAATCCCGCTCCGCACTAATCGCCGGTGGCCGCACATCATCCGCTTGACGCTGACCCTCCCGCGGCGCAACTTTACCGTATCGACCATGCGAGGCGCAGTGCCGGTGCGCCATTAATTACCTTCCGTTTAACAGCCAAAACAGTGAAAATGACCCGAGCGTGGAAAATCCCACCCGGTACTGGCAGTAACAACATTTATGATTGAAATCTTTAAAAAGTGGTACCGGCGTTACCTGTTCGAGGAAGAATCGGTGCTGCTGCTGGTGCTGCTGACCATCGCCGTGGTGTTGTTGATGACCATAGGCGATATCCTGGCGCCCGTACTGGCTGCGATTGTGCTGGCCTACCTCGCCGAGGGCCTGTCCAAGCAACTGCAGAATATCGGCTTGCCCCACTGGCTTGGCGTGGCCGTGTCCTACCTGGTGTTCGTCGGCGTCTTTTTCGGGGTCAGCTTTGCCCTCCTGCCGCTGGTGTGGCGCCAGACGCTGAGCCTGCTCAGTGAAATGCCCCGCATGCTGGAGCAATGGCAACAGTATCTGGGCGTCCTGCCCGATCGGTATCCCCATATGTTTACGGCCGAGCAACTCGCGGGCCTGGTCAGCATCGCGCAGCGTGAACTGGCGGGCCTGGGCCAGACCATCATCACGCGCTCGCTGGCCTCGATACCGGGGCTATTGACCGTGATGGTCTACCTGATCCTGATTCCCCTGCTGGTGTTTTTCCTGCTCAAGGACAGGCAGCAGATTCTCGACTGGGTGGCGGGCTTCCTGCCTGCGGAGCGGCCCTTGCTGCATCGCATCTGGACGGAAATGAATGAGCAGTTTGCCAATTACGCGCGGGGCAAGGTGCTGGAGATCCTGATCATTGGTTCCGTTACCTACTTCGCGTTTATCTGGCTGGGGATGGATTACGCCGCGCTGCTGGGTTTGCTGGTGGGACTGTCGGTGATCGTGCCCTACATCGGCGCCACGCTGGTGACGCTGCCGGTAGTCATGGTAGGGTTCTTCCAATGGGGGCTGACCTCTGAATTTTATGTCATGTTTGCGGTCTACATGGTCATCCAGATCCTGGACGGCAATGTGCTGGTACCGCTGTTGTTTTCGGAGGCGGTGAACCTGCACCCGGTGGCCATTATTATGGCCGTACTGTTTTTCGGCGGGATCTGGGGACTGTGGGGCGTGTTTTTCGCCATACCGCTGGCGACCCTGATCAAGGCCATAATGAATGCCTGGCCGACGTCGGAGCCGGTAGCTCCGCAGGCCATGTAGCAAAAGCAAACCCGATGGAGTCTCTGATGTCCGCGTTGCATCCCCGGCAGGGCTTGAAGGCCCTGCTATACCTGTTTGGCGTCATGCTGCTGGCGTCCTGTGTCACCACCTCGCCGCTGGGCGAGCAGCCGGTCAAAAGCCCGAACGATCAGTACCAGTACCGGCTGCTGACCCTGGACAACCAGATGGAAGTCCTGCTGATCTCCGACCCCGACACCCCCAAGGCCGCCGCCTCTCTGGATGTGCTGGTGGGCAGTGGCGATAACCCGCCCGGCCGGGGTGGCCTTGCGCATTTCCTGGAGCACATGTTGTTCCTGGGCACGGACAAATATCCCGACGCCGCCGAGTACGAGCGCTTTATTACCGAGCATGGCGGCAACCACAACGCCTATACCAGTTTTGAGAACACCAACTTCTTCTTCGATATCAATGCGCCCGATCTGCCGGTGGCGCTGGATCGATTTGCCCAGTTCTTTATCGCGCCGCGTTTTGAAGCAGCAGTATGTAGACCGGGAGAAAAACGCGGTCGAGGCTGAATACCAGATGGGCCTGAAGAGCGATGAGCGCCGCGGGCTCGACGTGTTGCAGGAGATCATCAATCCGCAGCATCCCTACAGCCAGTTTTCCGTGGGCTCCCTGGACACTCTGGCGGACCGCCCCGACTCCGCGGTGCGCGACGAGTTGATCGAGTTCTACAACACGCACTACTCCGCCAATGTCATGCGCCTGGTGGTGCTGGGCTCCCAGTCCCTGGATGAATTGGAGGCGCTCGCGCGTCCCCTGTTCAGCCAGGTGCCCAATCGTTCCTACGAGCGCCAGACCATTGCTGCGCCCCTGATCGAGCCAGGACCGCTTGCCGATGTTGGTGCAGGTACAGCCGCTGGCGACGCAGCAGCAACTGGACGTGTCCTTCCCGATTCCCGATTATCGCAACCAGTACCGCGTCAATCCCGACACCTACCTGGGCAATCTGGTCGGGCATGAGGGGGAGGGCAGTTTGCTGTCCCAGTTGAAAGCAGAAGGCCTGGCGCAGGGCTTGTCCGCCGGCGATGGCCTGACCTGGCACGGCGGCGCATTGTTCAGTGTTGTCATCGCCCTGACGGAGAAAGGCGCGGCCGATCCGGATCGGGTGCTGCAACTTCTTTTCGCCTACCTGGACAAGTTGCGCGAGGAGGGCCCGCAGGACTGGCTCTACGCGGAGCAGTCGCGCCTGGCGGACCTGGGCTTTCGCTTCCGGGAGCAGGGCAGTCCGATGGAATATGTGAGTGCGCTGGCCAGTGGCATGCAATATTACGCGCCCCAGGACATCCTGCGCGGCCCCTATATGATGGACCATTACGATGCGGCAGTGTTGGCGGAGCTGCTGCAGCAGATCAGGCCGGATAATGCGCTGGTGACCTTTAGCGATAAAGACGTGAAGGGCGAGAAGGTCTCGAAGTACTACGAGGTTCCCTACGCGCAGCAGTCACTGGACATGCAGCGCATCGCCAGCCCTGCAGGTGACCCGGGCGCCGCTGCCTTGCATCTGCCGGCGCCCAACGAATTTATCGCAGAGGATGTCTCGCTGGTGGCGCTGCCGCAAGACGGTGCCAGCGGTGCCGCAGGTGGTGCTGGAAGCTGGCCGGCAGAAAATCTGGTTTATGCCGGACGCTGAGTTCAGGGTACCCAGGGGCCTCACCTATATCAATTTTCGCTCGCCGGAGGTGGGACAGAGTGCCCGGCAAACGGCGCTGGTGGCGCTCTATACCGCACTGCTGACGGACCAGGTCAATGAGTTTGCCTATCCCGCCCATCTGGCCGGGATGAGTTTTGACTTCTACAAACACAGCCAGGGAATCAGCCTGCGGGTGGGTGGCTACAACGACAAACAGACCCTGTTGCTGGAGCATTTGTTGCAGCGCATTGTCGAGCCCAAATTCAGTCAGCACCGGTTTGAGGATATTCGCGCCGACATGATCCGCAGCCTGCAAAATTCCGTGGCCAAGCGCCCCAGCAGCCAGGCGATAGACGATCTGAATGAAGCCCTGCTGTACGGCGAGTGGGGTGAAAAGGCGTTGATTGCAGCGCTCGAAAAGACCGACATGCGCGACCTCGACGACTATATCCGCCGCTTCTGGACGACTGCCACGGCGGAAGTGCTGATCTACGGCAATTACACTGCCGACGAGACGCAGCAGGTGTCAAAGATGCTCGACAGTGTGGTCAGCCGTGACCCCGCACCGGCCCTGCCCGAGCGCAAGGTGTTGAAACTGGCCGCCGGAGAATCTGTGCAATACCCGGTGGACGTGCCCCACGACGATTCCGTGCTGGCCTGGTACCTGCAGGGTGCAGGAGACAGTTGGCAGGACAAGGCTGCCACCGCGCTGACCGCGCAGATTATGGCATCGGGCTTTTTCCAGGAGTTGCGCACCGAGCAGCAATTGGGCTATGTGGTGGGCGCCGTCAATTACCCGAAAGCGGAAATCCCGGGACTGGTGCTGCTGGTCCAGTCCCCGGTAGCCGATGCTAAAGCTGTCGCGGTGGCGATGCAGGCGTTCATGCAGCAGGTAGAGCCGGGACTGGATCAGGCGCAGTTTGAGCGGCACAAAGTGTCATTGATCAGCGATATACTGCGGCCGGACAAGAACCTCAACGAACGCGGTGAGTACTACTGGCAGGCCATCGCGCGCAAGGAGTGGGATTTCGCCGGGCGCCAGACCCTGGCCGATGCGGTTGGGGCACTCACGCTGGACAGCTGGAAAGCCTACTACGAGGAGGTTTTTCTGAAACAACGCCACTCCTTGCAGGTGGTGGCGCCCGGCAAATGGGGCCTGCTGCCGAAAGGAGATTTTAAAGTGTATGACAGTGCTGAAGCCATCAAGTCCGGGCATGCGACGTATATCGTAGAATGAAGGGCGGCTGGTGAGGGTATTGCCGAATTGTAGTTCCCGTATGGAACCAGATGGATATGAAAGAAGATACCAATCCCCCGGAAACCCGCGAGTGGCTGGATGCCCTCGATGACGTAGTCAAGCATGGGGGGCCGCAGCGCGCGTCCTTTCTCCTGCTGGAACTGGCCAGGCACGCGATGGGCTCGCGCCTGCGCCTGCCAGCCGCCATCACCACACCCTTTTCCAATACGATCGCACCCGCTGAAGAAAAGATGATGCCCGGTGACGTCTTCATGGAGCGCCGCATTCGCTCACTGGTGCGCTGGAATGCGCTGGCCATGGTGATGCGCGGCAATGATAACGACGAGGGCCTGGGCGGCCATATTTCCAGTTTTTCCTCCAGTGCCACCCTGTACGACGTCGGCTTCAATCATTTTTTTCGCGGCACCGACGGCGGTCACCCGGGCGACCTGGTGTTTTACCAGGGACACAGTGCGCCGGGCATGTATGCGCGCTCGTTTCTGGAAGGACGGCTGGATGAGGCGCAGCTGGACAACTTTCGCCGCGAGGTCGATGGCCGCGGTCTGTCCTCCTATCCGCACCCCTGGCTGATGCCCGACTACTGGCAGTTTCCCACCGTGTCCATGGGACTGGGCCCGATACAGGCGATTTACCAGGCGCGTGTGATGAAGTACCAGCAGGATCGCGGCCTCCTCGACCACGGCGACCGTGAGGTCTGGTGTTTTATGGGGGACGGGGAGTGCGATGAGCCTGAGTCGCTGGGCGCAATCTCACTGGCCGGCCGCGAAGGCATGGGCAACCTCAACTTCGTCATCAATTGCAACCTGCAGCGACTGGACGGACCGGTGCGCGGCAACGGCAAGATCATCCAGGAACTGGAAGGCGTGTTCCGCGGCGCCGGCTGGAACGTGATCAAGGTGATCTGGGGTCGCAAGTGGGACCACCTGCTGGAGAAGGACAAGACGGGACTGCTGCAGAAGCGCATGGACGAAGTCTGCGACGGCGAGTTGCAGAATTACAAATTCAATGGCGGCGCCTATACCCGCGAGCATTTCTTTGGCAAGTACCCGGAACTGCTGGAGCTGGTGGCCGACCTGTCGGACGAGGACATCATGTACCTCAACCGGGGCGGGCACGACCCCTACAAGGTGTACGCCGCGTATGCCGCGGCGGTGGGCGAGCACGAGCGACCCACGGTCATCCTGGCGATGACGGTGAAAGGCTACGGCACCGGTGAGGCCGGCCAGGCCAACAACGAAACACACGCATTGAAAAAGCTGGATTTCGACAGCCTGAAAGCCTTCCGCGACCGCTTCGACATTCCCATCAGCGACGAGGAGCTGAAGAGTGTGCCCTACTACCGGCCGCCGCCGGACAGCCCCGAGATGCGCTATATGCGGGAGCGCCGGCAGGCGCTGGGCGGACTGCTTCCCGCGCGGCGTGCGCACATGGAGGCGCTGGAGACGCCGCCGCTGACCGCCTTCGGCACGCACCTCAAGAGCAGCGGCCAGCGCGAGATCTCCACCACCATGGCCTTTGTGCGCATGCTCTCCAGCCTGGTGAAGGATGCGGATATCGGCCAGCGGGTGGTGCCCATCGTGCCCGACGAGGCGCGCACCTTCGGCATGGAGGGCATGTTCCGGCAATTGGGCATCTATTCCTCGGTGGGCCAGCGCTACACGCCCGTCGATGCCGGCCAGATCATGTTCTACAAGGAGGACATCAAGGGCCAGATTCTGGAAGAGGGCATCAACGAGGCGGGCGCATTCTCGGCGTGGCTGGCGGCGGCCACGTCCTACAGCACCAGTGCGTATGCCATGGTGCCCTTTTACATTTTCTACTCGATGTTCGGTTTCCAGCGCATCGGCGACCTGGCCTGGGCGGCGGGCGACAGCCAGGCGCGCGGGTTTCTGATCGGCGCCACCGCCGGGCGCACCACGCTCAACGGCGAGGGCCTGCAACACCAGGACGGGCACAGTCACCTGCTGGCGGGCACCATTCCCAACTGCGTCAGCTACGACCCGGCCTATGCCTACGAACTGGCGGTGATCATCCAGGATGGCTTGCGCCGCATGTACCACGAGGGGCAGAACCGCTTCTATTACATCACCACGATGAACGAAAACTATGTGCAGCCCGAGATGCCGCAGGGCGTGGAGGAGGGCATCATCCGCGGTATGTACCGGTTGCGAACTTCGACGGCGGCGGCGCAATGGCGGGTGCAGCTGCTCGGCGGGGGTGCGATCCTGCGCGAGGTCGAGGCCGCCGCTGCAATTCTGGAGAGTGACTACCAGATAGCTGCCGATGTGTGGAGCCTCACCAGCGTCAACGAATTGCAGCGCGAGGGCAAGGCGGTGCAGCGCTGGAACCTGCTGCATCCCGAGGAGCAGCCGCGGGTGCCCTATGTCACCGCGCTGCTGCGCGACACCAGCGGGCCGTTTGTGGCCGCGACCGACTACCTGAAATTGTACGCCGACCAGATCCGCGAGTTTGTGCCGGGCACCTACACGGTGCTGGGCACCGATGGCTTTGGCCGTTCGGACACGCGGCGCAAATTGCGCGAGTTTTTTGAAGTGAGCCGCGAGTATATCGTCATCGCAGCGCTCAAGGCGCTGGCGGATGAGGGACACATAGAGCGCTCCCGTGTTGCCCGGGCCATGGGCGCACTGGGTGTGGACCCGGACAAGCCCAACCCGCTGACGGTTTGAGAACAAAGGTCTGAGCAAAAAGGAACACGACGTGCCTGTACAACAAGTGACAGTCCCCGATATCGGCGGTGCCGAAGGCGCTGAAGTCATCGAACTGCTGGTGGCGGTCGGTGATCAGGTGGTACTGGACCAGGGCCTTATCGTGCTGGAGTCGGACAAGGCCTCCATGGAGATTCCCTCGACTGTGGCCGGTACTGTGGTTGAGCTGCTGGTGGCGGTAGGCGATCATCTGGCGGAGGGCGCGCCGGTGGCCATGATCGAAGTAGCCGGGCAAGCGGCAGAGCCAGAGCAAGGTGCCCGCGGCAAGTTGCAGCACCCGTAGCACCGCAGGAGCCTGCGACGGAGCAGTCGCGCAACACAGTAGCAGCGCCGCCACCGCCGGCCAGCGCAACGTCCTGCACCCGTCGCAGGTTTCGGAGTCTGCACCTGTCGCAGCCAGCGCGCCCGCGCACGGCGCTGACACGTCAGAATCTGTTGCTGTTTACGCCGGCCCGGCAGTGCGCAAACTGGCGCGGGAATTCGGCGTGCAGCTGGGACAGGTCGAAGGCAGCGGTCCGCAGGGTCGCATCCTCAAGGAAGACCTGCAGCAGTTTGTGCAGAAGGCGTTGCGCGAACCGGCACCGACGACCGCAGGCGGCGCCGGACTGCCCGCTGTACCCGAGACAGACTTCGGCAAGTTCGGCGCGGTCGAGATTACCCAGCGCAGCAAACTGGATAAACTCACCGCCGCCAACATGCAGCGCAGCTGGCTCAATGTGCCGCATGTCACCCAGTTCGATGAGGCGGATATCACTGACCTGGAAGAATTTCGCGCGGGGCTCAAGGCGGAGGCCGAGCGGCGCGACACCCGCCTCACGCCCTTACCCTTCCTGCTCAAGGCCTGCGCGGTCGCGCTGCGCGACAATCCCAGGCTCAACAGTTCACTGGCGCGCGGCGGCGAAGATCTTGTTCACAAGAAATACATCCACATCGGCATGGCCGTGGACACTCCGGCGGGCCTGATGGTGCCGGTGATTCGCGATGTCGACCGCAAAACCATCTGGGAACTGGCGCGCGAGGTCGCGGAACTTGCGGCCAAAGCCAGGGAGCGCAAACTGAGTCCGGCGGAAATGCAGGGCGGGTGCTTCACGATTTCCAGCCTGGGCAATATCGGCGGCAGCGGCTTTACTCCCATCGTCAATACGCCGGAAGTCGGCATCCTCGGCGTCTCGAAGGCCGCCATCAAACCGGTGTGGAACGGCGCGGAGTTCGCGCCGCGCACGCTGCTGCCGCTGGCGCTGTCCTACGATCACCGGGTCGTTAACGGCGGCGATGGCGGGCGCTTTCTCACCCAACTGGTGGCCCTGCTCAGCGATATTCGCCAGCTGAGCCTGTGAGTGGTGCGGACCCGGTATGTCTGCTTAATGTCAGCAAGACCCTGCTTAAAGCAAAAAGCCTTGCCAGGAAGGGTGATGTGGATGGCCGCGGCGCAGCTCTTCACTGCCGTACTCGAGCAGTACCCGCAGAATAAAGAGGCGGCCAGGGGGCTGGCATCCTTACGACAGCAGGCAGCGCCGGTAACACAAGGTGCTGCGTACCCGCCCCGGGATCAGCTGGAAAACCTGCTGCACTTATACAATACCGGTCAACTGCGGCTGGCGTTGCAGGCGGGGCAGCGTTTGGCCTCCCGCTATCCGTATGACCCGCTGCTTCATAACCTGATTGGCACTGCCAGTGTCGGGCTGGGGAATTTTGAGAACGCTATTGTCAGCCTGTCCGAGGCGCTACGACTGAAGCCCGATTATGCGGAGGCCTATAGCAATCTGGGCGCCGCATTCAATAAGTTGGGCCGCTACCGAGGAAGCGCTATCGAGCTACGCCAACGCGCTCAGGTTCGCGCCTGATGATGCCGACGCGCACTTCAATCTGGGTAATTCACTCAGGGATAGTGGCCGGCCGCATGAGGCGATAGCGAGTTATCAGGCAGCCATTAAGCTCAAGCCCGCCCACTTCATGGCCTGTTACAATCTGGCCGGGGTGTTCAAGTATCTTGGCAATCTCGAACAGGCGGTGGCCGCCTATGACAAGGCGATTGCGGTTAACCCCGACAATACCGATGCGCTCAGCAACCGCCTCTACTGCCTGAGTGAACTGGATAATGTCGATGCTGCCTATCAGCTGGCGCTGGCACAATCCTACGGCACACTGGTGTCGAGCAGGGCTGCAACGCAGTACTCAAGCTGGGATTGCGCCGGGTTTCCGGGAAAATTATCCATTGGCTTCGTGTCGCCTGACCTGCGAAATCACCCGGTGGGATACTTCCTTGAAGGCATGTTGTCGCACATTGACCGCACTGCTTTTGAGTTGATTGCCTATTCGAACAGCGTTGAGAGTGATGAACTTACGGCGCGGCTTGCGTCCCTGTTTGATAAGTGGAGGCCAATCCACGGCAGCAGCGATGCGGACGTGGCGCGTCTGGTGCATGCTGATGCGCCGCATATCCTGATTGATCTATCGGGTCATACGCGCGATGGCCGGCTGGGTGTCTTCGCCTGTAAGCCAGCGCCTGTGCAGGTCACCTGGCTCGGGTATTGGGCGACCACCGGCGTTGCACAGATAGATTACAAGTTGGGTGACGCCTATGTCACACCGGTTGGCAGTGAACAGTATTTTTCGGAGCAGATCTGGCGCCTGCCCAACGCCGTTTTTTGTTTTACCCCGCCGCTGGATGAATTGCCGGTGTCATCGCTACCCGCGCTGGTCAATGCATACATCACGTTTGGCTGCTTCAATACCTTCAGTAAACTGACCGCGGAGGTTATCGCTGTCTGGGCGGAGATTTTACATGCGGTAGATGGAGCCAGGTTATTTCTTAAGGCGGAAGCACTGGGCGACAAGTCCGTGGCTGCGCAGGTAGTGGAGCAGTTTGCGTCCCATGGAATTATGGCTGAGCGCCTGATTCTGGAGGGCTCCTCGTCCCGCCCGGAGTATTTTGCTTGCTACCATCGCGTTGACATCGCGCTTGACCCGTTTCCTTTTCCCGGCGGCACAACCACTGCCGAAGCGCTGTGGATGGGTGTGCCCGTGCTGACCAGAAAGGGTTCCGGTTCACCGCTGTCCGGGCAGGGCGAGAGCATTCTGCACAATTCGGGAATGTCTGATTGGATTGCGCATGATCGCGACGACTACGTGAATAAAGCGATCCGTTACGCGAATGACGTGATTGCGCTAGGTCGCTTGAGAGAAGGACTCAGGGAGCAGCTGCGAGTATCCCCGTTTTTCGATACCCGGCAATTCGCACACGATTTCCAAACGGCTATGCGTGGCATGTGGCAGCGTTTCGAGTTGCGTCAGTGACTGCTGTGGCCAGCCGGCATCGCGGATGGCGTGGATAAATTTCAGGGTGCGGAAGGCGTCAAACCACTGGTGGAACTGGCGCTGGAACTGGTCGCTCGAGGCGGTCTGGCGCTGACAGTGGGCGAGGGCCGGTTCTATGCCCAGCGCCGCCAGTGCCAGCTGCGCCTGTTCGGCCAGGCTTGCAGCAAGGCCCTGCCGGACTAGCAGCTGCGCAAGGTCCTGCCCGGGTGCCTGTGCCAGCCCGGGCAAGCTCGCGAGCAGCGCCTTCAGCGCGTCAAAACAGCACGGGTGATAAAAGAGTGCGGCCTCGCGCGGCTGAGCGCTTGCGAGTATGGCCGCCACCGCCGGGCCAGTGCCGAAGGGCACCCGCGAGGAACGTCGTGATTGCAGTTCGATACTGCTGCCGGACAGCCGCGCAATCGGCCCGAGTTTGGCCAGTTTGTTCAGCAGGTAAAAATCCTCCGCGCCGGCGCGTTTGGGAAAGCCGCGCACATGCGCATACGCGCTGGCCCTTATCGCCAGGCAGCTCCCCAGCGTGTGGTACGCATAGGGCGAGCCTGCATATTCGAGTCCCAGCACATAGTGGCGCAGGCGCAGCTCATACAGGGCCGTTGCGGTGTCGCACGCCGGTTCTGCGCCCGGCACATGGCGAAACGGGAACACGGCGGCCACCGCGTCGGGTGCCGCGCTGCCCAATTGTTCGAAGTAGTCCGCCGGCAGGGTCGCATCGGCGTCGGTGCTGCACAGCCACTGGCCGCTGATACCGCCTGCGGCCATCCACTGCAGTGCGAGATCGCAGCCTGTTTTGCGCGCCAGGCCGACACCGTGTGCGGCCGGCGTCGGCCCGCACACGGTTTCCATGTCAAGCAGGTACAGATCGGTGTGCGGGTTCAGGCATTGGATCGACACAGCGCCGCGCATCGCGCGCGGCAGCGGCGAATCCACAATGGCCGCACGCAAATCGGCGTTGGCCTGCGGGTCGCCATCCGAGTCGGGACGATTCAATACCAGGATAACCAGGGTTCTGCCCGGTGCTGCGGGTAGTTGTGTCAATCCCTGCAACAGCTCAGGCGATTCGCGGTAGGCGGGTAGCACCAGCACCTGCTGCCAGTACGCGGCAGCTAAAGCTGTGGTGTGGCAACCCCGTTTCCGTGTGCCGTTGCAGGTAGCGCTGCAGGGCGACAGCGTCGCGCATTACGCGGCGCATCCCATCAGTGCAGCGCTGCCCGGATCGGCAGTGCGGCAACGATGGCGGCCTCGATATCCAGCAGTTCATGCCAGCGCTGCTTGATGGTATCGCTGTCGATGTATTTGTGTGCCAGCTCCAGGAACAACTCGAAGTGGCGCTCCTCGGAACGGGCGATGGACTGATAGAATTTTTTCAGGAAGCCTGGCGGCAGGGCAGCGGCCACCAATGCGAAACGCTCCGCCCCGCGCGCCTCGATAATGCTCGCGGTCAGCAGGCGATCCAGCAGGTACACCTCCCTGCCCTGGCGAATCGATTCGCGAAACTTCACCACATAGGGATCCTTGTGGTCCGGCGCGATGGTCAGGCCGCGCTGGTGAATCCACTTGAGCACCTCGCGGTAGTGGGTCAGTTCCTCTATCGCCAGGTCGGCCATCGCGGTCACCAGTTCGATGCGGTCCGGATAGTGGGACAGCATGGAGATCGCCATCCCCGATGCTTTCTTCTCAGCAGTCGCGTGGTCGAGCAGGAAACTGCCAAAGTCCGCCATGACCGCATCGGTCCAGGCAGATGGCGTGGTATAGCGAAGGGGCGAGTTGGGCATACGGCGGCATGACTGTTTCTGCACAAGGGCCTGTTATTGAACTGTAAGTGAGCGGCGAACACAAGATTGAATGCCTCTCGCGAGGCTTGTCAGGACTCGTGGCAGTGCGCAACGCCTATGCTAAACTTCCCCGTCGCTCTGGGGTCACGCAGGCTGCGCACCCCGACATTGCCCACTCACCAGGACAGCCTTGCCAATGATTATCAAACCACGCGTTCGCGGATTTCTCTGTGTCACCACTCACCCGACGGGCTGCGCTGCCAACGTCAAGCGGCAGATTGACGTCGTCAGGAGCCGGGGGCCAATCGCCAACGGTCCGCAAGCGCGTGCTGGTGATCGGGGCATCCACCGGCTACGGACTGGCGTCGCGCATCACCGCCGCTTTCGGCTGCGGCGCCGCCACAGTGGGCGTTTTCTTTGAGAAAGAGGGCACGGAGGCCAAGCCCGGTACGGCCGGCTGGTACAACTCCGCCGCCTTCCACGACTATGCCCGGGCCGAAGGCCTGTATGCGAAGAGCATCAATGGCGATGCGTTCAGCAACGAGATCAAGCAAAAGGCCATAGCCACCATCAAGGCCGATCTGGGCCAGGTAGACCTGGTGGTCTACAGCCTGGCATCGCCGCGCCGCCAGCACCCGGTCACCGGCGTCGTCTACAACTCCACGCTCAAGCCTATCGGTGGCGCTGCGGTGCAAAAAGGGGTGAATACCGACAAGGAAGAAGTGCAGGATTTTCACCTGGAGGCCGCCACGCAGGAGGAAATCGACAACACCGTGGCGGTCATGGGCGGCGAGGACTGGCAGATGTGGATCGACGCGCTGGACGCAGCCGGTGTGTTGGCCGAGGGCGCGAAGACCACGGCCTACACCTACATCGGCGACAAACTGACCTGGGATATTTACTGGCACGGCACGATCGGCGCCGCCAAGAAGGACCTGGACAAGCGCGTGGTCGCGATTCGCAAGCAAATGGCCGCCAGAGGCGGGGACGCGCGGGTATCGGTGCTCAAGGCGGTGGTCACCCAGGCCAGTGCCGCGATACCTGCCATGCCCATCTACCTGGCGCTGCTGTTCAAGGTGATGAAAGCGCGGGGTACGCACGAGGGCTGCATCGAGCAGATCGACGGCCTGTTTCGCGACTCGCTGTACGGCACGGCGCCCTACCTTGACGATGAAGGGCGGTTGCGCGCCGACGGCAAGGAACTGGATCCGGCGGTACAGGAAGCGGTGGCGAAATTGTGGGATGGCATCAATACGGACACCCTGCGCCAGCTGTCGGATTTCGACGGCTACAAGCGGGAGTTCCTGCAACTGTTCGGTTTTGAGGTGGACGGCGTCGACTACGATGCCGAGGTCAATCCCGAGGTCATTATCGACGGCATGGTCTGACGCAATGCTGGAGCCCGGCATCCCGTTTCGTCTCAACAGCCGCGTGCGGCGACTGGTCGCGCCCAACCCGGGCGTGATGACCGGGCCGGGCACCAACACCTACCTGCTGGGCGATGACGAGGTCGCGGTGCTGGACCCCGGCCCCGCGATTCCTGCGCACATCGACGCGATCCTGGACGCCGCCGGTGAGCGCATCCGCTGGATCGTCTGCACCCATACGCACCCCGACCATTCCCCCGCCTGGCAGGCGGTGGCCGCAGCCACCGGGGCGCAGGTGATCGGCGCCTCACCACCGGATGACATGTACCAGGACAACACCTTCAAGCCGACCATTGAAGTGCAACACGATCAGCTGCTGGCGACGCCGGAATTTACGCTGCGCGCGGTGCACACCCCCGGCCACGTGGGCAATCACTATTGCTACTTCCTGGAGGAGGAGGGGATGTTGTTTGCCGGCGATCACATCATGAACGGCTCCACCGTGGTGATCATCCCGCCCAGCGGCGATATGAAAGCGTATATCGAGTCGCTGCAACTGCTGCTGCACTACCCGCTCAAATTCATTGCCCCCGGACACGGTGACGTGATGGCCGAGCCTACGGCGACAGTGGACTGGCTGGTCAAGCATCGCCTGATGCGCGAACAGAAAGTTATCGCCGGCCTGCGCAGCACGGGTCGCGCAGCGCTGGATGAGCTGGTCAAGGTTGTCTATGACGATGTCGATACCAGCCTGTACAAAATGGCGCAGCTGTCGCTGCACGCGCACCTGATCAAGTTGCGGGAGGAACATCGTGCACGGCATTACGCGGCGGATGACAGCTGGGAAATGCTGGATGTTTGACGAGTTTTCCACCAGGACTTACCAGCTGTGCGCAGTATGCGGTTCCAGGATTTTCCTGTGGACCTGATCCGACTGCTGCGCTCGCTGGAAGAATTTCTGTACGAGCTGATGAGCTGGCTCGTATTTTATCCTCGCACACTCGCCCGCATCCTGGGCAATCCCGTGGCCGTGGCGCGCTATACCGGCCTGCAGCTAAACCAGGACCAGGAACAGCAGTTCACCGAGATGGTAAGCCCGGTGTTGATGCTGATACTGTCCGTCGTGTTGGCGCACGCCCTGGAGCTGGCGATGAAGGAGGACGTGGACGCCAACGCCCACTCGCTACAGGGCATACTTTTTTCCACCGAACAGGGACTGCTGCTGACGCGCAGCGTGGTCTACGCCGTCTTCGCGCTGTTTCCCGCGCTGCTGGTGATGCGTAGGCAGCGCATCGCGGTGGACCGGGACTCGCTGCGCGAGCCCTTCTACGTCCAGGCCTACCTCGCGGCGCCCTTCGCCGTGCTGACATCCATGGCGTCGGTGCTCATGCGCGCTCCGGAAGAGATACTCGCCCTGCTGGGCACGGCCGTGCTGCTGGGTGCGGCCGTGTGGTACGTCACCGCGCAGGCCGCCGTGTTCCGCGACCGGCTCAACGTCGGACGCTGGCATGCGCTGTCTCTGGCATTGGGCAGCGTGCTGGGTGCCTGCCTCATGCTGTTCCCCCCGCTGCTCATCCTGGTTAACTGAGGCTGGCTGCCCGCGCCGCGCAAGCGTACATCGGTGGAGAAACTACGCCTGTCTACCACAATCCGGAGGTCACTGTGAACGACGCCACTGAGAATCCCGCCAGCGTCACCCGCCTGCCCACCGCCATCTGGGCGCTGGGTTTTGTCAGCCTGCTTATGGATGTCTCCTCCGAGATGGTGCACAGCCTGTTGCCCGTGTTCCTGGTCACCGCTGTCGGCGCCAGTGGCCTGGTGGTGGGTGTCATCGAGGGCCTGGCGGAAGCGCTGGCGCTGGTGGTCAAGGTGTTTTCCGGCGTGCTCAGTGATTACTGGGGCAAGCGCAAGGGGCTGGCGGTACTGGGCTATGGTTTGGGCGCGCTGAGCAAGCCGCTGTTTGCGCTCGCCTCCGGTGCCGGGCTGGTGCTGGTAGCGCGGCTGATCGATCGCACCGGGAAAGGTATTCGCGGCGCGCCGCGCGATGCCCTGGTTGCGGATATTGCCCCGGCGGATATGCGCGGCGCGGCTTTTGGCCTGCGCCAGGCCCTGGATTCGGTCGGCGCCGTCCTCGGGCCGCTGCTGGCGGTCGGACTGATGCTGTTGTGGGCCAACGATTTCCAGGCGGTGTTCTGGGTGGCGGTCATCCCGGGCCTGCTCGTCCGTGCTGGTGCTGGTATTCGGTGTGCAGGAGCCCGTGCATCATCACCCCGGTCGCGGCATCAATCCCGATCCGCCGCGAGAGCCTGCGCCTGCTGACCCGGCCCTACTGGATTGTGGTGCTGCTGGGAACGTGTTTTGCGCTGGCCCGATTCAGCGAGGCGTTCCTGTTGCTGCGGGCGCAGCAGGGCGGACTGGCGGTCAGCTGGATACCGCTGGTGCTGGTGGTGATGAACGTGGTGTATGCCGGGTCTGCCTACCCGTTGGGACGACTGGCGGACAGGATGAGCCACACCGCGCTGCTGGCCATGGGTCTGGTGATTCTCGCCCTCGCTGATCTCGTGCTGGCGTACAGCAATCACTGGACTGTGGTGGTGCTCGGCGTGATCCTGTGGGGCCTGCACCTGGGCATGACGCAGGGACTGCTGGCCGCCATGGTGGCCCACACGGCACCGCCAGAGTTGCGCGGCACCGCCTTCGGCGCTTTCAATCTCGCATCCGGCCTGGCCCTGTTGGTCGCCAGCGTGCTGGCCGGATTGCTGTGGGATGAAATTGGCGCGAGCGGCAACCTTTCTGGCCGGGGCGGGGTTCTGTTGTCTTACGCTGCTGTACCTGTTCTGGCTGAAAAATTCAGGGAGCATGGCGTCCGAGTAAAAACATCTTCCGGCTTTTGCTGAAACCCTAAATCCAATTGCCAACAATAAGATCGGAGAGCAGTATCAATGAACGGTTTGATGATGAACCAGCAGCTGTCAATTGCCGCTATCGTGGAGCACGCGGAGCGCGTCAATGGCGAGGTGGAAATCGTCTCGGTGACGGCGGACAACCCGCGCCACCGCTATACCTACCGCGAGGCGTTTGCGCGGGCGCGCCAGCTGGCCGACAGCATGTCGCACTGGGGACTGGCGCAGGGCGACCGGATCGCCACGCTGGCCTGGAACGATTACCGCCACTTCGAAACCTACTACGCGGCAGCCTGCAGCGGTTACGTCTGCCATACCATCAATCCCCGGCTGTTTCCCGAGCAGCTGGTCTACATCATCAACCACGCGGAAGACCGCTACGTGTTCCTCGATCCGGATTTTGTAGCGCTGGCCGAGGGGCTGGCGCCGCAGTGTCCCGGTGTGCAGGGTTGGGTGGTGCTGGCCAGCGCCGAGCGCATGCCGCGCACCAGCCTGCCCAACGCCCTCTGTTATGAAACGCTGCTGGCGCAGGGGAGCGCCGCATTCCAGTGGCCGTCGCTGGATGAAAACGCCGCCTGCGCGTTGTGCTACACCTCGGGTACCACCGGCCATCCGAAGGGCGTGCTGTATTCGCATCGCTCCACGCTGCTGCACGCCTACGCCACCATGATGCCGGATGCGCTGGGCATTTCGCGCCGCGACGTGGTGCTGCCCATCGTGCCCATGTTCCACGTCAACGCCTGGGGCAATCCCTATTCCTGCCCGATGGCCGGCGCCAAGCTGGTGTTTCCCGGCAGCAGGATGGGCGATGGCAAAACCCTTGCCGCGCTGATCAATGAAGAGAAAGTGACGCTGTCCGCAGGCGTGCCCACGGTATGGCTGGGCTTGCTCGCGCATCTCAAGGCCTCCGGCGAGCGGGTGGATTCACTGCAGCGCATTACGGTGGGCGGTGCGGCCTGCCCGCTGTCCATCATGGAAGACATGGACCGCTACGGCGTGGAGACGCGGGTGGGCTGGGGTATGACCGAGATGAGTCCGCTCGGCACCGTCAATGCCGTCACCGCCGCGAGGGCAGACTACAGCGCGCAGGAGTTTGCCAGAATTCGTCTGAAGGCGGGCCGCCCGATCTTCGGGGTGGAGATGAAGATTGTGGACGATGAGGGCAACGACCTGCCCTGGGACGGTGTCGCCTTCGGCTCGCTCAAGGTGCGCGGCCCCTGGGTGTGTTCCAGCTACTTCAAGCTGGAGGGTTCCTCTGCCCACGCCGAAGACGGCTGGTTTGAGACCGGCGATGTCGCCACCATCGACCCGCAGGGCTTTTTGGCCATCACCGACCGCACCAAGGACGTGATCAAGTCCGGCGGCGAATGGATTTCCTCCATCGAAGTGGAGAACGTGGCCACCGATCATCCCAAGGTCGCCGAGGCGGCGGTTATCGGGCACTTCCATCCGAAGTGGAGCGAGCGCCCCCTGCTGATCGTAGTGCGCGGCCCCGACGGGCAGGACCTCACCGCAGCGGACATGCTGGCCTGGTTCGACGGCAAGATCGCCAAATGGTGGACGCCGGAGGCGGTGGAGTTTATCGACGAGTTGCCGCACACGGCCACGGGCAAGGTGCAGAAGGTCACGCTGCGGGAGATGTACAAGGATTACGTTTTCCCGCAGTGATAGCGGCTTTGGAATCTGATAGCTTGGCGATTTGGGAGGCTCGGCATGAGAAACAAGTTCCTGGGTACAGGGGAGGTTGGCTATCACCCGATCAGAAAGCTGCGCACAATCTACTCGGGCCTGCGCTACGCTGTGATCTACGACTTCAGCGTTGCGTGGAAACTGATCTTCTCATTGCTGGTCCTGGCGGCGGCGGTGCTGGTGCGCGACTCGATAGACTCCGTGTTGATCATTGTCGTTACCGCGCTGGTGCTCTTTGCGGAAATAATGAACAGCGCCATCGAGGCCTTGTGCGATTTTGTTGAGATTCGCCACAATGAAAAAATTGGCATCATCAAGGATATCGCGGCGGCAGGAGTCGGCATCGTCATGTTCGCGTGGCTGCTGGTGCTGGGTTTTGAGCTGGAAGAGATGCTGCGCGCGATGTTTTGGCGGGGATAACTCGACTCGGCTGCAACTAAACGAGAGCAAACTGATCCACGGCGAGAAGATTTCAAGTTACTTCAAATTTGAATCTGGTATAGGCTGGGGACTACCGGGGCCTGCGAATTAAGCTTAAAGAAGCACAATGATCACCTACCTTACCCTGATTGCCGGCCTGGCGTTGCTCGTCGTTGGCGCCGAGCTGCTCGTGAAAGGCGCCTCGCGTATCGCCGCGAGCTTCGGCATCTCGCCGCTCATCATCGGCCTCACCGTGGTGGCATTCGGCACCAGTGCGCCGGAAATGGCTATCTCCGTCAGTTCGGCGTTGAAGGGCGAGGCCGATATCGCCGTGGGCAATGTGGTGGGCAGCAATATCTTCAACGTGCTGTTCATCCTCGGCGTATCGGCGCTGATCACGCCGCTGGTGGTGAGCAAGCAACTGATCAGAGTCGACGTGCCGATCATGGTCGGCGTTTCCGTCCTTGCCTTCGCGTTATCGATGGACGGCCGCATCAGCTTCCTCGAAGGCGCAGTGCTGTTCGGCGGCATCCTTGCCTATGTCGCCATGCTCATCCGCGTCAGCCGCCGCAGCGGCGAGCAGGGTGAAGCCGTGGAGAAGTCCAGGCACTGGGCCATCGATGTGACACTGATCGTGGTGGGCCTGGCCCTGCTGATCCTCGGCTCGCGCTGGCTGGTGTCGTCGGCCATCACTATCGCCGAAGCGATGGGGGTGAGCGAACTCGTTATCGGCCTCACTATCGTGGCGGCCGGCACCTCCCTGCCGGAGGTGGCCACGTCGATTATCGCCACGATCCGCGGCCAGCGCGATATCGCTGTCGGTAACGTGGTGGGCAGCAACATCTTCAACATTCTCGCCGTGCTGGGCCTGACGGCGATGGTGGCGCCCGGCGGCCTGCCCGTATCGGCGGCGGCCATCAACTTCGACTATCCGGTGATGCTGGCCGTGGCCGTGGCCTGCCTGCCGATCTTTTTTGTGGGCTACACCATCGAGCGCTGGGAGGGCGGGTTGTTCCTCGGCTACTACGTGGCTTACACCGCCTATCTTGTTCTGGCGGCCACCGAGCACGACGCCCTGCCGGCGTTCAGCAACGCCATGATGTACTTCGTGCTGCCCTTGACGGTAATCACGTTGGGTATCGTGTTGTTCCGCGAACTTTCGGCACGGCGCCAGCGCAAGGCCGGTTGAGTCTGCTCAGTGGGGGCGGTCGCGATAGGGGTCCTGCCCGCATCGACTCGGCCTGTGTGTTCAGCTCTGCGAGTAGTCGATTAAGTCCTTGTAATTATTGCAGTTGAGTGTTTAACCGAATGCGGTATGGTATCGGTTTACTGCATAAGCGCAAATGTAAGCCCTATCACCAGTATTTGAATTTGTTGTAATTGGAAACAAGGTGGCGCCACGGGGATGCGTCTGCCTCGTTTTGTGGTAACAGTCGGGAGATAAATATAATGAGTACAATTTCATCAGCGAAAGGCAAGCTCAAGCCAATTGTGGCTGCGCTGCTCGCGCACTGGTCGTCAGGCTCCCATGCCGTGGTCCTTATCGACGACTTTGCGACCGAAGGCGAGGTGGCAGTTACTGCTGCTGCTCCTGCAGGCGCCAGTGTCATCACTCCTGACAGCGGCTCCGGCATGATTGGTCAACGTACCCTGTCGATAAACAAGACGCAAGGTCTGTCGGGTCCTGCCAATGGTGCTTTCATGACTCCCGGCTTTGGCGTTAACGAGTTGCTGTCTATGGCTAATGGACCTGTCACGAATAGCGTTCAGGTCGGGACGTGGAATTTTGCGGTGACCGACCTGACAGAAGGTGGCGCCAATGCGGGCCTGGTACTGCGCATACCCGCTCCGAACGACAACAATATGGTAATCCGGATAGCCATTAACGGTGGTGCGTTTGTGGAGAAGCCTCTTCCAAACAACACCACGGGCGACTTCTTCTTCCCCTTCTCGGATTTTGCCAACTCTGGCGCTGCTACTGCAGCGACCTCGCTGGTGGTTCAGTTTAGCGGTGCTGTTGCGTGGGATGCCGAGGTCGATTACATACAAACGTATGCGCCACCGCCGACCACCACCGCCGCCGCCACCGCCACCGCCACCGCCACCACCACCGCCGCCGCCACCGCCGCCACCGCCGCCGCCACCACCGCCGCCGCCACCGCCGCCGCCACCGCCGCCGCCACCGCCGCCGCCACCGCCGCCGCCACCAGCCGCCGCCGCCACCCCGCCGCCACCGCCACCGCCACCAGCGCCGCCGCCACCTGTGCCGGTTCCGACCATGAGCGCGTACGGACTTGGAATCACGGTCCTCGGGTTATTTGTGACGGCGACCCGCCGCCTGTCGCGTAAAGCGGATAAGCAGCAGTAAACTGGGCAGCCAGGCTCGGGGAGGGCAGTCACATCCTGTTCGGAAGAGGTGTCTGGTCAATTTCCCCGGGATGGATTGTCGATAGATAGAGGAGTTTCTTGCGTAGACCCGCAATATCCCATATGCATGGATTAGCCAACCTTTACTCCGACGCTGGAGAGCATTCGAAATAAATATGGCAGGTAGAGAAAATGTCGTGGCATGGACTGGCGGTATTGTTTGGGCGTTAGTCAGTACGGCAGTTATTATTTATCTCTCGTTTAAAATATCGATCCTGAATGAACAGCGATTACTGGCTGACACGGTTTTTGCGCGTGCTAAACGCGTTCTAAAACTGTAACTGAAGCTGTTCCGGGCGACATTGGGGACGCCGAGAAAATTTCTGGGACTGGGCAATGTCATCAAGTACTCCGTCAGCAATTGACTCGACTCGTTGAGGAAGCCCGTTATGTAAAAAGAGCAAGCGTCGCAGGCACGGGTACGTAGTAGCTATAGCTAAGTGTCCCGCGCAACGTCTGCGTGCCACTGCCAATGCCACAACCACCAGACTGGTTATCGCAACGCCATTCGTCGTGTACTATCAGCCTGGGCGCGACCACGGTAAAAGGGCTCAGGTCCACGGCGGGAGAGTAGGACAAGGAACCTGATAACATGGTGCTGAACGGCTTTGATTCCCCTGGCAGGAACGTACCAAAATTGTCGGTCGTGTAGCGCCTGGAAAGAATAGGGTTGCCGCCTACCAACCAATCCGCCGAGGAAAATCCCCGCGATACAGAAAGTATTATTCGCGCTGCAGCCGAACTGATCGGAAGAAATGCGGCTGGGTGCCTGAAATATAAGACTGACGGTGGTTAGGATGCCAAGCGCGGTATCAAACGGATTAAAAAAGATTTATATCTGAACTCCCAACTTTCTCGATATCAAAGCTCTGCGTTATTAATAGTGCATTGGCCAGATGCTCGAAGAACACCAATGTAACGAGTATTAACAGGTACGAAACACTGGATTTACTTCGCCATGGCATGGCCTCTTTATTCTTAATAATTAGCCGAGCGTACCAGTTCTAACACAGCGAGTTTTGTGTGGCAAGAAACCCCATCACAACACCAGATCTGCCGGGCTTGTACTGTTTGGGCTGGACTGCATGTCCTATACTGGGGCAGGACAGTATTGTGCATATGTTCTGCGGCGATGCCCGCAGCAGCCACGCCGTGATACCAGCATTGGAAAGGTGTCGGGGCGAGCGACACGAAACAGCGAACAGGTAAAGAGCAGACACATGGCAGACGACGATTATCGCGACATCAAGCAGTGGATTGTTGAGCAGATACAGGCAGGCCATCCCGGGCAGGTGCTGTTGCAGTCGATGTCGGAGCGAGGCTGGCGGCGCGATCTCGCCATGGGTCTGATCGCGCAGGCTACGGGGGTGCGCTCAGGCGCGAGCGGCGGGTCGTCGGCATCGGCGGCGTCCACGCAGGATACGGGACCGCCCCGCGCCACCCTGATGCCGGCGCCCGCGCTTGACGATGCTCCGGTCTCCCTCGACGCCGGTGATCGCAAGGTTTCTGTGCTCGTGACTTGCCCTGATCCGCAGATCGTACTGTTCGGTGATTTTCTCAGTGAGAGTGAATGTGAACTTCTGGTGGAGGCGGCGCGCCCGCGCCTGCAGCGTTCCCCCACCACGGACATCAAGACAGGCGGTAACGAACTGAATGACGTGCGCACCAGTGACGGCATGTTTTTCAAACGTGGCGAGAATTCCCTGGTCAGCGCGATAGAGGCACGGATCGCCCGCCTGGTGGCGTGGCCGGTTGAAAAGGGCGAAGGTATGCAAGTACTGCGCTACCGTCCAGGCACGCATTACGAGCCGCATTACGATTACTTCGATCCGGCATGTGAGGGCGCGCCGGTACTCCTCGCCCGCGGCGGGCAGCGCGTTGCCACGTTCCTGATGTATCTGCGCGAACCCGAGGGCGGCGGCGCAACGGTCTTTCCGGATATGGGGATGCGCATTGTGCCCAGGCGCGGCAGCGCGCTGTTCTTCAGTTACGACCGACCGCATCCGTTGACGAAGACCTTGCACGGTGGCGCGCCGGTGCTTGCCGGTGAGAAATGGATCGCGACCAAGTGGCTGCGCGAGGGCGAGTTCGAGTAAGCCTCCAGTTCTCCTCAGGAATCCGGGCGGCCCTCACTGCCGAACGCCGCGCCGACCAGATCCAGCATCTCATTCGCCATGGCGAGCGCGCGCAAGGGGCGCTCATGGTCGGACACATCGCGCAGGATGATGCGCTCGTTCACCATCTGGGCGAAGCCGTGAACCACGGCGATGGCCAGCAGGGTCGAGGGATTGGCTTCCTTGTCTGGAATGAGGGCCTTGCCGGTTACCGCGCTCATCGTCTCAATCAGAGTGGCCGTCATGCGCTGCAGGGCGTCCTGCAGCGCCGGGTCTGCCCGATTGATCAGGTTGTCGCGCCAGCACAGGCCCTCCAGGTGCGGGTGGGAGATCAGGAAATTGATATGCGCCATGCCGCAGGCCTTGAGCTGGTCCATGGGGTCCGCACCGGCGGCAATCCTGGCGGCTTCCACTTGTGTCACCCGCTCGTTCATGACCTGTGCGGCGAGTTGGGTGAGCAACCCCGTCTTGTCGCCGAAATGATGCGCCGGTGCGCCATGGCTGACGCCGGCCCTGCGTGCGGCTTCGCGCAGCGTGAAGGCGTCAGCGCCCTCGTCCTCGACCATGCCGCGCGCAGCGGCCAGCAGCGCCGCCTTCAGGTCGCCGTGATGATAGGTCCGGTCCGCCGTATCGTTCATCTTGTTATTCTCCTGCAGTCAGCGCGCCGGCCGGCAATCGCCCGGGGGCAGGGGCCTTGTCACGCGGCGCCAGTAAAAGATAGCAGGCAGGTGTCACCAGGCGCGAGAGTATTGTAGAAGTAATCAGGCCGCCGATGATGACGCAGGCCAGCGGCGAATAGAGGCCGGAGCCCTGCACGGCCAGCGGCAGCATGCCGCCGATTGCCGTTACCGAGGTCAGCAGGATCGGCAGGAAGCGCACCTCGCCGGCGGTCTCGATCGCCTCGCGCAACGGCGTGCCCTGGGCGCGCAACTGGTTGGTGAAATCGACCAGCAGTATCGAGTTTTTGATCTCAATGCCGACCAGCGCGATCATGCCGATCATGGCAGTGAACGACAGCGTGTAGCCCGACACCCAGAGGCCGAGGATGCCGCCGAGGATGCCGAGCGGGATAACGCTGGCGACGATCAGCGAGGTCTTGAACGAGCGGAACTCCAGGATCAGCACCGCGAAGATACCGAAGATCGCCACCAGCGCAGCGCTGCCCATGCCTGAAAAAGAGCGTGCGCTTGCTTGCGACTGCCCACCGGCTTGCAACTCATAACCAGGCGGCAGTTCGAGCCTCGGTTGCCCGCTGCATGATCTCGGTCGTGAGGTTGGAGGTCAGGAAGCCCGACTGCGGATAGGCGGTCACGGTGGCCGAACGCAGGCGTTCGAAGCGGTCGATGCGCGCAGGACTGGTATCGAAGCGCAGCGTCGCAATCTGGGCCAGCGGCGTCGCAGCGCCGGTGGCGGTAGGGATATAGATCTCGTCCAGGATATCGGGCGCATGGTGAGCGCCCAGCGGCAGGCGCAGCGTGATCGGGTAGGATTCACCGTCGCTGTCGAAGAAATCGCCGACGGATTCGCCCGCCACCGCGAGGCGCACCACACGGTCGACCGTGCCCGGCGCAATGCCCAGCAGTGCGGCCTTTGCCTCGTCCACATCGACCTTCAGGTCGGTGCGGGTGGCGCGCGAGGGATTGTTCACATCGCGCGTGCCCGGCACCTGGCGGATCAGGTCCTCCAGGTTCTGCGGCGATGCGCCGCACGCCCTCCACCTCGGGCCCGCGCACGCGGATTGCGATCGGCGCTTCCAGTGGCGGCCCGTTCTCCATCGACTTCACGAGAATCTTGCTGCCCGGATAGGTGTCAAAGGTGGCGCGCCATTCATCCAGCATCTGCGGTGTGCGCTGCGGCTCATAGGCCTTCAGCATCACGAACGCGTCGGCGATGTTGGTGGCGAGTTCGCGCTGGATTGACGTTGTAGTAGACGCGCGGATTGCCGCGGCCGAGGTTGGACATCACGCTCTCGACCTCGGGATACTTTTTCAGCTCCCCCTCCACGGCCTCCAGCACCTCATTGGTCTTCGCCGTCGAGGCGCCTTCGGGCAGTTCGATCTGGATCATCACGATGCGCGAGTCTGCCAGCGGGAATAGGCTGAAGCCGATGCCGGGTACAAGGGTCAGCGTGCCTGCGAACAGCCCCAGCGCGATGAGGCAGGTGACGAGCGGACGGGCCAGCGCCCGGTGCAGCAGAGGACGATACAGCCGCGTGGATGCCGGTCATCACCGTGCGCAGCAGCCAGTTGCCGTCGGCATGTTTTTCTTCCTTCAGCACACGGCTGGCGACGAAGGGAATGATGGTCAGTGACACGAACAGCGATGCGGTCACCGTCAGCAGCACCGCGACGGGGAGCGAGCGGGTGAAGGCGCCGGCGCCTTCCGGCAGGAACAACAGCGGCAGGAAGGCGAGCAGCAGGGTCGCGGTACAGCCGAGCACGGCGAGCGATATCTGTCGGGTGCCTTCGATCGCAGCGGCGACAGGCGTTTTGCCCATGCGCAAATGCCGGGCGATGTTCTCCACGACCACGATGGAGTCGTCAACCAGCAGGCCCAGCGAGAGCACGAAGCCCGAGATTGACAGCTGGTTCAGCGTGAAGCCGGCATGGTGGAGCAGCCACACGCCGAGCGCCAGCGACATCGGGATCGAGAACATGACGACCAGCGCAGCGCGCAGGCCAAGCGGCAGCAGCGTCAGCAGCACCAGGCTGACTGCGATCAGGAAGTCGGTACCGAGCTGATCCAGGCGCTTGGCCACAGCCTGCGTCTGGTCGAAGCCGGTGACGAGCTGCAGCTCACCCGGTAGTGTCGCCCTGAACGCCTGCGACCTGCTTCATGATGCCGTCACGCACATGGAAGACGTTCTGGCCGTCGCGCTGGTTGGCGGTGATGAAGACGGCTTTCGCGCCGTTGAAGCGCGTGGTGTAGACCTGCTCTTCCTCGGCCCAGGCGACTTCGCCGATGTCGCGCACATGCACGACATTCGCGCCTTCCGGCAGTCACGATCGTATCGGCCACCTCATCGAGATTGTCATAAGAGCCGGTGGTCTTGAGGTTGTAGCGCACGCCACCGGCCTGCACGGCGCCGCCGGGGATTTCGGCATTCTCGCCCTGGATGGCGTGGGTCACCTGATCGAGGGTCACGCCGAGGCGGCTCATGCGCGCCAGATCCAGCGCCACGCGCACTTCCGGATTCGGCGCGCCCCAGACCTCGACCTGCCGCACGCCATTGACGCCTTCCAGCAGGTCCTTCAGGTCGCGCGATCGGTCGCTGAGCTCGCGGTAGGAGACATCGCCGACCAGCGCGAATTGCACGATATTGGTCTGGCCCGGTTCGCCCTTGCGAATGGTCACGCTGCGCACGGCATCCGGCAGGTCGGGCCGCAGGCGGTTCATCTCACGGATGATCTCGTCATACTTGCGGTCCATGTCGGGCAGCGCCCAGTCGAACTGGACGTTGACGATCGAAACGCCGGCATTCGTCGTTGACTTGATCTCCTCGACGTCGTCCAGTTCGTTGAACGCGTCCTCGATCCGGTCGGTGATCAGCTTCTCGACCTCGGTGGCCTCCATGCCGGAGGCGATCGTGATCACGGTGAAGAACGGCGCGTTGAAGCTCGGGTCTTCGGAGCGCGGCACCGACGTGAAGGAATTGTAGCCGAGCGCTGCAAACAGCAGGGTGACGACGAGCGTGAACTGCCAGTTGCGGACGGCGAAGCCGGCGATGTTCATCAGGTCACTCCGCGCTCGCCGTGGCGATGGCGACCTTTTCACCGTCTGCCAGATAGCCGGCACCGTCGACGACAACCTGGTCGCCGGCCTGCAGGCCGGCGGTCACAGCGACCAGCGCGCCAGAGAAGCGGCCGGTGGCAATGCGGGTGCGACTTGGCGGCGCCGGTGGCCGGGTCGACGACGAAGACGAGCGCTTCGTTGCCGTGGCCTTCCAGGATCGCATCCACCGGAATGGCGAGATCGACGGCTGCAGCGACCGACGGCGTGATAGCCGCGCGACCGACCAGGCCGCTCTTCAGGGGCGCCGCGGTGGCGGCGATTTTCAGCTTGATCTGGAAGGTGCCGGTGCGCGCGTCGGCATCCGCGCCGATCTCGGTCACGGCGGCGGCGAACACCTGGTCGGGGAACGCGTCGAAGGACACTTCAGCCGCATCACCCAGTCGCCACGCGCAGCGCATCGCGGTCGGCCAGGCCGGCCGCCAGCACGAAGGATTCGCTCATGTCCGAGAGGGTCATGACCGGAGCACCGGCCGCGACCACGCCATTCGCTTCGACATTGCGTTTCAGCACGATGCCGTCAGCGGGAGCAACGATACTGGCATAGCCGCGGTTCGAGCGGGCCGCCTGCGCGGTGGCGCGAGTCGACTTGACCTGCGCATCCGCGTCCTGCAATTCGGCATCGGAGGCAAAGCCGCTGGCCTGCAGCTTGCGGATGCGGGCGAGTTCGCGCTCGGCCTTATCGGCGGCTTCCTGCGCCTCGCGCAACTGCGCATCGACATCGCGGGGGTCGAGCTCGGCGAGCACCTGGCCCTTCCTTACCGCGTCGCCTTCCTCGACATGCAGCGCCGCTACGACGCCGGCAGTCTTGAAGGCGAGCACATAGGACCGATCCGGCTCAACCCGCCCGACCGTCCTGATCTGGCTGAGAAAGTCGGCCGGGCCCGCCGTCGCCACCCGGACGGGGGACGCCTGCACCGCTGCAGCCCCTTCCGGAGCCGTAACCGAGCCGCCGCACGCCGCTAGGCACAGGCTGAGAATAACCGCAGAAACACTGACCAAAAGACCCGAATGACGCATGACTCACTCCGAACTAGACGCTGTCTAGATCATTCTGCCAGCACATCTTTGCGCTGTCTAGATTAATCTTTGCACTGTCTATATACGGACCCGGACCCACCGCAGATCAAAATCGACGAACAGAGCCGCGTGGTTCGACGCCCACGCGCAGGAGCGTTGGTTTGAAACCCGCAAAGAAGAAAGGCAGCACTCGTTGGAGCGGGGAAAATGGGGCCGCTCACCGCTACCGAACTAATTGTATATACTTTGATGAGCTGCCTGGGTCGGGTGCGCTATACCGGACCGACTTCTGGAATGTCTGTCCCGTGTGCGCGCACGATTGGTCCGGGTGCAGGCGTGCGGGCCTGACTTGCAGCGGGTGCGTCCCTGAGGACTGTGGCCTGTAGGTTCGCACCATCAGCATTCCCCCACGAATTGAAGATCGGACCCTACGCTACTGGCAAGGATCAAGGCAACGTGCGCAGCGAAATCGAACATCACAAGAATCTGGAGTCCACCCTGCGGGAAGTGCGGGACCTCCTGGAGCGCCAGGCGCTGGAAAGTCGGCTCGTCGAGCGACAGGACTCGCCAGGACAGGAGATTGTCCGATCCCTCCTGGCACGCCAGCACGAGGCAGAACTCGAGAAGAAGCTGAACAAGCTGCATCCGGCTGACGCCGCCTTTGTGCTCGAGGGTCTACCCCAGGCGCAGCGCCTGGTCGCGTGGCGCCTGGTTGATCGCGGGTTGCATGGCGCGATTCTGCTGGAATTGTCGGCGCCAGTCTGTGCATCGCTGGTGACGTTACTCGATGAACCCCAACTCGCCGCGCTGGGCCAGCAGATGGAGTCCGAGGACTTCGCCGGCCTGATTCAGCAGTTGCCGCAAGATATGGTCAGCCGCATCCTGTCGCGACTCGATTCCCGGGAACGTACCGAAGTCCGTTCAATCCTCGCATTTCCCGCGGGCAGTGTCGGGTCCCTGATGCAGCTGGATGTGGTTTCCCTTTACGCCGACATGACGCTTGAGCAGGGGATAGCCACGCTCCGCGGGCGCCAGAACTTGCCGGAGCAGCTCACGGCCGTCTCAGTGGTAGATCGGAACAATGTTCTTCTCGGTGTCCTGACGCTGGATCGGTTGATTGTCGGCGCGGGTGATACCACCATTGGTGCCGTCATGAATGCAACACCGGTGTTCTTTTTCACGGATGACCCGGTTGATGACGCGGCGACGGCATTTGAACGCTATGACCTGATCTCCGCGCCCGTTGTGAACCTGCACCGCCAGGTCGTTGGTTGGCTGGCGGTCGACGCGGTACTCGACTACGTCAAGCAGGACTCCTTCAAGCAATCGCTGAGTCAGGTGGGCCTGAGCGAGGATGAGGATATGTTCGCACCGGTCTGGTCCAGTGGGCGCAAGCGTTGGGTCTGGCTTGGCCTCAACCTGTTGACGGCCTTTGTCGCCTCCCGGGTGGTAGGGGCATTCGAGGGGTCTATAGCCCAGATGGCAGCGCTGGCCGCATTGATGCCGATTGTGGCCAGTATAGGCGGTAATACCGGCAACCAGACGGCGGCGCTGGTAATCCGTGGACTGGCTCTCGCCCAGCTTGATGGTCGAAATCTCCAGTTCCTGCTGCGCAAGGAGCTGTCGATCGGACTAATGAACGGGACACTCTGGGGTGCCGTTATGGGTGCCTGCACGCTGGTGGTGTACGGTTCCCTGCCCCTGGCCGCCGTCATGGCGGCGGCAATGCTGCTGAACATGTTGCTGGGAGCACTCGTCGGGGTGCTCTGCCCGGCAGCCTTGCATTGGCGGGGCCGGGATCCCGTGATGGGCAGCAGCATTCTCCTGACCGCCACCACAGACAGCATGGGTTTCCTGATTTTCCTCGGGCTGGCGACACTGGTCCTGCTGTGACGCTTGTATTTTCGCAATGCCCGATTGTCAATACAGCCACTTGGCTTGCCCGCACCGGCGCATACGTCTAGACTCGGTCACGGTTTCTTAATATAAACGTTACTAAATTGTAATAAAACTATGGGTCAAATCTTCGCGGGGCGGTTTAGTGCATTGATGTGGTGGCGCGGGTTGTCTGTGCTGGGCATTTCCAATGTCATTCTCTGGCTGGGAATCTGGTATTTCGGCCCGCGCGATAATCCCTATTGCGCCATTCAGCTTGTTCTATCCGGTGTCTATGTCTTCGTGTGCGCCTATCGTTCGATTTTTCCGCGGATCGATCTGGAGCGCCTCGTGGTAGTCGATTCAACTCTGTCGAACATCTTTTTGGGACGCACCGCTGCCACCATTGCGGAAATCTGCTTCGGACTGCAGTTGGGCCTGCTGGTTCATCAGTTGGGCGCCCATGCGGGGCTGCCCATAGTCCAGTATGCGGCATGGGCTATCCCAATCTTCATGACAATTGCGCAGGCATTCTGTTGGCACAGCATACTGACGCTCAATCACATTACACAGGCGATTGAATCATTGCTGTGGGCCGCGGGATTTTCCTGGATGGCGGCTCTGCTCACCATCATCGCATTGGACACCAACGGCGTGGTGCATTTCCTCGCCATCACTGGAGCCCTCGGGTCAGTAGCTTTTGTGGCTTACGCAGTCGCCATCGATATCCCCCTGTACCTGCGTCGTTTTCACAGCGGACGGGCCCTCGGCCAGAACTATCTGAGTATTACGCATGGAGCCAAAGACGCATGGCACCGCCGGGAAATCAGTCATAGCTGGGACAGGTGGAAAGACGATGCCCTGTGGCTGACACCCTATTTCAGCGTCGGTGCGTGGTTCAGCATGGCGCTGATATTCCTGCCTCTGGCGCTGTAGCGGTCCCAACGCAAAACCAGTCTCTTTCTTGCGGGACACACCGCACTTACAGGCCACTTCAGGCTGCTACAGATCGCAAAGCTTTACTCCGGGTCTGACACAAATATTTCGTAAAACTGTCACTCAACTGCAATTGTCTCCACATAATCTCTCTTAAACCAACAAGCGCACGCCATGTCAGTGGAGTGCGCTTGAACCAGGGAAATTATGCAACAGACTACTGCTGCCTGCGTACTGTTGGCTCTTGCCAGTATTGCGCTACTCTACAAGATCTTTATCCGACTGCGGCTCTCCAGGGCCAAACACCCTTCACTTCTCGGACATGCCAAGTGGTCGCGGAGACTGGCGCGCCAGGTTGCCGCATACAGCTTCGACAAGCATCGATTCTATAGCAGCGACAATGCACCTCAATCCGTTGCGGCAAGACGTCGCGCGGGGCTGGCACGACTAACACAGGCAGCCATTGCTCGATCTCCCAGGTCGCTGACCTACGGGGCTGCGCTGGAAGGAATCATTTCCGACGTCAATTTCACCAGTGCGTACCGCGTACCCTTTCCGTACAGGGAACTGCTGCCCAAAGAACTGCGCCAGGTCTCCGTGGTTGAGGAGAGCGCTGGTGTCCAGATTCGCGACATGGATGGCAACTGGCGTTACGACTTATCGGGCTCCTATGGCGTCAATGTATTTGGCTATGACTTCTATAAAGAGTGTATTGAGCAGGGCGTATCAATGGTGCGGGACCTTGGCCCGGTGCTCGGTGCCTACCATCCAGTAGTACTGGAAAATGTTGAGAAAATCAGGCGGATAGCAGGACTGGATGAGGTCTCCTTTCATATGTCCGGGACTGAAGCGGTTATGCAAGCGGTGCGGCTGGCCCGATACCACACCGGCAGGACGCACCTGGTGCGTCTGTGCGGCGCCTACCACGGCTGGTGGGATGGTGTGCAGCCCGGTATAGGCAATCAACGCAAGACCGAAGACGTCTATACATTGCGGGATATCAGCGAGCGAACACTCAAAGTGCTTGATACGCGCAAGGACATCGCGTGTGTCCTGATCAACCCTATTCAGGCGATGCACCCCAACAAGGATGCCGCCGGCGATGCCAGCCTGGTCAACAGCAATCGATCTGCATCCTTTGATCGAAAAGCCTACAGCCATTGGTTGAAGCAGGTGCGGGAAGTCTGCTCCCGGAGGGGCATCGTATTGATTTTTGACGAGGTCTTCACTGGCTTCAGGTTGGGCTACCATGGCGCACAGGGCTACTTTGGTGTCCAGGCCGACATGGTGACCTACGGCAAGACTCTGGGCGGAGGGTTGCCGGTCGGCGTGCTGTGCGGTCGCCGCGACCTGATGCAGCGCTTCAAACCTGATCAGCCAGCCAATATCTCATTTGCCCGCGGTACGTTTAACTCTCACCCCTATGTGCTGGCAGCCATGAATGTATTTCTGCAGCGCATTGAGCAGCCGGAGTACCGGAAGCTATACGCGCGCGCTGAGGCGACATGGGATGCGCGCATTGCACGATTGAACGAACGGTTGCGCGCCGCAGATCTCCCTGTTGAGGTGGCGAATCTCCACACTATCTGCACAGTCCTCTACCGCAGACCGAGCCGCTATAACTGGATGTTTCAGTTCTACCTGCGCGACCAGGGACTGGAACTGAGCTGGGTGGGCAGTGGCCGTATGATCATGAGTCTGAACTTCACCGCAGAGGACTTCGAGGAGGTTACCTGCCGCTTCGTTCGGGCGGCTCAGCAGATGTTGGAGGACGGCTGGTGGTGGCATTCACCGGAGTTGACGGCGAAGACAATTCAAAAGCAGCTTCTTGCTGAAATGGTTAAAGCCCGATTTCCTCTGCTGGGACGCATAAAAACAGGTATGCCTGACTACCAATCAGACAGTCCAGGGGAGATAGTGCAATGAGAGTACAGCCGAAAATGAGCGAAAATCGCCCCGGGAATTTCAGGGGCTCCCTGAGCGACGAATTTAACGCCTACCTGTTTCGCGAGTCCCAGCGCTTTGCGCCTGAGGACACACTGCGCATCGACCTGCATTGCCATGACATGAATAGCGACACGCCGGACGAACTGTGGGGTCGTATCCTGGGGCTGCCGGAGACCTGGCTGGACACCGGCAAGCTGGTCAAACGCTTGAATCGTAGTGGCTCTGATGTCCTGACCATTACCAATCACAACAATGCTCGCTCGTGCTGGGCGTTGTTGGACAAGGGCTATCGATGTGCTTGTGGGTGCGGAATTTACCTGTTACTTCCCTGAGGCCAATCTTTACCTGCACGTGTTGACCTACGGATTTTCGCCGGAGCAGGAAACGGTACTGTGCGAAAAACGGCAAAACATTTATCAATTTCTGCGCTACGCCGCAGAACATGACATTCCGGTCGTGCTGCCGCATCCTTTGTACTTCTATACGAGCAACGAAAACATTGACATAGCGCTGTTCGAAAAACTCGCAGTAATGTTTCAACGCTTTGAGGTACTGAATGGGCAGCGTGATCTGTGGCAGTCCACGCTCACTCTGAATTGGGCGCAGGGCCTGACACCGGAGCGAGTGTACGCCTATGCAAAGAAACACAAGCTTGACCCGCGTGACTTCAACGTCGATCCCGATACCCCAAAAATACTGGTGGGCGGCTCCGATGATCATATGGGCATTTTCGCAGGCCAGTGCGGCACCCGGCTTATGGTGCCCAACCTGCAACAGCGTTTGAATACTGAGGAGCCATCAAAATTGGCACTTGAGGCCATTCGCGCTGGCAATATGTCGCCCTTCGGTCATGTGGCTGACAACCAGAAGCTGAACATCGCGCTGCTGGACTACTTTTCACAGATCGCCACGCGCATAGAGGATCCGGGCCTGTTGCGAATCCTGTTGCACCGCGGGGAGGCGTTCGACAAGTTGGCCTGTTTTGGACTCAGTAACGTGTTGCTGGAGCTGCAGAAGAACAAGCAGTCGCGCAAGTTCTTTGAGTTTGTCCATGATGCTCTGCAGGGCAAAAAGCCGAACAGGATGCTGAAGTGGAAGGTATCGAAGAAATACCGCTTCTGCATAGCTCACCTGGAGCGGATTGCCGATAGCCGCAACGGAACCGCAGAAGCTTTTACCAATACGGTTAATCAGTCGATCACGGAACTTTTCACCGAGCTGAATGAGGTCATTTTCAGGCGTATACACGACTCCAGACTGGTTGAGAGCCTGCGTGAATCAGGTGGATACTCGACCGAGAACCTGGCGCGCAGTCTGGAGGTCCCGAGCCAGGTTACGTCGTGGCTCTTTGGTGGCAGCAGTAAACACAGTCAGGTAACGAGTCGGTGCGTCAGCGAGCTTTTTGAAAAGATATCATTTCCGCTGATGATTGCGGCCGTGCTGGCTGGCGCCAATCTCGCCAGCACCCGGGTGCTGTATAAGAACAGGGAGTTTCTCAACAATTTTGCAACCCATCTGGGACGCAACCACCATGAGTATCGTGCGTTACACCTGACCGATACGCTGTTTGACAAGAATGGCGTGTCCAATTCGCTGACCGGAAAATTGCGGCAGATACAGTCCAACGATATCGCGATCGACTTCCTGGTATGTCACGAGACTGCAGTCCCGGAGCCGCATCTTCATGTCACTGCGCCCTTGTCCGCGTTTACCTTGCCGGATTCAGGTGGCCAACAGTTACGCATACCTGATCTTCTCCAGATCGCGCGGATATTTTATGAGGGTGGTTACGATCGCGTCATATGCTCGACGGAAGGTCCCATGGTGGCGGTGGCGCTTTTTCTCAAATATATGTTCAATGTACCCTGCTTCTTTTTTATGCACACCGACTGGATAGAATACGTCAAGTGCACAACGCAGGCATCACAACATGAGCGGGATCGAATTCGCCGTGTTTTGCGACTTCTGTATAGCCAGTTTGACAAAATATTTGTGCTGAACCGGGAGCATCGTGACTGGCTGACCGGGTTTGAAATGCAGCTGGATCCGACGCGGATATTTCTCACTGCCCATCATGCGCCACAGGTAGAAAAATCAATAAGACCCATTAAGAAGTCTGATCTATTCGATGATGCAAATGAGGATACGCCCGTCTTGTTTATTGCGTGCAGATTGAGTGCGGAGAAGGGCATTTTTGATTTGGCAGAAATTGTAGCCCTGGCGAAAGAGTCTCTGCCGGATCTCAAGCTGGTTATCGCTGGCAGCGGCCCGGCCGAGCAGCAGTTGAAACTGCAGTTACCTGACGCGCTTTTCCTTGGCTGGGTGGACAGGGAAATGCTGGCGTCTCTCTATGCAGGACTGGATCTGTTTGTCTTCCCGTCGCGATTTGATACTTTCGGCAACGTTTTGCTTGAGGCCTTTGCCTACGGTATGCCCGCCATCGCCTACGATTGCAAGGGTCCGCGCGATATCATCGAGCACAAAGTAAATGGCTACCTCGCTGGTGAGATACCTGAGATGGCCACGCTGATCGCCTCGCATTTCAGCAGCACGGAGTCCCGTCATGCAATGCGAGCTGCGGCGCGCTTGCGTGCCTCACATTACAGTCCGGAGCGAATAATGACACAGTACGTCGAGGATCTGGGACTGCCTGCGCCCGCTTGCATGCTCGAGCACAGAACGGCTGCCTGAGCTATGACCAACCTGATTCATGCACTGTCGCGGCAAGAGCAGCTCAATTTTCTTCTGACGAATCGCATACCCCGTCGACTCGCCACTCACGCCATGGGTTGGCTAAGTGCCATTGAGAGCCCGTTCCTGACCCGACTCTTGATCAGAATCTGGCGATGGTTCGCAGACGACCTGAACCTGGATGAAGCACGGAAGCGGGAGTTTCGCAGTCTGCATGAATGCTTTACCCGGGAGCTGCAGCCCGGTGCGCGCTCTATCGATATGCGTCGGGATATTGTTGTAAGTCCCTGTGATGCCATTGTGGGCGCACATGGTGACATAGACGGTACCACTGTTTTCCAGGCCAAGGGCTTTCCCTATGATCTTGAGGATCTGATTCCTGATCAGGAAACCAGGGAGAGATACAGGAATGGCAAGTACATTACCTTGCGCCTGAAAAGCAGTATGTACCATCGCTTTCATGCGCCTTTGGATTGCGTTATCCATCAGGTTATCTACATCTCAGGGGACACCTGGAATGTCAATGAGCCTGCACTGCGCCGGATCGAGAAACTGTATTGTAAAAATGAAAGAGCAGTCATTGAACTGGACACGGGCACGGGCGCAGAGCCGGATCTGCCTGGTGCCAGTGGCGGCAATACTGGTGGCGAGTATCCGGCTGAATTGGCTTGGTGAGCTGCTAAGTTTGAAGTACAGAGGGCCCGAATAAAATACCCTGTGAAGCAAGGTTCCATAAGGGCGAAGAACTAGGATATTTTCAGCACGGCTCAACAATCATTCTGTTTGCAACATCCGACTACAGTTTTTGCGGCGGCGCGCAGACAGGAGATCGGGTGCAGATGGGCCAAGCACTCCTGTCTTTCGTTTGCAAGCAGATGAACGATATCTACTAGCAAACCGACACAATCAAACGAGGTGACCATATGACATTTCTTGAAGAGCTCCACCGCCAGCGCTGGGACGACCACCGTTACTATCACCACAACCGGGTTAACCAGCTGCTGCATCTTCTAAGCGCCAGCTGCTTTGTTGTGAGCTACTACCTGATCTTTGTTGATCCCGTCGCTGCGGTCATGGTCGGTTGGCTGCTGGCTATGGTACTGAGGCAGATAGGCCACTTTTTCTTCGAACCCAAGACTTATGATGCCGTCAATGAGGCCACACACGAATATAAAGAGAGTGTAAAAGTGGGTTACAACCTGCGGCGCAAGGTCGTACTGTTGTCGATCTGGATAATGGTTCCCATTGTACTCTGGTTCATCCCGGACTTTTTTGGACTGCTAGGGGACCAGCAGATAGATAGGGGACTGATCTATAACACCGCCATTCTTTGGCTTATTTACCGGCGTCGGTGCGGTACTGTTTCGAACTGTACACCTGTTTCTATCTCATGGGGTTTCAGTCAGGCCTGGTATGGGCGATCAAGATCATAACCGATCCGTTCCACGACATTAAAATCTATCATCGATCACCCTTACATATTCTCAAGGGCAATATGTATGACGATATGACCGACTGGTATCGGGAAGTTTGCCCGCATGATGACAACAGGTATTGAGCAGCATCGCGTACAGGAGCTATTGCCTTTTATCAGTTCGAAAAATGCCGGCATGATCTTTCAGCGCAGGATCATGCAATCCTGAGCCATTGCGTCACATCAGCCTGCGTAGGAATTTTGCCAACGCACACCACTTTCTCGTTAATAACCAGTGCCGGTGTGGAGAGGATGTCATACGCCAGCATATCGACGTGATTGGTCACCTTGATGTATTCAGCCTGAATGCCTGCACTTTCGGCCGCAGCGCGCGCCACGGCTTCCAGTTTCTTGCAGTTGGCACAACCGGAACCGAGAATCTTGATAGTCATCATGGCGTGTTTCTCCTGTGAGGAAAGGTACTAAAGTAACCGATCAGATAGCGATATGGTAGGCATCAACCCAGGCGCCAAACAGCAACCCGGCAATGATGCTAAACAGTGCGACCCATCCGACATAAGTGAAAGCCTTGCGGCGTCCGATGACTGTCGAAATCATCAGAATACTTTGTAAACTGAGTTCCGGATCTGCCATCAGATAAGCGAGCAGCGGGCCCGGATGCATGCCCAAGTCCAGAAACATCTTGGCGACGGGCACTTCTACCAATGTCGGGAAATACATGAAAACACCGAAGCCGACTGCGATGGCATTGCCCTGTAGGTTGTTCTGGCCGGCCAGCGCTTCAATCCAGGCGGGCTGGATAATTGCCCGAGCCATGCCGACGATGAAAACACCCGCGATCAGAAGCAAGAATATCTGTTTCACAAAACGCCAGGATTCCCACAGCCATGCCTGCCAGTCTTCGGCCGACAACTTGCGGGCAAACCACAGCACGGCGGCCAGGGACAAAGCCTCTGCGACGACACGACCGGTGATTGCCACCTCCAGTCCGCCGCTATTCGGTGTCAGCTTCAAAGTCGCCACGAGTAAAGTAGAGGCCGATAGTGCGAGTGTAATCCACGTCCAGCGGTTGGCACCTTCAATAATATTTTCCATACCTTTCCAGGCTGCGATGCCTATCGTGATAAGCAACAGGATCAGAAGCGAACCCTGCACGCTGACACCCTCTTCACCCTTGCTGGCATCAAACGGCACCCAGGCAAACAACTGTGCTTGCCACGCTTCAGCGAAGGACAGCGGCAACGCGAAATGCAGCAATACACCTTCCAGTGCTGACACTTTGAGCGTGCCGGCAATGAGGAGTGCTACCAGAGCCAGTAGTACACCGGTGGCAGCACTGCCAATTACTGCTTTCTCAGAAAACAGCGAGTCTGTTTGCGCATCGTGCTTCGCATCATCACTAGCAAAAATTAGAGCCATCAGCATCCCGATGCCGATACCAAACACCAGCGATAAAAGGAAACGGGCAGCCGCAAATTCCAGGCCGAGTACGCTGCCGGTATAAGCCAGTGCAAGAATGTTGCCTGCCGGTGCAAAGAACAGGAAAGTGATCGCGGGTCCAATGCCCGCTCCCTTGCGATGAACACCGGCAAACAACGGCACGATAGTGCAGGAGCACACAGCAATCAGTGAACCGGCAGCGGCGGCAGCGGGATAGGAAATGTAACGTGGTGTGTTGCGACCGAGCCAGCGCGTGATGCTCGCCTTGGGAATCAGTGCGACCATGGCTCCGGCAATAAAGAATGCGGGTAACAGGCACAGCAAAACATGTGCAGCGAGATAGGCAGCCAGATTGCCGGCGCCGCTTTCCAGGAGTTTTAACACCAGCTCCACGCTAACAGTCCTTTCATATATTGCGCTTCTGCAACAATGAAGCACTTTGATTAATGCACGTCTTCCAGGCTCAACAATACTATCGGCACGCTATTTTGAGCCGACTAGTCTATCCTAGGGAGTGTCCTTGTGCCTCGGTAACAGCAAAGCCACCATGGCTGACATCCCAATCAGGATGCTGGATATCACCAAACAAGCCGCCAATCCCCAAACCTGGAATACCCAGCCGGACATCACGGTTCCCAGCAGGCGGCCCATGGCATTTGCCATGTAGTAAAAACCGACATCCAGTGATACACCCGCCTCATCGGCGTAACTGACGATCAGATAACTGTGCAGGGCCGAGTTCACGGCAAACAGCGCACCGAATACCAGCAACCCGGCCAGGAGGCTGTAAGGCATCAAGGCTTCCTGATGTAGCGCAATAGCGATAGCCGCGGGCACCACGGCCAGTCCCGCCGCCCATCCGAATGCAACCCTGCCGTCAGGTACACCGGCGCCACCGCTGCCGGTAACCTTCGGCGCGAAAGACTGCACAGCTCCGTAACCGATGATCCAACTCGCCAGGAAGGCCCCCACGGCCCAATGGTCCCAGCCGAGTGTGGCAGACAGATAGACCGGCAGCGCCACCACAAACCAGACATCCCGGGCAGCGAACAGAAATAACCGTGCGGCGGACAGGTAGTTGACGGCGCGGCTCCTGGAAAACAGGTGGCTGAACTTCGGCTTGGCACTGGATTTTCCCAGCTCCTTCTTTAAGCTCATCATGCTAAAAAACCAGACAGCGGCCAGCATGGCAGCCATGACTGCGATTGCCCACCTGAAACCACATGCCGCGAGTAACACCCCGCCCAGAAAGAAACCCACGCCTTTCAGCGCATTCTTGGAGCCAGTCAGAATGGCGACCCATTGGTAAAGCGTCCCGGAGGCCTCTCGAGGAACCAAAAGCCGGATGGCGCTCTTGGCGCTCATCTTGTTGAGGTCTTTCGCTATCCCGGACAGAGCCTGGGCGCTCATGACCCAGGCCACACTCAGATAATCCCCGGGAACCAACAGCATCGACAACGCGATCACCTGTAATGCCAGTCCCCAATTCATCGTGGCATTCAGACCGATTTTCGCCCCCAACCATCCTCCCACCAGGTTGGTGATAACGCCGAATATTTCATAGAACAGGAACAACATTGCGACTTCCAGTGGGCTGTAACCCAGTTGATGGAAGTGCAGAACGACCAGCATCCGCAGTGCGCCGTCCGTCAGGGTAAACGCCCAATAGTTGCCCGTAACCAGCATGTACTGGCGAGTATCGGGAGAGATGCCAGAGAGCGTACCCATACGTTACGGCCGGTCCGACGTGCCTACCATGCGCATAAGTTCTGCAGTACGGTTGACATAACCCCACTCATTGTCATACCAGAGATACAGTTTTACCTGCGTACCATTGATTACCATCGTTGACAGCGCATCGACGATACTGGAGCGCGGGTCTGTTCGGTAATCAATGGAAACCAGAGGCTTCGTCTCATAACCGAGAATCCCTTTGAGGTGTGTTTCGGAAGCCAACTTCAGCAGTGCATTCACTTCCTCGATGCTGGTTCGCGCTGCACCTCGAACACGCAATCAGTGAGCGAGGCATTTGCCAGCGGCACGCGTACCGCATGCCCGTTCAACTTGCCCTTCAGGTCCGGGAAGATATGCGTGATCGCTGTAGCGGAGCCGGTCGTGGTGGGTATCAGGCTCATGCTGCAGGCGCGCGCCCGGCGCAGATCCTTGTGCGGCGCATCGAGAATCGTCTGGGTATTGGTGATATCGTGAATCGTTGTCATGGAGCCATGCTTGATACCAATCCCTTCGTGGATGACTTTTACCACCGGTGCCAGGCAATTCGTTGTGCAGGAGGCAGCGCTGACAATCCGGTGGACTGACGGGTCATAAAGACCGTGGTTCACACCCATTACCACATCGAGTACACCCTCTTCCTTAACGGGAGCAGTAACCACGACGCGCTTGACACCCTGCGCCAGGTATTCGTTCAATACTGCCTGGCTTCTTGAATTTGCCAGAGGCCTCAATCACGACATCGCAGCCCGACCAATCCGTATCGGCGATATGTGTATTGGCAGTACAACTGACGGACTTGTCGCCCACAACGATGTTACTACCGTCACTCGTGGCATCATGAGTCCACCTGCCATGGATCGAATCATAGTTGAGCAGATGGGCCAGCGTGGCGGCATCGCCCGCAGGATCATTCACCTGGACAATCTGAATATCTTCCAGTTCCCACGCCACTCGCATGGTCAAGCGCCCCATCCGGCCAAAGCCGTTAATCCCTACTCTAATAGCCATCAAAAAACTCCATAACTATCTATAGATTCAAGCAAACATCAGGCTCTAATTCGTGCAGTGTGATTTCAATGGAAAAAGTACGCGACGTTTCATGGGTTAGTCCTTGAAACTCCGGTAGGAAAAACACGAAAGTCAGTATATAGAATTTTTCTGACGTATATACCGTGGCGATGACAAAGCAAAGTGTAGATATGCTTTGCTTGCCGTGTCACCAAATATTCATCAACCCGTCACAAACCGCGGGTAGCCTGCGTGGGTGTTTGTTTGAACACGTTCAGAACTAAACAACAGGGGAGTCCTATTATGCGGTGGAACAAACTCGCTCTCGGCCTATTGTGCGCATCAGTCGCGCAAGTTGGCCTCGCAACACCCGAATACGTCAATGGCCTGGCTTTGGACGGCAGCGCGCTGGATCTCAGTGGCGGTACCAATGCCAACAACGGCCGTATCGGCTATTTCTCGGACATACACTACGACGCAAAACGCAAGCACTGGTGGGGCCTGTCGGACCGCGGTCCTGGCGGCGGTGTTCTGGACTATGAGACACGCGTGCAGCGTTTCAAGCTGGATATCGACCAGAATACCGGGGCGATCAGCGGCTTCAAGGTCCTGCAGACGGTTATTTTCCGTGACGAGATGGGCAATGCGCTCAATGGCCTGGCACCGAATCCGACCAGCGCGATCGGCCTGTCCCTTGATCCCGAGGGCTTCGTGATCCATCCCAAGAATGGCCGTTTTCTGGTCTCGGATGAATACGGCCCATCGCTGTATGAGTTCGACCGCGAGGGCTACCGCGTGCGCACCTTCCAGACACCGGCCAACCTGATACCGCGTAACGCGGACGGCGTCCCGAACTTCGCGAGCGACACCGGCAATACGCTGGGCAAGCGCACCAACCGTGGCTTTGAAGGATTGGCCATCACGCCCGACGGCGCCTATGTCTACGCGATGCTGCAAAGCGCGATACTGGACGAGGGCGGCGGTAGCGGCGTCTGCAACCGTATTGTGAAGTTTGACACCAGCACTGGCACGGCTGTCGGCCAGTATGCTTACCAGATGGAAGGATCCAGCCAGGGCCGCGGCATTTCCGCGTTGCTGGCCCTCAACAATACCGAGTTTCTCGTGCTGGAACGCAATAATCGCGGTGTTGGCGCCGGGGCGGACAATACTGCGCCATTCAACAAGAAGGTTTTCAAGATCGATCTTGGCAACGCGACGGATGTCAGTGGCGTCACCTTTGCAAGCTCCAGCTGCCCGGCCGGTAAGGTCAGTAAGGTTGCGACCCCCTTCCTCGACCTGGCGCTCAACGGGCCAGCGGAGTTGGCCGGCAAGGTGCCCGAGAAGTGGGAAGGGTTGGCGGTCGGCCCGCGCCTGAACGATGGCAGCTACCTCATGCTGGCCGGCACCGACAACGACTACAGCGTGACGCAGAATGCCAGCAACGTGCAATATGACGTGTACTTTCGCCTCACCGACGCCAGCCCCTACCAGACATCGATCCAGTGCCCGTTGGATTCGACCAGCGGCTGCTTCTGGACGGCAGACAACAGCGCCGCAGCGCTGCCTGCCGATGGCAGCTACCGGTTGATGCCCGGTGTGCTGGTAGCCTACAAGGTGCCCGCCAGCGACATTCCCAACTTCGTGCCCGCCGTGCCGCAATCGAAGAAATGACAATACGGGTCCGGGTGCGTGGCCGATACCACGTCACCCGGCGCCTTTTTGCGTCTTCGCAGTCTCCCCGGTCACGGAATGTTCACATCTCTGTCGCAAGGCCGTAACTCCGGCAATCTATCGTTTACCCGCACTTCCCCTTATTGGTAATTGCATAACGGTTCTCCATGCTGCAAGGAGTCCCGCAAAACCCTGGTCGCAAGTAACCGGCTGCGTGGTTTCCTTTGTTGGGCGTAGCGCACATATGTTCAGACTGTTTAACCACACGCGGAGTATTGTCCTATGCTATTGAAAAAAATATCCATCGCTGTTGGCCTGGCGATTGCTGCTTCTCACGCCCTGGCTGACTCGTCAGCCGCAACCAATTTCGATGAATTCACACCGATGGTCGGTAACACCAGTCCTGCTGGCACCTTGCCGGAATCTGCGCCCTTTCGTACTGTCCTCGGATGACTTTCGACAAGTCACTATCGTCACCAGGGACACGCAACAGTTAGATCGCTTTGACTCGGGCAACTACGATATGCACACGGTCAATGAAAACGGCCCCGAGGCCGGGAGATTCCTTTATACCGTCTTTGAAACCGGCCAGGCTGGCATTCAGCGGACTGATTTGCGCACCATGCAGACCACTACCATCTGGCAGGCCGAAAATCCTGGCGACCAGGTCGCCTTTGATGCTTCCCGCTGGACGCCCTGGGGTTCCTTCCTGACGGGCGAGGAGTCCTGGAGCGATCCGGGCCAGGCAGTCAGCCCATATGGCCGTCTGTACGAGGTGACCAATCCTCTGGCAGACCCGGCCGCTATTGTAATCAAGCAGCGTAATATCCTCCCCCGTGTCTCCCACGAGGGCCTCGCCTTCGACAAGGCCAACAACCTGTATTTCATCGACGAACGCAACGGCAGCCATATATTCAGGTTTACATCGAAAAATCCCCAGGCCACAAGCGGTGACGAATACTTTGCCGCAGGGGAAACCTCGGTATTGCGGGTCGGCGACGGCACCGTGAAAGAAGCGACCGGGAAGGCGCAGTGGATCGCCCTGACGGACAAGGACGGTGTCCCGCTGCCGGGAACTGTGTTGGTGTACGGTAATGAAATTGACGGGCGCGCCACCCCGAAACTTCCCGCGTTTCTTGGTACCGGATTTGATCGTCCCGAAGATATGGAAATCAAAACGCTGAACAACAAGAGCCAGATGTTGTTTGTCGCCACCACGACCAACCACAAGGTCTTTGCCATCGATCTCAAGCGGATGGAGGTCAAACTGTTTGCCAGCCGTGACACTATCGATATGGCGACCGGTCTCCCTATCGGTGGCGAGTTTACCAACCCCGATAACCTGGCGATTGATGCCCAAAACAATATCTATATTGTTGAAGATCAGCCAGGTGGTGTCGAGGATACCTGGTATGCCGTTGATAAAGACAACGACGGCGTGGCCGAGGCGCTTGGCAAGTGGGCAAGCCTGAACACAGTGGGCGCCGAGGCGACCGGGCTGTATTTCGACCCGTTTAATCCCCATCTCGCATACATCAATGTGCAGCACCCGGACAGCGGCGTGGATCGCACTATCATGCTGATGGCGCCCGCCGTTACCCACGGGGAAGGCAAATTCGACTAGGGCAGGTAATCAAGACAAACCAGGCTGGCTTTAATTTGTCGTCCAGCGACCAAGCACGCCTGGCATTTAATTATGTAAGTTTTCCTCCAGACAATCTCTTAATAAATGCCGTCCCTGCATGATCGCTTTGCGTTGTAACGAATCTGTCACATTTTGAAGTTAGTCTCCCCCTTATACTCAACCTTTTAAGAATTGTGCTCATATACGGCATAAGAATTATCGACGAGCTGACATTGAATATGAAATCGGGAATTACTCAAAAACTGCGCCAATTGCTAGATAGGCTGGGTGGCGGAAAAAGCGATGTTTCACCAGAACAACGGCAACACGCTCTGGATCTGAGTCTGACGGTGATGGCCCTTATGGCCGCAGCAGATGGGAACATCGATGAGTCCGAAATTCTCGCGGTACAGGAGTTGTACTCAAATCATGGAGGCGGTATTGTCGGGCACGCAACCGTGCGCAGAGCTTTCGACATAGTCGTGACGGATCCGGAGTTCGCGTGGCGGCAGTTGCGCGCGGCCACCATGCTAAGCAGTGCGTTGCGCGAGGATGTATTCGTGACGGCGCTGCAGGTAGCCAGGGCCGATTCCGATATTCACGAAGACGAGTCTTCGCTATTGGTTCAAATTGGAACGGCGCTCGGACTCTCCCAAAATCGTATCGACGATCTGTGTGGCAGCGACTGGTAGCGGTAACACTATTCCCATGCGATTTTTCGACCACAGTAAGTTATAGGGAGTCAGGGTACAAAGCACATACCATGTTGGAGCGGGGTGGCTTCCTGGGAGACATTCTGCGGGGCGATATACACGCAGAATATGTCCTGCTGTTCACTACCCTTATGGTTTTCAATCACGCCGCCGAGTTTCAACATAATCATCTCCTCATCTCCTCATCTCCTCATTTGCGCTGATAATGCCGTCAATCTGGACCAGCGAGACCATGACGCCACGCAGTTGCTGTGCATGGTCCCCGGCTGCCGCTGTCACCGGCGCTAGCCGCCATGTTGTTTATGCGCTGGCGTTCTCCCAATATCGGGAAAGACATCCCGGTCGTTTGGCCAATCGATCTGCGGCAGGATTTCTGTCAGGATAGAGGGCCATCAGGGGCTTAATGGGCACAGATGCGAGCTGGGGTGATTAACCATTCAGGGCTGGACTAAATCAACTGCGAATTTATACTGCCCGCTCACGCATTCCGGCAGGTGCTGAGCTTGTGCTCCTGCCCCCCAACAAGGGGTTACACATTGATTCGTATACTTTTCGCGCGGTGCCTGGCCCCGCTCGTCGGCCTGTTCGCACTCGCGGCCTCCCTGGTGGTTGCCGCCGATATCCCCGCGACCCCGGTGCTGACCCTCTACCGTTTCAACGGCGACCTGACCCTGCCGTACTATGACCTCGAGCGCTTTCGAGGCCGCGGGCGCAGTTGCCCCGGCCGGGACTCTGGCGCAGGGCACCACGCTGATTCCCTGCCTGGTGATACGGGGCGGACGCCCGGTTACCGATAGCAGCGGCACCCCCTTCGTCGGCTTCGAGATCGTCGTCGACCCGCGCAATGCGACACCCGGGGCGACGGCGCGTGTCGCCGAGGCGATCGCGCGGCGCAAGGCGCTCACGGTCGCCAATCACCATTGTGGCCCGGGCGTGCAGCACGTCATCGACGTGCGCAATCTCTACCCGATGGAGAAGGTGCCCTTCTTCGATCCGCCGCGCGGCACCGCTGCGTCGCCCGTTGACGCGGCGCCACCGGCTGGCAGCTCCGGCCCCGATGCGATCGTGCGCGCTTTCCACAACAGTGCGCAGTGTGCCGCTGCGAACGTCAGTCTCACGGGCCGCCGCGACGCTCTCCAGACGCCTGGACGGGTTTCGCGCGAGCCAATCCCGGGCGCTGGCCGCAGGACGATCTGGCCAGGGCCCGCCACCTCGACTTCACCCTGCGCACGGCGCTGTTCGAGGGACATCTCGAGCGCGGCTGCAGTGCCTACGGCGCCTGCGAGCGCAATATCGTCGCGCTCTCCATCCGCAACCGGGCGCTGGAGCGTTGTTTCGAACGCGAGGGCTGCGCGGCCAGCGGGGATTTTGAGGGGGTCGCCTCGACCGTCTCGCAGTACAACATCTGGGACGAGTATCTCACGCAGATTTCCGGGCTGACGGCGTGCTACCTGCGCGACGACCTCAGGACGTACCCCAATTACGCGAAGCTGCAGGCGATGTACGCGCAGAATGTCCGGGACGTGCAGCGCATCCTGTTCGGTACCGACGCGGACCTGCTCGAACTTTTCCAGGGCGCAGCGCTTGACGACGTAAAGAAGACCGCGCACTACTACCACGCCCCGGCAATGGGCAAGTGCTTTCCGCAGCTCGAGGGCGTCGAATACATGTCCGGGGCGGTGGCCAACAGGGGCGACGACTTCGCGCTGATCGCCAATACACGCATCCAGGTCGGCGACAAGATTGGCGAGGATTACCGGTTTCGCGCTTTCCGTTTCGAGGAGACCGACGAGCGCGATGTTGTGGCTACCCGTGACGACTACCCCGGGTTTGTGGTCGACGGCCGCAAGGTGTCGCTCGTCGCCGCCTCCGGCTGCAAGCCCTATGGCATCCCGGCCGGTTGCCCGCGCGACGAAATCGGCCGCTACCGCAAGACGCCGTCCTGGCTGGATGCGGGCAAACCGCTGGGATTGAGCTGCAGGATCGCGGACCAGTCCGAGTCCTGCGCCGAACCGGAGAAACTCGTGACGGTGCAGGTCGGCGGGCATGTGCGATACGCAGATGCGGCCTGTGTCAGGCGTCCACTAGCGGACTTCCTTGCGACGTGGAATAGTTCTTTTTGCTAATGTGAGCGCGAAGTCAGGGAGTGAACCTGCCAGTTCACCGCTGTGCCCTGATGCAGCGCCGTAGCTTGATCGATAACAGGCACGCCTTTATAGTGCGCCATCCCCACTGTGGAGCTCCAAGATCATGCTCAAGCTGTCCTTCGGAATTGAATATGCGGACCTTCACCAGCGCGCCGGCCTGGCGCGACTGGACGCGCAGTTCCTCGATTTTGTCGCGGTAGCAGACCCCGCGCTGCGCGATGCCCTGGTCGCGGCGCGCGCCGCGCCCGATGCGCTTGCGCGCAAGGCGGAATCCGAACTGCTGATAGCGCTGGCGCCGCAGCTTGAGGACTTCGTGGCGCAGTTGTTCGGCATTGAGGCGGAGGTGCGCGCACTGGCGCAGCAGCATCACGAACTCGCGCCGGTCCTCAGCGTTAAACGGTTGTTCGTGCAGCGCCAGGCGCTGACTAAATTCAAGCCCGAGGATGTCGCGCACCTCGACGCAGAGACCACCGCGCAGACGCTGCTGGGCGAGCCGTTCAGCGAGCTGGCCTTCGCGCGCCGGGTCACGGCGTGGCAGGAAGACGAGGCGGCCAACGCCGACCAGCTTGAACTCGCGGCCCGCTACGCCGTGTGGGCGACCGGCACCGAGGCCGGGCGGGCGCGGCATCGCGACGGCGTCGCTGTTCAAGGCGCCCGCGAAGCTCGACTACCAGAACCTGGTGCCGCTGATCACGCGCGAAACGCTGGGCTTCCCGCGCCACAGCATCGATCACCTGCGCCGGCGCGAGGGCTTTGCGCTCACCGACCACGGCACCGACCTGACCGGCGCGCTGGACGAGGCGAACTACTGCATCTGGTGCCACAACCAGGGCAAGGATTCCTGCTCCACCGGGCTGCGCGAGAAGGCGCCCAAGGGCGCGGACCCCGCCAGCGCACCGTTCAAGAAATCGCCCTTCGGCGTGACGCTGGCCGGCTGCCCGCTGGAGGAGAAGATCTCGGAATTCCACCTGGTGAAGACGCGCGGCGAAGCCATCGCCGCGCTGGCGATGATCGTGGTCGACAACCCGATGGCCGCCGCCACCGGGCACCGCATCTGCAACGACTGCATGAAGTCCTGCATCTACCAGAAGCAGGAGCCGGTGAACATTCCGCAGGCCGAGACGCGCACGCTGAAGGATGTGCTCGAGCTGCCGTGGGGCTTCGAGATCTACGCGCTGCTGACGCGCTGGAACCCGCTGAACCTGCGCCGTCCGCTGCCGCTGCCCGACACGGGGCGCAAGGTGCTGGTGGTGGGCCTGGGACCGGCCGGTTTCACGCTCGCGCACCACCTGATGAACGACGGCCACACGGTGGTCGGCATCGACGGACTGAAGATCGAGCCGCTGCCCGCCGAGCTCTCCGGCGTCGATATCGACGGCAAGCGCGTGCCCTTCGCACCGGTGCGCGACGTGAAGACGCTGATGGAACCGCTGGGCGAACGCGTGATGGCGGGCTTCGGCGGCGTGGCCGAGTACGGCATCACGGTGCGCTGGGACAAGAACTTCCTCAAGCTGATCCGCCTGCTGGTGGAGCGCCGCAGCGCTTTCGCGATGTTCGGCGGCGTGCGTTTCGGCGGCACGGTGACGCCCGAGGACGCCTGGCAGATGGGCTTCGACCACATCGCGCTCTGCGTCGGCGCGGGCGGCCCGACGGTGCTGGACATCCCGAACGGCCTGGCGCGCGGCGTGCGCGCGGCCTCGGACTTCCTGATGGCGCTGCAGCTCACGGGCGCGGCGAAGGCCGACTCGATCGCGAACATGCAGCTGCGCCTGCCGGTGGTGGTGATCGGCGGCGGCCTCACCGCGATCGACACCGCCACCGAGTCGCTCGCCTACTACGTGGTGCAGGTCGAGAAGTTCCTGCACCGCTACGAGGCGCTGGCGCAGGAGATCGGCGAGGACGCGATCCGCGACCCCTGGGACGACTACGAGCGCGAGATCGCCGAGGAGTTCCTGGCGCACGCGCGGGCGATCCGCCAGGAACGCAAGCAGGCCGAATCGGCCGGGCGCGAACCGCGCATTGCCGAGATGCTGCGCCACTGGGGCGGCGTCACCATCGCCTACCGCCGCCGCCTGGTCGACAGCCCCTCGTACACGCTGAACCACGAGGAGGTCGAGAAGGCGCTGGAGGAAGGCATCTGGTTCGCCGAGGGCATGACGCCGGTCGGCGTCGACGTGGACCACTACGGCGCGGCGCGCGGCATCCGCCTGAAGAACACCGGCACCGGCACCGAGCACTGGTTTCCGGCGCGCACGGTGTTCGTCGCCGCCGGCACGCAGCCGAACACCGTGCTGGCGCGCGAGCACCCGGAAGGTTTCACGCTGGACGGCAAGTATTTCTCCGCCGTCGACGAGACGGGCAACCCGGTCAAACCCGAGCACGGCGCCGCCAAGCCCGCCACGCCGCAGGTGCTGCTGTCGCGGGAGCCCGACGGCCGTTTCATGAGCTACTTCGGCGACGTGCATCCCTCGTATTTCGGCAACGTCGTGAAGGCGATGGCATCGGCGAAGCAGGGCTATCCCGTCGTCTCGCGCGTGCTGGCGCAGCGTGCGCCCGCGAGCGACGCGTCGCGCGAGAGCTTCTTCGGCGAACTGTCCGCGCAACTGCTCGCGACCGTGCACAAGGTCGAGCGCCTCACGCCGACCATCGTCGAGGTGACGCTGCACGCGCCGCTCGCCGCGCGCAAGTTCCAGCCCGGCCAGTTCTACCGGCTGCAGAACTTCGAGACGCTGGCGCCGCTGGTCAACGGCACGCGCCTGCAGATGGAGGGCCTCGCGATGACCGGCGCCTGGGTCGACCCTGAACGCGGGCTGGTCTCGGTGATCGCGCTCGAGATGGGCGGCTCCAGCAGCCTGTGCGCGATGCTGCAGCCCGGCGAGCCGGTGATCCTGATGGGCCCGACCGGCGCGCCGACGCACATCACCGGCAACGAGACCGTGGTGCTGTGCGGCGGCGGGCTCGGCAACGCGGTGCTGTTCTCGATCGGCGCGGCGTTCCGCGCCGCGGGCTCGAAGGTGCTGTACTTCGCCGGCTACAAGAAGGTGCAGGACCGCTACAAGGTCGCCGACATCGAGAATGCCGCCGACGTGATCATCTGGTGCTGTGACGAGGAGCCCGGCTTTACGCCGGGGCGCCCGCAGGACCGCAGCTTCGTCGGCAACATCGTGCAGGCGATGGACGCCTACGCCGAAGGCCTGCTCGGCGAGTGCACGATTCGGCTCGAAGACGCTGATCGCCTGATCGCGATCGGCTCGGACCGCATGATGGCCGGGGTGGCGCGCGCGCGCCACGAAGTCCTGAAGGAACACCTGAAGCCGCACCACTTCGCCATCGGCTCGATCAACTCGCCGATGCAGTGCATGATGAAGGAGATCTGCGCGCAGTGCCTGCAGCCGCACCGCGACCCGGTCACCGGCGAGACCAGCTACGTGTTCTCCTGCTTCAACCAGGACCAGCCGCTCGACTGCGTGGACTGGAAGGTGCTGAACGAGCGCCTGAAGCAGAACTCGCTGGCCGAGAAGCTCACCGCGAAGTGGCTTAAGCAACGCATGACGCAGCTACAGGAGCAGCGCAATTTTATCTGAAGTGGTCGCGGCACGATGCATATCCGGATTCTGACCCTGGCCGGGGGTGCGATTGATCGCGGCTGCGCTCTGCGACATCTTTATCAGCGCCTGCATAGTGGAGAATTTTGACCGCTATGTGCGGTGCCATGACGATGAACGAGAATTTTCAGGTTGCTAGTATCGCGGTGCTGTCGGCCGCCGCAGTGCTGGTTTACCTGTTACCTGTGTTGCAAAAACGTCCCTTTGCATACGTTATTGTTATTGTCGCTCGCGGTAGTATCGGTGTTTGCCTACTGCAACTTCGGCAAGTTTCATGGCAGGGCGAATATCCATCACTGGGAGCAATTTCATTACACGCTGAGCGCAAAATATTTTGATGAGTTGCGCTTCGACGGCTTGTATGTAGCTTCTGTAGAGGCGCAGAAAGAGAGCGGCATAAAACCGCTGCCGATGCAAATACGCGACCTGCGTAATGACGAAATTATTGACGTAGCCGTTGCTGCCACCCATCGGTAGAGAGGTCAAGGCGCGCTTCAGTCCGACGCGCTGGGCGCAATTCCGCGCTGATAATGATTATTTTCTGTTGTCCAATAGCACCAAGTATCTCAATGATATTCGCAAGGATCACGGCTTCAATGCCACGCCAAGCTGGGTTGCAGTGGCCAAACTGGCGGTTGCTGACCGGGTCATCAATGATCATGTTGCAGGGCAGCTCAGCCTGATCGATCCGCTGCTGATGGCTTTGGCTTTATTGCTCGTTTGGCGCTGCTTCGGATTGACCACAATGCTCTGGTGTACGGTACTCTTCGGTACCAGTTACGCGGGACGTTATTACTGGATAGGAGGTTCGCTGCTGCGAGTGGACTGGCTGGCTGCCTTGATGTGCGCCGCCTGCGCAGTCCGGAAACAGCACTTCAAGACTGCGGGCGCGCTGCTGGGTTACGCCACGATGCAGCGGGTGTTTCCGCTGTTCTTTATGGTGATGCCAGCATGTTCTTGCCATATGGCAGTGGCGTGATGGGAAAGATGCGCACTGGTTGATTGACGGAGTCATCGGTTTTGTCGTCGCGGTGGCGCTGGGCTTTGCTGGCCGGCGGGCATGGTCGCTGGCGGTGTCGCGCGGCTGGTTGGAGTTTTATGAGACCATTGCAGTTCACAACGCCACCTGGCTTACCAATAATGTTGGGCTGGAGAATATCCTGTTCTATGATGTGGGCACTTATATGCGTCGCTATGCCGATTTCAGCCTGCCGGAACCGTGGGTTTACTGGCAACACCATATGGATGCGGTGCGTGCAAGTTGGCGCTGGCTGCATATCGGGGTTGCCATTGGCGTGCTGGGCGTTGTTGCGTATATGGTGCGACGATGTCGACCCGATTGAGGCGGTTTTGCTCGGCATGGTGTTGGTTTTTTGTTTCCTCAACCTGACGACTTACTACTGGCTGATGTTGTGCCTGGTGCCGTTGCTGGGGAGACCTCCGCTGGTGTTTGCGGCATTACTGCTGAACGGCATTGTATGCATCAACCATTTCGTGCAGCCGCAGTTTGAATGGCGCTATGGCCTGATGTCGTGGTTTCTGGCCATGTTTTTTGTCTACTGGGTATATCTGATACGGACCCGCCCGGTGGTGTCGGAGTAGTAGCAAGTAGCGACAATGGCCTCTGCCGACAGGAGGGGCATATCTGATAATATCTGTAATTCGTAAAAAAATAATAAATATTCTACGAATAACAGTTTATTATTCTCCAAAGACTGACTAATATACCCCTCCCAGCCGATTCATAACTGCGAGCACAGCCCCAACGATGCCATCCCAGCAGTATGTAGCCCGCACCCTGCCGCAGGTCGTCGCCGATGCGGCGGCTGCCCACGGCCAGCGTATGGCCATCACTGATGGCGCGGTGCGGCTGACCTATGCCGAACTGGATGCGGCGCGCATTGGCGCGGCGCGGGCGTTTATCGCCGCTGGACTGGAAAAGGGCGAGCGCATCGCGATCTGGGCCCCCAATATCTACCAGTGGATTATCGCCGCCATCGGCGCGCAGAGCATCGGCGGCGTGCTGGTGCCGCTGAACACGCGCTACAAGGGTGCCGAGGCGGGCTACATCCTGCGCTCCAGCGGCGCGCAGCATGTTGTTTACGGTCGGCGACTTTCTCGGCGTGCGCTATCCCGAACTGCTGGCCGACCAGGCCCTGCCCGCCCTGGAGCGCACGGTTATCCTGTTCAGCGGCGCAGCGGCCGGGCTGCCAGTCCTGGGACGCATTCCTGGCGGCGGGGGAGGCGGTGCCCGTGGCACGAGGTCGACACGCCGCGCCACCGCCCTGACGCCGGACGACACGCTGGACATCCTCTTTACCTCCGGCACCACCGGCAATCCCAAGGGCGTGGTGACCGGCCACGGCCAGAACATCCGCACCTTCGAGACCTGGAGCGCGACGGTCGGCCTGCGCTGCGACGACAATTACCTGATTATCAATCCCTTCTTCCACTCCTTCGGCTACAAGGCCGGCTGGCTGGCGGCGATTATCCGCGGGGCGCACATCCTGCCGGTGCTGAATTTTGACCTGGACAGTGTGCTGGCGCAGATCGAACGCGACCGCATTTCCATGATCCCCGGGCCGCCGACCATCTACCAGTCGCTGCTGGCGCATCCGCGGCGCAAGGACTACGACCTGTCCAGCCTGCGCCTTGCCGTGACCGGTGCCGCGCCGGTGCCGGTGGCACTGGTGCGGCAGATGCGCGAGGAACTGGGCTTTGAGGTCGTTGTCACCGCCTACGGCCTCACCGAGAGTTGCGGCGTGGTGTCGATCTGCCGCGCCGATGACAGTGCCGAGCGCATCTCCCACAGCTCGGGCTGCGCCATGGAAGGGCACGGAAATAAAATGCGTCGACCGGGAGGGGCAGACTGTGCCCCGGGCACCGACGGTGAAATCTGGTGCCGCGGCTTCAACGTGATGCAGCACTATTTCAATAACACCGCAGGCGACGGCGGAGGCGATCACCAGCGATGGCTGGCTCAGGACCGGCGACGTCGGGGTGATGGATGCGGACGGTTATGTCCGGATCACCGGGCGCATCAAGGAAATGTTCATCGTCGGCGGCTTCAATTGCTATCCCGCTGAAATCGAGATCATTCTCTGTGGTATGCCCGGTATTGCCAGGGCGGCGGTGATCGGCGTGCCCGACGAGCGCATGGGTGAAGTGGCCCGGGCCTATCTCGTAAAGACGTGGTGCAGGATGCCGGCGCCCGACTGGACGAGGCGGCGGTCATCGAGTGGGCCAGGGACAAAATGGCCAACTACAAGGTGCCGCGCACGGTGGTCTTCCTGGATGAGCTGCCCATGAATGCCGGTGGCAAGGTCGATAAAGCGGCACTGGTGAAGATCTCCGCGCAGGCCCGGCCATGAATGATCTGTCGCCGCGCGCACGCGTCGGCCATATCAACCTGGACGAGACCGACCAGGCCATCATAGATCTGCTGCGCAGGGACGGGCGTATGCCCTACCGCGCTATCGCACGCGCGCTGGATATCGCGGAAAACACCGTGCGCGCCCGGGTGCGGCGCATGGAGGAGTCCGACACCATGCGGGTGGTGGCGGTCACGGATATCGAGGCGGCCGGTTACGGCATGTTGCTGGCCATCGGCGTACAGGTGGAGGGGCGCTCGCCGGAAGCGGTGGCCCGGGAGATGGCGGTCATCCCCGAGGTGTTTTCGGTCAACGTGGTGGTTGGCGCCCAGGACATCGAGATACTGGTGGTGGCGCGCGACCAGGCGGCCCTCAATGAACTGATCACGGACAAGCTGGGCGCCATACCCGGTGTGCGCCGCCTGACACCGGCGCTGGCGCTGGATGTGCTGAAGAACCAGCCCGACTGGGTGCCCTTCCATGCGGCGTAACCTGGATAAGGCCGACCTCGCCATTGTCGAGCGGCTGTCGCGCGATGCCCGCGTCAGCAACCGCGAGATCGCCGAACAACTGGGCGTGACCGAGGGCACGGTGCGCGCCCGGGTCAAGCGCATGGAGGAAGAAAAACTTATCCGCATCACTGCGGTGACCAACATCGACCGCTTCAAGGATGCCGCCCTGGCCTATATCTGGATCGAGGTGGAGCGCAGCGGCCAGACCCGGCGCGTGGCGCAGCAACTGGCCGCCATCACCGAGCTGGGTTTTGTCGGCGTGATGCTGGGCCGCGCCGATATCCTGGCGATCACCATGGTGCGCAACGCCGAGCACCTGGCGGAGTTTGTGCATAAACGTATCAGCAGCATCGAGGGTGTGCGCGGCACGCAGAGCACCCTGGGTGTCAATTTTGTCAAACACGATTACCGCATGGCGCGGATCGTCAGCTAACAGTCTAGTTAGAAAAGGAAGGATGCAATGAACAAGCAAATGACAGCGGCGCAGGTCGTTGCGCAACTGCACGATGGCATGACCATCGGTATCGGCGGCTGGGGCCCGCGGCGCAAGCCCATGGCGCTGGTGCGGGAAATCCTGCGCTCCGATCTGAAGGATCTCACGGTGGTCTCCTACGGCGGCGCCGATGTGGGCATGCTGTGCGCGGCGGGCAAGGTAAAGAAAGTGGTGTTCGCCTTTGTCTCGCTGGATTTTATCCCGCTGGAGCCGTACTTCCGCCAGGCGCGGCAGGCGGGCGCGATCGAGGTGATGGAGATCGACGAGGGCATGATGCTGCTGGGCCTGCGCGCCGCCAGCTGGGGCATGCCCTTCATTCCCACCGAGGTCGGCCTGGGCACGGACATCATCACCAAAAATCCCGGCATCAAGGTGATCGACAGTCCCTACGACGACAAGGAGTGGGTCGCCATGCCGGCGCTGCAAGCTGGACGCGTCGCTGCTGCACGTCGACCGCGCGGACGTGCGCGGCGTGTGCCAGATCGCCGGCCCCGATCACTACATGGACGACTGGTTTGCGCGCGCCGCGGACAAGACCTTCGTGTCCTGCGACGAACTGGTGGCGACCGAGTATTTTCACGATCCCGCCCAGGCGCGCCTGGTGCACTGGGAGCGCTCCATGACCACCGGCGTGATCCCGATTCCCGGCGGCGCGCATCCCACCTCCTGCAGCCCGCTGTACGGATTCGACGTGCCGCACTTCAAGGCCTACGCCGCTTCCGCGAAAGAGGAGTCTGGCATCGGCGGCTACTTTGACAAGTTCCTGGGCGCATCGGAGGAGGAGTACCAGAAGAATGTCGGTGGCCTGACGGCCATCCGCGCCATTGAACTGCCCACCTATTGATCGGCCAGGAGAGAGAAGCAATGACTGCAGCAACTGATTACACCCTGGCCGAACTGTGCATCGTCGCGGCCAGCCAGGCCTTCGCCGACGAGGGCGAAGTGCTGGGCACCGGCATCGGCGTGATTCCGCGCCTGGCGGCGAGCCTCGCCATGAAAACCACCAACCCCGACCTGATGATGACCGACTCCGAGGCGTGGCTGCTGAGCGAGCCCAATCCGCTGGGCAAGCGCGCCGCTGGCTTCGTCCCGGCCACGGAGACCTGGATGGGCTTCTGCGCGCATCTTCGACAATGTGTGGAGCGGCAAGCGCCACGCCATGCTCGGGCCGACCCAGATCGACCGGTTCGGCCAGTCCAACACCTCCGCGCTGGGCGGCACCTACGAGAAGCCCAAGAGCATGATGCTGGGCGCGCGGGGCTTTCCGGGCAATTCGATCTCCCACCCCAACAGTTTTTTTGTGCCCGAGCACAACACGCGGGTGTTCCTGGCCGGCGAATGCGACTTTGTGTCCTCCATCGGCTACAACCCGGCGCGCCTGCCCAAGGGCCACAGCCTGGACGATATCGATATCCGCCTGGTGATCACCGACCTGTGCGTGATGGATTTCGGCGGCCCGCAGCACCAGATTCGCCTGGTGTCGCTGCATCCGGGTGTCACTGTCGAGCAGGTGCAGGAGAACACCGGCTATCCGGTGCAGTATTCCCGAGGTGGTGCCAACGACCGCGGCGCCGACCCGCGCAGCAACTGGACATCATCGCCGCGCTGGACCCGCACAACCAGCGCGCGCAGCAGATCAAGGACAACCCGCCGGCGACAGCGCTCCTGACACGAGGCCACAAGCATGCTTGAAACGCGTTTAACCACACTGCTGGGCTGCCAGTACCCGATCGTGCAGACCGCGATGGGCTGGGTCGCCGACCCGAGGCTGGTGGCTGGCAGTTGCAACGCGGGCGCCTTTGGCTTCCTGGCCGGCGCCACCATTCCGGCGCAGGAAATGGAGCGCGATATCCTGCGCGTGAAGGAGCTCACCGACAAGCCCTTCGGCGTGAATTTCCACATGTACCAGCCCAATGCGGCGCAGATCGTCGACCTGGTGATTCGCCACGGCGTGCGGGCGGTGAGTTACTCCCGTTCGCCCGGCCCCGAGTTCATCAAAAAGCTGAAGGATGCCGGCGTGGTCTGCATGCCCACGGTGGGCCTGCCCAAGCACGCCATCAAGGCGGTGGAACTGGGCGCGGACGCGGTCACCGTGCAGGGCGGGGAGGGCGGCGGCCACACCGGCGCGATTCCCACCACGCTGCTGATCCCGCAGGTGGTCGATGCGGTGAGTGACAAGGTGCCGGTGGTGGCCGCCGGTGGCTTCAAGGACGGGCGCGGCCTGCTGGCGGCGCTGTCCTGGGGCGCGGACGGTATCGCCATGGGCACCCGCTTCCTGATGACCGAGGAGAGTCCGGTGCCGCGCGCCACGCTGCAACGCTACATCGACTGCAAAAATCCCGGCGACATCATCGTCTCCCGGGCGATGGACGGCCTGCCCCAGCGCATGATCATGAACGAGTTGCTCGCCGAGCTGGAGAAGGCCGGCACGCTGCGCAAGCTGCTGATCGCGCTGCGCAATGGCCTGGCGTTTCGCAAGCATACCGGCGCGAGCCTGTTCAGCCTGCTGAAGTCCGCTGTCGCCATGAGCAGGGACGACGAGATGACCGCCGCGCAGGCGATCATGTCCGCCAACGCGCCGATGATCATCCAGAAAGCCATGGTGGAGGGCGACCCCGCGCACGGCGTGCTGCCCTCGGGCCAGGTGGCGGGTGTGATCGACGAGCTGCTGTCCTGCGAAAAGCTGGTCCAGTCCGATCGTCACAGAGGCGCGAGCAGCGCCTCACGCTGCTGTCGCTGCGCGTCACAGAAAATTCCTAGGAGCCGCATTATGTCCAAGCCATTCAACACCACCATCGACAACGGCATTGCCGAAATGATCCTCGACCATCCACCGGTGAACGCCTTTGACAGCGCCGGCTGGTTTGCCATCGCCGCCGAGATCGACGCGCTGGGCGTGAACGACGCGGTGCGCGTCATCATCATCGGCGCGGCGGGCAAGGGCTTCTGCGCCGGTGTGGATATCAAGGAACTGGCCGCGCACCCGGCCCGGATCGTGGACGTGAACAAGGGCAACTACGAGACCTTCCGCGCCATCCACCGCAATCCCAAACCGGTGATCGTGGCCCTGCACAGTTTCGTGCTCGGTGGCGGCATCGGCATGGCGGGCGCTGCCGACATTATCATCTGCTCCGACTGCGCGCGTTTCGGCGTGCCCGAGATCGACCGCGGCGCGATGGGCGGCGGCGCGCACCTGCAGCGCATGTTCCCGGTGCAGAAGGTGCGCTACATGTACTTCACCGGCGAATTTATCGACGCGCAGGAAGCGTATCGCCTGGGCGCGGTGGAGAAGGTGGTGCCGCTGGCCGAACTGCTGCCGACCGCGCGCGAGATCGCGGCGCAAAATCGCGGCGAAATCCCCGGCCATGGTCAGGCTGGCCAAGGAAGCGCTGACCGGCATCGAGGACGGCAACCTGGAAGACAAGTACCGCTGGGAGCAGGGCTTTACGCTGGAGGCCTACACCATGGGTGACTCGCAGGAATCGCGCGATGCCTTTGTGCAAAAACGCGACGCGACATTCTAGCCCAGGACATAGGCCATGGATCTGGCACCTTACACCGCGCAACAAAAGGTCTTTCGCGCCCAGGTGCGCGACTGGCTGGCGGCCAATGTGCCCGCCGCGCCGCTGCAATCGTTCGATACCGCCGAGGGTTTTGCCCAGCACCGGCAGTGGGAAGCCACGCTCAACGAGGGCCGCTGGGGCATGGTCACCTGGCCCGAGGCGCTGGGCGGGCGCGGCTGCGACCTGATCGAGTGGCTGATCTTCGAGGAGGAGTATTACCGGGCGCGCGCGCCACTGCGGGTCAACCAGAACGGCATCTTCCTGCTCGGCCCCACCCTGATGGAGTACGGCACCGAAGAGCAGAAAGCGCGCATCCTGCCGAAGATGGCCAACGGCGAGGAAGTCTGGGCGCAGGGCTGGTCCGAGCCCAATGCCGGTTCCGATATGGCGGCGATCCGCTCCACTGCGAGGCTGCAAGGGGACAAGTACATCATCAACGGCCAGAAGACCTGGTCTACCCGCGCGGTCTGGGCGGACTGGTGTTTCGGTATGTTCCGCACCGACCCGCAATCCGAGCGGCATCGCGGGCTCACCTTTATTCTGGTGCCGCTGCGCAGTCCTGGCATCACGGTGCGCCCGATCCCGCAGTTGGATGGACTGCCCGGCTTCGCGGAAATCTTTTTCGACAATGTCGAGGTGGCTGTCGAGAATCGCCTCGGCGACGAGGGCGCGGGCTGGAACGTGGCCATGGCGACAGCCGGTTTCGAGCGCGGCCTGATGCTGCGTTCACCGGCGCGCTTCCAGGAGACGGCGCGCCGCCTGGTCGAGCTGTACACTGCCAACCGGGAATCTGCGGATCGCGATCCCGCGGTAAAGGACGCCGTGATGCGCGCGTATCTGGACGCTGAGAGTTACTGTCTCACCACCTACCAGACCGCGTGTCGCCTGAACAAGGGCGGCAAGATCGGCGCCGAGTCCTCCACCAATAAAATCTTCTGGTCGGAGCTGGACCAGAACATGCACGCCACCGCCATGAGTATTCTCGGCGCGCGCGCGGAACTGCTGCCGCACGCACCGGCGGCGCAGGGCGTGGGCACCTGGCTGGACGGCTGGCTGTTCGCGCAGTCCGGGCCCGATCTACGCCGGGACCAATGAGGTGCAGCGCAATATCATCGCCGAACGCATGCTGGGAATGCCGAGGTAGAGTCATGGATTTTACATTTACTGAAGACCAGTTGCTGTTCCAGGAATCCGTGCGGGATTTCCTGGTGAATGAAGTCACCCCCGCGCGCATCCGCGCCGGTTGGGACACCGCCAGCGGTCGCGATGCCGCCCTGTGGGGCCAGCTCGCAGAACTCGGGCTGACTGGCATGACCGTGGCGGAAGCACACGGCGGCCTCGGCATGACCGAGCTGGATTTCGTACTGCTGGCGCAGGAGTGCGGTTACGTGGCGCTGCCCGAACCGCTGGTGCACACGGCGCTGGTGGCGGTGCCCATGCTGCAGGCGCATCGGGGGCGAGCTGGCCGCGCAGTGGCTGCCGCAGGTGGCTGCCGGTGACAGCGAAAGTGGTCGTCGGCCTGCAGCAGAACCTGGTGGTGGAGGACGCCCATGTGGCAGACCTGCTGCTGCTGCAGCAGGGCGACACACTGGTGGTCGCCACACCGCAGCAGGTGCGACTGCAGCACAACGAATCCATCGATCCGTCGCGCAAACTGTTTACGGTTGAACTTCTGCCGGGCGCTACAACAGTCGCCTCCGGCGCGCGCGCCGCCACCCTGTGTGCCGATGCGCTGAACCGCGGCGCGCTGGGCTGTGCGGCGCAGGCGCTCGGACTGGCACAGCGCATGGTTGATCTCTCGGTCAGGTACACCAGCGAGCGCCAGCAGTTCGGCAAGCCCATCGGCAGTTTCCAGGCGGTAAAACACCATATGGCCAACGTCGCCGTGCGGCTGGAGTATGCCAAGGCGCCGACCCATCGCGCGGCCTACATGCTCGCGCATGGCCAGGCCGTCGCGGCCCACGCCTCAGCCGGCCACGCCTCAGCCGGCCACGCCGTCTCACACGCCAAACTGGTCGCCTGCGAGGCGGCCAACCTGGCCGCCAGGAACTGCCATCAGGTGCACGGCGCCATGGGTTACACCTGGGAAGTGGACCTGCATATTTTTATGAAAAAAGCCTGGGCCCTGGCGAACACCTGGGGCGATGCAGGTTTCCATAAAGCACGGATCGGCGAAATTATTTTCGCCCCGGGCGCGGCACTGGGTGCCGGCGCAACGTTCGCATAATCACAGAGGACAGGACCATGGCAGACGCCTATATAGTAGATGCAGTACGCTCACCCACCGGGCGCCGCAAGGGCGGCCTGTCCGACGTGCACGGCGCCGACCTCGGCGCGCATGTGCTGAAAACGCTGGTCGAGCGCAACGGCATTCCCGACGATGAATACGACGACGTGATGTTCGGCTGTGTCGATACCATCGGCCCGCTGGCCGGCGATATCGCGCGCACCTGCTGGCTTGCCGCCGGCCTGTCCGACGTCGTGCCCGGCACCACCATTGATCGCCAGTGCGGCTCCTCGCAGCAGGCGGTGCACTTTGCGGCGCAGGCCATTATGTCCGGCGTCAACGATGTGGTGATCGCGGGCGGCGTGCAGACCATGACCCAGATTCCAATTTCCTCCGCCATGATCGCCGCCCAGCCGATGGGCTTCAGCGATCCGTTCTCCGGCAGCCAGGGCTGGGTCGCCCGCTACGGTGCTATCCCACCCTCGCAATTCACCTCGGCGCAGATGATTGCCGACAAGTGGCAGATATCGCGTGAGCAGATGGAAGAGTTCGCCCTGCGCTCGCATACCCGCGCACTTGCTGCAATCCAGGAAGGCCGTTTCGAGCGCGAGATCGCGCCGCTCAACGGCGTGGCCATGGACGAGACCCCGCGCAACACCTCCATGGAAAAAATGGCGGAACTGGAACCGCTGATGCAAGGCGGCACCATCACCGCGGCGGTGTCCAGCCAGACCTGCGACGCATCTTCCGCCGTATTGATCGTGTCGGAAGCCGCGCTCAAGCGCTACAACCTGACGCCGCGGGCGCGCATCGTGCACATGAGTGTGCGCGCCGCCGACCCGATCTGGATGCTGACCGCGCCGATCCCGGCAACGGAATACGCCATGAAGAAATCCGGCATGAAACTGCAGGACATCGACCTGGTGGAAATCAATGAAGCCTTTGCCTCTGTGCCTATGGCATGGCTGATCGAAACGGGATATCCGATTGAGAAAACCAATGTGAATGGTGGTGCGATTGCACTGGGGCACCCGCTGGGCGCCTCCGGCACCAAGTTGATGACGACGCTGTTGCACGAGTTGGAGCGCAGCGGTGGCAGGTATGGATTGCAGACCATGTGTGAGGGTGGCGGTCAGGCGAATGTGACGATTATTGAGCGGTTGTAGTGTCTTGATATGTATATCCGCAGTAGTTGCGTATTCACTCCTTGGACACGCCGTAAATACATCCATGTAGGCTCGCTGCCGCCATCCATGGCGGCAGACGGTCCAAGGAGCAAATACCAACCACTGCGGGCAGATCGAGCACTGACTGAACATGGAATGGAAGGCATCATAAAGATCGGCAGCGCTTCGTCAGCGCTCGACATAAGCGCCGGGTGCAGGCAGTACCTGACCCGGACCGTCGGCGGCCATGGACGGCCGCAGTCGAGCTGCCATGGATGGGCTTTTGGCGAGTCCGGGACAGGCACTGCCTTCAACGGCGCGACAACGGAGCAACTGAACAAGCGACCAGAATTGAATAGAGGAAAGTGAAGATGAGTGGAATTCTGGAAGGACGCGTAGCCATTATCACCGGCGCCGGTGGTGGATTGGGAGCTGCCCACGCAAAGGTTTTTGCAGCGGAAGGCTGTGCCGTGGTGGTCAACGACATCAACAAGGCGGCCGCCCAGGCGGTGGTCGATGAGATCACCGCCGCCGGTGGCAAGGCCGTGGTCAACAGCTCGGACATCACCAATTACGACGATAGCCTGAATGCAGTCAAGCAGGCCATCGACAGCTTTGGCGATTTGCACATCGTGGTGAATAACGCCGGTATCAATCGCGACCGCATGTTCGCCTCCATGACCGAACAGGAGTGGGACGCTATCATGGCGGTGCATCTCAAGGGCCATTTCTGCATCAGTTCCCACGCGGTGCACTACTGGCGCGGTCGGCACAAGGAAGGCAAGCCGGTGGACGCGCGCATCATTAACACCACCTCCGGCGCCGGCCTGCAGGGCTCCATCGGGCAGTCCAACTATGCCGCGGCCAAGGCGGGCATCGCGGCGCTGACGCTCAACCAGGCGGCGGAACTGGCGCGCTACAACATCACCGCCAATGCGGTGGCGCCCTCGGCCCGCACCGGCATGACCAGCGCCGTGCCGGAAATGGCTGAGCGCATGGCCAAACCGGCGGACGGCAGTTTCGACCATTTCGCCCCGGAAAATGTGTCGAACCTGCTGGCGTGGTTGGCCAGTGCCGCAGCGGCACACGTCACCGGGCGGGTGTTCGAGGCCGAGGGTGGTCGCATCTGTATCTGCGACGGCTGGCGCACCACGGACGGCGTTGATCGCGGCGCGGCCTGGGCCCCCGCAGAAATCGGTGAGGCGATGAAGGTATTGCTGGCGCAAGGAAGTTCCCGCGCAAAAAGTCTGGGGCACTTGAGGCCCACGGCTGATCGGAGAAGTTATGGAATTTGCATTTACAGAAGAGCAGCAAATGATCCGCGACACGGCGGCTGCGTTTCTTGCTGAAGTGTCCGGCAGCGCGGCGGTGCGCCGCGCGATGGCCACGGAGCAGGGCTACGAGGAAGAGCTGTGGCGCCGTATCTGCAGTGACATGGTGTGGCAGGCGATCCATATTCCCGAGGACTGCGGTGGCATGGGCCTGGGTTACGTGGAACTGGTAGCCATGCTGGAACAGATGGGTCGTTACCTGTTGTGCGCGCCCTTCTTCTCCACCGTATGCCTGGCGGGCAATGCGCTGCGCGTGGCGGGCAGCAAGGAACAGCAGGCGCACTGGCTGGGACAACTGTGCGATGGCGCATTGACCGCGACTGTGGCTTTCAACGGCGGCTGCAATCGTTGGGATGCTGAGGCGATCACGGCCACCTGGCGCAAGGAAGGAGCTGGCTATGTGCTCAATGGCGACTACCGCTATGTGATTGACGGGCACACTGCCGAGCTGCTGATTGTGGCGGCGCGCGCCGTGGGCAGCAGCGGCGCTGATGGCATCAGCCTGTTCCTGCTGCCCGCGTCGACGCCGGGTGTGACTCGCCAGTGGCTGCCCAGTATGGACCAGACGCGCAAGCAGGCCGCGGTGCAGCTCGATACTGTCAGCGTGGCAGTGGATGCCCTGATGGGAGAACCCGGGCAGGGCTGGGCAGCGCTGTCCAAAGTGATTGACCTGGCGACCATCGCCCTGGCGGCGGAACAGGTTGGCGGCTGCCAGCAGTTGCTGGACATGACGGTGGCCTACACCGGCGAGCGGGTGCAGTTCAATCGCACCATCGCCAGTTACCAGGCGGTGAAGCACAAGGCCGCTGACATGATGCTGCAGACTGAAGTCGCGCGCTCGGCGGTCTACTACGCCGCCTGTGTTGCGCAGGAAGCGCTGGAAGGCGGCCCGCTGGCGGGTGAACTGCGCGAGGCGGCCAGTGTCGCCAAGTCCTATTGCTCCGATGCCTACTTCGCCATCGCCGGCGATGCGCTGCAATTGTTCGGCGGCGTCGGCTTCACCTGGGAGTACGATGTGCACCTGTATTTCAAGCGCGCCAAATCCTCCGAGCACCTGCTGGGTAATGGCACGCAACACCGCGAGCGCCTGGCCAGCGCGTTGCTGGATTGAGGGGGGAAGACCGTGAAATTGAGTTTTAGTCCCGCAGATGAACAATTCCGCGCAGGAGGTCGCCAGCTGGTTGCGTGACAACCTGACCGGTGAGTTCGAGAAACTGAAGTACCGGGGTGGTCCCGGCGACGAGCATACGTTTCCCGAGGAGCGCAAGGTCTGGGAACAGAAGCTGGCGGAGGGCGGCTGGACCTGTGTCGGCTGGCCGCAGGAATTCGGCGGTCGCGGCTGCTCCATCGAACAGCAGGTCATTTTTTTCGAGGAGTATGCGCGCGCCGGCGCGCCGGGACGCGTGGGCCATATCGGCGAAGGACTGACCGGCCCGACGCTGATCGCCTTCGGCACCGAGGAGCAGAAAAAGAAATACCTGCCGGGCATCGTGGCCGGCACACAACTGTGGTGCCAGGGTTATTCCGAGCCCGGTGCCGGCTCCGACCTGGCCAACGTCAAGACCCGGGCCCGTTTTGATGAGGCGCAGGGCAAATGGCTTATCAACGGCCAGAAGGTGTGGACGTCGCTGGCGCACGAATCCGACTACTGTTTTGTGCTTGCCCGCACCGATCCCGACTCGGTGGCGCACAAGGGCCTGGGATTTTTCCTGATTGCCATGGACCAGCCGGGTATCGAGGTGCGACCGATTGTGCAGATCACCGGCACCTCGGAATTCAATGAAGTGTTCTTCGATGACGCCTGCTGTGATGCGGGCGATATCGTCGGTGCGCCGGGCGACGGCTGGAAGGTGGCCATGGGCCTGCTGGGGTTTGAGCGCGGGGTGTCCACTCTCGGCCAGCAGATGCAGTTCCAGAACGAACTGGACGAGGTGGTGCGCCAGGCCAGGCGCAACGGCGCCGCGCAGGACCCGGTCATGCGCCAGCGCATCGCCCGCGCCCATGCTGAACTGAAAATCATGCGCTATAACTCCATGCGCATGTTGTCCGGACAAAGTGGCAGCGATGGCGTGCTGCACAAGGAAGCACTGATCTACAAGCTGTTCTGGGCCACCTGGCACCGCAGCCTGGGCGAACTGGCCATGGATGTGCTGGGTCCCGAGTGTGAGATTCTGGAGGGCGGGCCCTATGCGCTGAGCCGCCTGCAGTCGATGTACCTGTTTGTGCGCGCCGACACTATTTATGGCGGCACCAACCAGATTCAGCGCAATATCATCGCCGAGCGCGGCCTGGGCATGCCCAAGGAGCCCAGGGGCGCGGCCAAATAACCGCAGTAAAGGAACTCACTATGAATCTGCAATCACCTGAATATGTGCCCGGCCACGGTCTGCTCAAGGGCAAGTCGGTGCTGGTGACCGCTGCCGCCGGCGCCGGTATCGGCTTTGCCGCCGCCACCCGTGCCGCAGAGGAGGGCGCGCGCGCCATCGTGCTGAGCGATATCCATGAAGGGCGCCTCGCGGCGGCCGTCGACAAGCTGAAGGCGGAATCGGGCCTGGCCGCCGTGTATGGCAAGGTGGGCAACGTTGCGATTGAAGATAACGTGCGCGCCCTGGTGGATTTTGCCGGGCAGGCCATGGGCGGCGTGGACATCCTGATCAACAACGCCGGCCTCGGCACCTCGAAGCTGCTGATCGAGATGGAAGACGAGGAGTGGCATCGCGTGATCGACGTGACGCTCAACGGCACCATGCGCATGACGCGCTACATGATGCAGGTTATGAAAGCGCGCGGGCAGGGCGGCGTGATCGTCAACAATGCCTCGGTGCTGGGTTGGCGCGCGCAGAAAGAGCAGGCGCACTATGCCGCCGCCAAGGCGGGCGTCATGGCGCTGACCCGCTGTGCCGCCTGGAAGCGGCGGAGTTCAATGTGCGCATCAACGCGGTGTCGCCGTCTATCGTGTTGCACCCGATGCTGCGCAAGTCTGCCTCCGAGGAACTGTTGGCGGAACTGGAGTCCAGGGAGGCCTACGGTCGCGCGGCCGAAGCATGGGAAGTGGCCAATGTGATGATGTTCCTGGCATCGGATTATTCCAGCTACATGACCGGGGAGATTGTCTCCTGTTCCAGCCAGCGCTCCTGAAACGGCAGGCGCGGGTCACGGCCACTACCAAACAGTAAACGCATCATCCTTGTGGGAGTAACAGTATGAGAGAAGCAGTCATCGTAGCCACAGCAAGAACCGGTCTGGCCAAATCATTCCGCGGTGGTTTCAACGACACTGAAGCACCCGCCATGGGCGGTCATGTGGTGCGCGCGGCCATTGCGCGAGCGGGTATCGATCCGGCCGAGGTGGATGATTGCATTTTTGGCGCCGCCGCCCAGCAGGGCACGCAGGCTTACAATATCGGTCGTCTGTGCGGTATTGCCGGCGGCCTGCCGGACACGGTTGCCGGTATGTCGATCGAGCGCCAGTGTTCCTCCGGCCTGATGTCCATCGCCACCGCCGCCAAGAGCATCATGTGCAACGAATACGATATCGCGGTGGCCGGTGGCGTCGAGTCCATCTCCCTGGTGCAGACCAAACACAAGAACGCCTACCGCAATGTGTCAACAACCGTGACTGCCCTGGACCCGACGGCGTACATGCCGATGCTGGAGACGGCAGAGGTGGTGTCCGAGCGCTACAACATCAGTCGCCAGGAGCAGGATATCTACTCCCTGCAGAGCCAGCAGCGCACCGCAGCAGCGCAGGCGGCCGGCCTGTTCGATGCTGAAATCGTGCCGATGAAGACCGTCAGGGCAGACTTCAACAAGGAGACCAGGGAGACCACGTACGCGGACGCGGTGGTGGATCGGGACGACTGCAATCGTCCCTCCACCACGCTGGAAAGCCTCATGGCGCTGGAGCCCGTGTTCAAGGATGGGCAGTGGGTGAAGGAGGGGAAGTTCATTACCGCCGGTAACTCCTCGCAGTTGTCCGACGGCGCCTCGGCCTGCGTGCTGATGGAAGCGCGACTGGCGGCGCAGAAGGGCCTGGCCCCGCTGGGTATCTACCGCGGTCTCGCTGTGGCCGGCTGCAAATCGGACGAGATGGGCATCGGCCCGGTGTTTGCCGTGCCGAAACTGTTACAGCGCCACGGCCTGCGCGTCAGCGACATCGACCTGTGGGAGTTGAACGAGGCTTTTGCCTGCCAGGTGATTTACAGCCGCGACCAGTTGGGTATCGACAACGACAAGCTGAACGTCAATGGCGGAGCCATCTCCATCGGCCACCCCTTTGGTATGAGTGGCGCCCGCATGGTCGGTCACGCCCTGCTGGAGGGCAAGCGGCGCGGCGCGAAGTATGTCGTGGTAACCATGTGTATCGGCGGCGGCATGGGCGCTGCCGGCCTGTTCGAGGTTGCCTGATCGGCGACCTAATGTTGCAGTGCCCGCCAGATCTCGCGGCTTTAGTTTGCTGGAGATGGTCGTCGCCGTAGCGATACTGGGTATGTCCCTCGGGGCGCTTTACCAAGCGGCCGGTGGCGCGACCCGCACGGTGGCGGTTGACGAAAAAACAGCCTACGCGGTTGAACTGGCCCGATCTCTGCTGGCGAATTATGCGGTGGTGCCCCTGGCGGGATGGACGAGACCGGTGAAACTGAAGGCGGCTTTGCCTGGAAGGTAGCCGCTGTACCGGCAGAATTGGCGGAGGATTCACCGCTGGCGGAAGGCTTGTTGCAGCACATCAGCGTTGTAGTCAGTTGGCGCGATGGGGGCCGCGACCGCACGGTAGCGTTGCAATCCGTGGTTGCGGGCAGAGAGGAACCGAGGAGTGAGCAGGCCCCGGGGTTTTACTCTGCTCGAGGTGATGATCGCGCTGACGCTGTTGTCGATGATCATGGTAGCCACGATCACCGCAATGCGCACACTGGGAAACACCAAGTCCACCATGGAGCAGGTGACCAACCGGGTTGACGAAATTCGGGTGGTAAGTGAATTCCTGCGCAACACGATCGGCGCAGCAATGCCGGTGCTGCGGGTAGGAAGTTCCCCCGAGGCCTTTTCGGATGCAGGTAACTATGGCACCTATTTTTCGGGCGATGCCACGCACTTGATGTGGGTGTCGCCGCTGGTCGCCGGGGCCGACATGGGCGGAGCTTTCGTCATGCAACTCGCACTTGTTGAAGACAGGCTTGAGCTCAAGTGGCACCCATACCAGAGCGATGTCATGGCGGTGAACTGGAATGCAGCTTGAGCCACGTGTTTTGCTGCAGTCCGTGAATGAGTTTAAAGTGGGTTATCTCGCGGTCTACGATGATGGCGATTGGCTTGATCTCTGGAACGGCTCCCAGCGCAACCCGGTGGCTGTGCGCATCACGATCAGGTCCGGGGAGAAATACTGGCCCGAACTGGTCATTCGCCTCAGCGGCGCCGAGTTGAATCTGCAATGATTGAGCGGATGAGCAGACCGTGAGATCGGCGCAAAGCAAAAAAATGCCAGCGGGCAGTGCTATCGCGCCGTCACCAGGACGGCGTCGCCCTGGCGATTCTGGTCTGGTTTCTGGCCGCCATGTCGCTGCTCGTTGCAGGTATTGTCATGCAGGCCCGGGTAGATATCAAACTGGCCCAGTTGCATGCCACGCGGGCACGGGTTGAAGCCGCTGCTGATGGGGCCACTCAATTGGCGCTGGCGCAATTGCTGCAACCTCAACAGGAGGGAGAGCCGCTCCCACCAGGTGCCGCCGAGCCAGGACTTTAGTGTGGGGGGCTTTAATGTGACAGTAAATTTCACGCCGGTGAGCGGACTGATCAATATCAACGCCGCCCCGGAAGAACTGCTGTTTCTCGCTTTTTTCCTCGGTGGATGGACCTGGATGAAGGTGCGGCCCATGAGCTTGCGCTTAATGTGGTAGCATGGCGCTCGGCAAACCCGCCCGGCGATGGCCCGACGGAGCAGTCAGCTCAGGAGTCCGGGCCGGAAATGACAGTGGGTCTGCCTCTCGCGAGCGCTGGGTCAGCAGCCCCGGGCGACGTTCGCCATGCACGTTTTGAAGCAATCGAGGATTTGCTGCTGGTATCAGGAATTAACAGGCAAATTTATGCGGCCGTGGAGGATGCGGTCTATGTCAGCCAGGTCGGGCAGTCCGGGGTAGATTGGGCCGTCGGCCCCTGTCCTGTGCTGCGTGTTCTGGGTGGTATGGATGCCGAGTCCGCGCAACAGCTGGCTGCATCGCGGAGCGAGCGACCAGGCCGATGGGATGGTGGCGCCAGATGGTCTGGACCTCAGTTTTCAGGAAGCGGCGCAACCCTCATCCTACAGAATCGATGCCATGGTGGAACTCGATGGGTCCGTTTTCAATCGTCGTCGTTGGGTAGACCGCGACCGGCCGGGTAGTGACGGTCTGCCATGGAGTTTTTTTCGCACCGAGGCACTGCGGGTGTATGCCGTCAGGCGCGGAAGAAGGAAATGACTATGGGGGAGGTTGCCCATGCTGGAAGCTAGCCAGCCCTGGAGCCTCTTTGGTTTCGATGTCCGCCGGGGACTGCATTATTTCCGGGCCGGATGGCGGGATTTTTTGTGGGACGACGCTTCTGTGGTTCTGGGTGCCATCGATGAGGTGGTCGCGGCTCATCAGGCTACAGGCGAGGTACGCTACTTCAAGGCAGGTAAATTGGTTGAGGCCCCCGAAACATCCCGACGATGTGGTAGCCCGGGCTGTCGTGCTGCCGGATGAGCTGGTTTTGTGCAAGACATTGCCGGTGCCCGCCGCAGCGGAGGCCGACCTTGACTCAATGTTGGCCCTCGAAGTAACGTCCAGCAGCCCTTTTCCGAAAGCCGATACGTGTTACGGATGGTTGATTTCCGACCGCCGACCAAACGACATCCTTGTACAGCTGGTCATCAGCTCGAAGAGCGCCGTGATGGCCTATATCGCTGCAAACATGGAGCATCAGGCCATCGGCGCCTATGAAGTCTGGGCGCAAGTGGCAGACCGGATGGTGATGGTGTCCGGTTTTGGTGAAGCCCCGCGGCTACAGCGAAACCGCCGACGTCTGGGCCGCATGGCCGCCATCGTGGCATATTGTCTGCTGGCGGTTATGCTACTGGTCGCCCTTGCCGCAGGGACAAAGTATCTGGAATTGCGCAAAGTGCGCGCCACTCAGGAGAAGGTGGAAAAGTCTGCAAGCGATGCGGTGGTATTGCGAACTGCCCTGGCGTCCTCCAAGGCCATGATTGCAGAGGTCAATGGACTGCTTGCGGCATACCCTTCGCCACGCCGCGAACTGCAAAGACTGTCCGCACTTCTGGATGATGACACCTGGCTGGTTGTAGCCGAAATTCAGGGGTCAGCGATTAAAATTGAAGGCGAATCCAGCGACGCTTCGGCGGTGATGCAAAAATTGCTGGGCCAACCCGCCTATGCGCGGGTAGAAGCACCCGTTGCGATCAGGAAGTCCGGCATCAGACAGCGAACACTTTGTACTGAAGATTACGCTGGCCGGCGGGGAAGGTAGTCAATGAAGATGAAAATCAGGGCCGACCGGTCCACCATCGTCGTTGGGATCTTCACTTGGACTTTTGCTCCTGCTGGTCTTGTACTGGGTGTTGCATTTCTGGCTTTTACGACAGGGCTTTATCGATGATATAGAGGCGATCGAGCCCCGAACGGCGCGTCTGCTGGGTATAATGAAAAGCGTCGATCAGTTGAATGTTGCCAGCGGTGAGGCCAGAAGCAGGTTGCGGGAGCTGGCCTATGGTTCTGACCGGGACAGTGCAACAACCGCTGCAGCCATGCAACAGAATATTCGCGAGTTGATGACCGGTGCGGGGCTGTCGGTTTCAGGCAGCCAGATTTTGCCCCAGCGAAAATCTGAGGGGTTTGATCGCTTGAGTCTCGATATCACGGCAGCAGGTAATATTGAAGCATTGGACGCAGCGTTAGCGGGCCTTGAAGCGATGCGGCCGCTGGTGTTTGTCGAAACTCTGAAGGTTAATCCAGAGCGCAGTCGTGGACGTGGGCGTCAAGCTGATGCTGTAGTCGTGGGTGATCCGCGGAACCTGACTGCGCGATTTCAATTGTTCTCATTAAGGTTTAAGGACTGATGCGTTATACTGGCCGCGGAACTCGCGAGCAGGACGGGCCGTTGCAAATGAAAATGTCCGCGGAGCTGCAGCTGCGAAAAATCGCCCTGGGTCTGACGGCGCTCGTGCTGCTGCAACTGGTGTGGGGTGGCGCCAGGCTGTTGCTGGAGTCCGACCTGGAGCCGATACTGCCCGCAGAGTCATCCCTGCAGGTCGATGATATACGATACGGTGCGGGGCTGAGCGAGGAGTTGTCGCAGGATATAGTCTCCCGGCCGGTATTCTGGCAGGGGCGTCAGGCTTATACTCCCCCCGCTGCATCAGGGGATGTCGGCAGAACCGGAGAAACCGCCGCGCAATTCGGAGATCGACGGGGTTGCCTTGCAGGGCGTCTATGCCGCAGGGGCTGAATCCGGCGTCATCGTTTCCTACAAGGATGAGCGCCACCGGCTCCGGCTTGACGAGTCGATAGCGGGCTGGACGTTTAGTACGCTGAATGGCACTGGAGCGGTTTTTACCTATGGGAGCGAGCGTAAAGAACTGCCGCTGGAGCACGCGTTGCCAGCCCCTGCTCCAAAGGTAAAAAGCAAAAAAAGTCCCAAGCCGGAAGAATCTAATAAACAAGACAAAACAGGCGAATAGCATTGCGATATTTTCTTAAGTTGCCCTTGGTGACGCTGGCGACCGCAACCCTCGTACTGTCGAGTTGCACCACCATGGACTCACAGACCCCGGGCACCGGTTCGGCCACGGGAGCAACCACTGAAATTGCCCCTGAGGGCTTGACCGTGGGCGGCGCGCCGGCCACTGATCCCTTGAATCTGGACAAGATGCCAGGGGATGAAGTGCCCAACCAGGCCCCCCCTGTGCCCGCTCCCATCGTCCCGAGTGTACCCACGCTGTACCGGGGGACTGATGAAGTGATCCGAATGCCAGCGCCACAGCAGCCGGTGCAGTATTTTGGCGATGCGGTGAGCCTCAACTTCGAGCAGGCACCGCTGACCGAGGTAGTGCATGCCATCATGGGCGATATCCTTGGGCTGGATTATGTTGTCGAGCACCCAATTGACGGCGAGATCACCCTGCGCACACGTACGCCAGTGCCACGCGATCAATTGTTGGGCATCCTGGAGTCATTACTGCAGGCCAACAAGGCGCTGATGGTGCGGGACAGTGGCGGGCGCTTCTTTATCAGTGCGTCCGGACAGATGAGCAAGTTAAAACCCAGTGTGGCGGCGTCGACTTCCGGAGTCGTGGGCTACAGCACGGTAGTGGTGCCACTGCAGTACATCAGCGCCTCAAATATGGCTGAAATATTGCGTCCAGTGGCGGAGGAAGGGTCCTTTGTTCGTATCGACAGCGTGCGCAATCTGTTGATGTTGGCCGGTTCGCGCGCCCAATTGGAGGGCTGGCAGGACATCATTACCACCTTCGATGTGGACCTGCTCAAAGGCATGTCGGTGGGAATTTTCCCGATTGAGAACAGTCCCATGGAAGAGATTGAAACGGCGCTCTCCAGTCTGTTGGGCAAGGATGGCGGTGGCGATGGTTTGGCAGAGGATGTCGCCGGTATTGGCAGTATGGTCCGCATCATTCCGGTGGCTCGACTCAACAGCATAATGGTAGTGACACCCCGTGCCCAGTATCTGGAGCGCATCAAACTCTGGATTGAACGCCTCGATCTGGCGCCCGACGCGAACTTTGAGCAGCGCCTTTATGTCTACCCGGTGCAGAATACCAGTGCCACCCATTTGGCCGATATGCTGAGCGTTATATTTACGGAACCAGGCAGCGGCGGCAAATCGGGCAAGGCCGGCGTAGCGCCGGGTTTGACACCGGAGAAGGTATCGTCCCCCTCGGGGAGTGAGGGTGGAATCTCCGAGCCCACTTCACAATCCTCGTCCAATTCCATGCCGGGTTCCACTACCGCTTCAGCCAGAAAATCGCCTAAAAGCTCAGCTGAATCGGCTGACAAAAGTGTCACCGTGGGCGGTATGCGCGTGGTGGCGGACGAGCAAAACAACGCGCTCCTCATCTACGCCACCGGCAAGGAGTATCACAAGATTGAGTCGGCCCTGGAGCGCCTGGATATCGCGGCAACCCAGGTGATTATTGAAGCCAGTATCATTGAGGTTACACTCACCGATAAACTGGAATACGGACTGGAGTGGGCATTTAATACCAACCTGGGCAACGGTTATGACGGGCTCGCGAGGCTGGTGGACCAGATCCCTCTCCTGCCGAAAGCTACCGGGTTTTCCTATTCCGTCACCGACAGTAGCGGTGACATAAGGGCAGTGCTCAGTGCCCTGGCCGAAGAAAATTTATTGAATGTCATCTCCTCCCCATCTGTGATGGTCCTGGATAATCAGACAGCTGAAATTCAAGTAGGCGAACAGGTGCCTGTCACGACGGGCACGACGACCACAGATGGCGGCAATACAACGCAGTCGATTGACTACAAAGACACGGGAGTGCAGCTGACAGTAACACCATCGGTTAATGCCGGTGGCATGGTCACCATGGATGTCGCGCAGTCGGTTACCGATGTGGGAGCCGTCAATCCTTCGCAGAGTGGAAATCGCAGTTTCCTGCAGCGTAAGGTCACCAGCCGGGTCGCGGTCAGGTCTTCCGAGTCGGTAGTGCTGGGTGGATTGATTCGCGAGAACAAGAGTGATGGCAGTTCCGGTATACCCATATTGCACAGTCTGCCGGTGATAGGCGCGCTGTTCGGTAACAAGGCGCAGGACAAAGCCCGGACTGAGCTGCTGGTCGTTATCACTCCCCGGGTGATCTATAGTGACTCGGATTTGCGCGATGTGAGCCGTCAAATGCGCTCGCAGATGCAGGGGCTTGAACTGATTGACATATCCAAATCCTCCTCGTTTCTAACCGACAAGGACTCTCATGGGCAAGCAAAATCGCAATAGCAGGAGCGCTTCCGGGCTATGAACAGTAAAAACCTTAACCTACTGGCCAGCGTTGGCCTGGCTGTAATTGTTAGCGTCGCCACCGGGTGCGCGGGTCTTGGTATGAAGTCGAATTTACCCCCGGACGAGGTCGTTCGGGAGCGGGCACAGGCCTGGGCCGATGACCTGCTGGCGGGGAAGGTGGAGGGTGCGTGGGCATTGACCTCGCCCAGCTACAGGCAATTTGCTTCTGCGGAACAGTATAAAGCACAGGTGGCGGGTAGTCGCCGCTGGACCAGTGCCGTGGTGAATTCGGTGAAGTGCGCCGAGGACGTCTGCGATGTCGGTCTTCTGGTCGATTACCATGTACAGCGCCTCGGTATGAGTAATCAGAGTATGCTGGAACAGAAGTGGGTGCAGGTAGATGGCGACTGGTGGTTGCACGTGCCGGCGAAGTGACCCAAAGTGGCCGTTGGATGTGACTTTTTGGCATTAATTTTGTTTGTGGTAGCGTTTGATTTATATAAAGTTATTTGGAGCGAGGCGCGGTATCGGGCAGCGACGCAAAGACCTTGAATATTTGGCATTTATAAAGTTGACGTATCGTGGTCTCTATGCTAATTTTCGCCTCGTATGTATGTGTTAGCACCACCCTGCCAACGTTTTGCAAGGCGGACGGTAGACAGGGGTAAGGTTTGGGGGCATACTTACGCCTTACTAAATGCAGCATTTAATTAACTTGCAACAACGATACATTGTTAAACCTAGGAGTAACAAAGATGAAGAAAATACTTCCCGTGGCAGTCCTCGCTGCACTGGCCGGTGTTAACTCAGCGCAAGCTGTTCATGTTAACCCGGACGGAACTGGTCAGGTGCTGGTGTTCCCGTTTTACACCGTTGAATCGGGCCAGGACACATACATCAACATGGTAAACACAACAGAAGACTACAAGGCCGTTAAGGTTCGCGTCCTTGAGTCCATGAACAGCGTAGAGGTGCTCGACTTTAACCTTTACCTGTCTCCACACGATCACTGGTCTGCGGTGATTACAGCTGACGCAGGTGGTGGTGCATCACTGAAGTCAAACGATAATTCCTGTACCGTGCCTTTGGCTGTGTCCCAGCATGTCGCTATTCCCTTCCGGAAGTTCGAGTACACCGGTGACTCTGTCAATGGCATTGAGCGTACCCGTGAAGGTTATGTGGAAATGATCGAGATGGGCACCGTCACCGATTCTGCCATTCAGGCTGATATACTCCATGGCGCAGATGGTGTTCCAGCCGATTGTAATGCGCTGGATAAGCTCTGGGCAGCCAATGGTACGTGGTCCAGCAATAGTAGCTACGGTATGTCAGACCTGTCTGGTGGTTTGTATGGCTACGGTGTGCTGATTAAAGTTGAAGCGGGTGCCGATGCGGGCTATGACGCGGTTGCGGTGGATGACTGGCACGCTCAGGGCGATGTACACAGTGCCCCGGGTTCGCTCTTTCCGTCAATTACCTCACAGGCCGACGATACCTACGAAGTCTTTGACAGTGGCGGTGTTGTGGCGGGAGCCGCAGTCACCGGCGCGGATGCAGTCACGGCGACTCTGATGATGGCCACGTTGTCTAACGACTATGTGCTGGATAAAGGCATTAAGGCAGGGACGGATTGGGTCGTTACTTTCCCCACCAAGCGTGAATATGTGAATGGCGAACTGGCTCCTATTGCTCCGTTCACCGATGCATGGGATAAAACAACGTCCAAGGCGTGTGAAACCTTTGAGCTGGCGTATTGGAATCGTGAAGAAGGGTCGGCTTCCAGCAGTCCGAACGACTTTTCTCCGCAGCCCCCTCCAGGTGAGTCGGCAGCCTTCTGTGCAGAAGCGAATGTCCTGACTTTCAACGAATCCAACGTGCTGAGCGCATCTGCCCGGAGCGGGTTGGATGTGAACCTGCAGGATGGATTTGAGAACGGTTGGGCACGCATCGACTTCAGAGCTGAAGGCCGTGTGTTGGATACCCTTGATCATTCGTTCTTCGGTCTGCCCGCGGTTGGCTTTGCTGTACAGCGTTACATCGATGACAATGTGACTGATGGTGTACTGGGTACTTATGCCGGCAACGATCTCCATAAGGGAGAGCGGGATATCACAAGCATCGCGCAGTAAAACCTGGTAAATCGGCCGCTCTCAAAAATGAGAGCGGCCAGTTCTGGTCAGGGTTTATAGAGAAAATAAAAAACGCGACTTTAGTCGCGTTTTTTTTGCTTTGATGGAACTAAGTAAAGAACTAAAGTGTCGAATAGGTCACAGTTTTGTCCAAGTTTTGCCTTTGTGGTGGTTTTATACGTTCCCAGGTATAAAATTCTCATATAGAATACAACTGTAATAGCGGGATATGATTGAGTTATATCTCAGAATCACTGGAATGTCAGGGGGTGGAGTGTCATGAAAAATCGAACATTACGAGCGTTAATATCGTTGCTGGCCGTATGTCTGGCCCCGGCAGCTTTCGCAGCAGGTGTAAAACTGAACAACACACTATTTGACAGCGTTGTAATAGCGACTGCCTTAAACGGTGACATCACTCTCACCACAGACCCGGTGGCGGCTCCAAACACTGTTCCGTCCGTGCTGCCCAAGGCGAGTTACGATGTCACAGTGACCTCACTCAAAGCGGGCGCCACGAATATAGATACCATCCCGACGTTCGCGCCGGTTAATTGCACAGCAACCCCGCAGGACTTGGCCTGCCCGCAGGCGCCACCGCCGGGAGTGTGTGGCACGGTTGGTCAGGAGCTGGTGTTTGACACCATTAATTGGGCTAAACCGCCGGGGACTACTCTGATCCATATTGGCAAAATTAACAAAGCCTCGAGGTTCACCACGACCAGTTCCAGACTCTTTACCGGATCTGTTGCCGTGGTCCCGGCCACCGGCCAGACCAGTATAACGCGGCGGGTGTGGATATCATCGTGTCCGGGTGCTCCCGCGCTGAACCAAACGTATAACAGGACAGTGACTCAATCTGATGGCTCGAAATCAACGGTAACGGTGAAGAAGTGCGAAGTGACAGGAACCCAGCCGCAGTTGCCCTGGAGCCAGGAAATCACGCCCTCAATCACAAAGTGTAAACTGGAACCGGGTACTGAGTACTATCTGAATTATAGCAACCTGAATTGCGGCACCACTGATTGCCCAATGTACCGGGCTACAACCAACAACGGAAGTCCGTGAGATTTTAATCTTCTGTTGACTCTGTAATCTGAAAGATGTTCCATGGCGCCAAACATTTGTTTGGCGCTTTTTTTTGGAATTTTATATGAAAAAGGTAGGAATTTTTACGCTGTTAGCAGTTCTGCAGTCCGCGGGAGCGCTTGCTGCCGGGCCAGACAGTATTGTTTTTCGGGGTGGTGACGTCACTGTCAAGTACCTCGATATGGAACGCTATATCGCGGAGAACATACCTCCGGACCCCAAGGAGAAGGCGACAGTATTGGATCGCCCGGGGATTTACCGGGAAATGGCTGAGATGTTATACACCATACAGGTCCTGGCCGCCGAGGCCGAAAGCAAGCCTGATTTTGATCGTGAGCAGGCCGAGTGGAACGCGCACATCATGTATCAGCGGCGTATTATCAAGGATCTCCGTGAAGACTATGTCAGGCAAAGGCTGAAGGACGTCAACTGGGAGGCGGCTGCCAGGGAGACCTATCAAGTCCATAAGAAGCAGTATATGACCGATGAGATGGTGCAGGCCTCGCACATTCTGATCAAGGTGGACGAGACGCGCAGTGATGAGGCTGCAAAGGCGCTGGCGCTTGAACTGCGAGAACGTGCGCTTAAGGGAGAAGATTTCGGTGAGTTGGCGAAGCAGTTTTCAGCAGACCCGTCTGCTGTCCGCAATGCAGGCAGCCTTGGCTTCTTCAAGCGCGGGCAGATGGCGAAGCCGTTCGAGGACGCTGCTTTCGCGATGCAGGAGCCTGGCGCAATTAGCGAGGTGGTAAAAACCCCTTTTGGCTACCATGTGATCCGGTATGATGCGCGCAAAGCGCCCGAGCAGATACCCTTTGACACCGTCAAGGATAAGATAATAGAGGAACTGCAGACGCAAATGGGCAACAAGCTGTGGGAGGATAAACTGGTTGCAATACGCTCAGCCCGCGACATCGTGGTTGATGAAAAGCTGTTGCGTGAGCTGCAGGAAAAGTATCAAACCGAAGCAACACCCAAGTAGTATTTTTCTGTTGCTGGGGAACAGTGTTTGGCCCAATGATTCGTTTTTTTACGCCTCCCTGCAGGACGCAGTAGGGGCGTGCTTCCATTGCGGCAAAATCAGTGGCAGTCAGCGGTATGAGTAATCATCAGGTACTGGTTGTGGCTCCCCTCGACTCGGATCGGGGTGTGCTTGCCGGCTGGTCCTGTTACCACATGGCGTTCCGGTTTGTGGCGCAATTTCCATCGGACGGTCTGTCTGCCTGGCGTGTAGAGACCACCCCAAATGGCGAAACTATCGATGTCGCCGCGCATTGTCATGCCTACAGTGGGGGCTTCGCACAGCACGCGCTTAACCGGTTTTTCTCACAGGCGCTGCTGCGCTGCAGGCCGCGTGCGGTTGTCATTGTCGGACTGACTGGCTGTACCGTCGATTTACTGCGTGTGGCGGACTTGCTGGGTGTACCCGCGCTGTTGATTCTGCAGGACCCAGCGGAGCCACTGGACGCCCTCAGTGAGGCAACCTGTGCCTGGCTGAAATCCTCTCTGGCCTGCTGCAGGCACATCCTCTCTGCAGCAGCACAGCAAGGGCTTTGGCCTACCGCGTGGCTGGGAGGGCAGTCCGTGGCCGGTATGGACGTTTTAGGGGCTTGTCTCGACAGAGTTGTTGAGCAGCCCATGCCAGATTACTGCTATGACTATTCCATATATGAATTTTGCCAGCGCGACCACCCCTTGTTGATGAATATGCAGCGCGGTGACGTGAGACACTTTCAAGGGTCCTCCAGGGTTCTGGATCTGGCGTGCGGCGTGGGAATTTTTCTCGACTGCTTGCGTCAAAGCGGTTTTAATGCCGAGGGTGTTGAACGCGATCCCCGGGTTGCCCAATACGCCAGAGGCATGGGACTGCAAGTCTCCACCGATGATGCGCTGGCCTATCTGGAAAATGCTGCTGCCAGCTTTGACGGCATCTATTGCTCCCACTTTGTGGAGCACCTGCCTATCGAGGTTGTTCAACGCGCGTTGCAACTCATGGCGAAATGCCTTACCCGAGGTGGAGTACTGGTGCTGGTATTTCCCGATCCTGAATCCATCCGCTCACAGCTATTGGGTTTTTGGCGTGACCCTGAGCACGTCAGATTTTACCACCCGGAACTCATCACATCGATGGCGGCAGCGCTCGGGCTGGAGTTGGAGTGGTCCAGTTATGCGGACCAGCCTCACCGCGTGGTGCCATTTACGGATATCCCCACGCCAGTGCTTCAGGCCACGCCCTTGCCGCCTTTCCCCGCAGTCGTCAATACTGACGGATATAGTCTGGCAGAGAGGTTGCTGCAGAAGTTTGGCTTCGTCTCAGAGCGACGATTACGTGGTCTGGAAGAGCGACTGGTCGCGTGGAGTAGTGCGCTGGAGTATCAATCACGGCAGTATATGGAGGTCACTGCACAGTTGGAAGCACGTACAAGTACACTGTGGGATGTCAATCAAACCTGGGCCTGGAACGATAATGTGACCCTCAAGTTTCGTAAGAGCGACGATTAATGACGAGTATTCAAAAAGCAAGAAGCCTCCATACTTTTCAGATCGATATTGTGCATGGCTGTCAGCTCCGCTGCGTGGGCTGTCCCAATTCAACTTTGATGGACAAGGTGCGACGTATAGAAATTGAGGATTTTCGACGGTGTATTGAAAATGTGGACGTTGATCATATTCAATACATGCGCCTGTTTAATTTCGGCGAGCCGCTACTGCATGAAAATCTCACAGGAATTTTCGAGGTACTGCGTGATCAGCCGTGGCGGGCGGAAACACTGGAGATTTCCACCAATGCGCAATACTGTAACTGGGAGGATTTTGCTTCGGCATTGCAGGTAGGTGTGCTGGATCGGCTGGTGGTGAGCTGTGATGGAGATGGTACGGCAGAGCAGTACGAGGCGCTGCGACCGCCCAGCAAGTGGGAAAAGCTGCTGGATTTTCTGCAGCGGGCGCGAGTGCTCAGGGATAAATACGCGCCTGACCTCGACCTGGTAACCCGTACTATTGTCGAAGATGTGGAGGCCATGAGCAGGTGGAGAGATCTATTGGTGCCTCTTGGTTGGGAGCCCGAATTCCGGGACTGGAAAGTATTGCCGGAGTCCAGGGAAAACAGGACGGGCCGGGAGCTCCTGGTACCACAGGATGTTTGTACGTTTATGGCGCCTTCAAGTAGATTTGGCGTCTTATACCACGGGGAAGTGAACCAGCTTTATGTGGATGCGAGCGGCACGGTGGTGCCGTGTTGCGCGCATCCCAAGGCGGCCGATCTGGGTAGCCTGATGGAGCAGCGTGCGACTGAGCTGCTGTCTTCGCCGCAGCGTGGCGCGTTTATTAAACGGCTGGAAACTGAGCGCGGCAGCATTCCCATCTGTAACGTGTGTGAGTTCGGTCCACCGGAGAGTCCGGGAGATTCGTTCAGGCAGATTTCTCCCGACAAGGCTGAGCCGGTGACATTGCTGCAATAATCATTGTGCTTGATTCGGATTCAGGATGTCCTCCCCGCCGGTTTGAATTCCGAAATGATTGTTTCGAAAGACTAAAATGGTTAGAATTTAGCGCCAATTAAGGGGCGTGGACCCAAGCTGGCTAAAACAATACATTGACATGGTAGGAGTCGAGAGGTCGAGTCCAATCGCGGCTACCATTGAATGCTTGCGACGCCCCGGGTAATCCCTCGGGGAGTTGCATTTTTGGGAGCTATACTTGCGGCTGGACCGAGGTTGGAGGTGATGTTGATCCAGGACACGCAGGCCACGGTAGAGCCCAAATCGCCGGTCGTGGTTGACGCAGCGGAAGGCCTCAACCTGCGCGAGGCTGCGGCACGCTATCCCGGGCGCGACCTAATAGTGACGCTCCGGGGGGCCGAATTACCTTTTGCATGGCAAGAGCGGCTTCGCAAGGCAGTGGACGCTGCGCCGCGTATCGCTGCCGCTATTCCCCTGTGCGACGCCGTGGAGTATGCCGCACTGGTTGATGAGGCGCTGCGCGAAAAGGATGCGTGATGAATGCGCCAGCATCGACCGAGCCGCTTACATTTTGGGACATCGCGGCTACTATGAAACGCCCCGCCTGCACCCGGTTTGCTGCTACCTGAAGCGCTCTGCACTGGACGAGGCCCTGACGCACCTGCCGTTGGGTAGGTCTCCTGCGCAGCTTGTACTCGACATCCTCGTAAAGCACTGGAACGCCACGGGCTGGAACAGCGTAATATGCGACTACCTCTATGTGGGTTTCCCGCGAGCGCTTGCCTTTACGCCAACATTATTAGAGCCATGGGCTTTCCAGCTGCAAACTCCGCTGGCAACGCTCCGCCGTGCGGTGAACGATGCGATCAGAAAGGGCCTCCCGCCGATGTCTACGCCCGGGCTCGACGCGCGACCGGTGCAACTGCACGTGATGCATTTCTGGGGCGGAGGCCTCGATCGCTGGGTGCGCGATTTCTGCCGCGCCGACAAGGCAGCTGTCAACCTGCTGCTTGCCACCTACCGCATTGGTGAGGACGGCGGCCAGCGTATTGTCCTCTACTCAGATCCGGCCGCTGAGACCCCGGTGCGTGTCTGGGATATCGCGCGCCCGATTCGCTCGACCGTGCCGGGCAGCATTGAGTACCGCCGTATCGTGGAGCAAGTGATCCGCGAATTTGACGTCGAATCGCTCGTGGTGTCATCGGTTATTGGCCATGCGCTGGATGTGCTGGATCTCCCTGTGCGCACAGTCCTTGTGTGCCACGACTACTATCCGGTGTGTCAGGCAATCAACCCAATGTTCGGCAAAGTCTGCGAGAGCTGCACGCTAGGCGACCTTCGGCGCTGCGCGTCGTCAAACCCGCTGAATAGCTTCTTTAATGAGGGGACGAGCGAGGAGTGGAACACGATGCGCAATCTCTTCGTCGAGCGCCTTATGGCAAATCGCATCGAGATCGTGGTACCGTCGCCATCAGTGGCCATGACACTGCGCCGGCTTGAACCGCGCTTGGCAGACCACCCCATCCGTGTAATTCCCCATGGCATCGACCTGGAAGCGCCGTGCGTGCCCATGACGAAGCGTGAAGCCAGTGCGCGCCTCAAGCTCGTCGTACTCGGTCGACTCTCGCCGCAGAAAGGCACGGAGCTGCTGCGAGCGGCGGCCATGGGTCTTGGGGCCACATGCCGAGATCGTGCTGCTAGGCTGCGGGAAACTCGGCGTGAAGCTCGGCGAGGCGCTAGGCTGGAGAGCAATTGAGCGTTATGAGCCCGCGGACCTTCCGACGCTACTCGCCGCTGAGGCCCCGCACGCAGGTCTGCTCGTCTCGGTCATTCCCGAGACCTTCAGCTACACGCTGAGTGAGCTGCAGTCGCTCGGAATCCCGCCGCTCGCCACTGCGCTCGGCAGCTTCGCCGAGCGCATTGTTGACGGCAAAACCGGGTTCCTCTTTGCACCTGAAGCGCGTGCTTTGGTAGAGCTTGTGGAGAAATTGCGAGCCGATCCTGCGCTATTAGAGACACGTGGCTCAGGCTCTGGCGGACCTGCCGCACCACCGTGACGTGGCGCAGATGGTGGCAGACTATCGCGCAGTGCTGCCGGTGTCGCCGCGGCCCGTCGCACGCTTCGCGGTGGGCATTGGCGAGGAGACCGCCCTCACTGAGCCATACCGCCATCTCATTGAGGCTTATCGCCAAATCGAAGATGCTTATCGGCAAAGCAACGCAGCCTACGAACAAACGAGGGTAGCCTATGAGACCGCACACGCCGAACTCGACCGGTTCAAGAAAGCGTTGACAAATTGGCGGCGGGAATACGACGCGCTGCAAGCGCGCGAAATTGGCGGCGCGTACCAAAGGCGCTGCGCATGCTGCGTGAACTCCCGCAACGATTGAGCATGGCCGAAAATGGAGAAAGTGTATAAGCTAAATGCAGCAACGTTTCGAATGGGCCGAGAAGCTCGAGCCCGAGCTGCTGAAATCCCCTTGGTGGATCGGCCACATCCCGTTCGCCTATGAGTTGATCGGGCGGCAGAAGCCACGTGTGCTGGTGGAATTGGGGACCTATAGTGGGTCCTCCTTTGCCGCATTCTGCCAAGTCGCCGAGGCCTGCGGTGCAGGCACACACTGCTACGGGGTGGATCTGTGGGAGGGCGATATTCACATGGGTAATTTCGACGAGTCGCTCTACAATGAGATTTACAGTTATGTGACTTCGAAATATGCTGGGGCCGCAACACTGGTGCGCAAAGATTTCAATGCTGCGGTGAACGACTTTTCCGACGGCTCCATAGACCTGCTGCATATCGACGGCACCCACACTTTTGAAGCAGTCTCGAATGATTTCAACACATGGTTGCCGAAAATGTCAGCGCGCGGCGTGGTCCTCTTTCACGATGTCAATGTGAATATGGAGAATACTGGGCCAGCCTCGCTCAAGTTTGGCGTGCGAAAGCTTTTCGATTCCGTGAAATGCCGCTACCCGCATCTGGAGTTTGACCACTGCTGGGGCCTTGGCGTGTTAATTGTCGGAAAGAACCCGGACGCTGCGGTTATGGAGCTGGTGGAGCTTTCGCGTTTGCCGGAGTTCAAGGAATATTTCGCCGCAAAAGGGGCCGCCGTCTCGCAGCGCTTTGCGGATTTGAACTCTCCACCGCAGCTGCACAGTGCTCATCGCGAGGCGAAGATATGGAAGCGCGCGGTGAACAAGGCACATCACTATCTTAGTAAGCTCGGCTCGATGGTGAGGAAGGCATGATGCAGCGAGACGACGGGGTGAAGCTTGTGGCAATGTACTTCCCCCAGTTGCATTCAATCCCGGAGAACGACACTTGGTGGGGCAAGGGCTTCACCGACTGGGATAACGTGCGCAAGGCCCACCCGCTGTTCCGCGACCACTACCAACCGCGTGTGCCTCAAGACTTACGCTACTACGACCAATCAGATGTAGCTACCCTTGCTTGGCAGCAAGACATAGCCAAGCGTCATGGCGTGGGCGGCTTTTGCCACTACCACTACTGGTTTGATGGCAAGCAGCTGCTAGAAAAACCGACGAATCTCATGCTTGAGAACAAGTCACTCGATATGCCATTTTGTCTCGCATGGGCAAATGAGACATGGTCGCGCCGCTGGGATGGCCGCGACCATCACATCCTGCAGGAACAGACACACAAGCCGGATCCTGCCATCTTGGATGCGGCATTTCGAATACCTGTTCCGCTGCTGGAGTGACGATCGCTCAATTAAAGTGGACGGCAAGCCTATATTCCTGGTTTATCGCGCACACCGTATAACCGAGATCGAGCGCATGTTCACGATGTGGCGTGAGGAGGCTTTGCGACGTGGACTACCGGGCCTGTATTTGGTGTGCATGAAGCAGTATGAGTTTCCGTTACCGGAAGTGCTGGCGCATTTCGATGCAGTGATGCAGTTTCAGCCCTTCGAGGCGATCTACTCACCTGATTTTGAACCAATATCCGCGGGTCTCGCCCGGGGCGGTCGCGAAGGGGCGGGCGCGCGCGCTTGCCACCGCGCGTTTATTGCCGGAGAAGGCGCAGGACGTGCTGCGCGCCATTCGCTACCGCTTCTTCTCCGGACTCACATTCTATGACTACGAGCGCGTTTGGAAGCAAATCCTCAAGGTAGAGCGCGAGGGCGGGCTGCCATGTTTCCCCGGGGCGTTTGTTGACTGGGACAACACGGCGCGGTATGTAAAGCGTGCGCGCATATTTCAGGGCGCGTCGCCAGAGCGCTTTGCCTATTGGTTCCGCAAGCTAGTTGAAGTGACTGCACAGAGGCCGAGTAACGAACGCATTATTTTTCTGAATGCGTGGAACGAGTGGGCAGAAGGTTGCTATCTCGAGCCCGACCAGCGTTACGGCATGCGCTATCTGGAGGCAGTACGCGACGCGCTCGAGCACATGCCTGAAAGCGAACGGCTCGTTGCCAGTTAGTTAAAATTACACTTACAAGAACGACTAATTCTTGTCGTGAGTCGGCTACTGAAGTATTGATGACTCGAGTAGAGCAAACATGCCAGCATATAATCCAACAGAGGAGTACCACAAGTGGTATTACGATAACGAGATCTGGGAGGATGTTCGCTTTCTGGGAGTGGTGACCAATAAGTCTGTTTCAGACATGTGGAACTACCAGGAAATATTATTCGAATTACAACCAAGCCTCATTGTCGAGTTTGGTACTCGGTTTGGCGGGTCGGCACTTTTTTTCAGTGTCATTGGTCGCGCGATTAATCCCGATTTGACAGTTCTCTCAGTTGATATTTCGCATGCTGAGGTTGCCCAAATCGTGCGTGATACACCTTCCATCAAGCTGTTGACGATGTTAACAACTGATGCAAGGGTCGCGGATACCATCATTGAAATGCGCCATGATTCACCGGGCAAGGTATTTTTCATCCTGGACAGTGACCACACGAAATCCCATGTTCTGGCGGAACTTGCGTTGCTTCGAGGTGTCTGTGAACGGGGAGATTACGTGATTGTGGAGGATGGCAATATAAATGGCCATCCGGTACTACCCGGTTGGGGAGATGGACCAACAGAGGCATTGCAAGCCTACTTTCAATTGTACCCGAATGACTACACGATTGACGCTAAGCGCGAGACGAAGTTCGGGTTTACGTTTGCCCCATCCGGTTTCCTGATAAAAAACTAGATTCAGCTGCTAGTCGGCTCATTTATTGTCCAGGTTCTCCCGTTTCACGCCAGTATATTGGTGTTAAACTGAAATGCCGACGTTGAACCACCCGCGGTGTATGCATTGGTATTTTGGTAGCCGATTTTTACTTATAAGCGCTCGCGGTGGTTTGGGACGGTGAATGGGCAATGCGGAGCGAGTATACAATCAGGCAAACACTGGGGTGATCGGTTGAATCATGAAGTTGGGTGAATTTTTAGTTGAAAGGGGCAAGATTACCCACCGCGATGTTGAGCGGGCGCTCGTTGCTCGTGCCGAGATGGGGGGCATGTTTGGACAGATTCTGGTTAAGCTCGGTCTGGTATCTGAGGTGGATGTTTGCCAGGCATTGTCCGAATTGCTTGAAATTCGTCTCTTGGCGACAGTCGATTATCCTGACGAGGCGGTGGAGATTCCCGGCCTTTCCCTCGATTTCATGTTGGGGAACACGGTGGTTCCCGTCGAGGCTACCAGGGACTCTGCAGTATTCGCCGCGGTAGTGCCACAGGATGAATTCCTGCGTAAGGCGCTCGGCCTGGCACTGGATCGCCCGATCACACTGTGTATGGGTCTTGAGTCAGAGATACTGGCAGCGCTGCAAAAATACACCGCATCGGAAGATGAGGTTGATGGAGAGAGTGATGAGGCCAACTTCGACGTATACGCCGATGACCGGGAGTTCATCGAGCATTTGAAGGATCTGGCCAGTGAGGCGCCCATTATTCGCCAGGTAAACCAGATCATTCACCGGGCCCTTGATCTTGGTGCTTCAGATATTCACATTGAACCTTTTGATGATGGTCTGCATCTTCGATACCGTGTTGACGGCGTCATTCAGGAAGTGCCAGATCCGCCACAATCCAGTCATGCTCCCGCTATAGCGTCTCGCATCAAATTGTTGGCCAATTTGAATATCGCAGAGCAGCGACTGCCGCAGGATGGCAGGATCATGACCCGCGTCAAGGGTCATGAGCTTGATCTGCGTGTTTCCACAATCCCCACAGTGCACGGTGAGAGCATCGTGATGCGTGTGCTGGACCGACAGAATATCCGTCTTAGTTTGTCGGATATGGGATTTGACCAGGAAACGCTAGTCCGCTACCAGGAACTGCTGGCGCGTCCGCATGGTGTGCTGCTCCTGACCGGGCCCACGGGCTCGGGTAAAACAACTACCCTTTATGCATCACTGTCTTCGATGGATGCTGAATCCCGCAAGATCATCACCGTGGAAGATCCGGTCGAGTACCAGTTGCGCGGTATCAACCAGATTCAGGTGAAGCCCCAGATTAATTTGGATTTCGCACTGGCGCTTCGCTCGATACTGCGCCAGGACCCGGACATCATCATGATAGGTGAAATGCGCGATGGTGAAACTGCGCAGATCGGTGTGCAATCAGCCCTGACCGGGCACCTCGTATTATCGACGCTGCATACGAATACAGCCGCGGCCGCAATTACTCGCCTGGAAGACATGGGCATTGAGCGCTATCTGATTACGTCCTCGGTGAACGGGGTATTGGCCCAGCGTCTTGTAAGGAAGCTCTGCGAGCAATGCCGTGAGCCGGTAGAAGCCACCGACGAAATACTGGTCGGCCATGGATTGCGGCGTTTCATGAAGTCCGCAGACAAAATAATCTACCAGGCGGTGGGCTGTGATGCCTGTAAACATACCGGCTATAAAGGTCGCATAGGGATTCATGAGCTATTTGTATTGGATAGTGCGATGCACGCGGCAATACTCGCTGGAGCGGACGCAACCACCTTGCATGCGACGGCTCGTCGCAATGGCATGTATACCTTGTTCGAGGATGGGCTGAGAAAAGTTGCTCGCGGAGTGACATCAATCGAAGAATTGCTTAGGGTAACACTGGACCAGCAGGACGAGGAGAGCGTACCGGCCACTAGCGTTGCCCTGGATCTGACGACATAATGGCAAAGAACTTGCGACGTTATCATGGCCTCTTTTAGCTATAAAGCAATTTCCACCCAGGGCAAGACCATTGAGGGCGCGATTGCGGCTGATCGTATTGAACTGGCGTCCCGTGAGCTGAGGGCACAGGGACTTACTCTGTTGAGCCTGGAACCGACAGGCGATGCCAGTCTTGCTGCAAGCGACCAGTCTGGCGGTGGCGGTGGCGTGGGTAGCGATGATGTCCTCGCCATGACCCGCGAATTGGCTGTCTTGTTGCGGGCCGGGTTGCCGATAGATCGCGGGCTCAAGGTTATGATCGAAATGGCAGGACATGCCCAATTGCGCGAGTTGCTGCAAGAGCTACTGGCCTCGGTCAAGGCGGGTAAAGGCCTGAGTCAGGCATTGCAGTCCTACCCCGGAGTATTCGATAAGTTCTATATCAATATGGTGCGCTCAGGGGAGGCTAGCGGCCATCTGGGCGATGTGCTGACGCGCCTTGCGGATTATCTTACTAACGCCAAGGCGGTGAAATCGAGTGTCGTTTCGGCGCTTATCTACCCCGCAATTTTGCTGACCGTGGCGGTTCTGTCGATCTTCGGCATGCTGGGTTTTGTCGTCCCACAGTTTGAGGCGCTGTTTAATGATATGGGAGATGCATTGCCAGTCCTCACGCGGGCTGTTATATCCGCGGGAGAGTTTCTGAAGAGTTATGGGTGGTTAGTCTTGCTACTGTCTGTGGCAATAGGGCTGTTTATTCGCTCCTGGTTGCGTAGCTCAGAAGGTCGCGCCAAATTCGATGAACGCCTGCTGGGGCTGCCGTTACTCGGCCCGGTGGTTTTCAAGTATGAGGTGTCGAAATTCTCTATGACCGTGGGAACTCTGATGGGTAATGGTGTGTCTTTGCTGCAGTCAATTGCGATCGCCGTGGAAACAGTGGACAATAGCTTTGTTAAAAACGCTTTGAGCGTTCTGGAGCCAGCGGTTAAACGTGGACAACGCATGTCTGTCGCGCTGGAAGAGGCCAAGGTTTTCTCCCCCCTTGTCATTCAGATGGTTCGGGTGGGGGAGGAATCTGGCAGTTTGGCTCAGATGATGACAGAATTGGCCCAAGTCTACGATGAGGAAGTCCAGGCGGGTGTGAAGCGCAGCCTGATCCTGCTTGAACCGATTTTGATTCTAATCATGGGTGGAACAATTGCCCTTGTAATTATTGCTATTCTGATGGGCATCATGTCTGTCAATGATCTGGCGGTCTGACCCGTATTAATATCCCGTCTGAGCTTCACTCCGGCAGGAAACCATCACGCAAAACAGGAATGGGTGAAATGCAGTTACTCGCTACAAAGTATTATGCCGCTGGACGGGGATCGGGTTTCACTTTGATCGAACTCCTTGTGGTCCTGGCCATTATTAGCCTGCTCGCCGGGTTGGTTGGCCCCAGTGTGCTGAAGCAATTGGGCGGGGCCAAGACCAAAACAGCGCGTGTCCAGATCAAGGACCTGGAGCAGTCATTGGAGATGTACAAATTGGATGTCGGTCACTATCCTGAAACCAGTGAAGGATTGGAAGCTCTGGTGGAGAAGCCCGGCAATGCTGATGGCTGGAATGGGCCATATTTGAAATCCGGTCTGCCAAAGGATCCCTGGAACCATGACTACCAGTACGCAAACCCGGGTACGCGGGCAGAAGTCGAGATTTTTTCCCTGGGTCAGGATGGGGCCCAGGGGGGAGATGGTGAGGACACTGACGTTGGCAATTGGTAACGACTGAACGTCGAATACAATCCATGCGGTGGGTCGAGACACCTTCAGGTCGGGAATCAGGTTTCACACTGCTTGAGATCATGGTGGCCATAACCATCGCTGCTATTGTTCTGGGTGTCAGTGCGCCGGCTATGCAGCGCCTCTATAAATCTTCGCAGTATCACGGCGCCGTCAATGACGTGGTTACTTTACTATCCTCGGCGCGTTATCAGGCCATTCGAAGTGGTGGTAACGAGGATGTACTTATTAATCCCCTGACCAGGGAGATCACCCTGGGGAAAAACGTAAAGGCTCTTCCTGGCAATCTTCAAATGGAAGTTCTGGGCAGCCAGGAGCTGAATAGAGGCGGTGCCGGAGTGATTCGATTTTATCCCGATGGTGGGTCAAGCGGTGGCTACGTCAATCTCACCCAGGATAACGGTATGGCCGTGCAGGTTCAGGTCGACTGGCTACTGGGACGGGTGAGTCTCTGCAAGGAAAATTGCGCGACACTGTAGGACTTGTTTTTGCGGGAGCGTGCGGACTTGTGAAATATCGCTACTTGCGCCTGAGCCACGCTGTGTAGCGCCAGGAGCGGCTTTGTTCCATGGACTTTATGTGTTTTAGTAATTGCTCTGTGTAAAATCTGTGCATCAATTACAATTCTGTTGGACTTCTCTCAATGCGCAGTCTGTTCCTGCAAACTGTTTACGACATTCGCTCAGCATCTGCTCAAGATCTCTGCGTTGCTGCTGTTCGTTCAGCATAGCCCGATAATTCTCAGCAGCGCGCGCCAGGATAGCCCGGGTATAGCGCGAGTGCTCCTCGAGAATTGCGATATTCGCTGTGGGTTTTTCCCTGAGGCGGAGTGCATCGACGTTCTTGCGAAATTCGTATAAGGGGTCAGTCTAGACGAAGTCGATCACAAGTTTCTGATACTGTTGGGTGCAGTGTATCCATTACCTTTTCAGCCAAGCGCTTCCTGCCATCGACTCGGAAGCAAAACTGGCTCCGCCCTCGTGATAGACGAAAACGTCCGCAGCCACGACATGTTTCCAACCTAGTGCACTGGCACGCATGGAAAAATCACATTCTTCACCATAACCATGACCAAAATTCGCTTCGTCAAACGGGCCGGTTTCGTTCAAGCAGGAGCGCTTGATATACATACAAAAGCCAACGGCGGTCGGTATCTCCCGATAAGTCCCGGTATTCGCCACTTGAAATGCATGGTCGAGTTCCGCAGCCGTCCAGTGTGTGGGGAGTGCATTTGCATCTGAAAACACCGGGTATGAACAGATCGTCCCGTTATTTGAAAAAGGTGTTACGGTGCCTATGTCTGTCTCCCTGTAAGCACAGGACTGCAACCGTTGTAGCCAGTTTTTGGAGACTACAGTGTCACTGTTTAACAGCAGGATGTCTGCATCGGGATCAAGCGTAAAGCCCTTGTTGGCTGTCTTCACAAACCCGAGGTTATTCTCATTCACTATCAGCCTGAAGCCAACCTGTGCTGCGAGTTCCCGGCAGTAGGCACTCAGTTCTTCCTCGGGTGATCTGTCGTCAATAACAGTTATTGATGCATTCCCAGGCAAATCGCTGGCGATCAGCGATTCAAGGCAGTTCCGCGTGACTTGAAGGCCGCCAAACACCGGAACGACAATTGTGACTGGCCGAGGAGTCGCAGTGGCAGAATCCAGAATCATCACTGGGGCCTCGTTTTTCCATGCTTGATATCAGGAACTTCAAAGTTGTTCTGATTATACATTGGGTATGTCTCACTAAGCATTTTGCCGGCCGACTTAACCTTTAAGCATATCAGGTTTTCTGTTGGGTGGGAGCAGAGCTGGCCCCAGAAATCTGAACAGTGCTATAAGTGGATTCCCTGTCTGACATAAGGCATCGTATTGCCCGAACTCAGGAGAATCAATATGTCCAGAAGACCACGTCAAAATCACTCACCGCAATTCAAGGCCAAGGTGGCATTGGAAGCTATCAAAGGCGAACAGACAGCGGCAGAGCTTGCTTAGCGGTTTGATGTACATCCCAACCAAATCACACAGTGGAAGACGCAATTGCTGGAGCGCTCCGCCGATGTATTTGGTGGTGGCGAATTCCAGGAGCCAGCAGTGGATGTTAAAGCACTGCATGCCAAAATAGGAGAGTTGACCCTGGAAGTCGATTTTTTAGACGGCGCGCTCACCAAGGCGGGATTGCTGAGCGCAAAACGATGATTGACCGTGACCACACACTACCCATTAGTCGGCAGGCCAATCTGCTGGATATCAGCCGGGGTACGGTGTACTACCAGCCCAAACCCATCAGCACGCGAGATCAGCTGTTGATGAAACGCATCGACCGGCTGCATCTGGAGTTGCCGTTCGCCGGTGCACGGATGCTGCGTGATCTATTGCGCCAGGAGGGCCACAAGCTGGGGCGCTCAAAAGTCGCCCGACTGATGAGACTCATGGGCGTCGAGGCGCTTTACCGGAAGCCCAGGACGACCCAGCGACACCCCGGACACACGGTTTACCCCTACCTGCTTCGGCATCTGGCGGTCACCCGCCCCAACCAGGTCTGGGCGATGGACATTACGTATATCCCCATGGCTCGAGGATTTGTTTATCTGGCTGCTGTGGTGGACTGGTATTCCCGGCGGGTATTGTCCTGGAAAGTCTCTACCACCATGGACGTGCACTTCTGCCTGGAAGCGGTTGAAGAGGCCCTGGAGCGGCATGGCAAGCCAGAGATCATGAATACCGACCAGGGTAGCCAGTTCACCAGCCAGGCCTTCACTGGCCTGCTCAAGGACAACGGCATCCGGATCAGCATGGATGGTAAGGGCGCCTGGCGGGAGGCTGCCCACAATGCTTTGGCACAATGTGTTTGTTGAGCGTCTCTGGCGATCCGTGAAATACGAGGAAGTCTACCTGCATGCCTACGACACTGTCTCGGCAGCCAAAGCAGGACTGGATCGGTACTTCCGGTTCTACAACAGCCGCAGGCCACACAGTAGTCTTGACCGTCAGACCCCGGATCAGTTTTACTTTAACTCGCTGCCACTACCCATGGCAGCTTAAACCCAGGGCAGGAATCCACTTATAGAATCGGGTATCTTGTTCAGGGAACTGGGGCCGGCTCTGATTTTGGCCAGGAACTCTAAAATTGCGCGGGACTAACTCAGGGGCACTTACATTTGAATCCTTGGTTCATTGGTAGGTATAGGCAAAAAATCTTAGTTATATTGTGATAAGTAAAGTACGATAATAATAACGGTGAGGCTACTATGCATAAATAATTAGTGAAAAGGCTCCCATAAATCACTTTTGTGCGTTATACGAGTTCCATTTCTTGGATATTACTAGTTGGTAAGAGATTTGCGTTATAGACAGCACGTTTTCGCAACAAACCGGATATGTTTATCGAAGACGAAGTATCATGAAAGAATTTTGTGTGTGTGCCGGCGTTGTCGCCCATAATCCAAAAGTAGATGATATTAATGTATTGATAGACAGCCTGTTGTCCTGTGCCGAATGGGTTGTCATTGTCGACAACTGCTCATCGAATACCAGTTACCTGCAAGACCTGGTCAAAAATACAAAAATCAAGATCATCAGTAATTATCGAAATAGAGGAGTAAGTGGAGGTATTAATCAAATCATTGAGTACGCTCGTCAGATGAAGGCGGAATATGTAACAGCATATGATCAGGATACGCAGATTTCTACAGAGCTTGTTAGTGTGCTTGCCCATGACCTCGAAGAATTGATTAAATCCGGCGAGCACGTTGCTGCCATTGGGCCGTTAGTAATTGATGACTTTACCAACAATAGTTTACCCTTCGTTAACTTCAAATTTCCGTTGAATGCCAGATACAGTGAAGATTCCAGGGATGGAAAGGGAAGGCTGGTGGAGTGCCACTTCCTGATAAGCTCAGGATGTCTAATGTCGATGAAAGCGATAGACGAGATTGGTCCGATGAATGAAGCTCTATTTATCGATAACGTTGACCTGGATTGGTGTTTCAGGGCAATTAGCAAGAAGTACAAGGTATACGGTGATTTTGGTGGCGAAATTCGCCAGCGAATAGGAGAGCACTGTACGCAGATACCGTTTACCAAATCAGTGATACGACATCATGATGCGAGGAGAAATTACTACATGACCAGGAATCGATTTTGGCTCTATCGACAGGCTTATGTAAAAGGATCCTGGATTTTTCACGATATATGCCGATTCGTGTCCAAGTTTATGTATATGCTGGTCTTTCGCGAAGGGCGAATAGACCTGCTAAAGACCAGCATAAAAGGAATCTCCGACTCGTTTGCAATGAAGCCCTATGAGAGCAACAATGTTTAGCGGTGGCTTTTCGACGCAGTGATTTAGTCGAACCATGAAGGACAGGGATCAGTTTATATTTCTTCTGGGGCCGCATCGCTCCGGAACGTCGCTTACTGCTGGCGCACTGCACTTCTTGCAGGTCAATCTGGGAAGCCGTTTCATCAAGGCGAATGAGGATAATCCGAAAGGGTTCTTTGAAGATGAGGACATTGTTAACTTTAATGATCGCTTGTTAAGAAGTATTAACCTGTCGTGGGATAGTCTAGGATTTATTTGGGATCAGGATTTTTCGGCGCCAAAGTTCAAGCCATACCACAACGCCGCAATAAAAATGATTCTTCAGCGATTCGCATCCGTCAGGTTTTCAGGCCTTAAAGATCCCCGGTTTTGTCTTTTGTTGCCTTTCTGGCAGAGGGTGATTACTGAGGCGCTGGATGTAGATGTTTCCTATGTGCTCACCATAAGGGACCCCGCAGAGTGCGTTGTCTCGCAGCAAACCAGGCATAACAGGGATGGCGATTTCCACATCATGGGTCGCCGCCAGATAGACGTATTGCTGCTCTGGTTAACGTATATAAGAAGAGCGCTGAAACAGGTTGATCCTGATCGTCTGGCTATAGTCGATTATGCATCTCTAGTCTTACGACCTGAAACTGAAATTTCACGTCTGGCCGGATTTCTCGGATTGGAGGTCACTGGCGAGCAGCTTGCTACTTTTTGTGATGAACTTGTGGATGCATCGTTAAGGAGGAGTAATCCACAGCGAGGAATAAGGCGTTCACAGAACTCGCTTGCCTGGGAGATTGCCGAAAATACATACGGTCGGTTAGTGCTGCTCTCCAGCCAGAACCCTATTCGTCGCGAGAACATATCCGATATCCTCAGTGAACTGCAAGCAGGACGCCTGGACGAACTGTACCTGCAGGAAGTGCAGTATATGTATGGGTATGCTTACAAGAAGACACTTAGCCTGCGGCACCGGCTTCTGCAAGAAATGGCTGAAGTGAGTAGGGAGAGAGGCATGCTGGGGGAACTGGTCACTGCGCACCAGGAGCTACAGCAACAGCATGTGCAAGCGATGGCGGAATTGGGTAGCGAGAGAAATGTGCTGGGCGAGTTGGTCACTGCGCACGAAGCGCTCAAACAACAGCATGTGTTACTCGCAGAAAAAAATGGACTGCTGTTTGAACAGAAAAACGAACTGGAAAACCGGCTCCAGGGAATAATCAATAGTAGAGGGTGGAAAATTCTCTCGACTATACGGCGTTACCTTCGGGGCAATTTTTAGAGTGGTACTATTTGCGTGGTATAGCGACGCCGGACATATATGAATCCAGTACAAATATTGAAGGAGGCTTCGGAACTGGGGTGGCGTGCGTCACTAGGAATCGTTATTGCCAATGTAAGGCATTACGGATGGGCAGCTACCATCATGAAAGTTTTGCGGCGCGAAAGTGTTTCATACAACTTCCATAGAAACTATGAGCGCGGGCTGGAGCGCTTAAAAAGCGAGGAGGTAGATAAGAGTGGCGATGTTTTTAGCAGGCCATGTATCCTGATCGTTGGTGCGCTTGACCTGCCTCAATGCAAAAAGTACCGGGTACTGCAGAAAGTAGAGTTTTTCAATTCAATCGGTTGGGCCTGCCACTATGCGCATTATATGGACGAACCGAGGGCTATTAGTTATTTGCAATTTTCCACCGCATTGATTTTTTATCGTGTACCGGTTACAGCTCAAATGGATGCTTATCTACGGGAGGCTACAAGGCTGGGTGTCAAGACATTCTATGACATAGATGACCCGGTCTTTAGCAGCGAGATTTATGGCGAGAACAGTAACCTGAAACATCTTCAGGCTCATGAGCGCACCCACTTGCTGGAAGGCGCAGTTAATTATCGTGACGCCATGCGCAAGGTTGATAATCTTATCCTCAGTACAAGTTATCTGCAAAAAGTAGCTGCCTCCGAAATTGGTAAACCAGCGTATCTTTGGAGAAACCTTGCAGACGCCGCGACCTTATCCATGGTTGAGAGTTTGCCCGGGGCGGGGAAGGATGTCTCCTCGGGCGCAGTGGTCATTGGGTATGCTTCAGGATCGAGGGCGCATGATGAGGATTTCAGGGTGGTTTGCGAGGCACTCGCAGAGACATTACGAAAGTACGAGAATGTATCACTGCGGGTGATAGGATACCTGGTTGTTCCGCCGGTGCTTCGAGGTTTTCAGTGACCGCGTGAATGTGCAGCCCTTTGCCAGCTATATGCAGTATCTGGAATCGTTAAGCCAGACAGATATTAGTATCGTTCCCCTCACTATTGACAGGTTTAACGAATGTAAAAGCGCTATCCGCTATATCGAAGCGGCACTGTGTGGGGTGCCTACAATCGCGTCTGCAGTTGGCCAGTTCTCTGAAATAATTGCGAGTGGAAATGACGGCTACCTGGCGGATAGCCATGAGGCGTGGGTTTCAAGTCTGGAGGAACTCGTTCAGAATACGACATTGAGACGGTCAATGGGAATGGCGGCGCGCAAAAAAGTGATGGAATCCCATACTGTGTCTGCTCAAGGGGCCATTGAGCAGAATGTTATTAGTCAGTTTCTGTTATCCCATGAGTAAGTTACTGATACTCAATCTGTACTATGCTCCAGAAAGTTTTGGTGGCGCAACGATTGTTGCAGAGCAAACTGCAGAGCGTCTGGGTGGAACTCACCACTGGTCCGTTTTGATAGTGACAACCATGCGCGACCATGCGTTACCTTCGTACTTTCTCAAGCGCTATAAAACGAAGGGGGTAAATGTTATTGCTATTAATATGCCATTTGATTCCCGGGGCGAGGATTTATATCGAAACGCAGAGGTAGCCCGGTGTGTGCTCGAGATAGCACAGGCATTTCAGCCAGATGTGTGTCATTGCCATGCTATACAGTTAATCGGATGTGAATATTTTGATGAACTGGTTCAGGCTGGAACAAAATTGGCGGTTACCGTCCATGACTGTTGGTGGCTTTGTGAGCGCCAGTTCATGATTAATTCAGACGGCTATTATTGTAATCAATGGGTTATTGATGACAAACAGTGCAAACATTGCACCTCGGATTATCGCCAATTGCTCAGGCGCAACGCGTACCTTAAGCAGCAACTTGATAAAGCCGATTTGATTTTGTTTCCCAGTGAATTTCATCGAAATTTGCATCTGGCGAATGGTGTCAGTGAAATCTAGGTCTGCAGTTAACAAGAATGGCGTGACGTTGCCATCGTCCAACTACCCACAGATTAGGGCGGGGCTGCAGGGAGAGCGCAATAAGACGGTATTTGGTTTTGTCGGTGGCCCAGGCTCCATCAAGGGCTCAGACAAGATAATTGAGGCATTTGGCAAAATCGTGCGCACAGACTATACGTTGAAAATAGTCGATGCCGCAGCCAAAATAGGAGCAAGCTGGCAAAATCGGCATTATTGGAACATCCCGGGGCAACTGGAGTTTGTTCCTGGATATCTTCAGGAAGAGATGGATGAATTCTTTGCCGGTATTGATGTACTTTTGTTCCCTTCCCAGTGGAAAGAAAGCTTTGGTTTAACCGTCAGGGAAGCCCTTGCCCGAGATGTTTGGGTCGTGGCGACAAACGCAGGTGCCATAGCTGAGGATCTGCAAGATGGAATAAATGCCACAGTTATTCCATTTGGGTCCGGGGTTAATGAGTTGCGCCATGCCATTGAGCCACTATTGGAGTCGAATCAATGGAAGACATACACAAATCCCCTGGCTGATAAAATCAGGGGGTTTGACGCCCAGGCTAAGGAGCTGTCGGAATATTTGGGTGCTATTCTTTAGGAGAATATTCCTTGGCATCCCGGATCAAAGACAAGAGGAAAGGTGCTTGATTTCATATTGGGCGGCCTAAACCCGGGTCAACCGTACTTCAATGAGGTCCTGGACAAACAGAGATAATTTGCCCAACCCTCGGCGCGATAGATAGAGATACTTAACGAATGACTAGAAAATCCAATCAGGAATCTGAAGTTAGAAATGGAACGACCATAACGCTGTTCGAGGATAATTCCACTACTGATGAAAAGAAGACCTTTATTATATTTGGCATAGGCCGCGGCGGCACGACCATGGTTGCCGGTGTAGCCAAGCTTTGTGGCCTCGATATTGGCCAGGACTTACCAGTAAATATGGAGGACAATGATTTTAACCTCCAGGTTTTGGCGAAGAAAGGCATTGAAAAGCCGATACCTTATATTATTGACTCGCTTGAGCAACGCAATAAGACCAGGGACATATGGGGTTGGAAATTTCCCAGAGCCATCGCTTACCTGGACAGTATCCACCAACATATCATTAATCCTCACCTCATCCTGGTATCACGAGATCCCATCGCTACAGCAGCCAGGGAAATTTTGTCGGGTACACCGAAGATCAAGGCGATTGAAATCGTTCTACGCCTGCAATTGCGTAATATGGAGCTGGTTAAAAACTGGCAGGCCCCTTCGCTAATAGTAAGCTACGAACGATCAATTGCTTATCCCGAGCAATTTATTACTGACCTATGCCTTTTTACAGGTCTCAAAAAGCCTGCTGATACTTCGGAAATTCGTACTTTTATGAAGCCGGGAGAATACAAATCAATCTGAGAGTCGGCTGTATGCACGTCCTTTTGTTACTGGCATCCTGAAGTTGGATAGTTGAGATGAGGCGAATTGTTCAGCTGTTGGTGTTGCTGGTGCTGGTGGCAGTGCTGGTGTGGCTTGTTGTTCCTGAATTGCGGAGCAACCACGAGTTGGGCAGGCCGAACATTGTTTTGATCATCGCCGATGACCTGGGACCACAGTTGGGTAGTTACGGTGACCCCAACGCACGCACCCCGAATATTGACCAACTCGCAAAGGAGGGGACGCAGTTCAATGCTGCCTATGTTACAGCGGCGTCGTGCAGTCCATCGCGTGGCAGTATCTTTACCGGTCTCTACCCACATCAGCATGGCATGATGGGGCTGTCACAATTCGGCACAGAGCGCATGCATGATGATGTACCCAAGCTGCCCAACGAGCTAAAGAAGCTGGGCTACCGTACGGCGATTATAGGTAAGACGCACTACGAGCCGGAAGATCAGTTCGAGTGGGACCTGAAATCGGAGGATATCAAACGGGTAGTGTTTGATCGGGATGTCCGCTGGATGAATCAGCGTGCTATGGATTTTGTAGACGCGGATGCCGGGGCAGGTCCCTTCCTTCTGGTTATGAGTTATGTCGATCCCCATCGTGGTGATTCGGAAGATGGCGCCAATTATGGTCCCGGCAGGAACATCAAATTCCCAAGAACCAAAATGGGCCTGCCTGCAAATCCGACTCCGCCATCGAAAATTACACCCTTTCCGTTCCTTGGTCTCGACTCACCGGAGATCCGCGAGGAACTCGCTGACTTCTATGGCGCGGTCGACAGGCTTGATATTGGTGTGGGAGACCTCCGAAAAAAACTGGAAAAACGCGGCCTTTGGGATAATACGGTAGTGATCTTCATCGGGGACCATGGGCCGGATGTAACGCGCGGCAAGATGGCGGTTTATGAGTCTGCCACCCGTATCCCTTTTCTGTTGAAAGTGCCGGGAGCGGATAGCGGGTTGGTACGCGATGAGCTTGTCTCGACAATCGATATTCTTCCAACCTTACTCGAAGTGGCGGGCCAAAAGACGGTGCAATCCCACCAGGGACGCTCGCTGCTGCCGCTAACGCGGGCGCATACCGCCAAGGAAGAGTGGCGGCCTTATCTTTTTACCGAATTCATTACGCATGCACCGGGGCAATTTTATCCGCGCTATGCCGTCAGGGATGAGCGATACAAGCTGATCCTCAATGTATTCGGTGGCGAGCGGGATAATCCATTGTCACCGGCGAATTACTGCAACGCATGGTGGGAGTCGCAGAAGGAAAAGTATCGCAAGACACCGATCCGTGCGGTTTATTATCGAGTCGAGCACCCTCCTCAAGTTGAACTCTACGACCTGCAGAATGATCCATATGAGTGGCACAACCTGGCAGCGAAGCCCGAACTTGCGGCAGTGCGCAAACGCCTGTTACTTGCGATTGATGATTGGCGCAAGTCGACCGGGGATCCGCTGCTAAACCCGGTAGAGTTCAGCCGGGAGGAGCACAAGAGTAATGGCCCCGGCGTCACTAAACCGGATAGTGGCAGTGCGAGCGCCCCGGGCACTGCTCAATCACCTCCAGAATAGCCCCCTGTAAACGGCGGGTTGGATTCAATATGGCAAAGACCACCTGGCGTACATCGATCCTGAATCGACGTATGTTGATCTGCGTGTTTACCGGGTTTGCTTCCGGTATGCCGCTCTATGTACTTTTTCAACTGGTCCCCGTCTGGCTCCGCGAGGGCGGCGTCTCCCTGGCTGAAATCGGGCTGTTCTCCCTGGTGGGAATTCCCTATACCTGGAAATTCCTGTGGGCGCCCCTGATGGATCGTTATGTGCCGCCTTTCCTCGGCCGCCGCCGGGGCTGGATGCTGCTTACCCAGGTTGCACTGGTGTTATCAATTGGCGTGCTGGGCATGTTCGAGCCTGCCCGGTCCACCTGGCTGATTGCCTGGCTGGCAGTGGCTGTGGCTTTCTTCAGTGCCAGTCAGGATGTGGTGCTGGATGCGTACCGGCGCGAGATTCTGGCGGATGAGGAGTTGGGCATGGGTAATGCCATCCATGTACAGGCTTACCGTATCTCCAGCCTGGTGCCCGGTTCACTGTCCCTGATCCTGGCGGATATGCTGCCCTGGTCCAGTGTGTTCTGGATTACCGCTGGCTTCATGTCAGTGGGGGTGATCATGAGCCTGATGGTGTCCGAGTCCGATTCCGAGCTGCCAGCGGCATCCGGCCTGCGCCAGGCGCTGGTTGCGCCATTTTCTGAATATTTGCATCGCCGGGGTTGGTCAGGATTGTTGCTGGTGTTGTGTTTCATGTTTCTCTACAAGCTCGGTGACAATATGGCCACGGCGCTGTCCATGCCATTCTATCTGGAAATGGGCTTCAGCAAGACCCAGATCGGGCTGATCGCCAAGCATGCGGCCTTGTGGCCGGCAATCTTCGGTGGGTTGGTGGGCGGTCTGATTATGGTGCGTGTGGGTATCAATCGCGCCCTCTGGATGTTTGGAGTGGTGCAGATGGTCAGCATCCTTGGCTATGCCCTGCTTGCCAGTACTGGCCCTGAGTTGTGGCTGCTGGCGGCAGTGATTTCCTTCGAGTACCTGGGAGTGGGAATGGGCACGGCAGCCTTCACCGCTTTTATCGCGCGCGAGACCAGCAAGACTTATGCCGCGACCCAGTTTGCGCTATTTACCGCGCTCGCGGCGGTGCCCCGGACGTTGGCTAATGCCAGCACGGGAATCATTGTGGAGCGCATCGGGTGGGTGGACTTCTTTCTGTTTTGCACCCTGCTGGCCCTGCCGGGACTGTTGCTTTTGGTCTGGGTGGCTCCCTGGAAAATTCAGCCGTCTACAGCGGTTGCTGGGCGAAACTAGGACTACCGAATCAATCGGTGAAGAGACGATTTTTTTGGGGATTCTCCGCTATATAAATCCGATCAACTTCATCGTGTACCACTAAAATGTGGGCTTTCGCTTTCAAGTATGGAGCCCTCACTGCGACGTGCAGATTGCATCTGGTTAAGATACGGAAATAATGAGTCCAGAAATAATAAGCGCTGCACCTATAAAGGTTCTGCTGGTCAGTGGTTCTCCAAGGAAATAGTAACTGGCGCAAGGTACGATTACAAAAGCCAGAGCCATAAACGGGTAAGCAACAAACAGATCAACCCTCTTTAGCGCGAGTATCCACAGGATGGTAGCGGCCCCATAAATCACAAGTGCGGCAAGAAAGTATTTATTCGCTGCAAAATTGAGCCATGCTGTGGTATCCAGGTTAACTGGAATGCTGCTTGAAGCCAGTTTAAAGAGAATTTGCCCGGCGGATATTCCCAATACGCAAGCGAGTATGAGAAGTACGTTGCCTGGTGTCATGAATCTACCTCTAAGAATATCGAGTTAACACTACGTATGGGGTAATGATTAGCGTACTCACAGCGAAGGCAAGTATCATGCAGCGGTATATGACCCGGCTGACTCCGGTAAGTGTGGTATTTGAAGTGCCAAGAGCGGCAAACAAAGCGGCGGGTATAAAGTATCTGCCCTGAATACCTTCTACTAAAGGGTTGTGTAGGGGAGTAAAGGAAATATACGAAACTGCAAAAATACCGACTATCGTGATGAGAATAATCATGCAAGGCACAAGCGCATTTTCGATTATGCTGGGAAGAAACGCCTTTTTTTCAGGAAAAAAACTCATGAAGAATGCAAGCAACAATACTATTCCAGTAAAATAATAGTAGAGATTCGGGAATTGTGTGTCGAGATGACCAACATTACCAATAAACGAGTTAAGATAAAACTCCCAACGCAGTTGCCAGGTTTCCGCCAGAATTCCCAGCCATTCGAGCGGTGATTGAACAATAAATAGAGCCTGTTGCACGGGGTTTACACCTTCCGGTCCAAAGGGGACGGAAACAAAAAGAGCAACGTAAAGCAACCACAAAAATGTAACCAGGCACGTTGCAAAAAAAGCAACACAACATTCGACAAGAAAGTGCTTATGGGCCCTGAAGGTAAAAGCGTAATACAGATAGAATAGCGACAGTGTGAGGTAAGGCGGTCTGGCTGTTGCCAGTGTTACTAGAAGTATGCCGGAAAAAAACAAATAAATTCGACGTTTTCTTTGCGAAAGTTCAAGGTTGAGTTGGGATAGTAGCGCCACACATAAAGCGGCGGCGGCGAAAAAAATGGCATCCTGGCTGGTCGATGCGATTTGTGCCATTGTCATTGGCATTAGCAATAAGACAATAAATACTCCGAATCCCTTGCGCAAATGTAAGAATAGCGATGGAAATCAGGAGTAATGCAAATAACCCGTTCATCAGCCGGCTGAGCGTTAAACTTTCGACAATACTCATATCGAAATATTGCCCGAGCATTATGCCCAGCGCAGAAACAGCGTAGAAGGTCGGTGGATAAATGCTAACATTCCGTGTGTCACGCATTTCGCCGCGTTGCCATTTGAATGTTTTTGCCAGGGCAGCTCTCTTCGGTTTGAGTTTGACGTCAGGATGACCCTCTAAATAGAAGTTGGTTCCAGCTACATAAAATATCGCGGGGTCGACGTAACCCCCCACTGTGTATTCGCCAGGTGCATCGGGGACTTGCTGTTTGGTCGGAAAGAAATCTCCATGGGTTAACTGGTAGGCTCGGGAGAAATGAGACGATTCATCGGGGACCTGGAAGGCGGGAATGAAAAAAGCAAAAAATAGAATAAGTGGTAAGGAAAATATGAAATAGCTGACGCAGAAAAAAACACGATCAGAGGATTTAAAGGGGTGAAACATATTGAGAATTCCACTAGGCAAGCACACTCATTCTATGTCTATTTGAACTGGGTTAATATATCCGGTCGCCAAATTGGGGCTGTCGAGCTACTAAATTCCCGGGTGTTCCGGTGAATTCAACCGTGGGGCAGGAGGGTATAAATCTCTGTGCGTAAATGGCGGTCGAACTATACAGCCTAAAGGACACGACCACCATTCCATCCACGTAACTGAGTAGCGCGATGTGAATATTTGCGTCGTCGGAGTTAGTCCGAATTTCTGCCATTCGTCTTTGGAGTCATCTGGAAAGACCTGCGTTTGAAAGCGGTTTGTGGTTGGTAGCTACTCCGCTTGGGTAACCGGGCAGAGAGTGATTTTTGGGTATCCCGTCACGTTTGCCGGAATAAATCAGAGTTGCCATGGTTATTGCAAATGGGTGAAGATACAACAATTGGCCAACAGCAATAGTAATAAGCGTAGGGAAAATGAAGCAGCAGCGTGTATTCAAGTGCAGTGGATGTCCATAAATGGGTGAGCGGGCAGTAGATGTGTTGAGTCTCAAGGCACCACAGAGGGTGGTGGCTGTCCTTGGTATGCATCGCAGCGGTACGAGTTGCCTGACGGGAACGCTGCAGGAAGCTGGCCTTTTTCTGGGCGAGTGCCACACCTGGAATAAGCATAACGAGAAGGGCAATCGGGAGAATCAAAAATTCGTAGATTTGCATGATGCCATCCTGGCGGCGAACGGGGGTGCATGGGACGCAGCCTCCCGCAAGGGTAACCTGGAGCGGCGAACATATTGCCGCCGCAAAGGCGCTTTTGGCAGATCACGCGGGGGAATCCAATTTTGGATTCAAGGATCCAAGAGCCTTGCTGGTTCTTGACGGGTGGAAGAAGTTGTTTCCGGCGATTGAATTTGTCGGTATCTATCGCCACCCCAATGCAGTTGCCAAGTCTCTGGAAAAGCGCAGCAGTAAATCCCGGGAGGAGTCGCTGAAATTGTGGTATGCCTACAACAGGGTTCTTTACCAGGAGTATAGGAAAAAGCCGTTTCCTATTCTCAGTTTTGATGATGATGAAGCGGTTTTGGATGAAAAGATTTTTAGCGCGGCGGGTAAAATGGGCCTGGTTCATCAGGGCGGAGAGGAAAAGTTCTATACAGCGGACTTGAGACATAACGACGGAGAAGGTGGGCCATCCCTTCCGTGGAAAGTCAGGCGTTTGTACAACAAATTGAAAAAAGTCGGACTTTGACCGGTGCTTCTCCAATGTTAAATCGGCTACAGCGAGGCTTGGGTCGATTCAGGTCGAAGCGGCAAAATGATACCGTTGTCAGCTTTGTAGTCATTGTCTACGACATGCCGGCTCAGGCGCAGAATACTGTGCGATCGCTGCTTCCCGATTATCAACGGGATGCGCGGTCTGAGGATTATGAGGTCCTTATAGTAGAAAACGAGTCAGCGAACACGATGTCGCGCGAGTTTCTTGATTCATTGCCGTCCAATTTTTCATATCATCTGCGCAAGGAAACTCAGCCTACTCCGATTCACGCGATCAACTATGGAATTGAGCATGCGCGGGGCGATAATGTCTGTGTGATGATTGATGGTGCGCGCCTGCTGACCCCCGGGGTCGTAAAAAATACGATTCTTGGGCATCGTATTGCTAATCGCGCGGTTGTAACTGTTCCAGGCTACCACCTGGGGTTTGAATTACAGCAAAAGGCGGTAGGCAGCGGCTATGATGTCGATCAGGAACAGACCTTGATGCGCTCAATTTCCTGGCCCGATAATGGTTATCGACTATTTGAAATAGCCTGTTTTAGCGGCTCATGCGCTGTCGGTTTCTACCTGCCCCATCACGAAAGCAACTGCATTAGCATGCCTAGGGAGATTTGGGAAAGCCTCGGCGGGTATGATGCCCGCTTCGATCTGCGCGGCGGTGGGCTTGTAAACCTCGATATGTACAAAAGAGCCTGCGAATACCCTGGAATAACGCACATTTTTTTGCATGGAGAAGGAACGTTCCACCAGTTTCATGGGGGAGTTACTACCGGAGGCGAGGATTTTCAAGCCCGGCAGAAATTTATCGATGCGATTTTTGAGCAATATCTGCAGATTCACGGACAAAGATTTTCGGTACCCGAGACTAACCCGGTATATCTGGGTGAGTTATCTGACTCAGCACAGAGATTCGTACAGATTTCTGTGAACAACAAAATGGAAAGACTGAAGAATGCTGCCGAGACATATGATGTTGCGGTCCCGATTTTTGATAATTGAGAGGTTATAAGAATTCTATGAATAATGGTCTATATTTCCCGCCGTCACTGCAGCGGTTTGAGCCAAAACGGATGGTGTTCAGCACCTGGGTTGATCATCTGCCATTCGCCTACGATCTTGTTGCTGCCATTCGCCCCAAGTTGATTGTGGAGCTGGGGGTGTATAACGGGCTGTCTTTCTTCACCTTTTGCCAGTCGATGGTTGAACACAATATTGACGGGGTTGCATATGGCGTCGATTGTTGGGAGGGCGACGAGCACACTGACGCCTATGATGATTCCATCTACACTGATGTGAGTGATCATTCGCGAGAGCACTATCGTGGAAACTCTTATCTGCTGCGCATGTTTTTCAATGAAGCATTGCAGCATTTTAATGAAAACTCCCTGGATTTACTGCATATAGATGGCCTGCATACCTATGAGGCGGTCAAGGAAGACTTCACCAACTGGTATCCGAAGGTGAAGCCCGGCGGTATCATTTTGTTCCATGACGTCATGGCCAAGATCAAGGACTTTGGTGCATGGAAGTATTTTGAAGAACTTGAAAGAGAGCATGATGATGTATTCAAGTTCAATCACGGCTTCGGCCTGGGAGTCATAAGGAAGCCGGGTGGTGAACCTTGTAATGAGCCACTTATGAACCTGCTTTTTTCCAAAGATGAAGAGACTGAAAAGCAACTGCGCCAGTTCTATGTGCATGCCGGACTCTTCCTGGAAGCTCGCCGTCAGGCCACCTTTTGGCGTCAGGCCCGCAAGGGCGGCAAGAAGGGCGGACAGGGTAAGGATAAGCCAGCCGAAGCAGGAGATGGCTAGGAGATACAGTTCGCTGTTGCAGCGTTGGGGTAGGTATTTATGGCATTTGACAGGGCTTTAGGTAGTGTGCAGGATATTCAAATGAACGCCAATCACGATCTCCTTGAGCAGGCCAATCAACTCGTCGACGAGGGTAATTATCGGGCGGCTATTGCATTGTTGGAGCAGTGCGGCAGATACGATGACTATCCGCTGGCGCAACGGCTGATCGAGTTGCGTATACAGGCTTATCCTAAAGTGAAATGGCCGCACGCTCATGACAGCTGGCCGCCTGCGCACGACAATCGCTTTGCATCGGTGAAGGGCTTTCCAGAGGTTGAATTTGCAAATCTGGATGTAGGTGCTCTAAGAGCCGGAATTCTCGGGAAAGGCGGCCTGATTGTCCGCGGATTAATGGGACCTGAACGAATTGAAGGAATGCGCCGGAATATTGACCGGGTGTTGCAAGGCAGGATGGATTTGGCCAATGGCGAGCCCGGCGCTGACAACAATCCCTGGTACCGGAGGTGTGCCAGTGTGCAGGGTGGGCCCGCGCAGTTCCGTGGCGGTGAGCGCTATACCAATATTGGCTCGGTATGGAGCGTTGACAGTCCTCCCGTAGCATTTCAGCTCATCGAATTTTATCGTGACATTGGACTGCGGGCATTATTGAGCAGCTATTTCGAGGAGGACGCGGTTCTTTCAGTGCGCAAGTGGGTGGTGCGCTGTGCAGCCCCCAACAATGGAGCTTCTTCAGGCTGGCATCAGGACGGCTATTTTTTGGGAGACGCCAGCGCTATCCGCACTGCGAACCTGTGGATTGCACTGACGGACTGCGGTGGTGATGCGGATGCACCCGGTTTGGAGATTATCGCCGGGACAGAGAGGAAGATATTTGAAACCGGAACCCGTGGATCGCCTTTCAATTGGACGGTGGGTCAGGAACTTGTCGACGAAATAGCTGAAACTAATCCTGTACTGTGCCCCAGATTCAATGCCGGTGATGCCCTTTTCTTTGACCACTTCAATTTGCATCGCACTGGTTTCGGCCTGAATCATACGAAAAATCGCTATGCGATAGAGTCCTGGTTTTTTGCCGGATCAACAGCGCCCCTTAAGCAGCAACCGGTGGTTTTCTAGTATGACAATTGAAAGTGCGCCCACGGGTGGAGCAACTGACGAGCTGGATTCTTATCGCGAGGTTCTTGAGCAGGTTGAGAAATTGGTTGCCGATGGCGATTATGAGTCCGGTGTCACCCTGTTGCAAAAAGTAGCCCGCGCCAGTGGCAGTGAAGAGCTGATGCGACGCCTGATCGAGTTGCGTGTTGAGGCGTTGCCCAAATTGGCTGATAAAGTCACGCTGGAACCGATGTATGAGGCCAATGAGTTATTGGGGAATCCCGATGCCCTGCGCGGACGGCTGGGTTCGGATGGTTACCTCTTCTTTCGCAACATTGTTCCCGTAGGGCTGTTACAGGAACTCAGGGACCAGATAACTGCGATCCTTGCTGAATTGGGCTGGATAGAGGGGGGGCAGGAGCGGTTGAAGGCAAAGGCCATATGTCGCCCGCGCCGAGAGGGACAGCCCAAGTTTTTCGAGGCCCACGATCGTATCGTAAAGCTGGAAGCGTTCCACAGCCTGGCGCACGAACCCCATCTGATGAATGTGATGCGCCAGGCGCTTGGTGATACAGCTTTCCCTCACCCACTGAGTATCGCCAGACTCATTTTTCCTGATAGCCCGGAACTCGCAACACCGCCGCATCAGGACTTCCCAAACAACCAGGGTACTCCTAATCTCACTGCGGCATGGATTCCGCTGGGGGATTGCACAATCAGGGATGGATCCCTGGCCATTATGGAGGGTTCGCACAAGTTTGGCGTGCTTCCTCTGAAGTTTCATCTCGGCGCCGGAAATCGACGCGCCGTCCTCAGTGAAGAGGTGCTTGCCTGTCGCTGGGTGGGTGCGGATTTCAAGGCCGGTGATATCGTGCTTTTCCCGTCCCTGACTGTTCACAAGGCGATGGAGAATCACAATCTGGAGACTATGCGGCTGTCCGTGGATTTTCGCTATCAACTGGAAGGTGAAGCGCTGACCCAGGGATGTCTCAAGCCACACTTCGAGCGTGTCAGTTGGGAAGACATATACCGGGACTGGAAATCGGATAAATTCAAATATTACTGGCGGGACAAGGACTATGTGGAGGTTCCCTGGAACCCGGCGCTGCACGAATTACCGGAAGGTCATGTCGATGAGGCCTATGAGCAGCAGCTTGCATATAACATCGCGTTGACGCGCCGCAAGGAAAGCCGGTCTGCCAGTGATCAGGACTGATATACCGCAGCGTCTTATTATTACCAGGCCAATGGTATCTGGTTTTTTGGAAAACTTGATGCCCCGAAAAACCAGGTTTCCACTGCGTAGCGCAGCTTTGTAAAGTCGGTTCTGTACTGGGTTCGATGCAAATAAAAATGGTCGAAAAAAAACGCATCTCCCGCATTGAACACAGGCATTAGTGGCTGGTTTTGTGCAAATCGACTGGATACCTGCGAATCACTAACCGACCAATCGAATTGGGCGCCTTCGGCGGACGCGAGTGTGTTAAGCCTCTGTGGTACGACATCCATCCCGGGGGCGCCAGTTTCACCACCGCATTGATTCAGTGGTATCCACATATTTATGCTGTTGATATTGGTGCCCATAAATGCCCCGTCCTGGTGCCACCCGGCCTCAGCCACCGGTAGTTTGGAGCGCCTTAAAACCCACTTTTTGACAGAGAGACAGGGCGGCTCACCGAGGTATGCGCCGACTAATTCTTTCAGGCCGTGTGCTTCGTAGAGCCGTAACAACGCTTCTGCAACACTGGGAGCCTCGACACACATGGCGGACCCGGATTCGCGGTGAAAACTTCGGGTGTTGCCAAGCTCCTTGTCTTTTCTTGGCATGATCGTTCTAAGATTATTGGGCGGATTGAAATAGGTGGAAACCGGCTTGGTTGTATTGGGGTCGGCACAGGCATCAATGACCCTGTCAGCAGCCTTGATCAGCGTGTCTGTCGACGTCCTGGAAAACAAATTGCGGACGATCAGGGCGCCGTGGGCAGCTACAGCGGCGCGCAACTGGTCCACCGTGAAGGCCCCTGCGTCTATTTCCGGCACGCAGCGCTGTGCATGTATTGCCGCAGTATCCTTGTCGTTGACGATAAGCGCCGGGTGGTCAGTGGGCTCGCGCGTACGGTAAGCCTCAATTCGAGTTCCAATTGTGGCGCAATCGGACACAATGTTCCGGGCTTCAAGATTGGCAAGGGTAAGTTCGAATTTACTCATAGATAACGTCAGTGACTAACAACCATTTGAAGTGTATGTCAATTTTTTTGTCGAGTCGATATCCACGGTGCTGCACTGACGGTCCCATATTCGAATACCCCAAAAATTCATGAGAAAACGATTTGTCCTGTGGCCACCAGCATGCAGTACAATACAGGCCAACTGGGTCTGTAGATTAGCGGTTCCATTCTGTGTTTGATTTTTCGGGGCTGAGGGTATTGGCGCGACGCTCCGCGTTGATATTCGCGCTGTCATCTGTTTTATCCATGCTCAGTTCCGCCAGTACGGAGGAACTGAAATTGCCGAATCTCGGCGAATCCAGCACCAGCATGTTTTCATCGGAGTTTGAATACCAGTTGGGTCGCGCCTGGCTGAGCGCCTTTCGCGGCAAGGTCCCCACTGTGGATGACCCCCTGCTCTTCGATTACCTGGAAAACCTCATCTACAAGCTGGTCACCCACAGCAAACTGGAGGACCGGCGCATAGAGCTGGTAATTGTGGATAACCCCACGATTAACGCTTTTGCCGTACCGGGGGGGGTGATTGGCATTCACAACGGGCTTCTGGTCTGGGCTGAAACCGAGGATGAACTGGCCACCGTACTGGCTCACGAAATCGCTCACTTGAGCCAGCGCCATTTTTCCCGCGGGGTGGAATTCCAGCAAAAACTACAACCGCTGACGCTCGCCGCGATGCTCGCCAGCTTTGTGTTGATGGCCACCGCTGGAGGAGACACAGGAATGGCGGCCCTGTCAGCCACTCAGGCCGCGGCGCAGGATTCGGTACTGCGCTACAGTCGCGCGAATGAGCAGGAAGCGGACCGCATCGGCATGCAGACGATAGTGGATGCGGATATGGATCCTTATGCGGCTCCGGCGATGTTTGAGCGCATGTTGCAGGCAACACGGTACTCCGCCAATAGTGAGCAGATGCCTGAATTTCTGCGCTCCCACCCCCTGTCCGAGAGCCGTGTCGCGGATACGCGCAACCGCGCCAGCAAGTACCCAAAGAAAATCCGCGAACCCGCACTCGACTACCAGTTGATGCGAGCCAGAGTAGCCATTCAGCTGGCCGACACACCGGAGCAGGCGGTAGCACGGTTCCGCGGGGAACTGGAGGGTACACCGCGTTCGCGCGAAGCAGCCACTTATGGCCTGGTACTGGCCCTGACCAATGCGGGTCGTGCCGACGAGGCCAGTCTCGAGTTGGATACCATCTGGTCAAAAAGTCCTGACCGCCTGGAATACATTATCGCCGATGCCGAAATTGATATGGCACGAAACAGGCCTGAGCAGGCCGCCAAAAAGCTGGCCCAGAGGTTGCAGGTGTCCCCCGGTAATCACCCCTTGACGATGAGCTACGCCACTGCACTTTTGAAAAACCAGCAGCCGCACATTGCCGAGGAAGTGCTGCTGGCGCAGAGTAAGCGCAGGTCCAATGATCCTGCCTTGTGGAACCTGCTGGCAGAGGTGCAGGGCTTGTCCGGTAACATCGCGGGGCTACACCAATCCCGAGCGGAATATTTTATATTGAATGGCGCATTGGATGAGGCGAAAAAGCAACTCACCTATGCGCTGAAGCTGACACGCGGTGACTTTCCTGCCTCGGCCAAGATAAGCCAGCGCCTGGAGGATGTGGCAAAAATGCAGCAGCAGATGGAGGAGTTGTGAGTTACGCGCGCCCGTGTCACGGGTGCGAAATTACTCACGCATTGCCCTTGACGGTGACCTGCAGTTCCCTGGCAAAGTCGAGCATGCGGCGCAGGGGGACCATAGCCCGCTCGCTGATTGCGGGATCTATAAATATCTCATTGTCATCGCGCGCAAAGACCTGCGCCAAAGTTTCCAGATCGTTCATTGCCATCCAGGGACAGTGGGCGCAGCTGCGACAGGTTGCACCATTGCCGGCAGTCGGCGCGATAATGAATTCCTTGTCTGGTGCCAGCTGTTGCAGTTTGTAAAATATGCCCTGGTCCGTGGCCACGATGAAACGCTTGTTGTCCATTTCGCAGGCGGCGCGGATAATCTGTGTGGTTGATCCCACCCGATCAGCCAACTCCAGTACGGCAGTTGGCGACTCAGGGTGAACCAGCACCGCAGCATCGGGATAAACGCGCTTTAAATCGGCGATGCCGCGCGCTTTGAATTCCTCGTGCACAATGCATGCGCCATCCCACATGAGGATATCCGCACCGGTCTCGCGACGCACATAATTGCCCAGATGCTGGTCGGGCGCCCAGATAATTTTTTCGTCCCGATCCGCCAGATGCACAGCCACGTCCAGTGCGATACTTGAGGTGACAACCCAGTCCGCTCTGGCCTTCACTGCGGCTGAAGTATTGGCATAAACCACCACTGTGCGATCCGGATGTTGATCGCAAAATGCGGAAAACTCATCGATTGGGCAGCCCTCGTCCAGCGAGCAGGTTGCCTCCAGGGTCGGCATCAGGACCCGCTTGTGTGGTGTGAGTATCTTGGCGGTTTCGCCCATGAACTTCACGCCCGCTACCACGAGCGTGCTGGCGGGGTGATCGCGGCCAAATCGAGCCATTTCAAGGGAGTCCGAAACACAACCGCCGGTTTCCTCTGCGAGGGCCTGGATCGCGGGAGACGTGTAGTAATGCGCCACGATGACAGCGTTTTCCCGCTGTAACATGGTCTTGATTCTGATCCTTCAGCGCGCGCTCCTGCTCCGGACCGAGCTTCTTTTGCTCAGCGTGATCCAGATGGTATTGCACCTGCTCTCGGATGGTCTCCAGTTTGTCGGATGCCAGACTCATACACGGATAAATGATGGGGAAAACGAGCCGCAAGTCTAACACAGAAAATGGTGGCCCATCCGGACATACGGATCATGGTTGACGGGGAGGAGGAGGCCTACAGGACAGGCCGGGCTGATCAGTCATTCAGCCACTTCGGCCAGTCCAGGGTGATGCTGGCACGCCATTGCGGTGCGCGGCGCTCAAAATAAGCCATGCCTCCCTCGACTGCGTCAGGGGTGGACATGGTATGGTTCAGGGCGAGAGTCTCTAACCTGGCCAACTCGCCCAGATTCATTGACAGTCCGCGCCAGAGCAGCTGTTTATGCAATCCCACGGGCAAGGGGGCACAGTTGATGCGGATATCCCTGGCGATTTCAAGAGCCGTTTCCAGCACTTCCCCTGCCGGCACGCTACGACCTGCCAGACCCCAGGCGACCCCCTCCTCTCCAGTGAGCCGTGGTGCACGTACCAATAGCTCAAAGGCCCGTTCAAATCCCACCAGTCGCGGCAGCACGTACTCAATCGCGAAATCTGCCACCACACCGCGGCGCGATTGCAGGAACCCATATTTCCCCTCATTGGCAAATATGCGCATATCTGCCTGAACAGCCAGGCCGAGGCCAGCGCCGACCGCATGCCCGTTGCAGGCAGCGATCACGGGTTTGCGCACTTCCCAGGCCTGCATACTCAAAGGGCAGGAGTTGACCGCCACACTTTGCTTAGCGCCATCAAACGTACTCCCACCGCCGGTCATATCCGCGCCGGTACAGAACGCCTTCCCTGCACCCGTGACGACCACTACCCTGACATCATCGTCCCCGTCGCAGCGGCGATAGGCCGCTCCCAGCCCCTCAATAATGGCGCTGGTCAGGCTGTTATTGGCAGCGGGACGGTTAAGTGTGATTACCGCTATACCATCCGCGATGTCTAACTTGAGCTCTTCGTTCATGGAATCCCAGCCTCATTCGAGCGGCCTAGACTAATCTATCCCGTGCGACAGGCAATAGTGCCCGGGGTCACAAATTACTACCGCGTGGTGGCGCCCGCAGCCTGTGAATTGCGCTGTCCTGGGTCAGCCAGGTGCAGGCATAAAGGGGGTCGCAAGCGAGGGTTTGGTAATTTTAAATAAACATTTACTAGAATTTCATTGAGTAATTCCGTATAACTTCATGTTATATAAAGAATAAGCACTGTATTACGCACGGACCAGGAAAAGGATCACCTTACCAATGAGTGCGTCGCAACCGCCGGTGTAAATCGGTTGAGTAGCCAGGAAACGAGCGTGGAACAGCACACAGTACTGATTATTTCCGAGGACAAGACCGACCATCTTGTCATTGCCGCGTGCCTGAACCGCGCGCGGCCGGCGAGATTTCACCTCACTTGCCTGGAGTCCATGGAGCGGCCGCTGGAAGCACTGCTGGACCCCATGATAGATGCCGTGATCATGGCCCACGGTCCCCAGACGGAATATCTACTGCGCCTTGCCAGCAAAAACGATAACGCGGCACCGCTCATTCTGCTGCTGGATGAAACTGACCAGGGCGACTATCACTCAATTGTGTGAACTGGGCGCGCAGGACTATCTCCTTCGCGGGCAATTGCAGGATGCGCTGGTACACCGTATCCTCGATTACAGTATTCAACTAAAGCGTGCCAGGGAACAAATCCGGCAGCTATCCAACCGCGATACATTGACCGGGGCACTCAACCGGGTGGGCTTTCGTGCGCATCTGGAACGCGCGATGGGTCGCTCCGAGCGCTACGGCTTCAACACGGCTCTCCTCTATATCAACATCGACCAGTTCGCCAATATCAATGACCATTACGGTGAGGCGGATGGCGATGTGATGATCAAATCCATATCACGGCGCCTGATTAATAAGATGCGTAGTTCAGACAGCATAGCGCGTCTGGGCGGCGATGAGTTTGCCGTGGTACTTGAAGATGTGAGTTCCGCCGCTGACGTCGAGCTCATTGCTGAAAAAATGCTCAAATCCATTTCTGCACCCATGATCCTCAGTGAGCAGCAAGTGGCTGTGGAAGCCAGCATAGGGGCTGCGATGTATCCGGAAGATGGGGGAGAGTTTCTGGATTTGGTGGAACATGCCCGCAGCGCCATGCAGCAGGCCAAAAGCATGGACGGCGGCCGCTTTATCCGCTATTCGGAGAAGCTCACCTTTGATATCGCCGGCAATAGTTCGCTGTCGGCAGAGCTGCGCACGGCAGTGCGCAAAAACCAGTTTGAGCTGCATTACCAACCGCGTATAGATCTGGCCACCGGGCTGCTGGTGGGACTGGAGGCCTTGTTGCGCTGGAATCACCCGGAGCGCGGTCTGGTATCACCGGGAGAATTTATTTCCGCTTGTGAAGATATGGGATTAATGAAAACTATCGGCTATCAGGTGATACAACACGCCTGTAGCGCCCAGGTCTGGCTGAAAGAGCAGAACATGCAAAATGTGGATGTCGCGGTAAACATTTCGTTTTCCCAGATACAGGACGATCGTTTTGTAGAAATAGTCAAGGATATTATCGCCCGCAGTGGCGCGAATGCTGCGCGAATTGAATTCGAGTTAACCGAATCCACCATCCTGAAAAGCCCCGGTGGGATCAAGGCGCGAATGGACGAACTGCGTGAAATCGGAATTTCCTTCTCACTGGACGATTTCGGCACCGGCTTCTCCCAGCTTACCCACCTCACTGAACTACCCATATCTGCATTGAAAATCGACGCCTGTTTCGTGCGCGATTTGCCCCATAACGAGCATCAGGAAGCGGTCTGTACGATGATCATCGAAATGGGTCGTCGCCTGGGCATGCTCGTCGTGGCGGAGGGTGCTGAAACCCATGAGCAGATCGAATTCCTGCGCAATCATCACTGTCATCAAGTGCAAGGCTTTTACTACAGCCCGGCGATTCCGTTGCAGAAGCTACCGCGCTTTGTGCAGGAGCAGGGCCTAAAGCGTCGCGGTCAATTGCTATCTTGATGGAAGGCGGCTACTCGTAGGCCAGTCGGTTTCTGCCGGCCTTTTTTGCCTGATAGAGCTTTTTATCGGCCGCCGCGATCACGGTCTCTGCATCCGCATGTTCGGCGCAGCGAGCCGCTATCCCTGCGCTTATAGTGACCGACACCTGGTTGCTGCCCAGGCGGGTGGCCCCGCGCTTTCGATTGCCTTCCCGTGCTCGCATCGGACGCAGGTTGCGATCCCTGATTGACATGTTGTAATTCGCTATTTCCTCCCTCACGCGCTCCAGGGGTTCAATCGCATCCTCGATAGTTCTCCGCGGAAATACAATGCAAAACTCCTCACCGCCATAACGGTAAGCGATGCCTCCTCCCCGGACCCCCCGGATTCGGGAGGCTACAAGTTTAAGTACTTCGTCACCCACGTCATGACCGTAGGTATCGTTGAATCGCTTGAAATGATCGACGTCCAGCATGGCAATTGCAAAATTGCCACCTAACATCTTCAGCCGCTCATTCAGTGCCCTGCGCCCCGGCAATCCGGTCAATTCATCACGATAGGCCATGGCGTGGGAACTGCGTACCAACCCCCATACGAGACAGAGCGAGGCAGCGGTGCACATCGCGACGGAAATATGGTTCACCTTGAGCAGGGCAAGCGCCAGGTAAAGAGACAAGAATGCGCCCAATAAGGCAGCTTCAACTTCTTCATTGCGTACACATAAAAGTACAGTGCCGACCAGCATTACCAATGCGGCCAGCAAGGTGGCACCAAAGGACAGAACATAACCCTCACCTGGATGCGGCGTGTAGTAAGTTTGCGCGGCTCCATTCGCCTGAGGTAACCAGGGACCTAGCTGCACACACATAAGCCCAAGCAGGATAAACGCCAGAAAAAATCCAAAACCATAGAGATTCCAGATGCCCCTCTCGGGTAGCAGTAGCAAATAGAAAGTGAGAACCGGCAATGCGAGGCTAATCGCCAGATATGTCCGCCAGGCCTCGGGTTGGGACAAGCTGACCTGCAAGAAATTCTGGACTGACCAGTAGAAAACAGCCACTCCAAATGAAGCCAACAGCAGTCGGCAGCGGTTAAATTGATAGGCCATGAGTACCGCCACCAGGCAAAACAGATAGGGCAATTTGTCGAGAATAAGACGCGAATCACTGCCCAGCAGGTCCAAATAGTCACGGCAAAAGTAGGCCACGCTGATCAGCGCGGCCGGCAGTAACATCTTTGGTAGTGCCGCCGGATTAAATTGCATCGCGCCAGTCCTGTCTCCTCGCGAACGGTACATTGACATCAGGCCTGCGCTGGCCTATCTCATCTGGTTTTTATTCGCACTAGGCGCGAGCTCTCAGTAATGATAGCCTACAAACACCGCTAGACGCATTACCTCCTCCAGCAAATGTCGAGTACAGATTTCATACACCACAAAGCCAAAATTCTTGTCGTTGACGATGACCAGAATGTCCGCTTCCTCACGCGCCAGTGTCTGGAGGCAGAGGGCATGATTGTTGTCGAAGCCTCCAATGGATTTGAGGCGATAGACATATTCGTGCGGGAAAGGCCTGACCTGGTTTTTATGGACGTGGAAATGCCAGGAATGACTGGCCTGGAGGCGTGCAAACGCATCAGGGAATTGCCACAGGGCGCATCAATACCGATTATGATTGTCACCGGATCGGATGATCGTCAGTCAATAGACCAGGGTTTTGAAGCGGGTGCGACCCAGTACAAGACCAAGCCTGTTAATTGGTCCCTGTTGGGTCGTGACGTGCAGTACATGCTTCGCGCCAGCAGTGCTTTTAACTCGCTAAAGCGCCAGGAAGACCGACTCCGCTACCTGGCCTACTACGATCCGCTTACCAGTCTTCCCAATAGGCGCAGTTTTAATGAGCAGTTGAGTCGCCTTCTCAAGCGCAGCCAGCGACACAAGACGACCGCGGCACTGCTCTTCATCGATCTGGATCATTTCAAGCGCATAAATGACTCGATTGGTCATGCCCGGGGGGATAGCCTGCTGGTGGAAATAGCAAAAAGGCTCACCATGGAATTGCGCGAAGAGGATGCAGTCAATTACTTTTCCGAAAACAGTGGAGAGGGCGACGATGGCGCGGACGGCGCTACGGAAATCGCCAGGCTGGGAGGAGATGAATTCACGGTTGTATTGTCCGATGTATCAGACATCGCTGATATCGAGAAAGTCGCCAGGCGAATTCTTAACAGCCTCTCTGAGCCAATCGCCTTACAGTCCCACAATCCAGTAGTGACCCCCAGTATTGGCATCGCGCTTTACCCGCAGGATGGCAAGGATCCCGACACATTAATTCGAAATGCCGATACCGCAATGTATGTCGCAAAGGCGGAGGGTCGAGCCTGTTATCGTTTCTACAATGAAGATATGAACGCAAGGGCGGTCGAACAGCTGAAAATGGAGGAAGAATTGCGCGACGCCATGCGTAATCACGAGCTCGAACTGCGGTATCAGCCTCAGGTGGACTCCGAGACCGGTGCGGTGGTCAGCATGGAGGCTTTGGTGCGCTGGAAGCATCCCACGCGCGGTATGGTGTCGCCACAGGAGTTCATCCCTGTGGCCGAGAGTACCGGGCAAATTATTGAGCTGGGTGAGTGGGTTATGGGTGAGGTTGCCAGGCACTGCCTGTATTGGGATACGCTCGGACTGAATGCTTTCCGTGTTTGTGTCAACATCTCCCCGTTGCAGTTTAACCAGCGTGATTTGCCCGAGTGGGTAGCGGACTTTCTTGATCAATCCGGTTTGCCTCCCTGGCGTCTGGAGCTGGAACTGACTGAGAGTGCTATCATGAACGACGCGGAAACCAATATAGCAAAGCTACGGGCGCTCAAAGCCCTTGGTGTTGACCTTGCCGTTGACGACTTCGGCACAGGCTACTCCTCGCTCAGCTACCTTAAACGCTTTCCCATCGATACTCTCAAGATCGACCATAGTTTTGTATCGGACCTGGACACCCCGGATGGAGCGGCGATTGTCGATGCTATCCTGGCGCTGGCAAAAACGCTTAAGCTGCGAGTGATCGCAGAAGGTATCGAGAATGAGCACCAGCTGGCGTATCTGGTGGCGAAGGGCTGCACTCTGCTGCAGGGCTTTTACTTTGCTCGACCACTCTACCCCGAAGACGTTCCAAATATGCTGAAAACGAATTTTTCCACACAAATTCAAGCAGTCGTTGGCACCTAGTCCGGAAAAAAATCGACGCTGATGAAGTATTGCATGCGCGCGGCGACACTATGGGCCTGTTTGCTACTCTGCCTGCCTGCACTGGGCGCCGAGTCAGATCAATTACAAGTGCTGTTGCAGGGCTCATCGACTGCAGAAATCACCGCGCTGGTAGAGAATGCGGGGGGAACCGTCACCCATGATCTTCATATAATCAACGCGGTCGGCGCAAAGGTCAGCCAGCAACAGTTGGATGCCATATTGAAATCCCCGCTTGTTACGCGGCATATAGACGATCTTTCTGATACCAAGCGGCCTGACAAGGAAGTGGAGAAAGAGGCGGGCTGCAGAGTCAGGGGGCACATCGAGCTTGACTTCACCCCACAAGGTATCCAGTGGCCCTTGTATAACAAGCGACCTGCTCCCGCCTCCTTGGAGCGTCTGGAAATTGCATGGCCACCTGTCCTGGGGGCTGTGACGGCGCTGTCCATAGGGGATACCGCAATTGCTCCAGCCCTTTATCAGGCGGCTTCAACAGGCTCATTGAAGATAGATTTCCCTGCTTCCCGCAGGCCAGTGGTGAAGCAAAGGGCTGATCTGAAAGTCGACTTTCAGTCACCGGCACCTGATGCGGCGAAATCACCTCTGCAGCAGCGGGACTTCACGATCAAGGCCAGCTTCGAGGGCGGCTGCTCGACTGACCTCGTGCCGGGCTATGAGAATAACCATGAGAACTTTTATTACAACAGTGTGGCGGGGATAGATGCCCTGCATCTCCAGGGCATCACCGGCAAGGGTGTCACCATTGCAGTGGTGGACTCCGGATTGTGGGAACATGAAGCACTGATGAAGGATACCAAGGGCAGAAACCGGGTGGTCGCCAGGTATGACGCCCTCACAGACACTGTCGATAAGGAGGTGCTTGATGAAAGTGGCCATGGCACTCATATGACCAGCATAATTCTCAACAGTGGTCAGACGATGCAAAACGGCCGTCCAACGGGCACTTTTAAAGGGGTGGCTCCTGATGCCAGTCTCGTGGCAGTGAAGGTCCTGGACCGCGAGGGGCTGGCGCATGTGCTGGAAATCGTTCGCGCCATCCAATGGGTGGTTGATCACCGGCAAAAATACAATATCCGGGTTCTCAACCTGTCTTTCGCCCAAACTCCCAGATGGCCCTATTGGGAGGACCCGGTCGACCAGGCAGTGATGAGGGCATGGGCGGATGGTATTGCGGTGGTTGCCGCCGCCGGAAATGAGGGGCCTGACCCGGCTACCATTGGATCCCCAGGCAACCTGCCTTACCTCATCACGGTAGGTGCGGTCACTGACTCCTGGACCCCGCTTACTCGAAGTGATGACTACCTTCCCGACTTTTCCTCGCGCGGACCTACCCCGGAGGGGCATATCAAACCCGATATTGTTGCACTTGGCGGACATATGACTGGCCTGATTCGCCCGGAGTCGGCCCTTGCCATAGAGCAGCCCGAGGACGTACTCAGGACCGGGGAGTTTGTCTCCACTGGCTCCTCGCAGGCCAGTGCACTGGTCTCCGGAATGCTCGCACTACTGTTACAGTTGGAACCCGATCTCACCCCCGATGACCTCAAGTGCAAGTTGATTACAAGCGCTGAGCCTGCAATCAATCGTGATGGAAAGCTCGCCTACAGCCCGTTCCAGCAGGGTTACGGGTTAGTGACTGCCAAAAGAGCCGTGATCCTGGGCCGGAAGGGTTGTGGAAACACGGATCTGAACCTGCGCGCCGACATAGAAAACAAGGAGCATTTCTATGGACCTGCGATCGTTGGAGAGGATGGTGGGGCTAGCCTGCCCGGACTTAAGCACATGGTTTCTGCCGAGCCCAGTGAAAACGGCTTGAGTGAAAACCGCAAATGGGGTGTTAAGGACCATATAGAAAGAGCGGACGCTGCGTCCTCCGATGTGCTTCCGCCCCAAGAGTTACCTTTTAATTGGCAGGAGCTATATCGGCTGGAACGTTCCACCATTGAAACCCTCTCCCGGGATGCGCCTGGCGGCCCCCTGCTCAATCACTAAGGCAACTGAGCGTCAGTGACCCTGCCGGGTTACTGGAGCGCTAGCTCCGCCAAGGCCACTGAATTATTATTTAAATCATAGATTTAACGAGTATTTTTTATACTCACCTGCCCCCAACTCAGCGGGTTGTACCCGACCTACCCCAAAAAGGGCATATAGGTACCTTCAATTCCCCTGCCGTACCTCGTATAACAACGTCAAGCATCGTGACAAAAGAATGCGAACCAGATCCCCAATGAGTTCCTATTGGGAGAACTAAGTCACACATTCCATACGAATGAACTGAAGAAGGCGGGTAAAACGTTATGAAGACTATCAAAATGATTGGGTATGCAGGGATCGCGAGTGCAGCTCTTGTGTTGCTGGTGCCTTCCATGACTATCACCGAATCCGCACAGGCACGAACTACGAGTGAAAATGGCTCGGTAAGTGTTGTGCACCGTGTGAGCCATACGCTGGCTGCTGACACGAAGTACACCGCCGAGCAGGCTGGGAATCGCTGGGGACACAGTAATGTTTCCGAGCAGTCTGCCAATCGCTGGGGACGCAGTAATGTTTCCGAGCAGTCTGCCAATCGCTGGGGACGCAGTAATGTTTCCGAGCAGTCTGCCAATCGCTGGGGACGCAGTAATGTTTCCGAGCAGTCTGCCAATCGCTGGGGACGCAGTAATGTTTCCGAGCAGTCTGCCAATCGCTGGGGACGCAGTAATGATTTCCGAGCAGTCTGCCAATCGCTGGGGACGCGCTAAAGTAAAAGTGCAACGACTCGCATAAACAACTTAGGTAATTTTTGATAGCAACATGCCTGCTGGGGCCGCCTTTCCCCAGTGGGCGTTTTTACGTCCTGATTCTGTGTTTTTACACCAAAGACTTTGCGGTTCAAAGTTTTCCATCCTGGAAATGGGTCTGGATAATGATGTGAATTGTCGCCCTGAAGCGCCCATCTTGATCTGCCCTCCGCTAGCCGAACCAGTTTACGTTAAGGTTGAACACGCGATTCAGTGCATCTCTTCCACCGGCAATCGGTGCCTGGTGTCTGTCGTGACCTTGTAACTGCGCTTGGCCTTGACGACCGACCCCCCATGGCCTTCATCAAACTCCATTTTACAGCCTTAACAAGGTGTCCGGTTCTAGTAAGCCACTTCAGTCAGTTGCACCAGCGAATCTCAAGATCAGCGCTAGAATCCTTCTTTCCAGCAATCAGTTAGAGCACTACCCCACGGCTGCTGACATCCGAGCTTGGAAAAGTAACCCCTTCGTACTAAGGTAGCCCCTGGGTTCAAGGTGAAATGTTATGCCCCATCGCTTTATTTCCATACTTGTCCTGGCATGGTTTGGGTTTACGGGCCCTGCGGTTAGCGCCGCCGAAAGGCCCAATCTGTTGTTGATCACTGTTGATGATATGAATGCCGACTCGGTTGGTGTATATGGCGCCAGGGTGCCGGATATCACGCCTAATATTGATCAACTTGCCCGAGATGGCCTGAGGTTTGATCTTGCACATGTCCAGGTGGCTAACTGTATGCCGTCAAGGAACGTGATGTGGTCGGGGCGCTACCCTCAGAGTAATAGGGTTGAGGGTTTCCACCAGGTGCGTGATCCGGGCTATCCTACTTTGGCCGATTTGGCAAAGAAGGCCGGATATTTCACAGCGATTCGCCACAAACTAAAAGACTCAACGCCTTATTATCCCTATAACTGGGATCTGGTGCTTGATGACTTGCCCGGCGCTGTTAAACAAAACACGAAAGACGCCAAGTCTTATGGTAGATCCACGCTGGATGGCATACACAGCGCCCAATTAGCCGGTAAACCCTTCTATCTGTTGATCAATATCGCCGACCCACATGTGCCCTTTTTTGGCCTGGATAAGTCGGGCAAGGCTGTAGATGATGTATTCCCGCCTACTCGTATTTTTACCGCACAGGAGATTGCTGTGCCAGGATTTTTAACGGATGACCCGATTATTAGGCAGGAACTGGCCCATTACTATTCCTCGGTGCGTCGTGCTGATGATGCCGTGGGACAGATATTGCTGGCGCTGAAAGAATCGGGGGAAGCTGATAATACCCTTGTCATGTTTATATCAGACCATGGCATGCCTTTTCCCTTTGCGAAAACCCAGCTCTACCACCATAGCACCCGTACGCCGCTGATTTTTCGTTGGCCGGGTGTCACGAAAAGGGATTCTGTCGATAGCGCGCATATGGTGTCCGCCGTTGACATCCTGCCAACACTGGTGGAGGTTATCGGCGCAGAAATGCCTGAGGGCGTTGACGGGCGCACGTTTCTGCCACTGCTCAAAGGCGAGTCACAGAATGATCGAGACATGGTTTTTAAAGCGTACAATGAGACCTCGTCCGGACAGCGGAACCCGATGCGAGCTGTGGAAAGTCGACATTTCCTATATATCTTCAATCCATGGTCTGATGGTGACAGGACGATGTCTTCAGCAACGAATGACACCAGCACGCATAAAAGGATGGTCGAGCTCGCAAAGGATGACAAGCAACTCGCAGCCAGAATGAACTTACTCACATACCGCGTTTTGGAGGAGTTTTACGATATTGAGAAGGATCCAGATTGTCTGGTCAATTTGATTGCGCACCCTGCTTATCAGCATGAAATAGAAAAACTCAGGCACTCACTTGAGAAGTGGCTGCGTGATATGCAGGATCCCATGCTGGCAGCCTTCCTGGGTCGACAGGACCCCAAGTTGCTGGCGAGCTATATGCAGGAACAACAACGCGCAGGTCAAAAGCGCGCGGAAGCGGATCGCGCAGCCTGGAATCGCGCCATAAGAGACAGGCTGCAAAAATTGAGTGAACCCTCGAAAGCGAAGATGTAAAGCCGGATGCTGATGCGCAAATCCCTACGCGGAGAAGCATTTTCTCACGGAAATTACATACCCAGTATTGAGGGAATGCGGGCCCTGGCAGTTCTGGTTGTTCTCTTTTTTCACCTGGATATAACTGGTTTTGACGGAGGATTTCTTGGTGTAGATCTCTTTTTTGTAATTTCCGGCTTTATCATTACCAGAAATATTCTGTCAGATCTGCACGGTGGCACTTTTTTCCTTAAAGAATTTTACGTTCGTCGCTTTCGCCGCCTCTTCCCCGCATTGCTGATTACCGTCTTAGCCACTGTCGTGGTTGCCGTTGTAATTGTGCCACCGGTGGAGTTGGTGAATACGGCGAGGTCAGCTGTTTTTGCCTTATTCTCACTGGCGAATTTCAATTTCTGGCTGGAGTCTGGCTATTTCGACGCGGCGGCCAGTACCAAGCCGCTGCTGCATACATGGTCACTCAGCGTGGAGGAGCAGTTCTATCTGTTCTGGCCCGCCTTGGTTCTTCTGTTGGCAAAAGCCCGGCAACGCATGATTGTCGCTGTGTTGTTGCTGTCTTTGTCATTGGGATCAGCATTGATATGGCGAGACAGCTTCCCCAACGCGATATTTTTCCTGCTACCTTTCAGGTTGCACCAACTAATGGCCGGCGCGCTGATTGCCATTCTCTCGCTGCGACTGGGCAATAACCGGGGCAGCATCTGCACACTTCTGGCGTCTGCCGGCTTCGTCGCCTTGTCCATCATGCTGAACAGCAGTTACTCACCGGCGGTGGGGGCAGCGGCGGTGACCGGCCTTGGCTTTCTGCTGCTGTTGGGCAGGGAAACGGCAATGGCCCAGGTCCTTTATGGCAACAAACCGATGCAGTGGATCGGCCAGCGCTCCTATGCGATCTATCTGGTCCACTGGCCGATTATTGTGTTGTACAAGTATTACACCGATTTTCAGTTGGATAACGCCGCAAGAGTCCTGCTTTTTGTCCTTTCCATCTGCATTGCAGTGGGGCTGCACGAGTTAGTGGAAAAACCTTTTCGCAAGCGAGGCAAGGACACTACTATCCGTCAGCGCATAGCGATGCCGGTGACAATTTCAACACTGCTGGTCACGGTGGTGATTGCTGCTGTTATCTGGCGCTCACATGGTCTGCCATCCAGGGTCGATCCGCGGATACTGAAAATTGTGGACAGCGTGGACAGCGAGGTAGATCAGCGTCGTCGCGCTATCCGTTTTGGTCGGTGTAACCTGCATGAGACGCACCAATTTTCTGCCTACGACACACGCGAATGCGCTTCGCTCGATCCCGCGCGCAAAAACGTACTCATCATCGGCGACAGTATGGCAGCGGACACCTATATGATGTTGTCCCAGGTGTACCCGGAAATTCGATTCTCACAGGCCACGGCGGGTGCTTGCACCGCTATTCTCAAAATCTCCGACATTGGCGGAAAATATCCCACCTGTGAAGCATTGAACGAGTACAGATTTTCCAGGTTGGTCGAACTGGACATGGATCTCATTGTGCTCGCATCAATATGGAGTGAAGACAGAATACAACCGCTCAAAGAGACGGTAGCCTACCTGCGCTCCCAGGGAAAAAGAGTACTTGTCATCGGGCCGCGCGCTCATTTTCATGGCGCTATCCCACTTTTAATATCCCAGGAGGCCTCCCTCGATGCGGTAAATGAACGCTTGCGTGGTCGTGTTATCCAGGATACAGCTCTGCTGAATAAGATGCGAACCGCTATGCCTGATGTGGAGATTCTGGATATTGGTGCGATACAGTGCGGGCTGGATTGTGATGTCGTGGAGGGTGATCGTCTGCTTTATATTGATGAGAGGCATTTCACCAAACTGGGAGCCAAACGGATAGGTGAACGATTGAGAGCAGCCTTTGATCTGCCCGGATTTATTGATTCCCAGACTCGTGAAAATGGGCTGAAAAAAAATTCTTTATAAAATTGTACGAGAATATGGGTGGAAAAATCCTTCCGGACAAAGTCGCTACCAGGCATACCTATCGCATATTGGTATCGGCACCCGTGCTGGTTGGCCGATACCAGATGGCGGACGTATATGCCCGCTCCTGGATAGTATCCGGTTGTTCTGCTGCGTGCTCGAAGCCCAGGGCAATAGCATCCAACAGGGAGTGCCGGGCAGTAGGAATCTGTAGAACCCTGACGTAGTAAAAAGCAGGCTGTTTCTCATCAAACTGCGGGTCTGCCCAGACACCAGCCAGTTGTGCAGCGCCTATACTGTTGTCCACCTTGCCGGTTTTCAGATTCACTGTATTGCCCACGACGGGCAGACTGCCGTCGGGATTAAGCTGGCGCGCATCCGACCAGACTATATTGAAGACCTTTTCCCTGGCGCGCCCGGCTTCATCCAGCCAGCCCTTCACAATTTGTATTCGATCGAGATTAGCGCCTTTGGGGTCTTTGGCGGCGAGCACGATAAATGAAGGATTTACGGGTTGGCTCAACTCGCCCCCCATAGGCACTCCACGCGAGGTTGCGTTGGCGTGTATGTCTGCATTTTCCAGGTCCGCCTCAGTAAAACCTGCACCGCCATAGAACTGCACCGCAATGCGCGGACCTGTAGTAGCGTAGACTTCCCTGCGTTCCAGTGCGTCCATGATGTCCGATCGGGTATTACTCTTTGCCCAGATGGCTGCCATCCCTGACGCGGACATTGCCCAGCCTGTGGCACCGGGGCCGTCGTCGTTCCATTTCTTGTTTTTATTGGCCGGGATGGAGTCAGTAGCCAGTTTGCCGTGAAAATTATCCTCCTCGGCAGACGACAGCGCCGTGTGTGAGTCCGTGGATCCGATCACGCCAAGCCTATAGGGGTTCTGGCCCAGTTTTCTTTCCAGTTCCAGGCCTTGCTTTAGCGCCTCTCTGACGAAGTCACCGCGCTGGGGCAGGTAGGGTGTCCACTCGCGCTGAATGTAGTAGGGGTATATTTCGAAGTCTGCAAACTCGTCATCCGGAGAGAATAGCGAGTGGGTCTCTGAGTCGCCTTTAGTCTGGGTGATCTCAGCAACGCGCTCCCATTTGCTGCGCTGCGCGACATAGTCTTTGGTAAAGGGCTCCCCACGCAGGGTTGTATCGGAAAACATGTAACCTTTGGAGATATTCGAATTGTGGGGGATAGCGGTGAATCTTGCGCCCGTCGCAAGGCTGGTTTTGTCCAGCCAGGCCCACAGATCCTCAGGGTAGGGGCTGTCGTCCAGGCCAAAGGGCTCATATTGTTGAGCTGTGGCTGCATCGCTGTCGGTAATAACCACCCGGTGCAGGTTGGCGCCCCCCGGAATAGAGCTCCACTCCCAGCCTATCAGGGCAGTGAATTTCCCCGGTTCATTGTATTTGTCAGCAGTCTCGGTAATGGTGCGCCAGGCGTCGATTTCAACCTGTTTTGGCATGGGCAGTAGGCTCACGTTACTGCTCTCTATGCTGCTGGCCCTGGCGTCTTGCAGAGGCGTTAACTCGGGATCCGGAAGAACACGGACGAACAGATCGCGTCCCGTCCCGCTGTCGATAAAACGATTCAATATATAAGCGGCAACCCAGGCCTTGATCTTGTCAATCAAGCCAAGATTCGAGGTATCCACACCATTGAGATGGATGTTGCGAATCTGGCCGAGAAACTCGGCGTGATCGGTCACCACAAGAAAATCCAGCGGGGTCCCAATCTGCACCCGTGCCTTGTGGTAGGGGTGTATCACCGGCATGCCGCGAGCATAGCGATAGGCGGTGTCCGGATCCCCGGTCAGGTTGTTGTTGGTGTAGGCGTCAGATGAGTAGGACGTGTGCAGGTGAGTATCGCCCCACAGCAATTCCCGCTCTGCCGCGCTCGCACCAGCGGAGACTGCGGCTAACGCCAAAAGGATTGTGTAACGCATACGACCCCCTTGTGGTTGTCCAATCCCCGCAGGACAGTAACTCCTCACGGCCGGATCACAACTCTGTCCACCGGTATACCCCAGACGCCGAACTGGCGCGATTGGGCAATCTTTTCCAGGGTCTGGTACTCGAAGGGAGCATCGGGCAGCGCCACGGCCCATCCTTGTTCCAGCAGATAGGCGCTGAGATCTTCGCCGTCATCAAATCTGGAAGCTTTTACCCGGCACCGACCCACGACGCTGCCGTCATCCAGCTCGCTCACTATTTCACAGCGCACGAAGCCATCAATCTTGAAATCCAGTGCCACTGACGCACGTGATCCGCAAACGGTGGGCAGTCGATTACTTCTGCATGTACGGTTGGTGCGCGGAATGTGAATACCATAAAGGTGAATGGTCTTGCCACTTATGCGCAGGGTTCCATCCTCATTGACAATGGCGGAACTGGATATTTCGTATGCGAACAGCGGCGAGGCCAAAAGGAGGCTACAGGCGATGGCTACTGCCGCCAGATATCTGATTGAATCGATTGCCTGCATTTGCTGAGTGTATGAACATTTCTACCATGCGACAAGCTTTGCTCGCCGACAGTATGAAGGCGTGTTCCGATGCTGGCCATCTGCACCCGTTGTCGTATAATTGTCTGACGTAGCAGGTCGCAACACGCGAAACTCGATAGCCTCGCCGTTCGCAGTATTCTGGCTTACCAGGAAGGAGACCGTTAATGACATTGCGAGAAGAAATCCAGCGGGCCACCACCAGAATCGACCGCCAGTCCATCGCCCATGCCGTGGCGGCCGCCAAACGCGGTGATCCTTCCGGGCGGTTACAACTTACAGGCGTTATGGCATGGGTAGCCTATGCCTGCCCCGACGCCACCAACGCGGTCTACGACAATATCGCGTCCGCCTGGCTCGGCAGCGGCCCTACCCCGGAGATCCCTGTGGGGTTGGCCGAAGCCCCCTTGGAAGACAGTTTCTGGAGCGCATTCTGGGCCGTCGTTGAGGGTCCGCCGGAGGGCTACGATGCCCTTACCATCACCGTGGCTGTCGCCTCACTGGCGGGCGCGCTGCACCCCGATTTTGAATCCATCGCCGAGAATCATGCGCGTAATCACCCCGGGGCAGCGGCGGCGCTGGTCAAGCCCATCCCTGGCCATACTGACTTTGATGCATTGTCCCGTTGTCCCGAGAATAGCCTGGGGCTAAACCTCTACAAAATGATTGTCGAAAATGGTTATGATCCCGAGGTTCTGGACCGGGAGTCCATCAAGCTGAGCTCGATGCCGCACTCCCTGCATTACCTGAATGCCCGCATACTGCAGATGCACGATGTATGGCACCTGGTTGCCGGGTATACCACGAACTCCTCAAATGAAATTGCTATTTCCGGATTCCAGTTAGCGCAATTTGGACACAACTATTCTGCCATGTTCCTGGCGGCCGGCATGGCAATGAGTACCACCAAGGAGCCCAGGGGTTTCACCATTCTGCTGCAGATTATCACCGAGGCCTGGCAGCACGGACGCGAAACGCCTGTGATGATGGATATCGAGTGGGAGAGCGAGTGGAATAACTCACTCGAAGCGATACGGACCAAATACAAAATACCCACCTACCAGAGTGTGTTCCCCGCAGACTTGCTGGAATCAATCGAGAACCCCTCACTCTGGAAGAAATTGTCGATGGGCTATCAATTGTTCATGTACAACTTCAGGTTACGCCGGGGCCGGCTCCGACCGGCGCTGCAGTAAACCGGCAGGAGAGTAAGGCTGGTTTGTTCAAGTGAATTATCCGGCTGTTTCTTGCGACTCCAATGCCACGCCGCACAAAGGGCTGAGGGATTGCCGCAGCGCGCTCATCAAACTGTATCTCCTAATAGTGATGTCCCCCTTTCTATGCTGGCAAACAGACGTCGTGGGCGAAGCTCCTGATACGACGCTTGTAGTCGCCGAAGCAGCGCTTGCAAAACTGGATGCAACCAATCTCGACGATGACTGGTACTTCACCATGGATCTGGTCGAGGAAGACGAGCTGCGGGTTATTCACAGCGACCCGCATCGCGATAACTATGAAAAGCGGCAGTTGGTTACGGTAAATGGTGCTGTTGCGGATAGTCAGCGCCAGAAGGAATTTCGCCAGACTGAGGTGAAGCGCATTGATGAACTGGACCCGGATGCAGCGGGCTATCGCTATATGGTAAATGTGCAAACGCTACAACTGATTGAGCAAGGCGATGGCTATGCGAAATTATCTTTTGTGCCCAGAATAAAGGCGATGGAGAAATCTCGTGATCAGGTTCGCGGCACTGTGCTACTCAACATGGAAACGAAACAGGTGGAAGAGATTGAAATTCACAATACCGACAAACTGTCTCCGGCATTCTCGGTTACGGTAGACACCTACCGATTAGTGCTCAAGTTCCAACAGGAGCAGGGCGAAAATCTGCTGAAGAAACTGGAATCCCGGGCCGTGGGCAAGGCGGGATTTCTGAAGGGCTTTGATGCCCTGGTAGTTGCCACATTCAGTGACTATAAGCGGGCAGAGCCCTGACCACCTCTCACTAAACGCCCGGGCAGTTCGCCGGTATGCTGGCCAGCGATAAATGTGGTCACACCTGATTTGATGGTATAGCGATAACCATCCACTTTTTGCACCAGGCGCTTGCCACCTGCCGGTAAATCGTACAGCGCCTCTGGCCTGTGTAGCTGCAGCGCATCGAAGTCGATGATGTTAATATCGGCCTTATAACCATCGGCCAGCAACCCGCGATCATCCATGCCATAGGCGCGGGCCGTATCGTAGCTCAGCTTGCGCACCATAAGCTCAAGTGGCAGGCGTTTACCCTTCTTACGATCCCTGACCCAGTGTGTCAGAACGAAGGTGGGCATCCCGGCATCTGCAATGAGGCCACAGTGTGCGCCGCCGTCAGACAGTCCGAACAGGGCGTCGGGGTCGGTCAATACAGACTCAAAAAAACTGAAATCATAGTTCTGGTACGCATTGAGCGGCTGATAAAATAATTCTTTACCGCCCTGGCCAACCAACAAATCGTACATCACCTCGAAGCAGTCTTTGCCTAGCGCCGCGGCGATGCCGGCTATGCTTTGCTCCCGGGAAGGTTCGTAGTCAGGCTTCTCGCCCAGCGGGAACACATACCACAGGAGTTCCTCCCAGGTGCCACCAAACGGCGTATGGGTGAGCAAGCTCTGCTCGCCAAGGATTTTTTCCCGCATGTCCGCGCGTTGCATGGTTGCCAGCTTTTGCGCAAAAGGCAGCGCGGCAAGTTCACTCATATAGGTTGGATGCGCCAGAAAAATGTGCACAGTGGATTGCAGTCCATGCAGGATCCCCGTGGGGCGGCCGGCTACCTGGGGTATGACCTTTACCCCTTCTCCAGCGGCTCTGCGGGCCAGCGCCATGAAGTTATCGCCGGTGAACGCGTCGAATGAGGTCCACACGACAGTGACGGGGCGACCGCTTTGCTTGCCGACATCGATCACCCAATTCCACTCATCCTCCTCACCCAGGTGATCGGACACCAGTTCGAATACTCCGTGGTCAAGGCCTTTCATAGCATAACCCAGTGCCCGCATCTCCGCGGCGGGCGCATGGGTGCCTGGCACCAACACACCGTTGACATCCTTGTGCAGGAAAGTACGTGAGGTGGAAAATCCCACGGCACCGGCTTCCAGTCCGTCGCGAACGATTTTGGCCATGGCCTCGATATCCGCGTCAGTGGGCAGTTCGTCGGTATTGCAGCGCTCACCCATGACATAGCTGCGCACCGCCCCGTGGGGCACCTGGGCCGCCACGTCGATAGTGCGTGGCATACTATCCAGTGCATCAAGATACTCCGGAAAGTGCTCCCACTGCCAATCAATACCCTCAGCGAGCGCCGTCCCGGGGATATCTTCAACGCCTTCCATCAGCTGGATCAGAAAATCCTCCGAGCCGGGTCGCACCGGCGCAAATCCGACGCCACAATTACCCATAACGGCCGTGGTTACGCCATGCCAACTGCTTGGAGCCAGGATAGGGTCCCAGGTTGCCTGCCCATCGTAATGGGTGTGTACGTCCACCCAGCCGGGAGTGACCAGGCAGCCGACCGCATCGATGCTGTGTGTGCTGGAGTGTCCGGAGTAATCGCCGACGCCGACGATTTTGTCGCCCTTGATAGCCACATCCGCCCGATACGGCTTGCAACCAGAACCATCGACAACGGTACCGCCGCTAATGATGACGTCAAACATGGGAACTCCTCAGGGCAAGTTAAAGCGCACCACCACGGCAGGACCTGCCACGGGCTTATCGAGGAATAGCGTCAGTAATCCCTCGTGATCTTCAGTTCGCACCACCGCTGCACCCAATACATCAACGCTGCGCCAGGGGATGCCCGGTTGTTCAATGGTAAAACTGTCCTCCACATCACCCACGACAATGGCATACAAGGCTGTGTCAGTTTTGGTGTAGCGCAAATCACGACCGCGCTCGTTTCTAAATCGTATCCAGGGGCGGGTGGCGTAGATGGCCTCACCGTTAATTGTCATCCAGTCTCCCAGGCCGAGCAGAGGATTTTGCTGGATGAGGGGTATGCGACCATAGCTGTCCGGGCCGATGTTAATCAATACGTTGCCGTTTTTAGCGACAGTGTCGACGAGATAGTCAACCAGGTCGGCGGCTGACAGTATGTCGGCTGCGGTTTCCCGCGCATTGTAGGCAAAGGAACCGCCCAGTCCGCGTGTGGACTCCCACTTGAAAGGCGGTATGCCCGGGAGGCTATCGTACTCAGCGGTCTTGAAGCCGAATCGCGCAGGGTCATCTTTCAAGGGATCCGGGTGCCTGGACAGAATGAACCGTGCCAGTGCCTTCATCGCCCACGTGGCACCCGGAATTCGTGCAACCTGTCCCAGCACGTCCACCGCACCCCAGCGGTCATTCACCGTGCCCTCGGGCACCTTGGCGAAGTAGTATTCGAACAGTTCGCTCTGGCGACCCTTGGAGGGATAGCCGATATCGGCCCACAGAACATCCGGATGATAGCGGTCAATCAACTCTATGATTTGTGCATACGCATAATCGGCGTAGGCCTGGCTGGAAGGAGCACTGCGCATGATGTCGCGGATTCGGTCGCCTTCAGTAACCAGTTGGAAGGTCCAGTCCAGGCCCGTGGAATAGTAGGTGCCAAAGCGCATGCCCCTGGCGCGCACCGCTGCAGCCAGTTCGCCAACGAGGTCGCGCTGCGATCCCCAGTTCTCCCGGTTGGGATTCGTTGCCGCGCTTGGCCACAGGGTGTAACCATCGTGGTGTTTGGTGACCAGTACGACATACTTCGCACCCGCTTTTTGAAACAGCTCAGCCCAGGCGTCCGGGTCCCAGCCCTCGCTCAGGTGCTGCTCAAAGGTGGGTTTAAAATCCGTGTAGGGCGCATCGCCATAAGTAGCGGCGTGGTGCTTCGCCGTGGCACTGTCCGGGTAGCTCATGGAGTTGAGATACCAATCGGCGTAAGGTAAATCCTTGCGCGGAGAATCATAAAACAGCATTTGCTCAAGCTCGCCAGGGCGTAAGGGCGCGCCGGCGGCAAATGCCGGGACCGATGCGGGCCCCCAATGGATAAAGATGCCCAGCTTCGCATCCTCATACCACTGCGGTATCGCGCGCGAACGTTGCAGCATAGCGTCGGAAACAGTGTCGGAGCAGGCAGCGACGACGAGAAGGGCAGTCAGGAGAATGAAACTGCGCCAAATGTTTATGTACCGGACTGCTTGCATTTTATTTTCCTTATGGCTGCCTCACCACGACCGGAGGCTTACAGTCTGCCACGGCGTATTTTCAGGCCATCTGGCGCGCAGGCTCGGCGGAGCGGACTGCTTCACTTGCAGCAGGCGCGCGGTTCCCGGAGACCCTGGCCAGCGCCATAACCTTGCAGGGCATTTCTCCGACGGCCCAGCGCACGATCCGACTCTTCAGCTTTTCGTTGGGCTTGAATACAAAACGCCCGGCGAATTCTGAATGATAGGTGCCGGTCATTTTGCGCGCCCAGTCGGGCATCATGGTCATGGAACCGTGCAAACCCATCCACGATTCAAAGCGCTGTCGGCGCGTTGTGGCAACATCGCCGCTGGCGCCCAGCAGAAAGTCGGCAAATTGACGCGTCTGGTCATTGTATGCCATTAACGGACGCATGCGCTCGACATAATCCTCCAGTTCACTGACCGTCTCAGGCACCCAGTCGGCACCGCCCATGCGGCCAATTACTGCCTGCTCCGTGAGGTAACGGTCCTTTTCTGCCCGGCTCAATGGTCGATTGTAGCGGTCAAAGGCCAGCATGATCGCCCAGGGAATACAGGTATGCACCCAGGCGATCAATTCCGGGTCCAGGGCGCGATATGTAACGCCATCCGCGCGAGTGCCATTCACGTAGCCGTGAATGCGCTTCACGTTTTCAATCACAGCAGTGGCGGCCGCGGTGTTGCCAAACGTCGAGCGCAGCACATAGCCCAAGGTATTGCGGGAGCGCATATAGGGATTGGTCCGGTAGGACGATTGCGTGAACACTCCATGCATCACGGAAGGGTGTAACACCTCCATCAGTATGGCTGCCATCCCGGCGCCGGTCACACTGGCCAGGTCGCCATTGATTTCCCAGGACATGCTGCCGGGGCCACCTGTAAGCCCGAGGTCACCGGCAGCGCCGCCGTAAATCTCCGCTTCGTCATGACGGCCGCCCGCGAGTTCAATCTGTGCAAGGATGTCAGCTTTGATTGAGGACATGGGTTCGATGCTCCGATCCGGGTGCTGGTATTGCAGGTTTGCTATTCAAGCTCCCAACGCAATGGTGACATTGTATTTAACTGGACGTAGTCTGGATCATTACGTGACAGCTGTCAATTTATGTGTAGCGGTGTGTGTAGCGCGGCACTGGCGAGCTTAACTACTGCCTAGCGCGGCAGTAAACCGTCAAAAATAATACTGACCGCGCTCTCCGCCTGCTGTCGGATTGACTCTTTAGTCTTGCGGGTCACCCCGCTGCGAAGCCGTTTGGTCAACGCGGGAAGGGCGAACAGCCCGCCCGCGCCATGGGTCATGAGAAAGTAGAGCAGGGTCACGGAGACCGGTGCAATGCGCCCCTCATCGGCCAGGCGTGTGAGCCAGGAGTCGCCAAAATCGCGGACGGGCTTGATATAGGTTTTGAACAGATAGTCCAGGCGCGGACCGGGCTGGCTGGCTTCCTGGTTGATGATTTGCAGCAGCGAGGGGTGCAAGGCATTGATCTCGATAAAGCAGAGGATCAAGCCGCGCAGGACCAACAACTCGTCATTGCCCAGGGCCTGTGCCTCGCGCAGCAGATCCTTCTCCAGTCGGCCGAAGCCGTGATCTACAGCCGCATACCACAGTGTTTCTTTCGATCCAAGCCGCTGTGGGATCAGGTTATGGCTTACTTCAAGACGGCGGGCGATCTCACGTACCGAAGTGCCGTCATAGCCGTTCTCCCCGAATGACTGCAATGCTGTGTCCAGCAGCAGGTCATCGGACACGGCGCTCTGCACAGGACGCCCTCTTGGTCTTGCCACCATACGTTGCCTTCTCCCAGGGAGTAGTGCATGTTAAGCCATCAGACCCGGGGCCAATTGTGTGGGCGGGCATCGGCAGGGACAAATTGACAGCTGTCATGCTATTCGACAATATGGGCCGGATCAACACGGGAGTTGCAACGCGATGGCAGCTCATATCGTGGTCAATAACTTTTTCCACCTGCGCGCTCGCGTTCCGATGGGACCCGGTTTGCGTTCATAAGTATAAGAGCAGGTAACGCCCCGGTGCAGACTCTATCCGCCAAGGAAAAGTGGACTTACGCGATAGGTAATATGCCGTTCTCGGTGAAGGATGCTGCCTATGTCAATTTTGTGGTGTTCTATTACACGCAGGTGCAGGGTTTAAGCGGCACGCTTACTGGCCTGGCCATGTTCATCGCGCTGACCTGGGATGCCATCTCCGATCCGATCGTGGGCAGCTGGTCGGATAGCCTGCACTCCCGCTGGGGGCGTCGTCATCCGCTGCTGGTGGCTGGCGGGCTGCCCACGGCATTGCTTTTTCTGGCTCTGTTCACACCCCCCGATGGGCTGAGCGAACTGGGGGTGTTTACCTGGCTCCTGACAGTTTCCATTTTGCTGCGTACCTTCCTCACGATTTATTTCATCCCATACTCGGCTATGGGAGCAGAGCTATCGGCAGATTACGATGAGCGCACGGTGATAGCGAAAGCCCGGGTTACGATGGGCTGGCTGGCGGGCATGTTATTGCCCGCGATCGCGTTCACGGTGTTTTTCCGGCCCCAGGATGGTATCGACGGGCGTCTGGTAGCGGCCAACTACTGGCAGTACGGCGTGTTGTCGGCACTTGTGGCTGGCGTCACAGCACTGGTGTGTGTTGTCGGTACACGCACGGCCATTCCCCGCTTACCACAGGCGAGTCCCGGGCAGGTATTCAACTGGACCCAACCGCTAGGTGACCTGGGCCTGATTTTTCGCAACCGCAACTTCAGGATGTCTATGGGTGCGAATCTGGCGTTCGGTATGTGTGCCGGCGTGTACACGACCCTGAGTTTGTATCTGGGCACCTACTTCTGGGAATTTAGCACGGACCAGCTTGCGGGTCTGGTCATACCCACTGCACTGGCGACTTTCCTCGCCTTCATTGTCCTTAATCGCCTGGGTCGCCGCTTCGACAAACCGGCATTGCTGGCAGCGGCCAGTTTTGCACTGGCCATGAATCTTTTGTGGTTTATCGGAGCGCGCCTGCTGGGACTGTTGCCGGACAACGGGCACCCGCTCATTTACGCCCTGCAATGGTTGAATGCCGGTATTGGCGTCATGTTGATTATTACCCTGCAGGTGCTGGGTATCTCGCTGGCGGCCGATATACTAGACGAGCAGGAGTTGAGCACAGGCCGGCGCCAGGAGGGCGTGGTCTTTGCGGCCGGCTCGTTTGTGGGGAAAGCCACAACAGGCGCCGGGTCGTTGCTGGCTGGTATTGTGATCGACCTGTCAGGGATGGCTCCGGGGCTTGAGCCTGGCGCGGTGAGTCAGGGCGTGCTGCAGTCCCTGGGGGGGTTCGCCATGATCATGGTTTCAAGTCTCGCTCTGGTTGCGTTTGTATTCTTCACGCGCCTGCGTCTCAGTCGCGCCGACCACGCCATGGTTACGGCGCAACTCGCTGCCCGGACTGCCATGAGCGAGTAGCAGTCCTGGCGGCTCCATGTTCGAATATGTTTCTTTCTTCACCGAGGCTCCTGGGCAGGTCAACTACAACATACCAGGACAAAACGCCGGTAGCAGGAGCGCGAACAGGTATCCTTTCAGGCACGGCACAGTGAAACTCATCCCTGTTCCTCTGTTCCCCGTTCCCCTGTTCACTCACTTAGTATCCACAGGTCTGCCATTCCGCTGGGATGCGGGGTTTGAAGTGGTCGGGGCCTTTGACATTTTGGAACACATATCCGAAGATGAAGCCGCAATTGCGCAGGTGTACCAGACGATTAGACCAGGCGGCGGGATGGTCGTTACTGTGCCACAACTCTGCTTCCAGTCATGTGGCTTTTCGTGAAGTTTTACTGATGTACGTGCGGGAAGCCGGGCTTCTCTAGCAGAATTGAGGTCTGGTTCATTGAGTAATTCAATTTCGGAACTGTTATGACAACAGAGTGTGCTGCAGGTGATTTGGGGGTTTCTTTCCCGGCAAATGGTTCGTTGTTTGGTGTTGCAGGTAAAGAATGACCACTCCCTTTAATAAACCTTACATGACTGGCAAGGAGCTCTGGAACATTGCCCAGGCCCATGCCAAGGGACACCTGGCCGGCGACGGCATGTTTACCCGGCAATGCCATTCCTGGTTGGAAGAGCGTACCGGAGCCAGCAGGGCGCTGCTCACGCACTCCTGTACTGCGGCCCTTGAAATGGCTGCGATACTGGCGAACATCGGCGCTGGCGACGAGGTGATCATGCCCTCCTATACCTTTGTCTCTACAGCAAATGCTTTTGTCCTGCGCGGTGCCACACCTGTTTTCGTGGATATCCGCCCCGATACACTGAATATCGACGAGCGCCTTATAGAGGAAGCCATCACCGACCGTACGCGGGCCATCGTTCCCGTGCATTACGCAGGCGTGGGCTGTGATATGGACGCTATCATGGCGATTGCTGACAGGCACGGTTTGCTGGTGATAGAGGATGCAGCGCAAGGCATTATGGCCAGCTATAAAAATCGCCCCCTGGGAAGTATCGGTCATCTGGGCGCGCTCTCCTTTCACGAAACGAAAAACATCATATCCGGGGAAGGCGGCGCTTTGCTGATAAATGATGGAGCGTATGTAGAGCGAGCAGAAATTATTCGTGAAAAAGGTACCAATCGCAGCAGGTTTTTTCGTGGCGAGGTAGACAAATATACGTGGGTAGATATTGGCTCATCTTTTTTGCCTAGCGAACTTACAGCCGCCTTTCTAATGGCACAGATGGATGAGGCAGATACAATTACGAGCCGCCGTCTCCAACTCTGGGAATACTACCATGGCGAATTCGCTGAACTGGAAGCTACGGGACGATTGCGGCGACCCTGTATCCCTCCCGATTGCCAGCATAACGCTCATATGTATTACATCATCTTGCCGGATGAACCGGCTCGTACCCGACTGATCGACATACTGAAAAGCCGCGATATACGCAGCGTATTTCACTATATCCCTCTCCATTCATCACCTATGGGGCAGAGAGTTGCCCGGACAGTTGGTTCAATGGCTGTCACCGACAATGTGTCAGGACGATTGCTCCGGCTCCCACTATGGATAGGGGGTGAGTTCGCTCCCGAAGTTGTTGATGTTGTTAAACAGGCCTTGGCTTGAGTTTGATGCTCTGTTTCCATGCAGCCAAGTGACTAAATGAAAACCAGCATAATATACAACAATATCTATTTTTATCGTCTGGTAATGAATTTATTGTATTCAGCCAAGTATAACCAACGGTTTAAAGATGTTTTTTCCCGCATTTCAGATTCCGACTCAAGTGTTCTGGATTTGTGTTTTGGGGATACCTACATAGCAAAAAAATGCAGGGAGCAAGGGAAAAGATGGCAAGGGTATGACCTTAACGAGAGTTTTGTGAGAAATGCGGTTAAGAAAGGCTTTAATGCTGAGGTCAAGGATTTGTTGAAGTTGAAGGAATTGCCCAAGACGGATGTATGCATTATGTCAGGCTCCTTGTACCATTTTAGCGATGCGTTAGATGACGTGCTTTTGAAAATGCTTAAATGTGCCCCTAAAATAATAATCAGTGAGCCAATAAAAAATATTTCATCTCAAAAAGGACTGCCGGGAAAGTTTGCCCAGATCTTTACTGATGCCGGAAAAGGCAGTGAATCGTTCAGGTTTAACGAAAAAAGTTTTATAAAAATGCTCGATAGATATGCTGAAAAATATCACTTTTCCTATACAGTAATCAGTGTAGATAGAGATATCCTGGTAGAAATAAAAAATGATTGAAATTAGTGTAGTGATACCTGTTTACAATAGCGGAGACAATTTGCTCGAGCTTGGGAAGCAGATTGACGAGGCTTTACAAACCATTCCTTACGAAATTGTTTTTGTAAATGACAATAGCAAAGACAATAGCTGGCAGATTATCAAACAACTTGTTGAGGCCAATAAAAAAATTTCGGCTGTCAATTTCCGAAAAAATTTCGGACAGGATAGCGCGCTGCTTGCAGGGTTAAAAATTGCAAAAGGCAATTATGTCGTAATTATGGATGACGATCTGCAACATTCGCCTCATGATATTCCAAGATTATACGAAGAATGTAAAAGAGGGTTTGATATCTGCTATGCCGACTTCAGAGAGAAAAACCAGGCTACCTGGAAAAACATTGGCAGTTGGATAAATGGAAAAATTGCAACGGTATTACTTGATAAGCCTAAAGGCGTCTATATGTCTCCATTTAAAATTATCAGGGGGTCTGTGGTGAGAGACATTTCCTTCAATGGGCCTTTTCCATACATCGACGGGATTTTACTGGAGTTAACAAACAACGTCGCGTCATTAAGGACTGCGCACCATAAAAGATACAAAGGGAAGAGTAATTACAGTCTGGTTGCTTCAATTTCGGTGTTCCTGAAATCGTTTACCAGTTTTTCTGTCGTTCCTTTGCGTATGGCATCTTTTGTTGGTTTTTTGTCTGCTTCTTTAGGTTTTTTGTTGGGTATTTACTATTTGATAATGTATTTTACAACGCAGGAAGTAGTGGAGGGCTGGACGTCTCTGATTATCACAAACCTGATTATAGGTGGTTTGCTAATGATGACAATTGGACTTATAGGAGAATATATAGGCAGGTTGTATCTGGCTGTAAATAATAAACCTCAATATTCCATTTGCGAAGTGATTGGCGATGCTGCCCGACACGAAAATAGTAATCCGAAATAGTATTTGCGAAACTGTTTTGATCCTTGAATTCTAATTCATATGCTCAGTATCGATAAAATATCGCCAACTTTGATCAACAGGAATGGTATTTGGTACTCTTCCTCTTTGTCTCCGGTTTCCTATCCTGAGATAGGGAACCAGAACACAGTACAATTCGAAAACATGAGTTTTTGGTATAAGCATCGAAATGAATGTATCGTTGAAGCGATCAATAATTACCCTCCGATTGAAAATACCATTCTTGAAATAGGCGGGGGTAACGGATTTGTTTCAAGTGAATTGGAAAAAAACAAGTATTCCGTGATTATGTTGGAGCCTGACACTGCAGGAATTAGAAACGCTCAAACCAGAAACATTAAATACCTGATTAATTCCTCCTACGATGACGCCCGCTTTATCGAAGAATCCATTTCATCAATAGGGCTTTTCGATGTTCTTGAGCACATTGAAAATGATACTGAATTTTTGGGTAGTGTATTTCGAAACCTTAAGCCAGGTGGGAGATTGTACATAACAGTGCCTTCTTACAATTTTCTTTTTTCTGAGGAAGATGTGCACGATAGGCATTTTAGAAGATATACGTTGACGGAGTTAAGGAAGAAGTTGGTAGCGTCAAATTTTGATGTTGAGTATGCAACGTATTTTTTCTCACTCTTGCCGTTACCTATTTTCCTGTTTAGAACTCTTCCTACTTTGATTGGTATAAAGAGAGCGGAATCAATAGATATTTATGCGAAGGAACATAAAGTTCATTCGGGTCTATTTGAAAAGGTGCTCAACTTCATATGGAAGTGGGAAAGAGATGCCTTACGACGGAAGAAAAAAATATTTTTTGGAGGAAGTATTTTGATAGTGGCCAAAAAACGGTAATAGGTCATTTATGCTGTAGGCGATTCGGAGCGACAGTGGTCGCATCCTCATCGCCATAGACTCCCCGGAAATTACTTAACCTTGCTTATGCAGGTTATACGCTATCGGCTGACCCTGTAGATGATAACCCAGGGATTACGATAGATGGGCTTCCCAGCGAGCGCCGTTATGTCCGGCTCCAGTTCGAGAGTTGGTCCAAGTAGTACAATCCTGTTTGCGTTCCAGCGCTTGAGTTCACCGAGCCTGGTCTCGGCGCTCGCTCCTCCGGAAAAGAATCGCTCAACCGAAGACTTTCGATCCGCGAAGTCCGGAACATCCTCGGAATATTGGACCGCGACCATCCTGGCTCCCGTCACCGCTGCGAGATCCATGGCCAGCACGCGTTCAGTATAGGGCATCATGACAACATCGCCGGGTTTAAGTGCCGCGTGGTAGGTTTCCAACCAGTCATAAAAGGCTTTGTCGACTACCGGTTGGTGCCAGAGTCTGGATGGCTCCCCAATGAGATCTCTCCATTCCCCGCGCATGGACGGCGCCCAAATGATGGCGGCGACCAGCGCGGCAAGATAAATCCCCGCACCCATCCGGGCAAGACGCTTCTGGTTGCCGTTGGGTGTCTTGCGAAAAACGCTCTCAATCGCCAGCGAGGCCGCGTCTGCAATCATCACTTGCGGGAAAAATGCCATGAAGAAGACATAGCGATCACCATAATTCAGGCCCGCGAGGCGGAAGGCGGCCCACGCGCCCATCGTCGCGAGGAACGCCACGATCCAGAACAGGTGTCTTCCGGCCCTGATGGCCGGTATAGCGGCAACCAGACCGAGCGCATACACAGCCAGCATGAAGTGAAACGGTTGAGACCCGAACGGCGCGTCCTCTGCCAGTGTTCCAAAGCCCCCAAGCTGCAGCAGAGAGTAGTACGGCCACAACAGACTCAAGCACACTGCAGCCACGAGCGCCGCGAGAATTTTTCCAAACGTCGCCGCCGACTCGCGCAGCGCGTGTAGTTGACCCAATCTGTCCCTGGCGGGAAGCGAGGCGCCACGCGGCTGCAACGGCGTACAGTCCGCGAAGGCCAACGATGCCGATCACCCAGGACGCCGTAATCAGGTGGGAGAGAAGAAGAAAAGCGATCAATAGCGTTAGGGTTGCCAGAGTGGCGAGCCCATGGGTTCCGCGCACGACTCGTTCCACCAGCGCGAAGGCAATGAGCGCGAGCGGCCAACCGAGAAAGGATGGGTATGCCTGAATAAACTGCAGCGTTTGATAGCTGGTCTCCGAGGACCAATCATAGTTCTCTGAGCGCAAGAACAGCGTCACCGCGAGAAACACGAGTGGCGGCCACGGGCTCGTGGGCCGCGACGCGAAGGTGCGAAAGAAAAAGACGATTGCGCCCGCGTAGAGCAGGAGGTTCGCGACACTTGCCAATAGCAGCGCCCGATACGGGCTCACCTGAAGCATTTTCCCTGCGATGGCCACCAGCACCGTGTAGGGGGAATACCAGACCGAATTGGCGCCCTGGACTGCCATGGTCTCATGCGCCGGGAGCCATGGATCTACATAGAGGGCATGCACGGCGGCGAGGTAAACATGGAAATCGCCCGCCGGGGGAAAGTGGAATGCATAGATGCCATAGTAGATAACGAAGACAGCAAGGCCCGTGTACAGTATCAGGGAGCGACGTATCCTGGCCGTTCGCCCCTCAGGTAAAATTGCTGTTCGCCCAGGAAAAATGTCCCGCATAGAAACGATCCAAACATGAACTGTGGATTACCACCTGGTATTGAACCCGGGTTTTGATCTGATTCTGACCGGGATTATGGGTGCCCAGTATACCTAGGCGTCTGTGGACGAGTCTGCTGTCGGGTTCGCTTTTTTCTTCCAGTGGTCTGGAAAAGGGTTGACCTCACGTATAACGGGCTATACGCTATCGGCGGACACTGTAGACAATCGCCGAGTCGTCACGATAGAGAGGCTCCCCGACAAGCGCTGTTATATCCGGCTCCAGTTCGAGAGTTGGTCCAACGAGCACAATCCTGTTTGCGTTCCAGCGCTTGAGTTCACCCAGCCTGGTCTCGGCGCTCGCCCCCCTGGAAAAGAATCGCTCAACCGAAGTCGTTCGATCCGCGAAGTCCGGAACATCGTCGGAAAATTGGACCGCGACCATTCTGGCTCCAGTCACCGCTGCGAGATCCATGGCCGGTTCACCTTCATCATAAGGCATCATGACAACATCGCCGGGCTTAAGTGCCGTGCGGTATGGTTCCCAGTGCTTATAGAAGGCTTTGTCGGCTGCCGGGATGCGCCAGAGGAGGTATGGCGATTCTGATGAGACCTCGCCACTCCCCGCGCATGGACGGCGCCCAAATGATGGCGGCGACCAGCGCGGCAAGATAAATCCCCGCACCCATCCGGGCAAGACGCTTCTGGTTGCCGTTGGGTGTCTTGCGAAAAACGCTCTCAATCGCCAGCGAGGCCGCATCTGCAATCATCACTTGCGGGAAAAATGCCATGAAGAAGACATAGCGATCACCATAATTCAAGCCCGCGAGGCGGAAGGCGGCCCACGCGCCCATCGTCGCGAGGAACGCCACGATCCAGAACAGGTGTCTTCCGGCCCTGATGGCCGGTATGGCGGCAACCAGACCGAGCGCATACACAGCCAGCATGAAGTGAAACGGTTGAGACCCGAACGGCGCGCCCTCTGCCACTGTTCCGAAGCTCCCGAGCTGCAGCAGAGAGTAATACGGCCACAACAGACTCAAACACACTGCAGCCACGAGCGCCGCGAGAATTTTTCCAAACGTCGCCGCCGACTCGCGCAGCGCGGTAGTTGACCCAATCTGCCCCTGGCGGGAAGCGAGGCGCCACGCGGCTGCAACGGCGTACAGTCCGCGAAGGCCAACGATGCCGATCACCCAGGACGCCGTAATCAGGTGGGAGAGAAGAAGAAAAGCGATCAATAGCGTTAGGGTTGCCAGAGTGGCGAGCCCATGGGTTCTGCGCACGACTCGTTCCACCAGCGCGAAGGCAATGAGCGCGAGCGGCCAACCGAGAAAGGATGGGTATGCCTGAATAAACCGTAGTGTTTGATAGCTGGTCTCCGACGACCACTCATAGTTCTCTGAGCGCAGGAACAGCGTCACCGCGAGAAACAGGAGTGGCGGCCACGGGCTCGTGGGCCGCGACGCGAAGGTGCGAAAGAAAAAGACGATTGCGCCCGCGTAGAGCAGCAGGTTCGCGACCCCTGCCAATAGCAGCGCCCGATACGGGCTCACCTGAAGCATTTTCCCTGCGATGGCCACCAGCACCGTGTAGGGGGAATACCAGACCGAATTGGCGCCCTGGACTGCCATGGTCTCATGCGCCGGGAGCCATGGATCTACATAGAGGGCATGCACGGCGGCGAGGTAAACAGGGAAATCTCCGAACATGGGGAGGCGGAACGCGTGGATGCCATAATAGATGACGAAGACAGCAAGCCCCGTGTACAGTATCAGGGAGCGACGCATCTTGACCGTTGAGTCCTCACAGAAAATTGCGGTTCGCCCTGGAAAAATGTCCCACATAGAAGCAAGCCAAACATGAAAGACGCTCTGCCGCCTTGCCATCGCACCATCGATGTTAGTTCTCGTTTCAAATTATTGTAAATGGCCGCGACTACGGCTCTTCCAGTGGGACTCGTTTTGACCATGGTTTCGAGCAATTCGTTTCCAATCGACTTTCCTTGAATACGGTACCCCGGTCAAGAGTTTCGGGTGCCAACAAGTTGACTTCCGCAGACCGCGAAAAACCGGTGTGTGACAGTCACGACATCGTCACTTCTGGTTGTACTGTCAGGTGCGCTGTCCCTTTTTGATGGTATGCAGCTGTACATATTGGGCAGCCATGGACATGGTATAAACAAAAAAGCCCCTTGGTTAGGGGCTTTCAAGGTGTAGTCTAAATGGTGGAGGCGGCGGGAGTTGAACCCGCGTCCGCCAGTACTCTGCCTTCGGCTCTACATGCTTAGTTTCCGTTAATTGATTTAGCCGCATACAGCCCAACGGGCAGGACGTAATTGGCGATCCTGAAAAAATTTAGCAGATCCACCCCAGGCAGGCTTCACAGCGATCCAGTTCTATATGACAGTCAGTAGCGCGGGGCTGGCACCTTGCTAAAGACCGCTAGGGCCGAAGCCACTAGATGGTGTTAAACAGGCTGCTTACGCAGCGAGTTGTGCACCGTAGTTGTCGTCGTTGGCAACTAGTAGTTTGCAGCTTTGGATTAACGTGATTGGCTACCATCACGGCATGCACCTCAGGGTTCGCTACCGTCGTCGAATCCAAATCGCCCCCATAAGTGAATGCCCAGTATAGCGCATATCACTACGTTTTGGGGCAAACCATTTCAGATGATGCGGCAATGGGGTTAGTTGGACACAACTGCTCCACAATTATACGTTTGACGGACGCGCAGGCGTTATCGCTGGCCCAGATGCGGCGCAACAGCGTTTCACCCACAATGGATAAGCCACCCGTTGAAACCGCTGCCCAGGCGCGCCAGGCAATACCTGTGGGGTTGGGCACGATTCTCGGGTTATTTAGAGGGCCCCGGATCTGGACGGTATTGGAAAAGATAGTGCCCACGGATATCCCCAGCCCCTGGCGGCCCCGGGAGTCGATATTCATCTCCAGATTCTCCTTGCCCAGATCGACTTTTATGTGTCCGACCAAATTGGCCTGGTTGGTGCGTGCGGCAAATCCGTAGGGGGTACTGCCCACACCGTTCTGGAAGAGCGCCACGGCGGTGCCGCACTCCAGTTGCTGCTGCTGGCGGTTGATTCCCGGTATCAGGGTCTGGAACACGGTGGTGACCACATTGGCCGTCAGCAGTGCGGAATTGGCGTAGTCGAACGGGCCTTGCCCCAGATCCAGGAAGAGCAGGCCGCTGACATTGGAAGCGAGTTCCGCCTGGCTTTGCCCCCGGCTTTCCAGCGAGATAAAACCGCTGCGGGGGAAGGTTGCCCTGGTCTTGAATCCGTGAACATTTTGAAACGTACTGGTGAGTTTGAAGCTGGGCGGTGCGGCATTGGAATCCAGCGCCAGCGACATTTCCCCGCGACCACCGCTGAGCTGGCCGCTGCTCATTTGTACTGCAAGCTGACCATTGCTGAGGCTGCTGGTGAATTCCAGTTCCCTGGCGGTGATTTCCGTACTGACCACTGAGGCCAGCTGCCCTGTGAGAGTCATATTGAAGTTTTTCAGTGCATCCAGGGAGAGTGGGTCAGTACTGAACACCCTGGCACTCGGCGGCGCCGTGTCATCGCGGCCCAAGAACCTCAATGGGCTCAATAGTATGTCTCCCACCAGATTGGCGCTCGATCTGGCGATGGTATCCAGCGCGGACTCTGCTGGTCTCACTTCAGTGGGTGTTTTGGCGTTCAAATGGGCGTTTTCCCAGGGCATTAACGACAGGTTGCCGCCTTGTACCTTGATCTCCACCGATGGTGGCGTGGTGTTATGGTAGCTAACGCTGCCGCTGAGATCGCTCTCCCCCCATTGCAGGCTGCTGATATCGGCTTGAACCCCATCGGCCAGTCTGGTTGCCTTTACCGTCAGTTGGCGCCGCCGCAGCGGCGAGCTGCGCTGCGTCTGTGCATCGGCGCTCAGATCTATATGGCCTGTAACGTTACGGATCAGTTCCTCAATCCGGCTCCCTTCACTGGAAATTTGGGCACTCCCGGAGACGGGCACACGCTCCACGTCGCGGTAGTTGATCAGAAACTTGTCCAGGTCGAGGTCCGTGAGCTGGGCAGTACTTTCCAGCGTTGCACGCTGGCCCTGCCAGGTAATCCTGCCCTGGGTTTTCAGGGTGACATCCGCAGAGACGAAATCGAACCGCTTGACCGTCATCAGGTTGGGGGCCGAGGCAAGCTCAATCTGTGCGTCTGATACTGCGACATCGTTCACCCTGAGTGATTTGACATCGAGCGAGATGTTGGCCGCGCCGAGCCGGGTCAGTGACGGCACCAGGCCTGCCTGGTCCGCTTTGGCCGTAGATTCAGGCAGCAGGGCAAGCAGGCCGGTGACGTTCAGCATTTCGGACTTAAGATTCGCAACCAGCCAGGGGCTGCGACCGGATACCAGCTCAAGACTGCCATTCAGGTCCTGATCGATGGAATCCACGTCGAGTTTTTCGATCTTTACCCCGACAATCCGGTCATTATCGAGTATCAGGCTGGAATTTCCTGTCAATGAGAGTTTTTCCTGCGCACTTGCTGCGCGACGCCAGTTGTTGTCCGATCTGACTTCCATCGCTATCTGTGCCCTGCCTTGCATGGCGCTGAAGATATTTTTGATTCCACGGCCCTGGCTTTGAAAAGTCAAGGCTGCCCGTACTGCGACTGTTGATCAGGCCCTTTTGCCTGAAAATGTCGGGTATATCCATGTCGGTGAAATTTGCGGTGAGCTTGATAGCGCTGGGTTTGTCGGCAGGCGTACTCGCTTCCAGGGTCAGGTCAAGACTGCCAAAATTTGTGCCCTTGGCCGTCGCTTCAAACTTACCGCCTTGCGCTGAGCGCTGCAGCGTTGCGCTGGCCTGACCCAGGCTCAGTCCGGGAGCCTGCAGGTTCTCTGCATAGACTGTCAGGTTCAGGTCCAGATCCGGCATGACTGCGAGATATTCCGGCAGGGCGATGCCGGGAAGTGGTGGGCTATCCGCAGTGTTAAAAAGAAAGCCCAGATCCATGTGCGCGCCCTTCAGGTCCATGGTGAGCTTGCGTCGATCTGTGCCGGACAGCACTGCGGAGCCGCTGACCTGTAGTTCACCCAGCTTGATCGCCAGGCTATCCAGGGCAAACTCTCCCGGGCGATTATCGAGCCGCGCTTCAATGGCTACTGGAATCTGGTTTATCGCTGCGGTAATGTCCTGCCAGCGCAACGTCACCCTGAAGAGAGTTGAGCAGTGTTCCTGCGGTATCTCCCTGGCCAACCAGCTTGGCCCGCCCTGTGCGCCAGAGCCAATCCGATCCCCCGAACTGCGGTGCTATATCAGTTTCGCCCTCCCTGGCCTGCATGGTCGCATCCACATTCACGGACCAGACATGTTCATCACTGGTGACCCCGAGTGTGCCAGTCACGATGCCCGTGGGACCACTGCTGGTCAGGGCGCTGATCTGCAATCCATGTTCGCCACTGCTGAAGTCGAAAGCGGTGTCCTTGCCAATCTCATCATCCATGCGGATGACATCGATGGCAACATGGCCCCTGTGTGTTGGCAACTTCATGTGTGGCAGGGTTGTGGCAAGCTCCTTGGCAAGTTCGCCATCCGGGCCGGATTCGCGATAGCTGCCCGCCACGTCCAGCAGCCGTTTGATGTCCAGCAGTGGAATGGCTGTTTCAGACTGATCAGGCAGGCTCCAGGCCGTCTGCCCGGTGGCGGTGATGTGTGCGCTCATTTCGGCGGCCTGCAGATCGATTTGCATGGAGTATGCGGAAGTTGTCCCGGGCTGCACCGTGGCCTTGAGCGCAATCGGAGAGTCGGGTTTGCCCACGACTGCGACGGCCAGTTCAAGCTCAACAGGGGCAAGCTGCAGCAGATCTGTTAGAGATTTGAGCTTGGCGCCCACTGTAAGCTCGCCAGCTGTGCGTGCCTCGGACCAATTCGCAGTCGCGCTGCCATCGGTTTGACGCTGCCAGAGCAGCTTGCTCAGCGGATAGCTGTCACCACCATCGCTGACATACTGCCCGGTCTCCAGTTGTAAACTCTGCGGCAGCCATGGATCGAGAAAGCGGTAGTCATTCGGCGGCGGCGTGCTGCTGGCGGGCCAGCGCGATGGACGCACCATGAGATCGGTAGCGCTGGCGGTCACCAGTCGTATCTCGCGGTCCAGCAGGTGCGCCCATGCCAGTGTTACCGTGACATCGGTCGCAACGACTGCGGGATCCTGCGGGTCACCCATGATCAACTTCGGACTGCTTGCCTGCAGTTGCCACAGATGTGCATTTATGGGGGCGAGTTGTACCGGCAACCCGAGTTGCCTGGTCAGCAGGGGACCGAGTTCTGCGTCGAGCGTATGCCCGATCAGACGGTTGCCCCAGAGTGTCAAAGCCACCAGGCTCAGCAGTACAACAGAGGCAAAAATCAATCGTTTCACAGGGTGACGCCGAGCGGATTATCGGCGGCTATGGTAACAGCGGGCAGTTCCGCTTGTCACGATTGCGGCCACTACACAGGTGCGCAGCGCAAGGCCTGTTCATCTGCAGCTAACATACCGCCACCTGTACAAGACGGCGGTTTATTGTTTGACGTTGTCGCGCACAATGCGTTGTTTTTGACGGTTCCAGTCGCGGTCCTTTTCCGTATCGCGCTTGTCGTGGGACTTCTTGCCCACGGCCAATGCGATCCTGGCTTTGACCATGTGACTCTTCCAGTACAACTGGGTACACACACAGGTCAGGCCTTTTTGCGAGGTAGCCTCAAGTAATCTGGCCAGTTCCTTTCTGTGCAGGAGCAGCTTGCGGGTGCGGGTGGGGTCGGGTACGAAATGGGTGGAGACGGTGTCCAGCGGGATGATATGGCTCCCCAGCAGCCAGGCCTCGCCGTCCTTGATCAGCACATAGGAATCGGCGATGTCCGCTTTACCCATGCGCAGGCTCTTCACCTCCCACCCGGTCAGCGCTACGCCGGCTTCGAAAGTGTCCATCAGTTCATAGTCAAATCGGGCCCGCCTGTTCTGGGCGATGACATTGCTGGGTTTTTGCGCTTTCTTTTTGGCCATGGCGCGCATTATACGGACAAGGTCCGGAGGGGAAACGTGAATCCTCCCCTTTTCACACCTGAATGCCTGCGGCACTCTAAGCTAATGACTATTCAGGCTTTTTTATCGTGAATGTGGTTGAGTCAGGCACTCCCGACAGGTGGGGCAGCCGCACGACATTCGTGCTTGCCCTGTCAGCCTCGACGGTGGGGATGGGCAATCTGTGGCGTTTTTCCTACCTGAGTGGCGAGTACGGGGGCGGAGCCTTTGTTATTACGTATGTGTTGTGTTTGTTTCTCATCGCCGTGCCCATTATGGTGGCCGAGGTAGTTTTGGGCAGCCAGGGTGGACCGGGTCCGGTAGGGGCGATTCGTCGGGCCTGCTGATGGCTCGCTGCGCTCGCGCGGGTGGATGGTGGCAGGCGCTCTGGCCTGCCTGACGGGGCTGCTCATGCTGTCGTTGTATAGCGTGATCGCAGGGTGGGGCATGGCCTACGTCGGATTCATGCACGCCGGAATTTTCTCTGCCGCCCGGGCGGTGGATGTGGGCGACACACTTCGAGCACTTTCTGGCCGAACCGATGCAGCAGGTCTACTGGCAAAGCCTGTTTCTTGTTGCTTACGGCAGGCACCGTAGTGCTGGGTGTGAGGCGCGGCCTGGGCATGCTGGTGTGGCTCGCCGTGCCGCTGCTGCTGGCCATGCTGGCGTTTCTGGTCAAGTTCGGATTTGATAACGGCGATATCGGCGCTACCGGCAATTTCCTGTTTTCCACCCGGCTGGTGGACTTTTCTGGCCGGTCCGCACTGCTGGCGCTGGGGCATGCATTTTTTACCCTGGGCGTGGGCGTGGGTACCGGAATCAGCTATGGGGCCTATGCCCCACAACGTATCCCTATCGGGCGCTCAGTCATGGCGGTGGCAGTGTTCGATACCATCTTTGCCCTGCTGGCGGGGCTGGCGATATTTCCCCTGGTCTTTGCCAACAATATGGAACCGGCGGCGGGACCGGGTCTGTTATTCATCAGCCTGCCGTACGCTTTTGGCAATCTGTTGCAGGGGGAGTTGGCGGGCACCGTTTTCTTCGTGCTGATGGTATTGGCCGCCCTGGGTTCAGCGGTGGCCATCATGGAGCCCATCGTGGCCACGCTGATGCAGCAGTTACGACTGGAGCGGTTCACCGCGGCGCTGCTGGTCGCCGCGGCGGTGTGGCTGTTGGGTTTGGCTGTGGTCATGTCTTTTGGGTCGCGGACGGCATTCCTGTGGTTTGGCAAACGCAACCTGCTCGGCATTCTGGATAGCCTCACAGCCGGTGTACTGCTGCCGCTGGTTGCATTACTGATCGCGCTGCTGGTCGGGTGGCGTCTGCGGCCGGAAATCCTGCGGCTGGCACTGGCACGGGAGTCCGATCTGTTTTTCTCGCTCTGGCGCTTTCTGTTGCGGTATATTGCTCCGCCGGCCATAGCGCTGCTGTTGCTGGCGCCATTTTTGGTGGACAGGATTTAGGTCGAACAGTCCGTAGCCAGCCAGTTGCATCAGGGTAAGATCGTATTCATGACAGTCATCAACCGCAGCGCTTTGCTTCCCTATAGCGCACGCCAGTTGTTCGATCTGGTGAGCGATGTGGAGTCCTATCCTGCTTATATGGAGGGGTGTGTGGGAGCCCGGATTCTGCATGCCGAGGAGCATCTGGTAGAAGCTCGCCTGGATCTGGCGCGGGGCGGCATCACACAGAGTTTCAGTACGCGCAATCGCATGCTTGCCGCCCGGGAAATCACGCTGGAACTGATCGATGGACCCTTTGAGTATTTTGCCGGGCACTGGAATTTTCGCGCTCTGGGGGACTCGGCCTGTAAAATGAGCCTGAATCTGGAGTTCAGTGTTAACAGCACGTTACTGGGTGTCGCGGCATCCCGGTTGTTCGACAAGGTGACCAACAACCTGGTGGACGCGGTCGGTCGCCGCGCCAGTCAACTATACGGTTGATCCCATGAATAAAGAGAATACGATCAAGGTAGAAGTGGCCTATGCGCTGCCACGCAGGCAGACGCTTGTTGCAGTCGAACTGCCCGCTGGGGCCACTGTAATGGAGGCTGCGCAGCACTCCGGCATCGCCAGCAAGTTTGAAGGCGTGGATCTGGATAACGCCACATTCGGCATTTTCGGTCATGTCGTTGCCCCGAAGCAGGTGCTGCGGGATGGTGACAGGGTGGAAATCTATCGACCGCTCATCGCTGATCCCAAGGAAGTGCGCAAAGCCCGGGCGGAGCGCGCCAGGGAGCGCAGGCAGCAGGACCAGCCAGACTGAGCGCGACTGGCTTGCGCTATCCGCCGGTCGGTATACCCGGGGCAGGTTCTGTTTCAGGCAGACTCTGCGGTGCAGGACGCGCTTCTGCACCCCAGTCGGGTGGGACCAGGTCTCCGGAAACTCTTACCAAAGCGTCTCCCTCGAATTCAACCGTCAGGCGGGATTTGTCGAGAACCTTCATCCCATTGCGCTTGACGTACAGGTAATCCCAGCGATTCTGGTTAAACGTGTCCTCCACCAGCGGCGTCCCCAGGATAAAGCGCACCTGGCGGCGGTTCATGCCCGGTTTGAGCTTGTCAGCCATCTCCTGCGTGACAATATTGCCCTGTTCAACATTAATCTTGTAGACGCCGGGAAAGCCGACGAAGCCACAAGCACTAACACAGGCGATAGCCAGGGCGAGCAACAGAATCCGCATGGGATAAAACTTCCACTTCCGGTATTGGGGTGGCATCATACCTCCACTGGACAGCACAGAGAACCCCCACCGCTATGGCAGAGCGAAACCAGGAACTGCGTAAGGCGGGTTTGAAAGTCACCCTGCCGCGCGTCAAAATCCTGCAAATACTGGAATCTTCCGAACCTGGCTCCCTGCACTTGAGTGCAGAGGAAGTCTATGACGCACTGCGGGATGCGGGGGAGGAAGTGGGATTGGCGACGGTCTACCGGGTACTCACGCAATTTGAGACCGCCGGCCTGGTGACCCGACATCACTTCGAGACCGGCCATTCGGTATTCGAGCTGGCCAAGGGTGAGCACCACGATCATATGGTTTGCGTCAGCAGCGGAGAGGTCGTGGAATTTACCGATTCCGTGATTGAGCAGCGCCAGCGCGAGATCGCTCATGAACACGGTTACGAACTGATCGACCACTCCCTCGTACTGTACGTGCGCAAGAAAGACAAGGCGTAGTTTGAAGACGTAGTGTGAAGACCTAGTTGTCCAGCATTTCCCGGGCATGAGCCAGCGTCTGCGGGGTAATTTTCACGCCGCCCAGCATACGGGCAATCTCCTGTACCTTTTCCTCGTCATCCAGCTGTGCGCAGGCTGGTCTCCACGGCGGTGTCGCTGCTGGTTTTGGTCACCAGCAGGTGATGGGTCCCCTGGGCCGCGACCTGTGCGAGGTGGGTGACGCACAGCACCTGGGCCCGCTCAGCCAGGCTGTGTAGTAATTTGCCCACGACTTCCGCGACTGCGCCGCCAATGCCCACATCCACTTCGTCGAACACCATGCTCGGTACGGTGGCGGTGTTGGCAGTGACGACCCCGATGGCGAGACTGATACGCGACAGTTCGCCACCGGAGGCAATCTTGCCCAGCGCCCGCGGGGGTGCGCCGGGATTGGTGCTGATGAGGAACTCTACCTCCTCGCCGCCGTGGGGGTGAGGGTTGATCACTTTTCAGGGGCGCGAGGGCAATCTCGAACTGGCAGCCGTCCATGGCCAGCGAAGCCAGTAACGCAGACACGTTTTTCACCAGTTTTTTTGCCGCGCTGCGCCGTTGTTTGCCGAGGCGCGCCGCGTCGGTCGCATACTGCGTGGCCAGCTCCGCCATCTCGCGTTCCAGTTGGGCAATACGCTGGCCGCCACTGGCCAGGCCCTGCAACTCGTCGCGCAGGGACTGGTGCAGGGCGGCCAGTCGCTCGGGCAGCACCCGGTGCTTGCGGGCGATGTCATAGATGCTTTCCAGGCGTCTTTGCACCGTCTCCAGGCGCTGTGGATCAACCTCGACGCTGTCGATATGCCGTTGAATCTCACTGCGGGCCTCGTTCAGCTGAATCGCCGCAGACTCCAGGAGTTCGCGCGCACCCGCTGCCGCGGCAGTGGCATGGACGGCAGTGCCGAGCAACTTCAGGGCCTGGCGCACGCCGCTCTCCTGCTGCTCGCAGAGCTCAAGGGCATGGTGGGCTCCCTCCAGAATGTCCTCCGCATTGGCCAGCAGGTTTTGCTCCTGCTCCAATGCGCCCAGTTCGGTCGCCTGCAGGTTCAGTACATCGAGTTCCTCCACCTGGTAGGCCAGCAGTTGCGTGCGGCTGGTGTGCTCATCCTTGGCGCCGGCCAGTAACTCCAGCTCGCGCCGTCTTGCGCAGCCAATCGGAGGCGCACTGTTCCACCGCCCGCGTGAGCGGTTTATGGTCGGCATAGGCGTCGAGCAGTTCTCGCTGCATTGGTTTGCGCAGCAGTGATTGATGTGCGTGCTGACTATGGACGTCGATCAGTAATGCACCCAGCTCGGCGCAGTCCTGCAGGGTGCATACGCTGCCATTGATATAGGCGCGGCTGCGCCCGTCAGCCGTAACAACCCGGCGCAGCAGGCAGTCATCGCCAGTGTGCAGGTCGCGGTCCTGCAGCCAGGCGATTGCCCCGGGTATGGCGGCAAGATCGAAACTGGCAGAAATCTCGGCCCGTTCGCAGCCATGGCGAACAGTCTTGGGATCCGCCCGGTCGCCGAGGCACAGTCCCAGGGCATCCAGCATGATGGATTTGCCGGCGCCCGTTTCGCCGGTGATTACGGTGAACCCGGGGGAAAACTCCATTTCCAGCGAGGAGACTATGGTGTAATTGCTGATACTGATCTGGGCGAGCATGGCGGATCATCTGATGGTTTCCCCATTTATACATCAGAAGGTTGGCCGTATAAACATCCACAGCGCGCTGCCATTATGTTGCTGCTGTGCTTTGTAATTTCCGGGCGCTGTGATAAAACCGTATGCAGGTCATTATTGGCGGGAACCTATGACGGCAGGAGTGATATCGGAGCGCGCCAGTATTCTGCTCAAGACGCTGGTTGAGCATCATATCCGTGATGGTCAGCCGGTGGGGTCCAGTACACTGCTCAGGGCGGCCGGCCTGCCGGTCAGCGCGGCCACCATCCGTAACGTGATGTCCGATCTGGAGGAGCGGGGCTATTTGCATTCGCCCCACACATCGGCAGGCCGTGTGCCCACCGCCCTGGGTTACCGCCTGTTCGTCGATACACTCCTGCAGGTCCAGCCTTTGGAAGACCAGGCCCTGGCAACGCTGCGCGCCGAGCTCAATCCGGATAAATCCGCGACGGAACTGGTGCAGGCCGCGTCCCAGTTATTGTCCAATATCACCGCCCAGGCGGGTCTCGTCACTGTGCCGCGCCAGGAGGCCAATCAATTGCGTCAGGTGGAGTTCCTGCCTCTTTCCGGGGAGCGTGTACTGGTGATTCTCGTGGTGAACGAGCGTGAGGTGCAAAATCGCATTATCCACACCCAGCGACCCTTTACCGAGCCGCAGTTGCGGGAAGCGGCGGCGATGGTCAACCAGCGCTATGCGGGCCAGCCCCTGAACCTGGTCAAGGAGCGAATCTTGCGCGAGATGCAGGAGGCGCGCAGCCAGATCGACAGTTATCTGGAGGACGCTCTGGACCTCGCCAACAGGGCGCTGGATCAGGATGGAAATGAGGAAGAGTACGTGATGGCCGGCGAGTCCCGCTTACTGGGAAACGGCACGGCGGAGGAAATGTCCAGGCTGCGCGAATTGTTCGATTCTTTCGAACAAAAAAAGGATTTGCTGCACCTGCTGGAGCGCTGCACCCGGGCTGAGGGTGTGCAGATCTTCATTGGCGAGGAGGCCGGCTACGAGGTCTTTGGCAACTACAGCGTAGTCACTGCTCCCTACACCGACGGGTCCAGAACGTTGGGTGTGCTGGGGGTGATCGGCCCCACGCGCATGGCCTACGCGCGGGTCATTCCCATCGTCGATGTCACCGCCCGGATGTTGAGCTCGGCCCTGTCCAGCTAGCCGCCCCGGTCGACCCGCAGGCTAATCCTTGCGCGGGTTTCAGGCGCCCCCAATTTCCTCGGCGCAAGCCTTGAAATAGCCATTGATGACCCCATATCGGGCTACAGATTGCGGATTGCGCGCTCTGTGTGAAGTAGCGCGTGGACAGTGATGACTATGAATGGAGCACCAGCGTGGCCGAACAAGACCAGCACCCAGAAACGGATGAGCAGCGTAAAACAGCAGACCCCCGGGCCGATACTGCCAAGGCGACGGTTGCGGCAGAAGATGAGTGGCACGGCGTCGCCGAGGAGCTCGCAGCGCCGGACCCGGCAGATGTGGTAGCCAAACTGGAAGAAGAACTGACTGCTGCCAGGGACGCAGTTTTGCGTGCCCAGGCCGATGCCCAGAATGTTGTGCGGCGTGCCGAGCAGGATGTGGAGAAGGCCCGCAAATTTGCCCTGGAGCGTTTTTGTGCTGAGTTGTTGCCCGTGGTGGACAACCTCGAGCGCGCCCTGGAGACAACCACGGGCGACAATGAAATCGTCAGGCCTATCGCCGAAGGGGTGCAGCTTACCCTCAAGAGTTTTCAGGACGCGCTGAAAAAGTTCCATATCGAGGCGGTTGATCCTGCCGGCGAGCCGTTCGACCCCCAGTTGCATCAGGCCATGAGCCTGGTGGAGAACGGCGCTGTGGAACCCAACACCGTCATTGCGGTTATGCAAAAAGGCTACACCCTCCACGGCCGCCTGGTGCGTCCAGCGATGGTAATGGTCAGTAAAAGCCCCGGGGGGAAATAATCACGGGTCGGCGATCCCGGATTCTGGAGCGATTGCCAAACCCTTGAAATCAGTCAAATAGCGCCAATATACAGAACAACGTAAGTGACAGCAGCGGGGCATGGCCCGCGCTAATAAACTGGAGACAGAGAATGGGTAAGATAATTGGAATAGACCTTGGGACCACCAACTCCTGCGTATCCGTAATGGAGGGCGGCAAGCCCAAGGTTATCGAAAACGCGGAAGGTGATCGCACGACTCCCTCTGTGGTCGGGTATACCGAGGACGGTGAGATTCTGGTTGGCCAGAGCGCCAAGCGCCAGGCGGTCACCAATCCGCACAACACGATCTTCGCGGTCAAGCGCTTGATCGGTCGCAAGTTCAAGGATGATGTGGTGCAAAAAGACATCTCCATGGTTCCTTACAAGATTATTGCAGCGGACAATGGCGATGCCTGGGTACAGGTCAGGAATGACAAGATGGCGCCGCCGCAGGTGTCTGCTGAAGTCCTGCGCAAGATGAAAAAGACGGCCGAGGATTACCTGGGCGAGCCGGTGACCGAAGCAGTGATTACCGTGCCTGCCTACTTTAACGACTCGCAGCGACAGGCCACCAAGGACGCCGGGAAAATCGCCGGCCTGGACGTCAAGCGTATTATCAATGAGCCGACAGCGGCAGCGCTGGCCTATGGCATGGACAAGTCCAGGGGCGACCACAAGATTGCGGTTTACGATCTGGGTGGTGGTACGTTCGATATCTCGGTTATCGAGATCGCCGAGGTGGATGGCGAGCACCAGTTTGAGGTGTTGTCCACCAATGGGGATACGTTCCTCGGTGGCGAAGACTTTGACATGCGCCTGATTGAATACCTGACGGAGCAGTTCAAGAAAGAAAGCGGTATCGACCTGCACAACGATCCGCTGGCATTGCAGCGTCTCAAGGAGGCCGCGGAGAAGGCCAAGATCGAGCTGTCCAGCGCCCAGCAAACCGAGGTAAACCTGCCGTACATTACGGCTGATGCCTCCGGACCTAAACACCTGGTGGTCAAACTGAGCCGCGCCAAACTGGAATCCCTGGTGGAAGACCTGGTGACGCGCTCCATGGAGCCGGTCAAGATTGCGCTAAAGGATGCGGGGCTGAGTCCCAGTGACATCGATCAGGTTATCCTGGTTGGTGGCCAGACCCGTATGCCCATGGTGCAAAAGTTTGTGGCGGATTACTTCGGCAAGGAGCCGCGCAAGGACGTGAATCCGGACGAAGCGGTGGCGGTGGGCGCCTCTATCCAGGGCGCGGTACTGTCTGGCGATGTGAAAGATGTGCTGCTGCTGGATGTCACCCCGCTGACGCTGGGCATTGAAACGATGGGCGGCGTGGCTACCCCGCTGATCGAGAAGAACACCACGATTCCTACCAAGAAATCGCAAATCTTCTCCACGGCCGATGACAACCAGTCGGCGGTGACCATTCATGTGGTGCAGGGTGAACGCAAGCAGGCGTCCGGGAACAAATCACTGGGTCGCTTTGACCTGGCCGATATTCCGCCGGCGCCGCGCGGTATGCCCCAGATCGAGGTGACCTTTGACCTGGACGCGAATGGCATCCTGAACGTGTCGGCCAAGGACAAGGCGACCAATAAGCAGCAGTCCATCCGTATCACGGCATCTGGTGGCCTGAGCGAGGAAGATATCGAGAAAATGATAGCCGATGCCGAGGCTAACGCCGAAACTGACGCCAGGTTTGAGGAGTTGGTGACATCGCGCAATACCTGCGATGGCCTGGTTCATGCGGCTAGGAAGACGCTTGAGGAGGCGGGTGAGCACGCCAGCGCCGAGGAGAAGGCAGCGATCGAAGCGGCGATCTCCGAGGCAGAGGCCGCACTCAAGGCCGATAACAAGGAAGCCATCGATACGGCGGCCACCAAACTGACCGAGGTGACCGGCACCGTGGCGCAGAAGATGTATGCTGCGCAGGCGTCCCAGGCTCAGGCTGAGTCGGCCGCGAGCGGCGCGCAGGCCGAACCTGCCGGCGGCGATGATGTGGTTGACGCGGAGTTCGAGGAAGTGAAAGACGATAAAAAGTAATAGCCGGCGCTTATCGCCAGCGCGATGGACAGTGCGTCCATCGCATTACATGACCAGGACTACGCGGGACTTCAGTGCCCGCGTAGTCATTTCCGGATGAGCTGAAAAAAGCCTAAGAATTTATGTCAAAACGCGATTATTACGAGGTTCTCGGTGTCAGCAAGGGCGCCGATGAAAAGGACATCAAGAAGGCTTATCGCCGCGAGGCGATGAAGCACCACCCCGACCGCAATCCCGATGATCCGGATGCCGAGGGTAAGTTCAAGGACGCGACCGAGGCCTATGATGTCCTCATGGACAGCAGAAAACGCGCGGCGTATGACCAGTATGGCCATGCGGGTGTGGATCCGGGTATGGGCGGTGGTGGTGGCGGTAATTTCAGCGACATCTTTGGCGATGTATTTGGTGATATATTTGGCGGCGGCGGTCGTGGCCGCGGCGGTCCCCAGCGCGGTTCGGACCTGCGCTACACGTTGGATATTTCCCTGGAAAATGCGGTCAAGGGCACCACGGTTGAAATTCGTGTCCCCAGCCTGAGCACCTGTGACACCTGTGATGGCTCCGGTGCGAAGAAGGGCAGTTCACCGGCTACCTGTGGAACCTGTGGCGGTGCCGGCCAGGTTCGTATGCAACAGGGTTTTTTCCAGGTGCAGCAGACCTGCCCCGCCTGTCGGGGACGGGGCAAGACGATCACCGACCCCTGTGGTACCTGCCGCGGGCAGGGACGGGTGGAAAAAACCAAGACGCTGTCAGTCAAGGTGCCGCCCGGAGTCGATACCGGCGACCGGATTCGGCTGTCCGGTGAAGGTGAGGCGGGTCCCGAAGGGGGTCCTGCGGGTGATTTGTTCGTGCAGATGTCAGTGCGGCAACACGCCATATTTGAGCGTGACGGCAAGGATCTCTATTGTGAGGTGCCCATTACTTTTGTGGACGCTGCCCTCGGCGGTGATCTTGAGGTGCCCACGCTGGATGGCCGCGTGAAATTGAAGATACCGCCGGAAACACAGACGGGTAAATTGTTCCGTTTACGCGGCAAGGGTGTCAAACCGGTGCGCGGTGGCAGCGTGGGCGACCTGTTGTGCCGGGCGGTGGTGGAGACGCCGGTTAAACTGAACAAGAAGCAAAAAGCGCTGCTCGAGGAATTGCGTAATAGTCTCGGGGAGGGCGGTACGTCGCAATCCCCGCGCCAGACCAGCTGGTTTGAGGGTGTGAAAAGTTTTTTTGATGATTTGAAACTATGACAATACGAATTGGCATTACCGGCGCCGCCGGGCGTATGGGGCGCACGCTGATCGAGGCAATCAGCCTGGTTGAGGGCCTGTCACTCGCGGCCGCGATCGAGCGTCCAGAGAGCACACTGCTCGGCGCTGACTCGGGCGAGTTGGCCGGGCAGGGAAAAAACGGTATCGCGGTCGTTGGGTCGCTGGAAGCGGTGCTTGCTGACATTGACGTGCTGATTGATTTTTCGGTGCCGGAAGCCACCATGGCCAACCTCGCACTGTGCAGCGAACAGGGTGTCGCGATGGTGATCGGGACCACGGGTTTTACCGCACAGCAGCAGCACGGTATTGAGCAGGCTGCGGGTCTCACGCCAATCTGCAAGGCCTCCAATTTCAGCACGGGCGTCAACCTGTGTTTCAAACTGCTGGACATGGCTGCCCGGGTGCTGGGTGATGAGGTTGATATCGAGATTTACGAAGCCCATCATCGCCATAAAATCGATGCACCCTCCGGCACTGCCCTCAGTATGGGAAAAGTAGTGGCCGAGGCACTGGGTCGCGATTTGAATAAGGTCGCGGTCTACGGGCGCGAGGGCCAGACCGGCGCGCGCGCGCGCGACACCATCGGTTTTGCCACCGTGCGCGCCGGCGACATTGTGGGCGATCATACTGTTACGTTTGCTGCAGACGGCGAGCGGGTGGAGATCACCCATAAGGCCTCCAGTCGCATGTCGTTTGCCCGCGGTGCCGTGCGTGCCGCCGGCTGGCTCGCAGGGCGGGAAGCGGGTCTTTACGACATGCAGGATGTACTGGGGCTGTAGCGGCCCTAACACGAATTTGAACTGTCACAGGGGGAGCCAGTGACCGACTACATCGTCAATATTGACGCCAGCAATGCCGCAGCACTACTCATCGAGGAGTCCCACAAGCGTCCGGTAGTCGCGGATTTTTGGTCTGACCGGTCTGCCCCCTGCAAAGTATTAACGCCCCTGCTGGAAAAAATCGCCACTGAATACCAGGGGGCGTTTCTGCTGGCCAAGGTGAATGCCGATCAGCAGCCGGGCATTGCCCAGCAATTGGGCGTGCGCAACCTGCCGACAGTGATGGTGATTCAGGGTGGCCAGCCGGTAGACGGTTTTGCCGGAGCCCAGTCCGAAACCTTCGTGCGCAAAATGCTGGAGAAATACCTGCCCAAGCCCTGGGATGCACTGCTGCAACAGGGTCTGGCGGCGATGGAGCTCGGCGATTTTAACGGCGCACTGGCGCCACTGCGCCAGGCCTGGGTGGAATCCCGACAGCAACACGATATCACGCTTGCCTACACTCACGCCCTCATCGAAAGCCTGCGACTGGATGAGGCCGCAACCGTGTTGGATGGTGTGCGAATGGCGGATAGGGACGCCGGCTACGAGCAGCTGCGCGCGCAGTTGCAGATCAAGCGGGAGGCGGCGAAGTCCCCCGAAATTGAAGCTCTGGAACAACAGTTGTCCGCACGTCCGGATGACCTCGACGTGCGCTACCAGTTGGGTGTGCAATACACAAATAACAAGCAGTTCCGGGAAGCCATGGAGCACCTGATCGCTATTTTACGCAAGGACCTCGGTCACGGCGATGGCAATACCAAACGCATGTTACTCGATACCATTGCCTCGCTGGGAAAGGGTGACCCCCTGGCCGTGGAGTACCAGCGCAAACTTTACAGCCTGTTGTATTAAAGTCTCCCCGGCGTAGTTAGTTTGGCAATGGTGAGTGTCATCAGGCAAAATCCAAAGTCCTGCGCAAGTACTGGCCGAGCGCAATAATTCGGGCCAGTGCGGCCTGGTCACTACAGGAGAACATCTATGAAATTGGGCTTTCTGCTGGGCTACTCCGGCAAGCAAATTCACGTCCCCATGGCGCTTATAAAACAGGCCGAATCCATGGGTTTCGATTCTGTATGGACCGCTGAAGCCTACGGCAATGACGCCGTGTCGCTGGCGGCCTGGGTATTGGCCCAGACCGAAAAAATCCGGGTCGGCACCGCCATCATGCAGATGCCGGCGCGCACCCCTGCCATGTGTGCCATGACAGCCATGTCGCTGCACCAGTTGTCAGGCGGGCGCTTCATCGCGGGTCTCGGTGCTTCCGGTCCCCAGGTAGTGGAGGGTTGGCACGGCGTCCCCTATGGCAAGCCAGTCACCCGGACCAGGGAATACATCCAGATCATGCGTAAGATAATGGGGCGCGAGGGACCGGTGGAATTTGATGGCCAGATATACCATATGCCGAATAGGGGAGAGGGCACCACGGGCCTTGGCAAACCCCTGAAAACCATTCTGGAGCCCTGTCCTGAAGTGCCGATTTACACCGCCTCCATTACGCCTGCGGGACTGCAGTGCGCTGGCGAGGTGGCTGATGGAGTGTTTCCGGTTTGGATGGATCCCACTAAGTACAGCATTCTGGGCGAACACCTGGAACAGGGCTTCGTCAAGGCGGGCGACGGCAAGAGTCTGAAGAATTTCGATGTAGCCCCTTTTGTCATGGTTGCGGCAAATGATGATCTCGCCGCAGCGTTTGATTCACTGCGGCCCTGGCTGGCACTGTATATCGGCGGTATGGGCGCCAAAGGCAAGAATTTCTACCACGACTATGCCACGCGGCTCGGTTATGGCGAGGTAGCCACACGCATACAGGACTTGTATCTCAGCGGGAAGAAAGCTGAAGCTCAGGCGCTGGTGCCGAACGAGTTGCTCGATGCCGTGGGTCTGGTCGGGTCGCACGGCAGGATCGTGGAGCGCCTGGCACCCTGGAAAGAAGCCGGCAAGCGCGGTGAGGTGGGATCCATGCTGTTGAGTGTTACCAGTCCCGCGATACTGGAGCTGTTTGCCCGGGAAATGCTGTGAAGCAGGGGCTGGAAACCCGAGAGCGCTTCGCGCGCACCATTTTGAATGGCTTCGAGTCCTACTTTGCGGAGTTCCAGAATATAACGCTGGCGGCCAGGTCCCGCTTTGAGAATGCCGACTGGCTCGGTATCCGGCACGCATCTATCCAACGTATTGATCTTTACAAGGCCAAGATAAACCAGGTCTATGAGTATGTTGAACTCATAGCAGGGAAGGACCTTCACGATTTCGAATTCTGGCGCGAGGCAAGGAGTAGCTATGCACAGTTGATCGATGGACACGACAATTTTGAGATAGCCGAGACTTTCTTTAATTCTGTCTATTGCGCAGTATTCAGGCATCGGAAGATTCGCGATGAATTCGCATTTGTGTTTTCGCCCCATGGCGATATGCCGCCGGCAGATGTGAGCAAGGTGTACCGTACCTACAGGCTGGCTGAGCCTCTCAGCACCCTGTTGGAGCGACTGCTTAAGGACTTTGCCTTTTCGATTCCCTATGAAGACCTCTACAGGGATATTGAAAACATCCGGCAGGCCATACTCAATAATCTCGCGCCGCGTTTCGACCTGAATGAGGATGACGTGGAATTCCAGATGCTTGGGCATCATTTTTTTCGCAACAAAGGTGCCTATATCGTCGGACGTATCGTGTCCGGTGGCCAATCCATGCCTATTGTGTTGCCCATTCTGCACAACGAGGCGGGCGCAGTTTACGTCGATACTATTCTCTTCGGTTCAGATATGGTCAGCGTGCTGTTCAGTTTTACCCGATCCTACTTTCTGGTGGATGCCACTATCCCCGCACAGTGGGTTTTGTTCCTGCAGCAACTCATGCCGGCCAAACCCATTTCCGAAATTTACAGTGCGATGGGGCACAACAAGCATGGTAAAACGTACTATTACCGCTGCGCTTACAGGCATATGCAGAGCACCACTGACCAGTTCAATATCGCACCGGGCATCAAGGGCATGGTGATGACCGTTTTTACGCTGCCGTCCTACGATTTTGTATTCAAGGTCATCAAGGACAGGTTTACACCACCCAAGGATATGACCCGCGAGCAGGTGAAGGCCAAATACGCGCTGGTAAAACGGTGGGATCGCGCCGGCCGCATGGCGGACACGCAGGAGTTTACCAATCTGGCTTTTGCCAGAGAGCGATTCTCCGACGAATTGGTGGAGGAATTGCGCAAGGTGGCACCCTCAGTGATTGAGGAGCACGGTAAGGCGCTGCTGATCAAGCATGTCTATGTAGAGCGTCGCATGACACCCCTCAATCTGTATCTGCGCAATGCCACGGATGAGCAGGTAGCGGCTGTGATGGATGAATACGGCAATGCCATCAAGCAGTTGGCTGCCGCCAATATTTTTCCCGGTGATATGCTGCTTAAAAATTTCGGCGTCACGCGCCACGGCCGGGTAGTATTTTATGATTACGATGAAATTGTGCCGCTAACAGACTGCAATTTCCGCACCATACCCAAGGCGCGTACCGAAGCGGAAGAAATGGCCAGTAAGCCCTGGTATACGGTGGGGCCGAATGACATTTTTCCCGAGGAGTTTTCGCTATTTTTCTCTGGTAACCAGAGGGCGCGTGAGGTATTCGACACATTGCACAGTGACATTTATGAGGCGTCGTTCTGGCAGGGGCTGCAGCATAAAATTCACAGTGGCCACGTCGAGGATTTCTTTCCCTATCGGCGCGAACTTCGCTTTAAGCGCCAGGCCACAGCTTTAGCGGAGAGCGCCTGATGGCCACGATTTATCTCATACGCCATGGTCAGGCATCGTTCGGCGCAGAAGACTACGACAAACTGTCTGAACTGGGATGTCGTCAGGCGACCGTGGTCGGCCAGTATTTGCGTGATAGCGGCGTGCACTTTGACGCGGTCTACAGTGGTGATCTGTCACGCCAGCGTGAGACCGCCAGATTGGCTATCGCCAGCCAGCCTGGGGAGGTTCCACACTACATCGACCCCCGCTTTAACGAAATCCAGAATGACGCGCAGCTAAAATGCCTGATGCCTGAAGTGGTGAAAGTCAATCCGACGATAGAGGCGCTGGTTGAGAAGGGCCTGAGTTCCAGTAAGGATTACCAGAAGGTCATAGATGCCGTATTCAACTACTGGGTTTCTCCGGCGTGTGAAGATCCGCGTATACAGAGTTGGGCAGAATTCTCCGGTGGCGCGCGCCAGGCCATTGCGGATGTCATCCAGGAGCAGGGGGGTGGTAAAACCGTCGGAATTTTCACCTCGGGAGGCACGCTGGCCACTATTGTCGCCCAGGTCCTTGGTCTCGGAGGAGAGCAGACCTACCAGTTTTACGAGCCCATTCTCAATTGTTCTGTCACCCAGCTGTTTTACAACAGATCCAAAATCTCCCTGTCCTACTTCAATGACTGTTCTTTTCTCCAGGTTTTGGGGAGACAGCAGGGTGAGAGCCTTCTCAGCTATCGTTAAACAACCTGCACTGATTTCATGGACTATATTTCTGGTAAGGCACGGCGAGGCGGCGGCGAGTTGGGGAGAGTCTCCCGATCCTGGCCTGAGCGAGCTCGGACGCCAGCAGGCTGAAGATGCCGCGGCGTTGCTTAAGAGGCAGGTCTGCGCTGACACACTGCTCTGGAGTAGCCCGTTGCGGCGCGCTGTAGAGACTGCCGCGCCGCTGGCGAGAGTGCTGCGACAAGCGGTGCGCGAGGATGAAGCGTTTCGTGAAATTCCCGCCCCCGTACCCCTGGCCCAGCGCCAGGCATGGCTGCGTCACTTCATGCAGCAGCAGTGGCATGAACAGGGCGCGGATCTTGTTGCATGGCGCACGGCAACCCTGCAGCAACTGCTGGCGCTGCAGCAACCCGCTGTGGTATTCACGCATTTTCTCGTCATTAATGCAGTAGTCGGTCACGTGCTTAATCGCAGTCGAAACGCTGTGCTTCTGGCCCGCCAATGGCTCCATTACCCGGTTTCGCCACAGTGACACTGGCCTGGAGTTAATCACTCTTGGGGAGGAGATGACCACGCGGGTCAACTAGCTTGTGAGGGGGCGCAGCAGTGACTCCTGGGCGGTTGATGCTACCAGTAGGCCATCGCGGGTGTAGAAAGCGCCCCGGCTAAATCCACGTCCGCCGCTCGCGATGGGGCTGTCCATACAGTACAACAGATACTCGTCTGCTCTGAATGGACGGTGAAACCACAATGCGTGATCCAGACTCGCCGACTGCAGATCCTTGCTCATACCGGTGTACGGGTGTGGCATGAGTGCCGTTCCCAGCAAGGCAAAGTCTGACATGAACGCCAAGACTGTCTGGTGCCTGCACAGATCGTCTCCCAGATTCCCCAGCGCGCGCACCCAGACCTGCTGTTGCGGCTCCTCCGGCTGCGGGTTGAGAAAGTCGCGCTGGCGCACCGGTCTGCGCTCTATGGGATGTAACACTGGCGCATCTATCTTGTCCGGGTTTTCCTGCGCCAACCTCGACCAGCGATCGTAATCGGATTCCAGTTCTTCCGGCGCAGGGACCTGGGGCGCATCACACTGGTGCGATAGCCCCGATTCCTCGATGTGAAACGAGATCGACGCATTAAAGATGGCAACACCGTCCTGCCGGGCGACTACACTGCGGGTAGTGAAGCTTTTGCCATCGCGAATGGGATCGACGTGGTAAATAATTTGCTTATGCGGATTGCCCGGTCGCAGGAAATAGGCGTGCATGGAGTGGGCAAGTCGAGCCGCATCCACCGTGCGTATTGCTGCGTTCAGCGCCTGTGCCAGCACCTGGCCTCCAAATATGCGGGATGGGCGCTTGGGACTGTTGCCACTAAACAGGTACTGCTCAATTTGCTCAACTTCAAGAAACCGTAGCAGCTTATCCAGATCACTGGTCACAAAAATACTCCTGAAATATAGCCACCAAGGGCCTCTGAGTACGACAAAAACGCATTGCAAATTACATCGAATGCAACTCTAGGTACTCTATATGTCTCTGTCTATAGTCGTGTGCAGAGTTACCTGGCTTGTCAGGCTAATTTTGATGTTCAACCATTTACGCGAGCGATACCGGTGCAGGAGCAGTGCCGCCTTGATGCCGTAATCAAGCAGCATTACAGAGAAAATCCAGTACACGGAGAGCCCCAGCCACACGAAAGTCAGGGCTGGAATCAGGCGACCCAGGATGATGCCGCAGAAGGTCGCAATCAGTGGGAATCTTGTATCGCCGGCGCCACGCAAGGCGCCACCCAGGGTGAATTCAAAGGCCATGAGTGGCTGGGCCAGGGCAATGATATAGATAAACACCACGGTCAGGTGAACGACATCCGGGTCGGCAATCATGAATCTGGCCAGATCCTCGGCAAACCAGCAGAGCAGGATGGACAGGAGGATCATTGCCGCCAGGGCCATTCGCAGCGAGCGCGAAACTGCCAGCACGGCCAATTCGGTCTGCCCGGCTCCCAGTTGCTGACCTACAAGAGTGGCGGTTGCAATGCCAAAACCAAACCCTATTACGATTGAAAAGGCTACCAGGGTAATGCCGATACCGTAAGCGGCGTAGGCGACGGTTCCGTAGTGGGCCACGATGGCGAAAAAGGCCAGGAAGGCCAGTTGCACGATGGCTTGTTCCAGCACCGACGGTGCGCCAATTGTGATCAGCTGTCGGGAAACAGCCCAATCCATTGTGACATGCGTTGGCGGCTTGAGATTGAAATTGCCGCGCCACCAGAAGACCAGAAAAAAGATGGTAATGAGTGCTGCGCCAAAGCTTCCCCCCAGGGAAACACCGGCGACACCGAGTTGGGGCAGTGGGCCTACGCCGAAGCCCAGTAGATAAGCGAACGTCACATTTAATACAGAGCTGAAAAGTAGAAACCACAGAGGTGTAATGACGTCGCCGGTAGCCCTGAGTGCAGTGCCGAGCATCATGTTGACCGCGGCGAATACATTGAACAGGCCCAGCCAGAAGATGAAGCTCGCGGCGAGTGCTGTGGTCTCCTCATCCAGCCCGAACAGCCCCGCAATGGCCTCTGGAGCAAGGAGTACCGGGACGCTGAGCGCGGCCGCGAGCGCCACGGATATCACAAGAGACATCCACGAGACCAGTTCTGCCTGCCTGACTTGCTGTGCGCCCCAGTTGCGTGAAATCAGCGCGGTGGATGCCACCGATATGCCCATGAGAATGGCCTGCACCAGGAAGAATACCCGATGACCAGTGGTCACTGCAGCAACCGAAGTGGTGCCCAATTGGGCAACAATTTTGATTTGCAGGAAGCCTACCGTGGTGAACAGCAGGTTTGAGACGATGGTCGGCCATGCCAGACGCCAAACATTTCGACTGGTAGAGTGTGGCTTGATTGGCGGCAACTGGGACAAGTCAATTTCTCGTAATATAGCCCGCTATCCTGGCTGCTGTGGACGGGGGCAATCGGTTTATGCCTCGTGCAGGCATTCCCCGTGGCGAAAACAGTCGACTGTGTGGTCGTTTATCATGCCGGTAGCCTGCATGTGGGCGTACATGATGGTAGATCCGACGAAGGTGAAACCGCGCTTCTTCATGTCCTTGCTTATTCTGTCAGAAATCGCGCTGGTTGTCGGCACTTCCCGCTGCAATCTCCAGCGGTTTTGTATAGTCTGGCCGTCCACGAAATCCCAGATGTACTCAGAAAAGCTGCCTCGCTGCTGCTGTACGTCAAGGAAGGCACGGGCATTCTTCCGGGCGCCGTAAACCTTGAGACGATTCCGAATGATCTGTGGATTCAGCAGCAACTTATCCAGTTTCCTATCGCTGTAGCGGGCTATTTTCTCAGCATCAAAGTTGTCGAAGGCATTCCGGTAGCCGCCGCGCTTGCGCAGAATGGTAATCCACGAGAGTCCCGCCTGAGCGCCCTCCAGCAGTAGAAACTCGAACAGGGTGTGATCGTCACGCACGGGCACGCCCCACTCCTTATCGTGATAGGTAACGTAGAGCGGATCATCACCGCACCAGACACAACGTTCTATCATTCAGCGAGGCATCCTTACTTTGTTCAGTATGCGGTGCCATGGTGCCAGTGTCCATAATTATGGCGAACCGGTGGCGGTAATTGCCGGCCTGTGCCACACTACCAGCGGCAATTTCCAGTGAAAACTGCATGACTGACACAATCCTTTATAGCCGCATCGGCCATGTGGCGCGCCTGGTTCTGAATAACCCGCACCGACATAATTCCCTCGGTCATAAACAGTTGGAAGCTATCAGAGCGAACCTGACCCTGGTGGCGGCGGATGAACAAGCGCGCGTATTGATTGTCACCGGCGCTGGTGATAAAACTTTTTGCGCCGGTGCGTCTCTGCAAGAGCTGAGTGACGGTCAACTTGCTGATGATGCTTTCCAGAAGCATGACCGGACAACTTGCCGATCTGCCGATCCCAACCATTTGCGCGATGAACGGTGACGTGTTCGGCGGTGGGGTAGAGCTAGCGGTATGTTGTGATTTTCGCATTGGTATCGAGGGATGTCGTATGCGCGTGCCTGCTGCTGACATCGGTCTGTGCTATCCGCTAACGGGCATCAATCACTTTGTAGAGTGCCTGGGGGTGAGCCTGAGCAAACGAATTCTTATCGCTTCCGAGGAATTTCCTGCAAATACCCTGCTGGATATCGGCTTTCTGGACCATCTGGTGTCGCCACAGGATCTGGACGACTTTGTTAATAACTTTGCCCACCATATCGCCGGTCTCGCGCCGCTGGCAGTGCGGTCTATGAAGAGCATTCTGCGGATGTCTGCTGCGGGCGCTGTCAACCAGGATGTAGCCAGGAAGCTGTCGACTCTGTGTCTTGAATCACAGGACCTGCAGGAGGGTTTTGCGGCTAAGCGAGAAAGGCGCAGCCCCCGGTTCACGGGCCATTAAGCCCTTTTGACTCCCTGATGCCAGAGGCCCATGGCAGTTAAACTGACGATCCACAGCCATCCAGGGCAGCCCCAGTTTTTCCAGCCATTTTATGACCCGTGGCTTCGGTTTTCAGTCGTGCCACACTGGCGGCGCTGCAGGCCGTAAGGCAGTTTTCCGCGATGACAGATAACACTGAGCAGTCCCGGGATGGGCTGACCATCTACCGGACTCAGAGCGCGCCCGAAGTGCTCTCCGTCCTGAAGTCACAGTATTCTCGAAGTCACCGCGGATAGCGAGGCCTTTATGGTTCAACTTGAGTCGGACAATTGCAGCGCGAGAACCCTTAGGGATTCGCACGCCGACCAGCCAGTTAGCACCATCTGGTTGTTTACCGATGCTAGCGACTTCCTGGTCCATTTCAATAAAGGCGCTAATGACTCCATTGTTCAGCAGAAGCTTACGCAACGAATCCAGGGCATAGGGGCGAATGCAGCTGTTTAAATCGACCAGCATGCCTTTGCCTGACATATGCACGCCTTTTCCGTTATCTCGAGATTGCGCCAACCAACGAGCTTGAGCAGTCCCTGAAGCTGATCCTGGGGGGCGAGGAGTTTGCCTGTACTGTTGTACCAGTCATGTAAAATACGTGTGGTGGGGTCAAAAATGTGTTTGCTCTCCAGCCAGAGAGCATCAATATAGCGAAACAGGCTTCTTGCCTCAGCATCAAGGGGTACGATGTAATCGGTGCCAGCAGTCTGGTTAATTCGACTGGTAATACTGTCAGGGAGGTAAGAGCTGAACTTGTCTTCCAGTCTTGTCAGTTCTTGCTGACACAGATACAGTAGTTCTGCACCTTGACCATCTCTGTTATCGACAACAATGTGACATGACCTGCCGAATGCATGCAGTCGAACTTCGCTTTTATCCACTAAACCCCTGCCAGTATCTCATCACTATTACTGAAGATGCTCGTTGCTACCACTATTTTTGTCCCCGCTAGAGGGGTTATATGGCTTCACAGAACTAGCAATGTAGCATTGCAATAGGCAAGCTGGCTAGGTCGGTATCAGGCAGTAGCATGCTATTTAGGTGTTATCCGGGTTGGGAATTGTCATCGAGACTGTAGTGCCCCTTGTGCCGGAGAATTGAACTGTTCCGCCCAGCTTCTCATAATAAACTGGACTATAGCAATACCAGAACGGTCACACGCCAGGTCATCGATAGAGCCAGGGATGACCAACCCCACTATCGCGGACAGTTAGTTCCAGGATAGCGTTTGCCAGGATCCCTGGTTGCACCAGGTACCATTTTTATAAAGACATAGTTCGCTGGCGACTTCAGGTCAAAGGCGTGTTGCATACAGTTTTCCAATAGCTCATAGATTACGATGGATAGATGGAGAAGCCAATTCCGCGGGGAGGAGTATGGATGAAACTTCGTTGATGGTGATTATTGTTTCAGTTTTTACCGAGGCACTATTGAGTAGTGCTGGCATAATGCTATCGGTGTATTTATGAAGATTTGCAACCAGTATCACCCGCCTGATAGTAGAGGCAATCTTCGAGAACGGACAGTGCAGCTATTCGCTTGATGCTGCTCTCTGTCAAATCACGTTTTACCTCGTCGGACTGGTTGATACTCCGATAGGATATACAATCGCTGACTAGTGATAATGTTGTCAGATTGTGCTGATAAGCTGATTTTACAAATTCATCCTGCAGTTCCAGCTGTTCCTGCATGTCATCATGCGACCTGCTTTCAGCTTCAAATTTGTCTTTTTGCATCTGGGCAGACTTTTGATCGGCGGTATAGCTGTGATAAATCCGTCGCGCACCCCAAATCGAGAAAAGCAGCGTCATGCAGTAAATGGCAAATGCCCACCATGTGAACCAAAGCGCAGGAAGTACATGAACGCCAAGCGTGATGCCATCCCTGTTCCAGATGCCAGCGGAATTCGCGCCCTGTACGCGAAACACGTAGTCTCCGGCGGGAAGGTTAGTGTAAGTGGCGGTGTTCCTGGTTCCGTTATCAACCCATTCAGTGTCGAAGTTCTCAAGTTTATAGCGAAACTGGTTTTTTTCAGGGTAGATAAAATCGAGCACACTGAACTGGAATGTGACGAAATGGTCTTTGTGGGTTAGTTGGAGAGACTTGAGTTCGTTAACCGGAGCCCCAATTCCTGTCGTCATTTTTCGGAAGAATAATATTGGTCAATCGCATTGGTGACGCCACTGTATCGATATCAACTTCGGTTGGATCAAATCTGTTATATCCATTTACCCCGCCAAAGTAAATGAGTCCCTCTCGACTAGTGAACGATGCTCCCAGCGTAAAATCGTTACCCTGTAATCCATCTGCTGTAGTGAATCTTTTGATCAAGTGCCCCGTTGAGTCCAATTTGACTATGCCATTTTGCGTTGAACACCACAGGTTTCCTTTTGAATCGGGTTCTATACCATAGATGGTTGATGTCGCCACGCCACTATCTTCGCTGACTGTAATCTGCAGCTGATTTTCAATTTGGCTTTTTCGAGTCCAAATAAACAGTCCTTGATCCTTCGTCCCTATCAAAATGTCATCATTGTAGGCCTGAGCCAAGGAATAGATAATGGGCCGTGTTTCTCCCAACCCGAAATCAAAGTCGTATCTCATTAAAGTGGTCAGTCCTGGGATCATGTTGATAGATTTTTTTCTCCGAAACAGCCAGAAGAATGTTACTCCTTGATCGGAATAGCGATGTTATACGTTTCTCCGGCAGAGACTGACTCTCATAATAGGAATGCATCTTCCTCTGCTGTGATGCGAAAAAGTCCATGATCGTATGATGCGATCCATACGTCTTCACCGTCATCGTCAGCCAATATCTTTGTGATCGCCATTCTATTGCTATTGGTCAGCTTTAGTGTGCGAGAATTGCCACTCACAATATCAACTACTTTCACGCCACCGTGAAAAAACCCGAGCCATAATTCATTCCTCCTGATGGCCATTGTCGCTATTCCTTGGTCTCCTCAATTAGGCGAATCAGAATCGCTTCCAAAATTAAACTTAACATGAGACTGGATAGCGTCATCATAGCGATATAGTCCCGAGTATGTACCGACCCAGACGCGGCCCTGTATGTCTTCTTCGAAGGCGAGGACAGTGTTGGAAACCTGGCCATTTCTTGCATTGAATAAATCAAATGGAGCGAAGGACAAGTATGTCCAGTCCATCGATTGTTCCAACCCAAATGTAATTCCCATCTCGAAAGAGACTAAAAATATATAGGCGTTTGAAAGCCCATTGCCTTTGTCGTCCAAATCCCGGATAAAAGAGAGGTAGTGTATCAGTGGCGAACAGACCTCTATCGGTAGCGACAATTAGCATATCTCCGTACTGTACGAATTCCGATATATAGTGTGGTGCGCTTCCTCCGATAGTGAGCGTGGCTATAGGCTTGCCTGCAACTACATTCCACAGCATTAGCTGCCCGGTATCTGTGCCGATTATCAGGTGGCCCTCACTATTCATTTCAAGAGCGGTCACCCTGCAGTTTTTGGGAAGTTGGAGAGTTTCAAGGCCAAATGATACAAAGGACTTTTTTTCCGGTATGATCTTAGCGAGACCGAGATTTCCCGCTACCCAGAGGTTTCCTGACTCGTCTTCAACAAAATCATGGAGACTTCCGATGCTATCGGGCAGATTCAAATTTGAGACCCAGTCATCAGTGTTTTGAAATCTAGCATCGAATAGTGTGAGCCCATTCCTGCTAAGCAGCCAGATGCCGCCAAGCTTGCAGACGAGAAGGCGAATCAAGTTTGCGTTATTTGCAGGTCCGAATTGACGGACTGAGTCAAAGGTTTCTGTCCGCGGATTCAATTGCAAGAGAAAACCAGCGGAAGTGGCTACCAGAAGATTGCCGTTGTTATCCTCTACTATATCCTCTATTTCTGAATCTGGGATCCAGTTTGTGTTACCTCTATCAGAGTTAAATACAGTAAGATTCGCGCCATCAAATCTATGCAGTCCCTGTTGTGTGCCGATCCACAGAATTCCTCTGCTGTCGCGACGAATTGCAGACACCGTTGGTTGTTGGAGCTGGCTGGATAGGCTGGACTTTACAATTCTAGGCTGCGCACCATAGGTTTGACAGACTATGCTCAGGCAGATAGCGAAAGTTAGAATACTGATACATCGCGACACAGTTACTTCCTGAATGAGCTCAACCACGTCATTTTCTGTTGTGCTCCGTTAGTGCCAAAGCTGACTAAAAATCTCAAATGCGATATAGGGCTTGTGCATTAAGGCACTTCATATTAGTTGATCCTCCAAGCAATGAGCTTACAATGAGTTAGGTGCAGAATCAGGCTATTTCGCAAAGCCAATCTCGAATTCCTCAATAAATTCATGATAGGCTTCTGTGAGCACGATAACCGATTCTGCAAGCCCGACCAACTGGTTTTCCCTGCCTTTCTTCTCTATCTGGGAGCTGATGCTTCTAACTTTGTCAGCACCTATATTTGCACTCATTGATTTAATTGCATGAGCCGTACGGTAGATGGACGTACTATCACGAGCGAGGATATCTCGTTTAATGTCCTGGAGCTTCTCGTCCATTTGATGAACATAACCTTCAAATATTGAGGGCAGTAACTGCTTGCCTGTCTGCCGCTCCACATCTCTTATGCTCTCTATGGCCGCGCGATTGAGTACTTTTGATTGGGATTCGCGCGCAGTGCTGTGCTCCACTTTCTGTGAGTACTTCTTATCAACTTCCTCAGGCTCGACGATAGTGGAAATGTCCTGGCGTAAGTGGCGTTGAACGATATTTTTTATGTCAGAAATGGAGAATGGCTTGGTGAGGTACCCAGTCATTCCTGCCTCGCGACATCTGTCCCTGTCCTCTTTGTCGGATCCTGCTGTCAGCGCGATGATTGGAACAGGTTGGACCTGTCTTTTGCTTTCGATGTCGCGAATTTCTCGTGTGGCTTCGTACCCGTCCATTGTCGGCATCTGGCAGTCCATGAATATGAGTGAATATTCACCAGATAGGTATTTGGCGACAGCAATCTGACCATTGCTTGCGACGTCAACGTCGTGCCCGATCAGGCTGATCATTTCAATGATGATCTGCTGATTGGTAACTACGTCTTCTGCGACAAGAATCCGCATTTTTTCAAAGTCGGCATTTTTTGTTATATTGCATTGCGTGTAATCTGTGGTTGCGTCGGGAACCAAGTTTAGAGCCAAAGCATCGTAAAGTGACTTGGAGGTGATTGGTTTGGAAATAGTAATCCAGTTTGAAAAAAAACTCGGTGGCATGTCTCCAGTTAAGGGCGCCAAAACAATACAAAGTAACGCATCAGCTTTGCTTAATTGCTGCTCAAGTTCTGGAGTAAACCGCTTGCGGTCATAGTCAACAACCAGAATGCAGTTATTCCAGTGTGGGGCATAGGCTAGCTCCTCTTCCAGGATAGGAGATGAGGTAACACCCAATCGCGATAAATGGCTGGAAGCCATCTGAAAGGTTGCTGCATTACTGGTGAATATTCTGGCCGTGAATTGTTCGAAGGTTCTGCCAGAGGGAGCGGCGGAAGGGTCGAAGTCCATTGGTATAGACAATGTTATTTTTGTACCTTCACCCACGGCAGAGTGGATGGCGATATCCCCGCCCATCAGATCAATATAGTGACGTGAGATTGTCAGACCCAATCCTGTACCGCCGTACTCTCTTGTTGTGCTTGTGTCAGCTTGAGTAAATGGTTCGAATACACGTTGTTGCGTTTCTGCGTTCATTCCTATGCCATCGTCCTCAACGCAAATATGGACTAATGCCTTGCCTGTATTCGAGGGGCTGAATTTCGGTTCTACTCTTATATTGACATTACCATTGTGGGTAAATTTGATTGAATTACTGACCAGGTTCATGATGACCTGGCGTATCTTGGTCGGGTCTCCCATCAAAGTACATGGAGTTAATGGATGGCAAATATTATTGAGCGTTAGTCCTTTCCTATTCGCAGGCTCTCCCTGCAGGTAACAAACGTCATCAATTAACTCCGTCAGGTTAAACCCAATATGCTCCAGTTCAACCCTGGAAGCTTCAACTTTGGAGAAGTCCAGTATCTCGTTGATTAAATTTAGCAGCGACTCGCCACTATTGCGAGCGGCGTTGGCAAATTGCTGCTGCTGTCCATTGAGACTGGTGTGCAGAAGTAGTTCGGTCATGCCAATAATTCCGTGCATTGGCGTGCGAATCTCATGGCTCATGGTGGCCAGAAATTCTGATTTAGCCCTAGTGGCTTCTTCGGCAACCTTTCTTGCCGCTTGAAGATCACGCGTGCGTTCTTCCACGCGGTGTTCCAGTTCTCTTTGCCTCTGCAGTGAAACTCGTTTTTGCCTGGCCTGTCGCTGGAAAAAATATGCGATTATCGCAACCGCCAAAAGTGCGTACGCGGCGTAGGCCGGGGTACTAAGCCACGGCGGTGGAGCAACGACTATCGGGATACTGAGACCGTCCCAGTTCCACGTGCCATCGGGGCTGGCTGCGGCCAGTTTAAGGTTGTAGGTCCCTGGTGGCAGCGTAGTAAAAGATGCAATTCTTGCCTCCGGAGATATGACCCAATCTGGGTTAACGCCCTCCAACTTGTAAGCGTAATTGAGCAAGTCCGGGCTGGAATAGTCGGCCGCATAGAACTCGACTGATAGCATTCTTGTCTTCATAGTCGAGTTCGATAGATTTAGGTCAGAATAAGGCTTGTCAAACTCACGTCGTACATTCATCACTTTTATATTTGAAATTGCTACTTGGAGGCCGAACTGGCTCAGTGGAAAGAAAATTCAGGTTGATTGTGTTAAATCCATTTATTCCTCCAAAATAGATCATTCCTGATGAAGATTTAAATGATGCGCCCAGAGTGAACTCATTTGCTTGTAGTCCATCCCTAACTACCATAGTGGTGAGCTTCAAATGTTTTGGGATTTATTCTTGACAATCCTTTGCTGTGAGAAACCCATATCCAACCTTTTTCGTTACCCTTGATTCCATAGATACTAGAGCTTGGAAGGATATTTCTCAGAAAAATGTATGATATTTACCTTGAGGTATTTATTCTGTCCTCTAGTGGGCCAGAGATTTATTCCGCCACCGGATGTGCCGATCCAAAGTGTGCGGTTTGTGTCTTCATAAAAACACCAAGGAATGTCGCTCGAAAAACTGTTGGTTTTTCTCTTTCAGCGAAATAGCGGTCAAATTTTAGTGTGTCGGGATGAAATACGATTTAGGCCCATTTCGGTTCCTATCCAAACTAATCCTAAAGAATCTTGATAAATTGCTAATACTCTGTTGTTGCTGATGGTAGTTGAATCGTTGGGTTCATTCTTTAGGTTTACGAAATCGTCGCTTTTCTCGTTGTAAGATGCTCAGGCCGCCGCCATACGTTCCGATCAGTAACTCTCCCGAATTTAGTCGAAGCAATTGAAGTTATTCCATTTGCGCCTATAGTGGATTCTTGTAAGTTACTATGTCGAAATGTTGTGGTGTTGCCAGTAGTGAGGTCCACTTTATTGAGACCACCCTCATACGTGCCAACCCACAAGGTGTTTCTTTCACTGTAGAGACTCATGACTCTCGGGATCCGAGATTGCGGGCATTGTGTGATTCGTTGATCCATTCAAATTCAGCGCTGTTAGGGCGTAGTCTGTTTAGGCCATTATCTGTACCCACCCAGAGGCTTCCATCTGATGATTCTGTAAAAGCATTTACCGAGTCGTTTGAAAGATTACCTTGCGATCGGTCAAACTTTTGAAAGTCTGTTTTCTTACCAGAGGCTAAACCTGACATCGTTCCTACCCAATATCTTCCTTCGCGCGTCTGATAGACGCTGATTACAACATCTTCGGGTAGGTTTGTGTTGAGGCTGTTATATCTGATAAAGCTGTTAGTCTCAGGCACGAATAAATTTAGGCCCTGATCGGTGGCGATCCAAATATCGCCACCGGCATCTTCGATAATGTCAAACGTCTTGTTCAGATGATAGAGAATTAGTGTCTGTGGCAGAATGAACCAAATTTAATGCAAAGTTCTCTCTTGGGTTGTATCGACTCACTCCCGCGTTTGCAGAGGCTATCCATATATTTCCATTTCGGTCAGTAATTATTTTGTAAAGCCAACCCCCAACAAAAGAGCCTGCTTTTTCATCATCATGAGTGAAAACACTCAACTTCGCTCAGTAGAGTGTTCAATTCGGAGTAATCCTCTCGTCTGGGTGGCAGCCCAAACAGCTCCATCAGGTGTTTGGGTGAAACTACGATTCTCTCCTGTGAATGGGATATTATTGGCGCCAGAAATATAGTGATGAAAAGAACGTTTTTTTGGGTCAAATCGACTGAAACCATTCAAATAGCCAAGCCATAATATGCCTGTGTTGTCACAGAACACAGTAGAATCTCATTTGAGTAAGGTGTATCGTGCTTGTTGGGGTCAGAATAAATCGCTTGGAAGTTATTGGATATTGGGTTGTAATAGATCAATCCGGATCCGCGAGATGATATCCATATCTGGCCATCATGGTCTTCAGTAATTCTAGTAATATTGTTGGAGGGCAAAGAGCCTATATTAGTAGCCGAGTATTGGTAGGCCTCGAGTTCGTGACCAGTGTATTTGTTTAATCCTTCTTGAGCCACAAACCATAACGCACCGTTTGAGTCCTGAAAAGACTGCCTCACACTTTGTTGAGTGAGTTGGTCAGCAAAGCTGGGACGAGTCAGATTGAGGTCTATGAGTCCGAGATCCGCGCCATGTACACTTTCCAGTCTGGCTAAGCAACAGGGCTGAGATCAAAACCCATAATCTCAAAAATATCCGATAGTGTATGATCATAGCTCTCTGGCCTGATAGGATATGGTGAATCCTATCTAGGAGGCTGTCGGATTTTCCGTTTATAATTCAGTAACATAACTCTACCTTGAAGTTCCACTAAAATGGAAGCGAAATGGCTGGTCAAATTATCCCCTGCAACTGCAACCCTGTAATTTTTTGCACATTACATTCGGAGAGTGTAAGCGAGTTATCAGCTGATGAACGATTTGACTACCCAGGGGGAGGCTTCATCAATCTGGATATTTTTAGCCGTGCTATCGATGCACCCGGGGTTACCGCCGCTCAACTAATAGGTGAGGGCTGCTTTCACCAACTGCATGGCGGAACCACAACAAACGTCAGCATGGAACAGCGAAATTTGAGTCTGGATAAGTATAGACAACAGTTCGAAGAAATTCGTGGGCACGGCGATATTATAACCAAAAAGACCTTCTACTATATGGGCCACCTGCCAACCACCGCGTCAAAAATTCACCGAGGAAAGAAGTAGTTTTCTGGGGCGGCGATTGCTCCACGATTTCTCCAGGGTCACCATCCGTATTGATGAAGGTCTATCGTGCCATTCGTTCTGAAAGTAACGCCTTCGTTTCTTAAACGGTCCCTCTGGGCATTGTATGGTACAGAGCCCTCGGGCAGAGAAATACGTCCCTGCGCATTGACAACCCGGTGCCATGGAATACGAGTATTCGAAGGCAAACCCCGCAGTGCCAGGCCAACCCTGCGGGCCGCACCGGACATGCCTGCTTTTTGCGCGACCGCACCATAAGTCGTCACTTTTCCCTTTGGAATTGCCGCAACCACCTGCCAGATTCGGTGGTTGGCATCAAGTTCGTGGTTTGTCATATACTGATCGTCTCCTGTAAGCGATCGCCACGTCCATCTTTCAGGCAGTGTATTTGGCCTTGAGGAATCACTGCGCTGGGTTATGTCGCCTTGCTTGAAAATTGCGTCACTGTCACCATAACTCCATTGTCCGGCCGAGAACTCTCCATCATGCGCTTTGCAATTGTGATCCTGCCGTGGCTGGAACTGTTTACCCTGATTGAACTCGGTGTCAAAACCAGTGCTCTGACTGCGCTGGCCTATGTGTTTGTGACCCTGCTTCTCGGTATGGCGATATTGCAACGGCAGGGACGGGGTATGTTCGAGCGTCTGCGGCAGGGTCGGGATGGCAGGATAATTGGGCCTGCATTGCTTCTCGACGATATGGCTATGGGGTTTGCCGGTCTCCTGTTGATGATCCCTGGCATGATTACTGATGTGGTCGCCCTCGTTGTAATGATAGGTCCTTTGCGCAGGCGTCTGGCACGCATGCTGCGGGGGCCTGAGCCAGAGGCCTACATTCCGGAACGGGATATGGGTAGCCATAGCCATGAGACCATTGAGGGTATTTTTCGGCACGTTGATGATGAAAATAGAACGTAACATATTGTAAATAAAGAGAATAATACGATTTCCAGAGAGATGCACAAACTCTTGGCCTGCGCTTGACTCCACTTTTTTCCCGACTAGAATTAGCACTCTCTTGAAAAGAGTGCTAATCAGGTCTTGAAATCCGTTTTCACGCCCCAATTAACGCGGGTTAACCCCCGATCCGGGGTGCCCATAACATCACATTGATACTTTGGAGAGCTACACAAATGAAAATCCGTCCGCTGTACGACCGCGTGGTCGTTCGTCGCAAGGAAGAAGAAACAGCCACCGCAGGCGGCATCTTGCTGCCGGGTTCCGCCAAAGAGAAGCCCAATCAGGGTGAAGTTGTTGCCGTAGGCGATGGCAAGGCACTGGAAAGCGGTAAATTGCGGCCCATGGCTTTGAAAGTTGGCGATAAGGTTGTGTTCGGCCAGTACGCTGGCAGCAACACCATCGACGTTGATGGTGAGGAACTGATCATCATGGGTGAGAGCGAAATCTTCGCCGTGGTCGAATAAGACCCCGAAGCAGTCGTTTTTCACAGGTAACAAACAGATTAATTCGTAATACGTAAGGAATATTTACCATGGCTAAAGACGTAATCTTCGGTAATAGCGCTCGCCAGCGCATGCTGAATGGCGTGAACATACTGGCTGACGCTGTCAAGGCAACACTGGGGCCCAAGGGCCGCAATGTAATTCTGGACAAGTCTTTCGGTGCACCTACAGTGACCAAGGACGGCGTGTCCGTCGCGAAGGAAATACAGCTTAAAGACAAGATCGAAAACATGGGCGCGCAGATGATCAAGGAAGTCGCTTCCCAGGCTTCTGATGTCGCTGGCGACGGTACCACCACCGCCACAGTTCTGGCGCAAGCCATCGTCAACGAAGGCCTCAAGGGCGTTGCCGCCGGCATGAATCCTATGGACCTGAAGCGCGGTATCGACAAGGCCATTGCCGCCGCAGTGGAAAAAATATCTGCCGCTGCCATTCCCTGTGTAGATAGCAAGTCAATCGCTCAGGTTGGTTCAATTTCCTCCAATAGCGATGAGGCTGTGGGCAAGATCATCGCCGAGGCGATGGATAAAGTAGGCAAGGAAGGCGTTATTACCGTTGAAGAAGGTTCCGGTCTGGAAAATGAACTGGATGTGGTAGAAGGCATGCAGTTTGACCGCGGCTATCTGTCACCCTACTTTATCAACAATCAGGAGAGCATGAGCGTCGATATTGACGATCCCTATATCCTGCTGGTCGAGAAGAAAATCTCCAATATTCGCGAACTGCTGCCTCTGCTGGAGCAGGTTGCCAAGGCTTCCAAGCCGCTGGTCATTGTTGCAGAGGACGTCGAAGGTGAAGCACTGGCGACTCTGGTTGTGAACAACCTGCGCGGCATTGTGAAGGTAACCGCCTGTAAAGCGCCTGGCTTCGGCGATCGTCGCAAAGCGATGCTGCAGGATATTGCTATCCTGAGTGGTGGTACGGTGATTTCCGAAGAAGTCGGCCTTGATCTGGAGTCTGCGACCCTGGAACACCTGGGTCACGCCAAGCGCGTCACCATGGACAAGGACAGCAGCACCATCATCGATGGCGCCGGCGATCACAAGACCATCACGGCGCGCGTCAATGAAATCCGTGTGCAGATCGAAAATACCTCTTCTGATTACGATCGCGAGAAACTGCAGGAACGCGTGGCCAAGTTGGCTGGCGGTGTTGCAGTCATCAAGGTTGGCGCTGCCACCGAGATCGAAATGAAAGAGAAGAAAGCCCGCGTTGAAGACGCTCTGCACGCTACCCGCGCTGCGGTAGAAGAAGGCGTTGTGGCTGGCGGCGGCGTTGCGCTGGTTCGTGCCCTCATGGAAATTTCTGGAATGAAAGGCGACAACGAAGACCAGACGCACGGCATTAACTTCGCGCTGCGCGCCATGGAAAGTCCCTTGCGCCAGATCGTGGAGAATGCAGGTGCTGAAGGTTCGGTGGTCCTGAATAACGTGAAAAATCAATGGTAAGGGTAACTACGGTTACAATGCTGCCACCGGTGAGTACGGCGACATGATCGAGATGGGTATTCTGGATCCTGCCAAAGTTACGCGCACCGCCCTGCAGGCTGCCGGCTCGGTCGCTGGCCTGATGATTACCACTGAGGTCATGGTCTGCGAAGCTGTTGAGGAAGGCGGTTCCGGCGGTGGCGGCGTCATGATATGGGTGGTATGGGTGGTATGGGTGGTATGGGCGGCATGATGTAAGCCTTACCAACTGCGTCACGACGAGAAACCCCGCCGTATGGTGGGGTTTTTTTGTCATCGAAAAAAAAGGGTGGGCTGGGCCTGTTTTAGCAGGGCTCTGCCCTTTTTTTATGTACAATAACATCAGGTTTATTTACAACAACAAGGGGAGATAACCATGATTCTTGAATTTGTCTTCAGGTGGGCGCATGTCCTGTTCGGTATTGTCTGGATAGGCATGCTTTACTATTTCAACTTCGTACAAACGGAATACTTCAAGGAAGCTGAAGCCGGCGCCAAGGCTGACGCGCTCAAGAAGCTGGCTCCCAGGGCGCTGTGGTGGTTCCGCTGGGGTGCAATGTTTACTTTTCTAACGGGTCTCATTCTCCTGCACCTGATCGGGGCTACTACCAATATTATGGGCATGCCTGTTATCTGGGTGGGTGCATTGGCAGGTACGATTATGTTCCTGAACGTGTGGCTAATCATTTGGCCCAACCAGCAGGTTGTGCTGGGTTTGAAAGCAGGTGATGGGCCATCCAGCGCCGCCAAGGCTGGCCTGGCATCCCGCACCAATACGCTGTTGTCTGGCCCCATGCTGTTCGGCATGCTGGGTTCCAAGCACCTTTTTATCGACGGCGCCGGTGGTACCGGCTTTTACGCATGTGTCGCTGTCATTCTGCTGCTGGAAGTCAACGCCCTGTTCGGCAAGACAGGCCCGTTGACCACTATCAAAGGCGTCATTCACTGCAGTATCGGCCTGACGGCTCTGCTGTGGGCAATGCTCCACTTCCTCTAGGGGAGTAGCGGACACAAAAAAGCCGGGATCTCCCCGGCTTTTTTTGTTCCGCTGTGGTAGGCGGCATGTATAATTGCCGTGTAACGTTTACGCAGTGTATTTGCCCCATGCCTCACGACGATCTGGATCACATTCCCTCCATTGTCCCGACCCGGGACGGTGTGCCGCAGCACAGCACGGGCAAATCCCAGGGTGACAGGGGCGAGAGACGTCGCAGCCCCAGCGCTCAAAAACAGTCTTCCAACGCCGGCGGTACAGGGTTGCTGGCGCGCGTGTTTATTGCAATTTCCCTCGTTGGCGCCGCTCTGGCCTGTGCCTGGGCCTGGCAGTTACAGGCACAGTTACAGCAGGCCAATGAGCATGTTGCGAACTATGCAACGCGTATTGGCGATCTGGAGGCCAGGTTGTCCGATACCGACGAGGGTATGAACCAGAATGCTGCGGTGCAGGCAACAAAAGTCGCGAAGCTCGAGACGGAGGTGCGCAAGATTTGGGACAACGTCAAGGAGACCAGGGATCGGTTGGGCAAACTGGATACCGCGGGCGCCAACCAGGGTAAAAGTATCAAGGGCGTAGAAGGTTCTCTGGCCAGTACTCAGTCGCAATTAAAAGCAGCATCCGATGATATTGCCAAACTGAACAGTGTCGCAGGCGATCTTGCGCGGTTGATTTCCAGTGCCAAGGCCAACCAGGCCGAGGTGGAGCGTGTGGCAGACAGTCTTAATCGGATTGATCTGGCATTAGCCAAGCTGGATAAGCGAGTGGCGGGTAACGAGGAATGGGTGGGCTCCGTCAATGCCTTCCGCAAGCAGGTCAACACCAGTCTGGCCGAGTTGCAGTCTAGCGTAAGGGCAATGCAGGCCACGTCGCCCCAACATCCCTGAAGCAGGACCGGTTTCGGTGTCTGCCGATTTCCACACGGGGTGTATGATAACCTCCTTTTTTCTACCTCCGCACCACAAGGACTCCATACTATGACTGTTATTCGACAGGACGACTTCATCGATAGCGTCGCAGATGCCCTGCAGTTTATTTCCTATTACCATCCGCTGGATTTTGTGAAGGCAGTAAATGAAGCGTACGAGCGGGAGCAGAACCCTGCCGCCCGCGATGCCATGGCGCAGATCCTGATTAATTCCCGGATGTGCGCCCAGGGCCATCGGCCCATCTGCCAGGACACGGGGATCGTCACCGTGTTCCTCAAAATTGGCATGGATATGCAGTGGGATGCCGACCTGTCGGTAGCCGATATGGTCAACGAAGGCGTGCGCCGGGCCTATACCCATCCTGATAATGTCCTGCGGGCTTCCATCCTGGAGGATCCGGCGGGCGCGCGCAGGAATACCAAAGACAATACTCCCGCAGTGATTCACATGGAGGTAGTAAAGGGTGACACCCTGGATGTACAGGTGGCGGCCAAGGGTGGCGGCTCTGAAAACAAATCCAAATTGGTCATGCTGAACCCCTCGGACAGCATTGTGGATTGGGTCGTGAAAACCATTCCCACTATGGGCGCGGGCTGGTGCCCTCCCGGCATGTTGGGTATAGGCATAGGCGGCACTGCAGAGAAGGCGGCGATCATGGCTAAAGAAGCCCTCATGGAGCCAATCGATATCCACGAGTTGCGCGAGCGGGGGCCCTCCAACCGGGTGGAGGAACTGCGTCTGGAGATCATGGAGGCAGTCAACAAGCTGGGCATTGGCGCACAGGGCCTGGGCGGTCTTACCACGGTGATGGATGTGAAAATCAGGGACTATCCGACGCATGCGGCGTCCCTGCCAGTGGCCATGATTCCCAACTGCGCGGCCACCCGCCATGCGCATTTTGTGCTCGATGGGTCCGGCCCTGCGTTTCAAACTCCGCCGGATATCAATGATTGGCCGGATATCACTTGGGAAGTCGGCGAAAATGTGCGGCGCGTCAACCTGGATACAGTGACCCGCGAGGAAGCCGGCGAGTGGCGCCCCGGCGATACGTTGCTGCTATCGGGCAAGATGCTGACCGGACGCGATGCCGCCCACAAGAAGATGAAGGAACTCATCGAGAGCGGTGTGGGGCTGCCGCCGGAAGTCGATCTCAGGGGACGCTTTATCTACTACGTCGGTCCAGTGGACCCGGTGCGCGATGAGGTGATGGGCCCGGCCGGCCCGACGACCGCTACGCGCATGGACAAGTTTACTGACTTCATTCTCGAACATACTGGCCTGCTGGGCATGATAGGCAAGGCGGAACGCGGGCCTGTCGGGGTCGAGGCGATCAGGAAGCACAAAGCTGTTTACCTGATGGCAGTGGGAGGCGCGGCCTATCTGGTATCGAAGGCGATCACCTCCGCCAGGGTTGTCGCTTTTCCCGAAATGGGGATGGAGGCCATCTACGAATTTGAAGTGAAGGACATGCCCGTGAGTGTGGCGGTAGATACCAGTGGTGCTTCCGTGCATGAAATCGGACCAAGAATCTGGCGGGCGAAGATAGCAGAGCAGGCCATAGAAGTTGCCTGAGACTTTTTATTGGCATGATTACGAAACCTTTGGCGCCGATCCGTCCAGAGACAGGCCGGTGCAGTTTGCGGGTCTGCGTACCGATGCCGAACTGAATATCATCGGTGAGCCGCTGGTGATTTTTTGTCGCCCGGCTAATGACTTTCTACCTCATCCCCAGGCATGTCTGGTCACTGGTATTACACCGCAGCAGGCTCTTGCTGAAGGTCTGCCCGAGTGCGAGTTTATCGCCAAAATTCATCGGGAACTGGCAGCTCCCGGCACCTGCGGTGTGGGCTATAACTCCCTGCGTTTTGATGACGAGATTACCCGTCACACCCTCTACCGCAATTTCTATGATCCCTATGCCCGGGAGTGGCAACACCATAATTCCCGCTGGGATATCATCGACATGGTGCGCACTGCTTGCGCGCTGCGACCCGATGGTATCGAGTGGCCGTTGCGGGAGGATGGCATGCCCAGCTTTCGTCTGGAGGACCTGACCAGCGCCAATGGCATCAGCCATGCTGCCGCACACGACGCCCTGTCGGATGTACACGCGACGATTGCACTGGCGCGGTTGATAAAGGATCGACAACCCAAATTGTATGACTATGTGCTGCAGCACCGGGACAAGCGCTCGGTCTTGGCGCAACTCGATATCGCCGGGATGAAACCTGTACTGCATGTATCCGGCATGTTCGGCGCCCGACGTCACAACATCGCTCTGGTAGTACCGCTGGCGGAGCACCCGGTAAATCGCAACGAAATTATCTGTTTCGACCTGAGCGCTGACCCTCAAATGCTGTTTGATCTGGCGGTGGAGCAGCTGCAGGAATTGCTGTATACACGAACGGAAGACCTGCCTGAGGGGACAAAAAGGCTCGGTCTCAAGTCGATTCATATCAATCGCTGTCCGATAGTGCTCTCGCCGAAAATGGCTGACCCGGCTACTGCCCAGCGCCTGGGAATCAGTGGCGACCAGTGTCGTAAACACCTGGAAGCCCTGCGCGCCTATCGTGCACAGGATGCCGCGGGCTTCAAGGCCAAGGTGCAGGCGATCTACCGGGGACGTAGCTTCGACGCTTCCAATGACCCGGACCTGATGCTCTACAGCGGTGGCTTCTTCGGTGAGCAGGACAAGCGGGTCATGGCAACAGCTGCGCGAGCAGACTCCCGAAGAACTTGCTGCCGGAAGTTTTGTATTCGAGGATAGCCGCCTGCCCGAGATGTTGTTTCGCTACCGGGCGCGCAATTATCCCGACAGCCTTTCCCCGGAGGAACTCGCCGCGTGGGAAGAGTTCCGCTACCACAGGCTCACTGAGCCGCAGTCCGGGGCCGGATACTGCATGGAGCAGTTTCAGGCAGAAATCGAGGCATTGATGGCCAGTGGCGACCTCTCCGTCGCACAGCAGGCCCTGCTGGAGCAACTGCTGGACTACGCGGATACGTTGTTGGCCTGAGCGGCCAAAAAATTTACTTTGGTATTACGCCCATGGGCAGGACTCCAGGTCGCCCTTATAATAAGCGGCGCTAAACGAGCGTCATATCTTGTGCCAGCCCAGGAGAGAACCAGCGTGCAGTTTGCCGGAAGCCATATCCTCTCAGTCCAGCAGTTCGAGCAGGACGATGTCGAACGGATATTCGCTGTTGCTGACCGCATGGCGCCTTATGCCCAGCGTCGCCGCGTCACCAACGTGCTGGACGGTGCCATTCTTGGGTCCATGTTCTTTGAACCCAGTACCCGGACCCGCGTTAGCTTTGGCAGCGCATTTAACCTGCTCGGCGGTGAGGTGCGTGAAACCACCGGCTTTGAAAATTCCGCCATTGCGAAGGGTGAATCCCTCTACGATACCGCCAGGGTGCTCAGCGGCTACTCGGATGTGATTGCCATGCGCCACCCGCAGGTGGGGTCGGTGGCGGAGTTCGCTGCCGCCAGCCGGGTGCCTGTCATCAACGGGGGCGATGGCAGCAATGAGCATCCCAGCCAGGCTCTGCTGGACCTGTACACGATTCGCAGTGAAATCGCCGCCAGCGGGCGCACGATAGACCAGTTGCGCATAGCCATGGTCGGAGACCTGCGCTATGGCCGCACGGTGCATTCGCTGTGCAAGCTCTTGTGCCGTTTTAAAGGGGTACAGGTCGTATTGGTGTCGCCCGATGCGCTGCGCATGCCGCCCGAGATCGTTGAGGACCTGCGCAATACCGGGCACAAGGTACTGGAATCTGACCAATTGGAGGAGAGCATCGCCCACGTGGATATTGTCTATTCCACCCGCATCCAGGAGGAGCGCTTCAGTTCCCAGGAAGAGGCGGACCTGTATCGCGGGCGCTTTCGGCTGAACCAGAGTATCTATACCCGTCACTGTGAACCGAATACCGTCATCATGCATCCACTGCCAAGGGATTCCCGGGCCAATGCCAGGGAATTGGACGATGACCTGAACGACAATCCCAATCTGGCGATTTTCCGCCAGACCGATAATGGCCTGCTGGTGCGTATGGCGTTGTTCGCGCTGATTCTGGATGTGGTGGAACAGGTGGATAAGCATGCGCGCGACGTGAACTGGTATACCGGCGGCCGTTTCTGATGGCGCTGGAATTAAAATTCGGGGCACAGGATGTCCGGGTGCTCGATGACCAGACCATCTGGTCCGGCCACTACTCCATGCGTAGGATCACCCTGCAACATCGGCGGTTTGCCGGCGGCTGGAGTGATCCGGTGGTGCGGGAGGTGTTCGAGCGCGGTGACGCTGTCGCTGTTCTGCCCTATGACCCGGTGACCGACAGTCTGGTAATGATTGAGCAGTTTCGCCCGGGTGCAATACGCGGCGATGACAGTCCCTGGATGCTGGAGTTGATTGCCGGCGTCGTGGAAGTCGGCGAGCGCGATGAGGAGGTGGTACACCGCGAAGCGATGGAGGAGGCGGCGTGCGAACTCGCGGATCTGGTACCCATCGCCACCGTGTTCCCCAGTGCCGGTGCCTGTACAGAGCAGGTTCGGTTGTTCTGTGGTCGTGTGAACAAGGCCGCGATTGGCGGCCTGCACGGCTTGCAGGAGGAAGGTGAAGATATACTTGTGCACTCGGTAGCGCGCACGGATGCACTGCAAATGCTCGCTGAGAATCGCATTCCCAATGGCCATACCCTGATCGCGTTGCAGTGGCTACATATTCATGGTGAAGCGTTGCGGGAGCGCTGGTGCTGAGGCTTGCGCTGGCACTTGATCGCGCATGACTGACAGTGACGCTAACGCACCCGCAAAAGCCGCTCCGGGTCTGTTGCGCTCCAGTGCTTTCAGGTCGGCAGCATGACCATGCTGTCCCGCGTATTGGGCTTGCTGCGCGATATCGTGATAGCCAAGGTTTTCGGTGCCAGCGCCAATGCGGACGCGTTTTTCGTCGCCTTCAAGATTCCCAATTTCCTGCGCCGCCTGTTTGCTGAGGGAGCATTTTCCCAGGCGTTTGTCCCGGTGCTGGCAGAGTACAAAGCACGAGGGCAGCGTTGCTGCGGTAAAGGAGCTGGTTAACAGGGTGGCCGGAGTACTGGGAGGCACCCTGCTGTTTGTCACCGGCATCTCCATGTTTGCCGCCCCGCTCATCACGACGATTTTTGCCCCGGGCTTCGTCAGTCAGCCCGAAAAGTTCTACCTGACTACCGAAATGACCCGCATCACCTTTCCCTATCTTATTTCTCATTTCGATGACCGGATTTTGTGGCGCCATACTGAACAGTTTCGGCCGCTTTGCCGTGCCGGCCTTCACGCCATTTTTCCTGAATCTGTCCCTGATTTTTGCCGCACTGGTCGCAGCGCCGTGGTTTGACGAGCCGGTATTTGCACTGGCATGGGGTGTGCTGTTGGCCGGTGTCGTGCAGCTGCTCTTCCAACTGCCGTCGCTCTATCGGCTGGATCTGGTGCCACGGCCAATGCTGGGATACCTCGGACAAGGGTGTGCGGCGTATCCTGAAACTGATGGTGCCGGCCCTGTTCGGCGTATCAGTCAGCCAGATCAATTTGCTGCTGGATACGGTGTTGGCATCGTTCTTCCCCACCGGCAGTGTGTCCTGGTTGTATTACTCTGACCGCCTGACGGAGTTGCCGCTGGGTATATTCGGTATTGCCATTGCCACGGTCATCCTGCCGAATCTCTCAGCACATCGCGCAGCGGCCCGCGACGACCATTTCAGTGGCACCCTGGATTGGGCGATGCGCTGGGTACTGCTGATTGGAGTGCCCTCTGCCCTGGCGTTGATAGTGTTGGCCGAACCCATACTGATTACCCTGTTCCAGTACGGTAAGCTGACGTCGCACGATGTGGACATGTCGGCCCTGAGTTTGCGGGCGCTCAGCTTGGGCCTGGTCGCGTTTATGCTGATCAAGGTGCTGGCGCCAGGCTTCTATGCGCACATGGATACGGCCACGCCGGTGAAGATCGGCATCATGGCCATGGTGGCGAATATGGTTATGAACCTTATGCTGTCACTGCCCCTGATGTATCTTTACAATATCGGGCATATGGGGCTTGCGCTGGCCACCAGCCTTGCCGCCATGCTGAATGCAGGGATGTTGTTGCGGGGGTTGTTGCGCGCCGGCTTCTACCAGTTCCAGCCCGGCTGGGTGCCCTACGCATTGCGTTTGCTGCTCGCCTCCGTGCTGCATGGTTGCTGCAATCCTATGGCTGGCCCCTGCGGTAGCCGCCTGGTATGAGTGGCGCTGGCTGCACCGGGTGCTGGAACTCGGACTCCTGTGCAGTGTCGGTGTTGCTGTCTATTTTGCGTCGCTTTGGCTGCTTGGGTGCTCGGATGCGGCACCTGCTGGCTCCAGCGCCGTATTGAGCACAGAATTCACGCGGCACTTTTGATCCCAGGAGGGTGTCGGGCCATAGGCTAGGGCGACCAAGTTCGCTATACTGCCGCGTTTGGCTTTCCCGGGCTTGCATACCGCATGGAACTGATTCGCGGCCTGCATAATCTGCGGCCCAGACATCACGGTTGTGTCGCGACGATTGGTGCCTTTGATGGTGTTCATCTCGGCCATCAGGCGGTTATTCGCCACCTGCTGGAAAAATCGGTGGAACTGGCGCTGCCCTCGCTCATCATCGTGTTTGAGCCGTTGCCACGCGAGTTTTTCGCCCCGCTCCAGGCACCTGCGCGAATCATGAGTTTCTGGGAGAAATGCCGCGCGATGGAGACGCTGGGCGTGGACCGTCTGTTGCGTATACGCTTCAACGAGAAGTTTCGCGGCATGTCGGCCCAGAGTTTTGTCGACGATATCTTTGTGGCTGGGCTGGGAGTGCGCTATGTGGTGTTGGGCGACGATTTTCGTTTCGGCGCCGATCGCCAGGGCGACATCGAGTTTATCCGGAAGCAGGGGCTGCGCTATGGTTATGCTACCGGCTCTACGCCAACGTTCGCGGTGCAGGGTGAGCGGGTGAGCAGCACGCGCGTCAGGGAGTCGCTGGAAAAAGCCGATTTCGCCACGGCGGAGGCCCTGCTGGGTCGACCCTACAGTATTTCCGGACGGGTGATCTTCGGTCGCCAGTTGGGGCAGACCATTGGCACACCCACGGCCAATCTGGAATTGCGTCGCTTGCGGGCGCCGCTATCCGGCGTGTACACGGTGGAGGTCAGCGGCGGTGGTCTCGACAGAGCCCCCGGTGTGGCCAATGTCGGAATAAGGCCCACGGTCGACGACAGTATCAAGGCCAATCTGGAGGTACATCTGCTGGATCGGGAGATTGATTTGTACGGTCGGCACATTGAAGTAACATTCCGCCATAAGTTGCGCGAAGAAATGAAGTTTGGGTCGGTGGCAGAACTCCGAGAAAATATAGCGAGGGATATAGAGCAGACACGGGCCTGGTTCAGCCGGGGCTAGATCTCGATTAAATAATATGAGCGACTACAAAGACACACTGAATTTGCCCCATGACGGATTTTCCCATGAAGGCCAGCCTGGCCCAGCGGGAACCGCAGCGCCTGAAACAGTGGCAGGACATGGGCCTGTACGAAAAAATTCGTCAGGAGTGCGCCGGTCGGCCCAAATTCATCCTGCATGATGGCCCCCCCTATGCCAATGGCGAGTTACACGTGGGGCACGCTGTCAACAAGATTCTCAAGGACATCATCGTGAAATCCAGGACACTGGATGGCTACGACGCGCCCTATGTGCCCGGTTGGGATTGCCACGGCCTGCCGATAGAACTCAATGTCGAGAAGAAGGTAGGCAAACCAGGCGTCAAGATCAGCGCCACCGAGTTCCGCCAGAAATGCCGTGAATACGCCAGGCGCCAGATTGACGGACAGCGTACGGATTTTATGCGTATGGGCGTGGTCGGGGACTGGTCAAACCCTTACCTGACCATGGATTTCAAATTCGAGGCGGATATTGTCCGCGCGCTGTCGCGCATTGTCGACAATGGCCACCTGCATAAGGGCTTCAAGCCCGTGCACTGGTGCATGGACTGTGCATCGGCCCTGGCCGAGGCGGAAGTGGAGTACCAGGACAAGCGCTCGCCGGCGATTGATGTGGCCTTCGCTGCGGTCAATCCGGCCGCATTCAATGCCGCCTGTGGGGCGGCCTACGACGGCGAAATCGCCGTGCCCATCTGGACCACCACACCCTGGACGCTGCCCGCCAATATGGCGGTGTGTGTGCATCCGCACCTGGATTATGTATTGATCGAAGGTCAGGGCAGGGCGTTGTTAGTGGCCGAGGAACTGGCGCAGTCCTGTGTCTCCCGCTATGGCCTGGATGCGCTCAGCGTGCTGGGTCGCTGCAAGGGCGCCGCATTGGAAAATCTGTTGCTACAGCATTGTTTCCTGGAGCGACAGGTGCCTGTGATCCTCGGTGAGCATGTCACCACGGAGGCGGGTACGGGCGCCGTGCACACCGCTCCGGCGCACGGCCAGGACGATTTTGTGGTGGGCCATGCATACCACCTGGAAGTCTACAACCCGGTGGATGGCAACGGTGTTTTCCTGCCGGATACAGCGTACTTCGCGGGCCAGCACGTGTTGAAGGCCAATGCCGCTATCATTGCGCTTATTGCAGGAGCGGGGGGTGTTGCTGCACCACGAGGAGTACCTGCACTCCTATCCGCATTGCTGGCGGCATAAGACGCCGATCATTTTCCGTGCCACGCCGCAGTGGTTCGTGAGCATGCAACAACAGGGGCTGCTGGATAAGGCACTGGCGGCGGTGGCCGGGGTGCAGTGGCTGCCCGAATGGGGCAGGGCGCGTATTGATGGCATGCTGGCCAAGCGACCGGACTGGTGTATCTCGCGCCAGCGCACCTGGGGTGTACCCATCGCGCTGTTTGTCCATACAGAGACAGGTGAGTTGCACCCACAGACGGCGCAGCTGATGGAGCAGGTAGCACAGCGTATGGAGCGCAGCGGTGTGGACGCCTGGTTTGAACTGGATGCCGCAGAGCTGTTGGGTGAGGATGCCCACAACTACGACAAGGTGACCGATACCCTGGATGTCTGGTTCGACTCCGGCGTCACCCACGCCTGTGTGTTGCGCCAGCGCGAAGAGCTGCAATTTCCGGCCGATATTTACCTGGAAGGCTCCGACCAGCATCGCGGCTGGTTTCAGTCTTCGCTGCTGACCGCTATCGCGATCGATGGCGTAGCGCCCTACAGGACCGTACTGACCCATGGCTTTACCGTGGATAGTGACGGCCGCAAAATGTCCAAGTCCATCGGCAATATCGTCGCCCCGAAAACGGTGATGAATGACCTTGGCGCGGATGTCCTGCGACTGTGGGTGGCGGCCACCGATTATCGCGGCGAGCTGACGGTCAGCGATGAAATATTCAAGCGCACCGCAGACTCCTATCGCAGGATTCGCAATACCGCACGTTTCCTGTTGTCCAACCTCAATGGCTTTGATCCCGCCGTGGACGCGGTGGATTTTTCCGACCATGCTATCGCTGGATCGCTGGGCGGTGGATCGGGCGGCGCAATTGCAGCAGGAGATTAGTGGAGGCTTATCGCAGCTACAATTTCCACCAGATCTACCAGAAGCTGCACAACTTCTGCGCCAATGACCTGGGTGGCTTTTATCTGGATGTGATCAAGGATCGCCAGTACACCACGCAGGCCGACAGTGTGGCCCGGCGCTCCGCGCAGACCGCGATGTACCATATCGGTGAGGCCCTGGTGCGCTGGATCGCCCCCATCCTCAGCTTTACGGCGGAAGAGATCTGGGAAAACCTGCCGGGTGAGCGGGCTCCGTCGGTGCTGCTGCAGCAGTGGTACCAGGGTTTGCACAGCCTCTCTCCGGACGAGGCCATGGGGCGAACTTTCTGGCAGCAGTTGATGGCCGTGCGCGCCGCGGTCAACAAGGCGATGGAGACGCAGCGCGCGGCCGGTGTATTGCGCGGCTCGCTGGATGCCGCGGTCACGCTGTACTGTTCTGCCGACCTGCACGAGATTCTGCGCGCACTGGGCGATGAATTGCGGTTTGTGCTGATTACGTCCGCAGCAACTCTGTTGCCCCTTGAATGCTGCCGGCAGCAGACGCGACGGCCACTGAACTGCCTGAGCTGCGACTCCAGATTGCAGTGGCGGCCGAAGAGAAGTGCGAGCGCTGCTGGCACCGCAGTCCCGATGTTGGCCGCAGTATCGTGCATCCGACATTGTGCGGCCGCTGTATAGAAAATGTTGATGGCGATGGCGAGCGACGCCAGTTTGCGTAACGGACTCTACGCGCTGCCGTGGTTCGGCCTGGCACTGGTGGTCATCCTGTTGGATCAGTACACCAAAGGACTCGCCAGCAGCGGCCTGGACTACGGGCAGCCGGTGCGCGTGTTCTGGTGGTTCAATCTCACGCTACAGCACAATACGGGCGCGGCGTTCAGCTTTCTGAACGATGCCGGCGGCTGGCAGCGTTACTTTTTCAGTGCGGCGGCGATTGGCATCAGTGTGGCTCTGGCGATCTGGTTGACTGTAATGCCGCGGGGGCAGTGGCTGCTTGCCCTGGGTCTGGCACTGATCCTCGGCGGCGCACTGGGCAACCTGTGGGATCGTGTGGTGCTCGGCTATGTCGTGGACTTTATCTCCGTCCACTACCAGGGCCATGGTACTTTCCCGCCTTTAACCTCGCCGACTCGGCGATATCGGTGGGCGCAGCCTGTATGTTGCTCGATAGCTTCCTGCATCGGGACAGCGCGGTCGCCGGCGAAAGGAACACAGAGTAATGAATCTCGTACCCGTAAGTGAAGGTACCCGGGTCTTCCTGAATTTCTCGGTCAGTCTCGAGGACGGATCGGAAGTGGATACAAATTTCGGCGGCGACTCGGTCAATTTCGTCATCGGTGACGGCAGCCTGCTGCCGGGTTTTGAGCGCCTGTTGTTTGGCATGTCACCGGGCGAGCGACAGATGTTTGTGGTACCGCCAGAGCACGCCTTCGGCCAGCCCAATGACAACAACGTGCAGTATTTGCCGCGCAAGCAGTTCGATGAGGATATGGATCTGGAAGTAGGCCTGGTATTTTCCTTCGCCGATGCCAGTGGCGGTGAAGTGCCCGGCATGATTATCGCATTCAATGAGGATGAGGTAACGGTGGATTTCAATCATCCGCTATCGGGGCGTACAATCCTGTTTGATGTCCTGATCCACAGGGTGGAGCCGGTAGAGTTACACTAGGGTTGATCAGGTGAAACCGGTTTGGTCCCATGCCGGTGCGGCCCGGCCCGATCTGCAACCCAGGAGAGATATTTGGCAATGGAAATTCGGTTGGCTAATCCTCGCGGCTTCTGCGCCGGGGTTGATCGTGCCATTGATATCGTAAACCGTGCGCTGGAGGTTTTCGGCGCTCCGATTTATGTGCGCCATGAAGTGGTGCACAACAAGTTCGTGGTGGAGGATCTGCGTGCGCGCGGCGCTGTCTTTGTCGATGACTTGCACGAAGTGCCCGACAACTGCATTGTTATTTTTAGTGCGCATGGCGTGTCACAGGCCGTGCGCAGGGAAGCGGGGCAGCGCTTGCTCAAGGTGTTTGACGCCACCTGCCCGCTGGTCACCAAGGTGCATGTGGAGGTGGCCGGCTATAGCCTGCAGGGTCGGGAGTGTGTCCTGATTGGCCATCGCGGACACCCGGAAGTAGAGGGCACGATGGGCCAATACGACCGCAGCGCGGGTGGTGAGATCTACCTGGTGGAAGACGACGAGCAGGCCGCTGCGCTGGTGGTAAAGAATCCCGATAACCTGTCCTACGTCACCCAGACGACCCTGTCGATGGATGATACCGCGAAGGTGATTGATACCCTGCGCGCCCGTTATCCCAATATTGAGGGACCGCGCAAGGACGATATCTGTTACGCCACCCAGAATCGCCAGGACGCTGTGAAAAAGCTCGCCGCCACCTGTGACCTGATGCTGGTGGTAGGTTCCCCCAACAGCTCCAATTCCAACCGGCTGCGGGAACTCGCCGAGCGCATGGGCGCCGAGGCTTATCTTCTGGATGGTGCGGAGGATATAAACCCGCAATGGCTCGAGGGGAAATCACGTATCGGGGTGACCGCCGGCGCCTCCGCCCCGGAGGTACTGGTACAGGAAGTTATCGACGGCCTCTGCGCGCTCGGTGCGCAAGCACCTGTTGAGGTTGCAGGCCGTCCCGAGAACATTACCTTCTCCCTGCCGCGCGAGTTGCGCATCGCCGCGAAGAATATCTAGAACCTCCTCGAACCAATGCATTGCCCGCCGCCGGGCATCCAAAAACGTCCTTTTCCGGCAAAAGACGCCATTTACTGGCGTTTTTTACGGGCCATCCTATGCTTGTCCGCAAATGGAGGAGTGCTGTGGACAGGATGTCGCCGCGTGGCCCCGCCTGTGGGCTTACCCTGATTGAACTGATGATCGTGCTGGTGGTGCTCGCTATCACCTTGTCGGTGGGCACCCCCCTGTTCCAGAACCAGTTGCACAGCAATCGACTGCGCGCTGAGTCGAGTCGTTTTCTGGGTGCGATCAATCTGGCGCGCAGTGAAGCCGTCATGAGGAACCTGCCTGTCAGTATTTGTCCTTCTGCGATGGCGGCGACAGGACAAGCCACATGCTCCGGCACCTATGCGGGTGGTTGGATCGTGTATTCCAATGCGGACAAGGACAAGGTCGTCGATGCGGGCACAGATGAGGTGCTGCAGGTCTTCGAAGGTTTGCCACCTGGCTATCGGTTAACCAATCGCAGTGGCACAAGGGCGGCATTTGAACTTATTAATTACCTTCCCGATGGCTCGTCACACAGCAATCGTACGCTGTTGTTCTGTCCCCCACAGCGAACTTCCCTGCAGTCACTGAGTATTGTTATCAATATTGTTGGCCGGGCGCGTTTGACCGGGGGTTGGGGTGAGTGTCCGCTCGTGTGAAGGACAATGCGCGTGGTGTCGCGCCCGTAACAGGGCCGGTCGATGCCAATACGGTGTTCGGGGTTGATGGGCACAGGGGAATTGGCATGCTTGAGTTCCTGCTGGCACTGCTGATTTTTTCGATGGGAATGATGGGCCTGCTGTCTGCGCAATTGGCGGGCAAGCGGGTTAGCTACGATGCGAGCCAGCGCTCCGTTGCGACCTCCATGGCGCGGGACATTCTCGAGCGTATGCGAGCAAATCCCGGCCAGGTCATGGCTTACCAGGTTAACGATGCAGGAGATGCGAGCCACCGCTTGCCGCTGCCCGGCGCCGATTGTGATAGGTCTGTGTGCTCGGCGGAGCAATTGGCCGTGTTTGATTTATGGCAGTGGGAATCGCTGCTGGTGGGGGAGACTGAAAAGTACTCCGGGGGTGATGCAGGCGGCCTGGTGTCACCCCGGGCTTGCATTACCGGGGATGGTGGTCGGGTAGTCGTGGCCATCAGCTGGCGGGGTGTAACGACAGCTGCACAAGTACCGGAGTCCATCTGTGGCAGCGACGACGTGCGGGGCAACATTGCACCGGGGGATGCTGGTGGCAACATGGAACAGCGCCATCAGATTACGATTTCGACTTTTATCGGGGCGCATTGATGATGCATCGGGGCAGGCGTCAATACTGCAGCGCTTTTACGCAGGGTCTGTCACTGGTCGAGCTGATGGTATCAATGTTGTTGGGGCTGATTCTCAGTGGCGGTATGGTCAGCGCCTACCTGGGCGCCAAACGCAATTATTACTATGAGGAACAGATGGCGCGCATGCAGGAAAATGGTCGTTATGCCATGCGTCTGCTGTCACGGGAGCTGGCGATGGCGGGATTTTTTGGCGGCGTGCCTGCGCTGGACAGCGTCTCTCCAGCCGCCGTGGGCGCAGACTGTAGCGATCAGGCCTGGGTTCTGGACGGGACCCATCCACTGGAACTGGTAAATGATTATTCCGGCCAGTCGGTCCCGCTCTCCCTGCACTCTACGCCTTTGACCTGCCTGGACAGCTCCGCCATTGCGTTGGACACCGACCTGATTGCCATCAAGCGCACGGCGGGTGAGGCGAGCCTGCGCCGTGGGGTACCTGCCGCTGGCCTGACGTCTTCTACCATAGCGAGTTGGTATCTGCGTCTCACATCAGGGGATCATCCGGCGTGGGAAAAACTGCGTTCCAAGGACCTGCTTGAGCGCAAAAAAGCGGTGCCATCACTCAGCTATTGGGAGGCGATTTCCCGCATCATTTATATTCGCAAGTATTCTGATTCCGGCATCGAGAACGATGACATTCCCAGCCTGTGCATGGAAACACTGGCGGGCGATGGCATGACGTCCCGCTGCCTGGTGGAGGGCATAGAGAATATGCAGCTTGAGTTCGGAATAGATACGGACGCTGATGGTGTTCCCAATCAGTATAAATCGGCGCCTGCGGGTGATGAAATGAAGTATGCCGTTACGGCGAAGATTCATCTTCTGCTGCGCAGCATCAGTAAGGTTTCCGGTCATCAGGATGAGAAAACCTACACACTGGGCCAGAAGACTCTGGCGGCCAAACATGATGCCTACCTGCGGCGCGTATTCAGTGCAACAGTTCTTCTGCGCAATCGGATCGAACCAATCGGTTGATACTCTGGATCTATGGAAAAACATCGCACAAGACACCGACTGACAGCAAGCCGTGGAGCGGTACTGCTGCTTGCACTGGTGTTCATGCTGATGCTGGCAATGGTCGCCGCGACGGTAATGCAGACAGCAATTTTGCAATTGCACATGGCTGGCAACGATCAGTTTCTGGAGGAGGCCCTGCACAAAGCGCATGCCATCGCCACGGAGTTGTCTTTAAATCCGGACAATTTTTCCCTTGAGGGCGGTGTTGGTTCCACCAACTGTCCAGCGGGAGCGCAAGCGCCAGGATGTGACCGCAGTCAGCTGCAGGCTCCCACATCGGCTGCCGTGTCCGCAGGGGTTGAACTCGACTATCGGGTGACCAGGCAGGAGCCACTGTTGTCGAGAGGTTTTCCGCTCCGGGAGTCGCAGGACACAGTGTCCAGTAGCAGCAGTTTTGATGCGGCGATCTTTGAAATTGATGTGCATATCGATGGCAAGGCAAAGCGACTCGGCAGTGCACATATCGTGCAGGGTATCGCCGTGCGCGTGGCGGCAGTGCGCTAGGTCCAGGAGGGACCTGTTATGAAAAATTGCCTGGTATATGTCCTTTTTTCCCTGCTGTTGTGGGTGAACCCGGCGACCGCCGATGATATAGACGCCTTGCTTCCCGCCGGCGGCCCGGGCGGTGTTTTTGTGCACGTTGTGATGGATCTGGGAGACAGTGATCTGGATGCCGTACTGTGCACCTACGGGGTCAACTGCGGGCCGCCATTTATGACAGCGGCGGCCCATCGGCACCTCGGCGATATGTACAGCTACGGTGAAAAAGTCACCGCGCCCGGTGTATTCAAGGCAGTGCTGGCGGCAGTTCTGGAAAACACGCTGTTTGATGATTTGCATTTGTCACTACTGATATCCAACCATCAGGACAACCGGGCAGGCGCAACTGGATACAGCAGGGGGCGGTGGCACGATACTGCAGGGATACCGCCGCTTACAGCAGCACAGGGCTGAGTTTATCACTACGCTGAAGTCCACTCCGGTTCTCGCATCCGTTAAGTCCCATGAGCTGCAACCCAAAGAGAGCTATTTTGAGTGGTTGCGCTACATACAAGGTGGCGATGTAGCGCTGGGGCAAAATACCAGCGGTAACTTTGGTCGTCCTGACCCTGTCCCCGATTACGATAGCACTATCATCAACAACGGCAAATACCTGACGCCGTTTGTTGGCCAGCCAGGGTGCCCGGAGCTGTACTCGATTCTTTTTACGCTGGGCTTATCGACACATGACGAGGACCTGAACACCCAGATTGCTGCACAGACCCCCCTGTCGAGCCAGCCCTCCTTCGACGCAGCTGCTGGCCTACCTGCATAACAGCAGCACGGATTTGCTGCCGCATGTGGACACCACCGCGTACCCTGCAAAAGACCTGGGTAGTGACCAGTCGTGACAGGTCTGCAAGCGCTGCTGATTATGCTGTCGCGGGCGGCAGCGGGGCCGTCCTTTACGTCAATGACCCTGTCGCACTGCAGGAGAGCCTGGCCAGGGCCCTTGCGGAAATTACAGTTGTCGCTGGCCGATCGCTGGACGTGACTTTTTCCGGGGATGTCTTCCATCAGGGTCGGTTGCTGGACAATCTGTTTATCCCGCTATTTCTGCCGCAGGCAGGCTCCAACTGGCCGGGTAACGTCAAGAAACTGAAACTGAAAAATTCGCAGGGCAGCGGTGCCACTGCTGCGGGTATCGGGACGGCCATGTTTGATCAGGTCGTCGATGTGCACGGCGAGCCTGCCTTTGACCTGACTGGTGCCGAGAGGGAACTCCTGCGCTTTGATGCACTGACTTTCTGGACAGACCCCGCAACCCTGCCACCGGGTGATGGCCGGACCATCCCCGACGATGCCGATGGACGCGTGGTGATGCGTGGTGGCGCCGGTCAGAAGATAGACGGCTTCGTCAATTACAGTAACGACCAGGGAGCAGTCGTAGAGCATTTTATCGGGGATACCAATGCGGATACTCCGGTTAATGGTTACTCATCCAGGCAGCTCTTTTATGAGCCGCAAGCGGGGCAGGAATTCGAACCTTTCGATGCCAACGCGATGACTGTAAGCGCGCTCAAACCCTTGCTTGATCCCAGAGGTGAGCTGTCGGACGACGCACTGCTGAATCTGATCAAGTGGGCGCGGGGGCAGGATACAGACAATGGCAAAAGCTCTGCGCGGGGCTGGATCATGGGAGAGGTTCTGCACTCGCGGCCGGTTGCGCTGAACTATGGAGCGACGCCCGGTTACAGCAAGGCAAACCCGAACATCCGATTATTTTTTGGCAGCGGGGAGGGTGTTTTCCATATCCTGCAGAATACAGATACCAGCGGCGGTGAGTCAGGCCGGGAGGTGTTCGGCTTTTACCCCAGGGAGTTAATGTCCAACATCAGGTTGCACCACGACGAGACGACCATAGCGCTGCCCAGGCACTATGGTGTCGACGGTGCGCCGGTAGTGTTGAAAGCCGACAGGAACAGCGACGGAACGCTCGATTATCTGGCTGGCGATGAAGCCTATGTGTATGTTGGCATGCGGCGCGGTGGCTCCAGCTACTTTGCCCTGGATGTCAGCAACCCCGATGCTGTCCCCGGGCTGTTATGGAAAATTTCCCGCACTGCGGGCGGTGCATTCGACGAACTGGGTTTGACGTTTTCAACCCCGGTGGTGGGCAAAGTCAATTACAGCGGTGTACCGGTGGATGTGCTGGTCTTCGCCGGGGGCTATGACGGAGGCTGGAATGAGGGATATACCGCGCGGCGTGGCAAAGACCGCGGCGCCGCTGACGATGTTGTCGGCAACGCTATCTACATTGTTAATGCGCGCACGGGCGAACTTGTCTGGAAGGCAGTACGGGGGGTTACCGGTGTCAGCTCCAACACGCAGTACGCACATGCGGGGCTGGTGGACAGCATTCCCTCTGCGGTATCGGCACTCGCCACTCCGGCTGGCATCATAGACAGGCTGTACGTGGGAGACACTGGTGGCGCGGTGTGGCGCGTCGATTTGCCGGAGAGTGGGGGCGGAGACGATAACCACCGCAAAGACCACTGGGTTATCACCAAGTTGGCAGATCTGGGCGTTGACGCAGCAGAGCCGGGAGGAGCGGCCAACGCAGACCGGCGATTTTTTCACGCCCCCGATATTGTCCGTTCCTACGATGAGTTCGGCGACTTTGATGGCGTCCTGATACAGAGCGGCAATCGCGAGGACCCCAATGAGATAGTGGTTGAGAACGCGCTGTTCTATCTAAAAGATCGCCGCATCGCGACGGGTAGCGCCCTTGTCAGGGCAGAGAACAATGTCAGGAATCCTGCGGGAAGATTCCACTATACGGATCTCCCGGACCAGACGACTTGTATCCTGGGTACCGAAGATGCAGATGCGGGCGAAGGAAGTCCTGCCTGTGGTGATCGCAGCCTGAAGAGCGGCTGGAAACTGCGCTTCGCAGAGCCCGGCGAAAAAGGCCTGTCCACCCCGCTCACCGATGGCGGCAGGGTCTTTGCATCCACCTTTATTCCCGGTGATGCGACAGCCTGTCCCGGGCGACAGGGGCGAGGCTTGCTTCATATTCTGCAGCTGGCGAACGCCACCGCCGTTGCCAATCAGCAGAGACAGTATGAACTTGGACCTGGCATCCCGTCCTCTGCAATGCCGGTCGGTGACGCCATTTATCTGCCAGGTGGTGGCCTTGATCTGTATGATCTCGATGGCGATGGTGTGCGTGATACCGTCAAATTGCTGCCCAGCCAGGCCCGGAAGGTTGTACCGGACCTACTGGCGGGAGCCTGACGCTGATCCCCTGTAGTAGCGCTGGAGCATGGACGTGACTGACGCGCGAAAAAGGGCTTTCACTCTCGTTGAGCTGGTTGTTACCGTATTCATCGTGGCGATATTGCTTACCCTGACCCTGCCTTCCTACCAGCAACAGCTGAGAAATACACGGCGCAGTCTGGGTGGTGCCGAGTTACTGCAGGTCATGATGCGGCAGGAGCAATACTTTCTCGATCGCAAACGGTACGCTGATACCCTCACGGATCTCGGCTTTCCGGCGAGCCCCTATGCGATTGACGCACAAGGGAATGCCGTGTCCGCGCAGGCCGGCGACAGGATTTACCTGATCGAACTGACCATGCAGCAGGATGCCTATACGTTGCATGCCACCCCGCAACTCAGTCAGGCGGCAGACCGTTTGTGCAGTACCTTGAGTCTGGACTCCAAGGGGGTAAAGCGCGTCACTGGTGGGGGGGCTGTGCGGGAGTGTTGGTGAGTTCTGTTAATCATCCAACCCGAGTTTTGTTTGCCGGTAACGAAGGCTTCTGAAACTGATGCCCAGCAGTTTTGCTGTCGCGGTTTTGTTCCAGCGACACTCCTCCAGGGCAGCGCTGATAATTTCCCGCTCGATATTTTCCAGGTATCCCTCCAGGTCACCAAAGGCCTCGCGTATTGAAAGCCCGTGACTACTGGTCGCAACCTGCTCGCCACCGGGCATAGTGGGCAGCACCCGGCAGGGTGGCGGAAAACTGCAGATCATCGGCGGTAATGCTTTCACCGTCAGAAAGTGCGAGGGCCCGCTCCAGCATATTTTCCAACTCACGCACGTTGCCGGGAAAAGTGTAATCGCTCAATGCCTTGAGGGCGGATTTATCCAGACGGGCCGCTACTTTGCCGTCCCCTGCGGAAATACGCTTGAGGATATTCCTGGTTAGCGCGGGGAGATCCTCAAGTCGTTCGCGCAGGCTGGGCACCCTTACGTCGATTACGTTGATGCGGTAGTACAGATCCTGGCGGAAGCGACCGGCTTCGACTTCCCTGGCGAGAGATTTGTGGGTGGCGCTCAACAGGCGAATATCGGTGCGCTGCTCCTTGCTCGCGCCTACCGGGCGCACCGTTTTTTCCTGGATTGCGCGCAGCAGCTTGACCTGCATGGCAAGTGGCAGGTCTGCCACTTCATCGAGAAACAGGGTGCCTCCGGAGGCGGCCTGAAAAAGCCCCACTTTGTCCTGGCTGGCACCGGTGAAGCTGCCTTTCATGTGCCCGAACAACTCGCTTTCCATCAATTCCGGCGGGATTGCGCCGCAGTTGACCGCGACAAAAGGGCCCGCAGCCCGTGGACCGTTGTTGTGAATAAGGCGGGCGACAACTTCCTTGCCACTGCCGGATTCCCCGTGGATATGCACGGGTGCCTGACTGCGCGCCAGTTTGGATATCTGCTGGCGTAAGGTCTGGATGGTCGGTGCCGAGCCGATCAGTTCCTGGTCCACGGCATCCTGTGTCCGGCTGGTATCGCCCTCCAGTTGCAGGGCGGAGCTGACCAGTCTGCGCAGATTCTCGAGCTCAATTGGCTTGCTGATAAAGTCAAAAGCCCCGGCCTTGAGCGCGGCGATGGCGGCTTCCACGCTGCCGTGGGCGGTGATCATGGCGACAGGTATATGGGGGAATTCCTGTTGGATATGTTCCACCAGGCTGATGCCATTGCCATCGGGCAGGCGCATGTCGGTCAGGCACAGGTCCGGTTTTACCCGCGCGACCATCTCCCTGGCCTCCTTGAGTGTAGCGGCGCTGTGGGTTTCAAGGCCCATACGGCTCAGCGTGATATCCAGTAACTCACGGATATCGGGCTCGTCATCCACGATCAAAACACTTTGTGTCGTCATTTAAAGCGCTCGTTGGTTCATAGAGATACGGAAGCAGCTTTCACCCTTCCTGGTCGGTCGATAGTCAAGATCCGCATTGTTGATTTCACAGAGTTCCTTGCACAGGTACAAGCCCATGCCGCTGCCTTCCGCCATCGTGGTAAAGAACGGCTCAAATAGTTTGGCCAGGTCGGCAGAGGGCACGCCGCTACCGTTATCAATGATATCGATCTGGCACTGGTGCAGGGTGGAGTCGAGCTCGACCTCGATGCGCGCCGTTTCGTTCCCGGTTGCCCGCTTGCTGTGGCGCAGCGCGTTATCCAGCAGATTGGCAATGACACGCTGCAGATTTTCCGGATCGAACTCCACCAGCAGTTCCTTGTAGTCACAATGGATGGTCACTTCCGCTGGCCGGTTCAAGGCGTTGAGATACTCGCTGACGAACTCAGTCAGCCATGGCGCCAGCAGCAGATACTGCGGTTTCGGAGGTTCGCGCCGGGAGATCTGCATGACGCTCTCCACGATCTGGTTGACCCGTTCGCAGTGGCGTTGAATGATTTCCGCCATGCGGCTGTCGGACGGCGACAGATCGGGCGATTCCTGCAGTAATTGGGCGGCGTGACTTATCGCCCCCAGAGGATTGCGAATTTCGTGGGCGATACTGGCGGTCAGTCGACCCAGGGAATTGAGCTTCAGCGACTGCGCGTACTGGGTGACGGGTGTGTAGTCTTCCACGAAACACCAGCGCCTCCCGGTTGGCATTGGGCTGCAACTCGCGAAAGTTAGCGATTACCGGCTGCGCTCCGTCCATGACGGTGAAGGGTTTGGCCCTGTGTACCCCGGAGTCTTTCCAGTGCTGGAACTGGTAGGCCAGTTCCGGGCAGTAGTCCGCCAGTTGCCGTCCCTGCTCTACCGTGACGGGTCGTTCGGGGGCGAGTAGACCAATGGCCGCCTTGTTCATTACGCGCACAACACCTTCATTATTTACCAGCAGTATGCCCGTCTGCATGTGTTGCACGATTTGCTCATTGAGCCGCTGCAGGCTGTACAGGTCGCTGGCGCGGTTACGGGCCAACTCTTCTGCCCGGCCCAGACGGTGGGCGATAGGCTGCACCATCAGGGAGACGCCGAATATCAGCAGGCCCAGTATTCCCGCAGGAAACAGGGAGCTGGTGTCGAGCACGCGGTGCAGCATCAGCCATGCCGTATCCAGCAAAATGGCCAGTACGCTGATGGCTGCGACCAGCGTGGCGAGGGTCCGATTGGTGATCAGCACGGCGCTGGCGGCGACAGTAACCACCAGCAATACCGGCAAGCCGCTGATCATGCCGCCGCTGCTGTCGGCCAATAGCGTGATAACGACGATGTCGACCAGAAAGACCAGTAGCATCAGATGCTGGCTTTCATTGAGGCGAGTGGAAAGGGAACCCACCAGCGGAATGCTGGTCGCCAGGTATGCCAGTGCGACAGTTGTGTAAAGCAGTCGGGTTGAGGGTGCCCACTAGCTGGCGGGTATTAGGGCTCACCAGCATGATCAACAATACAACTGACAGCAGGGAGCGATAGCCGATGTAGACCCGAAACAATGCGAGGTTCTGATGACTCGGTGGGTGGTCTTCAGGTTTTGTGAGTATGGCTGGGCGATTCACCGTGCGCTGGCCTTTTGCCTGTGTATGCCATCGGGACTGTGGTCCAGTGTAACAGGATTGTTCTGTTGAAGGACTGGCTATGGTCGATGCTTTTCCGGACAATAACGGCCTGATATCGCCACCGCCCGAGAGTTCCATGAGCACCTTGAATATCCTGATGGCCCAGATGAATACCCTGGTCGGTGATTTTGAAGGGAACACAAGAAAAGTCATCGACGCCATAGCGCTGGCGGAACTGGAGCATGAGTCCCCGGTCGTTGTCTGTCCCGAATTGACCCTCAGCGGTTATCCGCCGGAGGACCTGTTGCTGCGCCCCAGCATCGCACTGCGGGTGAGCCAGGCCCTGGAAACTATCTGTGCTGCCATGGCGGGCTCTGCCTACGTGGTGGTAGGTTACCCACTGCGCGTCAGGCGCCAGTCTCTACAATGTCGCCGGGGTACTGCACCGGGGCGAAATCGTTGCCCAGTACCGTAAACAGTACCTGCCCAATTACCAGGTGTTTGATGAAAAACGCTATTTCACCCCGGGTAGCGAGCCCTGCATCGTCAACATCGATGGCGTGCAGGTGGGACTGAGCATCTGTGAGGATATCTGGGAGGAGGCGCCGGCCACGCAGGCGGCAGAGGCCGGGGCACAGGTGTTACTGAATATCAATTCCTCGCCCTACCACCGGGGGAAGCGCAGTGAGCGTTGGGACACGGTGGCCGCGCCGCGCCCGGCAGACCGGTATTCCGATCGTTTACGTCAATCAGGTCGGAGGGCAGGATGAACTGGTGTTCGACGGCGGTTCTTTTGCGGTGGCGGCGGACGGCACTATAGCCGCAGCCGCGCCCAGTTTTGAGGAGGGAGCGTATTGGTTGCAAATGGACTTCAGTGCTCGTCCGGTCACCATTGCCGGTCCTGCGCTGTGCCCGCCGCTGCATGAACTGGAAGCTACCTGGCGGGCCCTCGTACTTGGCGTGCGCGACTACGTGAACAAGAACCGCTTTCGCGGTGTGGTACTGGGTTTGTCCGGCGGTATCGATTCCGCCCTGACGCTCGCCATCGCGGTGGAGGCTTTGGGTCCGCAGCGCGTTGAGGCGGTGATGATGCCCTTTCGTTACACCGCGCAGATGAGCGTGGAGGATGCGGCTGAGCAGGCCAGGTTGCTCGGGGTTACGCACAAAGTGATTTCCATAGAGCCCATTTACGAGGCATTTATGGCCAGCCTGCAACACGAGTTTGCCGGCACCAGGCCTGACACCACAGAGGAGAACCTGCAGGCCCGTTGTCGCGGGGTGCTGCTGATGTCTATCTCCAACAAGAAAGGCTTGCTGGTACTGACCACGGGAAACAAGAGTGAGATGGCAGTCGGTTATTCCACTCTCTACGGGGATATGGCCGGAGGCTTTGACGTGCTCAAGGACGTGCCCAAGACCCTGGTGTTCGAACTGTGCCGCTACCGCAATGCCCTGGGGCCGTGCATACCACAGCGCGTGATCGATCGTCCGCCTTCGGCGGAGTTGGCTCCGGACCAGAAGGACGAGGACAGCCTCCCGCCCTATGATGTGCTGGACCGCATCCTGGCCCTGTACGTCGAGCAGGATTACAGCGCGGAGGCGATCATCGCCACCGGCATGGACCGCGAGCAGGTACTCAAGGTGCTGCGCCTGGTGGATATCAACGAATACAAGCGCCGCCAGGCGCCGATCGGGGTGCGCATTTCGCGGCGCGGTTTCGGACGTGACCGCCGCTATCCGATCACCTCGGGTTGGCGTCTGGGGGATTAAATATTCGGACGGTTGTCGAACTGGGGTGGTTTCGGGGGATCGAACAGCCCGAATGTAGCCTTGTTAATCCAGGAAGGCTCTGCGCCGTCCATGGTATAGCCGCTGACAAACTGGCCATTTTCATCGAGGGCCGGGTAGTCGGGGTAGTTTGCAGCCAGGACCTTGACGGATTGCGCGGCTAACTCGTCCATTCCAAGCATGATATAGCCCTGGGCCATGATAGCCAGTCCGTCGGCCACCGCCGGGGTGCGCTCGAAATTTTCCACGACGAAGCGCCCGCGATTGACGGCGGCGAGGTAGGCGCCGCGCCGCAGGTAGTAGTTGGCAACGTTAATTTCGTGCTGGGCCAGCAGGTTGCGCAGGTAGACCATGCGGGCCTTGCCGTCCGCGGCATAAGGGCTGTCCGGGAACCTTGCGACCAGTTGCGAAAATTCGGCAAAGGCCTCCTGGGCATGGTTGGTATCCCGCTTGCTGGGATCGGTGGGCAGGAATCTGGCGAGAATGTCTTCGTTACTCGAGTAGGCAGCCAGGCCTTTCATGTAATAGGCATAGTCCACGTTGGGGTGCTGGGGATGCAGCTTGATAAAGCGATCCGCCGCTTCCACCGCCGCTTCATGTTCGTAGGCGTTGTAATGCGCATAGATAATTTCCAGTTGCGCCTGTTCAGCGTACTTGCCAAAGGGGTAGCGAGCTTCCAGCGCCTGGTAACTTTTTACGGCCATATCGTAGTTGTCGCCGCGCAGATAACCCTGGGCTTCTTCGTAGATCTGCTGCTCACCGGCATCATCGGCGATATCAGGCAACTCGTCGTTGCTGGAGCAGCCGTACAGGACCATGCCGAATAACAGTATCAGGACGTATTTCATGCTTTCACCTAATTGGCTCGCGCGAGCGTGCTAAAATCCCACGTAGCGCGGGTGCTGTCGCAGCGGTATTTAACCACAGGCGGGCTGGCGCATAAACAGGAATCGTCATGAATGACAGGGTGGAACTGCAGGCCAGCGTGCCGCAGGAAATGCACGGCAACAGGCTGGACCAGGTCGCGGCCCAGCTCTTTCCGCAATACTCGCGGTCGCGCCTGCAGGAATGGATCAAGCAGGGGACACTGTCCGTGGACGGGCAGCAGTGCCGCCCGCGGGATAAAGTGTCAGGGGGCGCCCGCCTCCAGGTGGACGCTGTACTGGAGACGGCAGTGGGCTGGCAGGCGCAGGATATCGCGCTGGACCTGGTCTATGAGGATGCCACGATTCTGGTGTTGAACAAGCCCGCCGGGCTGGTGGTGCATCCGGCAGCAGGCCATGCCCAGGGCACGCTGGTGAACGCGCTGTTGGCCCACGCTCCCGAACTTGCGCAACTGCCCAGGGCCGGCATTGTGCACCGCCTGGATATGGAAACCTCGGGTCTGCTGGTCGTGGCCAGAACCCTCCCCGCCCATCACCATCTGGTGGAGCAGTTGCAATCGCGGACCGTCAAGCGGGAGTACATTGCGCTGTGTATCGGCGCGATGACCGGCGGCGGCACGGTGGATGCGCCCATGGGCCGTCATCCACGCCAGCGCAAAAAGATGGCGGTTCTTGCGGGCGGCGGTAAACCCGCCATCACCCACTACCGGCTGGCACAGCGCTTTGGCCACCACACCCGTATCACGGTGAACCTGGAAACCGGGCGCACCCACCAGATTCGGGTGCATATGGCCCATCGGCAATATCCGTTGATCGGCGACCCCCTGTACGGCGGGCGCCCGCGCATACCGAGGGGGGCTTCCGATCTGCTGATCGACACCCTGCGGCACTTTCCCAGGCAGGCGCTGCACGCCCGCGCGCTGGGGCTGATTCATCCCGCAACCGGGGAGCCGGTGCAGTTTGAATGCCCGCTGCCAGAGGATATGCTTACGCTGATCGCCGTACTGGAACAGGAAGACCCGCCGCTTGCCAGCAATACCACCCTTTATTGAGCCGCAGTTTATTACGCCACAGTGGCCGGCCCCGGCCACTGTGTTGGCGCTGTGCACCACGCGCCAGGGCGGGTGCAGCGCGGCCCCCTACGACAGCTTCAACCTGGCGCACCATGTGGGTGACAGCGCCAGCGCAGTGGCGACCAACCGGCGACCTGCTGGCCAGCGCACTGCCGCATGGCGTTGCGTGTTTCCTGGTTGTCGCAGGTGCATGGCACCGCTGTGATAGAAGCAGGGCAGGGCGGACAGTATCCGCGTCGCCGATGCCCAGTGGAGCCGCAGTGCGGGAGCCGCCTGCGCGGTGTTGACTGCGGACTGCCTGCCGGTGCTGCTGTGTTCGGCCTCCGGTGATGTCGTCGCGGCCGCGCATGCAGGCTGGCGGGGCCTGCTGGCGGGGGTGTTGGAAGCCACCGTGGTTGCGATGAACGCCAGCCCTGACCAGGTGCTGGCATGGCTGGGTCCCGCTATTGGCCCCGCTGCTTTTGAGGTGGGGCCGGAAGTCCGCGAGGCATTTCTGGCGGCGGCAAATCCCTCCGGGCAAGCCGCTAGTCGCAGCGTGTTTCACGCCCAATCCGGAGCGCCCCGACCACTGTTTTGCCGATCTGTACGCCCTGGCCCGAGCGCGCCTGGGCGCGCTGGGCGTGACGCGCGTCTTTGGCGGAGGATGTTGTACCTACGGCGACCCGGAGCGCTTTTATTCCTACCGGCGGGATGGCCAGACCGGCCGCATGGCCAGCCTGATCCTGCTGCGTTAGCTGTAATCTTTCAGCAGGACACCGAAATTCCCTGTTCATGACTGCCAACGGCTCCGGCTGGACGGTGACATCGCTTGTTCATTTCCGCCAACGGCTCTGGCCGGGAAGGCCTTTTCGCCGGCTTCCCCATGCGGCCACCCGATACTCGCCAACGAAAAGGCCTTCCCGGCCAGATCCTTGATCCCGGCGTTAGCATGGACAGCGTTCTGGTCGATAGCCAGAGACGAGGGTTCGGGCGTCGGGTGTGCAATTCGTTGGCGAGTATCGGGTGGCCCGCATAGGGGAAGCCGGCGAATTGCACACCCGACACCCGACACCCAAACCCGTCAACCGATGCACACCTGGCGATCAAACCCGCTAGAATCTCCATACTTGAAACGGGGGAATATGACCCCATTTATGCTTGCAATGAGCGTGATGTACCTCCTGCTGAGGTAAGTCAAAAGGAGAATGTACGAATGAGAATGGACAAATTGACCAACCAGCTGCAAACGGCCCTGGCGGATGCCCAGTCCCTGGCGCTGGGCAAGGATCACAATTTTATCGAGCCCGTACACCTGCTGAGCGCGCTGTTGGAGCAGCGCGGCGGTGCCTGCAGACCCTTGCTGCAAAAGGCGGGGGCAGATATTGCAGGCCTGGTGGCGAAAACAAAAGCAGCGGTCGAGGCACTGCCGACGGTGTCCGGCACCGGCGGCGACATCCATATGTCGAACGACCTGGGCAAAATATTGAATGTCACCGACAAGCTGGCGCAGCAGAGCGGCGACACCTATATATCCAGTGAGCTGGTGTTGCTGGCCATGCTGGAAAGCAAAACCAAAGCGGGTGAATTATTGCAGGCCAGTGGCGTAAAGGCGCTGGAACTCAAAGGAGCAATCGAGATGATGCGAGGCGGAGAAGCAGTGGATAAACCGGAAGCCGAGGAATCACGCCAGGCGCTGGAAAAATACACGATCGACCTGACCGAGCGTGCCGAACAGGGCAAGCTGGATCCGGTGATCGGCCGCGACGATGAGATTCGGCGCACCATCCAGGTACTGCAGCGCCGCACCAAGAACAACCCGGTACTGATCGGTGAGCCCGGCGTGGGTAAAACCGCCATCATCGAGGGCCTCGCCCAGCGTGTGGTCAACGGTGAAGTGCCGGAAAGCATGCGCAACAAGCGCGTGTTGTCGCTGGACCTGGGCGCGCTGCTGGCCGGCGCCAAATTTCGCGGCGACTTCGAAGAGCGACTTAAAGCGGTGCTCAATGAGCTCTCCAAGCAGGAGGGCAAGATCATCCTGTTCATCGACGAACTGCATACCATGGTCGGCGCCGGCAAGGCCGAGGGTTCCATGGATGCGGGCAATATGCTCAAGCCCGCGCTGGCCCGCGGTGAACTGCACTGCGTGGGCGCCACCACCCTGAACGAGTATCGCCAGTACGTGGAGAAGGATGCCGCACTGGAGCGGCGCTTCCAGAAAGTGCTGGTGGATGAGCCCAACGAGGAAGATACCATCGCCATCCTGCGCGGCCTGAAGGAGCGCTACGAGGTGCACCACGGCGTGGATATCACCGACAGCGCCATTATCGCTGCCGCCAAACTGTCCCAGCGCTACATCACCGACCGTCAGTTGCCGGACAAGGCCATCGATCTGGTCGATGAGGCCGCCAGCCGTATTCGCATGGAGATCGACTCCAAGCCTGAGGTCATGGACAAGCTGGAACGGCGCCTGATCCAGCTCAAGATCGAGCGCGAGGCGGTAAAGAAAGACACCGATCCCGCCGCGAAAAAGCAGGTGGAACTGCTGGACGACGAAATCGACAAGGTCGAGCGGGAATTCTCCGACCTGGAGGAAATCTGGAAGGCCGAAAAAGCCTCCGTGCAGGGTGCCGCACAGATCAGGAGCGATCTGGAGCAGGTCAAGCTGGACCTGGAAGCGGCGCGCCGCGCGGGTGATCTCACCCGCATGTCGGAGCTGCAGTACGGGCGTATTCCGGAACTGGAAAAACAGCTGGTGCTGGCGCAGGAATCGGAGATCCACGGAGACCTGTGCTGCTGCGCACCAGGGTAACCGATGAGGAAATTGCCGAGGTCGTGTCGCGCTGGACCGGCATTCCCGTGTCCAAGATGATGGAGGGCGACCGGGAAAAACTGTTGCGCATGGAGGATTCGCTGCGCGAACGGGTGGTAGGCCAGGACGAGGCGATCAAGGCCGTGTCGAATGCCGTGCGCCGCTCACGCGCCGGCCTGTCTGATCCCAAGCGCCCCAACGGCTCCTTTCTGTTCCTCGGCCCCACCGGTGTCGGTAAAACCGAGCTGTGCAAGGCGCTGGCGGACTTCATGTACGACAGTGACGACGCCATGGTGCGGGTGGACATGTCCGAATTCATGGAGAAACATTCGGTGGCGCGCCTCATTGGTGCGCCTCCCGGCTACGTGGGCTACGAGGAGGGCGGCTACCTGACCGAAGCAGTGCGGCGTCGCCCGTATTCCCTGCTGCTGCTCGATGAAATGGAAAAGGCGCACCCGGATGTCTTCAACATTCTGTTGCAGGTGCTCGAGGATGGCAGGCTTACCGACGGCCAGGGCAGGACGGTGGATTTTCGCAATACCATAGTGGTTATGACCTCCAACCTGGGCTCCCACCTGATTCAGGAAATGTCCGGGGAGGCCAATTACGAGGCCATGAAAGCCGCTGTGATGGAAGTGGTTGGAACACACTTCCGGCCCGAGTTTATCAACCGGGTGGACGAATCGGTGGTATTCCATCCGCTGGCGGTGGAGCAGATCCGCGGCATCGCCGCAATCCAGCTGCGCGGCTTGCAGGCGCGCCTGGCGGAGCGGGATATGGCGCTCAACATCAGCGATGCCTTCATGGATCGCCTGGTGTCAGTCGGCTTCGATCCGGTCTATGGCGCACGCCCCCTGAAGAGGGCTATCCAGCAGGAGTTGGAAAATCCTCTGGCGCAGCGCCTGCTGGCCGGGGAGTTCCAGCCGGGAGACACGATCTTCGCGGATCTGGAAAGTGGCACGGCGGTCTTCTTAAAGCGTTAAGCGATCGGTGTGTCGTGCGGCCGCTCCTCACCGCAGAATGAAGGGGCGGACGTTCGCGTGTTACGATGCAGGCATGAGCGAAGGAATAAACACGACGAACCGGGGTGTGTTAATCGTTGACGACGAGCCGCTCGCGAGGGACCGTTTGCAGCGCCTCGTCGAGGAGTTGCCGGGATGGGACGTCGCGGGTGTCTGCGGCTCGGGAGACCAGGCGCTCAAACTCGTTAGCGCACTGCACCCTGCAGTCGTACTGCTGGATATCCGGATGCCCGGCATGAGCGGAGTCGAGGTGGCCAGACACCTGGCGTCCTATCCGTCGCCGCCGGCGATCGTATTTGTTACAGCCTACGATGAGTACGCAATCGAGGCTTTCGACGCCCAGGCCGTCGGCTACCTCCTGAAACCGGTCCGCAGGGAAAAACTCGAGCGCGCTTTGCAACAGGCCAGGCGGTTGGGCGCGTCGCAGCCCGGCGAGGTTGCCTCCGCCGATACACGATGTGGCACGGCGTGAATACATCGCGACCAGGTTCCGGGACGAGCTGCGGTTGATTCCCTTGAAGGACGTACGTTTTTTTCGTGCCGACCAGAAGTACGTCACCGTGTATCACGCAGCGGGCGAAAACCTCATCGATGAATCGATGAAGCTGCTGGCCGAGGAGTTCGAACCCGACTTCGTTCGCATCAACCGGGGCATCCTGGCGGCAGTGGGCGCGATCGAGGCCCTCGAGCGGGACGCGGCAGGGGAAACACCTGGTGCGGCTGCGAGGAACCGCGGACACGCTTCCCGTCAGCCGTCGCCGCCTGGCGGCGCTGAAGCGCGCGATGCTCGCCCGCAAACACCAATGATGCAAGAATTGCCACCAGCCGGTAAATGGGAGCATGCCATGCCTTCGCTACAGCGCACGGATCAGGCGACACCACAACAGGATTGCTTTATCCCGGACCTGTGTGCGACGCGTCCGACGGTGTTGGCTATCCTGCTGTCAGAACTGGTGGTGCTGGTGCATGTTCTCGCAAGTAGCGGCCTGCCCCGGTTCGGCTGGGACGCGTTCGCCCTGAGTTCACTGTTCGTTTTGTGGGTGGTGCTGCTGAGTAACCTGCTGCTGTGCTGGTGTCGCCGGCCCTTCAGCCGTCTCAGCCTGCCGCTCACGACACTGTGCAGCCTGGCCCTGGTCGCACTTGTGACGCTGGTGACAAGTGTGCTGGCCCAGGTGTTTTTCGCGCAGGTGGCGAATATCCAGGATGACCACTGGTGGGTTGTGCGCAACCTTTTGGTGGCCATTGTGCTGGCGGGAATCGTGTTGCGTTATTTTTACCTGCAGCAACAGCTGCGCCTGCGGGAACAGCTTGAATTGCAGGCGCGGCTCGACGCCCTGCACACCCGGATCCGGCCGCATTTCCTGTTTAATACCCTCAACAGCATCGCCAGCCTGATCATGTCGCGACCCGAAGCCGCAGAAAAGGCGGTAGAGGACCTGGCAGAGCTGTTCCGGTTTAGCCTCAAGGAAAGCCCTGAGCCCACCACGGTGAAGGACGAGATCCACCTGACCCGGTTATACCTGGGCATAGAAGAGTTGCGCCTGGGCCAACGCCTGCAAGTGCATTGGGACGTGGACGAAAAGACCCTCGGGGCTTCCATGCCGACCCTGGTCTTGCAGCCCCTGGTGGAGAACGCGGTGTATCATGGTATATCCCGCTTGCCCGAGGGGGGCAATATCGACATCCGCATTGCGCGCAAGGGTGATGAGCTCACCGCCTCGGTCGATAATCCGGTGCCCAAGGGGGGCGCCACATCCAGCGGCCACAAGATGGCCCTCGCCAACGTGGCGCAGCGCCTGCAGGTGATCTATGGCCCGGGGGCGACGCTGGAAGTTTTTCCGGGTGAGGAACACTTCCGGGTTGAACTCGCCTACACGCCGCCTTTTCCGTGAGCCAATACCAAAGAGAGACCCCCCTTCCCGGAAGCAAAAACTGTGAACTAATCCACAGTTGCGGCTCCTGCTTACCGCTGGTCGCCCGCGACCGGCCACTTGTCAGCGCCATGGTGGTGCCGGCGGCCGTGCTCTGCTAGCTTGATCACATTGGGGCACAGGGGGTACAGGTCTTAATGACACTCAGAAATTCGAGTACGCGGGTTCACGCTTATTGAACTTATGATTGTGGTGGTCATAGTGGGCGTGCTCACGATGATCGCCTACCCGACCTATCAATTCGTTCACTATTAAAGCCAATCGCGCGGAAGCCAAGTCCTACCTTATGCATCTGGCGCAGCGGCAGCAGTTGTATTTCAACGATTCGCGTACCTATGCAGCGGATGTGGATGCGTTGAAGTCGCCGAGCTCCGGAGCGTGTGGCCAAAAACTATGACGTGGAGGCCGCCGATTTTATGGTAGTTGATGATGGACCCCCGCCGACCTTCATCATCACCGCTACACCCAAGGCCGGTACGCGCCAGGCTGGACGATGGCGTCCTGTCGATCGACAATACGGGCGCCAAATTGCATGGGGCGAGCCGTGGTGAACAGCGACCGCCGCAGGGTTGTTGGCGTGTTCCGGCGTCAGGTATCCCCCGGCAGGCGCCAGCGCGTGGCACAACCCGCAGCGGGGGTTTACCCTGGTTGAGCTGATGATAGGCGTGTTGCTGGTGTCCGTTCTCCTGGGTATCGGCATGCCCCTGTTTCGCAGTTTTATTCTGGAGCAGCGCCTGCGTGCCACGACTGCCGACCTGCGCATCGCCCTGACGCTGGCGCGGTCTGAGGCCGTAAAACGCAACAGGGTCATTGAATTGAAAAAGAACGCCGCCGGATGGGGCAAGGGTTGGAGCATCCCGAGTCCGATAGCGGGCGATCCCGATATACTCACACATGTGCAGGCGGGCGATGTAACGATTACGACAACGCCTGCTAACGCAACCGTGCTGTTCTCCCCCGCCGGGCGGGCAGCGGCTGAGGTAGAGTTTGAGGTTGATGTAGACCCCGCAGCAGGCGGCACTCTGGCCTGTTTGCAACTCGAAACGGACGGCCGGCTAAGTTCCACCAAGGGGGCCTGCCCATGATGGCTGATATTCGTCCCTCCACGGCCTCCCGTGGCTTCACCCTGATAGAGGTTCTGATAACCATTGTCATTCTTGCGGTTGGCCTGCTCGGTCTCGCCCTGATGCAAATGACATCATTGAGCAACCAGCTTGAGTCTTACCAGCGCGCCCAGGCGATGCTGTCGTTGGAGGATATGGCGAATCGCCTGCGGGTGAATAGTGTCGCGGCCAGGGCGGGTGATTACCCGGATGGTGATCAGTATGGCCTGCTGGACGAGGAGGATTGTACAGTCAAAACCGTGACGGCAGAGCGGGATTTGTGTTATTGGAACACGGCGTTGGCGGGGTCCGGCATTACGCTGGCGGGTACAAAAGTGGGCAGTCTCGTGGGGGCCAGGGGCTGTATTGAAAACCTTGCCGGCTCGGGAGACGGTGATCTCATCATCAGGCTGACCATCGCCTGGCAGGGTACTGTTGCCACGGTTGCGCCGGCCTCGGACTGTGGCAAGGATGCCTTTGGTGATGACGACACGCTGCGGCGCGTGGCGAGTGTCGATGTTGTGTTGGCGGATCTGGCGCTATGACTTCATGAAAATACTACATAGTCGAGCTGAACGACCACAGGCGGGCTTCGGGCTCATCGAGATTATGATTTCCCTGGCGCTGGGTGTCATCATCATGCTGGGTGTCACGCAGGTCGCCACCAACAACAGCGAGACCCGTTACGAGCTTGAACGCTCCGCTCGACAGATTGAGAACGCGGCTTACGCGCTGCGCGAAATGGAAAGTGACATCACCAACGCCGGGTTCTGGGGGGAGATGGGCGTGCAGCCGGTGGTGACATCCCCACCCCTTTCCCCGCCCTTTCCGGTGTGCCCCGACGAGGCCTGCGACCGGGCAACCGATGATGATCTTTCGAGCACTAGCTGCGAGCTGAATCGGGCGATGGGCTTTCCGGTGCAAGGCGGGTCTGCGAGCATTCGCCTGCGACACACTGGGTACCATCACACCCAAAGCAGGGACGGATTATCTCGCCATCAGGCGCGCGAATAGCTGTGCCCTGGGCAGTACAGGCTGCGACGCATCGGATAACCCGGCCGATGCCAATATGCACCTGCAGGCCAATTCCTGTTTTGACCCCAATGATCCCAATGATCCCATTCCTTATGGTCTCGACTCGGACACGGGCAATCTTGCTTATACGCAGCGTGACTGTGTGACGCTCGCGCCACAATACCGTTTCCTGAATCGTGTCTATTATGTCAACGACGACGACCAGTTGATGCGGGCAGAGCTGGTGGGCGACCACTACGTGCAAACTGTGCTGGCTGACGGTATTGAGTCGATGAGCTTTGAATACGGTATGGACAGGAGTGTCGATTTAGCCGGGAACGCAGTAGTGGTAGACGGGCAGCTTGACGCCGACATAAACGGTTACACCCCCGAACCGACCAGCGATCTGACCAATGACCCTCCCACGGCAAACGCATTCCCGGATAGCGCCTGGTCTGACGTGGTGATGGTGCGTATCTCCCTCGTGGTGCGCAATATAGAGCCCAGTAACGGCTATGTGGATACCAAGGTGTACAAGGTAGCGGGAGAGGACTATGACGTACCCGCTGAATTTCAGCGGCACCGGCGGCAGGTCTACACCAGGACGGTGAGCCTGCGCAACATCGCCGGACGACGGGAGTGATGGCCATGCAGCCACAAGGTAGACCCGGCAGGCAGCAGGGCATGGTCATGGTGATCGCGCTGATCATGCTGCTGGCGGTTACCCTGATGGTGGTGACCGCCGCCAATCTGGTAGAGGCCAACCTCAAGGTGGTGCAGAACATGGAAAGTCGTGAGCTGGCCCGTGCCGCGGCGCTGGCGGCCATTGAAGAGGCCACCAGCTCCCTGCGCTTCACTACCAGCCCCGAGGCTATCTTCGCCGTGAGCTGCGGAGTGGCCAATCAAAAGTGCTACGACTACAACGCCGATGGCACAAACGATGTCAATGTCGTGGTGGATCCGCCGACCTGTGTTGCCGTCACGCCAACCAAAAATTCCGATCTTGACGTTTTTGGTTCGCCGGCGCAGGCCAGTTGTTATCTGCCGACGGCACCCGGCGGGGGCCCGGCAGTGTATTCCATGTGTGCATACTCGGTGTGGGAATTCAGGGCCACGGCGACGGACGCGGTGACCGGCACGGAAGTGTCCGTGCGCCAGGGCGTCTCGGTCCTGACCTCGATCAACAAAATTGAAACGGCTTGTCCAGACGTATGATTTACCAGGAGGTAGTGTCATGAAAATCCATAGCAAATGGCTGCGCCATTGCCTGTTGGCCACCTGTTTTCTCGGCGCTGTGGTCCACGCGGAAGATATCGATATTTTTACCGGCACGACCGAGGTCAATACCAGCCTGCCGAATGTCATCTTCGTGCTGGACAACACCTCCAACTGGTCCGGCAGGCACAGAAGTGGCCCGGCGGGCTGGTGCAGGGGCAGTCGGAGGTCAAGGCGATCAAACAGGCGCTGCGGCCCAGCTCGGGAAGCTGAATGTGGGTATTTTCGAGTATGTCACGGGGGGAAGTTCTGCCGATACCGATGCGGGCTATACCCGCTTCAATTTGCAGGAGCTGAACGCCACCAGCGTGGTTGCGCTTAATCAAACACTGGACACGATTTACGGCAATATCAATGCCCCTGCTGAAAAGCGAAGTTCCAGTAACCCCTATGGCGACCTGCCCTGGGACTTTTATAATTACCTCGACGGCGGTAACCACAGTAATAACGGCACAGGTACCCCTTCTACCCTGGCGGATGCCGCCGCGTATGCCACCAAGTACTCCAAATTCAAGTCCCCGCTGAAAGCGGCGGACGCCTGTGCCGACACCTACATGATTTTTGTCGGCAATAACGCGCAAGGCAATGTTGCAGGGGATGACGCCACCAACTCCAATGCGCTTAAAGCATTGTATGTCGCCGCGGGCGCTACAGCGCCGGATGCGCTGGCCGGTTCCAATACGGGCACGCCGCTGGCCATGCCGGGATTTGCCTGCACCCGGTGACAGGCCCCGGTCGTAATCATAACCCCGGGATACGCAATTCCGGCATATGCGACCCGGCCACTACAGACCCGGGTACGATTGTACCGGGGCACATATACCCTGCACAGACTAGTAACCAAGCCTAGGCATCCACAGCGTGTTGAAGACTCTGGCAAACGATGCAGCGCTGCGACCAGTTGTACAGCCAGAGAATACCGCGTGGTGGCCCGTGTAAATGTTTCCGGTAGAACCCCTGCAAACTGCACCTGTCCCGACTGCGGGTACCTGCAGTTGCGTCGCGGCAACTACCGCCCACCGCGGTGCGTCACGAACGGGAATCCTGCCAAGAATAGAACCTTTCGCTGGAATGTAAATGCGGCAGCTTATACGTACCCGGATACGGCGACTCCGGGTACGCCTACTCGATCCAGCAGTGTTTCATCCGGGCGGTACCTGCGGTGCACGGACCCGGCGAGATTTACCGATGTTTGTGCCACGACCGGCACTCCGAATACGACAGCTGGCAGGGCCTATAACTTTGACGACTGGGCAAAATTCCTGCACAACTACGGCATTCCGCTGACGGTCACCGTCGACGGTGAAACCTACTCGGAGCGGGTCAAGGTAACCACCTATGTCATCGACGTGTTCAACGCACAGCAAAGCGGGGACTTGAGTTCGCTGTTCTTCAGCGCCGCGGACGCGGGCGGCGGTCGCTATTTCCAGGCCAAGAGTGAGGACCAGATCATTGCCGCCATCAATACGGCGCTGGGGGATATCCTGGCCGTCAGCTCCAGTTTCTCGGCGGTGAGTTTGCCGCTGAGCGCCACCAACCGCGCCCGGGTGGAGAACCAGGTGTATATCGGCATGTTCCGGCCCGCGCCCGGCAAGAATCCGCGCTGGTTTGGTAACCTGAAGCGCTATCAACTGGCCCTGTTCAACAGCGTGCCGCGCCTGGCTGACGCCAAACTGCACAGCGCCATCAATCCCATTGACGACACCGTGGTTACCTGCGCCGAGAGTTTCTGGACGGAGGATACCGGGACCTACTGGGAGAACCTGGGCGTCGACCCCGCGCCGCTGCGGGAGAATTGTTTCGCTGCGGATGTGACCACCAGTCCGTGGTCCGACCTGCCGGATGGGCCCTTTGTGGAAAAAGGCGGGGCGGCGCAGCAGACGCGTGCAGGGTCCTGCCGCCGCCTCCAGGGCAGATCTACACGGTGCAGAGTGACACCGCGCTGCGCGCCCTGGACACGGGCGCTGGTGCCGATGCAACGGCCCTCGGTCTGGGTAATGCGACGACGGGGCTGAAAGTGCTGAATTATTTGCGTGGCAGCGCTGCGGGTGCGGACGAGGTGATGCCGGGTTCCGGCCTGCGCGCCAGTATCCACGGCGACGTGGTCCATTCACGGCCACTGTCCATCCGGCATCTGGATGATATCACGCTCTATTACGGCGCTAACGACGGCGTCTTTCGGGCAATCAATGCTGCGGATGGCGCGGAGCGCTGGGCGCTGGTTGCCCCGGAGCATTTCGCCAAAATCAAACGGCTGTACGACAATACGCCACTGATCGCGTACACGGGTAATGCGGAAGCGGGCAGTGTGTTGAAGGATTACTTCTTCGACGGCCCCACCGGGCAACTGACGCGCTACGACAGTCAGGGCGATCTTGACCTCGCCTATATTTTCCCCACCCAGCGCCGCGGTGGCCGTATGGTCTATGCCCTGGACGTGACGGACCCGGCGGCCGCTCCGGATCTGTTGTGGCGGGTGGGCTGTCCCAACCTCACCAATGATACGGGCTGTACTGCCGGGTTCAGCGCTATCGGCCAGACCTGGTCCATGCCCATTGCCGGATACGTCAAGGGCTATGTGGACGGCCAGGGCAAGCCCAAACATGTCGTGGTGTTTGGCGGCGGCTTCGATGACTGCCTGAATGCGGATGTTGCCGCTTATCCCGCTGCATGCAGCTCTGCCAAGGGCAGGGGAGTGTATATACTGGATGCGGTCACCGGTGAGCTTCTGGCGAACCTCGCCACCGATGCACCGGTTATCTCAGAGTTGTCGCCCATTGATATCAACTTCGATGGCAATCTGGACTTCGCCTACGCGGTGGATGTGAAGGGCAATCTGTACCGCGTCAATTTCTCCACCATGAACGGCAGTACGCCTGCAGCAGGCTTAACCGCCCTGGCGAAGAATCGAGTGGACCATCGTCAAGGTGGCCTCGAATTCTGACGATGAGCGGCGTTTCTACAATGCACCTGCGGCCGCTGCCCTGCAGGGGACGGTGCTGGTTACTGTGGGTTCAGGCGATCGTGAGCGACCGCTGGAGATGAACTACCCCTATGCCGCTGACGTGCAGAATCGATTCTATGCATTTTTCGACGAGCCTTACAAAACCTTCGTGGCAAACGCCGATCCGGATGATTTGGAAGTGAATGAGGCGACCACGGTCAATCTCGATGGCGATACCATGCTGGCCGTGGAGCCGGTGCCGGACGGCGAGGAAGCAACGCCGTTTTCAAGGGAGTATGACGGCTGGTATATGGATCTGCCTGACCGTGGCGAGCAGGTCGCCAATCCCGCGGCCATCGGCGGCGGCAAGGTATTTTTCAATACCTTCCAGCCCGGGGGAGTCAGTGATGGCCTCTGCAGTAGACCGCTGGGCATAGGGACGGGCTACACGATCAATGCCTTCGACCCGCAGTTTACCGAGGGTAATCCAATCGACGGGCCGGGCATTCCCATTCCTCCGGTGATCGCCACGCTCTTGATACCACCGGGCCTGCCGCCGTGTGACGGAAACAACTGTCCGGTAGCGTCAGACAACCCCTGTGCGTCGGGAGACTGTGAGGTCAGGACGGTGTGTATCGGCTGTGAGGGTTTTGAGCCGATAGAAATCGTACCGGATGCCCCGCCCATCAGGCACCGCGTGTTCTTTACGGAAGACATTGATCGCAGTGAGGACCCTGGCGCTTGATTGCTGCCGGGAGTCCATCTCCCGGCCCCAGGCCTGACGGCCCCATTGACGCGGCGACAGCTGTGGGCACTGTGAGCCAGATGCAATTCGAAGAAGGCCGCCCCCTGCTCGGGGCGGCCGCTATTTCCCGCAGTAGACTTTGATCTGTGCCTCCGTCGTCGTGCGCTGGATTTCCATCTCCTGGGGTGTAAGCTCCCGTGCTTCACCCTGGTCATTGCGAACAGTCACCGCAGCGGTGCCGCTGAGGGCCTCAAGGTTGGATTGTGCCTTTTGGCACAGTTCGGCATTCTTCTTGCTGTGTTGCGCCTCTGCAGAGTCCTGCGGGGTAAACTCGTTGCCTGGCGTCGGATTAATGGCCAGGGGCACGGCGCCTTCGTCTGCGTCCACCGTTCGTTTGAGGGTTGACTGGGTGCTGACGACCTCATAATTGGTGCCCGCTGGAGGGGGGCGATCGCTGACTATGGGGTTGCCGCGGCCGTCCAGCCATCGGTAGTAGTTTGTTTGCGCTGTGTTACCGACGGTGCTGGTGGCTACTGCCACCAGCAGGATGGTGTGAAGACTGTACCGGTAAAAAGGCTTCAAACGGGTACCCTCGGGTATCTGCCCTTGTTATTCACAATGCACCTTGATGATATCCTCGGCCTTTTTTCGCTCGGCGGCTTTTTCTTCCTCGGTCAGGTAGCGAACTTCACCCTTGTCATTGCGCAGTCGAATCCGGGCGTGGGAATCAAGCTGTACCAGGTTGTCCTTGGCGCGCGCACAATATTCCGGGATTCTTTTCCACCGCCGGTTTTTTGGCATCCACCGGTTTAAACTCATTGCTGACCGTGGGTTTGACCTTCAGCGGCACGGCGCCTTCATTCGCATCAACCTCGCGCACCATGCTGGACTTGGTGGAAATGACCTCGTATTCGGTGCCCTGCGGGGGCGGCCGGTCACTGTTCACCGGGTTACCGTCTGCATCCTTCCAGCGGTACACAATCTCGCTGGCATTGGCGCCGAAACTGGACAGGGTCAATAGTGCTGTTGCCAGAATCAGTGCACCGGTGATTGTTGCGCGCTTCAAGAGGGTGTCTCCCCAATGGACTGTAACTACTTCAAAAGTACCCCACATCAGTGCCAGAGGCAATCCAGCAAATTACCAGCGAGTACAGCAGCTTGCAGGTTGCAGTGGTTGACTTTGGTAGCCCCGCAGACGCAACAATAGACCCGTCTTGCAAATGGCAACGGCTACTGTCGAGTACCCTCGACCACTGGCCCACTGCATCAATCCCATTATTTGATGCAGCTGTTGGTAAGTCCCGTATTCAATGTGTGCCGCATCGGCACCGTTGAGGGCCAGACACTGCGCTACCCCGCAGGGCGACCGATACACAGGCAGTTCGTGATCGTATTCCCTTCAGGGGTGATTCCGGGCAGTGTATCGAGCTTGTAAGGGGGTGGTGTGGCTTATCAGATGCCTGTCCCAGGTATTTCTGCAGCAACGTCCACACACTACTTTGGAATGTTCCGGTGAGGGTTACGCATCGGGCGTTTTTTAATTGGAGAATGAGTGTGGAACTGTTATCCGGCGGTGAGATGATCGCCCGCGCACTGGAGGACGAAGGGGTCGAGTATATCTTCGGCTACCCCGGTGGTGCGGTGTTACACATATACGATGCCCTGTTCAAGGACTGCAAGGTTCCCCACGTGCTGGTGCGCCATGAGCAGGCCGCCACTCATGCCGCGGACGGTTACGCGCGGGCGACCGGCAAGCCCGGTGTCGTGTTGGTGACCTCCGGTCCGGGTGCCACCAATGCCATTACCGGCATTGCCACCGCCTATATGGATTCGATTCCCATGGTGGTGCTGTCGGGGCAGGTGCAGAGCCACCTGATTGGCGAGGACGCCTTTCAGGAAACGGACATGATCGGCATTTCGCGCCCCATCGTTAAACACAGCTTTATGGTGAAGCGTACCGAAGATCTGCCGCTGATTATGCGCAAGGCCTTTCACATCGCCTCTACCGGTCGCCCCGGTCCTGTGGTTATCGATATTCCCAAGGATCTCACCCGCCCGGATGCCAAGTTCGAGTATCGCTACCCGAAAACGGTGAAGATGCGCTCCTATGCTCCGGCCCAGCGCGGCCACACCGGGCAGATCAAGAAAGCCGCGAGACTGTTACTGGCGGCCAAGCGTCCTGTCATCTACGCCGGTGGCGGCGTGGTGCAGGGCGACGGTAGCGAGCTGTTGACGCAATTGGCCAGGCAGTTGAACTATCCGGTGACCAACACCCTCATGGGTCTGGGGGCCTATCCGGGCAGCGATCGCCAGTTTCTGGGCATGCTGGGCATGCACGGTTTTTACGAGGCCAATATGGCCATGCACCACAGCGACTGCATCCTCGCGGTTGGCGCACGCTTTGATGACCGGGTCACCAACACCGTGGACAAGTTCTGCCCCGGCGCCAAGATCATTCATATTGACGTGGACCCCGCATCCATATCCAAGATCGTCATGGCGGATATTCCTATTGTAGGGCCGGTGCAATCGGTGCTGACCGAATTGCTGGCGCAGATTGATTTACTGGGCGAGAAAGACAGCGGCTTGCCGGATCAGTCCGCGCTGGCGCGCTGGTGGCAGCAGATCGAGGAGTGGCGCGCGTCCCACGGTTTGTTCACGGGTCGTCGCTACGGCGAGAGCGATATGATCATGCCGCAGCAGGTGATCGAAAGCCTGTACCGGGTTACGAAAGGCGATGCCTATGTCACCTCCGACGTGGGGCAGCACCAGATGTTCGCCGCCCAGTACTATCGATTCGATAAGCCGCGGCGCTGGATAAACTCTGGCGGACTCGGAACCATGGGCTTCGGCCTGCCCGCTGCCATGGGAGTGAAGCTGGCCTTTCCCGATATGGAAGTCGCGTGTGTAACCGGTGAGGGTAGTATCCAGATGAATATCCAGGAGCTGTCCACCTGCACCCAGTACAATTCGGCGGTAAAGATTATCAATCTGCGCAACAATTACCTCGGCATGGTGAAGCAGTGGCAGGACATGCAGTATGAAGGTCGTTATGCCATGAGCACCTACGAGGATTCCCTGCCCGATTTCGTAAAGTTGGCGGAGGCCTACGGCCATGTGGGTATTCAGGTGAAAAAACTGCAGGACCTTGATGGCGCGATGGAAGCGGCGTTTGCCATGAAGGACAGGCTGGTATTCCTGGATATCTTTATTGATCCCATGGAACACGTATACCCGATGCACATTGCGCCCAACGGTTCGATGAAGGATATGTGGCTCAGCAAGAACGAGAGGACCTGACATGCGACGGATAATTTCTATGTTGATGGAAAATGAGCCCGGTGCACTGTCTCGCGTGGTCGGTCTGTTCTCCCAGCGCGGCTACAATATTGAAACGCTGAATGTCGCTCCCACCGATGATCCCACGCTGTCCCGGCTTACCTTGACGACGGTGGGCAGTGACCTGCGTATCGAGCAACTCACCAAGCAGCTCAACAAACTGGTGGACGTGGTGAAACTGGCCGACCTGACCGATGGTGCCCATGTGGAGCGCGACATGATGTTGATCAAGGTGCGGGCCGTTGGCGCCGCGCGCGAAGAGATCAAGCGCACCACCGATATTTTCCGCGGGCAGATCGTGGATGTCGGCCCCACCATTTATACCATCCAGCTCACAGGTACCAGCGACAAGCTCGATGCTTTTGTGGCGGCCATGGCGGATGTGGACATTCTTGAAGTCGTGCGCTCGGGCGTCGCCGGAATTTCCCGCGGCGAGAAAGTGCTCAGCCTGTAGTAGTCATCCTGCGCGGCTGTGAGCTGTGCGGCACTGTGGATAAAGCCTCCCACTGCTCAGAAGGCTAAGATATTCGCTGTGGGAGGCTTTAGCCACAGCGCCCTTCCACCTGGCATGCTACAAGATCAGGGCTAGAGAGGAGGCTGAGAGGGTGGATGAAGGCCTTCCGGCGAATATCTTGGCTTTCTGAGCAAGGAAGGCCTTCATCCACCCTCTCAGCCGGTTCAAGCAAAAACAGAAAGCCCGATAATCCGCGAGGAACCTGAAGAAAAGGGACCTCGCAGCGCCTTTATAACTTCAACACCAGCACTGCCTAGATAATCCGCTTCATGGCGGTCATATGGCTGCGCAGCATCTTGCCGACGATCTCCACGGGGTGGCTGCGAATCGATTCGTTGACAGCGATCAGTTCCGCATTGTCGACGCCGTTGTCGCCCTCGATGCCCTTGCCGATGACGTCAGTGTCAATTTTGCTCATGAAGTCCGCCAGCAGCGGCCGGCAGGCGTGGTCGAACAGGTAGCAGCCGTATTCCGCAGTATCGGAAATCACCACATTCATCTCATACAGTTTCTTGCGCGCAATCAGGTTGGCAATCAGCGGTGTTTCATGCAGCGACTCGTAGTAGGCCGACTCCGCGATAATGCCGGCTGACACCATGACCTCGAAGGCCAGTTCTACACCTGCCTTGACCATGGCCACCAGCAGGATGCCGTGATCGTAGTACTCCTGTTCAGTGATTTCCGCCTTGGTATTGGTGGATTTCTCGAAAGCGGTCTGTGCGGTGGCGGCGCGCCACTTCAGCAGATTGGCGTCATCGTTGGCCCAATCTTCCATCATGGTCCGGGAGAATTCCCCGGTCATGATGTCGTCCTGATGCTTTTCATACAGGGGACGCATGATGCCCTTGAGTTCCTCCGCCAGGTGGAAGGCGCGAATTTTGGCCGGGTTGGACAGGCGATCCAGCATATTGGTAATACCGCCGTGTTTCAGGCCCTCGGTGACGGTCTCCCAACCGTACTGGATGAGTTTGGAGGCGTAGCCAGGCTCAATGCCTTTCTCAACCATCTTGTCAAAACACAGCAGCGCGCCGGTCTGCAGCATACCGCAGAGGATGGTCTGTTCCCCCATCAGGTCAGATTTCACTTCCGCGATGAAAGAGGATTCCAGCACGCCGGCGCGGTGGCCGCCCGTACCGGCCGCGTAGGCTTTGGCCAGTTCCAGGCCGTCGCCATGGGGATCATTTTCCGTGTGCACGGCAATCAGGGTGGGCACGCCGAAGCCGCGCTTGTACTCTTCCCGCACTTCCGTGCCCGGGCACTTGGGCGCGACCATGATAACGGTAATGTCGTCGCGAATTTGCATGCCTTCCTCGACGATGTTAAAGCCATGGGAATAGGACAGGCAGGCGCCCTTCTTCATCAGGGGCATGATCGCGGTGACCACGCTGGTGTGCTGCTTGTCGGGTGTGAGGTTGAGAACCATGTCCGCCTGCGGAATCAGTTCTTCATAGGTGCCCACCGTAAATCCGTTCTCAGTCGCGTTTTTCCAGGACTGGCGCTTTTCCGCAATGGCGCTCTTGCGCAGGGCGTAGGACACATCAAGCCCGCTGTCGCGCAGGTTCAGGCCCTGGTTCAGGCCCTGCGCACCGCAGCCGACGATGACCATTTTCTTGCCGCGGATCATGTCCACGCCATCGGCGAACTCGGAGCGATGCATAAAGCGGCATTTGCCCAGTTGCTTGAGTTGCAGGCGCAGTGGCAGGGTGTTGAAGTAATTGTGTCCCATGATGAAGATCCTCAGACGAGTGATGGCAGGCGGGAGTGAACCATACGGCAAATACAGGCTTGCGTAAAACGCTATATAGGTAATACTGTATTGCGAATAACGCAATAAAGGCGGTACCTTCCTGATGGATACCAAGGCGCTTGCGGTCTTCCTCACCGTATCCGATACGCTCAATTTCAGTCGCAGTAGTGAACTGCTGCACATGAGTGTGTCCGCTGTCAGCAGGACCATACAGCGGTTGGAGGATGAACTGGGGCAGCCGCTGCTGGAGCGCGATAACCGCAGTGTCCGGTTGACCGGTGTCGGTCGCGAGTTTCGGGAATATGCGCGCCATGCCGTCGCCGAGTGGCAACAACTGCGGCGCAGGCTGGGCAGTGATGAAGAACTGGCGGGGGAAGTCAGTTTGTACTGTTCGGTGACAGCCACCTACCGTGTGCTGGCGCCAATTCTTGAGGTATTTCGCGCCACCCATCCGTCGGTCGAGATCAAGATGCACACGGGTGACCAGGCTGACGGTATCGGCAGAATACTGGAGGGTCGTGACGATGTTGCGGTGAGCGGGTGCCCGCGCCAGATACCCCGGAGTCTGGAGTTCCTGCCACTGCTGGAATCGCCCTTGCAGTTCTGTGCGCCGGCGGCAGACTGCGCGGTGCGCGATATGGTGTTGGCCGGCGACCCTGGCAGTGGCGCTATCGATTGGAATGCCATTCCCTTTATTGTGCCCGAGCGCGGAGTGACCAAGGAGATGCTGGACACCTGGTTTCGGCAACGGGGCATTCGACCTCGCATCTACGCCCAGGTGGCTGGACATGAAGCGATCGTCGCCATGGTCAGTCTGGGTCTGGGTATCGGCATAGCGCCACAGCTGGTGATTGAAGCGAGCGGCATGGCCTCCAGCATCAGCCTGATTACCGTGCCGGAGGGCTTGCCTCCGCTCACAGTGGGTTTGTGCAGCCTGGGGCGAAGGCTGGCCAGTCCGCTTGTCAAGTCGCTGTGGGATGTAGCGGGGCAGACCTACCGCGACCGGGTTTGATACTATAGAAGACGAACTGGCACAGTGGGTAGAAGTAGTATGCACGAACAAGACCAAACCGCTCTCGGGCAAACGCCTGATCCTATGGGTAAAGACGAGCAAGCCCCTGCCGGCGCAGTTGCTCCACGCCTTGACCTGTTGGTTGATGAGCACGAGGAGGAGGTATCGGAGAACGGTCAAACCGTCCGCCATCAGGGAATTTACCTGCTGCCCAATCTGTTTACCACGGCTGCATTGTTTGCAGGATTTTACGCCATCATCGCCGCCATGCGCGGGGACTTCGAGAACGCCGCTGTCGCCATCTTCCTCGCCATGGTGTTGGACGGACTGGATGGCCGCATCGCACGTCTGACCAATACCTCAAGCAAGTTTGGTGCTGAATTTGACAGCCTGGCAGATATGGTGTCGTTCGGCGTTGCACCGGCCCTGGTGATATTCAGTTGGGCCCTTGGCGGGCTGGGCAAATTTGGCTGGAGCGCGGCTTTCATCTACGTGGCATGCGCTGCTCTGCGCCTGGCGCGCTTCAATACCCAAATTGATAGCGCAGATAAGAAATACTTCACCGGCCTGGCCAGTCCCGCCGCGGCGGCGATACTTGCCAGTACTGTGTGGGTTTGTCACGATCTGGGATGGGTTGGCGAAGCGCTGCCCCAGGAGGTGTCAGTCCTGGTGGGGGTGCTCACCGCAACCGTGGGCTTTCTTATGATTGCCAATTTCCCCTATTACAGTTTCAAGAGTATCGATTTTCGCGGCCGCGTGCCCTTTGTAGTTATGATCGCAGTAGTCCTCATCTTTGGTCTGATTACACTCGATCCGCCGAGCATACTACTGGTGGGATTCCTGATCTATGCGTTGTCCGGGCCTGTTATGCAGGGAGTAAAGCGGCGCAAGCGTCGGCTGAACTGACTTTTCCGCGGGGGGAGGAGGGAGCGGAACCAATAGGCAGTTTGCGGTTCTGAATAACAGCCACATTCACTAAAGGGACGCAGGTTTTATGCCGCAGCGCTACTCCATACCCCGGATCGCTTCATCTGAAATCACTTCTGAGTCAGCCTATCTGAAGCGAAGAGACTTTATGCGTGCGGCGGGCCTTGCGGCATTTCCCGCTCTGGGCGGCGTCTCACTCACTGCGCAGGCTGTCGTCACTACAGGGGAACATCCGCTGGATTATGACAAGGCATCATCGGCAGCCGACGGGTTTCGTACGGATGAGCAGCAGACGCCTTTCACAGATATCACGGCCTACGGTAATTTCTACGAGTTCGGCACCGACAAGGGCGACCCCGGCCGCTATGCCCATGAGATGACGGTCGACCCGTGGTCGATTGAGGTCGATGGAGCAGTACGCAAGCCGGGCAAGTTACATCTGGAGGATGTGCTTTCCGGTTTTGATTTGCAGGAGCGTATCTATCGCCTGCGCTGTGTGGAGGCCTGGTCCATGGTGGTGCCATGGGTGGGTTTTCCGCTGGCTGAGTTACTGGCGCGTTTTGAGCCCAGCGATGATGCCAGGTATGTCGAGTTTGAGACCCTCTACCGCCCTGGTGAAATGCGCGGTACCCGCTCCATCACCGGTACTATTGACTGGCCCTATCGGGAGGGATTGCGCATGGATGAAGCCATGCATCCCCTGACCCTGATGGCGGTGGGCCTCTACGGCAAAACCCTGCCTAACCAGAACGGGGCGCCGCTTCGATTGGTGGTGCCGTGGAAATACGGGTTCAAAAGCATCAAGTCTATTGTTCGTATTCACCTGAGCGAGAAACGGCCAGTCACCACCTGGGAGGCGTTGGCGCCCCGGGAGTATGGTTTCTATGCCAATGTGAATCCCGAGGTGGATCATCCCCGCTGGAGTCAGTCCACAGAACGTCGCTTGCCTTCAACACTGTTTCGTCCCAATCGCATCCCGACCAAAATGTTCAACGGCTACGCTGAGCAGGTGGCCCACCTCTATCAGGGTATGGATCTGGCCCGGAATTACTGAGCATGGAGCGAGTTGCACGAATCGGGGCATTTGTGTTGTGCCTGCTGCCCTTCGTGTGGGTGCTGTATGCTGCGGTTTCCGGTCGTCTCGGTCCGGACCCTGCTGAAGCACTTATGCTGTTTACCGGAGAGTGGTCTCTGCGCATGCTGGCATTGACCCTGCTGGTCTCTCCCTTGCGTGCCTGGACAGGTTGGTCGCTGCCCATGAAGCTGCGCCGCATGTTGGGGCTCTATACATTTTTCTATGGCTGCGTACATTTTCTTGCATTCCTGCAGTTCTACATCGGCTGGGCCCCGGCTGCATTAACCAAGGAACTTGCGGAGCGCCCCTATATTGCGCTGGGCTTCTCTGCCTGGCTGTTGACGTTTCTCCTGGCGATTACTTCCTACCCGCGCCATGCAGCGCCGTTTGCGCGGAAATTGGCAGCGCCTGCACCGTTTGGTCTATCCGGCGGCCGTTCTTGCGTGCCTGCATCTGTTGTGGCAAGCACGTTCCGATGTAGGCGATGCATTGATTTACCTTGTTATCTTCGCTGCCTTGTTGTTGTGGCGGGTCAGGCGCCGTATTGTGAAACAACAACGATCTGTGATTGCCAGAACCTGATTTACGTGTTGCCAATCGAGCTTCCACGAGCGAGGTTCGGGCGCAATTTTTTGTCCGTCAATTGGACGAAGGTGAGAAACCCGGGAATTATTTCGGCAGAAAGGCCTTGCAGGGGGAGGTGCTATGCGTATAATGCGCTTCCCCGGATGAGGCATGACCTCACCGGTGATTCGAGCCCTGGCGGTGTCGAATGTTGTTTAACAAGAAGATGAAGACAGATGTGTGGGCACTTGTTGGGATAGTTGTCACAACTATTCAGGTACAACAAGTGACTCATTAATTCATAGTAATTTTTGATTTTCGAATTGTATCTGAGCCTTGGATTTGGAGGGTGAAGTGAGGGTTAATCCACGTAATCCTCCCCTCTTGTCTTCGTATGAGGCAGAGGTTAAAGATTAAACTGAAGAGTTTGATCATGGCTCAGATTGAACGCTGGCGGCAGGCCTAACACATGCAAGTCGAGCGCGAAAGGCTTTCGGGCTGAGTAGAGCGGCGGACGGGTGAGTAACGCGTAGGAATCTACCTGGTAGTGGGGGACAACTTGGGGAAACTCAAGCTAATACCGCATACGCCCTAAGGGGGAAAGCGGGGGACCTTCGGGCCTCGCGCTATCAGATGAGCCTGCGTAGGATTAGCTAGTTGGTGAGGTAAAGGCTCACCAAGGCGACGATCCTTAGCTGGTCTGAGAGGATGATCAGCCACACTGGGACTGAGACACGGCCCAGACTCCTACGGGAGGCAGCAGTGGGGAATATTGCGCAATGGGGGCAACCCTGACGCAGCCATGCCGCGTGTGTGAAGAAGGCCTTCGGGTTGTAAAGCACTTTCACTGGGGAGAAAAGGCTCACCGTTAATAGCGGTGAGCCTGTGATGTTACCCACAGAAGAAGCACCGGCTAACTCCGTGCCAGCAGCCGCGGTAATACGGAGGGTGCGAGCGTTAATCGGAATTACTGGGCGTAAAGCGCGCGTAGGCGGTTTGTTAAGTCAGCTGTGAAAGCCCCGGGCTCAACCTGGGAACTGCAGTTGATACTGGCCGACTAGAGTACGAGAGAGGGAGGTAGAATTCCATGTGTAGCGGTGAAATGCGTAGATATATGGAGGAATACCGGTGGCGAAGGCGGCCTCCTGGCTCGATACTGACGCTGAGGTGCGAAAGCGTGGGGATCAAACAGGATTAGATACCCTGGTAGTCCACGCCGTAAACGATGTCTACTAGCCGTTGGGAGACTTGATTTCTTAGTGGCGCAGCTAACGCAATAAGTAGACCGCCTGGGGAGTACGGCCGCAAGGTTAAAACTCAAATGAATTGACGGGGGCCCGCACAAGCGGTGGAGCATGTGGTTTAATTCGATGCAACGCGAAGAACCTTACCAGGTCTTGACATCCAGAGAACTTTCCAGAGATGGATTGGTGCCTTCGGGAGCTCTGAGACAGGTGCTGCATGGCTGTCGTCAGCTCGTGTCGTGAGATGTTGGGTTAAGTCCCGTAACGAGCGCAACCCTTGTCCTTAGTTGCCAGCACGTAATGGTGGGAACTCTAAGGAGACTGCCGGTGACAAACCGGAGGAAGGTGGGGACGACGTCAAGTCATCATGGCCCTTACGACCTGGGCTACACACGTGCTACAATGGAACGCACAGAGGGCAGCAAAAGCGCGAGCTGGAGCCAATCCCACAAAACGTTTCGTAGTCCGGATCGGAGTCTGCAACTCGACTCCGTGAAGTCGGAATCGCTAGTAATCGTGGATCAGAATGCCACGGTGAATACGTTCCCGGGCCTTGTACACACCGCCCGTCACACCATGGGAGTGGGTTGCTCCAGAAGTGGTTAGCCTAACCTTCGGGGGGGCGATCACCACGGAGTGATTCATGACTGGGGTGAAGTCGTAACAAGGTAGCCCTAGGGGAACCTGGGGCTGGATCACCTCCTTAAACGATGTTGGCGCTACCTGATGAGTGCTCACACATTTGTCTTCATCTTATACGGTTGATGCGAAAGAAATCACGAGTGTGCAGACCAGTCAACAGGCCTGTAGCTCAGTTGGTTAGAGCGCACCCCTGATAAGGGTGAGGTCGGCAGTTCAAATCTGCCCAGGCCTACCAGATCGCCCTGTTCTGCAGAACGATTTGGCTTACCTGGCAAGTTCGTGGTTGCTGACAGGACTTATTTGGGGCTATAGCTCAGCTGGGAGAGCGCCTGCCTTGCACGCAGGAGGTCTGCGGTTCGATCCCGCATAGCTCCACCATCTCTTTTAGCTTGGGAAAAACGCATCACTGAAGTCAGACACAAGCGCACTGTGGGTGTGTTTTTGTCTGGTTTTAACAACCGGACTGTTCTTTAACAAGGTAAATCAAGCTGAGTCTTTGAGCTGACATGGAGCACTTCGGGGTGGGTCATGCGGTTCATAGATGAATTGTTCTTTGATGGCGGGTTTCAATTCCCCGCTGTCAAACGAGTTGTAATAAACACTGTGACTTAAGCGTCACAACATCCGGCGGGTGTGCACTGTGATCGGTGTACATCTACTAAGTACCTGGCCTGTGTTAAGGGGGTCGGGGAACTGTCTTCTTGGACGTTGTTTTTGTGGTTTGAAAATGGCGGATCTCTTTGTGGGAGAAACAGATAACTTCGGTTATATGGTCAAGTGACTAAGCGTATACGGTGGATGCCTTGGCAGTCAGAGGCGATGAAGGACGTTGTAGCCTGCGAAAAGCTTCGGGGAGTCGGCAAACAGACTTTGATCCGGAGATGTCCGAATGGGGAAACCCACCTGGTGTAAGCCAGGTACCTTGCACTGAATACATAGGTGTAAGGAGCGAACGAGGGGAACTGAAACATCTAAGTACCCTTAGGAATAGAAATCAATTGAGATTCCCCCAGTAGCGGCGAGCGACCGGGGAGTAGCCTGCAAGTGATAGCGATTGGGTTAGTGGAACGGTCTGGAAAGTCCGGCGATAGAGGGTGATAGCCCCGTACACGAAAACCTGGTTGTGGTACTGAGCTTGCGACAAGTAGGTCGGGACACGTGTTATCCTGATTGAAGATGGGGGGACCATCCTCCAAGGCTAAATACTACTGACTGACCGATAGTGAACCAGTACCGTGAGGGAAAGGCGAAAAGAACCCCGGAGAGGGGAGTGAAATAGAACCTGAAACCGTATACGTACAAGCAGTGGGAGCAGACTTGTTCTGTGACTGCGTACCTTTTGTATAATGGGTCAGCGACTTATTGTCTGTAGCGAGCTTAACCGTTTAGGGGAGGCGTAGGGAAACCGAGTCTTAATAGGGCGTCATAGTTGCAGGCAATAGACCCGAAACCGGGCGATCTAGCCATGGGCAGGTTGAAGGTTGAGTAACATCAACTGGAGGACCGAACTCACGTATGTTGAAAAATGACGGAGATGACCTGTGGCTCGGAGTGAAAGGCTAATCAAGCCCGGAGATAGCTGGTTCTCCTCGAAATCTATTTAGGTAGAGCCTCGCGTCTTACCCTGGGGGGTAGAGCACTGTTTGGGCTAGGGGGTCATCCCGACTTACCAACCCCATGCAAACTCCGAATACCCAGGAGTACAATCGCGGGAGACAGACGGCGGGTGCTAACGTCCGTCGTCAAAAGGGAAACAACCCAGACCGCCAGCTAAGGTCCCTAATACCAGTTAAGTGGGAAACGATGTGGGAAGGCTTAGACAGCTAGGAGGTTGGCTTAGAAGCAGCCATCCTTTAAAGAAAGCGTAATAGCTCACTAGTCGAGTCGGCCTGCGCGGAAGATATAACGGGGCTAAATTGGTAACCGAAGCTGCGGATGCATATTTATATGCATGGTAGAGGAGCGTTCTGTAAGCCGTTGAAGGTGAACCGGGAGGTTTGCTGGAGGTATCAGAAGTGCGAATGCTGACATGAGTAACGATAAAGGGGGTGAAAAACCCCCTCGCCGGAAGATCAAGGTTTCCTGTCCAACGCTAATCGGGACAGGGTGAGTCGGCCCCTAAGGCGAGGCAGAAATGCGTAGTCGATGGGAAGCGGGTTAATATTCCTGCACTTCTTGTTATTGCGATGGAGGGACGGAGTAGGCTAGGCCATCAGGGTGTTGGTTGTCCCTGTTTAAGGTTGTAGGCTGGGATCTTAGGTAAATCCGGGATACTCCCTTTGTGGAAGGCTGAGAGCTGATGACGAGTTCTGGTGAGAGCCAGGATGAAGTGGTTGATGCCATGCTTCCAAGAAAAGCTTCTAAGCTTCAGATAACAAGGAACCGTACTGTAAACCGACACAGGTGATCAGGTAGAGAATACCAAGGCGCTTGAGAGAACTCGGGTGAAGGAACTAGGCAAAATGGTACCGTAACTTCGGGAGAAGGTACGCCGGCTTTGGTGATGGGACTTGCTCCCTGAGCTGAGGCTGGTCGAAGTAACCAGGTGGCTGCGACTGTTTATTAAAAACATAGCACTCTGCAAACACGTAAGTGGACGTATAGGGTGTGACGCCTGCCCGGTGCCGGAAGGTTAATTGATGGGGTTATCTTCGGAGAAGCTCTTGATCGAAGCCCCGGTAAACGGCGGCCGTAACTATAACGGTCCTAAGGTAGCGAAATTCCTTGTCGGGTAAGTTCCGACCTGCACGAATGGCGTAACGATGGCCACACTGTCTCCACCCGAGACTCAGTGAAATTGAAATCGCTGTTAAGATGCAGTGTACCCGCGGCTAGACGGAAAGACCCCGTGAACCTTTACTATAGCTTCACACTGGACTTTGACCTTACTTGTGTAGGATAGCTGGGAGGCTTTGAAGCGGTGGCGCCAGCCATCGTGGAGCCAACCTTGAAATACCAGCCTGGTAATGTTGGGGTTCTAACCCAGGTCCCTTATCGGGACCGGGGACAGTGTGTGGTGGGTAGTTTGACTGGGGCGGTCTCCTCCCAAAGAGTAACGGAGGAGCACGAAGGTGCGCTAATCACGGTCGGAAATCGTGAGGTTAGTGTAAAGGCACAAGCGCGCTTGACTGCGAGTCTGACAAGACGAGCAGGTACGAAAGTAGGTCTTAGTGATCCGGTGGTTCTGTATGGAAGGGCCATCGCTCAACGGATAAAAGGTACTCCGGGGATAACAGGCTGATACCGCCCAAGAGTTCACATCGACGGCGGTGTTTGGCACCTCGATGTCGGCTCATCACATCCTGGGGCTGAAGCCGGTCCCAAGGGTATGGCTGTTCGCCATTTAAAGTGGTACGCGAGCTGGGTTTAGAACGTCGTGAGACAGTTCGGTCCCTATCTGCCGTGGGCGTTGGAGAATTGAGGGAAGCTGCTCCTAGTACGAGAGGACCGGAGTGGACGAACCCCTGGTGTTCGGGTTGTCACGCCAGTGGCATTGCCCGGTAGCTACGTTCGGACAGGATAAGCGCTGAAAGCATCTAAGCGCGAAGCCCCTCCCAAGACTAGTTCTCCCTGGGACTTTACGTCCCCTGAAGGGCCGTCGAAGACTACGACGTTGATAGGCTGGGTGTGTAAGCGTTGTAAGGCGTTGAGCTAACCAGTACTAATTGCCCGTGAGGCTTGACCATATAATCCAAGTTATTTGTTGAAGACGAATGAATGTTCAGACGATTCTGATGGCCCCACATCCCTGTGGGGGTGTTGTGACAGGTCCGGTGTTTAACACAAGAACAGACAGCTTGATTTACCGCCTTAGTTGATTGCCACCAGGCACTGCCGCAGGCAGGTAAGACCGGGGACAATCGAGCCAGTTTGCCTGGCGACCATAGAGCATTGGAACCACCTGAACCCATCCCGAACTCAGAAGTGAAACGATGCATCGCCGATGGTAGTGTGGGGTCTCCCCATGTGAGAGTAGGTCATCGCCAGGCTTTAATCCCAATCCCGCCTTACTCCGTAGCGCGGGATTTTTTTATGGCCGGACGCGTGCGAGGCTGGATCACACCATCAGGTATTTTTTTATATCAACTTCATCGAGCTGATCTGCCGGGAGAAATTCCCTGGCGTATCGTGCGTACACTTTATCCCGGACAAACAATTCAAAGCAGTCCCTGTCGATATGGTTATCAAGAACCATTTTATGCATGATATCCATCGCAGCGCTCACCGGTTTCGCTTTCTTGTAGGGTCTGTCTGCAGCGGTGAGTGCCTCGAAAATATCGGCAACAGCGAGAATGCGTTCGGGAATACTCAGTTTTTCCCCTGGCAGTTTACGGGGATAGCCGGATCCTTTCATCGTCTCGTGATGTGTGGATGCATAACGGGGTACATTTTTCAGTTCCTCAGGAAATGGCAGGCTCTCGAGCATCTTGATAGTACTGATCATATGTTCGTTAATCTTAAACCTGTCCTCCTCGGTGAGGGTGCCGCGCGACACGGAGAGATTATAGATCTCGCCCAGGTTATACAGATGCTACCGGGATATCCATGTTTATGCCGAATTCCGGCGGATAATTTGCAGCTTCTACCCTTTCGACAATGTGCTCGGGCTTGTCACTCAGGAGTTGCTCTGTCACCGGGAGTGCTTGTGCGGGACTCCGGAATGCGCAGTTCCTCCAGCGGAGACAGGCCCAGGCGGTCATCAAAGTGACGCTGCCAGGTTGCTTTTGCGATGTTCTGTAGTCGATCGATTTTTTCCTGATCAAGGAATTCGCCGCCAACATTGCAGCTGGCGACAAAGGCAAATCCATCAACGAGGTCGCGCTGCCTGTGCTGTAACTGCAGGCATAGCTGGGCATGCTCGTTCTGGTGTTTCCATGCATTGCTTCAAGTGCTCGATTTCAGCATCGCGCCACAGCACTTCAAAGCGCATCCGCACTTCGTGAATGCGATTGTAAATAGTTTCAAGTTTACTGCCCTTGTCGACGATGTGCTCGGGTGTGGTGATCTTGCCGCAATCGTGCAACCATGCGGCAATTCGATATTCCCGCCATTGATCATCCGACTCCAGGTTAAAATTTCTGAAAGCAGGAAGGTCACTGGCAGATGCTTGCTCTGCGAGCATGAGTGCCAGTTCCGGTACTCTCTTGCAATGGCCACCGGTATAGGCAGACTTGTCATCAATCGCCTGCGCAATCAGCTCAATAAAGGCGTCCATCAGTGCGCGTTGCGCCAGTTCGTGAGACTGTATGGCGGTGACCATGTTGACCATGGATTCGGAAAGTTCATCCAATTCCTTCACGTGCGTGGTGACGCGCATTACTTTTGTGAATTCTCGCCGCCGTACCTTGTCGTTTTCAAGGGCCAATTGCCGGACCGGGCGCACAATAGGATTGGCAAAGACCAGCGAAAGCGGCAACAGAAACAATAAGAAAACCGCGGTAATGGCTATTTCAAGGTTGATCTGCTTAAGGAATGGGGCTACGAGTGTTTTGCGCGAGGAGAGAATTCCCATAAACAGCGGATTCTTGCCATTACCCACTGGGGCAGCATAGGCGAGATAGGTTTCGCCTGCGAACTGGGTTTCAACGAGCTGGCCGTGGATTCCTGCGTCGGCAGCTATCCTGATAAGGGCATCACTCGGCACAACATTGGAGTAGGTCGTCTCAGTGTCCTTG
>CAVXKH010000003.1:0-21760 GCA_963762235.1 uncultured Gammaproteobacteria bacterium | reverse complement strand
CCCCGTAGTCTTTTTTACGTGCGTGGCGACCCACCCATCTGGCGTCCGTCTCGGAACCCTGGAACGACGCAATAAAATCCTTGCGCGGCATGCCGCAGACCTTGACCGCCCGCCGCATGATCTCGCGCTCATGGTCGCGCACGGCAACCAGGATGTTGCGCGGCGCCTCTGTCAGAGGATCGGAAACACGCGGTGTAAACTTGAAAAACTTGAACAACTCGCCCAGTTTCTCCATTTCCTTGATGGCGTTTTTGTCCAGACGACCTTTCTGGGCAATGATTTTCTCGGTCTTGGTGTACTGGCGCTTGAGGGCGGCGAAGCGCTTTTTCGCCTCAACCGGATCTGGTCCGGTTTCCGCTTCCTCCTCATCCTCGCCATCGGCGAGCGGGGGGGCGGCCTCGGCGACTTCGGCCGCAGATGGCACGTTCTCGGTCGGATCCAGGTAGCCCACGATAATGTCCGCGAGGCGCCTTTCTTCCTTGGCAACCAGGTCATATTCGTCAAGAACGCTCTTCACCGCCCCGGGAAACAGGGCCACGGCAGACAGCATCTCGCGGATACCTTCCTCGATGCGCTTGGCGATCACGATTTCGCCTTCGCGGGTAAGCAATTCCACAGTGCCCATCTCGCGCATGTACATGCGCACCGGGTCCGTGGTGCGACCCGCTTCCGTCTCGACTGCCGCCAAGGCGGCAGCGGCTTCCGCCGCAGCGATATCGTCGGCGGAGGAGTCTCCCTCGGCCATCAACAGCTCATCAGCATCGGGCGCAGACTCAAAGACCTGGATGCCCATGTCATTGATCATCTGGATAATATCTTCGACCTGATCCGGATCGGAAATATCCTGGGGCAGGTGATCGTTCACCTCGGAGTAGGTCAGGTAGCCCTGCTCCTTGCCCTTGGCGATAAGGTCCTTAAGGCGGGACTGTTGATGCGTGGAGTCTGTCATTGAGCAAAAACCCTGAAAAGTGGGGAAAAAATTAGCCGGCGATTATAACCAGAAAACACTGACTTACCTACAGGAAAGTCGCGAAACTTCTCGATTGCGGCACCAGTTGACCCACAATCACCTCTAAAAGTTGCAAGTTATTATATGGGGTTGAAGTTGCGCTGTTTCAACCGGGGCCACACGCGTGAAACGGCGTTTATCGGATACCGCGGAAGCGCACGCGCAATTCACCCCGGGGTTTGTTGCGCAACGTGTCCCGCTGCAGTTTTTCCTGCAGCAGTTCCCTGAGCCGTTGTTTTTCCAGTTCACTCATCTCAGCGTAGTTGGTGAGTTTCAATTTGTCGACCTGCGCCGCCAATTTTGATTGGTGGGGCAGGTGCGCCAGGGCCGTCATGGTGTCCACAAATTGTTGCTCGATGCCGGTGGCGGGGATGAGTCGCTCCTGCCCCGCCAGTCGGCTGAGCAGTTTGCCCTCGGCGGTGCCGTACCAGTGGCCGAGTAACATGGCGGTGCTCGATTCTGGCCGACGATGCAGTAATTGCAGCAGTTCGCGCAGCAATTGCCCGTCCTCGCCATCCACCTCGTCCAATAACTCGAGTTTGACCAGACGGGCGATATCGGGTTGATGCAGCAACAGCGCAATGGCGGCCTGTGCCAGGTTGGAGTAGCCCCTGGCGGGAGCCTGGTGCGTGAAGTGTTGTCCGCGTCGGGGAACCGGCTGTTGCTGGTCCGGCCCTGGTGGACCATCGTAGTCCGGCAGCGGCTCGTAGTCGGATGGCGGCCCGTAATCGGGCTGGTCCTTATCGGGTGGGGGTGCCTCCAGCAGCATCAGGCTGCTCAGTTCCAGCCCGGTGCGCTCGGCCAGTGCCTGGAACATCAACTGTCGATAGACGCCTTCGGGCAGCTGGCGAATATAGGGTAGAGCCAGTTTGCTCATGCGCGCGCGGCCATCCAGGCTGCTGAGGTCCAGCCCCTGTGCCACGGATTCAAATAGAAAGGTTTCCAGCGGCACGGCCTCGCTCAGCAAGCGCTCGAAGTGCGCCTGGCCGCCGCTGCGCACCGCATCGTCCGGATCCTGTCCCTCGGGCAGGAACAGAAATCTGGCCTGGCGGCCGTCTTCCATACTGGGCAGTGCCGCTTCCAGTGCGCGCAGGGCCGCCTTGCGCCCGGCTGCATCCCCGTCAAAGCAGAACACCACCTCCGGGCACAGGTGATACACGCGCTCCAGGTGGACATTGCTGGTGGCGGTGCCAAGAGTGGCCGTAGCGTAAGTGATCCCGTGCTGCGCCAGGGCAATCACGTCCATGTAGCCCTCCACCACCAGAATGCGCTCCAGTTTGCGCGTGGTCTGGCGCGCCTGGTACAGGCCGTATAACTCGCGGCCCTTGTGGAAAATCTCGGTTTCCGGTGAGTTCAGGTACTTGGGCTTGTCGTCCCCCAGCACCCGGCCGCCGAAGGCGATGACCCGGCCGCGCCGGTCGTGGATGGGGAACACGACGCGATCCCGGAAGCGGTCGTAGACCTTGCCATTCTCGTTTTTCACCAGCATCCCGGTCTTTATCAGCAGTTCGCGCAGTGCATCGCCGCCGCCCAGGCCGCTGTGCAGGCTGTCCCAGCCCGGTGGCGCAAAACCCAGGCCAAACTGCTTGGCGATTTCACCCGACAGGCCGCGAGCCTTGAGGTACTCGACCGCCCGGCGCGCCTGCGGATGGCTGCGCAATTGCTGCTGGTAGTAAAGGGACACCTGCTCCAGCAGGGCATAAAGCGGCTTGTTGCTCTCTTCCTGTTGCCCGGGATCGCGCCCGCTGCGGCCCGGTTCGCGGGGAACGACCATTCCGGCACTGCTGGCCAGGGTTTCCACCGCCTGGGGAAACTCCAGGTTCTCATATTCCATGACGAAGGTCAGCGCGTTGCCGCCGGCGCCGCAGCCAAAGCAGTAGTAGAACTGTTTGTCGGGGTTGACGCTGAAAGAAGGGCTGCGCTCTTCATGGAAAGGGCAGCGGGCAGAGTAATTCTTGCCCGACTTTTTCAGTTTGACGCGCCGGTCTATCACCTCGACGATGTCGACGCGGTCCAGCAAGTCATCCAGAAAAGCTTGGGGTATCCGTCCGGCCATGTGTGGTGTCGTGGCAGTAAAACAGCCGGCTATTGAACCACGCCGGCAGGGAAAAGTTTAGTAGTGTAAAACCCTGGCTGGCCGGCGAGGCCTTATGCTGACAGGCGCTGTTTGACCAGTTTGCTAACGGCGCCGATATCCGCCCGCCCCTGCAGTTGGGGTTTGAGTTGCCCCATGACCGCGCCCATGGCAGCCATGCCTTTGGCATCGCTCGCGGCAATCGCCGCTTCCACCATGGCGCTCAGTTCTGCTTCGCTGAGCTGGGCCGGCAGGAACTGCTGGATCACATCGATTTCGGCGTTTTCCACGTCAGCCAGCTCGTTGCGGCCGGCATTGGCGTACTGTTCGGCCGAATCGCGGCGCTGCTTGACCATTTTATCGAGCACTACAAGTGCCCGGTCGTCATCGACTTCTATCCGTTCATCAACTTCAATACGTTTAAATTCTGCCAGGATCAGGCGCAGGGTGGACAGGCGATCCTTGTCTTTGTCTTTCATGGCGGCCTTCATGGCCGCCCTGATGGTTTGCGCGAGTGTTTCTTCGCTCATTGGAGAGGGGGTGATTCTAGTAGAGGCGTACGCGCTTGCGGTTTTCGCGGGAGAGTTTTTTCAGGTGGCGTTTGACCGCAGCGGCACCGGCGCGCTTGCGCACGGTAGTGGGTTTTTCATAGTGTTCACGCTTGCGAACTTCAGCGAGGACGCCGGCCTTTTCGCAGGAACGCTTGAAACGACGCAGGGCCACGTCGAAGGGCTCGTTTTCCTTGAGTTTGATATGGGGCATTAATTCCTGACCTCATTACTACGGATTTGGGCACCGGTCTCGTCAAAGACATCCGGCACCATTAAAGGGCGCGCAGTTTATCCCGATACGGGGTGTTTTGCAAAGCCTTCCAAAGTGGTAATTTGAGGCCGGGCCGCTGGTTTGGCACTGGCCCTGCCAGTATCATGCGCCACTGCTTCGAATCGGGTACCAACGATGTTAGTTCTGGGCCTTGAAACCTCCTGCGATGAGACCGGCGTGGCGCTCTATGACACAGAGCGCGGGCTGTTGTCCCATGCCCTGTTCAGCCAGGTGGATGTGCATGTGGAATATGGCGGGGTAGTGCCGGAACTGGCTTCCCGGGACCATGTGCGCAAGACGCTGCCACTGGTGGAGCAGGTGTTGCAGGAGGCTGGCCGGGTGGCCACGGACATAGACGGCGTGGCCTACACGGCGGGCCCGGGACTGGCCGGTGCGCTCATGGTGGGAGCCACCCTCGCCCGGGCACTGGCCTGGGGCTGGGGTGTCCCCGTACTGGGAGTGCATCATATGGAAGGGCACCTGCTGGCACCCATGCTTGAGGCAGACGCGCCACAGTTCCCTTTTGTGGCGCTATTGGTGTCCGGCGGCCATACCCAGTTGGTGCGGGTTGATGGCATTGGCCGTTATCGACTGCTGGGTGAGTCCCTGGACGACGCGGCCGGCGAGGCCTTCGACAAGGCAGCAAAAATGCTCGGGTTACCCTATCCGGGAGGCCCCCATATTGCGCGCATGGCGCAGCGGGGTGATGCGCGGCGTTTTGATTTTCCCCGACCGATGGTCAATCGTCCGGGGCTGGATTTCAGCTTCAGTGGCCTGAAGACCCATACGCTGAATACGATCATGGAGTGTCGCCGCGGCGGTGAACTGAGCGAGCAGGACCGCTGCGACGTCGCCCGAGCTTTTGAAGAGGCGGTAGTGGCCACGCTGGTCATCAAGTGTCGCCGGGCGCTGCGCCAGGAATCCCTCAAAACCCTTGTTATCGCCGGGGGTGTCAGTGCCAATACCAACCTGAGGTCAGCGCTGCAGGACGCGTTGGCGAAGGAGGGTGCCCGGGTCTTCTACCCGGCGCCGATGTTCTGTACCGACAATGGGGCCATGATTGCCTATGCCGGTGCCCAGCGCCTGCAGGCCGGGCAGGTGGACGACGCGGATGCCCGTGTGCGCCCGCGCTGGCCGATGCAAGAACTGCCGCCCTTGGCCGGCGCGCAGGTCGCCGGAGTGAGTCCTGAGTGAATAGCGTCTATATCAGGGGGTTGCGTGCGCAAGCGGTCATCGGTGTCTATGAGTGGGAGCGCCACATTCGCCAGACCCTGGTGCTGGACCTGGAAATGGCCAGCGACACCGCGCGTGCGGCGGCCACTGACCGCATCGCCGATGCGCTCGATTACGCGGCCATCTCCACACAAGTGCTGGCCCTGGTCGAGGGCAGTGACTACCAGTTGCTCGAAACCCTTGGTGACGCGGTGGCTCGCATGATAATGCGGGACTTCGGTGTCCCCTGGCTACGCCTGCGCCTCGAGTAAACCCGGGGCGGTGGCTGCGGCCGAGGACGTGGGGGTCATCATCGAAATCGGCGAGCGCCACTGACGATGGCGACGGTGTTTCTCGGGATTGGCAGCAATATAGAGCGCGAGCGGTATATTACTGCCGGTCTGGATGCATTGCAGGGGCTGTTTCATGATATGGCGTTGTCCTCGGTTTACGACAGCGCCGCGGTTGGTTTTGCCGGCCAGCCCTTTTTGAACCTGGTAGCGGCGGTGCACACAGATTTGTCGCTGGCGGAACTGGCCGCGCAATTGCGCCACATAGAGGTCGAGTACGGGCGTCCCGTAAACGCCATTCGATTCAGCGCCAGACAACTGGATATCGACATCCTGACCTATGATGACGCCGTGGGTACTCTCAGCGGCGTGAAACTGCCCCGCGACGAGATTATGGAAAATGCCTTTGTGCTGTGTCCGCTCGCGGAATTGTCGCCTGACACGCTGCACCCGGCTGCAAAGCGCAGTTATCGGTCACTGTGGCAGGCCTACGACCATGCCTCCCAGCCGCTGTCCAAAGTGGATTTTATGTGGCGTGGACGCGCGATCTCACGCGCGGAGTAGACTTCCAGCGACGCGGCTTTAGTCGCGTCGCAAACTCTCCAGCACCCTGGCGCGTTCTGTGTTGATCGCGTCTCCCAGCGCCTTGCCGGTCAGTTCGCGGTCCTTGAACTGTTCCGCGCTGACGCCCTGTGCCGCCGCCAGTGCCCGGCGCAGGTACTCCGCCTGGGGATACTCGCGCTGCTCCAGCCCGAGTCGGCCGCGGGCATCCGCTTCACACGCCAGCAGGAAAGATTCGAAGCGGTCCGGGCGCCGCAGCGCATCGGTCGCGTTGAGTAACTTCAGGATTGTCTTCCCGCGCAATTCGAGCGCCCGGTGACAGAGCGTGTGGTAGAGGCAGGCGGCTCGCGCCAGGTCGCTGTGGCGTCGCGGTGCGCGTAACCTTTGACATACCTGCTCCACCAGTTTTACGCCGCGCTGTTCGTGCCGCAAATGGCGCGGCCACTCGGCGTGCGGTGTGGTGCCCTTGCCAAGGTCGTGCAGCAGCACAGCGAAACGCACGTCAGTGTCAGCACAGAGCAAAACCGCCTGCTGCAAAGCCATGAGGATGTGTTCGCCGGTATCGATCTCCGGGTGATGCGCGGCCGGTTGTGGCACCCCGAACAAGGCCGCGACTTCCGGCAGCAGTTTATCCAGCGCGCCGCAGTCCCGCAGCACCTGTACAAACACTTCCGGGTTGCGCTCGCCCAGGCCTTTTTCAAGTTCCACCCACACGCGCTCCGGACTCAGGTGGGCCAGTTCGCCCTGCGCTACGATGTCCGCCATCAGCGCGCTGGTTTGCGGCGCGATGGTAAATTGCAGGTGGGCGTAACGGGCGGCGAAGCGGGCGGTGCGCAGTACCCGCAGGGGATCCTCCACAAAAGCATCCGAGACGTGGCGCAATACTCGTTGTTCCAGATCGGCGCGGCCCCCGTAGGGATCGATGATGCTGCCATCGGCATCCTGTGCCATGGCGTTGATGGTGAGATCGCGCCGCCGCAGGTCTTCCTCCAAGGTGACCGACGGGTCGCAATCCACGGCAAAGCCGGTATAGCCGTGCCCGCGCTTGCGCTCGGTGCGCGCCAGCGCGTACTCCTCCCTGGTCTGCGGGTGCAGGAAAACAGGAAAGTCCTTGCCGACCTGGAGATAGCCCTGCTGCAACAGCTGTTCGGGCCGCGCGCCAACGACTACCCAGTCGCGCTCTGCGACCGGGTACTTCAGCAGTGCATCGCGCACCGCGCCGCCAACCAGATAGATTTTCATGAATCCAGTGTACAGTCCCGGAGTTGCCGCGTCATGGCCGGGAGGTAACGGCCTTATCCCGGCACTTCCCGCCGCTGCAGGCACAGCGTGTCCACTGGCCGCTTTCCAGATGATAGAGCGACAGCGCCCCATTCCAGACGCAACCTGTGTCCAGGGCGATGGCATTGGGGTTGTCGGTGTGTCCCGCAATGGTGGCCCAGTGGCCGAACAGGATGCGATCGTTGGCGGTCTTGCGCTCCTTGTGGCTGAACCAGGCGGAGACTTTCCGATTGCCCAGGTTGGCCACCCCCGGTATCGGGGTGCTGCCCTTGCTCTCCAGGTCCAGTACTCCCTCGCTGGTGCAATAGCGCATACGGGTGAGGTAATTGGTGATGACGCGCAGGCGCGCCATGCCGCTAAGGTCATCGGACCACTGCGCCGGTTCGTTGCCGTACATGGCGCCCAGGAACGTGACACGGTCAGGGCCGCGCAGCACCGCTTCAACTTCCCGCGCATACCCGATGGCCTGCTGTACGGTCCACTGCGGAGGAATGCCGGCGTGCACCAGTGTGTGGGCGTGCTCGTGATGTATCAGGGGTTGCTGCGCCAGCCAGTGCAGCAGTTCCTCCCGATCCGCTGCCTGGAGAATTTTGTCGAAGGTATCCGAGCGGCTGGGCTGGCGCACCCCTGCGGCCACCGCCAGCAGGTGCAGGTCGTGGTTGCCCAGCACCACGACCAGCCTGTGTCGCATTTTATAAAGGAAGCGCAGCGCGTTCAGGGATTTGGGGCCGCGGTTGACGATATCGCCCACCGACCACAACACGTCCTTGTCCAGGTTGAAGTTCACCGCTCGCAGCAGGCACTTGAGAGGCTGCAGGCAACCCTGGATATCGCCGACCACATAGGTACTCACAACAGCGACCTAGTTGAGCGCCGTGGGGGTGTGGAGGGAGAAGGCGCGGATGGGTACCTCAAAGGTAGGCAGATCGTGGGGGTCTATATCCATTGGTTCGCGCACCACCATGAAGTAGCTGCCCTCCATACAACCTACCGGCGTGGCCAGCGTCGCGCCGCTGGTGTAGCGAAACGATGCCTGTGGCGGTATGACCGGTTGCTCTCCCACCACGCCCTCGCCCCGGACCTCCTGCACCTCGTTATCGGCGTCGGTGATGATCCAGTGTCGCGACAGTAACTGCACCGGCAGGTTCGACCCGTTGCTGATGGTAATGGTGTAGGCGAAGGTGTATTGGCTATCGTCCGGTCGCGAGTGACTGGGGAGATAGGCGGTGACCACGTTGACGCCCACCAGGGCAGGGTTAAACGGCATTCTGGGCATGGATAGTGTTGGTAATCTCAATAAACTGTGTCAGTTGCAGGGTCTCTGCCCGTGCGCCGGGATCTATTCCCAGCGCTTCCAATTGCGTGCTATCTATAATCTCTTTCAGGTTGTTGCGCAAGGTTTTGCGGCGCTGGGCGAAGGCGGCCTTGACCAGCTGTCGCAGTAGCGGCTCGCTGCACTGCGGCCATGGCGATGCCGCCCAGGGTGTCAGGCGCACAATCGCCGACTGCACTTTGGGCGGCGGGTTGAATGCGTGGGGCGGCACGTCGAACAGATGTTCGACCCTGCACTGGTACTGGGCCATGATTCCGAGTCGCCCCCAGTGCTTGTTGCCAGGGGATGCCGCCAGCCGTTGCACCACCTCCAGTTGCAGCATGAAGTGCATATCCTGGATGATGGAGCTGTTCTCCAGCAACTTGAAAATCAGTGGGGTCGAGATGTTGTAGGGCAGGTTTCCTACCACGCGCAATCGCTTATTGCCGCTGCCGGGCTCTGTTGCTGTGCGCTTCAGCAGCGCGGCGAAGTCAAAATTCAGCGCATCGGCGTTATGCAACCTGAAACCGGGTTGGTGGCTGAATGAAGCTAACAATCCCGGCTACCAGATCGCGGTCCAGTTCGATCACGTCCAGCATGCAACAACTGGCGATCAACGCTTCCGTAAGCGCGCCCTGTCCCGGACCGATTTCCACCAGGTGCTGATCGGCTTGCGGGTGCACGGCTGCCGCTATGCGATCAATGACCGAGGCATCGTGCAGGAAGTTCTGCCCGAAGCGCTTGCGCGGGCGGTGTTGCGAATGGGGGCGATTCATGGCTGCTATTGTACCGGGTCCGTGGGGTATTTATACCGCAGCATGGTTCATTCGCCGTCGTTTTTGATACACTCACCTTACATTCCAAACATAATCACAGGCCAGCTTTAGATGCCTTTCTCACAATATATTCGCCTGGTCGATATCATGGCGCGCATGGCGCTGCGGGCAGACGCCTCCCGATTTTTTCTCGGCTATATATGGTGGGTGCTGGAGCCGCTGCTGTGGGTGGCGGTGTTCTACGTTGTTTTCGTGATGATCCTGGCTCAGCGCCAGGCCGACTTTCTGGTGTTTTTGATGACGGGCAAGCTGGTCTTTGTCTGGTTTTCCAAATCCGTCACGCAGGCTTCGAGCAGCATCGTCAACAGCAAGGGCCTGGTTGGCAAGATCAACGTGCCCAAAACGTTATTCCCGATGGCGATGGTCCAGGAAGGTCTGTACAGGCAGGTTGCTGTCTTTGCCCTGCTGTTCAGCTTTCCTGTTAAGCACCGGTTATGCGGTCACTGCCACCTGGTGGTACCTGGTTCCAGTGATCCTCGTAACCTACGTGGTAATTGTGGCCTGTGCTTTCGTCGGTGCCTGCCTCGTATGCCTGGCGCGCGACTTCATTCAGCTGATTTCCCTGGGGATGATGTTTTTGATGTTTACCTCGGGCATTTTCTGGGATGTGCGGGGACTCGCGGATCCCCATAAAACCGAGCTGGTCATGGCCATGAATCCACTGGCTTTCATTGTCGACTGCTACCGCCAGATAATGATGTATAGCACTCCTCCCGATATGTTGCACTTGCTAACGATAGGCGCCGGTTTTGGCGCATTGCTTTGCGCCATGGTGCTGATCATGCGCCACGGCAGCCAGTATCTGGCTCTGCGGGCGCTTACCGCATGAGTGACAACAACAAGCGCGTTATGATTGAACTGGACAACGTGTCGCACAGCTACCACTCCGGGAAGAAGTCCTTCGATCACGGTACCCATCACGTATTGAACCAGGTTTCCCTGCAGCTCTATGAGGGTGAAACGCTCGGTATTATCGGCCGCAATGGTGTTGGAAAAACCACGCTGCTGCAGTTGATGGCGGGTATTCTGGCGCCCACCATCGGTGAGGTGAAGATACATCCCGGCAAATCGGCGTCACTGCTCACACTCGGACTGGGCTTCAAGCCTGAGCTATCGGGGCGCGACAATGCGCTGCTTGCGGCGATGTTGCAGGGTTCCACACGAAAACAGGCAGAGTCCTTTCTGGGCGACATTGCAGAGTTTTCCGAACTGGGAGATTCCTTTAATGAGCCGGTAAAAAACTATTCGTCGGGCATGCGCGCCCGCCTTGCATTCACCACGGCTTTAATGACCCACGTGGATGTGTTATTGATCGATGAAATCCTCAGCGTTGGCGACGCCCACTTTCGGGGCAAGGCCCAGACTGCAATGCAGAACCGCGTCACCGGGGAGCAGACCGTGGTCTTTGTGTCCCACATGGCTGACCAGGTGAAGCAAATGTGTAATCGCGTGATCTGGCTGGACAAAGGCAAGATTGCTGCCCAGGGTGATTCCGCCGAGGTGGTGGATGCCTATACACAATACGTTACGCAGGCGCGTGAGGCCGGCGCGAAGCAACAGGCCTAGCCGCTCGAACCCGTTCGCTGACCCTGGAGTTCCCCGGTCAATTGACAGGCGATGGTGAGAGCCTGTTCGAGGCTGTGCCAGTCGGCCTTGCCGGTTCCCGCCAGTTCCAGTGCCGTACCGTGATCCACTGAAGTGCGAATAATAGGCAGCCCCAGGGTGATGTTGATCGCCCGGCCGAACCCCGAGTATTTCAGCACCGGCAGGCCCTGGTCGTGGTACATGGCAAAAACCGCGTCGCAATTGTCCAGCACCTTGGGGTTGAACGCGGTATCGGCGGGCAGCGGGCCGAGCAAGTCCATACCGGTTGCCCGCAGCTGCTCCAGCACCGGAATGAGCGTTTCTATTTCCTCCCGGCCCATGTGCCCACCTTCTCCCGCGTGGGGGTTCAGGCCCAATACGGCAATGCGCGGTGCTGCTATGCGGAATTTGCTCTTAAGGTCGCGATGCAGAATACCCAGGGTCTGGTGGAGCAGTTCCGGTGTGATGGCTGCGGGTACGTCCTTCAGGGCCAGATGAGTGGTGGCCAGCGCCACGCGCAGGCCCTGTGTCGCCAGCATCATAACGACCTGCTCGGTGCCGGTCTCCGCCGCCAGAAACTCGGTGTGTCCAATGAACGGAATACCGGCGTCGTTGATCACGGATTTTTGCACCGGCCCCGTCACCATTGCCTGAAAGGTGTCGCAGAGGCAGCCTTGTACCGCCTGTCGCAGGGTCTCGATAACATAGCGTGCGTTAGCCGGGTTGAGTGTCCCTGCGATGGTGGGTACAGCCAGCGACACCGGCTGACATTTCAGTGTGCCCGGGCGGTGTGCCTGTGGCGGCGTGGCTGCCGTCCAGGTTTGCAACTCCACCGGCAGCTGCAGTGCCTGCGCCCGCTGTAGCAGCAGGCCGGGGTCGGCGATCACCACCAACTCCGCTTCCCAGGCTCGCTGCGCCGCCATCAACACGATGTCGGGTCCGATGCCCGCGGGTTCACCTGCTGTGATGGCTATCCTGGGAACCGCCATGCCAAGGGCCTACTTGATGTCGACAAAGGCTTCGTCGCGGATTTGCCGCAGCCATGCGTCGAGTTCTTCCTGGTATTTGCGGTTGTGCAAATAATCCATGGCCTTGGCGCGCGTGGCCTCATCCTTCATGTCCTGTTCCCTGCGGCCCTCTACCTTCACGATATGCCAGCCGAACTGCGTCCGCACCGGGTCGGATATCTTGTCCACGGGCGTGTTGGCCATGGCGGCCTCAAAAGCCGGCACCATTTGCCCCGGGCTGGTCCAGCCCAGATCACCACCTTCCTGCGCGGAACCGATATCCTGGGAGTACTGTCTGGCCAGGTCTGCAAAGTCCTCTCCCGCGAGGGCGCGAGCCTTGAGACTCGCCACCAGATCACGGGCCTGTTCGTCTGTCATGATCTCCGAAGGCTTGACGAGGATATGCCGGGCCTTGGTCTGGGTGACCATCTGGTCGCCGCCGCGCACTTCCTTCAGGTAGACCAGATGGAATCCGCTCTCCGAGCGCACCGGGTCGGCAGTCTGGCCGGGCGCCAGTTTCGGGACAATGTCACTGAATAGCGATGGCAGTTCGTCCACTTTGCGCCAACCCAGATCTCCGCCGCTGAAAGTGTTGGGGCTGGTGCTGGCACGAACGGCCTGTTCGAAGGGTTCACCGGCGCGAATGCGCACCAGCACGGCATCCACCTGGGCACGGGCTGCTGCGACCTCGCTGTCGCTGGCACCGGAAGCCAGTGGCAGCAGGGCGTGCAGCAGGTGGTATTCCTGCTTTGACAGTGTTTGCCCGTCCTGCGTAGCCAGGAAGCTGTCCACTTCCTGGTCTGTTATCTGAATACGCTGATTGATGTTACCTGCCTGGACGCGCTGAATGATCATCTCCCGTCGCACCTGCTCGCGCATGGCGTCATAGGACTGGCCGTGCTGCTCCAGTGCCTGGCGAAACTGGTCGAGGGTCATGCGGTTCTGGGCGGCGATGCGCTGCACTGCCTCATTGAGCTGCTCGTCGGAGATGTGTACGCCCGCACGCGCGCCTTTTTGTAACTGGATACTTTCAAGAATCAGCCGATCCAGGGTTTCCCGGATGAGTTCATCCTCCGGGGGCATTTTGATATCCCTGGCTTTGAGGTTCTCGGTCACTGCGGCAACCCGCTCGCGCAATTCACTGGCCATGATAATGTCGTCATCGACGATGGCCACCACCTGATCCATGACTTCGTTGGCGGCCTGTAGCGGGGCTCCGATGAGCGCGGCGCCGGTCAGGCTGGCTGCTAGAAGCAGAGTCTTAATATTCACGTTCTTCGAAACCTCGAATCATGTCTTGCATGATATTGGTAATGCGGTTGCCGAAACCACCCATGCCCTTGAGCACAAACTGAAACTGCAGCGACTTTTCTTGCTCCAGATCAGGATTATTAAAGTCGGGCGCCACCCCGTTTACATTGTTGTAGTAACGCAACTGCACCAGTCGCACCATCCAGCAGCAGCTATCATATTCGACGCCGACCATATCTTCCACGCTGATATTGTCTTCCACGGAGTAGTTCATGGCGGCGAACACGCCCCAGTTGTTGTCCAGCGGCAGGTAACTGGAAACGCTGGCTTCTTCTGTGAGGGCCTCGGTATTGACTACGGTGAGGGGCCGACGGTAGGAATAGCCCAGGTTGAAGATGCTGCCGTAATCCGTCTTGTAGCTGGCCTCATAGAATCCGGCATTCAGGTTGTCCGCGATAAGGGTCCCACACCAGGCTGGCGCGCAGGCCCACATTTTTAACAGGCGCGAAGTCCAGCTCCCCGGCGATTTCGGAGCCCCAATCATTGCTCGGAGGCTCTCCCTGTATCAGTCGCACCCTGCGATCCTCCAGGTAATAGATCTGGCCAACGCTGGCACTGAGCAGGTTGCGACCGGTTTCGTCGTCGATAAAACGGCTGGTCAGTCCCGCAGACAGCTGGTTGGCATCATCCAGTCGATCGTGACCGGAAAAGCGGGTCTCACGGAACAGCTGGTAGTAGGTGAAGGTCAGTTCGGCAGTGTCAAAAGCCGGTTGGTCCGCTTGCTCCTCATGTTCGCTGTACAGGTAGTACAGGCGCGGTTCCAGTGTCTGCAACAGACCTTTGCCCGCAATACTGGTCTGGCGTTCGAAAATGAGGCTGCCGTCCAGGTTGACCAGCGGCGCCCCGGCGGAGGGACTGCTCTCGGTAAAGTACTGCTCGCCACCGAGACTGTTGTCAGCAAAAAACGCGCCCTCGTTCAATGCATAACTGACTTGCCGGTATTTCAGTGTCGGCTTGAATGAGCCGAAGCGCCACAACATGGGATAGTCCAGGCCCGCCTCGCCGTAGACCCGCTGCCCGGTGACGACGTCCTCCTGGGCTCCGAAATTCGAGTACTGGGCGAGGAGGATGGGCTCCAGAGCAAAGGGCGTGCCGCTGCTGCGGTACTGGCTGGAGAACTGCGGCAGCTCTTCGTAGTCTTTCTTGATGTCGTCTGCCAGCGACTGGAACTGCTGGGCCCGCAGGTTCATCAGCCAATTGTCCCCGAGATAATCCAGCGATGCCAGCTGCAGCAGGCTGGTGCTGCGCTGGGCGTCAAGGTTGGCGGTCTCCAGATCTCTCATATAATCAACATCGCTGGCTTTGCTGTAGTCCACTCGTGACAGCCAGCGCTCTGCAAACAGGCCGTCCTGTTTCACCAGGCCCAGCCAGCGATCGGTGCTGATCTGCTCCGGTGACTGGTCCCCGTAGCGGGTATCGTTGCCCATGTAGGCGCCGCCGACCAGCCATTGACCCACCAGTGGATTCAGGTAGCGCAATTGCAACTCCTGATCAAAGCCCCGGTCCTGGATGTACCGGGGGGCATACAGAGCGTCGTAGTTCGGGGCCAGGTTTAAATAGATAGGTACGCTGATGTCCAGGCCGCCACTGCTGTCATTGCCAAAGTTGGGCCACAGCAGGCCCGTACGACGCCGATCATCCAGGGGCAAGCGCAGCCACGGGGTGTAGAACACCGGCACGCCCTCCAGCTCGACCCGTGCGTGGTGGGCTGTGGCCAGTCCCTCCTGCAGGTCAACCTCCATATCCTTGGACAGCACGCTCCAGTCATCTTCGCCTGGTGCGCAATAAGTGAAGTTACCATTGTGGATGTGGATCAGGCCTTCCGGATCACGCTGCAGGATATCAGCGGTGCCGCGCATATGTTCCCGGTGGAAAACGAACTCGTTGTCATACACGACAGCCTCACCGGTTTTGGAGTTTACCTGCGCACTATCGCCCAGCAGCAGTACGTTGGGCTCGCGCAGCGTGACATTGCCGCTCAGGAAAGCGGATTCTGTATCGCGATCGATCACCACATTGTCGCTGCGCATCTGGCGATAGCCCTGTACGGCTTGCGCGTCGCCAGTCAGTATGACCTCCTTGTCCTGTAACCGCGTGCTGTTGGCGTGGGCGTGGATATCCTCTTGTTCCAGCGACAGGCTGGTATTTTCCTGCGCCAGCGGGTCCATATACCTGCCCCCGCAGTTTATACACTGGCGGTCGCGCAGTGCCTCGGGTACGTACTCCAGAGGCACCCAGTCCAGGGCAAAAAACGGCGCCGCGGCAACCGGCTCATTTTTTGCAGAGCAGTGTTCGGTAGTGTTTTTTTCATTGGCGATGCAGTCCCCCGGGTTGCTATCCTGTGCGTGAGTCGCGCACGACAGGCTCAATCCCAGCGCGATCGCGGCCAGCCGCGCAATTGCGCGCGCGAGGCGAAGATGAGGGCTGGCACAGTCAGGTGTCATCAAGCTCAGGGTATATTGGCGGGCTCGTGGCGGAGTCTAAAGCATCCCCTCCGCCTTGTCCGTCAAATTTTGAATCAGGAGAATACAGTGTCACCGCGCCCCGCCCCCGAAGCTCTTTTACCCTGGGCCCTGTCAGTTCTGGGTGTCTCGGGCAGCGGCTCCCGACCGCTCCTGTCAGTGGTGGCCGGGGACGCCAGTCATCGCCGTTATTTCCGCTTTGCACTTGCCGCACACAGCTATGTGGTGGTGGAGGCGCCGCCCGCGACCGAGAAGAACGAGGCATTTTTGCAGGTAGGCGCACTGTTGGCTGATGCCGGGGTGAAGGTGCCCGCCCTGCTGGGCGCGGACCTGGACCGCGGCTTCCTGTTGTTGGAAGATCTGGGTGATCGACTGCTATTGCCTGCGCTGGTGCCGGCCTCGGTGGACGGCTATTACCGTCGCGCCTTCGAAGTGCTGGCGAAAATGGCGGCGGTGGATAGCAGCCGCACTGGCCTTGGTGAATACGACAGACCCCTGTTGCGTGAGGAGTTGGGCCGCTTCCAGGAGTGGTTTGTGCAGGGACTGCTGGGTTATGCGCCGACTGCGGCTGAGCAGGCCCTGTTGGGTGATCTGTTCAGGCAGCTGATCGACAGTGCCCTGGAGCAACCCCGGGTGCTGGTGCACCGGGACTTCCACAGCCGCAACCTGATGCTCGTTGGCCAGGACGAGTTGGCGGTGATCGATTTCCAGGATGCGGTAGTGGGACCTGTCACCTATGACCTGGTGTCCCTGTTGCGCGATTGTTATATCCGGTGGCCGGATGCGCAGGTTCAGGATTGGGTGCGGACCTATCGCGGCCTGTTGTGTTCGCGTGGCTTGTTAGGCGACATGGACGAGGCGTTATTCCTGCGCTGGTTCGACTGGATGGGCCTGCAGCGGCATATCAAGGTGTTGGGAACATTTGCCCGTCTGTATCTGCGCGATGGCAAGTCCGCCTATCTGGATGATCTGCCGCTGGTGGTAGACTACGTGCTGAAAATTCTCGATCAATACGCCGTTGAAGAGCCCGTGTTCGCCGCTTTCAGCGCATGGTTCGCCCTGCGCCTGGCACCGCTGATTGCGCAGCAGGAATGGAGTAAGAAAGGGTGAGGGCCATGATACTGGCAGCCGGAGTGGGCGAACGCATGCGGCCACTGACCACCCATACGCCCAAGCCACTGTTGCCGGTGGCGGGCATACCGCTTATTGAGCACCATATCCGGCGTCTGGCGCTGGCGGGGGTAAGTGAGCTGGTGATCAACGTCTCCCACCTCGGTGAGCAGATCATGGACTATTGCGGCGATGGCAGCGCATGGGGCGTAAGCATTGCCTACTCGCCGGAGGACGCGCCGCTGGAAACAGCCGGCGGCATTAGCAAGGCTTTGCCGCTGTTGGGCGATGCGCCGTTTCTGGTGGTCAACGGGGATATCTGGAGCGACTATCCCTTTGCGCGACTTGCGGCGTATTCCCTCAGGCCGGATGAATGCGCCCACCTGGTTATGGTGGGCAATCCGCCGCAACATCCCGCAGGTGATTTCCACCTGGACGATAACGGCTGGGTCAGGGTACTGGCGCCTGCTGCGGTGGGCTGGACCTACGCGGGTGTGGGTATGTATACGACAGCATTTTTCGCAGGCATACCTGCCGCCAAAATACCGCTGCGGCCATTGCTGGATGCGGCAATAGGTCAGGGCCGGTTGGGCGGCGAGCTCTATCGGGGGCAGTGGCAGGATGTGGGTACACCCGAGCGCCTGCGGGAGCTGGATGCCAGGCTGCGAGGGCTTGCCTAGACCCCGAACGCCCTGTCTCTTAAATGCGGTAACGCCGATAGCCCCGTGTGCCACCGGCATTTAGTCGTTAGAATAGCTCCCTGAACACAGTCCGGAGTCCCCTATGGCCGAATACCTGATAGCCCCTTCCATTCTCTCCGCCGATTTCGCCCGTTTGGGTGAGGAGGTCGATGCGGTGCTCAGAGCGGGTGCCGACATCGTACATTTCGATGTCATGGACAATCACTATGTGCCGAATCTCACCATCGGGCCGATGGTCTGTGCTGCCCTGCGCAAGTATGGCATCACTGCGGCTATCGACGTGCATTTGATGGTGAGTCCGGTAGATCAGCTCATCAGCGATTTTGCCGAGGCCGGCGCCACTTACATCACCTTTCACCCGGATGCCTCCACCCATGTCGACCGCTCCTTGCAGCTTATCCGCGCCGCGGGCTGCAAGGCGGGGCTGGTGTTCAATCCGCACCTGGGTCTGGATGTCCTGCGCTATGTGCTGGACAAGGTCGATATGGTGTTGCTGATGTCGGTCAACCCGGGCTTTGGCGGCCAGTCTTTCATTCCCTCGACCCTGTGCAAACTGCGCGAGGCGCGCGATATGATCACGGCCTCGGGCTTCGATATCCGCCTGGAAGTTGACGGCGGCGTCACCCCAAAGAATATCGCGGAGATCGCGGCGGCAGGTGCCGATACCTTTGTGGCCGGTTCCGCAATTTTCAATCAGCCGGACTATGCGAAAGTCATTGAGCAGATGCGGGCGGAGTTGCGTAAGGTTTCTGCATAGTCCCCTGTGTTTGGGTGCGATGCGAGGCGTCGGTAACCCTGGGGGCCTGAGAGCGAATGCCCTCTCCCCTTGAGCGAACAGGTCCCCAGGGTTACCGGCGCCGCCTAAAAGCGGGCATTCTTCACAGCTTTGCAGCGTTTGCCTACCTTCCTCCTATATGTACAATAGGCACCCTACTGCTTGGAGAACGCTGTGAAAACAGCAATGCGTATCAGCGTCGGCCTGCTGTCGATGCGCGAGGTCACCCGCTGGCGATGGTAGCCAGGGCTTTATCGCGACCTGATTACGTACCTTATTTCTCCGAGGACATCCCATGAAACAGCAGGATTTTGCTGCGCTTGCAGCACAGCACTACAACCGTATACCGGTCAGCCGGGAAGTGCTGGCCGATCTGGAAACTCCCCTCAGCGCTTACCGCAAGCTGGCCGAAGGCCCCTATTCCTATTTCTTTGAGTCCGTGCAGGGCGGGGAGAAATGGGGTCGCTACTCCATCATAGGGCTACCCTGCCGCACGCTGCTCAAAGTCTTCGGCCAGCGCGTGGAGATATGGGTCGATGGGCGGCTTAGCGAGAGCCGGGAGGTTGTCGATCCGCTGGCCTTCGCCGAGAGTTTTCAACAGCGCTACCACACCGCGCCAGGCACTGACCTGCCGGTCTTTCACGGCGGGCTGGTAGGCTATTTCGGCTATGACACTGTGCGGTATGTGGAGCCGCGCCTGCAGGCGGGGACGCCGCCAGACCGCCTGGGTACACCCGATATATTGCTGATGGTGTCGGAGGAAGTCCTGGTGTTCGACAATCTTGCAGGCACGATTCGCCTGATTGTGAACGCGGATCCTGCTGTTGATCGCGCCCTGGAATTGGCCCACGAGCGTCTGGCGGAATTGGTACAGCGCCTGCGCGAGCCCATGCGGCCCCTGCCGGAGGTGGTATTGGCGGCGGCGGACAGCGCGGTGCTGGAGCAGCAGGCGCAGTCTGACTTTACCCAGCAGATGTATGAAGCCAGCGTGGAGAAGGTCAAGGAGTATGTGCTGGCCGGTGATGTGATGCAGGTGGTGCCCTCCCAGCGCATGAGCATCCCCTTTGACGCGCCGCCGCTGAACCTCTATCGGGCCCTGCGCAATCTCAATCCCTCGCCCTATATGTACTATCTGGATTTGGAGGATTTCCATATCGTGGGCTCGTCGCCGGAAATCCTGGCGCGCCTGGAGAAGGGTGTAGTGACCGTGCGCCCCATCGCCGGTACCCGGCGGCGCGGACACACGGAAGAGGAAGACAGGGCCATGGAGGCGGAGCTGTTGGCCGATCCCAAGGAAATCGCCGAACACCTGATGCTGATCGATCTGGGGCGCAACGACGTGGGGCGCATCGCCGAGATTGGCTCGGTGGAGCTGACCGACAGCATGGTGGTGGAGCGCTACTCCCATGTGATGCATATCGTATCCAACGTCACTGGCAGATTGAAGTCCGGCAAGACCGCCTTCGATGTGCTGCGGGCCACACTGCCGGCGGGCACCCTGAGCGGGGCACCCAAAATTCGCGCCATGGAAATCATTGACGAACTGGAGCCGGTCAAGCGCGGCGTGTACGGCGGCGCGGTCGGCTATATATCCTGGGCCGGCGATATGGACACCGCCATCGCTATTCGCACTGCCGTGATCAAGGACGGCAAACTGTATGTGCAGGCCGGTGGCGGTGTGGTTGCTGATTCCATTCCAGCACTGGAGTGGAAGGAAACGCACAACAAGGCCCGGGCCATGTTCCGGGCGGCGTCGATGGTGTTGGCGGGAGGCGAGTAATATGTTGCTGATGATCGATAACTACGATTCCTTCACCTACAACGTCGTGCAGTACCTGGGCGAGTTGGGTGCCGAGGTGCTGGTGGTGCGCAACGACGAGATCGCTGTGAGTGACATAGCGGCCCTGTCCCCTGAGAAGATTGTCATCTCACCAGGACCCTGCACGCCAAACGAGGCGGGTATCTCCATGGAGGTGATCCGCCAGTACGCCGGGGTGGTGCCACTGCTGGGTATTTGTCTGGGTCACCAGAGCATCGGGCAGGTGTTCGGCGGCAAGGTGGTGCGCGCGCGCAAGGTCATGCATGGCAAGACCTCGCCGATTTATCACGACGGCAAAGGGGTGTTTCGCGACCTCAGCCGACCTTTCGAGGCGACGCGCTACCACAGTCTGGTGGTGGAGAAGGACAGCTTGCCGGATTGCCTGGAGATTACCGCGTGGACCCAGACCGAGTCGGGGGAGATCGATGAAATCATGGGGCTGCGTCACCGCGAGATGGCGGTTGAAGGCGTGCAGTTTCATCCGGAATCCATACTCACGGCGCACGGGCATGACCTGTTGCGCAACTTTCTGGAACAGTAGGCAGGCCAGGATGAACATGCAGCAGGCACTGGCCAGAGTCGTGGAGGGCGATAGCCTCAGCCGGCAGGAAATGCAGGCCGTGATGCACCAGGTGATGTCCGGCGATGCCACCGATGCGCAGATAGGCGGTTTGCTGGTGGCACTGCGCATGAAAGGGGAGACCGCTGATGAGATCGCCGGTGCGGCACAGGTAATGCGTGAGCTTGCCATACCGGTGAACGTGAGCGGTCCCCACCTGGTCGATCTGGTAGGGACGGGAGGAGACGGCGCCAATTTATTCAATGTTTCCACCGGCGCCAGCTTTGTGGTGGCCGCTGCCGGCGCGCAAGTGGCCAAGCACGGCAATCGTTCGGTGTCCAGCACCAGTGGCAGTTCCGACGTGCTGGAAAACCTGGGGATGCCGCTGGACCTTACTCCGGAGCAGGTGGCGCGCGCGATCACGGAGGTAGGGGTGGGGTTCATGTTCGCTCCGGCACACCACAGCGCCATGCGCCACGCTATCGGCCCGCGCAGGGAACTGGGTATGCGCACGCTATTCAATATCCTGGGTCCGCTGACCAATCCTGCCGGGGTCAAGCGACAGGTTATCGGTGTGTTTTCGGCGGACCTGTGTCAACCCATGGCGGAAGTACTCAAAATGCTGGGGGCCGAACACGCGATGATCGTGCACTCGGATGACGGCCTCGACGAAATTTCCATCGCTGCCAGCACGCAGGTAACGGAATTGCGTGATGGCAATATCGCTAGCTACCTCATCAGCCCTGAAGATTTTTCAGTGCAGCGCCAGAGTCTGGACGGATTGTCGGTCAACGGCGCTGCGGCGTCTGCGGACCTGATTCGCAGAGCCCTGGCCGGCGCCGATGACGAGGCTGCGCAAAAGGCCGCCGCCATGCTTGCACTTAATGCCGGCGCGACGATTTATGTCAGCGGCATCGCCGCCACTCTGGCGGATGGCGTGGCGATGGCCGAAGACGCCCTGGCCAGCGGTCTGGCCGCGGAAAAGCTGAAGCAGTTCATTGATTTCACACAGCTGATGCGCGGTCGGGGTTGATG
>CAVXKH010000002.1:0-35805 GCA_963762235.1 uncultured Gammaproteobacteria bacterium | reverse complement strand
CGTCGAGCGTTCCGGATGTATGCCTCCCTATGTGTATGCGCTAGTATTTAACTGGGCAACTCGCCATACTAGCTCTGGCATGTAGTGTGTAGAGGAGGGCATATGCCAATTACATTACCGCTCCAGACAATGTCGGTGGAAGAGAAGATTCAGGTCATGGAATCTATCTGGGACGATCTCTGCGGTACGGCGGGTAGCACGCTCACTCCGGATTGGCATGGAAGTATTCTGACGGCTAGAAAGGCGGCGATTGCAGCCGGTGAAGACCAAATCCTTGACTGGGAAACTGCAAAAAAGAAGATTTCTGAAGATCTGCAGTGAAGGTCAGGATACTGGAATCTGCGCGTAACGATCTGGTTGATGGGTTTTACTTCTATGAAAAACAAGCCGATGGGATCGGTACCTATTTCCTCGATTCAATATACTCAGACATTGAATCTCTCATCGACCATGCCGGTATTCATCCCCTCTATTTTGGCGAATATCATCGTCTGTTAACGGCCCGGTTTCCCTTCGCTGTCTACTACAAGGTTCTGCAGGATACGGCGCTGGTTTTTGCCGTTCTGGACTGCCGCAGAGAACCCGCATGGATTCGAACCAGGTTATTGTCGCCCACTTCCAAAGAGGATCCACGATGAGCGAAATCGTCCCCACAATCTGCCGCCTGTGTATTGCGCACTGCGGCGTGCTGGCCGAGGTCGAGGATGACAACGGGCGGCGCAAGGTGACGCGGGTCACCGGCGACCCGGATAACCCGATGTTCAAGGGGTACACCTGTCCCAAGGGCCGGGCGCTGCCGGAGTTGCACAATCACGCGGGGCGGCTGCTGCACTCGATGCATCGCCAGCCGGACGGCCGCCACACGCCGATTGCCAGTGCGCAGGCCGCTATCGAGGTGGCAGACCGGATCAAGGCGATTGTCGACCAGTACGGGCCGCGCGCGGTGGCGTTTTATGTCGGCACACCCAATGCCGGGCAGCCCACGGCGGCCAGTACAGGCAACGCGTTCATGCGGGCGATCGGCTCGCGCATGTTCTTTACTTCCAACACCATCGACCAGCCCGGCAAGCAGATCTCCATGGCCCTGCACGGCAAGTGGCTGGGCGGTGAACCCGATTTCGAGCAGGCCGATGCGTGGCTGCTGATCGGCAACAACCCGATCATCTCCAAGTCGGCGGGATTGCCGGGGCAGAACCCGGCGCAGAAGCTGAAGGAGGCGCAGGCCCGCGGCTTGCAGCTGATTGTGATTGATCCGAGGGTGTCGGACTGCGCGCGCAAGGCGGCGATCCACCTGCAGTGCCGCCCCGGTGAAGACCACGCCATCCTTGCCGGGATGATCCATGTCATCATCGCCGAGAATCTCTACGACAAAGACTTTGTCGCGGATAATGTCAGCGGCTTTGAGGAACTGTCCGCGGCGGTCGCCGGATTCACGCCCGAGTATGTCGCCGATCGGGCCGGTATTCCTGCAGAGCAACTCATCGAGGCCGCACGGGTATTTGCCAACGCGCGCATCCGCCATGCGAACAGCGGCACCGGCGCCAGTTTCGCCATGTACTGCAACCTCAAGGATTACCTGGTCGCGTGCCTCAACACCATCTGCGGCGCCTATACACGCGCTGGGCAGCGCGTCACGCGGCCCAACGCCATGTTGCCCGCCTACACGCCCAGGGCGCAGGCCTTCCCTCCCTTCAAGGCCTGGGGCTTTGGCGAGAAGCTGCGCGTGCGCGGCCTGACGGATACGGCGGCAGGCATGCCCACCGCAGCGCTGGCGGACGAAATCCTGCTGGAAGGCGAGGGGCAGGTGAAGGCCCTGATCTGTATCGGCGGCAACCCGATGGCGGCCTGGCCCGACCAGCGTAAAACGCAGCAGGCCATGGAGACGCTGGACTTGCTGGTGACGCTGGATGTGGAGATGTCGACCACCGCACGGCTGGCGCATTACGTCATTGCTTGCAAGCAGACGCTGGAAACGCCCGGCATGAGCCAGAGCGGCGAGGTGATCAAATATTTTGGCACGGGCATCGGCTTTCCCAATGCCTATGCGCAGTATTCGCCGGCGGTGGCCGATGTGCCGCACGGCTCGGACCTGGTGGAGGAGTGGGATTTTTTCTACCGCATGGCTGATCACCTCGACCTCGATCTGGTGTTTGTGTCCGGCTTCGGATTTTCCCGCTACCAGGAGGCGCCGCATGAGATCCTGCCGCTGAGCCGTACGCAGAAGCCGGATATCGAAGCGCTTTACGCGGCTATCTGTGCGCACTCGCGTATTCCACTGGAGGAGGTGAAGCGCTACCCGCACGGGCATATCTTCGACAGCGAGGTGCTGGTGCAGCCGCGCGACCCCGAATGTATCGACCGGCTGGATTGCGGCAATGCCGTCATGCTGGCGCAGCTGGAGGAAGTGCTGGCGCAGGATTACCGGGCCCTGCAGGACACTCCGGATTTCCCGTTCCGCTATATTCCGCGCCGCCACAACAACTTCATGAATTCCTCCGGGCGCTCGATTGCCAAACTCAATGGTGACAAGCCGTGGAACCCGGTGTGGATGCATCCGGATGATATGCGTGCAGTCGGCGTGGGTGAAGGCGAGCAGGGTGCGCATAGCCACGCCCCATGATGACATCGTGGCGATGGTGGAGGCCGACGACACGCTGCGCCGTGGCGTGGTCGCCATCGCCCATGCCTTTGGCGGACTGGTGGAGGAAGACGACCGCTACGCGGAACTCGGCGCCAACACGGGCCGACTGGTGCGCACCGACGAGGACTATGATCCGATCAGCGGCATGCCGCGCATGGGCAATATTCCGGTGGCGATCTCGCCTCTCTGAAGTGAGCGGGGCTGAAGCGACAAGATAGAAGCGACGAGATACTTGCCTGATTGTGCTGCTGTGCTAGTCTGGGCACTGGCTCCCTAGCAGAGCCGATAACAATAACAACTGCTATCAGGGGTGTGCGCTTATGTCCCGCGGAATATTCTGTGTACTGGCTGTGGCGCTTGTCGCCGCCGCTTACCCGGGTGTCACCACGGCCCAGCAGTCGTCGCTGGCGCTGGAAGAAATCATCGTCACCGCACAGAAACGTGCGCAAAGCCTGCAGGACGTGCCCATCGCCATCACTGCTTTCTCGCAGGAGATGCTGCAAAACCAGAATATCCGCGACGTGCTGGATTTGCAGAAGGCGGTGCCCAGCCTGACGATCATCAAGGGCTACAACAGGGCCAACGGGGTGCCCGTGATCATCCGCGGCATGGGCACGATCGGCGCCCAGCCGGCCTTTGAAGGCAGCGTCGGCACCTATGTGGACGGTGTGTACCGCTCCCGCCCGGGTATGGTGCTCTCCAGCATGCTGGATATCGGCCAGGTCGAGGTGTTGCGCGGCCCGCAGGGCACCCTGTTTGGCAAGAACACCACGGCGGGTGCGATCACCATGACCTCCAACGAGCCCGAGCAAGAGTTCGGCTACGGCGGTGAGGTCACCCTCGGCGATTATGATCGCCAGCGCTTTACCGGCCATGTCACGGGGGCGCTGGGTGATCAGTACTCGGTCGCCTGGCACTGCTCTCGGACCAGCGGGACGGTTTCACCGAGGCGGTGTTTGAGCACGACGACTATGAGGATCTCGACACGCAGGCCGTCAAGGGCAGCCTGATTTGGGACGCCCGCGACGACCTGAGTGTCAAACTGATTGCCGACTACTCCGACAGTAACGAGGTCTGCTGCTTCGGCAATCCCGTCCCCTACAACCGCGCCAAAAGCCTCACCGGCGGACCGCTCAACGACTATTACCGCGAGGCCGCCCAGGCCAACTTCAATACCGACATCGACCTGCTGGCGCTGGACCCAAAGGACCGGCAGAACCAGAACAATGTGCAGCCGAGCAACGATAATACCGAGAAAGGCCTGGTGCTGGACGTCAACTGGGACCTGGACTTCGCCGAACTGCGCTCGATCAGCGGCTACCGGGACTGGAAATACAATTCAAAGGGCGATTTCGATTTTGGGCCGGTGGATATTGGGAAGCTGGAGGAGGATTACAACGTGGACTCCTACAGCCAGGAGTTCAATCTTGTCGGCTCTGTCGGCGAACTGGGTTTTATCAAGGGCGTGGACTATGTCGGCGGTCTCTATTACAGCTACGAGGACTTTGAGCAGTACCGGGCATTTGACGCAGGCAAGGATCAGAAGGGTATCTGGGAACTGTTCTGGCCGTTGCAGGCGGGCTTGCCCGAGCCATTATTGCGCGCGCCTGCTCGGTGGTGGTGAGTGGGCCACGCAGGGAATGCCAATTGGCAAAGTGGACCACAAACTGGAAAGCGAAACCATGGCGGCATTCGCGCACGCCACGGTGGCGCTGACGGAACAGTTGTCGACAATTCTCGGATTGCGCTACTCCGATGAGGAGAAGACCATGGATCGTCACAACCTGTTGTTTTCCGATGTCGCTGATTATTCTGCCTATATGCAGCAGTACATGCTGGGCGGGTATCTGCTCGGGGCCAATATTGCCGGGCCCGACATCGATGGCCAGAGCTACAGCGACGGTGAATGGACCTACGACATCACATTCCAGTATTTCCCGATGCCGGACACCCAGCTCTATGGTGGATACAAGCGCGGCTTCAAGGCCGGCGGGATCGGCATGGACCCGGAGGCGGGCGGCGGACAGCCGTCCGGCCTGAACTCGCCATTGTTGCTGCAACTGGCTGGCATCGGCAACGGTACCGGCTATGCCGACCTGGATGATGCGACCTACGAACCGGAGTACGTCGATACCTGGGAAGTGGGCCTGAAAAGCGATTACCTCGATGGTCGGGGCAGAACCAACCTCGCGCTGTTCTACAACGACATCAAGGATAACCAGTTCTCCCTCTTTACCGGGACCGGCTTCAAGGTGCTGAACGCGTCCACGGCCGAGGTCAGCGGCGTCGAACTGGAAAACTTTTTCGCCGTGACCCCGAACCTGCGCCTGGGCGCAGCGCTGACCTGGCTGGACACCAGTTATGGCGACGACATTCCGCCGCCGGCCCCGTCCGGCAGGGAGTTGACCCTCGCCCCGGACTGGGCCGGCGCCATCAACCTGGAATACGAGCGACCGCTGACTGAGCTTCTGTCCGGTTTCATTAACGCGAACTGGGCATACCGCGGCGAGCAGTACATGGCCTACGATATCCAGGACAAACAATCGGGTTATGCGCTGCTCGGCGTGCAGGTGGGTGTGCGCAGTGCGGATGCACATTGGGATGTGCGCGTCTGGTGTGACAACTGCTTCGACGAAACCTATGCCGTCGGCTACTTCAATGCCCCGTTCTATTTCGATGACAACCTGGCGCAGTACCAGGGCCAGTTCCTGGGGCCGCCGCGCACCTACGGTGTGACCTTGCGCGTGAATTTTTAAGCAGCCTGCATTTGGCTGGTTCATGATTTCATTTGAGCGCAGTTGATGATATTCCTGCCTTGTCGAAAAAAATTGTTGTCCTAGAATGAACTGAGCTTCTAACACGCTTGAGGAATTTCAAGGATGAAATTCAGTACTCAGCCCATATTCGTCTGCATCCATCGCCAGCGCTTTTACCTTAGTGGTGCTTTCTCTACTTCCCATAGCTGCCCATGCTGGCTACTTTAACGTTTATTGGAATTCGCAACCAACCGGAACAGGTGGTTCGAGAGAGGCCGCCTGTACTGCTTTGGTGCAGTCACGAGTGGAATGGTGCGACGAGCGCGTTTACTACCACTCAACGGGCGGTTGGTATTGCCAGTTCCGCTATGTGTATCCGGTGGGCACCCTTTGCACGCCCTGTACAGGAATGTACTGCAACTGGAACCACCTGCATATCTGGCCGGCTGAATGCCAGGCGCCGTTAGTCTACAACCCGTTTACGGAAAAATGTCAAAACGAAATCGCCGAAAAAAATGAGCCTGACTGCGAAGACTCAACCAATAACCCCGTCAATTTCTCAACGGGGAACAAGTCGATCTCGGAACTGGATTTTTTGTCCGCGGGAGAGAATGTCCTGCAGTTCGGCAGACGTTGGAACAGCTACAATAAAAAATGGCTTTTTAGTTTCCGCCAGTATGCCGCCATCACAGCAGCCTCACAAAGCCCCCCGGTTGCACATACGGTTACGATTTATCAGGAAACCGGACGTGCCGTGCAATTCCTTCTGGTTAGTGGCGCATGGAAGCCGGACGCTGATGTAAGGGACACGCTGAAACCGGACGGTACGCAGTGGCTGTACACCATGTCTTCAGGCGATAAGGAGTGGTTTGACAGCACCGGCAAGCTGCGAAGAATTCTTCGGGCGGACGGGCGTGGTGTGACAGTGACTTATCCCAATTCGACCACGGTGCAGGTTGCCGATGATTACGGCCATCACCTTGTATTGACGCTCGATGCCAGTGGTCGTGTCACAGCAATGGCTGATCCTGATAATCAGACCTACCGCTATGCCTACACCACCAACTGGTAACCTTGAATATGTTTCATATCCTGACACAACACCGGGTGTGGCAGGCTCCAATCCATTTGGGGAGGACAACCCGTACCGCCAGTATCACTATGAAGACGCTAACCCCGATCTTGTCACCGGGATTACTGACGAGAACGGCGATCTCTACAAAACGATCGCCTACGATATGGATGGCCGTGCCATCTTGAGTGGACTGTCTGATGGTACAGTCGGTCAGAGCACGTTTGATTACACAAACATCTACGATGCCACTGATCCAAAAGTCACTGTCACCAATGCCCTGGGCAAGGATACCGTCTACCATCTGGAGCGCCGGTTTGGTGTCAGCAATGTTAAAACTGTGGAAGGTGTCGCCTCGGCCCACTGTTTGGCCGATGTGCAAAGTAAAGAATATTACCCCGAAAACGGTTGGGTAAAGCGCGTGGTGGATAAGGCGGGAAGTGCGACCTACAACGAATACTACACCGATACCGGCCGCAATGGCCTGCTGAAGAGGCGTGTGGAAGGCGAGGGCTCACCGGACGAGCGAACTTCCACGTTCGACTGGGACGGCACGACACGCCTTTTGAAACAGCAGATCCTGGCAGGCCAGAAACAAACTGACTATACCTATCACCCCAATGGCCGCCTGCATACGCAGACCGAAACTGACCTGACCAACGGCAATATCCGCGTCTGGACGTCGACCTATACTTACTATGATCCGGGCACGGACACCAGGGTCAAAACGATCACGGTGGATGGGCCGCGTAGCATCGCCGATGTAACTCTGTCTGAATATTCAAGCCAGGGCTACCTGACCAAAGTCACCAATGCGGTTGGTCATGTGACGCAGTACCTGGACCATAATGGCCGCGGCCAACCTGGCAAAATTGTCGATGCCAACGGCAAGGTAACCACGCTGACCTACGCGCCCCGCGGTTGGTTGATCGCCATCACCCGGGACGTCGGTGGATTGAATGCGCTGACTGAACTCAACTATGACAATGTCGGACAACTACGGCGCGTTACCCTTCCCGACGCCACCTATTTTGACTATGACTATGATGCCGCCCACAGGTTAGAGGGCATTCGCAACGGCCTCGGTGAGCGTATTGAGTACACGCTTGACGCAGAGGGCAATCCCGATTTCATTTCCTTCAAGGATGCATCCAACACAGAAACAAGCGCCGTGGATTACCAGTTTGACGAACTGGGGCGATTGTTCAGGCAGTTCGGCTCATACGGACAGCAGACGCGCTATGGTTATGACGATAAGGATCATCTTGAATTGATCGACGATGGTGTAAATCCGCCTACCCTGAACGACTTTGACGCATTGAATCGCCTGGGCACTGTAACTGATGCAAGCGGTAATCGCGCCTCGATGAGCTACGATAGCCAGGACCGCATTGTAAAGGTCACCGATCAGCGAGGTTTGCCGACGGATTATCGTCTATGACGGCCTTGGCAACCTCAAGCAGGTGACCAGTCCCGATACTGGCATCACCCAATACACCTATGATGAGGCTGGTAATCGCCTGAGCCAGACTGATGCGCGCGGGATAGTGACCAACTACACCTACGACGCGCTGAATCGCCTGGAGACAGTCACTTACCCGGCAGCCCCAGGTGAAAACATCACGTACACCTATGACAACTGGGCTTATGGTACGGCCGGTTGCAGCTACCTGCAACGGCCGGCTGAGTATTGTTGAGGATTCAAGCGGCCAAACGGTGTATGACTATGACGCCGTTGGCAATATCCTCAGGACGTCCAGGGTATCAACGGCAATCCCTACCCGGTGACCTACACTTATGACAGTGTCGGCAGGCGGACAAGAGTCACCTATCCCAGCGGGCGCATGGTGAATTACACTTTTGACGCCCAGGGTCGCATCAGCGGTGTCACCACCAGACAGGATGCAGGCGGCGACGTTCAGCCCGTGGTGAGTGGCGTCAACTACAAGCCCTTTGGTCCGGTGACGAATTTCACCTATGGCAATGACCTGCAACAAACGATGGATTACGATCTGGACTACCGGGTAAGTAATATCAGGACCGGCGTGGGTGGCAACGATGTTCAGAATTCCAGTTACGGCTATGATCCGGTCAACAACATCACGGAAATTGCTCGATGGCCCTGGTTCCGCGTAATAGTCAGACTTTCGGTTACGATGAACTCAACCGCCTGAGCACGCGCGATTGGCAGCTATGGCACGCTGGGGTATACCTACGACGGCGTGGGCAACCGGCTGACTCAAACGTTGAATACTGTTACCGGTGTAACAACGGAAACCTACGCCCTCGATGCAACAAGTAACCGCCTGCTGACTGTGACCTCCACGGGCAACCAAACCCGGACCTTTACGTACACGAATACGGGCAATGTTGCGACTGATACAGCCGGTTTCCAGGCTTCCTTCACCTACAATAAGCCAACCGGCTGATGCAAGTCGTCAACCAGGGGGTGACCGCCGACTATAGCTACAATGCGCTCGGGCAACGCGTCAAAAAAGTACTCTCGGGTGGCGTGAGCGCGACAGAGCAGTACATTTACGACGTTGACGGCAACATGCTTGCTGTCCTTGATGGTGCCGGTGCGGTCGTACAGGAATACATTTACCTCAACGGTGTAGCGGTGGCGTTGTTGGCAGACCCGACCAGGCCAGCCGATGCGGATGCGGATGGCGTTACGGATGGCAGGGATAACTGCCCCACCAAGAAAAATGCCGGGCAGCAGGATGCAGACGGTGACGGCATTGGCGACGTTTGTGACGTGCCGCCGCGGGTGGGATGTTAGCGGCTGATTTTTCATGCCGTGAGACATGGTCTGATAGAGTTGGCCGGATTGGATTCATCGGGTTAAAAAACCGCGGCCACTATGCGTATTTTGTTGAAGAGGGTGACTGACATGGAATGTCGTTGCGCATTATTGATGCTGCTGTTTGCACTCCCCACGCAAGCAGCGGTCCAGATGTATTACCTGCACAACGACCACCTCGGCACGCCGCGGGTGGTGACCAACCAGGCAAGGGAGGTTGTGTGGAAGGGGCAGTTGCAACCGTTTGGTGAGACCAGGGTTGAAGTGGAAGCCATCACCAACCACCGGCGGTTGCCGGGACAGCGGTTTGATATTGAGTCGAGGCTGTATTACAACTACTTCAGGGACTATGATCCGACGACGGGGCGGTATATGCAGAGTGATCCGGTTGGGTTGACGGGAGGAATCAACACATACTCATATGTTGGTGAAAACCCTGTTATGTACATTGATCCATTAGGTCTAAGAGGTTCATATTGCCAACGTCCATTAGGAGATTACAGTGGCAAGAATGGGAGTGGTCCGCCAGTAATAAACCACCAGTTTATTTGCGTTACTTTAGAAGATGGCACAGTCAGGTGCGATAGCCTTAACAATCCTGATAATGATTTGAATGGTCCGTTTTGGCCTTCATTAGGCCAGCCATCATTTCCTGATCGAGATAACGAAGAAAATTCCCAGTGTGTAGACATTGACGATGATGAAGATCGCTGTTTTGAGCGGTGTGCCTTGGATCAGTGGGCGAAGCCTCGACCTCTATATGCAATAGGTCCTTTGGGAACTGACTGCCAAGAATATTCCAGAGACTTAAAGAAGACCTGTAGGCAGCGGTGTTCTCAGTAAAATTTATGCAAACTAGTAAGTTTTATTATCGATTTCTCCTGACAGTATGGCTTTTGCTGTGCGTGTACGTGCTTGTTTCCTACTTGCTTAGTTCCGGGTCAACTGCTGACGGTGAGTTTGCCCTAAAATTTTACTTACAAATGTCGATTTTGACCTTTCCCTTTGGTTATGTTGCGGGCCTTATAGTTGGTGCTCTGTTTGATTTTTTATCCAAGGCAGGGATTGAGTTACCACTGGTAGCTACTCAGTACGCAAGTATTTTACTTGCGTGGTGCGCAATGGCGGCAACAGGTTTCTTGCAGTGGTTTTTTTATTTGCCCAAACTGTTTGCGTGGATAAAAGCATTATGGAAGGGTCTCTAGACGCAGAGTAAAAACTTCACCCATTCATTTCAAATCGAGAGTGAGGAGTCAGTAATTATTTCGTATGTCGATCAGCCAAATTCAGGCACTTGAACGCATACCGCACCGGCATCGACTTCAGCCCACCCACAAAAATCGCCTGCACCCATTCAGGATCTGCGGCGAGTTCAATATTTTTCAGGCGCGGCAGCAATTCCTGGAAGAACAGCTCTACTTCCAGTACGGCCAGATGCTGGCCCAGGCACATATGCCCGCCGAAGCCGAAAGCGAGCTGATTGCGGTTGTCACGCTCAATGTCGAAGGTGTCGGGATTTTCGATGGCATCACTGTCGCGATTGGCGGACGGGTACCACAGGCACAGGCTGTCGCCGGCCTTGAGGGTTTTGCCACGCAGCACAATGTCCTCCGTCGTGGTGCGCATCATGTGTCTTACGGGCGATACCCAACGGATCATCTCGCGTGCCGCCTGTTTCGCCAGCGCCGGATTCTTGCGCAGTTTGGCCAGCTGGTCCGGGTGTTCCAGCAGCGCTTTCATGCCGCCGCTGATCGTTGCAGACGTGGTATCGTGGCCGGCTGTTGCGGTGATGATGAAATAGCTGATTTGATCCAGCTGCTCCATGGGTTCCCCGTCAACCAGGGCATTGGCCAGTATGGATGCCAGGTCGCCGGTGGGATTTTTCTTGCGGTCCTCGACGACTGCCGTGAAGTAGCGTGAAAAAATCCATCAGCACGCCAAGCCCGTCGTCCACGTTGCCGCCCCTCGACTGCGTGGGGTCCTGGCCGCCAAACAATTCCTGGGTCAGCTTGAGCATCATCGCCTCCTCTTCGGGAGCGACGCCAATAATCGACATGATTACCCGCAGCGGGTAGAGCAGGGCGATATCCTTGACAAAATCGCACTCGCCGCCCAGGGCCTCCATCTTGTCGACATACTGTTTGGCAATGGCCTGGATATCAGCGGTCAGTTTGTCGATGGGACCGGGCTTGAACCAGTTCCGCGTCACATTGCGCAATTTCCGGTGCTTGGGGTTGTCCATATGAATGAGCGTTTCCAGCCCATTGCGTGTCCCGAATTTCTCGAGCAGGGCCTGCTCAAATTCACGCTGGATCAGCACCGTTCGGGGATTATTGAGGAAGGCCGCATTATTCTGGCTGATAGCCTTGATATCCTCGTGCTTGGTAATGGCCCAGAACGGTTCAAAATCCGGGTGCTCCACGAGGCTGACGGGGTCGTGTTCGCGCAGCTGCCGGAACAGCTCGTGCATGGTAGTCTCGTCTCCCATTATCGCGGGGTCCAGCAAATTCAAGGCAGGGTTCATTGGATGACTCTTCGTTGGGAAAAAGTGCAGTGTATATAGTGACTAAATTTTTAGCTACTCACTTTCTGTGACAATTTCCAGGGTTCCACGACTATCAGCCCGCGCACCTGAAACTGCTTTTGCGAGTCGGCAAAAATACCGTTACAGGGGCTGCTCGTTTGCTCTACTCTTGCCGACATGACCATCATCCGACGCAGTAAATGAAACCGCCTCCCCAACCCTTTGGAACCGTCCTTGGAATTGCGCCTGGAGGGGTAGAGGCGTATTCCTCCGACTATCACAGCGTTGACCCGCAGCAGTTACCTGATCGCCATTCTTTTCGCAATTATGTTCAGGGGGTTTATACCGGCTACAAATGGCAGTGTGTTGAATTTGCCCGGCGCTGGCTACTGCAGTGCAAGGGTTATGTGTTTGATGACATTGCCATGGCTTACGATATTTTCCGGCTCAAGTACGTGCGAGTACTGGCGGACCAGCAGTTGCTGCCCTTGCACGCGTTTGAGAACGGCTCGCGGCGGCATCCCGAACCGGGCTGCATGCTGATCTGGAGCGAGGGCGGGGAGTACGATCTCACCGGGCATGTCGCCATAGTTACCGAAGTTTTTGCCGACAGGGTGCGCGTGGCCGAGCAGAACGTGGATCACCAGGCCTGGCCGGCCGGCTGCGATTATTCACGGGAACTGCCAGCCAGCATTGGAGAGGATGGCTCCTACTGGCTCCAGTGCTCGTTTCATAACGCATCCATTCTCGGCTGGGTCATACAAACCTCTGATGCATCGGAGGCGATGGATTTTGTCGACCCGGACCCAGCGTTGTTTAACCTGCAGCTGCGTGAACTCAAGGCGGAGGGTCCCTCTCCGGCGGTGTGGTTGAATCCCGCCAATGCGGATGAAGCGGCCTACATCGCCATGAATGGTCATCGCCTGAGTTCGGTGGATGAGGACAAGTACCAATACTTTGTCATGTCCCGTAGCGCGCGCAAGGAGCTAAAGCGCGCCACCAATGAACTGCATGCACTTTTTATGCATGCTACCGATTATGTGTTGCAAAATCCGTCTGTGCTGGAAAAGTTCAATCTGCCACCAGTAATCTGGCCCCGTCTGCACCAGTCCTGGGATAACCGCCGTAACCAGATGGTCACGGGACGTTTTGATTTCTGCATGACTGATAAGGGTTTGAAGGTTTACGAGTACAACGCGGATTCAGCGTCCTGCCAGATGGAGTGCGGCAAGATCCAGGGCTTGTGGGCGCAGCGCTTTGGTTGCGAGGACGGCGACGATGCCGGGGAAGAACTGTTTGATCAACTGGTGACAGCCTGGCAGCAGACCGAGGTGGATGGTCTGGTACACATACTGCTGGATAACGATCAGGAGGAGATGTATCACGCCCTGTTCATGAAATCGGCCATGGAGCAGGCGGGTATCGAATGCAAGCTGGTGAAGGCGCTGGCGGGAGTGCAGTGGCAGGATGCGGATACCGTTCTGGATGCGGACGGTGTGCCCATCCGCTGGATCTGGAAGACCTGGGCCTGGGAGACGGCGCTCGATCAGTTGCGACAGGAACTCGATGAGGAGGCACAGCGTCAACTGTTGCGGCAACCGCCTGAGCATCGACCGCCGCGCCTGATGGATGTGTTATTTCGTCCGTCTACCATGGTGTTTGAACCCATCTGGACCCTGATACCCAGTAACAAGGCCATTCTGCCCGTACTCTGGGAAATGTTCCCCGACCATCCCTATCTGCTTGAATCGCATTTTCAGCTCACCGATGGTTTGCGCGCCAAAGGCTATGTGTCAAAGCCGATCGCAGGCCGTTGTGGCTATAACATCAGCGTGGTGAGTAAGGAGCATGCCGTATTAACGGAAACTTCCGGACAGTTTGACGCGCAGCAGCAGATTTTTCAGGAGCTGTGTGCCTTACCGAAGATAGGCTCGCATCGGGCACAGGTCTGTACTTTTTCGGCCGGTGGTGTCTATTCTGGTGCCTGTGCGCGCGTCGACAATTCGCTCATTATTACCACCCATAGCGATCTGATACCTTTGCGTGTGGTGAGTAACCGCGCTTACGGGGAGAGTTCATGAACCATGCATCACTGAAGAAGCGCCAGCGCAAGGAGCGTGACTCTTACCCGGTCAATCTGGCACTGCGTGTCCATCGAGCACTCAGCTGGCTGGAGCGTGCCGAGAAGAGTGAGGACGTCGACGCCCGTTTCATCTTTCTGTGGATTGCCTTTAATGCGGCCTACGCCAATGAGATCGGTAACCAGGAACGGTCCTCGGAACAGAAAGTGTTTGATCTGTTTCTCAAGAAGCTGCTGGATTTGGATAAGGCAGATGTACTTTATGAGCTGATCTGGACCGAATTTCCAAACTCCATACGCGTGCTGCTCAATAACCAGTATGTTTACCAGCCATTTTGGGATTACCACAATGGGCAGCTGGATGAGGAGCAGTGGAAATCCAAATTCGAGCGGGCGAGGGTGTCCGCCCTCAAATCTCTGGCCAGTCACAATACAGCCAATGTACTGGGCATTGTTCTGTCGCGCATGTACACATTGCGCAACCAGCTGGTCCACGGTGGAGCGACCTGGAACAGCAGTGTCAATCGCGATCAGTTGCGCGATTGTGCTGCCTTTCTCGGTAAGATGGTGCCCTTCGTGATCAAGCTGATGATGGATAATCCGGGCACTCTGTGGGGCGCGCCCTCCTATCCCGTGGTAGATGCCTGAATTGAGTAAAACCGGACTGCGGGCAGGTGCTGTTACCGTATCAGTCGTGCTGCTGCTTGTCGCGTGGGCCGCTGCTGCGCAAGAGCATGAATTGCTGGGTCGAGTTGTCGCAGTTACGGACGGGGATACGATAAAGGTACTTGATGCGAATAACACGCTGCATAAAGTTCGCCTCAGCGGAATTGATGCGCCCGAAAGGTCCCAACCCTTTGGAAGTGCGTCGCGTAAAAACCTGGAGTCGATGGTAGCTGGCCAGCAGGTTATCGTCAGGTCCGTGAAGTACGACAAGTATGGCCGTATTCTCGGCAGCGTGTGGGTGCAGCCGCGCGATTGTCCACCTTGTGGAAAAACCCTCTATGTAAATCACGCACAGATTCTGGCGGGCATGGCCTGGTGGTATCGGTATTATGCTGACGAGCAGAGCGAGGAGGACAGGGGTCGGTTCGAATCGGCAGAGCTTGAGGCTATAGCCCGGAAATGGGGCCTATGGGCAGATCCGAAGCCGGTGCCGCCCTGGGTTTGGCGTCGGCAGTAAAACGCATGCCGCGCCATGTGCCTGAAAATACGACCTGTTCATGTATCCACTCTAAACATCCGGAAAAAATCAACTAGAATACACATTCTGCGGCACGTACCCGCGCCTGTTTGGCAAGCGGTCATGCAATCGAAATTGACCCGCAGGCAGTAATCACATCACACAGACATCAGGGCCAGGAGCAAGCAATGAGGCCCGCGGCGAAGCCTTGCCGTAAGAAACGTAAAAGGCATTTCAGGTTTCAAAACACCGTCAGCGACACACAGTTGAAAAGGAACACCTATGACCGCGATCAACAATGCATTGAACAATATCAGCATCGGGGAAGCCCAGCACTTTGCAAACCTGCAGATCACACCGCTATTGGCGAAGGCCGCGGGGACTGCCGATTACCTGACCCTGTCCGAGGCGCAGGCGCTGGGCCTGGCCGTGGTAACCGAGATATCGGAATCCGGCAGCGTGCCCACGCTGCTGCTGAGTAATACCGCCGATCAGGCTGTATTCCTGCTGGATGGTGAGGAACTGACCGGGGCCAAGCAGAACCGCATTCTCAACCTGTCCCTGCTCGTTCCGGCAAAAACCAGCCTGCAGATACCAGTGTCCTGCGTGGAGCAGGGCCGCTGGAGTCACCGCTCACGGGAGTTCGCCTCTGCCGAGCGCACTTTTTTCAGCAAAGGGCGGGCAAACAAGGCCGCACGCGTCAGTGAGAACCTGCGGGAGAGCGGCGTTCGACATTCCGACCAGGGCGAGGTCTGGGGCGATATTGCTGCCAAAATGTGCAACATGGAAGTGGCATCGGGCACCCATGCGATCGCCGATGCCTACGAGCACTTCTCGGTGTCACTAGAGGAATACGTTCAGGCCTTCAAGACCAGCGCCACCCAGGTCGGAGCCTGCTTCGCCATCAACGGCCGGATTCGTGGAATTGAGCTGTTTGACGTGAGTGACACCTGCGGCAAACTGATGCCCAAGCTGATTCGTAGCTATGCGCTGGACGCGATTGAGGAGCGGCAGGCAAGTGCGATAAACGGTTCACAAAGCATCAAGGACTTTGTGCAGTCGGTGGCGGCCGCGCCGACCGACAGCTTCGACGCCCTGGGGGAGGGTGAAGACCTGCGCATACGCTCCAGCTCCATCGCCGGTGGTGCGCTGGCCGCACGTGATCGCGTGATACACCTTTGCGCATTCAGCCAGGCGTCCGCGGCCGGCTCCGGGGCTGACACGCTGAATGGTTCCGGCAGAATGCGCCGCGCCAGCGACCGGCAGCGTCACCGGTAACTTCGGGTCGGTGCGATTGTGTTTATGGAAGGCATGGATAAGGCAAATAAGGTCTTGTCCATGCCTGAAAGCGAAATTTCAGGAAGACAGTTATGTAAAAATCCACCACACTCGCAGTCCTTACTGCGCTGCTTACTGCCATGGCCGCCGCCGATGAATACCTGTGGAACTACGTCTGCATGAACCTGTTCAGGAACAAGAGTCCATGTCGAGTGTGATAAGCAGACAGTTAATAGAGTTCGCCCGCACGGAATTTCGCCTGGACTGGGATGGTGTGCATGGTGCGCCCCACTGGTCGCGCGTGCGACATAACGGACTTCTGCTGGCCCGACATACGGGTGCCAATACACGGGTTGTCGAATACTTCGCCTTCCTTCACGACCTCGGACGAGAGAATGACTACCGTGACCCGGAGCATGGTTGCCGTGCTGCGGCCATTGCGCAAAATATCGCGGGTGACCTGATTGCCGTCACCGCGAATGAACTGGACCTGCTGACTGAAGCGTGCCGCGGCCACAGCGATGGCCATCTGATGGCGGATGTCACGGTGATGACCTGTTGGGACGCGGACCGTCTGGACCTTGGCAGGGTGGGTATCAGGCCGGACCCCGCACGATTATGCAACGTGCAGGCCAGGCATCCCGGGCTATTGTCGGCGGCATACAAGCGCTCGATACAGGGGTGAGGTTGTTTTCACCAGTTTGACGTCGTCACTCGCGCAAAAAGTAGGGCAGCGCCAACAATCCTGCGCCAATGCCTACCAGCCAATAGACATTCGGGACGAAGTACGGAAACACCATCAGCGCAATTCCGCAGTATCTGGGGATTATTTTTTCCTGCCTGCGTCCGTACATAAAAAAGCCCATGCCGATTGATCCAAACAGCAACCCCCATAACAGCATAGGCCCGGTTTCCATGTGATCTGCACGCTCCTTTGGTTTGTTGAGCTGAAGGGGCAGTATAGACAGCGAGTAGTACCAGTATAAGTGGGGGAATTGCGCAGAAATTTCACTTTTTCCCTGTGCATTTTCCCCATCTGGTGCCGGTGTGGGTTGTGTTTTCCCCCAACACTGCATTATCGTGGCGCCTTTAAAACCCTAGCTAACCCGTTGAATTATTAGCCTATGAAAATTGTAGCCACCCTTTTGGCCCTGTTGCTGTCTCCCGTTGTCCTGGCGGTGACCTACGACCTGCCGTCTGAGCATTTTGACATTATTGGCGCTCCCAGGACGGTAGTGGCCACTTATGAAGATACGCTGGTGGAAATCGCCCGACGCTCGGGGATCGGTCTGGAACAGATCGAACGCGTCAACCCTGATGTCGATAGTTGGTTGCCGGGTGCGGGAACCCAGGTCATTATTCCCTCGCATTACATCTTGCCGCGTGCGCCGCGCAAGGGGATTGTGTTGAACCTGCCCGAAATGCGCCTCTACTACTACCCTCCCCAGCAGCCCGGTCGACCGCTGCAGGTGCAGACCTTTCCCATCGGCATCGGGCGAATGGACTGGGCTACCCCACTGGGCCAAACCAAGATTGTATCCAAGACCAAAGATCCGTCCTGGCGACCGCCGGAGTCCATTCGCCGCGAGCACGCGGCAAAGGGCGATCCGCTGCCGCTTATTAGTGCCGGCTGGACCTGATAATCCCCTGGGGGCCTACGCCATGGCGCTGGGTATTCCAGGCTACCTGATACACGGCACTAATAAGCCGATCGGTGTTGGCATGCGGGTATCCCACGGGTGTATACGCATGCTGCCGGAGGACATTGCGAGACTCTTTCCGCAAATTCCGGTAGGCACCCCGGTTAATATTGTCAATCAGCCGGTCAAGGTTGGCTGGTACGGGGGCAAGCTGTACATGGAAGTACATCCAGGATTGGAGGAGTACCCGAATAGCAGGGCTGCAATGGTGCAACAGGCGCAGATGGCGGTGAATGACGCCATGCTCGGGCGAACAGCTAAACTGGATAGCGGGGCAATTGAGGCAGAACTCAGTCGGCAGACTGGGTTACCCTTGGTAATCTCGACGGGAAGTTGAAGCTTGAAATAACCGGGGCGACCCCACCCTGCTATCGCTAGAGGGTGACGCTGCCCCGGTAAAGAGGTGCCCGATGAACTATTTGTGCATGGACTGCTTGAACATACGGTCCATTTTCTCGCTGTTGGCTGTGCAACACGCCTGAGCGGCATCAGCTTTTGCTTTTGCAGCTGCAGCGTCAGCAGCGGCCTGGCTGGCGGAAGCTTGGGCTTTTTCTACTTCCAGCTTCAGTGCGTCCAGATCCCTGGTGGTGGCACAGCCGGTAAGTCCTGTCACAGCTACCAACATGAATGCTGCTGCCGTGGTCTTGAGCGTATTACGCATAATCTCGTCCTCTAAGTAGTCAGCCGTTACCCGGCCTATAAGATATTTCCGTTTTGAACCGCGCGTCCCCTTTTTAACAACGGGCTGTGCGGTTCGTTTTAGGGCAATGTCGCCAAACCGTGTCGGCGAGCACCTCCGACCGCTATTTTCGGAGATACTGAGCGTAATCGCAAGAGATTGTTTACCTGACTTTTTGCCAGTTAGCGGACCACCACCCGGGTGCCCACCGCAACCCACCCGGCCAATTCCAGCAATTGGTCGTTGGTCAAGGCTATACAGCCATTCGTCCAATTGACGGTTTCATGGATTTTCATATCGCCGGTTCCCACGCCGTGAATGCCCAACTGGCCTCCGAGACTGGTGTTCTGTGACGGTGGTCGCCCGTGTTTCAGGTCGTACGTCAGGGCCTTATATTCCCTGGCGTCGATGCGCTGGTCATGAAATGCCCGTTCCGTGTGGTCGAGATTGGGGTAACTGAGGGCCATAAATAGCTTGAAACGGTCGCTGCGCCTGATCTGGGTGATGGTAAATTCACCCAGAGGCGTTTTTTCATCGCCCCGCTGCTTGTTCAGGGTTGGGCCATTACTGCCAATGGCGATGTTTTCGAACACCTTCAGTGGGGCGTCGCCCTGCATGACCGCAAGGCTGAGTTTGTCCGTATCAACGGCCAGCCAGACATCATTGGTGGGCGCTGCCATGACTTCGTTGAGGGGCAGGAGTACAGGCAGTGCCAGGCCGAAGGTCAGTAACAAGGTGCGCAATAGGCGAACGCGGTGCTTTGGATGGGGCTGTGCGGGAGTGCGAAAAATTACCACTTTATAAAATCCAGCCTATAGCCTACAGAAAGTACTGATGATCATAGCTGGCGGCAACCTGCGGTACAACGCATGAACTCTGGTAATCTGCCACTGATTTATCGGCCAAAATTTGTACGTTTGGGGTGGAGTAAAAGACAGAAAATTATCGCGGTGCTCTTCGGGCCACTGATACTTGTCCTCAACTGGCCCGTCTCGCAACCCTGTGGGGAATCCCAACCTGAAGGGGGGTGTTGCATTAGACTTAATGGGGTGTAGTCTGTTCTCCCTCAAAAGATATCAGTAAAGGTGACTACCATGACTGGCTGCCCACATTTTGATCTCACTGCTCCGGAGACCTATAAGGGCGGCGTGCCGCGCGAGGTGTTCAAGTACCTGCGCAATGAACAACCGGTTTACTGGCACGAGGACCCCGAACAGGGCGTCGGTTTCTGGGCGGTGACCCGGCACAAGGATCTGGATTTCATCTCCAAGAATCCCCTGATTTTTTCCTCCGCAGAGAAGACCTGCCTGCTGCACGAATCGGAGCCGGACCGGGTGGCGCTTATGCGCATGCAGTTGATCAATATGGACCCGCCCCTGCATTTGAAGTACCGGCGCCTGGTGCGCAACGCCTTCACGCCGAAAAAAGTCGATAGCTATGAGCCGCGCTTTCGCCAGATCGCGCAGGACATCCTGTCCAGGGCGTTGGTTGGCGGAGAGTGCGAATTTGTGGAGGATATCGCGGCCGAGTTGCCGTTGATCGCGATCTGTGAATTGATGGGGGTGCCACTCGATAAGCGCCAGCGCCTGTTTGAGTTGACCAACATTATGCTGGGCATGTCCGACCCGGAACTCTCCACCTCCCAGCAAGACGGCGAGACGGCGATGGCGGAGATGTTTTTCCTCGCCCACGACCTGGCGGCAAACAATCGGGTTAATCCACAGGACGATATTGTCCATGTACTGCTTAACGGCACCGTGGAGGACGAACCCCTTACCGACGAGGAGTTCTGCCATTTCTTCCTGCTCCTCATGGTGGCCGGTAATGAAACGACCCGCACCGTGACCTCCCAGGGCATGCGTCTGCTGATGGAGCATCCGCAGCAATACCAGCAACTGGTGGATAACCCGGATTTACTGGAAGGTGCTATTGAGGAATTTCTGCGCTTCGATCCTGCGGTTATCGCTTTTCGCCGCACGGCCATGAAGGACGTCGAATTAAGCGGCCAGCTGATCAAAAAAGGCGACAAGGTCCAGATGTACTACGCGGCGGCCAACGCCGATGAGGATGTGTTCAGCGAGGGCGATACCTTCGACATTGCCAGGGCGCAGCGCGAGGACGTGAAGAACAATCACCGCGCTTTTGGCGTGGGCGAGCATTTTTGCATGGGCTCGCACCTGGCGCGACTCGAGCTGAAAGTCATTTTCGAGGAAATCCTCAAGCACATTCGCAATCCTCGCCTGAAAGGCGACATCAATTGGCTGCGCTCCAACTTTATTCACGGCATCAAAAAGATGCCGATTGAATTTGATGTGGTGTGAGCCACGCGGGGTGTCTGGCGGGTAGCAATAGCAGGGGCCTGCCTTGTTCACTCCCTTGTATATTTTTGAGTGTTGTTGTGTTCAGGTTCGCGTGAGCAGGAAGGTGATTGCTGCACTCAGCGCATCGCATTCGAGTTTAATCGACTTCTTCGTTTTTACGTTTTTTGGATTGATTTCGTCTACCATGCCGCGCAATGTGGCAAACAGCAGGTGGCGGGCGATCTCGCTCTGCTGCGGTTCCTGGATTTTTCCGGCGAACAACTCGTCCCAGAGTTGCGACGTTTTTCTCGCCCAGCGGGACAGTTGTTTCTGCCCGTTGATGCTGGAGGAGTTGTCCTTGCCGGCGTTGCGCAGTATGGCAATGCTCACGCGATACTCTTTCTTGCTGACCAGTCTCCAGACCACGTCAATAAGCTGCCTTACCCGTTGTTGCAGGTCATCTCCTTGCAGGGAAGTTGACTCCAGCGTTGCGGAAAAGTCGTCAAAGATATAATCGATAACAGCCTGTAGCAGGCCGTCCTTGTCGCCAAAATGGTACTGTAGTACGCCCCAGCTTACACCGGCTTCCTCGGCGATGCGATTGGTATGCGCGGCATGAAAGCCATCCCGGTAGATGCAGTCGATGGCGGCCTGGATGACCTTTTCCCGAGTGGCTTCGCGTTTGGTCGGTTTGCTGCCTGTCATTGCCGAATCCGGGAGTTTGAAAGATGCCACACCACAGCGAACTATAAAATAGTGGTAACTATAAAACAATGATTATATATTGTTCGCCTTGAGCTTTGACTCTCTACAGGTAATTGCTGGTGCAGATCTTGAGCAATAGTAAACTTCTAAAGTTCAGTCGGCTACAGCTGGCGCAGCTGGGCCGCGAGTACATGCTCTGCTCCCAGTTCAATAGCCGCACGGGGTATGCAGCGCTGCGTATGAATCACGGCGATGAGGCCTATAAGGATATCGCCATCGCCAACTGGATGGGCGCAAGTCCGGTCTATACGCGGCGCATGCAGAAGGCGATGGGTTTTGCCGGCGGTACGGACGTGGCCACTATTTTCAAGGGACTGCAACTGGACTGCGGATTTACCCATCAGTATTTCGACGCGCACTTTGAAGTGTTGGCAGCCGATAGAGGCCGCTTCTGGCTCAATAGCTGCGGCGCGCTGCTCGAAACCGAGCCGCGCGGTGCGGACGCGGTGAAGGTGATGTGCCACGATATCGAGGACCCTACCTTCAATGCCACAGCGATTGCGACCAATGCCCGCGCCCGCATGGTGCCGGTACATCGGCCGCCGCGCGTGCCGGCTGACCGTGTACCGCACTGCGAGTGGACGGTATGTATCGACCCGGATGCGGATGAAGTCACAGAGCCAGAAATCACCCGGTTGCTGGGCAGCACCCGGCTCGCTGCGGTCACAATCAAGCGCCCGGTTGGTACCGAACCCGGTGGCATGGCGGACTACTCAGGCCCGGTTTATGAACAACTGCAGCTGGAACAGCTGTCCCATGCCGCCCTTGTTGTTGTATGCAGTGAGCTGGCCGTTCAGGTGCATCTGCTGATAGCGGGTCTAATGCTGTCCGTCGCGCAGCGCTATGGCGACGCCGCAGCCCACGCCATCGGCGAGTTCCAGATGACGGGGAGCTGCCAGGTAGTGAGCCATCGGCTGAGTGAGTGGCTGGGCTGCAAGGGTTCCGGCATCGATGGCGTTATCGCTGTGCTGCAAATTCATCCCGCATTCCAGCCCTGCGAATATAGCTCGATAAAACTCACCAGACTCGATGAGCACCGCGCACTATTGGAATTGCTCGACTGTCCGGCAGGCCGGGAGGACATGCCGTATGGCTGGCATGCCCTGCTGGCGCGGGGCATGTGTGGTGGACTGGATGGCCTCGTCAGGGGTGTGGACCCGCGTGCGCGCATTGTGCGCAGTGCTGATAGTCGCCTGGCCTGGGAGATTATCATCGACGAGGTCGAGCGAGCTGAAGCGGAACCCCTGTCAGTACAGGTTGCCAGGGGCACAGTGCTGTATCAAACACGCCTGAAAGATTATATCCAGTTGCTGCAGGTGTGACTTAACGTCCTATGCGGAATTGCTTGGCAAAGGCCTCGATGCGTTTTTTCTTCTCGTCGATGCTGGACAATGCGGTGCGCCCGTCCTCGTTCAGGAAATTGCAGCCATTGACCATGGTCACGCCGGCAGCAGCGAGGCGCTCATGGGTGCCATCCCCGGGGTTTTTCACGCCGGTCCAGATATCGAAGGGCTTGTCAGCGCAGCCCTGTTCTTGCCGAATGCCATTGAGGGTCTCCAGCAGCGGATAGACCTCCCCCTCTTCATGGGAAGTGGCCATCCAGCCATCGAAGCGGCAGGCGCGGCGCATCGCCGCCGGGGCATAGCCGCCAATCATGATGGGCAGTGGCTTTCTGGTGCCCGGCGACATTTTGACCGGGGGTATATCGTAGTAAGTGCCGTGGATATTCCATCATCTCGCCCGACAGCAGCCGGGGAATAATCTCCAGCATTTCGTCAGCACGCTTGCCGCGCGTATGGAAATCCTGTCCCACCATATCGAATTCTGCCTTCTGCCAGCCCACGCCTGCCCCGAGTGTCACCCTGTCGTGGGACAGGAAAGCGGCGGTTGAAAGGGCCTTCGCGGCGCTCAGTGGGTCGCGTAGCGGCAGGATGTATATGGTGGACAGGAAATGTAACCGCGTCGTTGCCTGCGCCAGGGCAGCGGTGACGACCCAGGGGTCCGGCCAGTGCGTCTGTGGGTTCCAGAAAATATTGCCGCTATCGCGGTAGAGGTATTCATCCACCTGGTCTTTGGTAGTGACCAGGTGATCGCCGTAGGAAACGCCGTGAAACCCCAGCGCTTCGCAAAATTTTGCCAGTTCGACCATCTGGTCCAGTTCCACGAAGGCGAGTGACTGCCAGAACTTCATGTGCCGCTCCAATTATAGTTGCAACTATATAATAACTCGGCTATCTTGGCTTTCATAGTGTCCTTCCTATAATTTAGAGATTGAATCCAGCGAGGGTTGTGAGATGTCCGTGTACAGCCGTGAAGAAATGGAAGAGATGATGCGCCGCTGGCTGGCGGTGAATGACAAAGCCGAGAAGGAGGGCAACTGGCGCCATCTGGCGGACCTGTACACAGAGGATTGCCTGTACGGTTGGGATACGCCCAATGGCAAGTATGAGTTCAGGGGGCGCGAGACCATCCGCGAGACCTGTGTCGGCGCCGCCATGGATCCCTACAAGGGCTGGACCTATCCCTACGACAAGATTGTGATCGACGAGACCCGCGGCGCCGTGATGGCAACGTGGTGGCAGACTCCGCCCGGCGCGCCATTGCGCGCGGACGGCACGCCGATGAAAGTTATCGGTGCCTCCTACTTCAAGTACGGCGGCAATTACCAGTGGTGTGAGCAGTTGGACCTGTACGATTACACCAATATCACCAACCTGATCAAGGAGTGTGTCGAGAAAGGCATTTTGAAACAAATGCCCGTGATGTCCAGCCAACAGGTAGCAGGCGGAGAAAAAAAATGAGCGAGCGTGCTGCAGTGGCGTTAAAGGTGCCGCCGAAGGTCAGTGGCGAAAAGCCCGGGGTCGGGCATATGGAAGAGTTCGGTGTTAACTTCGCCCGCTTCCTGATGCGCTGCAATGCCGAGTGCGGCGAACTGGCAGAATTCAATATGGGCGGCCAGCAAACCGTACTGATGAGCGGCCCCGAGGCGCAGGAAGCCTTCCTCAAGACACTGGACCTCAAGCTCAGCCGCGCTGCCGCTTACCAGGCCACCGTCCCGGTGTTTGGTAAAGGCGTCATCTTCGACGCGCCGCCCGACAAGATGAAAGCGCAGTTGAAGATCCAGGTAGACGCCCTGCGTTACCAGAATATGAAAAACTATTCCGCGGTGATTTCCCAGGAAGTAGAAGACTGGGTGGCCGGTTGGGGCGATGAGGGCGAGCTGGATTTTCTTGACGAATTCCTGCGCCTGACCCTGCACACCGCGACGCACTGCCTGTTGGGCAAAGACTTCCGCGACAGATTGACGGAGGAGTTCAGGCAGCTGTATCACGCGCTGGAAAAGGGTCTGCAGGCGATTGCCTTTGTCGATCCCTACCTGCAGCAACCGGTGTTCGAGGCGCGCGACAAGGCCCTGCTGCGACTGCAGGAACTGATCGGCGGCATTATCGCTGAGCGGCGCGCCAACAGTGGCGTTGCATACGGCGACGCGCTGGAAACCTTTATGGCCGGCACCTATGCCGATGGCAGCCACCTGACGGAGAACGAGATCACCGGCCTGGTAATCGCGACCATGTTTGCCGGGCATCACACCAGTTCCGGCACCGCCACCTGGACGCTGACAGAGCTGGCCCGCCAGAAATCCTACAGCGCCGAGGTGTTGCAGGAGCTGCAGGAGTTGTTCAGGGATGGCGCACCGATCACGTTTGAATCCCTGCGGGAAATACCCAAACTTGAGCGCTTCATAGAAGAGGTGCTGCGCATCCATCCGCCGTTGATCCTGCTGATGCGCCGCGTGATTGAGGATATTGATTACAAGGGCACGCTGATCGCGGCCGGTAAAACGGTGGCGATTTCCACCTACGGCTCGCACCGCAATACGGATTATTTCCCGGACCCGGAGCGCTTTGATCCGCACCGTCCGAAACCCGACACCCTGTTTGCCTACATCCCCTTCGGCGGTGGTCCACATAAGTGCGCCGGGAATGCATTTGCCATGATGCAGCTGAAGGCCATATTTGCCGCGCTGTTGCCGCGCTACGAATTCGAGCTGGTGGATCCCGATGAAACCTACCAGGACGATTTCTCGGCGATGGTGCTGAAGCCCAGCGGTCCCTGTCGTTTGCGTTACAAGAAGCGCCAGTAGGGCCGCAACGCATGGCCATGAAAATAAAAATCGATTTAGCCCTGTGCCAGGGACATAGCGTTTGCCTGGGCGAGGCGCCCGAGGTGTTTGATGTGATTGAACAGGCTGATGGCTACCCGCATGTCAAGGTACTGCTGGAGAATCCGCCGGAAGAACTGCGCGAGAAGGTAATGAAAGCCGCCAGGTTCTGCCCCAACAATGTCATCACGGTGCTGGAAGAGTAGACGGTATCGCATGAAGATACTTATCACCGGCGGCACCGGCTTCGTGGGTTCCCATGTCTGCAGGCAACTCATGGCAGCAGGTCATGCCGTGCGGCTGCTGGTGCGCGACGACGGCAAGGCGCAAGCGTATTACCAGCAGTTGGGCGAGGGCGTGCCGGAACTGGTGGTTGGCGATGTGACCGATGTCGGTTCGGTCAGGGCGGCCCTGGCGGGGTGCGAAGCCCTGGTGCATGCGGCAGCGGGCACGCCGATACAGATGGGCTCGGTCGAGCAGATGTTTGCGGTCAACGTCGGCGGGGTAAAAAATGTCGTTAGCAGCGCGCTGGCGCTGGGCATTGACCGCATTGTGTGTATTTCAAGCATCACTGCGATTTTCAATACCGATGCGGCGAAGGTGACCGCTGATGCCTCTCCGGCGAAATCAAAGCTGCCCTATGGCCAGAGTAAGGTAGAGGCCGAGATTTACCTGCGCGAGTTGCAGGCACAGGGCGCGCCCATTGCGATTGTCTACCCCGGCGGGATAATCGGTCCGGATGATCCCGGTTTTTCCGATTCATTCAAGGCGTTAAAACACCGGATGGAGAATGGCTTCCGGATTTTTGGCGATGGCGGTATGCAATTCATTGATGTACGCGATCTCGCCGCCCTGATTTGTTCCCTCGTGATCAGCGGCAGTGCAGGACGGTTTCTGCTGCCAGGGGTTTATAGCAAGTGGACTGAACAGGCAGATATCATCGAGGCCGTCTCCGGCTGCCAGTTGCAGCGCATTCCCGCGCAGGGCTGGAAGCTGCGCCTGGTCGGTCGAGTCACGGATTTGATAAGGCACTTCAGGGCTGTGGATACACCCATCTCCGCCGAGACCATGCGCTACGCCACGCTGTGGCCCAATATAAAAAATACGGATGAACTGGCGCGGCGCGGCTTGCGCTTGCGCAGCGCGCGCGAAACCTTTGCAGACGCCATTCACTGGATGGTGAAAGCCGGTCATCTAAAGGCAGAGCTGTGCCCGGGGATTGTAGCGGGTGATTAACCTGTCCTGCCCAGTTTGTAATCCGACCGTGGCCGGCGCGAGGTTATAGATGTCGCAGGACACTGCAGGGCAAGCCCTTTTATTTTGATGACTGCGTGGTGGGAGCCGAGCATGCCGCTGCCTCTTACACAGTCACGGCGCAGGACATTATCGAGTTTTGCCAGAACGTGGGACCCGCAGCCCTGGCACATTGACGAGGAGATTGCCCGGGCATCGCACTTTGGTGGCCTCACCGCCTGCTCGGCGCATATTTTTTCCATATTCTGCATTACCAGCCAGCGCTGGCAGAGTGGCGTGGTGCAGCAGGCGATCGCCGGACTGGGCTTCGATGAAATGCGCATGCACAAGCCTGTCTATGCCGGCGATACCCTGCGCTGTGTGTCGATCGTCGACGCGGCCAGGGCATCGGCGAGCAAGCCGGATCGCGGCATCGTCATCTACCACACACAACTTATCAACCAGAATAACGAGGTGGTGTTCAGCATCAAGGCATCCACCATGATGGCCAGGGATCCGGCAAAAAAATGAGGTCTTTCACCATGAATGTATTACATAAGAAAAGCACACAACGAAAAGTGGTCCTTGCCTCATTGCTGACCACGGCTCTGCTCGAGACCGGCGTCCCTGTCGCAGCATTGGCCGCAGAAGGCCTGGAGGAGGTGATCGTGACCGCGCGCAAACGCGAGGAGAGCCTGCAGGAGTCGCCGGTTGCGGTATCCGTTCTCAGCGGCACAGACCTGCAGGAGTCGGGTATGCGCGACATCATCAAGCTGGCCGAGGTTGTGCCCAATCTTGCGTTTAACACAGGCGGTGCCGGCGGTGCAGCAGCTCCAACTATCCGCGGCGTCGGAGCGCGCAACAACGGCGCCAATTTCGACAGTGGCGTCGCCATCTATCTCGACGGCGTGTATGTCTCGCGTGCGGATGGCGCCATTCTCGATAGTGTGGATATCCAGAACGTACAGGTGGTGCGCGGGCCACAGGGCACGCTGTTCGGCAAAAACGCCACCGGCGGCGCGATCATCTACACCACCAATAAACCCACCGAGGTGCTCGAGGGTCATGCGCAGGTCGACGTCGGCAATTATGACCGCCAGAACGGCCAGCTCACGGTCAACGTGCCGCTGATTGACGAAACCCTGTATTCACGAGCCTCTATCTACAGTACGCAGCGCGATGGCTACGTCGAGGATGTTGTTAGCGGTAATGATTTTGGCAATGTGGACCGTTGGGGTGGACAGGCGCAGCTGCGCTGGCTCGCTGGCGAGAGCCTGTTGGTGGATCTTAATGGCCTGTACGGCAAGGTGGACCAGACCACCATGGGGTGGCAGTGTCAGCCCGCGTTGGGTGTGCCCGGCGCCGGTTGGCTGAGCGGCCTGGTGGACCCGCACTGCTATTATTCCCTCCACGGGCAAATCCTTTCTGGAGCATTGCCAGGACTCCAATATCCTGGATAAGGATAAAATCTATACCCCGTTCTCCGCTGAGCTGCCGCCCAAATATCAAGCGGAGACCAAGTCGGTCGCCGCCACGGCAGACTGGGAAATCAACGATATCCTGAGCCTGAAGAGCATCACCGCCTGGCGCAATATCGAAGCCGGCGAGGCGAATGACCTGTGGGGGGTCGCCATTCCCTTCCAGACCCGCACCAATTACGGGCAGGTCAATTACCGAACCCAGAAACACCGACTGGTACAGCGAGGAACTGCAGCTGAACGGTTCCGCGTTCGAGGAAAAAGTGGATTATGTCGTGGGACTTTTTGCCTCCCGGGAAAAAACGGATGGGGGTAACGCTGCGGGAGTCGGCGGGCCATTCTTCAATGCACTTGATCGTCCCAATTCTGCCTACTATCTCGCCCAGGCGACCGCATTGCAGACGGACAACAGATCCTACGCCGCATTCAGCCAGGCGGATTGGAGCATCACCGACGTATGGCGACTGAGCCTTGGGCTGCGTTATACCTGGGAGCAGCGCGAATTGCAGAGAACCACCTATGACCCGGATCTGGCCGACCTGTCGACGGGCGCTCCTGCTAAAAACATTTACGGCCCCATCTACAGTTTTCCGGACGGCCCGGACAGTTTCAATCCCGCCCATGGATATGTCCTTACGGATGACCAGACCAAGAAGATCGATAACGACAACTGGAATCCGATGGCCAGTATCCAGTACCTGTTTGACGGCGGTGAGCTACCTGGATAACGGCAACGCCTACTTCACGGTCGCCACCGGTTTTCTATCAGGGGGCCTGTCCGAAAGCCTGGATTTTGTGACCGGCGAGATTCCCGAGTATGAACCGGAGGAGGCCACCAACTACGAAATCGGCGTCAAGGCGGATGCGTTGGACAGCACACTGCGCCTGAATACGGCCCTGTTTTACACCCAGTATGATGATCGCCAGCTGACCGGCATCGGGGTTAATCCCACTAACGGAACGATTTCATCGGTAACAAACAACGCGGAGAAATCCAGTATTGCCGGGTTGGAGATGGAGGCCCTGTGGCTCCCGGTGACGAATCTCGAACTCACGTTTAATCTCACACTCAATCACGGCAATATTGAGAAGTTTGACGATATCACGGTCGCGGTGGCCGGAGCGCTCCCGGCAGCGGATTGCACAAATTGCTGAAGTGGGTCCCGGCACGGTTGTCGATGGCTGCTATGTTGATCGCAGCGACGAGGATCTGCCGGGGTTGCCGACCCAGACGTACTACGTTGCGGCGCAGTATCTCTTGGAGACGGAGTATGGGTCCTTCACGCCCAGAGTGGATGCGACCTATAAAAAAGATATTAACAACTGTTTCGACTGGGCAAGCTGCCAGTGGCAGGACGGCCACGGCATGGAGTATGATTTTTACGCACTCAACGCTCGCCTCACCTGGCAATCCCGCGATGAAAAAATTCGTGTGACCGCTTATGGTAACAACCTGACGGATAACCAATCCGCTGCGACCAGTCTCCCGCTCATTGGGTCTACCCAATCGCGGGCAGTGGCCTGGAGTGATCCGCTCACCTACGGTGTCGAATTGGCTTACACATGGTAGTGCCAATGGTTTGATAGACCGAATGGAGTTATGCAGTACCTGACGGAGTATGGCAAGGCTATGACGGCATTCCCCCGGCTGAGCTCGCCCTTTAGCATCGGTACGATGCAATTGAAAAACCGCATGGTCATGTCCCCCATGACGACTGCCTATTGCAATGATGACCAGACGCCCAGTGAGCGCCTGATTCGCTACTTTGAGGAGCGCGCCAAAGGCGGAGTAGGGCTCATCACCATGGAGCTGATCACGGTGGATGAAGTGCACCGGTATATGCACCGCTCCATGACGCTGGCGCACGACAAATACATTGATGCCCACCGCAGGATTACGGATCGCATTCACCAGCACGGTGCCAAAGTGCAGCCCCAACTCAGCCACACCGGACCGGAGAGTGTGGCGCCCATGTTTGGCGGGCCGCAGCCCTTTGGTCCCTCGGTCAGTGTCGCCCCGGTATGGGGTTGGGCCAGTCGGCCACTGGATATCAGTGAGTTGCCGGAAATCGCACGGCAGTATGGGGAGGGCGCAAGGCGGGCGCGCGAGGCCGGTTATGACGGTATCGAACTGCACGCCGCCCATTGCTATAACCTGCTCGGTTCCTTTCTCTCGCCCCTGCGCAACAAGCGCACCGACGAGTACTCGGCTTTCAAGGTGGAAACGCGGACACGGCTGATCAACGAAGTGCTGGGTGAGATCAAGTCGCGCGCCGGGACGGATTTTCCGGTAACCCTGAGTATTTCCGGCTACGAGCGCATGCCGGGCGGGCGCGCCATTGACGATACCCAGCGCCTGGCGCCGGAACTGGTCGCCGCCGGAGTGGATTGCTTCAGGGTGAGCGGCGGCATATCGGATGCGCTGGTGACCATGATGGTGGGCCGCTCCGAGTACGGTTATGCGCACAACATCGCCCAGGCAGCAGCGCTGAAGCATGTGGTGGATGTGCCGGTCATGCTGGTGGGGCGTATCCACGACCCGGAACTGGCCGAGCAGATTCTGGCGGATGGCCAGGCGGACCTGATTGCCATGGCCAGACCGCTGTTGGCCGACCCCTACCTGCCGCAGAAAGTGCTCGAAGGCAGGCCAGCGCGTATTCGCCGTTGTATTTCCTGTGAGAACTGTATCGATTCCATGCAGACCAGCGACAACCTGGGCTGCGCTGTTAACCCTTTTTCCGGACGGGAATCCGAGCTGGTTATACCACCGGGTAACAAGAAGGTCGTGATAGTCGGGGGCGGGACCGGCGGCCTCGAGGCTGCGCGCATTGCCGCCGAGGCGGGACATACCGTCGTGCTGTTTGAACGACAGCATCGGCTTGGGCGGCTCGCTGGTGCTGGCCTCTACCGTGCATGCCGATAACGAGCGGTTCCTGAACTGGCTGCTGGCGGAAGTGAAACGCCTGCAGGTGGATGTTCGCACCGGCAGTGCTGCGACCGTTGAACGTGTTAAGGCCGAGCAGCCGGATGCGGTTATTGTCGCAACGGGCGCGCTGGTCACCACCCCGGTCATTGCGGGCATCGAGCGGGCCAGCGTGATTACCGGTGCGTTGCTGCGCCAGATCATTGCCGGTGACTTGCAGCCCAGCGAGTCCTGGCGTCTGCCAGGGTGGCAGCAGGTGCTGGTGCAGCAGTGCATGCCATTTGTGCAGCGGGTGATGACGCCGCGGCTATTGCGCCGTGCCAGTCGCTGCTGGATGCCGGTCGGCAGGGCGGTAGTCATCATCGGTTCCGACCTGGTGGCGATCGAGTTGGCGGAATTCCTGGCGGAGCGCGGCCGCAAAGTACATGTGGTAGACGCGGCGAAAAAAATCATTCCGGAGGTGGGAAAAAAGCGTCGCCATGAGCACATGGACGCTCTGGATCACCTGCGCGTTACCGTGAATACGGCGGTGAGTATCCAGCGGATCGAAGCCGCCGCCGTGATCATAGCGGCGCGCGGTCGCGAACATGCAATCCCCTGTGACAGCGTTATTGTGACCGGCGAACCAATAGCGGATACCACTTTTGCTGATGCCCTGTTGGCGGCAGGACTCCCGGTGCAGTGCATTGGCGATTGCACAGGCCTTGGACTGATCGTAAAGGCAACCACGACCGCTGCCGAGGCGGTTGCCAGGATTTAGGCTGCGCTGCGCCTCTGCTTTCGATTGCGCTAGTCCAGCGTCCTGTAGGCCTCAATGATCGGCGCGAATTCGCTGGGCGTGGAGCCGTGTATCACCACGCCTGTGGCCCCGTTTGAGAGCTGGTTCTTCCAGGCGCGCGCACACTCGTCGGCCGAACCCGTGGCGGCAGGAAGCCATTCGCCGGGTATGAGTTCACTGATTTCCTCGAGTTGCTCAAGCGTTGCCACGCTGTCGATACCGCCGAGCATCGCGGACACGGTTTTGTTGGCGCGAAATGCAGGAAGCACACCCGGATCCCAGTCATTGAGAGCCACCAGCCCTTCCGCGTAACCGGGTGCCTGCATGTAGGTTGCCATGCGCGCGATCAGTCTCCTGAGGTAATCCTCGCGAGTGGGATGCAGCGCAGTGGCGAGTACGGCAAACACCTGCACTTTGTCCGGGTCGCGACCCGCCTCCTCGGCGCCCGCCCGGACCAGCGCGACAGCGCGTTGCAGACCCTGATCGGTAATAAAGGTATGCAGGTGCACTCCGTCGAAGTGACGGCCCGCAAAGCGCAAGCTGTTGGGACCAAAGCCCACGAAATGCACAGGAATATCCGCGTTCATCCAGTTGCCCATGCTCAGGTAGGGCAAGTTGCCCATGGCACCGTTGTAACCCATGACTTTCTCGCCGTGCCACAGCCTGCGCAGGATATCCAGGCCCTCGACAAGCTGCGCGTTTTTCACATCGCTCAAGGCCCATCAACTGGTTGCGGATCGTCACTCCCCGGGCGAGTCCCAACTCAAAGCGGCCGCCCGAGAGGTAGTGCAGACTGGCGCACAGGGTGGCGAGCACCAGCGGATGGCGGGTATGGATATTGGTTGCCGCCGTGGCCACATGAATGCGCTCTGTGACGGACAGCGCCGCGGAACAGATCACGCCGGCGTCCTTCACATCAAAGCGCTCTGACAGCCATACCCTGCCGAGGCCCAGGGACTCCGCCTGCCTGGCCTCCTCGATGGCGTCAGCAGGTGTTGTGGTATGTCCCGGCAGCAGGTAGCAACTCAGTTCCGGTAGGTCTGCTTTCGTTGGCATGATGTCGTGGTCCCCTGCGTGGATAAAAATGGCGTTTTTCTTCAACGATATGGTGCGGCCAGCCCGGACTAGCCTGCGGATAATGCAATTACCGCCAGTTCGTATTAGTCTATTCGTTTGAACGCGCTACAATTATAGTTGGAACTATGCTCTGGGCATAGCTGGTAGAGTGCGGTGGGGCTGACCATGTTGCAGGCAGTACGTGATGGATGAACGTGTAGCACGCGCAGTTGAGGAGAGTATCCAGCAGTACTGCAATGTACCCGGCGGGCTGTTGCCACTGTTGCATGCTGTGCAGGATGCGCTTGGCTTTATTCCCCCTGACGCCGTGCCGGTTATCGCCAGCGCACTGCACCTGTCCCGGGCGGAGGTGCACGGTGTGATCAGTTTTTACCACGATTTTCGCAGCGCGCCCGCCGCTCGCCATGTGCTGCAAATCTGTCGGGCGGAGGCCTGCCAGTCGATGGGCGCTCGCGCGCTGGAAGCCCATGCCAAAAATCGCCTGGGCATTGACTATGGCGCTACCACCGCAGACGGCGCCATCGCCCTGGAATCAGTGTACTGCCTCGGCAACTGCGCCTGTTCCCCCTCGGTGCGACTTGATGATGTGATCCATGCGCGAGTAGATGCGGCGCGTCTGGATGAACTGTTGGCCGGTCTTGGTGAGGGAGCAGGGTCCATGAGCCTGCGCCTGTTTTTGCCGCGCGATACCACCGCCGTGGCCCTGGGTGCAGACCGGATAGCGCGCGCGCTGGTGCAGGAGGCACAGCGTCGCGGCCTGTCCGTGGACCTGGTACGCAATGGCTCCCGCGGGCTGTTCTGGCTGGAACCGCTGTTGGAAGTCGAACAGGATGGTGTGCGCATCGGCTTCGGCCCGGTGGACGCTGCGTCAGTGCCTGCGCTCTGTGAGGCACTGGCGATGAATCCCGCTGTGCACCCGCTCTGCCTGGGACCTGTTGAAGACATTCCGTACCTGAAGTCCAGCAGCGACTGACTTTTGCCCGCGCGGGGCAGGGCGACCCGTTGTGCCTGGCTACCTATCGCGCACTCGCCGGCTTCGCCGGCCTGCAACGCGCGCTGTGCATGGAGCCCCGGGCCATCGTCAATGCGGTAGCCGAATCCGGCCTGCGCGGGCTGGGCGGCGCTGCATTTCCCGTCGGCGTCAAATGGCAGACCGTGCTGGATACTCCGGGCGCGCAAAAATACATCGTCTGCAATGCCGATGAGGGAGATTCCGGCACCTTTGCCGACCGCCTGTTGATGGAGTCGGACCCCTACCAACTTATAGAGGGCATGATCATCGCCGGGCTCGCGGTCGGCTCCACCAAGGGCTATATCTACCTGCGCTCGGAATATCCCCGGGCGCGGGAGATACTCCCGGCTGCCATTGCCAATGCCCGAGCGGAGGAGTACCTGGGGGACAATATTCGCGGCAGCGGCAAATCCTTCGATCTGGAACTGCGGGTGGGCGGCGGAGCGTATATTTGCGGTGAAGAGACCGCCCTGCTGGACAGCCTGGAGGGCAAGCGCGGCGTGGTGCGCGCCAAACCGCCCGTACCGGCCATCGCCGGCCTGTTTGGTCAACCCACGGTAGTCAACAATGTGCTGACCCTGGCCGCGGTGACCACGGTGCTGGAAAAAGGGAGCGAGTTCTACCGCGAATTTGGCGTGGGCCGCTCCCGCGGTACCCTGGCGGTGCAGCTGGCGGGCAATATCCGCCGCGGCGGGCTGGTGGAACTTGCTTACGGTGCAACCCTGCGCCAGTTGGTGGACGAATTCGGTGGCGGTACCTACAGCGGGCGACCCCTGCGCGCCATCCAGGTCGGCGGCCCGCTGGGCGCCTACCTGCCCGAGTCCCACTGGGATACGCCGCTGGATTACGAGGCGTTCGCCGGCATCAAGGCCATGCTGGGCCACGGCGGTGTGGTGGTCTTCGATGACAGTGTCGACATGGCGGCCCAGGCGCGCTTTGCGCTGGAGTTCTGTGCGGCGGAATCCTGCGGCAAGTGCACGCCCTGCCGGCTGGGTTCGGTGCGCGGGGTGGAAGTCATGGACCGCATCATTGCGCGCGAGTCTCCTGCGAAGAATATCGCGCTGTTGCAGGATTTGTGCGACACCATGGAAGCGGCTTCCCTGTGCGCACTGGGTGGCATGACACCGCAGCCGGTGCGCAGTGCGCTGGCCTGGTTCCCAGGGGATTTTTCATGAGGCGGAAGAACGCGCGGACGCTCTTCAGGAGGGTGGTGTGATGTTGCACTTTTACCAACCGGAGGACGATTGCGGCACCCCGGCGAGGATCAGTGGCACGCCGGTCAGTCTGTCCATTGATGGCAGGACAGTGATCGTGCCTGCGGGCACCTCGGTGATGCGCGCCGCCGCAGAGGCAGGTATTAA
>CAVXKH010000001.1:0-175762 GCA_963762235.1 uncultured Gammaproteobacteria bacterium | reverse complement strand
AAGGCCATGGCCGCCGCGATGAGAATCAGCAGCGCGATGGCGCTTTTGAGGTCGGCGCTGGTTTTCCCGCCGAAGCCCTGGTCAATGAGCACCTGCACGCCGCGTCCCATGGAGAGAGTGGCGCCGGCAGTAAACAACAGGGCGATACTGGCACCCACCATACGCAGCTTGTACTGCAACAGTAGCCGCAACACAGGCAGCAGGGCGGGCAGGCCCTTTCTGGCGCGAGAGGACATCAGGCGTGTGCAATCAAGAGCAAGTCACTGCGCTGTAGCGCACGTGAACTAACCCTGGGACAACAGATTTGACTGCGGTGGCATTCATGGCCGGGTTCCATGGCGGGACGATTGCTTCGCGCTAGTGTAATTGCTCCCGGTGGAGAATGGTATCGAGCACGGTTAAGGCGGGATTGAAGGCCCCTGTACTCAACTAGGTTGATTGTGCCGACGGTGTCGACGTAGCGCTCTGGACGCTTGTCGGGGGTGGACACATTCCTTTCCCCGTTGCACCGACGCTCCCGATTCAATTATTGACTGCATAATCGACATCCTCGCAAACGAGAAATCGTTCCCCTGGGTGACTTCCCAGTTGCCTTCGGGCGCAAAGGCGATCGCCGTTAGGTAGCCAAGCGCGCCGCCGGCAGACGGCGATATACAGCTGACGGATATCCTGATCTTTAGTGCCAGCTACGCTTAACTGAACACGAGCGTGGACGAACTCGTACTTTCTCCAGTGCCACCCATGAAGAGTACGAGGCCTGCGTTATCGGGCTCTGGTTCTATGAAGTGGAGGGTGGCGCCGTTGGTCGGCCACGAATGTACGGGGCGCGTATCCGTTACAACTTTGAGCAGTGACTTTCCGGTTCCATTGATGCCTTGGCGCCAGGAAGTTTACTGGTAAAGGCAGCGAGCAGACCGGTACTAATGTAATGAGCCATCCCCATCTGCACCTTACCCGGCAGGGTCATACAGAGTAGATTTGGCCTGATGGACCGTCGAATCCACCCGACATAAAAAACGGAGTCCGGCACACCTGGCCCGAACCCCGTTTTGACATGTTGCTGCACTGCCCAGTCGCAACGCCTGAACAAGCGCCCGGCTTACTTCAGATCAAAGCGATCATTTTGCATCACCTTGGTCCATGCGACGACGAAGTCATTGACGAACTTGTCATGCGCATTATCGGCTGCATAGAATTCTGCAACGGCACGCAGCTCCGAGTTGGAACCAAATATCAGGTCGACCGGTGTTGCGGTCCACTTGACCTTGCCACTGTCACGATCCTTACCGACATACAGCCCGTCGCCCTTGGGTGACTTCTCCCAGACCGTGGACATGTCGAGCAGGTTGACAAAGAAGTCATTGCTCAGCGTGCCAGGATGGGCGGTGAATACACCGTTACTGGAGCCATCGGTGTTGGCACCCAGTGCTCGCATACCACCCACCAGCACGGTCATTTCCGGCACCGTCAGGTTCAGCACATCGGCGCGGTCGACCAGTGCATCGGTCGGCGAGAGCCTGGCACCCTTGCTGTAGTAATTGCGGAAGCCATCGGCTTTCGGCTCCAGCAGGGCGAATGACTGCACATCCGTCTGCTCCTGCGTGGCATCCGTGCGACCCGGCTTGAACGGCACCGTAACACTGACCCCGGCATCAGCGGCGGCCTTCTCGACGGCGGCACCACCACCCAGCACGATCATGTCGGCCAGTGATACCTGCTTGCCACCCGCGTGAGCCTTGTTAAAGTTCGTCTGGATCTTCTCAAGACCCTTCAGGACTTTTGCCACCGTCTTCGGATCGTTCACCGCCCAGTCTTTTTCCGGAGCCAGGCGCAGCCGGCCACCGTTGGCGCCACCGCGATTGTCAGTTCCGCGAAAGGAAGCGGCAGCGGCCCAGGCGGTGCGGACCAGGTCAGACAGGGACAACCCGGAAGCCAGCACCTCTTTTTTCAGGCTGGCTACATCGTTGGCGTCAATCAGCTTGGCCTGATCAGCAGCCGGCACCGGATCCTGCCAGACCAGCGCCTCGCTGGGAACTTCCGCACCGACGTAGCGGGTTCTCGGACCCATGTCGCGATGCGTCAGCTTGAACCAGGCACGGGCAAAGGCGTCATTGAACGCGTTCGGGTCATTGGCAAACTTCTCGGAGATCTTGCGATAGGCCGGGTCTTCCCGCAGCGCCAGGTCGGTGGTCAGCATCACCACTGGGTTGCGCTTGCCTGCAATATGGGCATCCGGTGTCATCTGGTGCATGGACTCATCTTTGGGAATCCACTGGACCGCGCCGGCAGGGCTCTTCGTTTGCACCCATTCAATGGCCAGCAGGTTCTGCAGGAAGATCGCTGTCCACTGCGTAGGCGTCGGAGTCCAGGCGCCTTCGAGACCACTGGTAATGGTGTCTTCGGCATTGCCCTTGCCGCACTTGTTGGCCCAGCCCAGGCCCTGCTGCTCAATCGGGGCGGCGGCCGGATCGGGGCCCGAGGCAATCATCGGGTTTGTGGGCGCCGTGGGTCTTGCCCAGGGTGTGGCCGCCAGCGATCAGCGCGACGGTCTCCTCGTCGTTCATGCCCATGCGGCCAAAGGTGTCGCGGATATCTTGCGCCGCAGCCAGCGGATCACCGGTGTGACCGACCGGGCCCTCCGGGTTGACATAGATCAGGCCCATCTGCACAGCGGCCAGCGGACTTTCGAGGTCACGCTTGCCACTGTAACGCTGGTCGTCAGACAACCACTTTTTCTCGGCACCCCAGTACACCTGGTCCGCTTCCCAGTCGTCGGCGCGGCCACCGGCAAACCCGAAGGTTTTGAAGCCGGCTTTCTCCAACGCCACGTTGCCGGACAGCACCATCAGGTCACCCCATGACACATTGCGGCCATATTTTTTCTTGACCGGCCACAGCAGACGGCGCGCCTTGTCGAGGCTGGCGTTGTCCGGCCAGCTGTTCAGTGGCTCGAAGCGCTGCTGGCCGCCATCGGCGCCGCCGCGGCCATCCTGGCTACGGTAGGTGCCGGCACTGTGCCAGGCCATGCGAATAAACAGACCGGCATAGGTACCCCAGTCAGCCGGCCACCAGTCCTGCGACGTGGTCATCTGCCGCGCAATGTCTGCTTTTAGCGCATTGATATCGACGCTGGCGAATGCCTTGTCGTAGTCAAAATTATCGCCCATCGGGTTGGATTCGGCGGCATGGGCACGCAGTGGACTCAGATCCAGCCGGTTCGGCCACCAGAATTCGCTTGTTGTTCCTTCCATCTCGACGTCGGCGCGTACCGGGTTCGTGAACAGCATGGGAGTAGTTGCGACTGCGAATGCCGCAAGTAGTATTAATGATTTACCCGTTTTCATAGCTATCTCCTTATCCTTACAAAGCGGCTGTAGAGCACAATCCTGCAAATGCGCTTTACACATCAGCAATAGAATACGCACAAAGCCCCGCTATGGGATAACTATTAATTGCGATCAAGCCAATTGATATTTTCAATGATTGATACAGGTCAACAAAAGGAGTCAAAACCTGGTTACGTCTGTAGCTTAACAAGTAGACCCGAGCAATCTCATGTGATTCGACGAGCGTTGCAGAGCGGGGAAGACGTAGTACGGCATACCGGAAATACAAATCGGTTGATCAAGCCGGGAATTGTACTGCCTGGTTGACCGGCTGAAATGGCTAGATTTGACTGCGGTGGGATTCATGGCCTGTTCCGTGGCGATGGGACTGCTTCGTGCTAATGTAATTGCTCAGTGTGCGAATGGTATCAAGCAGGGTTGTTCTGAGGAGGGTCGAGATGGGAGAGAAATTCAAGGACAAGGTGGTCATTGTGACCGGCGGCAGTCGCGGTTTGGGTCGCGCCATGTCGCTGGGTTTTGCCCGGGAGGGCGCAAAGGTGGTGGTAGCCAGCCGCAAACTTGCCAGCTGCCGGGAGGTGGTGGCACAGATTGAGGACGATGGTGGCAGCGCTCTGGCGCAGGCAGCCCATATGGGCAACATGGCTGACCTCGACGCGCTCATCGATGCCACCTATGGGCGCTTTGGCCGGGTTGATGTGCTGGTCAACAACGCCGGCATCAATGTCGCCTTTGGACCGCTGTCCGAGATTACTCCCACAGCATTCGACAAGATGGTAGACGTCAATCTGAAGGGCCCCTGGTATCTCGCGTCACGATTGGCGCCGCGCATGGGCGAGCACGGCGGCGGGTGCGTGATCAATGTACTGTCGGTGGCTGCCCTGATCACACCCGCGTACTCGGGTATCTACGCGGCCACCAAGGCGGGCCTCAAGGCGCTGACCGAGGTCATGGCGCAGGAGTGGGCGCCCTGGAATATCCGCGTCAATGCGCTGGCGCCGGGTAGCTATCACTCCGATCTGACCGATGGGGCAATTGCCGCCCTGCCCGGTTATGGCGAAGGCATGGTGGCGGCAGCCCTGATACCGCGCATTGCGGCAACCGAGGAAATCCTGAATCCGGTGTTTTACCTGGCGTTGGAGTCATATACCACCGGCATCACGCTGGTGGCGGATGGCGGCCTGATGGCAAAGCGTTAGGATTCGTCCGGGGGAGAGGATCGCTTTATCAAGCCGCCGAAGTAAACGCCGGCTTCAAATAGCAGCCACATTGGTACGGCCAGAAGCGTCTGGGAGAAAATATCCGGCGGTGTCAACACCGCACCAACAACAAAGCAGCCGACAATGACATAGCGGCGTTTGCCGGCGAGGGCCTCGGGTGTGGTGATACCGGTCCAGATCAACAGTATCACGGCGATCGGGATCTCAAAGGCCAGTCCGAAGGCGAAAAACAACTTGAGCACGAAATCCAGGTAGCTGTTGATGTCCGTCATGATGGTGATGTCTGTCGGCGCGACGCTGGTAAAAAACGCGAAAATCAGGGGGAAGACGATATAATAAGCAAAAGCGGCCCCCCCGTAGAACAACAGTACGCTGGATGCCAATAGCGGTATTGCCACCCGTTTTTCATGCTGGTACATACCCGGCGCAATAAAACTCCAAGCCTGGTACAGGACATAGGGTATCGCCAGGAAGATCGCCGTCACCAGGGTGAGTTTGAACGGTGTAAAAAAAGGCGTGGTCACCTCGGTGGCTATCATGCTTGCCCCGGGGGGCAAAATCGCGCGCAGGGGTTTCGAGACGAAGGCGTAGATGTCGTTGGCGAAGGGGAACAAGCAAATAAAGACCACCAGCACCGCTAATAGGGCGCGCAGTAGCTTCTCGCGCAATTCGGTAAGGTGCGTGATCAGCGGCAGGGGCTGATCCACTGAGTCTTCGGGCTGGCTCATTCGGCCTGTTTTTCCGTTGGGCTTTTTTCCTGCTCGCCGGAAGGGGTATTCTCAGGCACCGGTGTTATGGCTGACGCAGCGGTATCGTGTACATCACGCCCGATGGCGGTAGCCTCCTTCTTTAACTGTTGGCCGGTCTGGCGCAACTCCCGCAGTACGGCGTCGTTATGCAGCTCCTGTTGCACTTCCTGCTTGATCTCGTTGAAGCCGCGCCTGATGCGGTTCAGCCACAGGCTTGCAGTGCGCACGGTCTCAGGCAGGCGCTCCGGCCCTATAACCAACAGGGCGACGACCCCGACCAGGACGAGTTCGGAAAATCCTATATCGAACATTCAGGGCTTACTGGTCTTTGCTCGCGGGATCTGCAGTTTTGTTCGACTCGGCACCATCGCTTGGTTTCTGTCCCTCGCTGTCCTCGGACATGGCCTTGCGAAAACCCTTCACTGCATTCCCGAGATCGCTGCCCAGGGTGCTCAACCGCTTGGTACCAAACAGCATGATTACGATTAACAGTAGGATCAACCAATGCCAGATACTGAATGCACCGCTTAACATACCTATCTCCTGTTACCCACGTGCCGTGAACAGCACATTAATTGCGTCGATACTTCCCGCGCTAACTTTTCGTCCAGTCCTGAGACACCAAAGCGGTCGCCCAGGCACCGCAATACGTCTTCTACATCCAATTCCAGATGGGACAACATTACCATGCTGTGAAACCACAAATCGGCCACTTCACCGATAACGGCACTGCGATCTCCGCCTGCCTGCGGCATCCTTGGCGGCGAGAATGACCTCGGTGGCCTCTTCGCCCACTTTTTCCAGGATCTTGTTCAGGCCCTTGTGGTGCAGGCTCGCCACGTAGGATTGCTGCGGATCGGCCTGCCTGCGCGCCGCGAGAGTGGTCGCCAGTTGTTGCAGCACATCGCTCATGGTTTCTTCCCGTATATGTCTTCGGGTTGCTTGATGACGTCATCTGTAACGCGCCAGACGCCCTGCTCCAGTTGCTGGTAAAAACAACTGCGCCGGCCAGTGTGACAGGCGATACCACCGATTTGTTCAACTTTTATCAGTACCGTGTCCGCGTCACAGTCGATACGCAGCTCCTTCAGGTGCTGCACGTGGCCCGACTCCTCGCCCTTGCGCCACAGGGCCTGCCGCGAGCGCGACCAGTAAATGGCGCGGCCCTCGCTGATGGTCAGTTGCAGCGCGTCGCGGTTCATCCAGGCCAGCATCAGCACTTCGCCGGTCTGCCAGTCCTGCGCGATAACCGGGATCAGTCCGTGCTCATTCCACTTGATTTCTTGTGCCAGCGTACCCGGTTCAGTCATGACTATCTTCCACGCGGAGTCGCATTATGGCACAGGGTGTCGCCTGGCACATACATTCAGCGGTCCCGGGGCCACAGCAGGCTCACGCCCACGCCGGCCAGCACCCAGCTGACCAGGGGTGCCTGTGCCAGGTAGTGCCAGGCTCCGGGCAAGGCGGTTGCGGCGGCTGCCACACAGGCGATGCCACCCAGTATATGGCGTCGTCGACGCGCCAGCTCCTCCCCCTGCCGTTGTTTTTCGCCCGGGTGTGGCTGGCGGCGGTGATACGTGCCGGTCGCTGCCGCGGGATTGTTGCAGGCTCTCCAGCAGCGCTTCAGGCAGCTGTGGCAGCTGCTCCAGCCAGGAGGGCGCATGACGTTGCAGGCGTTTGAACACTGACTGCGGCGAGTAGCGCTGCTGCACCCACTCTTCCAGAAATGGTTGTGCTGTATCCCACAGGTTGAGATCGGGATAGAGCTGGCGCCCCAGACCCTCGATGTTCAACAGGGTTTTTTGCAACAGCACCAGCGAGGGCTGGACTTCCATGTCGAAGCGGCCGGCGGTCTGGAACAGGTAGACCAGCAGTTGGCCAAAGGATATTTCGCTGATCGGCCGCTCAAAGATAGGCTCACACACCGCGCGCATGGCCGATTCAAAGTCCTGTACGCGGGTCTGGGGCGGCACCCAGCCGCATTCAACATGCAGTTGCGCCACTTCACGGTAGTCGCGGCGGAAGATGCCCAGCAGATTGCGACCGAGGTAATACTGGTCCGCGTCCGAGAGGCTGCCGACGATGGCGCAGTCCACGGCGATGTAGGTCGGGTCCGCAGGGTCTGTCGCATCCACAAAGATATTGCCTGGGTGCATGTCGGCGTGGAAGAAGCTGTGGTGGAACACCTGCGTAAAAAATATCTCCACGCCGCGCTCGCCCAGTAACTTGAGGTCGGTGCCCCTGGCGCGCAGTGTCTCAAGGTCGGTCACGGGAATTCCCGCAATGCGCTCCATCGTCAACACATTGCGACAGGTGTAGTCCCAGTAAACCTCGGGAACATAGAGCAGCCTGTTGTGCTCGAAGTTGCGGCGCAGCTGGCAGGCGTTGGCGGCCTCCCGGCCCATATCCAGCTCATCGAGAATGACCAGCTCGTAGTCGGACACCACCTCCACCGGGCGCAGGCGGCGGCCATCCGGATGGTATTTTGCCGCCAGCCTCGCCAGCGTAAAAAGCAGCGCGATGTCCTGGCGGATGACAGGTTCGATATCCGGGCGCACCACCTTGACCACGACCCGCTCGCCGCTGTGCAGCGTGGCGCCATGCACCTGCGCTACCGAAGCCGAGGCCATGGGTGTGCTCTCGAAGCTGGCGAACAGCGCAGACACCGGTTTGCCCAATGCCTTTTCGATGATCGCGATGGACTGGTGTTCCGGAAATGGCGGCACATTGTCCTGCAGCCTGGCCAGCTCGTCGGCGATATCCACAGGCAACAGGTCGCGCCGGGTGGACAGCATCTGCCCGAACTTTATGAACACCGGACCCAGTTCCTCCAGCGCGCGGCGCAGGCGCACCCCGCGCGGCAGGTCTGGCGCCTGGTGCAGGCGCCAGGGCGAGAGGCCCAGGGCAAAGCGCGGCAGAGCGCCCAGGCGCTCCTTGTCGACAAACTCATCCAGTCGATAGCGGCCGACGATGCGCAGAATTTTAGCCAGGCGCAGAATGCGGGACACGCGTCAGCCCTGCAACTTCAGCAGGCGCTGGCGCAGGCGCTCAGTGCGCGATTGCAGTCGGTCCACACGCAGTCCCAGCTCGCGTACGTCCGCGTAGAAATCTTCCACCTCCAGCCGCGGTGGGCTGAGCCGGGCTTCTTCATGAATGAACTCTTCCAGTTGCCGGGTCAGGCTGGCCGAAGCCTGTTTGCCCCAGGACAGGGCGCTGCGCAACATCTGCGCCAGCTGGTGCCCGACGACATCCCCGAGGGCGGCAACCAGTGGCGCTTCCCAGTCCATATCCAGCGCCGCCAGGATATGCTGCAGCTCCAGCAGTGGGGCGCTGTCGCCTTCCAGCTCCAGGCCGCCGTTGATCAGGGTGGCAGCGGGATCGCTGGCAGTGGCCAGCGCAGTGAAATCTGACGCCCCTCCTTTTATGCTGGTGGTGACCGGGCCCGTGTGGATGCCCGTCAGGCGCATACCCTGCGCGCCCGGGTGCAGGTAAATATCCAGGTTTGGTGCCGTGCAGTGCAGGGCGAACACACAATCCTCCAGCTGCGCCAGTTCAGATTTGCTGTGCGGCGACAGGGCCAGGGCGCGATTGAGCGCGGCCTCCAGTGCGGCCAGGGCCGCTGTCTGCAGCGCGGGGTCTGCGACGCCAGCCATTTCAGGCCTTGATGCCCCGGTGCAGTGCCACGATACCGCCGGTCATGTTGTGGTATTCACACTGGCAAAAACCGGCGTCCTCCATCATGTCCTTGAGCGTGTCCTGATCCGGATGCTTGCGGATCGACTCGGCCAGGTATTGGTAGCTCTCGCTGTCGTTGGCCACCAGGCGACCCATGACCGGCAGTACGCGAAAGGAATAGGTATCGTAGGCTTTGCTGAGCAGGGCATTTTTCGGTTTGGAAAACTCCAGCACCAGCAGGCGGCCCCCGGGTTTGAGCACGCGCAGCATGGAGCGCAGGGCCAGGTCGATGTCCGTGACGTTGCGCAGGCCGAAGGCGATGGTGACGCAGTCGAAGCTGTCATCCGGGAAGGGCAGGTACTGGGCGTCGGCCTGCACAAATTCGATATTGCCCTGGCGGCCCTGATCCAGCAGTTTGTCGCGGCCCACCTGCAACATCGAGTCGTTGATGTCGGCCAGTACCACGCGACCTCCGGGGCCCACGAGTTGCGCGAAGCGGGCCGCAAGATCGCCGGTGCCGCCAGCGATGTCCAGCACGGCATTATTTTTGCGCACCCCGCTCAACTCAATCGTGAAACGCTTCCAGATGCGGTGAATGCCGCCTGACATCAGGTCGTTCATCAGGTCGTAGCGGGCCGCCACCGAGTGAAATACATCGGCAACCATGCCAGCCTTCGCATCCTTCGCGACGTCTTTGTAGCCGAAGTGTGTGGTGTCTTTGTCGCTCATGGCGCCTCCACCCGGGGTTCGGGGAACGGCGCATTATAACCTGATGCGTGCGCCCGGTCAGGGTGGCTGACCATGTTGTGGGTTCGAACAGCTAACCTTGCAGGTTCAGGATTTGCACATCGGGGTCGCGACCAGCCCCGGCCTCTGGTCAGGCGGTCCAGGTAGTCCTGCCATTTGGCCTCCTGGCCCTGGCAGAGCTCATACAGGTAGCGCCACGAGTACAGCCCGGTATCGTGGCCATCGTCAAACACCAGTTGCAGAGCGTAGTTCCCGACCGGTTTAAGCGCCGTGATACCGACGTTTATCTTACCCGTTTGCAGTACCTCCTGACCCGGGCCGTGGCCGAGCACCTCAGCGGAAGGTGAGTGCACGCGCAGGTATTCACAGCTCAGCGAGTAGCGCTCGCCACCTGGCATACTCCAGCTCCAGCTGCCGCGAGCGGCTGTGCAGCTGAATCGCAACCGGTTTATGTTGCTCGGACGCAGGCGCTGTCACAGGATGAACCGGGACAGGTCATCATCCGTACTGAGCGCCTGCAACTGCTGATCAACGTAGGCGGCGTCCACGGTGAGGCTCGCCTCCTGCAGGCCCGCATCGGCGGCGCCGAAGGAGGTTTCCTCCAGCAGTCGCTCCATCACTGTGTGCAGTCGCCGGGCGCCGATATTCTCGGTTCTCTCATTTACCTGCCAGGCGGTCTCGGCAATGCGCCGCAGGCCGTCCTGGGTAAATTTCAGTTCCACCCCCTCGGTCGCCAACAAGGCCTGGTACTGTTCGGTCAGGGAGGCGCTGGGCTCGGTCAGTATGCGCTCGAAATCGTCGGGTGATAGCGCGGACAGCTCAACACGAATGGGCAGGCGTCCTTGCAGTTCGGGTATCAGGTCCGAGGGCCTGCGCCAAATGAAATGCCCCGGAGGCGATGAACAGGATGTGGTCGGTCTTGATCATGCCGTGCTTGGTGCTGACCGTGGAGCCCTCGATCAGTGGCAGCAGATCGCGCTGCACGCCCTCGCGGGACACGTCGGCCCCGGCGCCCTCCGCGCGCTTGGCGACCTTGTCCAGTTCATCGATAAATACGATGCCGTTTTGTTCTGCCTCCGTCACGGCCTTTTGCTTGAGCTCATCCTCGTTGATCATTTTCGCCGCTTCTTCGTCGCACAGCGCCTCAAAGGCCGCCTTGACCGGCATCTTGCGCGTTTTGCGTTGCTGCCGGGACATATTGGAGAACATGCTCTGCAACTGGTTGGTCATTTCCTCCATACCCGGCGGGGCCATAATTTCCAGCCCGGGGAGATTGGCGCTGACCTCGACCTCGATCTCCTTGGTGTTGAGATCCCCTTCGCGCAGTTTTTTGCGCAGCAATTGCCGCGCACTGGAAGCCGGATCGGCGCTGGTGTCGCGGGCGGGGGGTAGCAGGATATCCAGGATGCGCTCCTCTGCGGCTTCCTCAGCCCGGAAGCGCACGCGCGTCATTTCCTGTTCACGGTACATTTTGACTGCCACATCGACCAGATCGCGCACGATGGATTCGACGTCACGGCCCACATAGCCTACTTCGGTGAACTTCGTCGCCTCGACCTTGACGAAGGGCGCATTAGCCAATTTGGCCAGACGCCGGGCAATCTCCGTCTTGCCTACACCGGTGGGTCCTATCATCAGGATATTCTTGGGGGTGATCTCGGCCCGCAACTCCTCGGGTAGTTGCATGCGCCGCCAGCGATTGCGCAGCGCAATGGCAACTGCGCGTTTGGCTGCGTCCTGGCCGATGATGTGTTTGTCCAGTTCGTGAACAATTTCGCGGGGGGTCATATCGGACATGCAGGGGGCCTAAAAATCCAGTTGTTCTATAGTGCGATTGTGGTTGGTATAGATGCAGATATCAGCAGCGATACCCAGGCCCTTTTCCACAATGGCGCGTGCGTCCAGTTCGGTGTTGTCCAGCAGTGCGCGTGCCGCTGCCTGGGCGAAGGGGCCTCCTGAGCCGATGGCGATCAGGTTGTCCTCGGGCTCTATGACATCCCCGTTTCCGGTAATTATCAGCGAGGTGTCCTTGTCGGCCACGGCCAGCAGTGCCTCGAGGCGTCGCAGCGCGCGCTCGGTGCGCCATGCTTTCGCCAATTCGACGGCGGCGCGCACCAGATGCCCCTGATGTTTTTCCAGTTGTGCTTCAAACAGCTCGAACAAGGTAAAAGCGTCAGCAGTCCCGCCGGCGAAGCCGGCCAACACCTGATCACGGTAAAGGCGCCGCACCTTGCGGGCATTGCCTTTCATCACCGTGTTGCCCATGGTCACCTGGCCGTCTCCGCCGATGACCACTCTGCTGCCGCGGCGCACCGAAAGAATGGTCGTGCCTCGGAACTGTTCCACGTCTTATCTCCTGTGCGGCGGTATTCCTGGGATATCAGTGGCCCCACTCTGCGCGACCCCGTCCGGCAGATATGGGGCGCAGTGCGGAAAATTCAAGACCGCGCGCTGAATTCAGGGTCCGCTGCGTTTCAGTAATATAGCGTCGATATTCTGATTGGCCAGAAGGCCCCGGGCCTTGGTCATGGAATCATGGGAGTCGAAGGGGCCGAGGTATACCCGGAACCAGCGGCCATTGGCGTTGCTGGTTTCTTCCAGCTTCGGGGTCAGCCCGAGCAATACAAGCTCGGCCCGTCGCCGCTCGGCATCGGCTTGTTGTCGAAACGATCCCGCCTGCAGGAAGAGCGGTTGCGGCGCCGTGCTTGGTGCAGGCGGCTTGCTGACATCGGCCGCCGGTTCCACTGTGTCTGGCTGCTCCCCTGCATCCAGCGTTTGCTTGGGCAGCATCGTGTAGAAGTCGAAGCGCGGTTTTGGTACTTCCGCTGCCGGCGGCGTGTTGCCGGTCTCCTGCGCGGGATCTGCCGGGTGAGGCAGGGTTCCCAGGTAGCCGAGAAAGCTCAGGAACACTCCCGTCAGAACGCCTGCAAAATACAGGCGAAAGCCCTTGCCGCGAGGCTGGTTTTCGCCCGTGGTGCGCCGGGCCTGTGTTTTCTGTGCGGGGGCTTTCCTGGCACCTGTGTCCTGTTTCCGTTTGGCATAATCCTGCGGCACTGTTTACATAACCTCCGGGGCGGATACGCCCAGCAATCCTAGTCCATTGGCGATGACCTGTCCCACGGCCTGGTTGAGCGCAAGTCTGGCGTCGCGCAGCTTGCGGTCGTCAACCAGCATCTTGTGGGCGTTGTACCAGGTGTGAAAATCGCCGGCCAATTCCCGCAGGTAGGTGGCGACCGAGTGGGGCTCGTTATTCAGTGCGGCACTCGCCACCACCTCCGGATAGCGGTCGAGACGTCGCAGCAGACTTTTCTCGTGCTCCTCCTGTAACTGATCGAGGTGTTGTATGGCCTCCCCGACCTGCCATTCCCCGCCCTGCTCAACGAGCTTGCGCAGTACGCTGCAGGTGCGGGCATGGGCGTACTGAATATAGTACACGGGGTTATCGTTGTTCTTGGCTAGCGCCAGGTCGATATCAAAGATCAGTTGGGAATTTGGTGCGCGGGCCACCAGAAAATAGCGCGTCGCATCCCGCCCGACCTCGTCTATGAGCTCCCGCAGCGTGACGTAGCTGCCGGCTCGTTTCGATAGTTTGACTTCCTCGCCCTCGCGCATAACGGTAACCATTTGATGCAGGACATATTCCGGCCAGCCCGTTGGGATGTCCTGTTCCAGCGCCTGCAGGCCTGCCCGCACGCGGGTTACAGTGCTGTGGTGGTCTGCACCCTGTTCATTGATGACCCGTTCAAAACCGCGTTGCCACTTGTTGAGGTGGTAGGCTACATCCGGAAGAAAGTAGGTGTATCCTCCTTCGCGCTTGCGCATGACACGGTCCTTGTCATCACCGAAGTCGGTGGTGCGCAGCCACAACGCCCCGTCCAGTTCATAGCAATGGCCGGTTTCGATCAGGCGCTCGACGGTACGTTCGACCGCGCCGGTTTCGTACAGGGATGACTCAAGAAAATACGCATCGAAGTGCACTGCAAAGGCCTTCAGGTCCAGATCCTGTTCGCGCCGCAGGTAGGCCACGGCGAACTGACGAATGTCTTCCAGGTCATCGGCGTCGCCGGAGCCGGTGACGTGCCGGTCCTGGGCCTCTACTACCTCGCCGCGCAGATAGGCCTGCGCCAGCTCCGCGATATAGTCGCCCCGGTAGCCATCCTGTGGCCACCGGGAATCCTCCGGCGCCACTCCCTTGCAGCGAGCCTGCACTGAAAGCGCCAGATTTTGAATTTGCGCACCAGCATCGTTGTAATAGAACTCACTCGAGACGCTCCAGCCGGTCGCTGCCAGCAGGCGACAGATGCTGTCGCCCACGGCTGCTCCCCTGCCGTGGCCGACATGCAGTGGTCCGGTGGGATTGGCAGAGACGAACTCGACCTGCACTTTGCGTCCATTGCCCGCATTACTGGTGCCGAAGGACACCCCCTGCTGCAGTATGGTGCGAACCACAGCCTGGTTGCTGTCATCTGACAGGAAGAAATTGATAAATCCGGGGCCGGCGATTTCGGTGCGCGTCACCAGTGGGCTGGCTGGCAAGGCAGCGCAAATCAGGGTGGCCAGCTCGCGCGGCTGCCTCTTTGCCGACTTGGCCAACGAGAGTGCGATGTTACTCGCCAGATCGCCGTGACTCTTGTCGCGCGTGTGATCTATCTGGACCTGCGGCGCAACATCAGCGGGCAACAGGCCTTGAGCAACCATTGAATCCAGGGCCTGGTAAATAAGCCGTGTGAGCTCTGCCTTCATTTTAACGGGTTATACCTGGGTTGCTTCAAAGGGTTGTCGGACGCGTGCTAACGGACTGGTCCGCCCCGACATATTATCATCATAAGGGACAGCCATGGCCAGTGAAGTCGTGTCTAGTAAACGTCCTGGGGGTCGATATCAATGGACCATTTCAGTCCGTGTCGGGACGGTAACTCTTCAGCGTTGGCTACCAGCACACTGGCTGCAGTCTGGGCCGCCCTGCGGTTGGGCGCACAGAGCAGCAATTGACAGCGGTACTTTCCGGCACGACGCTGCATGGGCGAAGGCAGCGGGCCGATCAGTCGGGCGCCGCCGGGAAGGTGAGGCGCGCTGCGCTCGCGCAGTTTTTGCAGGAATTGCTCGCCGTATTCAGCGTTCGGGCAGTCGGTGCGTAACACCACCAGTTGCCCGGCGGGGGGCATACCTGTCTCATGTCGTCGCTTGAGTAATTCACGGGCCTGCTCTGCATAGCTGGTGCTCAGCATCGCAAGCAGGGCTGGATGGTCGGGGTAGTGCGTCTGCAGCAGAACGCTGCCGGGCAGTTCGGCGCGCCCCGCACGACCCGCCACCTGGGTGAGCAACTGCGCCATGCGCTCCTCGCCGCGAAAATCGGCACTGAACAACAGGGTATCGGCATCTATGACCGCGACCAGGCTCACGCCTGGGAAGTGATGACCCTTGGTAAGCATCTGGGTGCCAAGCAGAATGCACGGCTTGCCGTTATTGATGTCTTCCACCAGGGTCTGCATGGAACCCTTGCCCTGCATGGAGTCGCTGTCAACGCGATAGATGGGCCATTGCGTGAAACGCGTCTGCAGGAAATCCTCTGTTTGCTCGGTGCCCAATCCTGCGGCCGACAGTCGCTCGCTGTGACACTGGGGACACTGCCTGGGCAATGCGCTGGAGTCACCACAGTGATGACAGCGCAGACGCCCGCGGCGGCGATGAATAGTCAGGCGTGCATCACAGGCGTGACATTCGGCGACCCAGCCACAATCGTGACACTGCAGGGTGGGGGCGTAACCGCGGCGATTGAGGAACAACAGCACCTGCTGTCCCAGACGCAATTTATCCTCTATTGCTGCGATGAGGGCATCGGATAGCCCCGCCCGCAGTTCCTGTCGGCGCACATCCAGGGCCTTTATCTCGGGCATTCCCCCGCTGCTGGTCCGCCGGGTGAGTTGCTGGTGCCGATAGCGCCCGGCGAGCACGTTTTCAATGCTTTCCAGTGACGGTGTCGCGCTACCCAACAGAATAGGGCACGCATGTATCTGGGCTCGCTTCACAGCAACATCCCTGGCCGAGTAGCGAAAGCCGTCCTGCTGTTTATAGGAACTGTCGTGCTCCTCATCCACGATAATCAACCCCACAGAGGCAAGGGGCGTAAAAATCGCCGAACGGGTGCCGATAACAATATGTGCAGCGCCACTGCGGGCGGCCTCCCAGGCGAGGTAGCGCTGGGCGTCGCTCAGCCCTGAGTGCAGTACTGCAATGTGCGCCGCAAAGCGCTGCTGGAAGCGCGCCAGGGTCTGGGGTGTCAGGCCGATTTCCGGAACCAGAACAAGTGCCTGGCGTCCTCGTTGCAGGCAATTCTCAATGAGTTGCAGGTAGATTTCGGTTTTGCCACTTCCGGTAACGCCCTCCAGTAGGTGGCAGCTGAAACCCTCGCCCGCAGCTATCAATGCCGCTAAGACCGATGCCTGCTCAGTATTGAGCGTCAAGCTCTGGTTGGTGCTGGCAATTTGCAAGCGTTCACTTATAGTGCAGGTCTCAATCAGATTTTTGTCCTGCAGACTGCGTAAAACGGCACCACTGAGCCCGCATTTCCTGAATTCGGAATGTTCGATAACGGGCGCTTGCCGGAGCATGCTGATGGCCTGCGCCTGGCGTGGGGACCTCGGTAGGACCGCATCTGGAAGGCCCTTGCCCCGGGTGGTGAGTTGCCAGGCGGGTAAGCCGGGCGGCTGCGACGGCCTCCCTTCGCGCAGGCGTTTGGGAAACAAGTGGCTGTACACCTCTCCCAGCGGGTGGTGGTAGTAGTTGGCTGCCCAGAGACACAGTTGCAGCAATTGCGGATCAATCAACGGAGACTGGTCGAGTATTTCCAGCGCGGGCTTGAGCGCACTGGTGGCAATCGTGCTCTCGGGACACACCGCCACCAGATAACCGGTTATCTCGCGTCGCCCGAACGGGACGCGCAGACGGACGCCGGGCTGCAGGGTGTCTATGTCCGCTGCGCTCATGCCGCTGGGCGGCAGGTAGTCGAAAGTGCGACGCAGCGGGGATGGGATGGCCAGACGAAGTACGGACATTACGCCCCTTGTCACACGCGAAAAATGGCTGGAGGCGGCCATTGTAGCAAAACGTTGCGAGCTATTGCTTATCGCTCCGTGTCTGGTAAGATGCCCGCCTATTTTTTGAGCTACTCACGCCTGTGATGGTTCAACTCCCCCAGCGAGGTGCGGTGCCCGGCAGCGATCGGGTGGCGGCGCTAATGACCAGGAGCTACATGTTATGAAAGCAGATATCCACCCCAAGTACGAGGCCGTGTCCGCCACCTGCAGCTGTGGCAACGTTGTACAGACCCGCTCAACACGGAGCGAAGATTTCCACATCGACGTCTGTTCACAGTGTCACCCGTTCTATACTGGAAAGCAGAAAGTCGTGGACAGCGGCGGCCGTGTTGACCGCTTCAACAAGCGGTTCGGCGGTCGCGGCACCAAGCGCTAGAGAAGAACATACCGCAGGCGGCTGCGGTATCCCCGGATGCACCAAAGCCCTGGCATGTCTTCCCTTTATTATTTTCGTTAACCTTTTTCCGCAGGCATCCCGATGAGTACAGGTAGCCACATACCCAGAGACTTGAAACGAGATGCACTGGCCTATCACGCCGAGCCCGTACCCGGGAAAATCAGTATTGAACTGACCAAGCCTGCGGATACGCTGTGGGACCTGTCCCTGGCCTACAGTCCGGGTGTAGCGGAGCCCTGTCTTGAAATTGCCAGTGACCCGGACCTCGCTTACCGCTATACCGGCAAGGGGAATCTGGTGGCAGTTATTAGTAACGGCACCGCCGTACTGGGACTGGGAAATCTCGGAAGTCTGGCCAGTAAACCGGTAATGGAAGGTAAGGCGCTTCTTTTTAAGCGTTTTGCCGGCATCAATGCCATCGATATCGAAGTGGATACCGCAGATACACAGGAATTCATTGCCACCGTGGCGCGCATTGCCGGCACCTTTGGCGGCATAAATCTGGAGGATATCGGGGCGCCCGAGTGTTTTGAAATCGAATCCGCCCTGATTGCGCAATGCGATATCCCGGTGTTTCACGACGACCAGCATGGTACCGCGATTGTCACGGCGGCGGGTCTGATCAACGCCCTGGAAATTCAGGGCAAGCGTATGGAAAATGCGATCATCACCTGTCTCGGTGCCGGCTCGGCTGCCATTGCCTGCATGCGTCTGCTGGTGAGCATGGGCGCCCGGCGCAAGAATATTTACATGGTGGACCGTAGCGGCGTCATCTACGCCGGCCGGGACGGCGTGAATGCCCATAAGGCGGAGTTTGCCAATCGTACGGATAAGCGCAGCCTTGCGGACGCCATTGATGGCGCGGACGTCTTCATTGGCCTGTCCGGGGCAGATCTTCTGAGCCCGGCAATGCTGCTGACGATGGCAGACCGTCCTGTGGTGTTTGCCTGCTCGAATCCGGATCCTGAAATCAAGCCGGAGCTGGCGCTGGCCACCAGGGATGACCTGATTATTGCCACCGGGCGCTCGGACTATCCCAACCAGGTCAACAATGTGCTGGGTTTCCCGTTTATATTCCGCGGCGCACTGGATGTCCGCGCGTCAATCATCAACGAGGAGATGAAAGTGGCTGCGGTGCTGGCCCTGAGCGAGTTGGCGCGGGAACCTGTGCCTGCCGAGGTATTAGCAGCCTGTGAGTTGTATGCACTATCCTTCGGACGGGACTATATCCTACCCAAGCCTGTGGATGGGCGTTTGCTTACTCGTATCGCCCCTGCCGTAGCCCGAGCGGCGGTCGCTAGCGGGGTCGCACGCCTGCCGTATCCCCCCGACTATCTGCCGACCGTATAGCGTTAGAAAATGTCGTTGATCTGGTCGTTAATCCCCGGATCGCCTGGCTGGGAACCATCACCTGGCCCGTATCGCTGCGGTACATTTTCTTTCTTGAAGTACTCGAAAATCGCGTTACGCTGACCGGCACTCGCCAGTTGCCCCGTTTGTGGGTCTATCTTTACGGTGACAACACCCGGCGGAACCGGACGCTCCAGTTGCGGGCTGTCCTTCAGGGCTGCGCGCATATAATCGATCCAGATGGGCAATGCTGCGGTGCCGCCAAATTCATCGCGTCCCAGTGGCGTGTAATTGTCAAAGCCAACCCATGTCGTAGTGACGACGTCCCGGTTGTATCCGGAGAACCAGACGTCCATTGGGCCGTTGGTGGTGCCGGTTTTTCCAGCAATATCACTGCGCTGCAGCACCAGAGCGCGAGTCCCGGTACCCTTCGTAATGACGTCCTTGAGAATACTGTCGATGATAAAGTTCACCCGCTCATCCATGACGCGTGCCGCCGGTGGCAAGCTCGGTTGCCTGCCCACCTTTTCCAGCCATGATCTCCTCCATACTGAGCTCCTCACCATGTTCCGGCGGTGCTGCGGCGGACAGCTCACAACTCCTGCATACCGTTGGTGGTTTGGCATCAAACACGGTCTCACCCTCAACGTTCTCGATGCGCTCAATGATGAAGGGTTCCACCCGGTAGCCACCGTTGGCCAGAACGGCATAACCTGTGACCAGTTCCAGCGGGGTAATGGTTTGAGTCCCAAGGGCGAGGGACAACTCAGGCGCGTACCCTGAGGTGTCGAAGCCCAGGCGCTTGGCATAATTGATCAACCTCTTCACGCCCAGTCGCTGCAGGAGGCGAATGGATACCAGATTGCGAGACTTGGTCAGTGCCCAGCGCAGCCGGGTCGGACCATAAAACTTACCCTCGTCATTCTCTGGTCGCCAGAGGTCATTCTGGGAACTGCCCTCCAGGACGATAGGGGCGTCGTTGATAATGGTGGCCGCGGTGAATCCCGAATCCAGCGCAGCGCTGTAGAGGAATGGCTTGAAGTTGGAGCCGGGTTGGCGCTCTGCCTGGGTGGCGCGGTTGAACTTGCTCTGTTCAAAGCCGATGCCGCCAACAACACTGATAATTGCACCGTTGTCCGGGTTCAGTGATACCAGTGCAGCCTGTGCTGCGGGAACCTGGGCCAGGTGCCACTTATCGTCTTTATCCCGCGTGACCCTGATCAGATCACCCACTGCCAGCACCTTTGACGGCGATTGGGGGGCGGGGCCTGTGATGTCTTCATTGATGTAGGGCCGCGCCTGACGAATGCCATTGTCCCACAATAGATCGGGGGTACTCCCGTCAGCCAGTAATAGCGTGGCCCTGTCCTTTGCTACCGAGGTGACGATGGCGGGTGCCAGGTTGGCAATAACAGCTGTCTTCGCAAGCACCTCCCGCCACAGGGCTATGGTGCCCTCGCTTGAATCTGTAGGTGGCAGTTGCCGCTCAGGACCGCGGTAACCGTGTCTCTTGTCGTAGCTAATGAGACCATCGATGACAGACTGTGTGGCGATGCGCTGCAAGTCACTGCTGATAGTTGTGTAAACGTGGTAACCGTTAGTGTAGGCCTCATCGCCGTAGCGTTTTACCATCTCCTGTCGTGCCATTTCTGCAGCGTAGTGGGCAGCGAAGCTCAGTTGCGCACCGTGCAATCTGGCACTGTCAGGTTCGAGCAGTGCCGCCTGGTATTGCGCATCGCTTATGTAACCCAGCGTATGCATTCGCCCCAGAATCCAGTTGCGACGTTGCAGGCCAGCTGCTGCTCCGCTGACAGGGTTGATGCGGGAGGGCGCCTTGGGAATGCCGGCCAGCATGGCGTGCTGGGCCAGACTCAATTCGTCGATGCGCACACCGTAATAAACCTCTGAGGCGGCCTCGAAGCCGTAGGCCCGGTGACCCAGAAAAATACGATTGAAGTAAAGCTCGAAGATTTCCTGCTTGCTGAGGGAGCGCTCGATTTCAATGGCCAGCAAAATTTCATTGAACTTACGCATAAAGGTGCGATCGCGGCTCAGGAAGTAGTTGCGCGCCACTTGCATGGTCAATGTGCTGCCACCGGAGACTTTCTCGCCGGTAAGGACCAATTCGGAAACGGCTCGCATGAGACCCATAAGATCTATGCCACGGTGGACGAAGTAACTGTCGTCTTCAGCTGCCAGCAGGGCCTTGATGAACTGGTCGGGTATTGCGGCAAAAGGCAGTGGAGTGCGTTTTTGCTCGCCAAATTGGCCGATCAATTCGCCATCGCGGGTATACACCAGCATCGGTGTCTGTAGCTTGACGTTGCGCAGGGTTTCAACATCGGGCAGATTGGGGCTGAGATAAAGGTAGACTCCGGCGAGTAGCCAGAGTGCGCCCAAAAGTCCGAACAGGGACAGTCGCAGAACAAGACGTAGGAAGTTCATTTATTCCCTTTACAAAACAGTCGCTTATGGGTTTCTGCAACGGATATGACGGCGTTTGATTGGTAATTATAAGCCTTTTTTGTGTTTTGATATATTTTGGTCTGTGGTATATCTAGTATTAATGTATCGGCGCATAAAAATATCCTAAGTTAGTGATACTGATAGGGAATTAAGTTGTTCGGACTATTTGGAAAGAAAAAAACGACTCAGGTTCTGGGGCTGGATATCAGTTCAACGACGGTAAAGTTACTGGAGTTGAGCTATACCGGAGGCCGTTATCGCGTGGAGAGCTACGCGGTGAGTTCGCTGCCGCAAGACGCGGTTATCGAGAAGAGCGTCAACGATGTCGAGGGCGTTTCTAATGCCATTCGCACTGTCGTGGCGCAGTCGCGAACCAAGCTGAAGAACGTCGCCGCAGCGGTGGCCGGTTCGTCCGTCATTACCAAGTTGATTGACATGCCGGAGGGCCTGAGCGAGGACGATATGGAGACCCAACTCACTCTGGAGGCGGATCAGTATATCCCCTATCCTCTGGAAGAGGTTGCGATCGACTTCGAAATACAGGGCCCCTCGCCGGAGCGGGACAATCAGGTAGAAGTATTGCTGGCAGCTTGCCGGCGAGAGACGATTGAGTCCCGGGTCGAGGCGATCGAGGGCTCGGAACTGACCCCCAGGATCATGGATGTTGAAGCCTATGCCATGGAAAGGGCCTTCTCCCTGCTCCAGGGTCAGCTGGATCTGGGAGATGACAGTACGGTTGCTATCGTTGATATCGGCGCAACGATGACAACCTTGAGCGTGCTCAATAACGGCCAGACCATTTATACACGCGAGCAGTTATTCGGCGGGTAAGCAGCTTACCGACGAAATTATGCGACGTTATGGTCTACCACTGGAGGAGGCCGGCCTGGCGAAGAAGCAGGGAGGCCTGCCCGACGACTATGAACCGGAGGTGCTGGAACCGTTTAAAGAAGCAGTCGTTCAGCAGGTGGCTCGCTCCCTGCAATTCTTCTTTTCCTCCAGCCAGTACAACGATGTGGATCACATAATTCTCGCAGGCGGCGTTTCATCGATGGAGGGTCTGGAGCAGTTGGTACAGGAAAAATTGGGCACGCCCACTTCGGTAGCGAACCCGTTTGCGCAGATGTCCATATCGTCTCGTGTTAACGCGGTGGCGCTTAGCAGCGATGCGCCGGCAATGATGATTGCCTGTGGCCTGGCTTTACGGAGCTTCGACTGATGGCGCAGATTAATCTATTACCCTGGCGCGAAGAGCGTCGCCAAAGACCTAAAGAAGGAATTCCTGGTCTCGGTAGCCTTGGTGCTGTTGTTCGGCTTTGCGTTGGTAATGCTCGCCGACCTTGTGATCAACAGCCAGATTGACCACCAATCAGCGCGCAACAAATACCTTACGGATAATATCAAGGAACTGGATAAAGCCGTGGCTGAAATTCGCGATTTGCAGAAGCGACGCAACCAGTTATTGGATCGGATGCGCGTCATTCAGGAACTACAGGGCAACCGGCCTGTCATCGTGCGGGTGTTGGACCAGCTGGTGAGGACGATACCCGATGGCGTGTTCTACACCAAACTAACTACTTCGGGAAAGAATATTACAATTAGTGGTGTGGCTGAATCGAATAATCGGGTGTCGAGTTTGATGCGGCGGTTAGATGCATCGGACTGGCTGGCTAATCCAGTTCTGGACAAGGTACGCGCAGAGCCAAAATTTGGTGACCAGGCGAACGCATTTGACTTGACCGTCCAGGTGCAACTCCCCGCCATCGAAGAAAAGTCGGGAGAGCGATGAATCATGGCATTTGAAGATACACTGCGCTCCGTGCGCGAATTCGACCCCGGCAGCCTTGATTTTGAAAATATTGGATCCTGGCCCGTTGCAGTCAAGGCCTTGATCTGGGTGGCGTTGTTGATCGCGGTTCTGATAGGTGGTTACTACTACCATATTGAAGACCTGCAGGCGCAGTTGGCGACAGTTGAAGCGAAAGAGGTGGAGCTCCGCAAGGAGTTTGAGACAAAGGCGTTCCAGGCAGCCAACCTGGAAGCTTATCGCCAGCAGATGGTGGAAATGGAGGAGTCTTTTGGTGCGTTGGTTAGCCAGTTGCCCAGTGACACCGAAGTGCCGGGGCTACTGGAAGATATTACCAACAAGGGACTGCTCAACGGACTGCAAATTTCTTCGATTGACCTGCAAAAAGAGCAGGCCAAGGAATTCTATGTTGAACTGCCGATCTCCATCATAGCCTCGGGCTCCTATCATGATCTTGGTGCATTTATTAGTGGCATGGCAGGCCTGCCCCGAATTGTTACGCTCCACGATTTCCAGATATCCGCCAATAAAGCGAACTCCAATAATCTGGATATGAAAATACTTGCCAAAACTTACCGTTACAAGGATGAGGGCGTTTAGCGATGAACAGCTTCCCTCGTACTTTATTATTAATGTGTCTATTGGGAGCGATTCTTTCCGGGTGTTCCGGGGAAGACTTCTCTGACCTGGATAGCTTTATGGCGGAGAAGCGTTCCCGCCCGGGCGGTATCATAGCCCCTATTCCCACCTTCAAGTCTTATGAGGCATTTGCCTATAGTGCGACCACCTTGCGCAGCCCATTCGACCGGCCGATTGAGGTTAGGGAGCTTGCTCAGCTGCAAGCGATCGCCGCTATCAAACCGGATGAAAACCGCCCCAAGGAATTTTTGGAGCAATTTACCTTCGACTCTTTGCTCATGGTCGGTACTCTGGAGCGGGATGAAACCCGCTGGACATTGATAAAAGATCCTGACGGTGGTGTGCATCGGGTTAAACCGGGAAATTATCTGGGCCGTTCTCATGGGAAAATTGTGGAGATGACGGACACATCTGTATCTGTGATAGAGATTGTTAGCGATGGTACGCCCGATGGATGGGTAGAGCGCCCTCGTACTATTAAGTTAAGCGGTATATAAGCCGAGGTCATGGCTCAAAGCCGTGGCAAATAAAAACGATATCTGGGGACAAAGGCCGTGGGTAAAGGACAAGAGAGCTTGAGGAATAGGTGGCGTAACGCAGTTGTTACGTTGGCAATGAGCCTTGTGACCAGCGCCGCGCTGGCCGCGCCGACCGTGCAGGACATTGAATTTAGTTCCAGGCCGGGTAGTAAGTTTGAAGTCCGGGTACAATTTAATGAAACACCGCCGGATTTCAAAACCTATGCTATCGAGAAGCCGGCACGTATTGCTATCGATTTCCCGGGAACTACCAGTAGCCTCGAGCAGAAACGGTTTTCACTGCCTTACGGCAATGCCACCAATGCGGTGGTGCTCGAGTCCGGCGATCGCACGCGGCTGGTGGTGGAGTTGGTTAAGCTGGTGCCCTATGAAACACGTGTGGAAGGTAACAACCTGTTTCTGGTGGTGGGGCAGGAGGGAACTGATTATCTAAAGCCGAGCAGTGATCCCACGCAGGTAAAGACTGCCATGGTTAAAGTGGATGAGGTGGCGTCCGAAATAAGCGATCTGCAGTTCCAGCGGGATGGGAACGGCGAGGGCAAGCTTACTCTGGAACTCACCGATCCCCACGTGGATATCAATGTCTTTAGCGAAGGTGGTGAGGTGAATGTTGAGTTCCTTGACACTACCGTAGCCGAGCGCCTGATGCGCCGCTACGACGTGACTGACTTTGCTACACCTGTTCAGAGCGTGGACGTAAAAACCACTGAGCGCGGTGCAGCGCTGGTTTTGAAAACCACAGGCGATTTTGATTACCTCGCATATCAGACAGATAATCAATATGTGATCAGCGTCAAGCCGCTAACCAAGAAGGAAGTTGAGAAACGCAATAACGAATTCAATTACGTGGGCGACAGAATATCGCTGAATTTCCAGGATATTGAAGTGAGGGCAGTACTGCAGCTCATTGCCGATTTTACTGAGTTGAACCTGGTGGCCAGCGATACGGTATCGGGGCGCATTACCTTGCGCTTGCAGAATGTACCCTGGGATCAGGCTCTGGAGTTGGTGCTGAAGACCAAGGGTCTGGACAAGCGCCAGGTGGGGAACGTGCTTATGGTGGCTCCTGCGGCTGAAATCGCCGAACGAGAGCGCCAGCAAATTGAGGCCGGCAAGCAGCTGGCAGAACTGGCTCCCCTGGTATCGGAGTTTGTGCGCATCCGTTACGCCAAAGCGGCTGATCTGGTGGAATTGTTCAATGCCGGCTCTGAGGACGGCGGCAGCCTGACTACGCCCAGGGGCTCAGTGGTTGTGGATCCTCGTACTAACTCCCTGATTATCACGGACACGGCGGCAAAACTGGCTGAAATCCGCGAACTGCTGACCCAGGTGGACATTCCGGTGCGCCAGGTGATGATCGAGGCTCGCATAGTGATAGCCCAGTCTGATGCGACCAAGAACCTCGGTATTGAGTGGGGTGGAGCGTATCTGAACAAGGGCAATAACAGTGTGTTGTCTGCCTCGGGTGACACCGAAAACGTGGTGAATCTCAACAACTCGGCGATCAACGGTACGCAAGCGTCACCCACCTACCCGGGCGCCCTGCTGGTCGATCTCGGGGTGGCGTCCAATAGTGGTTTTGCTCTGGGCTTTGCCAGCGGCGATTTGTTCCTGACCGCTGAACTGTCCGCTCTGGAAGCTGAAGGTGAAGGGGAGGTCGTTTCCCAGCCCAAGGTGATTACCGGCGACAAGCAGGAGGCCTTGATCAAGTCCGGTGTTGAGATTCCCTATCAGGAGTCTTCCGCCAGCGGTGAAACGACCGTCGCCTTCAAGGATGCGGTACTGCAACTGCTGGTAACGCCCAACATTACTCCGGACGACCGTATTTTGCTGGATCTCGCGGTCAACCAGGATACCGTGGGCAAGTTGGTGCCCAGCGGCAACGGCGGTTTTATTCCCTCCATTGATACGACGCAGCTCACCACCAACGTACTTGTTGGCAATGGTGAAACAGTGGTGTTGGGCGGCGTGTTCAAAACCGAGGATATCTCTGCGGTTAACAAGGTGCCGTACTTTGGTGACATACCCTACATCGGCGCATTCTTCAGAAGTGAGACAAACGACCACAAGAAAACAGAGTTGTTGATCTTCGTCACACCGCGTATTTTGGCTGAAACGCTCCTTGACTAGGGTTGTTTAAAGCCGTATGCCCGCTCTGCATAGAGTCTTTCTGGTCGGCCCCATGGGGGCCGGCAAAACCACTATTGGTAAGTATCTTGCCCAACACCTGAAGCTGCGTTTCGCCGATACTGATTCAGAAATAGAAGTGCGAACCGGTGCCGATATCCCCTGGATTTTTGATGTCGAGGGTGAGGAGGGCTTCCGTGACCGGGAGCAACAGGTAGTGGCGGAAATGACCGAGTGGGATGATGTGGTACTGGCTACCGGTGGCGGTGTCGTATTGCGCCCCGAAAATCGCAGCGCGCTGGCGGGGCGCGGGTTTGTTGTCTACCTGTATGCAACAATAGAAGAGCAGGTACGGCGCACCCGACGCGACCGGCGTCGGCCCTTATTGCAAAAAGGTGATCCGGAGCAGGTACTGCGAACCCTCATGGCGGAGCGCGACCCACTCTACCGAGAGATCGCTGACTATATTATTGAAACTGACGCGTGCAGTCCACGGATCGTGGCCCAGCGTCTGGTGGAAGAGCTCACTGCAGAATAAAGCGGTGGGAAAGACAGTATCTCCCTCGAAGCGTTATGATAGACCTCCCCCAAGCCAGCCCAGAGGAACTGTTGTGCCCTTGTTAATGCATACCTTGCATGTGGATCTGGGTGACCGCGGCTACCCGGTTTATATTGGTCGCGACCTGTTGGCTGATACAGGCCTGCTGGCCCAGCATGTCGCGGGCTCCCAGGTGGTGATTGTCAGCAACGCAACGGTCGCGCCACTCTATGTGGAGCGGGTCCGGTCCGCGTTGGGTGCTCGCCAGCTGGTCACGGAAGTGGTGCTGCCCGATGGCGAGCAGTATAAAACCCTCGATACCTTGTCGGAAATTTTCGACCGGGTGATGGCTGACAAACACAATCGCAGCACAACCTTTGTCGCCGTGGGCGGTGGCGTGGTGGGCGATATCACCGGGTTTGCTGCGGCCAGCTATCAACGGGGTGTCAATTTTATCCAGATTCCCACCACCCTGTTATCGCAAGTGGACTCTTCGGTGGGTGGCAAAACAGGCGTCAACCACCCGTTGGGCAAGAACATGATAGGCGCCTTCTACCAACCAAAGGCGGTGTTGATTGATATCAATACGCTGCAGACCCTGCCTGCCCGGGAGTTGAGTGCAGGTCTGGCGGAAGTGGTCAAATACGGGCTCATTAGTGACCAGCCGTTCTATCGCTGGTTGCAGGAACACATGCCGCGCTTACTGGCTCGCGAGGAGGCAGCCCTGGCCGAGGCAATTGAGCGCAGTTGTTCAATCAAGGCTGAGGTAGTGGCGGCGGACGAACGCGAAGGCGGTATCCGGGCTATCCTAAACCTCGGCCACACCTTCGGCCATGCCATTGAAACCGGCCAGGGTTACGGGCAGTGGTTGCACGGGGAGGCGGTGGCCGCGGGAATGTTGCTGGCGCTTGAACTGTCCGCTCGTCGCGGCTGGATTGCGGGCGCCGAAGTGGATGATTTCCGGGAACTGCTGCTGGGCATGCATCTACCCGTAAGCGCTCCCGCTGATATGGATGCCGACGCATTTCTGGCGCTGATGTCGCGCGACAAGAAGGTCATGGACGGACGGTTGCGTTTGATTCTCCTTGAGGATATTGGTAGAGCCTGCATCGTCGACGATACGACCGAGCGGGAACTGCGCGACCTGTTACAGGGTGCGGCAGACGGCAGCCACAGGAGCGGCAGATTTTCCGATGAGTGAACTCAAGAACGATCGCTTCCTGCGCGCCCTGCTGCGCCAGAGTGTTGACCGTACGCCGGTCTGGATGATGCGTCAGGCGGGGCGTTATCTGCCCGAGTACCGCGCCACGCGGGAGCAAGCGGGATCATTCCTGGACCTGTGCAAAAACGCGGAGCTGGCCTGCGAGGTTACCCTGCAGCCACTGCGGCGCTACCCGATGGATGCGGCCATCTTGTTCTCCGATATTTTAACCGTGCCCGATGCGCTCGGTCTGGGGCTCTATTTTGAAGAAGGTGAGGGGCCGCGCTTTCGCAAAACCGTGCGCACTGAGGCGGATCTGGCGGCCTTGAACAGTATCAAGGCGGATGATGACCTGGCCTACGTAATGCGGGCGGTGAGCACTATCCGCAGGGAACTGAACGGCACGGTGCCGCTGATTGGATTTTCCGGTAGCCCCTGGACGCTGGCGACCTATATGGTAGAGGGTGGATCGTCCAGGGACTTCGCCCATGTCAAAACCATGGCGTACGACCAGCCCGAATTGATGCACCAGTTGTTGTCGGTACTGGCGGATGCGGTGGCGGATTACCTGTCAGCCCAGGTGCGTGCAGGGGCGCAGGCGCTGCAAATCTTTGATACCTGGGGCGGCAGTCTCACTCCTGCCGGTTACCGGGAGTTTTCCCTGGAGTATATGCAACGGGTTATTGCCGGCCTGCCGACGGAGGCAGACGGGCGCAAGGTGCCGGTGATTGTCTTCACCAAGGGTGGTGGCCAGTGGCTGCATGCCATTGCCGATTGCGGTGCGCAGGCAGTGGGAATCGACTGGACGACGGATATACACGGTGCGCGCAAACTGGTCGGCGACCGGGTAGCCGTGCAGGGCAATATGGACCCCGCCATGCTATTCGCCTCGCCCGCGCGTATTCGCTCTGAGGTCGCGGCAATACTGGCGGCTTACGGACACGGTAGCGGCCATATCTTCAACCTCGGACATGGCATCACCCCGGGGGTGAACCCGGATCATGTAACGGCTTTTGTTGAGGCGGTGCAGGAGCTGTCGCCCCAATATCACCTGTTGGGCTGAGCCATCGGATCTGGCCAGGGAAGCCTCTTCGTCTGCGAGTATCGGGGAAGCAGGCGAAGAGGCTTCCCTGGCCAGATCCTCGATCCGGGCACAGCTAGGACGTTCCCTGTTTTGCTGCCGCTTCGTCGCAGCAGAAGTCGTGTTCCATTTCCAGGGCGGGTTGATCCGACGCGGGGCGTCCCACGATTTTAGCGGGTACTCCGGCTACCGTGGTGTGCGCGGGAACATCTTCCAGCACCACGCTACCCGCCCCCACCTTGGCACCTTCACCGACCCGGATATTGCCCAGGATCTTGGCCCCGGCACTGATCAGCACGCCATCACCGATTTTCGGGTGGCGGTCGCCCTCGTCCTTGCCGGTACCCCCGAGGGTGACCGATTGCAGGATGGAGACGTTATTGCCAACGACCGCCGTCTCCCCGATGACCACGCCGGTAGCGTGATCCAGCATTATGCCCTGGCCCAGGCGGGCCGCCGGGTGTATATCGACGCCAAACTCTGCGGACATGCGATTCTGGAAAAACAGCGCCAGCGATTCCCGGCCCTTCGTCCACAGCCAGTGGGCCACCCGGTAGGTTTGCAATGCGTGGAAGCCCTTGAAATAGAGGAAGGGAATGTAGAGTTCGTGACAGGCAGAGTCCCTGTCCTCCACGGCTTGCAAATCCGCCCGCATCGCCGCGCGAATCGCGGGATCACTCATGAAGGCCTCCAGAATCACCTCGCGCAGTAGCAGCGAGGACGCGGTGGAGCTGTCCAACTGGCTGGCCAGGTGAAAACTCAGCGCCAGTTCCAATTGCGCGTGATTGAGGATGGTGGCATGCAGAAAGCTGGCCAGTATCGGCTCTTCGCTCGCATGCTTGACGGCTTCCTGGCGAATCCGTTCCCACATGGGATCGGTAGTAGTCGAGGACATGGGTACATCTCCCGTTGCAGCCAGCACTTTAGCCTATCGGGCCTATTTCGTCACGGCATGATCCTGACCGTATATGACCACAGGTCATGGCCGCTGCGCCGGTACTTCTGTTCGAACAGGCTCAGGTCGGAGTCGCTCTGCGCCAACCTGCTGACGCATCCCCGCTGGCCTGCCAGATGCATGGCGCAGCCGAACTCTTCGACATAAACCTGCCAGTTGGAGCGCAGTTCAAGCGTGCCGCCCAACTGCAACAGCAGCGGAAAACTGGCGTGGCCGTGAATGCGCCGCTGCAAGTGCCCGGCCTTGGGCCAGGGATTGGGGTACAGCATGTAGTGGTGGTCTGTCCGCAGTCCGGCGCGCACCAACAGGCTCCAGACGTCCTCGCAGTCCGCCTGCAGCAGCAGGTAGTTGTCACCGCTGCAGCGCGGATGTTTTGCCAGTCGCCGCGCGGACTTGTCGATGCCCACCACCAGGTGTCCGGGATGCCGGCCAGCAAGTGCTGCAGTGCTGTGACCGGTACCGCAGAAAGAATCCAGTACCAGCGGGCGAGAGTTCGTGCTCAGCGCACTGGTCAGGACTTCGAACGCCCGCAAGTTGTGTACAGCTACCTCAGCGCGGTGTGTGGTCTGCAGGTGGCGGTGCACGACATCTACCAGCTTGGGGTGCAGGTGCTGCTGATTACTGCTGACCGGGCGTGAATTGGCTTGCAAAGTGTTTAAACGCCTTCAGAATGCGACTATTAATGGCAGCGGGTTTGATGTTGGGCACGGCCGCAGCGATCATAACCTCCAACTATGGGCATATCCACTGAGATAAAAGGCTCCACATGCGCGACGACCTGCGCCCCTACTGGGTGAAGAAATGTTACTTGAAGTTCAGGCATTGGTATGCGGAGTATTTCCTGCGTCCCGAGTGCGTGTATCTGGGCCCCTACCACACGATTATGAAGCCCTGGTATGTGCACCTGTCGGGAAATAATATCCAGATTGGTAAATGTTTTACCGCGATCGGTGAACCCGGCAACAGGGTGGAGGTGGGAGTCTGGGGGCGGGGTGTCGGCGAAGGGCGCGTGGTGATTGGCGATTGTTGCCTGATGAGCCCGGGCTCCAGGCTCAGTGCCAGCGACGAAATTATCTTGGGCGACGGCGTGATGCTGGCTAATGGCGCGTATGTCACCGATTCCGACTGGCACACTATCTATGATCGTATGGTGCGGGATGAGCGTCCTACCCCGGTGCGCATTGGCAACAACGTGTGGTTGGGCGATCACTCCACGGTGCTCAAGGGCGTCACGATAGGCGACAACAGCGTGGTGGCCGCGCGTGCCGTAGTCACCCGCGATGTGCCCGCCAATGTCGTTGTCGCCGGGAGCCCGGCGCAGGTGGTCAAGGAACTGGACCCCGCGCGGGGCTTCAAAACCCGCATGGATTATTTTGCCGACCCGGCAGGCCTGGAACGTTTTTTTGACGCGGTGGACCGCGAAGTGCTCGCCGGTAACGGCTTCTGGCGTTGGCTGTGGTCGATGATTTATCCCGCGTCGCGTGCGCGCTGAAGGAACTCATTCTGTCCAACGGGTTCGGGTGTTGGGTGTGCAATTCGCCGGCTTCCCCGATACTCGCCAACGAATTGCACACCCAACACCCAAACCCGTTTAGCTAGAGCAAACGGAGTGGTTCCTCCTGCAGCGCTGACATCTGCTCGCGCAGTTCGAGAATATGATCCGCCCAGTAGCGCTCTGTATTGAACCAGGTGAAGCTGCGCGGAAACGCCGGATCCTCCCAGCGCCGCGCCAGCCAGGCCGCGTAATTGATCAGGCGCAGGGTACGCAAGGTTTCGATCCAGCGAATCTGGCGCGGGTCGAAGTCGCAAAACTCTGAGTAGCCCTCTACCAGTTCCGAAAGTTGCAACTGGCGATCGTGACGCTCGCCGTTGAGAAACATCCACAAATCCTGTATCGCAGGTGCGGTACAGCAGTCATCAAAGTCCACGAAGTGGGCGGTATTGTCGCGCCACAATATATTGCCGACATGGCAGTCACCGTGGATGCGGATCAAATCCTCGGGCTGCACCTCGCTGTATACTGATTCCACAAGCTGCTTGAGGTCTCTGGTCAGTGACTCGTAGGCGGGCACCAGACTGCGTGGCATGAAACCGTCGAGCAACAGCTCCCGACTGTCGGTGAGCATGCGCTGTACCGACATGGAGTGCCGCACTTTGAATTGCCCCGCCCGTCCCACCGCATGGATGCGCCCGAGGGTTCTGCCCAGTACCAGCAGATTGTCGAGATTGTCCAGTTCCGGCGGGTAGCCACCACGGCGCGGAAACAAGGCAAACTGAAAGTCCTGGTAGGTATGCAGGGTAACCCCCTGCTCATCCACAATGGGTGCCACCACCGAGATCTCGGCGTCCTGCAGTTCCAGGCTGAAATGGTGTTCCTCCAGTATCTGCGCCTCGCTCCAGCGTTCCGGGCGGTAAAACTTGGCGATCAGCGGTGCACTGTCTTCAATGCCCACCTGATACACCCGGTTCTCGTAGCTGTTCAGGGCCAGCAACCGGGCGTCGCTGAGGTATCCCACCGACTCTACCGCATCGATAATCATATCGGGGTCCAGCCGGTCATAGGGATGGGTGTTCATGCCGGGTCCGTTGCCTCCCTTAACAGCTCTGCGCTTTTGATCTGCGCATGGATTTGGTCACCGACTTGCAGCCCAGGTTGCACGTTAGCACTTCCTATCCCGTTCAGGTAGGCATCCACCTCTGTACAGGAGAAAATCGAGTTAAACGCCGGGAGAGGGCGTGCGGGCGAGGCACCAGACCTCGAGATAACTGGCGCCGGCAGTCGCCAGTGCATTGGCCACCGCCGCTGCGGTCGCCCCTGTGGTCAGTACATCGTCCACAATGGCAATTCGCAGGTTGGTACAGGGCATACACACTGTAAAGGCACCCTTGAGATTGCCGGCGCGCTGTCGGGCACTCATGCCCGATTGCGGGGCGGTCGAGCGTTGGCGCCGAACCAGTCGGTGAGCAAGTTTGGAAGACTCGAGTTCGGGGCAGGTAGCGAGCAATTGCCGACACAGTAGTTCAGATTGATTGAAGCCACGCTGCCACCGCCTGCGCCAGTGCAGTGGTACCGGCACCAGCAGATCAACCGGGAAGGGAAGCTCGGCCCGTTGTTGCCACAGGGCGGCTAGCAGCGTCGTCATGCGCCGCTCGCGATGAAACTTCCACTGGTGAATCAGGTGGGCCAGATACTCGTCGTACAACCAGGGCGCAACGACGCGGTCAAAAGGCGGCGGATTTTGCAGGCAGCTGCCACAGAGCCGCGCCGTATTGCATGGCGCTCCTGTCGGAGGGAGAGGAATGGCGCAACGCACACAACAGTGGTGATTGACGGACATCTCGCTTTCGCACGCAAGACATAGCGGCACGTGCCGGTGGCTGCGCAGGCCACACAGCGCGCAGTAGTGGGGGAAGAACCCGTCGAGCAGGCTTGTGCCGATACCGTTAACCAAGGAGTGGCCACTGGGTTGACAGCATGAGTATCGTGGTTATCATGCAGGTTTCTGCCAGCAACTGTTTATTCTCCGGACTAGATATGCATTCATCCATCGCAAAGGCGTCGCAATCCGATGCCGCTCCCGTTGAGCTTCGCCATGATTGGTCCCGGCAGGAGGTCGAAGCGCTATTTGCGCTGCCCTTCAGTGACCTGCTATTCGCGGCGCAAACGGTGCACCGCAGGTATTTTGACCCAAACCAGGTTCAGGTAAGCACTTTGCTTTCCATCAAAACCGGCGCCTGTCCGGAGGACTGCGCCTACTGTCCCCAGAGCACCCGGTACGATACGGGTCTGGAGGTGGAACAGTTGATGGAGATCGAACAGGTCCTGCAACAGGCCAGGGCGGCCGCCGCCTCGGGTGCTACGCGTTTTTGCATGGGCGCCGCCTGGCGTTCCCCCAAGCAGCGCGATATGCCGCAGGTGGTCGCTATGGTCAAGGGTGTGCGGGAACTGGGTCTGGAAAGTTGTATGACACTGGGCATGTTGACCAGGGACCAGGCGCAGGAACTGGCGGAGGCCGGACTGGATTATTACAACCATAACCTGGACACCTCACCCGAATTCTACGGCGACATTATTTCCACCCGTACCTATCAGGACCGGCTGGAGACCCTGGACCATGTGCGCAGTGCCGGGATGAAGGTTTGCAGTGGTGGCATTGTGGGTATGGGTGAAAAGCAGACCGACCGTGCCGGTTTGCTGCAACAATTGGCCAATCTCCCGCGACATCCTGAGAGTGTGCCGATCAATATGCTGGTGCGGGTGCCGGGCACTCCCCTGGAAAACGAGGAGGACCTGGATCCCTTCGAGTTTATTCGCACCATTGCTGCGGCGCGTATCATGATGCCCGCATCCCATGTGCGCCTGTCGGCCGGACGTGAAGAAATGAACGAACAGATGCACGCGCTGGCGTACTTTGCCGGCGCCAACTCGATCTTCTATGGGGAAAAACTGCTTACCACACCCAACCCGCAGGCCAACACCGACATGGCTCTGTTCCAGCGCCTGGGCATAACGCCAGAGCGGCGGCAAGTGGACAAGCCACCGCAGACACCGAGTCCCCAGTTCTACGATGCCGCCGGCACCTAGGGCGCAGTCGTGGCGGTGTTTGCCGAGCGCCTTGGCGCAGCTCTGGAGCAGCGTCGCACAGCTGGACTGTACCGGCAGCGCCTGACCCTGGAGTCCGCCCAGGGTCCGCTGGTGCAGGAGGGGGGCCGCCAATATCTGAATTTTTGCAGCAACGACTATCTCGGCCTGGCCGCTCATCCCCGCGTTATTGAGCGCTTTCGCAGTGCCGCTGCCGAGTACGGTGTGGGCAGCGGCGCCTCCCATCTGGTTTGCGGTCACAGTGTTCCACATCACGCGCTGGAAGAGGCGCTTGCCGAGTTTACGGGAAGGCCCCGTGCACTGCTGTTTTCCAGTGGCTATATGGCGAACACCGGTATTCTTACCAGCCTGCTGCAGCGTGGCGACTATGTGTTCGAGGATCGGCTTAACCACGCCTCCCTGTTGGACGGCGGATTACACAGCGGTGCCCGTTTCCAGCGCTTTCCCCACAACGACGTCGCTGCACTGGAAGCAAAGTTGCACTGCGCAGAGGGTCCGCGGCTGGTCGTCGTGGACGGTGTCTTCAGCATGGATGGTGATACCGCGCCGCTGGCCGCTTTGGCCGGACTGTGTGCTGCTCAGGATGCCTGGTTGATGGTAGATGATGCGCACGGTTTTGGCGTGCTGGGCGCGCGCGGTTTTGGCAGTACCGAGGCGGCGGGACTGGACGCCTCCGCGGTTCCGGTGCTGATGGCGACCCTGGGTAAAGCCCTGGGTACAGCGGGTGCTTTTGTCGCCGGCAGTGAACTGCTGATTGAAGGCCTGATCCAGCACTCGCGCAACTATATCTATACCACGGCGTTGCCGCCGGCGGTGGCAGCGGCCAGCCTCGAGGCTCTGTCTCTGGTACAGGAGGAAGCATGGCGCAGACAGCATCTGGCGGAGCTCATACAGCGATTTCGTGGGGGTGCCCAGCAACTGGGCCTGCCGCTGACAGCATCCGGCAGTGCCATACAGCCACTGTTGGTGGGGGAGGCCCCCCGCGCCGTGGCGCTGAGTGAACGACTCAGGGAGCGGGGGTTTTTGATTGGTGCGATCAGGCCGCCTACGGTCCCGGTCGGCACTTCCCGCCTGCGCATCACGCTGAGCGCAGCGCACAGCGCAGAGCAAGTGGATCGACTGTTGGAACAGTTGGCTGTCTGCTGGCCGGAGCGCTGAGTGCCCCTGCGTCACGAATACCTGCCCGCAACCGGAGGCGCGCAGCAGGAACTGGTGCTCTTGCACGGCTGGGGATGTAATCGGGAAGTGTGGCGACCGCTGCTCGTGATGTTGCGGCCGTGGGCGAACATAACGCTCATGGACCTGCCCGGCTGTGCCCCCGGCCCCACCGATTCAGGCAGTGAGCCGCAATTGGCTGGGCTACTGGCGGACATTCTGCAATGCTGCCCCGAGCGGGCGGTATATGTGGGTTGGTCGTTGGGTGGGCAACTGGCCGTTGAGCTTGCGATGCATAGGCCGGAGCGGGTGTTGGCGGTGGTGACAATCTGTAGCAACCCGCTGTTTGTCGCTGCCGGTGACTGGCCCGGTATGGGCGCGGACGTATTCAGTGAGTTTTGCTCTGCTGTCCGGACCGATCCAAAAGCCGCCTTGCAGCGCTTCGATACTCTGCAGGTCACGGGTTCTGCGCAGCCACGACCGCTGTTGCGACAGTTGCACCATTTGCGGCGGCGGCCCGCCTCCGCCGAACTGTTGGCCGGACTGGAGTGGCTGCAGGTCCTCGATCAACGCGCCTCGCTGTCTGCGCTACCGCAGCCACAGCTGCATTTGCTGGCGGCGCTGGATGTACTGGTACCCTCTGCAGTCGGTCTGGCCATCGGCGCATGCATCGCAGGCGTTTCCTCGGGACAGGTAAAAGTGCTGCAGGGCACCTGTCATTTGGCTCCTCTGGATGTTCCCGTGGAACTGGCGCAGGACATTCGAGGTTTTCTGGCGGCTACGGACAATCTGGACGGCAAGCCCGCTGTCGCGGCACAGCTTGAAAAAAAGACTGTGGCAGCATCATTCAGTCGTGCGGCTGCGGCTTACGATTCTGTGGCGCATTTACAGCGCGACGTCGGCGCGCAATTGCTCACCCGTCTGGACCAATTGCGGGGCGTACCGGCAACGGTTCTCGACCTGGGTTGTGGCACGGGCTATTTTTGTCCCGCACTAAAAGAACTGTATCCCGGGGCACACTACATCGGTCTGGACCTCGCCTCAGGCATGGTCGACTATGCTCGAGATCGCTGTGTTGACGATGCTGTCTGGCTGGTCGCGGATGCGGAGGCATTACCGCTGGCCAGTGAGTCCATCGATCTGGTATTCAGCAGTTTGGCAGTACAGTGGTGTTCGCGCCCCGAGCACCTGTTTGCAGAACTTGCCAGAGTGCTGCGACCGGGAGGCTGCTGTGTGTTTACGTCGCTGGGACCGGATACTCTGTGGGAGTTACGCTCAGCATGGGCTGCGGTTGATTCGCACCAGCACGTGAATACGTTCCTGCCGATAGCCGCGCTGGAGGCCGCTGCGGCACGTGTCCCGGGCATAGAAGTGAAGCTGGAGCGGCGGGCCTGGCGCATGGAATATGCCCGAGTTCGGGATTTACTGGATGAGTTAAAAGCGCTTGGCGCGCACAATATGAACCGTAGTCGGCCGACCGGCCTCACCAGTCGGCGGACGCTGCAGGGTATGCTGCAAGCGTATGAGGTGTGGCGGAGGGAGGGTGCGCTGCCCGCCACTTACGACGTCATTTTTGGCGTGCTGGAAAAAGCATGAGCAAGACCTGGTTTGTCACCGGTACTGATACGGACGTCGGCAAGACAGTGGTGAGTTGTGCCTTGCTGGCAGCGGCGGCCCAGGCAGGTCTGCGCACCGCCGCCGTAAAACCGGTGGCGGCCGGTTGCGATGAGAAAGGCCAGAATGACGATGCCTTGCTGTTGCAGGCGTCCATGACCGAGGCGCTGGATTATGACCAGGTAAACCCGGTTGCCTTGCGCGCTGCCATCGCGCCGCATATCGCAGCGAGCCTCGAGGGGAAGCGGTTGCAGGCCGCCAGGCTGGCGGGTCTGTGTCGGGGTGTCATGCTCGGCGCGGCAGACTTTGTCGTGATTGAGGGCGCGGGGGGTTGGCGTGTGCCAATTAACTCTCGCGAGACGATGGCAGATGTCGCCATTCAATTGCGGTTGGGGGTAATACTCGTGGTCGCGATGCGTCTGGGCTGCATCAATCACGCGCTGCTCACGGCGGAGGCAATCCGTCGTGATGGTCTGGAATTGGTTGCCTGGGTAGCCAACCAGCCTGGACCGCGCATGGACCACCACGAAGAAAACCTGGACACATTGCGGCAACTGCTTCCGGCGCCGCTGTTGGGGGTTATTCCCTTCCTGCCCTGCTGGCAGGGCACAGAGATTGCCAGGTACATTGATATTAAAGTCCTGTTGCAATAGCAGGCGCCAACTACGCAATAGGCTAATGGCGATGCTATAACCGCTGACCGGACCGGTTGTCCGCTTCCGGTGAAAAAAGGTATTTGACTTCCCGCGCCATTTCCGCAAAATGTGTGCGCCGAACACATGGCCTGTGCGGACGACGTCAGAGTCGAATTGTCCCAGGCCGCAACCACCCAGAGGAATCAACCATGCCAGACTACAAAGCGCCGGTACGCGATATTCGTTTTGTCATTAACGAGGTATTGGAATCAGAGAAGTTGTACCAGACCCTGCCCGGCTATGAAGAAGCCACAGAAGACCTCATGAACGCCATCGTGGATGAGGGCGCGCGCTTCGCCGAGAGCGTGATAGCGCCGCTCAACCGCAGCGGTGACGAGGAAGGTTGCCACTGGAGCGCGGCAGGCGTAACCACCCCCGCAGGTTATAAGGAAGCCTACCGCCAATACGTTGAAAATGGCTGGCCGGCACTGAGCGCGGGGGTGGAGTATGGCGGCCAGGGCTTGCCTAACATGCTTGGTATCATGCTCAATGAGTTGGCCGGAACGGCCAACTGGTCATGGGTCATGTATCCCGGCCTCAGCCTTGGCGCCGTTAACACGGTTGAGGCGCACGGTGACGCCGACCAGAAACGGAAATACCTGACCAAACTGGTGTCGGGTGAGTGGACGGGTACGATGTGTCTCACTGAATCCCAGTGCGGTTCCGACCTGGGTTTGCTGCGCACCAAGGCCGAACCACAGGCAGACGGCTCCTACGCTATTACCGGCACCAAGATTTTCATCAGCGCCGGCGAACACGACATGACCACTAACATCGTGCACATTGTGCTCGCTCGGTTGCCGGATGCACCCGCTGGCACCAAGGGGATTTCCCTGTTTATCGTGCCCAAGTTCAATGTCAACGATGATGGCAGTGTCGGCGAGCGCAATGCAGTGCACTGCGCGTCCATCGAAGAGAAGATGGGCATACATGGCAATGCTACCTGTGTACTCAATTTTGATGGTGCCAAAGGCTTTCTGATTGGGCCGCCGAACCGAGGGCTGAATGCCATGTTCACCTTTATGAACACCGCGCGTATCGGCACCGCCACGCAGGGTCTGGCGCACGCTGAGCTGTCTTTCCAGGGCGCGCTCAGCTACGCCAAGGAGCGTCTGGCCATGCGTTCCCTGACCGGCCCCAAAAACCCTGACGGACCCGCTGACCCCATCATCGTACATCCGGACGTGCGGCGTATGTTGCTGACACAGAAGGCCTTTGCCGAGGGCAACAGGGCATTCGTGTACTTCCTGGCGCAGCAGAGTGATATCGTTGCCAACGGCAATGAGGGGCAGGCCAAGGCAGCGGATGACCTGATGGCGCTGTTGACACCCATCGGTAAGGCCTTTGTCACCGAGACGGGCTTTGAGGCTGCGAACCTGGGTGTGCAGGTTTACGGTGGACACGGCTTTATCCGTGAGTGGGGCATGGAACAGATTGTGCGCGATGCCCGCATCGCCATGCTTTACGAGGGCACCACGGGTATTCAGGCACTCGACCTGCTGGGCCGCAAAGTATTGGGTAGTGGCGGCAAACTGCTGCAGGGCTTCACCGCCATGATCGACGCGTTCTGCGCGACCCATGACGGCGCTGAATACGCCGAGTTCGTGACGCCACTCAGGGCGCATTCACAGGAGTGGCTGGGCCTGTCGATGAAACTGGGCGAGGCGGCCATGGCCAATGCTGATAATGCCGGCGCCGCAGCGGTGGATTACCTGATGTACAGCGGCTATGTCACGCTCGCTTACTTCTGGGCACGAATGGCGGTATTGGCGAAACAGAAGATTGCCGCAGCGCCGGGCGAAGTGTCTTTCTATGAGGCAAAAGTCATGACCGCGCGCTTCTACTTTGAGCGACTGCTGCCCCGCACCGAGTCATTGAAAATCACCATGTTGGCCGGTGCCGACAACCTTATGGAGATGCCCGAGGCTCTGTTCCAGCTTTAGGCACGCTGCAGGTTGTGTGATTAGTTACCCTGCGGGATGACTTTCCGGTCCGGGAAGGGGAGAATGGCCATACTCGTTCTCCCCCCTTTTTATGTGTGCAGCCAAATACGATGAGCGAAAAACTCCCAGACCAGCCGGATCGCAGTTACAGCAATAGCCTCTACCCGGAAGACCAGAAAAGGGTAGATGAGTTTGTTAACCGCGGCATCAACTCCGTGCAACGCAAGCCGTTTCGCCCGCTGCGCCTGATGCTCATGCTGGTAGTTGTGGTGACCGCACTCAGTATTTTGAGCCAGTTTCTGGCCCACTGGGCGGGGGTGTACTAGCTCCGTCAGGCATTGGTTCCCCCGTGCTCATTTGGTATAGTGGGCCGCTTAAAATATCGGTGTGTGGCGCAGCCTGGTAGCGCACTTCGTTCGGGACGAAGGGGTCGGAGGTTCGAATCCTCTCACACCGACCAATCCACAATCATCGCTTATCGCATTTCGTCCTAATTATAATAATCGGAGCTGCGTATTATTTCCCTGCGGCGCACATTCAGCCAGGCGACCTACTACTACTCGCTGTACGGCGCAGCTTTCCTCGTCACCCTGGCTTTATGCTGGTTTGTTGTTGTTTCTGGAAACGAACTCCAGCAACTGCAAGTGCGTGACTACAATATCCAGCGCTGCGATATTGTAGTGAAATCAAGCGGGCCCGTCCTGCGCGTGCTGGATGCGATCTACATGGAAGACCTGGACCTGTTAAGCTCCTGGTGCCAGTCACCGGAAATGGCCAGGCATTTTGGCTCCCTTGAATTGCGCAGTGTGCATCGCGATCATTTCGATCTAAGAGACCTGTTTGAGTCACGTTATGACCTCGTACTGGCGAAGTCAGAGATGATCAGTCGTGGCGACCTGGCCGGAAAGGGCAATATTGACTACGAGTTGATTGCGCAATATCCAGACTATGGCTGCCAGCTGGTGTCATTGCAGGGAACTCCTGAGCTCAGTGCGGCCTGGATGAAGGGGAAGACGCTTGGATTGCTGGATGATCCGAACAGTGTTTCCGCTTACCAGATTCCCAAGGCAGCCCTGCACCGCAGCGGACTGGTAGATGAACCGAAAATCATTTATTTCCGTTCTCATCGTGAAATGTATAAGGCACTGTTCGAGGGGAGAGTCGATATTATTCCTGCGTTGTTGAGCAAAGAGGGGCCCGACAGTGTGCTGAAGCTCCCACCGGGACTGGTACTGGAGGAGACTATTCCCGGTCCTGCCTGGTACATTCATCGCGAGTTGCTGCAAGAACCGGTGCATTGTGACCTGCTGGCGGCGATTGAGCAGCTAGCGCGTAATTCCCGGCTCGATTATCTGCGGGACCTGAGGATTGTGCGGCCCTGCGATGCAGATTAGGCACTCCCGGCGACTGGCCCTGATCTGGCTACTGCTGAGTATTTTCCTCGCAGTTTTCGTTTTCGCCTGCCAGTCGATCTGTTCTGGAGGATGCTGTTCGGGAGCAAGTGAGGCAACATTTACTGCTGACACTGGACGAGTCGCACTTCGGTAACGCACAAAACGGGGGAAATGATCAGGAGGCGTTGCAACGCATTGGTCAGCAGATGAATGCTGTGCTGCAAAATCTTGTCGTCAATCGCTGGTATTCGCCCAAAAAGAGTGTGTTGTCCACCTGCGGCGTGTTGATGATGTGACCATCGATGACGAGCCCATGCAGAAAGACATCATCTTCAGTTTGCCCCGCAACCAGATCGAGCGCGAGATCGTTGTAGGGTTGTCATGTTCACCCAACTGGCAGGCTGCTGTCGCCATCGTTGGGTTACTTGGCTTCTTCTTTCTGGCGATCAATCTTTTTCTCCCGCCTCCCTTGTCCAAAGCCCACCGGCAGTGGATCAACTATTTACTGGAACGCGGCTACAGTGGGACGCAAGCGTTTGACATCGTTCATCGCTACCCGGCATCCAGGCTTGCCATGAACTCCACCCAGATGGCTTGCCTGGAGCAGTTGCATGACAGCGAGCGGCGTAACTTTGCCTCTGTAATGGATGTGGTGACCGATGACAGGGTGGCTGGTCTGGGGGAAGTCGAGGTTGACTGGTTTCTGCTGGGACTGCGCGGCGACCCCGATCGGGTAGCCGACGCACTGGAACTGGCGTCCGCTGCAGATTGCGCTGGAAATTGATCTGAATGAGATGAAACTGAGCATACGTGGCTTGAATGTGCCCATCAGCGGGACACCACTGTTTTACTACGCCTGGTATGCCATGAGTCGGCTGAGCGGGGATGGTTGGATAACCAACCCGGCCAGTAACCGGCCGGATCCAGTGCTCGGCAGGCAACTGGTCGATCTGATGTCCAGATTCGACGGTCATGCCAAGGCCATAAATGATCTTGAAAGGACTGGCCTCAAGGCCAGGACGCTGGATCAGAATCGCAGCAAAATCAAGGATGATATGGTCGCCGCGCTGGGTGAAAAGCTGGCGAGGGCGTATCTTTTTGAGGCCAGCAAGCACCCCGATGGCATTCACATGAGGTATCGCCTGCATGTGGATCCACGCCATATCCACATTATTACCTGACCTAAAATCCGCATAACACTTTGAAAATATAAGATAAATCTTTTAAGAGATGTCTCTAAAAAGAAATAAATGTCTCCTTTTTGTCCCCCAGGGGTTCGCTGTAGTATCTTACCCTGCGCCCTACTGGCATTCAGCTGCGGGCGAGGCTTGGTTAATGTACGACGCGACGCGTTGAGCGTTTTAAATCCAGAATAGATAAAAAAATCTGCACTCAGAGGAAAGTTAGAATGATTAACATCATCGAGACAGGAAAGAAGCCCCGGCTGCCTTCGCGAGGGTCGGTCAAGACCGTACTGTTGTTGGCATTGGCCATGTCGGTCAGCGGTTGTTATTACAAGGCCGCCAATCGTGATTTCCAGAGACCGGGCGGAACCGCGCCCTGGTGGTGCGCGTCGAACCCGACAAAGCCGGCGTGTCTGGATTTGTCGCTATCTTTTGATATCGCCCTGTCTGACATAAGTCAGTACGCGACCTTGGCTAACTTTATCGCTGACGGTGGAACCGAGATTGCGGTTCGCCCGGCCAACATCGGCGTGGCCTATACCAATATTTTCCCTACCCCTGCACCGGCAGAGTTTGTACCCAGTGCGCCGAATGTACTTTTGTATGATGGCAGCCTTCCGACCTCGCGTCTGGTGGGCATCGCGTGGGAAATTGATTCGGCTACTGCGCCCGAGGGGTTTGCTGGTGACGGCGATGTCTGGAGCCAGGACGCCACCACCGGGCACTGGTGGCTGACCGCATGGGTAGTGCGCGGCTACGAAAACCACCCGAATGTCTTTGCAGCGTCCCATCCCTGCCTGACATCAACCGGTTCGACCCTGACCAGCACGCAAAATCAATGTTTCATTGACTCCCACACAGAGCCGTTTGAGATTCTGGTGACCAATGATGACGGTTATGCCGCCCCGGGCATCAACGCGCTGGTTGAAGGTCTCTATGGACTGCCGAACGTTGTTGTCAATGTTGTCGCCCCATCCGCCAATCAGTCCGGTGTCGGCGAGTCAGAAACTGGCGCTGGCTACGTGGTGACGGGCAGTCCAGCCGCCCCCGACCCGGGCGCTTTGACGACCGTTGGGGGTAAGCCGGTGACGGCCGTTTACAGCAACGACCCGTCGAGAGGCGGTATAGGTTCGCCCGTCGACGCCGTGCGGTACGCCATGCGAACACTGAAACTCTCGCCTGAGATTGTGTTGAGCGGTATTAACGCGGGACAGAATATGGGTAGCATTACGGACGTATCCGGCACTGTGGGGGCGGCACGCATAGCGAGGCGCAGCGCGGGGGTTCCGGCGATTGCATCAAGCCAGGGGCGTCTTGTAGCGCCCTGGGACTGGCCTTCCGGCGTGAGCGCAACGTTGGCCTTGCTTGAGGAGTGGCGTCTGGGGCGCACGGTTAACACAAACAGTTCAGTCCTCAATATCAATACGCCCACATGCGCAACAGGTCTCTTTCCACGTGGCACCGTGCAGACTGTGGTTGCGCAGGATGATGTGGGCTGGACCGTGCAAAATTGCGCCTCGACCGCGACCCCAGAGAGTGTTATCAGTGACATCGATGCCTTTAATAAAGGCTTTATCAGCATTGCAGACGTAGGGGCGAATAAACCACCCAACTGGCCCTAGCGGTTCCGGGGCTTTCCACACAGGTTTGTATTATTTCAGCGCCCTACATCGTAGGGCGTTTTTTTACCCGCTAACAAACGTGCGAAGTCGTGCAGGCTACTACAGGCATGGCTGGACAAATCATCAGCGAGCCATTATTGTGGCATAAGTAATGCCATATTTAACCAGAATGCTTGGCTGGTCTTCGGTGCAATGCCCCCGCGCTTTCGCGCAATGAAAGGAAAGGAACATGTCTGATACGCCGGTCTTTATGTTGGTAAACCTGTCTATTACGGACGTCGAGTCCTATCGGAAATACGAGAAAGGCTTTTTCGGGTTCCTGAAGAAATACGGCGGCGAATTTCTCACCTATGACGATCAGCCCATTACCCTGGAAGGCGACTCGCCGCGGCAGGGACGTATGATTATTTTCAAGTTTCCATCAGAAAAAGCCGCCAAAGACTGGTATGCCGACGGCGAATACCAGGCCTTGAGCGAACATCGCAGGGCAGGCACGAGGCTGGATTTTCTCACCCTGGTACACGGACTGCCGCCGCGTTGATGAGCGACAGCCCGGATGGCGCCGATCAGTCTGGTACCGATACGCCGATTTTGGAACTGGCGCCGGCAGTCTCCCTGACCAGTTTGGGCACCAGGTAACCAGGCAGTCTGGCGGACAGCTCCGCCAGCAGTAGCAGGGCCCTGCTCTCGGGCACGTCAAAATGCGCAGCCCCCTGCACCTTGTCCAGCAGGTGCAGGTAGTAGGGCAGCGTGCCCGTGGCAAACAAGCGCTGGCACAACGCCAGCTGTGTCTCCAGGTTATCGTTGATACCCGCCAGCAGCACCGCCTGGTTCAAGGTGGTGATGTCCCGGCGGCGCAACGCCATCAGGGCGGCCGCAACGGACTCGTCGATTTCACTGGCGTGGTTACAGTGGACAACCATGATCGTCTGCAGGTCAGTGTGCGTGATCGCGTCCAGCAGGGTGTCGGTGACCCGTGCGGGTATGACCACCGGCAGGCGACTGTGGATACGCAGGCGTTGCACATGCGGTATGGCGGCAATCTGCGTAACCAGCTGCCGCACTTGCTCATCGGTAGCCACCAGCGGGTCTCCGCCGCTCAGAATGACTTCCTCGATGCTGCTGTCGGCGCGGATGTATTGCAGCGCTTCACGCCACTGCTGGCGGCTGTTCTGGTTCTCATTGTAGGGAAAGTGTCGCCTGAAACAGTAGCGGCAGTTCACCGCGCACCCGCTAGTGACGATCAGCAATACACGACCGTGGTATTTGTGAATGATACCGCGCCGGGGAATGGTCGCACCGCTCTCGCCTACCGGGTCGCGAATGTATCCGGGCGTGTCAGCCATTTCCTGCCACGAGGACAGCACCTGGAGCAGCAGTGGATCGCGCGGGTCACCGGAACGCATTCTTTGTACGAAACCGCGTGGCACCTTGAGGGGAAAATCCTCGCACGCACCACTGGAGAAGCCCACATCGCTTGTGCTTAGCCCAAGAGTGTCCAGTAATTCACGCCGGGAGGTGATGACGTTGCGCAGTTGGCTCTGCCAATCGTCAGTGGGTTGGATGATTTGTTCTGGTAGTGACACGGGGCAACCTCGGGGTGAACCATCAAGGCAGCGGCCATTGTAGCAATGAATCGGTGAGCTGTTTGCGCCCCGGCGATGGAACCCGTGCAAAAACCTTGAACAGCCCTTTGCACTGCTGCGATACTCCGTGCCTTGGGTAACTTCGGGCCTCGCCGGATGTGCCAGTACGAAACGATTTGCAGGGCCGCCGGCCCGAGGAAGAGAAATGTTCAGTAACGATGAATTGTGCAGCCTGCGCTGGGACCCCGTAAGTGAACAGGTTGAGATTATCGACCAGACACTCCTGCCCCACGCCTTGCGCTGGTGTCACCTTGATTCCCTGTCGGCGTTCTGTCATGCCATCCGCACCATGCAGGTACGCGGGGCCCCGTTAATCGGAATTACCGCCGCGTTCGGCCTGGCGCATGCGCTGTCGGAGGACGCGTCCACTGAAAATCTGGCGCGTGCCAGTGCCGCGCTGCTGGCCACCCGTCCCACGGCGGTAAATTTGCGCTGGGCCCTGGAACAGATCAGCGCAGCGGTGCAGCATCTGGCGCCGTCTGAGCGCGCCGGGGCTGCATTGGACAAAGCCCGGTCTTTGCGGCAGGAGGATATTGCCAATTGCGAGCGCATCGGCACCAACGGATTGCAATTGCTGCGTGCGCTGAAAGTGGACTCCTGCCTGAACATCATGACGCACTGTAATGCCGGGTGGCTGGCGACTGTGCAGTGGGGCACGGCCCTCGCACCGATTTATAAGGCGCATGCCAGCGGCATTGCAGTACATGTCTGGGTATCCGAGACGCGCCCGCGCAACCAGGGAACTAACCTTACCGCCTGGGAATTGCAGCGCGCGGGGGTCCCCTGCACCATCGTAACGGACAACAGTTGCGGCCAATTGATACGCCAGGGCCGGGTGGACTGTGTGATTGTGGGCAGTGATCGCACCGCCGCTAACGGCGATGTGTGCAACAAGGTGGGCACCTATCTCAAGGCGTTGGCTGCTCGTGCCAGTGCTATTCCATTCTATGTGGCGCTGCCGGAATCAACCATTGACTGGTCCTGCGAGGGCGGCGAGCAGATTCCCATCGAGGAGCGGGATGAGTCGGAAGTGCTCAGTATTGCCGGGCTGGATGCCGCTGGTGAGTTTCGTGAAGTGAATCTGGCCGGCGCACATAGCCGTGCGTTGAATCCTGCTTTTGACGTCACTCCGGCGGCGTTAGTTGGGGCCCTGATCACTGAGCACGGCAACTTCGAGGCCAGTGAACAGGGCTTGCAACGCCTGCGAACGGTAGCGGCGGATGCATGATGGAAAGCGGTGTGTTGTGCGGCCGACCTGCGGCCTAGTAATAGTCCAGCTGCAAATCGTAGTCTCCCAGTTCATCGCGCAACCGCTTCTCTTCCAGGCGTTGTTCCGCCAGGCGGCGCTTTTGCACCAGACGCTGCTTTTCAGAAGACAAGGGCACCAGGTCCTGAAGCATCTCTTCGGAGATGTCTCCAATCGCGGGTTCGAAGATATCGTCCAGTGACTCTGCTGCAGAGGGCTCCGGATTACGTTCTCCCATAAATCACCTCCCGATGATTTTATAAAAGACAACTTGGCGGCGCAGTGTTATTACTGACCGTTGGGGGCGAGTTAAGCAAAATTTGGCTAGTGTAACAATGAAATACTTTCGTCAGTTTTACGCATATTGCAGCGGTAATATGAACGGCGGCCCGCCGCCTGCTCCAGGTTTTCCCTGTGCACCAATCTACTTCCGTGTAGCTACCGTCCGTGGTATGGAGCAAGCGCTGCGGGCCGCCGTCCACAGATAATGCAACTTTAGTGCCAGTTGTCGAGGCCACTCCCCATGGGGTTTCAGGGCCACAATAGTGCTCGGGCCGATTGTCCGCGCGTGTCCGCTCGTGTCCGGACACGCCGCACGAGTACGCCAGCCCGCGCAACAAGCGCGCATATTCTTGCGCGGGCGTATCGGTCTGGTTAGAGTGACGCATCTTCGGTCGATGCCCACACACGCACAAGGATAGATGATGACGTTATTGCATACCCCACTGGATGCGTTGCACAGGGAATTGGGCGCTAAAATGGTGCCTTTTGCCGGCTACGACATGCCTGTGCAGTACCCCGCCGGTATCATTAAAGAGCATTTGCATACACGCGCAGCGGCCGGGCTGTTCGATGTTTCCCACATGGGACAAGTCATCGTAGAGGGCCCCGGCAGTGCTGCCATGCTTGAATCCCTGGTGCCGGTGGATATAGAGGCGCTCGGAATCAATCGGCAGACCTACGCACTTTTTACTACCGAGCAAGGCGGCGTAGCGGATGACCTGATCATCACCCGCTGGGATCGGGAGCGCTTTTTTCTCGTGGTCAATGCAGCCTGCAAAGCGCAGGACATCGCACACCTGCGGGCGCACCTGTCTGGCCAAACGCTCACCGTGCTGGAGCAGCAGGCCCTGTTGGCGCTGCAGGGACCGGCCGCACGCGACGTGATGCGCACGCTTGTGCCCTGCGGCGGCGCAGCTGGTGTTTATGCAGGGCTGTTCCGCCGTAATCGATGGTGTCGAGGTTTACATAACCTGTTCCGGCTACACCGGTGAGGATGGTTTTGAGATCTCCGTGCCTGCATCGGCGGCCGAAGGTCTGGCGCGCCGTCTACTGGCCGCCGAGCAGGTGCAGCCCATCGGTCTGGGCGCGCGCGATTCGCTGCGTCTGGAAGCCGGTTTGTGTTTGTACGGACATGAATTGACCACCGGGATCGATCCGGTACAGGCAGGCCTGGCGTGGTCCATCAGTAGAGCGCGCCGCGCGGATGGTGCGCGTCCCGGAGGATTCCCCGGTGCCGCTGTGATCCTCAAGCGCATGACTGACAAGCCAGCCTTGTGTCGGGTCGGTTTGAGTGTGGATGGCAAACGACCGGTGCGTGAGGGTCAGGCCGTTCTGGATGAGTCGGGTCGACAGGTCGGAGAAGTTTGCTCCGCCTGTTACGGCGCCAGCGTTGGCGGTCCTATCGCCATGGCCTATATTGAACGCGAGTTGGGGCAGCCGGGTACGAGGTTATTGGTGGCGGTGCGGGACAAACAATTGCCGGTCACGGTGACGCCCATGCCGTTCAGCCCCCAGCGCTACTTCCGCGGTTGAGTCGCAACGCCAGTGCGCGTTTGCGCCATGCAAGGCCGGGTTGAAGGCGTCAAATACAGCGACAATGGTTGCGCGTTTTCAGGCAGCCCAGGCGCGTTCTGCCCTGAACCGCTGTGACAGGTAGTCCATCTGGTCGGCGAGGACCCGGTCCTTGGCCAGAAAATGCCACTCCCAGGAATTGGGGCTGAAGGGCACAGCCAGCAGCGGCATATGTGCTTCCTCGGGTGTTCGGTTGTCTTTCTGCCAGTTACAGCGTTTGCAGGCGGCCACGACATTTTCCCAACGATCGGTGCCGCCTCGGGAAGTGGGTAGCACGTGGTCGCGGGTCAGCTCGGCGCGCGTAAACTGCTGTCCACAGTACAGGCAGCGATGATCATCCCGACGAAACAGCGTGCGATTGCACAAGGGAGGCGTAAAGCCCTGCAGTATCTTGCCCTGGATGGCGACGATGGGTTGCAAATCAATCCGCGAGCGCAACCCGTTGCAGCGTTGAATGCCACCAAAAATCGGGGGCAGAACATCCCCGATGCCGTAAACGACATCCCCCTTGGCATAGGCTGTAATCGCCTCGTGCAGCGTTATCCAACCGCGGGGTTGGCCAGCGAGGTCCAGTCGCAGGATAGTTTGCATTGTTTCCCACCCACAAGCTCGGGCTAAAACTACTGCAAAATGATGGCAACTACAATCGCGAATACTGGCCGGGAGGCCGAAAATACCGCTGGGCAGTCAAACCCGATATTCTTTTTCGAACTCTTCTATAGGAAGGGGTTTATCGAAACACATAACCTTGCAGAATATCGCAGCGCAATTCCGCCAGCCTGTCTGCAATAGCAATGGTTTCCACGCCCTCTGCGACCACTTTCATAGAGAAATTATGGGCCAGGTCGATGACGGCCTTCACAATCGCGTGGTCCTTTTTTGACTCCATCATGCGCCGCACAAAGCTCTGGTCGATTTTTATTTCGTCGACCGGAAGATCGCGAAAGTAAGCCAGGGACGAAAAGCCGGTGCCGAAATCATCGATGGAGATCTTTACTCCGATATCCCGCAGGCGTGCCAGCTGTCCGAGCATAATGTCCTGATTATCGATCATGATCTTTTCCGTCACTTCCAGATTGAGCCGGGCGGGTACTGACACCGAATATCTCCAGCGCATCGCTAACGACTGACAGAATATCGTTTTCCAGAAGAAGCGAGGGGCAGATATTTACTGCAATGGACAGTTGCTCCGGCCAACGCGCCAGACGACTCACTGCAGACTTGATCACCCACCACGTCATGGGCTTTATGATCTCGTTCTTTTCGGCCAGATCGATAAATTTATCCGGGGTGATTACTCCCTGGTCCTTGCTGTGCCAGCGGATAAGTGCTTCGGCACCAATCAGTGTGCGATAGCCGGCGTGTACCTTGGGCTGGTAGTACAAGTGAAACTCGCCCAACTCCAATGCGGTTTGCATTCTTTCCAGTAACTGGCCTTCCTCCCTTATACTCTTCGCTTTTTCTGGAGAATACACCTTGAACAGGTTGGCTGACTGTTTGGCCTGGCTGAGAGCAATGCCGGCCTGCTGTATGGCGAGCGCCATGTCTGAGTTCTGGTCGTTGAGCTCGGTGAAACCGGCAGTCACGATCAAAGGCATGGCCTTGCCAAGATAATAGTGGGGTTCTTTGAACAGTCTGGCGAGCTTGGCTCCGGCCAGCTCCAGTTCACCCCGACTACTGATATCCCTGAGAATGACGCAGGCGCGATTTTCTTTGAGAAAGCTCCACTCATCCTTGGTTCTTACCCACCCGTTTAACCGATCGGAGAATGCATTATTCAGGGCCTGATTTATTGTTTGACTGCGTATATCATCCGACTCTTCATTGGCCAGTTCCACCAGGCCTAGAATGCTGCGGTTGGAAGTAGACATCAGATGAAAAACTCTTCGCCGCTTATACCGTAGGTGCCGGTCAGCAGCTCCCTGGTAATCCAGCGCTCGCCTTCTGCGGCGATACTCTGGTTGGCCAGGTCCACAACTTTTGCGGTTTCGAGGCGTTCTTTCTCGGCATTCAACACAATGACGAGCTCCGGCTTGAGTCGGCGAGTAGCATTTTGTGCGACCACGATGGCCACTTCGCCTGTGTTCAATTCAACCATGGTGCCGGTTGGAAACAGTCCGATAGCCTGTACGAACTGCTCGACCAGCGCTTCCTGGAACAGGACGCCCTTGCAATCCAGTAACTCCTGGGTCGCCTCATGGGACGTACGCGCTGTCGCATAGGGGCGCGGCGTGATCATGGCGTCGTAGGTATCCACCAATCCGGCGATGCGGGCCAGCAGGGGTATGCTTGCGCCCTGGATGCCGCGCGGATAACCAGAGCCATCCATTCGCTCATGGTGATTCTCAATAATTCCGAGGATTTCAAAGTCGATATTTTTTGACCTGGACACCAGCTCGGAACCCATCGTGGGGTGCGCTCTGACAATCCGAAGCTGTTCCCTGGTAAGATTTTCCGCCTGATCGAGCAGTTCCAGGGGCAGTTGCGTCATGCCGATGTCGCACATGGCGCAACCTACGGCAAGTTTCTCCAGTTCATGCCGATGCAGTCCTATATGTCGCCCGACGATTGCGGCCCAGACGGCCATGGAAACGCCGTGATGGTAGCGGTATTCGCCGCTCTCCTTCAGGCGCAGCAGCGCGGCCACCGCCTCCTGGTTGCGAAAGACGCCCTCAATCAGGGGATTGATGGCCGTCTGCACGGCGCTGATGTCATTCTGGCTGCCGCTGCGCAGTGACTCGAAAATCTTGTCCAGAGTCTCGGCCGCGCTATCGAAAGAGACTTTGGTGCGCCTGAACTCCTCGCGCAGAGCGAGTCGCTCACGGGGTTTGGTAGCCATTGCCGCCACTGCGAGCTGTAAAGACTGTTTGACCCCGGTATATTCCGCATCGACATACACATGATCAACATAATTGGAAACGTACAGAATTTCCTCAGAATCGCGCACCACAAAACCCTGCAGCGCAAACGGAGTTTCCAGCCACGGCCTGTCCAACTCGGCGACAAACATGCCGGGCTCCAGATTCATGGCGGGGAGTTTTACCAGTCTCACAGCACACCTCACAAACATTTACTCGCTCTGTCAGGCTAGTAAGTTGGCCGCTTGGTGTCGATGGAATGTGATGAGAAAGGAGAACTGGGTCACTGACAATGTGGCTTTTGTGACTTTTTTCGCTCGCTGCAGGGGCTACTGGGCTACCCAGGTGGCCGACACCAGCAGCTTGTCCCCCAGCAGTACCTGCCCTTCAAACGTTTGCCCCGGCCTGATCTCGCCTACGCCGGCGGGGGTGCCGGTCATAATGATGTCGCCGTCTTCCAGCGTAGTGAAGGTCGCCAACTCTTCTATTATGTCATCGGGTTTGTAAATCATTAGATCAACACCGCCCGCCTGCCGCAATTCACCGTCGACATACAGTCGGAGTGAGAGACACCGGATATCCGCGGGGAGTGCTACAAACTCGCTGAACAGAGCGGCGCCGTCGAAGGCTTTGGCCCGCTCCCACGGCAGGCCCTGCTCTTTCAGCGCCGATTGCAATGTGCGTTTGGTCAGGTCCAGCCCAAAGCCGACAGCCGCAAGTTTGCCATGCTTAACCGTGAAAGCCAGTTCACTTTCATAGTGCAGGACCTGGTCGCCAATGTGGGAGCGCAGGGTGTCCGTAATGGCTGAATTGGGCTTGTTGAATACCACCATGCTGCCCGGTATCTCATTACCCAGTTCCTGGATATGCGCCGCATAGTTGCGGCCCACGCAAATGATTTTGGAAGGATAAACGGCTAATCCGGTTACGTTAATGGCTTGCATAGGCGCAATGAGTTGTCGCCTCGGCGAATTTGCTCCCGGACGCTGTAGGTGCGGTCACGCTTAACAACTGGCGCCCTCGGCCAGATTGCAGACGGACTTTTTGGATTCCGTGAGTGTGATTTTATACCGCTGGCCTTCCGGCAGGGGTATCAGCAGGCCATTGTACTCGACTGCGTCGTCGTCCTCGGCGTCACAGGCAAACGCCAGTGTGTAATCTCCGGCGGGCAAATAACCAAAGGCGTATTCCCAGTTCCCGGTAAGCTGATTTTCCAGCAGGGTGCCAACGGCAAAGGGAGCAATTGCCTTACTGGGTGGAGCCACCGTGCTGGCAGTGGTGAAGACATCAGCCAGGCTGTCTGTTGCTGTATCGAAACCTTTGTAGAGATAGATTCTGTTGCCGGCCAGAGGATCGGTCTTCTCGTTGCACGGCGCTACGGTATCAAACAGGTTGCTATCTACCAGCCCTGACAAGGTGGCACCGGTCAGAGTTGTTCTCCAGTCGTATGCCGTTTGTTGCCAATAGATACTTGTCCGTGGCCGCCTGCAGCTGCAGCGCCTGCGCCAAACTGAATTCAACAGTAAATGTCTGTTTGCCCGAGGAGAGCTGCACGCCGGGTAGCGTCAGTTTCCCGCCAGACACGGTGATTGGCTTCAGGCTGTCGTTAGCCTCCTGCACATAGGAGCTGTTGATGCCATCATTGAGGATGGCAATGGACACTTCGCTGTAGGAACCGGTTTCCAGTTGTAGATCTTCGATCACTTTCAGCTGGGCGACGCCTCTGTACTTCAGCAGGTCTATCTGGAAAGTAGGGGCATCCACCAGGCCCTGCTCCTTGATGGTAAAGCTATCGACCACGACATCCTTGGCGCCAGTGCGCCTGAATGTGATGGAGTCCACTTCGATTACTACCTGCTTCAAATCCTCGGGTATGGAGTCTGAAAATCCCAGGGTAAGCAGTGCCGGATCGTTCGATTTGTTATTGCTGTTGCAATCAAAGCCGCAACTGCAGCCGCCCAGGTGGATGAGCGGTAATAACAACAGCAACGATGGCAACAACAGTTTGAGTGAGATTCTCATAGGCGGTGACTACCTGCAGTAAAAACACATCGGTTATTTGCCCTCGTCGCCTGCCATTATGGGCGAAACCGGCGCCGAGTAGTAGCGGTCGCCAGTGGTACTTTCATGCAGCAGGTAGTTTGCCGAGGCCTTGCCTGCGTGTCGGTCCTGTCAGACAATGAACACTCCGTTCGGTCTGTTGCGTGGGGAGTTCACAAATGGGTATCTTTTCCTGGATCGTGCTGGGTCTCATTGCCGGCGCTTTGGCCAAGTGGTTAATGCCTGGTAAGGATGGCGGCGGGTGGATCGTCACTATGGTGTTGGGTATTGCCGGCGCGTTTGTTGGCGGATACCTTGGTTCCATGCTTGGTTTGGGGGGCGCTACCGACGGCCTGAATCTGGGCAGCATCGCTACCGCCACCGCAGGCGCCTTTGTGCTGCTTTTTGTTTACAAGCTGGTGAAATAAGAAAAGAGGCGTCCTGCCTGCCGGGTGGTGCGGAGCGGGCAACCGCCCGTCCCCTCCGTCACTGGTGTATTTCCGATACGTTCGCTCGAGAGACTCTATACCATGCAAGAACAAGCCATAAATTATGACGATGTAAAGCAATACCGGCTGGACCCTGAGCGTGAACAGGAGCTACTTAAGACCGGTGGCGAGTGCACCTTTATCTGGGCCAACAAATCCGGTCATCCTTTGGGCGTCACCACCGCCTATGTGCCGGTAGGCGGCAAAATATGGATGACGGCCACCCGCGAACGGGTCCGCATCAAAGCGATTGCCAGGGACGGGCGTTCTTCCATTGTTATCACCAGTAAAGGTACGCCAATGGGCGGCGGAAAAACCGTCACGTATAAAGGGCATACCGTTATTCACGATGACCGGGAAACCAAGCTATGGATGTATAAACTACTGGCGGGTGGTGTCGCCAGTCAGGGTCAGCATGACAAGGGCAATGCGTTCACCGCGGGGATTGACCCGGCGATGTTCATCCGTTTTCTGGATACGCCTGAGCGCATAGTGCTGGAGTTCACGCCGGAGATGTCGATCCCCTTTGACGGCGACAAGATGGCCCAGGGTACGGCACAGGCCTATGCGGAATTTGCGGCCCAGGATGCCCAAAACTAGCGTATTCCCGCAGCTGAACGGCCGCTAATCGCGGCAGGTGCAGCCGTTAGACGGGTTTACAAATCATATAATGCTGAATGCATTCCTCGGGATCGTTCAGGGACTCAATTTCCCATCCCGTATTTTCGACCAGCCTTATCGCGTTTTCCCTTGAGTAAAGCGCACATTTCAACGGGTGTGATGGGTAGAAATCCAAAAAATCGGGAGGGCCTGCCGCCTTTGCCGCTGCAATAAAGGCGTCCTTGTGCTGCTCGAGACGGTTATCTTGAGCGCTCTCCCAGTCTTTATTGTACTTGTCAACGTGGCCATGACCGCCCTGTGTCAGTTCATTCACGAACAGGCTGAAGAGTATTCTGCCGCCAGGCTTGATGTAGCGCCGCAGCATCTGCAGCATTGCCACATAATCGTGCGGAGCCAGATGGGTGAAGACAGAGAACAGGCAAATAAAATCAAAGCTGTGCTCATCGAGAGGGAGCCTGGTATTCGCCGACAGAGGCTCTCCGTCGGGGTTATACATTTCATTATGGGTATTGTAAACATGGAAGCTAAAGCGAGGGTCAGCAACGTGGGCTTTGAGGAAATTGATCAGATCCGGAAAAACATCGACGCCGACATAGCGGCCCAGCGGTAGTTTGCGATCGAGAATCGCCTGTACCAACTTACAACCGCAACCCATGTCCAGCACACTGGATTCGCCAAAATTGGCGATACCGAAATTTCTGCACATAAGCTGGATGAGCTCGACTCCCTGCGCAACCGATTGTTGCTCATTGTGCCTTTTATTCCCGCGCCGGAGCTCTTGCGGAACTTTAAAAACCAGATCAGACATGTCATCTCCTTCAAGTAGCGAATCCATGAATCGCTTATGGTACTTCTGCGCTGCTCAATTAGCACCTGTTTGCGATTTTTTTGCTGCGACTGGCCATTAGCACATTGTGCCATTATCTGTTGCGGCCTATAGGCCTGACGGGTAAGCGTCTGCATAGGCGATGCTGTCTGCATTGTCGAGCACAGTGCCATTTGCCAGCTCAGTGGTGCGAGCGCTGATTTCCAGCATGGCGGTACCCAACTCCTCGGCAGTGATCACGAGGGAGCCGGGGCGCAACAGGGTTTCGCCAATATAGTGAAGAGCATTCGCCTGTTCGGTGGTAGGTCGCACGAATGCAGACCGGTAACTGAACGTACGCAGGTCGCTCCCTGCGGCCAGGCTCGCCAGTTCATATTCTGCCCTGCCTTTCTCCCGCGCCCAGTGCTGGTCTCCATTGGCATCCGTACCCATGCCGGTAACATAGTGGAATGACATGGGGCCAGACCTGCGCGCGGCAAGCCACGCGCTTACGAAGGCCATGGGGAAATCGACGTGTATCCGGGTGTAGGTCGCGTCATCGACATTGAGGGATGACGTTCCCAGCCCCCACATCACGGTGTTGACCTTTCCCAGGACATCAGACAGTGCAGAGTAGTCGGTAAAATCCTGGTGCAGCCGAATTTCGACCTTGCCGGAAGCGACGCCCGCTGCCATGCGGGGCGAGGTGCTGCGTGTGACGACATACACCTTTTTAACGTCGGGGTCTGCGATTGCCGCCTTGAGCAAGCCGTCACCCACAGAACCCGTTGCGCCAAATACCATGACCACCGCATTGGCATTCCTGTCGCGTACCGGCTCAACCCCGGGTGTTATCTTTCCCAGGGTGAAAAATCCCCACAGGTCGAAGGCCGCAATCATCAATACAAAAGCGAGGAGGCCCAACAGGACAACTTTTTTCATAATGTTCATTTGCTATGCTCAATCAGTTAGGTGTGGGGGTATTAGACGGGTTTGCAAATCATGTAATGCTGAATAGCTTCCTCGGGGTCGTTGAGCGACGCCACTTCCCACCCGGTACCCTTGATCAGGCGCAGGGCATTCTCCCGTGAATAAATCGCCCACCTGAGCGGTTGTGAGCGATCATAATCAACAAAGTCGGGCGGCCCCGCGCTTCTAAGTCCCTGCTCAAAGACCTCCCTGTATGCGTCGAGCTTTTTCGGCTGTTTTTTCCACAGTTTATTTATGTCATCAATGTAACCAAGTCCACCGGAGGTGGTTTCATTTATGAACAGGCTAAAAATAATCCTTCCTCCAGGTTTGACGTAGCGTCGAAGCATCCGCAGCATCGCCACATAATCGTGGGGAGCCAGGTGGGTAAACACCGAGAACAGACAGATAATATCGAAACTCTCCTCGTCAATGGGTAGCCTGCTTGCTGCACTGAGTAGCTCGCCCTCGGGGTTGTACATTTGATTATGTGTATTTTGAACATGAAAACTGAATCGAGGATCGAGCACATTTGACTGAAGAAATGCGATTAAATCAGAAAAAACGTCTATACCCACGTAGCGGCCAATGGGTAAATCATGATGCAGTATGGCCTGTGCAAGTTTGCACCCGCAACCCATGTCCAGCACGCTGGACTCACCGAGGTCACGGACGCCAAAGTTTCTACACATAAGCTGGATCAGTTGCAGCCCGGATTTTACTGACGCTGCCTCGTCATGAAGTTTGCCTCCACGGCGAAGTTCCAGTGGCACCTTCAACACCAAATCACTCATGTCCTCACCTGATAACTATGGCTTTATTCCGGCGTGGCAAGTATATAACGGCAGGTGAATTTTCTTGCCCAGTTTCAACGCCTCGGGAATTGTGTATCCGTGGTGTGCTGTCCCGCCTGGTGCGTTACCGGGACAGAGTCGGAGCCGCGCGCCCCGCAATCAGGGGCAGGTCGAGATAGGTTTTAATGCCCGGCGCGGCGCGGCACACATAGGGAATAGCGCTGACGCAGTGGTTGGCCGTGGCCACAATTCCGGGATTGCGAATCAGGCCGGCGGCCACCGACTCCGGGTGCCAGCCGTGAAAGCTGACATGGGATGAGGGATCCCCGCTGATTTCCACTTCAAAGCGCTCCCCCTGTGGTCCGAAATTCCACGCTGGTTCCAGGTTCTCCTCACCCATGAACCAATTCACGCGTACGGTAATGACCGGTGCACCGCGCACCGTGTGCTGCCAGGTGAAACGCTGCGCGGCAACCAGGCCGGGAGCAATCACTCCGATGGGTGATTCGATAGGTGCGGTGGCCACGGCAAATTCGTGGGTACTGATTACTTTGGGATCGACCGCAAAGCCCAGTTCAGCGGCGACCATTTCCATTGACTGCTGAAACCCCTGTCCGAGAAAGTGGACCATGGGGCTGGCCGCGGTCTCCTGTGGCGTTTTGCCGAACAGCATGATGTCGCTGACCACAGCGGGGGCGTTGTAGGTCCTGATATCCGAAAACTCTTCCGCACGCACGTGCGTGATCGCACTGGACAAGGCGGAAATCATCAGCGGAAACCGCTCGGTAATTCCTCCCGGATGAATACCGGTGCCATGCAGGGTGCTGTTGCCGGTCTTGCAGGCTTGTTCCAGCAGCGAGACGTCCCGCTTGCCTGGATAGAACCAGTTGAGCGGAGTCACCACATTTTTTCCCGAGGCCAGCAGTCGGGCTACCAATGCCGGATCCGCCATGATGGGGCTGTACATAACGCAGTCCGCCGCCATCGCGACCAGCGCATCGATATCGCAGGTGGCCGTTACACCCAGTGGCGCGAGGCCGCAGATATCCCCGACATCGCGCCCCGCCTTATCCTTGCTGTGCACCCAGCAGCCCACCAGTTCGAGTTCCGGATGGGCCACGATGCCTTCAATAGACGCTCTTCCCACGCCGCCGGTTGCCCACTGTATTACGCGTAAGGTCATTGTTGATGTTTCCCTGCATGGTCAAAGGCCTCGGGCAGCGCGCGCCACGCGAGCGGCAAATCGGTTGCCCAGTTGGGTTTACGCGGCGGCATGTTGAATCCTGCCGGAGGTTTCCAGGCCATGGCTTTCATTGTTTCACCGACATAGGTCATGTTCAGGTAGTCATGGCTGTAACAAAACAGACCGTCGCCGGCATAGTAGAGGATGGACAGGCCGGGTACGATCCACTGGCCGCCATCGGGCTTCTGCCCCAGTACCTGGTCCCAGTGACTGACCAGGCGATGGCCATCCACCATGGTCCAGCGCTCCGGCGTTGACCACCCGTGGCCGGTGAGGCCTGCCATTGAATCGAGAAAAAACTGCCGGATCGTTTCCCTGCCTTCCTGGCGGCCCCAGGCGGGGTCGATATAGACGGCATCCTCGGTAAAGAAATCTGCCATCACTTCCCAGCCACATTCGCCGCTATCCACTTTATCGCGGGTGGCCACAAACCGGTGGTAGGTGTCCAGCGCCTCTTGTTCGATCTGTTTTTTCGTTTTCATAGGAACTCCAACAGTTAGTTACAATGCAACATAGTTCATGTCATCGGTGCTGTCGATACCGTAACTGATCTGTGGCTGCAATTGTATTCAGGACAAGGCAGAAAAACGGAACCGCGGTTATGTGTGCTTGCCTTGCGCAGTGTGGCGCGCGTAGAGTTACTGCCACTGGGATACCCGCGCTGCGGACACTGCGAGCACATTAACCATGATAGACCTGCATTACTGGCCCACCCCCAATGGCAAGAAACTCACTATTCAACTGGAAGAGAGTGGGATCGACTACAGGGTGATTAACTGTGAGATTGGCAGGGGGGCGCAGTTTGAACAGGCGTTCCTGCGTATCAGTCCCAACAACCGCATGCCCGCCATTGTGGATCATGACCCGAAGGATGGTGGTGGGCCCCTGTCCGTGTTCGAGTCGGGTGCCTGCATGATGTACCTCGCGGAAAAGACCGGCCAGTTCGGCGGCAGTACTCTCCGTGAAAAGTGGGAAGTGTACCAGTGGGTGATGTGGCAGATGGCCAACCAGGGCCCCAAGACCGGGGAGCGTGGTCATTTCGCCCGGCTGAAGGACAGCCAGGGCGACCAGTCCTATGCACTGCGCCGCTTCAATGACGAACTGCACCGGCTGTACGGCGTGATGAACAACCGACTCTATGATCGGCGCTACCTGGCGGGTGACAACTACACCATTGCCGACATGGCCTGTTATCCCTGGAGCATCGGGTGGGAGGCGCAGGGCATTGACATCAATGAGTTCAAATACTGCAAGCGCTGGCTGCAGGAACTGGGTGAGCGGCCCGCGCTGCAAAAGGGCATGGCGGTGGGCAGTGAGCTGACCCAGGACTATTCCACACTCTCCGAAAAAGAGGTCAGCCATATCATATCGCTGCTGTACAACCAGCGCGCCCGACCGGCGCCGCAGACCGGTGGCATACTCGACTGACGGCTAAACTCTTCGTGCCAGTAGAGCTGCCCGGCGTGTCACCCTTTCCGAGTGAGCGTAGCGCACGTTCAGGCGACTGGCCTGTAGAGTCCTTTGCCGGTGATTTTGGGCAGGTCCAGCGCTGCTACCATGCCCGGCTGGTGTGCAACCACCGCCGGTATCGCGTTCACGATAGCCGTAGCCGTCTGGATGACGCCTGCGACAGCGTGATCACCGTTGCGATCCTCCATGTCCATGGTAATCTCCATGCGCGGCTCGCCCTCGATAATGACGCGATAACCCTTGCCCTGTGGCCAGTGGGGTGCAATATCATCGGTAAGGCGGGTGACGTGCTCCAGTACGATGGCGTCGCGTCCGTCAATGACGCCGCGTACTTCAAAACGCATCGCTCCCGTGGTGCCCGCCTTGAACACCCCCATGCCATTGTGCACATCTTTTGCGAGGGGCAGGCGCTCGTGTACTTCGTAGACCTTGTCCAGCGTAACGCCCAGACCGGCAGCGACAGAGCGCACGGCACCACCCCAGCCCAGCGCGAGCGCGCCGGGCGCGAACAGCATGCAGTCGTGATCCACCGGGTAGCCAAAACCCATCACCTCGCGAATCGTGTGCTCCTGCTCATAGGTTGAGTAATTGATAACCTCGCGCATGCGCACGCTGCTCCAGTATTCCGACAAACCCGTAAACACCAGCGGCATGGTGTCGTTGGCGAAACCAGGATCAATGCCATTATTGAAGCACGTGGCCTGACCTTCCTTACACGCTGCCTTGAGGGGCTCGGCGAGGAAAGCGACATCCGGATTGTCGGGATACTGCAGCATGAACAGTGAACTGGCCACCACGTTAATGCCCAGGCGCAGACATCGTGCCTGGTCCTTGGCGGCCTCCATCATGCGCGTCTCCGAGTGGGCGGTGTAAACGACACAGTCTGGTCGGGTAGCCAGGGCCGCCTCGATATCGCTGGTGGCCAGCACGCCCACCGGGTCCATGCCAATAAGCTCCCCCACATCGCGTCCTGATTTATCGGCCGAGCTCACAATGTGTGCAACGAGCTCCAGTTCCGGGTGATTCAGTACCGCGCGAACAGCGTAGCGTCCGACGTTGCCGGTGCCCCATGTAACAACTTTGTAGGTCATGCAGATATCTCCTTTATTCCTTGTTGTGGCGCGCCGCTGCCAGCGTTTGTACCGCATGCATGCCGCCCCTGGGCTGCACGAACAGGCCCTCCGCGCTGGCAGTCATGACGCCTTCAGCATACATCTCTCCGCGCATAATGGTTTTGCGGCCCTCTATTTTCACCAGGTTACCCTGCAACTTCAGTTCTGTATTGAGTGGCGTGCGCTGGTGGTAGTTCACGTGCAGGTAGCCGGTCATGCCGGGTTGGCCGCCAATCATTTGCGCCATACCGAGGAACTGGTCGAAAATTGATGCGACAAAGCCGCCATGCACACTGCCCGGAGGACCTTCGTAGGCCCAGCCACACTGACAGGTGGCGAGAGCCAGATCGCCCTCAATCCAGCTGTTTACGGGTGGGGCAATCGGGTTGCTCCAGCCCGCCATGGGATTCAACTCATGGCTAACCTGGCCGAAGCTGCCGTGCTTGCCGCTCTCAGCCCAGTCGCTACGCCCGAAAATTCGCGGTGATTTACGAAACTCCGCGGCGGTAACTTCCAGCTGTTCAGCAATTGCGTGCATCTTCTCCACACTGGGCGAGCTGGTAACCAGCACCTCCGTGAGTTGCTTGATCGCATCCGCGACGCGGCGCTTCGCGACCCATTCATCGTTAAAAGGGGGGGTAATTTCTTCTACGGCAAACGGGTTGTCTGTGTGCATGCTGGGCCTGCTAATCGTTGCGGCGAGAGTCGCTGTAGTGTAACCCATCTGCAGTGCTGATTTATCGAAGTTATACGCAGATCAGGTTGCCTCGGATTATATTTGCTCATGTAACGAGGTTTGACTGATCGGTATCCATGCTGCATCCGTATCATCTGGCAGCAAGAGGAAGGTAGCTATGCTGCGAACGATAGTAGTGGTCGTAATGGTGGGGGCGTTGATGGCCTGTTCCAACGTGCGGGTGACGGATTACGCTGATAAGAAGCCGCTGTTTGATGTCGAACAGTTCTTCAACGGCGATTTAACGGCTCACGGTGTAGTCAAGGACAGGGGAGGAAAGGTGATTCGCCATTTTAATGCCAACATTGCCGCAACCTGGGTCGATGGTGTGGGCACGCTGGTGGAGGACTTTGTCTTTGACGATGGCGAAACCCAGCGCCGCATATGGACATTGAAACCGGATGGACACGGGCACTATACCGGTACTGCAGGCGATGTGGTCGGTGCAGCGAAGCTGCAGCAGGCAGGTAACAGCCTGTTTCTCGATTACGTGCTGCGTCTCCCCTACAAAGGCAGTGAGGTTGATGTGCATGTAGATGACCGGATGTACCTGGTGTCTCCCGATATCCTGATCAACGAATCAGGTATGAGTAAATTCGGCTGGCGCGTAGGAAGCCTGGTGCTGGTTATCGCTCGCCAGTCCAGTATCGAGGGTTCAAGCAAATGACAGAAGGATGCGGGCGCAGTATAGATGGCGCACAATCGTCACCAGCAGGCGGTGGGCACACACGTTTGCCGTGCCGGGGCTGTCGCACAGACTGTATAGGTTACGCCAACTGTGATGGACGGCCCTGGAGAACGCTGACGCGTGAGACTGGCCCGGGAAATACGCCGTTGCACAGTGAACGGCGGGAGGTACAGGCACAAGTGACGGGACGCAACGGTTGGCGGGAGGTTCTGCATGTCTGAGTTGATTACCCTGGATGAAAGCATAGAGGTGAGGAGGCCGCTGCGTGAAGTATTTGCCTATGTTTCGGAGTTCTCGCGCATAGAGGAGTGGGATCCTGCCGTCGCGCGTGGCCACAAGCTGACGCCGGGCGCTCCGGCGCAAGGCAGTGAATACCGCATTGAGATGAAAGCGGGATTCTCCCTGCACTACCGCATTCTCGAGCTGGAGCCGCAGCGACGCATGTTGATGGAAGTTGATTCACGGCTCTTCACCGCACGAGAAGAGATATTTTTTAGTGCCACCAAATCCGGCGGCACCATGGTGCGTTATGTGGCGAAATTCAATTTCCCCGGTCCCCTGGCGACTGCCAACAAGCTCTATCCTGCCCTCATGGACCGTGTCGGGAAAAGCACCATGAGAGGATTGCAGGAAGCGCTGGAAGACAATTTCCAGGCTCCCGCCCCGTCCCCGCACCTGGCGCTGGCGGACCGACTGATCCTGCCGGGACTATGGCGCTTTACCCGACTGGGCTACAGTGCCTCGCGCCGGCACTGGAAACCACTCTCGGCCTACCTCGTCGGCAGGCGCGCCCTGGTCACTGGAGCGACCTCGGGAGTCGGTCTTGCCGCTGCGCAGGCGCTCGCGGCGATGGGTGCAAGCGTGGTGCTCGTAGCAAGGGATCAAAAGAAGGCCGATGCAATTGTGCGCGCCATGCGCAAGGAAAGCGGCAACCCGGACATCCAGGTCGAAATCTGTGATATGAGCGTGATGGCGGAGGTCCATCAACTGGCGGACCGCTTGATTGCGGCGGGTGAGCCGATCGATATCCTGATCAATAATGCTGGCGCCCTGTTCAATCCGCGCCAGCAGACTGCGGAAGGTCTGGAAAAGAGCTTCGCGTTGCTGCTGCTGGGCCCGTACATTCTCACCGAGCGTATACAGCCTTTACTTGCAGCTTCTGCGGGGGCGCGGGTAGTCAATGTTTCTTCCGGCGGGATGTACTCGCAGAAAATCCGGGTCGATGACCTGCAGAGCGCGAGTGGCGGCTACTCCGGTTCGGTAGCCTATGCACGCGCCAAGCGCGGATTGATGATCCTGACCGAGGTCTGGGCCGACAAATGGCGAGACAGCGGCATCACGGTCAATGCCATGCATCCCGGTTGGGCCGACACGCCGGGCGTAGAGACATCATTACCTGGCTTTTATCGGCTGACGCGCAGTTTGCTGCGCAGTCCGCGGGAGGGTGCTGATACGGCGGTCTGGCTGGCGGCATCTACCGAAGCCGGAAAGGTAACGGGAAAATTCTGGCTGGATCGCGAGCAGCACCCAAGCCACCTGTTCAAGCGGACCAGGGAAACGGCCTCAGAACGGTCTCAGCTACTGCAGGAGTTGCAGGGACTATTGGTAGCGACGAGCAGCAGGAAGACCAGTAACACGCGCAGGGCTCGCTAACAGGGGCGCCACAGCTTGCTTACAGAGCAGCGCTTGCATGTCATCTCCCGTAGGGGGGAGAGAGCGTTGCAGCGAGGACGCGAGGGCAGTTGCGAGCAGTCTCTGGTAGTAGGGCAGGCCTGCAATATAAAAAGGCAGATGGGTGGTAATGGATTCCTGCCCGGCCAGGGTATCGACAAATCCCCGTATGAAAGTCCTTGCCATGGCCACCGCCGGGGAGTGTTCCTCCAGCCTGGAGGTGTCCATTGCCCAGGTCATATCGGGGCGCAGGCGACAGCTCGCCACGAACTCCCCGACTTTACGCTGTCCCCACTCCTCGGGCGCGATCAAGGACAGGGACCAGCCCAGCTCGTTGCCATAGAGGAAGTAGTCCTGTCCGACAACCGGCTTGAAGCGGAAATGGGCGGCGAGGACCAGCGAGGAAATGCAATAATCGCGCAGGAAGTCCGCGTGAGATTTTGGGCCCAGCACGATAGCTTGCATGGTGCCCCAGTCACGCAGCACGGGTACCATGCCCTTGCCCTGGGGATTGGGATTTCTCTGGACAGTGACGGGGCCGCGTTGCATTGAAGTGGGAGTGGTCATGGTATGGGCGTCCAGCGGGTGGAACGGCACCTAGCGTGTGCCGGACGCCTTTAGAACGCTTTCTATAGCTTGCGTCAACACCGGACTGTCCGGCGCAGTGTTGCTGTCAAAGTGCATTACAACCTTGCCTGAGCGGTCCACAAGGTACTTGTTGAAGTTCCAGCCGGGAGCCTGCGTCTGTTGGGCAAGTTCACGGAACACTGGATTCGCCTCGTCCCCGCGCACGTGCGAGGGCGCGAGCATGGTGAAGGTCACGCCATAGTTGACGTAGCACACCTCAGCTGCCTGTTCCTCATCGTTTGCCTCCTGGCGAAAGTCGTCACTGGCAAAGCCCACCACCTCCAACCCCTGCTCGTGATACTTCTTGTACAGCAGTTCAAGCTGCTTGAACTGGGGCGTGTATCCGCAGTGACTGGCGGTATTGACGATCAGCACGGGCTTGCCGCCACTGACCTGACAAAGGTTGACCATGTCATTGGAGTGCAGCTTGCGCAAGTCGTGATCGAGGTAAGCAGGGCAGTCGGCAAAGACCGCCCCCGCCCCCAGCAGACCGATAGCCAATACACTTTTACCAAGCACGTTACCGGTCTTTTTTGGCGATGGCTTCATGCGTAAATGGTCCGCTGGTACGTTGTTTGATCCACAGGATCAGGCTAGCTGACCGAGCCGGAGGGAGCACAGCGGTCAGGTTTCGCGGTGGTATCCACGTCCAGCAGGTACCACAGGTAACAACGGGAAAAGATACCATTGAGCATCAGTGATGCCGCAACGATAATCACAAACCATTCCGCAAAAGTATTTATCGCGGGCTGCGTTAACGCCCAGGCGCCGAATAACAATCCGAAGGAAAACCTTACTATACGTTCTGCATTACCAATATTGCGCTCTATCATGGCCAGGTTCCTGTGTCCGATGTAGTTGAAGTGGTTGTATATACGGCAGGATTGCAGGAATGGATGACAATGCCCAACGATCAGTGGCAAGCAGGTTGGTGAGTAGCAGCCCGGAACTTATGTTTGAACCACGTCCAGGTAGCAGTCCTGCGGATAGAAATTTGACTCGGATGTATCGTGGTTGGGATACCAGACCTGGGCAAAGAACGGATTGTGCGCGGCTTCACTGTCGAAGTCCCAGCCCATTTTCTGTGGCGCGCAGTCGGGACACCAGTGGCCGCCTTTTAGCACGGTATTGGGAGTCATTTCAAACTGATGGCCGCGCCAGCACTGCCACTGCAATTTATCCAATAGTGCGCCGGGCGCCATGGCGTTCGACAGGCAGCGGCCGCCGCGAAACGCAGCTGCCTGTTGCATCTGGGCGAGGTCGAGCTGCCCCTCGTCCAGCGTTTCATCATAACCATGATCAAGGCGTTGATAGTGATCGAAGGTGGGGCGCTGCACACTGTCCCAATCGCGGGGAATGTTTTCCCAACTGGCCCGGTCTTTAAAGAAGGCCGAGACCCGGCCCTGCAGCTGGTGGTGCAGCCAGTACATGGTGCTGTCCGGCGTGTTAAAGGCCAGCGGCTTCATCAGGAAGTGGCGAATCAGCGCTTTGACCCAGCGGCGGGCCATGAGCCAGCGGATGCCGGGTTTGGTGGGGAGCAATACATACCAGGGTGAACCATCCAGCACTGATTGAACGTACTCGTCGATCCCCATGGTCTGGAAGTGGAGGTAATCGTTCAGCCGCGACGAGTCTTCAAACCACTGGCAGTGAAAATTTCGCAGGGCAAACCAGTTGCGCTGGGTCAGTTGCTCCGGTCGCCCCAGGCCCAGGGCCGAAAATATGCGCTCCATCAATTCCAGGAATGTGATGCGCGCCCGGTGGCCGCCGCCGATATTGTAGAAGTTGCGCCAGAACGACTCCGGAACGTCGTCTTCGCAGGCATTGGCCAACAGCAGGCCGGAGTCGTGGGCGGTACAGAATTCGATGCAGGTATGCAGCGGCTGGTGGTACATGATCGGATCCATCAGCGCGAGCGTGTCAGGCACCGCGATGTAAGTCTGGCGGCAACTGACCCAGTATTTCAGGCCGGATTCCGCCACCAGTTGTTCCGCATCGATCTTGCTACAGGCGTAGGCATCGAAAATACTCGGCTTCAGCGGGTCGCCGGTGCGACCTACATGAATGGGATAAAGCCGGTCGCCGGTCATTGCCACGGAGCCAATATTAACGAGCTTTATCCGGTGGGGATCGGGTTGTGCCTTGATCGCCCTGAGGATGTTCTGTGTCGAGCCAACATTAACGGCACGCGCTCCCTGCGGGTCGTGGTCGGCCGCAGGGGCGATCATCGCGGCCGGGTGCAGGACGATATCAGCCCCGGTAACGCAGGCCAGCACATCCTCATAGCAGGTGAGGTCACCCCAGACGATACGCACGCCGGGCTGCTGTTCCAGGTCGCGCAGCAGGCGTTTGTTTGCCGCCGATGGTCTGGCCAGGGTTACCAGGTCGAAGCGTTCGCGCCGCCGCAGCAGTTCTTGCATGCCGGCGCCACCCATTGAGCCGGTAACCCCGGTGATGAAAACAGTTTTCCTGCTCATGATTAAGGTCTCGCGTTCAGTAGTGGCCGACTGCCCTGGATGGCCCGGTGCAAACGCCATTGCGAAAACAGTGTAAGAGCCACCAATAGTAGTTTGCAATGGATTTACGTCAATGTCAGGTCACTGGCGGCGACTACCTCGGGTTCCGGAAAAAAAGGTAATATGGTCCGCGTCGAGTCATCCAACATTCACCCCTGAAGCGGCTAGTACATTATGGACAATAACCGGTGGCTGTTACTGCAGGAAAGTGCGCTATGAAACCGGGGGCGAGCTTGTCCGGCAGCGGAGCAGCGGTATGAGCCATTCTATAAACGTGGAATGGACCGGCGACAGTATTGCGGTGCTGACCTTCTGTGACCCGTTGCGAGCCAACCAGCTCTGCTGGGCGGCAATCGATACCATGGCAGAGCAGCTTACGCATTGTCGGGAATCCGGTGCGCGGGTGGTTATTCTGGCATCGGGCCTTGCAGGGCACTGGCTGGAACACGCGTGGCTGCGCGATCTATCCAACGGTGTCGAAGGGCTGGAGCAGACCGGAACCGGAGCTGGTTGGTTTGGCGCCATGCAGGAGTTGTCGCATGAGGACGTGATCAGTATTGCTGCTATTTCCGGCGCTTGCTCGGGTGGCGGCGCGGAACTGGGCTGGGCCTGTGACCTCAGGATAGCGGAAGCGCAGGCCAGTTTTTCCCAGCCGGAAATCAACATGGGACTGACTACCGGCATCGGTGGTAGTAGTCGTCTGGCGCGATTGGCGGGGCGCGCCACCGCCACCGAAATGGTATTGACTGGCAAACCCCTGGGCGCGCAGCGCCTCTACGATCTGGGGGCAATCAATCGAGTGGTGCCTGCCGGGCAAGCCTTGCCGGTGGCACTTGAGTGGGCAAGAGAGCTGGCAGCAAAATCATCCACGGCAAGCGCTGGTCTCAAGCGGATTCTGGCAAACAATGACGATGCTTCGCTGCGCGAGGCGCTGCGGCATGAGCAGGAGGTTTTTCAGTCCGTTGTAATCACCGATCAGGCCCGGGCCGGTATGCTGGAAACACAGGCGGCATACGACCGCGATGCTTGTACAAAGAAATAGGACCCGACGTCAGGCAGCGCGTTTTTCGAAGCGAATATGCAGCTCCTTGAGCCCGCGTAAAACGATATTGGGCCAATAGCTCAGGTCGCATTTCTCTTCCACCAGGCGGATATTGTCCAGGCGAGACAGCAGAGCCTCAAAAGCGACGTTCATTTCCTTGCGTGCCAGCATGGCTCCAGGGCAGAAGTGAATGCCCTGTCCGAAGGCAATGTGATCATCGGCATTGTCGCGGTCTATATCAATATCATTGGGCTCATCGAACAGTTGCCGATCCCGGTTTGCCGCGTGGTAGCGCAGCATCACCAGCGAATCCTTGGGAATTTTTACGCCGTGAAATTCACTGTCTTTTTTGACCACACGCCACATGCCGGCGCTGGGCGACTCCATGCGCAGGATTTCTTCCACCGCATTAGCGATTTTACCGGGGTCATCCTGTAACGCCTTCATTTGCGCAGGATTCCGAATCAGGCTGACCATGCCGCCGGTAATGGCTGAGGTGGTGGTCTCGTTACCCGCTACCATGAGCTGCTGCAGGACACTTTGCAGCTCCTCCATATTGAGCGGGCGTACTTCCCCGTTGTCAGGGTCCTCGATTTCCGTTACCACCAGGTCCGAAATAATATCGTCGCAGGGGTTTTTTCTACGCTCGTCAATCATCTTTGCGAAGTAGAGTTGGAAGGCAACGATATTTTCTGCGTCCTCCACCTGCTCTTCGGGCGTGGCCATCTGGCTCAGGCGCCGTGCGAATGAGTCCGACCAGCGTTTGAAATCCTTCAGGTCCTTGCGCGGCACGCCCAGTTGATCTGCGATGACATACACCGGCAGCGGCGTGGTGAATTCGCGGATGAAGTCACATTCGCCGCGCTCGATAAAGCTGTCAATCAGCTCGTGGACGATGGTCTTCATGTACTCTTCCATTGCATCAACACGGCTGGCGCTAAACACTTTATTGACCAGCGTGCGGTAGGTTTTGTGGCGCGGCGGATCGGCGGTAATCATGGTATCTACCGGTTGCCACGCTTTGGCGTAAATCGCGGTGACTTCCGGCGCAGGCTCCGGCCCTTTCAGCAGGTGATTGAAGTTGTTGGAGTAGGTTTCAGTATCCTTCAACAGTTTTTTGATATCCGCGTGACGCGTCACCATAAAGATGTTGGTGCCCGGTAGTTGATAGACCGGCGCCTGTTCCTGCAGTGTCTGGTAAAAATCATACGGACAGTTCAGGACTTGCTCATCGAAAAAATTGAAATCTGCAGGACATTTGCTCATCTGTATTACCTTTTTTGACGGACGGGTACGACTACAGCTCACCGTTGATGTATTTGTCGATCGTCTGGTGGAAATGACGGATGCGTACCTCGTGGTAGTTGGCCAGCACCAGTTCACGCGATTTCACGTTGTGCATGCCCTTCTGGATCATCGGCATGTTGAACAGGTCCTGGTCAAAGATGGTGCCCAGGCTGACGCCCAATTCGGGAGCCTGTGAAAACAGTTCGTTGTCGCCCAGGCGCCTTACCGGTACGTCCTTGGGTCGCGGTGCGCCAGTCGCCAGCTGCTTGATGACAATAACTTCCATCAGCGCCGTGGTGTGGTCGTCGCCATTGGGGCGAAAGCGATAGGTGATGTTGGGATGAAAGCCCGCCCACGGAGCAAAATTGGGGAAGATAGAGTACAGAATTGAGTCCATCCGTTCGGAGTTGGTGGCGAAGCTGGCCAGTTCCCGGTCATGATTTTCGCTGAATGCCTCGGAGTTCAGTTGACCGATATATTCCCTCGCGGTCATTCCGTCCGGCACCTTCGCGTGATTGGGCCTGGCGACCATGGCGGAGACGCCAAGCATGGTATCGACCACATCTTGATCAGTCACATCTTTGAGGTGAAAGCTTGGCACACCCAGCGCGGTAATGGTGCGGCTGATATGGTCACCCCAGACGTCATACTGGGAATCCGCATCCTCCGTGTAGGGCAGGATTTGCGGATGGGTCGCTACCGCATGGTAGGACTCGATAAAGGCTTCCCAGCCCACTTTCCAGTTGCAGGGAATAACCTTTTCCACGTGAATCATTTTGTAGCCGTTTTCCGGCTTCCAGCGCTCGAAGTGACTGGGCAGAATGCCGAGGTAATCGTGCAGGGACGGCGCATCGAGGTCCATATTGATGAATACCCAGCCACCCCAGGTATCGACCTGAACCTCTGGCAGACCGAATTCTTCATCCTTGATGTGGGAGAAGTCCCATTTGCACGGAGCCCATTTGAAGTCGCCCTCCAGGCTCCAGGTAAACGCGTGATACGGGCAGCGAAACTTTTCGTAATTGCCGTTTTTGTCGACCAGTTGCCGGCCGCGGTGCAGGCAGGCGTTGCGAAATGCCTTCAGCTTGCCGGCGGTGGTGCGGGTGACGATGATGGAGAAACGGGTGATGTCGTAGACCTGCGTGTCACCGGGTTCCCCGACTTCAGTTTCACGGCACACTGCCTGCCACGTGCGCTGCCACACATGCTCCACTTCCTGTTCGTGGAATTCGCGCGACAGGTAACGATCCACCGACAGGTTGTCCGATCCCAGGTACGGGTTGGTGTTGTCCCGCAAACAGTCGGGCACCGGGTTCACCTCCTTGTCCAGCAGGTCCTGGTAGGAGGGTCCCGGAGAGCGCGCCAGAATGTGGGCCGCGGATTTTTGGTGCATTTTCTTTGCCATGGGTGGCAACCTCCGGATTTAGCCTGTTAACCGTTGAGCTTTAGACCCTGCATCCAGTTGGCGTGAAAGCCGTTGGGCACGCGGCCGGGTATATGTATTTTTGCAATCGGTCCGGCGGCGATATTGCCGGCACTTAACACCGAGACAAAAGGGTCCTCGCCCGGGTTATAGACGTAGCACATCACGTAGCCATCCTCTTCCCTGACGCTGTCGGGGTTCGGCACATAGACGGGCTCTCCGGCATTGGCATCCCTGCCGTACTCCCACAGTTGGTGTGCGCCCGTTTCCATGGTGTAGCGCAGTGTGCAGTTGTAGCCGTGCGCGTCAGCCCACTGGCGGTTGGACGCAGTAGCGAAGCCGTACTGGTAGGGTTTGCCACAGAGGCGCTCGTCCGAACGTGAGAACTCGCAGTAGATATCGCCAATTTTGTGATCGGTAACGGCCCGGGTGGCCAGATCCAGCGTCATGCGGTGCATATTGCGTGTCTGCTTTTCCAGGCCGGAGTTCATATTTTTGGCAAAGGGAATTTTTTCCATCCAGACATAGTCGATAATGAGTTTGCCATCGCGCTCAAAACCGTTGCAGAAGTGCCAGCTGAAAAACGCAGGTGTTTCAAACCACAGGATGTCACCGCCGTTGCGTGGAATGGCAATGATTTTGGCGGGTGTTTGGGGCTCCCACAGGAAGGGGTCCTCGCCTTTCAGCGCCTTGTTGATATCGTGGTAGGCCGGGGGGTAGAAGATCACGACATAGTCGCCGCACAGTTGCAGGTCGTGAATAATCGCCTTTCTCGGCATGGGCACTTCGATAGCGCGCAGCGGCTTGCCCTGCTTGTCGATGATCTGCAGTGTGTAATAGGGTTGATCCCAGCGCTGCGTGCAGGTAATCAGTTCACCGGTGTCGGGACAGACTTTCGGGTGTGCAGTCAGCGCATCGCCCGGTTTCAGGTAGCCATCGTAGTCGTACTGCCCTACCGTCTCCAGGCCGGGGGTCATCAGGTGGGGAAAGCCCCCCTCCCACAGCGAGTAGAGCTTGCCGCCGTGTTGCAATACGCTGGTGTTGGACGTGTTCTTGAGCGGGTTGGGCTCGCCGCCGGCGTCCAGCACGTCCTGGGGCACAGGCACCAACTTGCCCGGGCTGCCGTAGATGGTGCGATTGAACCGGCGTTCGGTTTTGAGGTGGCTGGTTTGCACCCAGCGATTGCGGTAGTGCACCTTGCCCCGGTCAAAATACAGGGCGTGGATCATGCCGTCGCCGTCCAATGGATACACATAGTGGATCGGCTCGTAGGCGGTGTTGGCGCCGTTGCGCATAAAGGCGCCGACCAGATTCTCGGGAATTTTACCTTCGATATGCAGGTCGGGTACGTCAAAATCGCGCTCCTGGTCAATTGGTGCGTAGTTGCCCTGCAGGTAGGGGAAGCGGCTCAGGTCCATCACAATCTCCAATGTCGTCGTGTTAGCAATCCGGTCGAAATCATACTGTCCGCCCTATATTAAAAACAGGACTGACTGTTTTAAAGTGATCGGAAACTGATCCAGGTCAATATTTTCCGGGTGTGCCTTCCACCAGGTATACCCGCGCCGATGGAACTGTCGCCGGGCGATGGCAAGCCGCTGCCTGCGGTGCAATAATTTCGTGCGCAAACAACAAACAGCGGGAGAGCAGCCGATGGCAACGTGGCAGGAAGATCAGGTGGTCGAGTACAACGGGTGCTCGCTGTGACCGGTCCCGTTTTCGACCCGGATGCGCTGCGCAACAAGTACCGGCAGGAACGTGACAAACGCCTGCGCGCAGAGGGTAACGAGCAGTACATCGAGGTCACCCGGGACTTTGCCCATTTCCTGGACGACCCCTATGCGCAGCCCGGTTTTGCGCGCGAGCCGCTGACCGACCATGTTGAAGTACTGATCGTTGGCGGGGGTTTCGGCGGGCTGCTGGCGGGTGCACGCCTGCGGCAGGCCGGCGTTGCCAGCATCCGCATGATCGATCCGGCTGCTGACTTTGGCGGTACCTGGTACTGGAACCGCTATCCGGGTATCGCCTGTGATATCGAGTCCTACACCTACCTGCCGCTGCTGGAGGAGCTTGGTTACATCCCCCGTGAGAAGTATGCCTTCGGCACAGAAATCATGGAGCACAGCCGGGCCATTGCGCGTAAGTTCGACCTGTATCGTGATGTCTGTTTCCAGACCCGGGTCGAGACGCTGCGCTGGGACGAAATGGAATCCTGCTGGATTGTCTCGACGAATCGCAAGGACAGGATGACGGCGCGCTACCTGTGCCTCGCGACCGGCCCCCTCAACCGCCCGAAACTGCCCGGCATCCCCGGTATCGAGAAATTTCAAGGGCATGCCTTCCATGCCAGTCGCTGGGACTACCGCTATACGGGCGGCGACGCCAGTGGCGGCCTGACCGGACTCGCCGACAAGCGTGTCGGTATCATCGGTACCGGCGCCACAGCCGTCCAGTGTGTCCCGCTGTTGGGTGAGTCGGCCCAGCACCTCTATGTATTCCAGCGCACGCCGTCCTCGATTGATGTGAAAAATAATCCTCCCACTGATCCGGTATGGGCACAGCAGCTGCAGCCCGGCTGGCACCGGCACCGCATGGACAATTTCAACGCCCTGGTTTCCGGTGTGCCCCAGGGCGAGGACCTGGTGGGTGATGGCTGGACTGACCTGATCGGCAAGCTGCTGTTTGGCTTGCAGCAGAATCTGTCCGGCGATATGTCGCCGGCCGGGATCGCGCGGGCGGTCGAACTCGCGGATTTTGAGAAAATGGAGGAGATTCGCGCCAGGGTGGACGCCATCGTAAAGGATCCGCAGACCGCCGAATCCCTGAAACCGTATTATCGCCAGTTCTGCAAGCGACCCTGCTTCCACAACGAATACCTTGCGACGTTTAATCGCCCCAACGTGACGCTGGTCGACACCCAGGGGCGTGGCGTGGACGCTATCACTGCAACAGGCGTCAGGGTACAGGGCCGCGAGTACGCATTGGATTGCCTGATTTACGCCAGCGGGTTTGAGGTAGGCACCGACTACTCGCGGCGCGCGGATATCCAGTTGCTCGGTCGCGGCGGTAACAGCCTCACGCAAAAATGGGCGAGTGGAGTGCGGACCCTGCACGGCATGCATGTCAACGGCTTTCCCAATTGCTTCATCATGAGCAATGCGCAGGCCGGGTTCACTGCGAACTATCCGCACCTGCTGGACGAACAGGCCAAACACATTGCCTACATTGTTGAAACCGCTACCGCAAGGGGCTGCTCCCGCGTCGAGGTGACGGAACAGGGCGAGGCCGGATGGGTGCAGCAGTGTATCGATCGCGCCCGTGATACCGGCGACTTTCTGGAAAACTGTACTCCGGGGTACTACAACAACGAAGGCAGGACGGGTGATCGCAGCGCGCAAAACGGCTTCTATGGCGGGGGCTCGATCGAATTCTTCCGTCTGCTCGGGGAGTGGCGCGCGGCGGGTGGTCTGGAGGGCATGGCGCTCAGCTAGACCGGTCGGACGGGCGTCACTGTGACACGTTCCTGTAGGCTGCTTCGCGCGCCCGGTTGATCCGCGCCCTGGATTCAATACTCGAGTCCACCGTAACCGAAGGCAGGCGGAAACCGGTGTACATGACGCGGCGCTCCCTGGCCGTGGGCGCTTGCGCCATGTGGTGGGTGCAGCTCAGGTGTACAGTGACATCGCCGGTGCGGGTCGGCAGGTCGACAATGGGGAGGCCATATTTTTCGGGCCTGCCCAGGAGGGCCGGCCACATCAGCGCGCGGTGGGAGCCGGCGATCACCCGCAGCTGTCCCGAGTCGGCACCCGCGCCGGTCACCGATATACCCACGGTAAGACTGCAGCATTCATAGCTGTGACGACCCAGGCTGCAGTCCTTGTGCCAGGGCAGGTCGGAAATTCCCTGCACCACATCCAGCGGCTTGATCAGCGCCTCTATCGCATTTCCTTCCAGCCCGCAGTGGACGTGCCCGTCGCCGCTGATGTCACCGATTTTTTTAAAGCGGGGGTCATGCAGTAGCAACCGGGTGGCCGCAGAGAACTGGTCGAAGCGCTGCAAGCGGACCAGGCGCCGCTCACCGTTTTTTGTGGTGGCCCACCAGCTGCTGTCATCGCCCTCGTAATAATTGCCATGGTATTTGTCGATATCCGCTGAAATGGCAGACATCTCAGCCTCGCTGAACACGCCGGCGATATGCAAAAAGCCCGCAGTTTCCAGGAAGTGCCGCATGTCTGCCATGGCATCGTCCAGGCGGAAGGAATGATTCAGGTTCAGTGGCGCGCCATAGCGGTCGCGGAAATCGGTCCCGCCCGGAATATGGATGGGGCGCTGGTCGACGACCGCGCGAAGAACCAACCACCAGTCCAGGAACGCACCCAGTTCGCCCCGCAGGATATTCAGGCCGCCGCTGACAAAAAAGGTCATGGGAGTATAGAGGTCGTTGACCAGGCCGGAGAATTCATCGGCAGTGAGTTTGACGCGCAGGCCCGCTTCTCCCTCGCCTGGTTTTAACTGTACCCCCCCGTTCGCTGCCGACAGGTGCCAGCAAACACTCTCGCAATCAATAGTCACGTCGTCCGGCGTATTGTGTGTCAGCCAGGGCTGGATCAAGGGAGCGGCGGTGTCCAGTAGCCGCGGAAATGTGCTTGAAAAGAAATCCGTAATATCGATGTCTGTTACATCGGCATCACAGCGTGTGCGGTAGTCGACAGTCATGCTACGTCCTATTGGCGCCCGGGGAATGGAGTGGCAGTCGCACTACGCCAGCTCCCATTATTCGTGATTGGAAATCCGCGACATCCCCAGACAAGTATTGCTTACCCTTTGCAGGGACGATACTCTTCAGGCAACAAAAGGCAATATGTACGGTCGAAAAGACAGACGGGGCTGTGGTACAGGATTTTATGAAGCAATTAACGCTTATCGCACTGATTTATCTGCTGAGCCTTGCGGCGCTCGCACGCGCCGGAGCTGTACCGGAGCCGGATCTCCAGGCGGTTACCAGGGACGGCAGGCAGGTGCTATTAAAAAGTGACCACACCTGGGACTTTGTCCAATTCATGGAAGGTGATCCGTCCAATAGTGCAGTACTGACAGTGACCCGGGTATGGGACATGCAGGATGCCTGCAAATTGCAATTCCGTCTGCAGAACAACCTGGGGTACAAAATAGGCGCCATCGTCCCGCGTTTCACCGTGGTGAATAAAGAAGGCATACTGTACGAAAGCCCGTCGATATCCTTTAATGGCATCATGCCAACCAAGAACAAGTATACGGAAATCCAGATCTCGGGCCTTGGCTGCAATGACATATCACATATGAAGCTGATCGACGCAGCGCGTTGCAGGATGGGAGAGATTGACATCTGGAATGAGAAAGAGGGTGAGTGCCTCAGCCACATTTATCTCGAGCCCAGCCAACAGATCAATATTTCCAAGTAAGCCGTCCCGAACTGGTATCTGCCAGGAGCACACTCCACGATGAAGTTTGTCTTATCCACCTCATTCAGCAGCGTGGCGCACCTTACACGGTTGGCGCCCGCCGCGGACACCCACGGCTGGCACGCCATGTCCTTCTCGGACCATGTGGTGAATCCGCAGAGCATCACCACGCCGTATCCCTATACTGCGGATGGCAGTCGCCGCTGGCCCCCTTACACGGACTGGCCCGATCCCGTGGGTAATGATTGGCGCTCTTGCAACGATCACTGAGAAGCTGCGCTTCACCAACAATATTTTTGTGCTGCCCATGCGCAACCCCTTCCTTGTGGCCAAGGCCATCAGTACCGCCGCTATTGTGTCCAACAACCGGGTAACCCCGGCCATCGGTGTGGGTTGGTCAGGCGACGAATTTGCCCTGATGAATACCGATTTCAGGACCCGGGGCAAGCGCACGGATGAAATGCTGGAAATCCTGCGCCTGTTGTGGACCGGCAAATTGGTGCAATACACAGGGGAGCACTATCAGTTTGACGCCCTGGAAATGAATCCTGCGCCCACTGAGTATATTCCCATCTGGATTGGCGGTATTTCTGAGCCGGCCATGCGCCGCGCCGCCCGCCTCGGGGATGGCTGGGTCACGGACCTGCAGACTTCCGCCGAGATCATCGACTGCATTGGGCGCATCAAGGCCTGGCGCAGGGAGTACGGGCGTGACCACCTGCCGTTTGACGTTATGGCGACGCCCTCTGATGCCTGGACTGTCGATGGCTACAAGCGCCTGGAAGAGGCTGGAGTGACGCACATTTTGACCATGCCGTGGCCCTTCTATCACGGGGAGACCGATGAGCTGGACAAGAAAATCGACAGCGTAAAACGCTATGCGGACGATATTATCAGTCAGTTTCCCTGAGCCGGGCCTGGATCAGGCACCGGCTAAACCGGCAGGGCAGCAGCCTCGCTGAGTTGCCAGGAATGTAGCAGTGGTCGGGTGTCGCGATCCCAGGGATGGAACCCGTCGCGATAGTATTCTTTATAGGCGGGCCAGACCTGGCGCAGGATGCCGCCCCTGGCAAACAGGAACTTCCAACCCTGCGACCACAGGCTGACGCTCCACAGTTTCTTGTCCTTGCGCAGCATGTGTACCAGACCGATCAGGACATCCAGCATCAGGAAAAAAGTCGCCTGGCGCATGGCCCTTTTGCGCATCCCCTCTGTTCCGCCCACCGCCCGGTACACATCGAACGCCACCGCCTTGTGCTCCATTTCTTCAGCGGCATGCCACTGCCATAGCTCCTGCATGGCGCTGTCCGCGGTGTTGATCATGGGGTTATCCTCGCTGAGGGCGGATTCGGCCATGATGGCGGTGATATGTTCAAACGCCGCTGTCGCAGCAAGGCGCTCCAGCGGAGTAAGCAGCTTTGTCCCGCGCTGTATGTTTTTCTCCAGACGCCCTTCGAGATAACTCAGGTCATAGCCGCGCTTGCGGCACAGTGTTTCGTTGTAACGCTGGTGTTCGCGACGATGGAAGCCTTCCTGCCCGCAGAAACCGCGAATCTCTTCATTCAGCTTTGGGTCATCTATCCGGTCGGCAAAATAGCGCACGCTGTCGATAAAGAATTTCTCACCCAGTGGAAAGGTGATCGACATCGCGTTGAACCAGGCAGTCTTGAAGGGGTGATTATCAAACCAGTCCCGCTCCAGGGAGCGGGCGATATCGTACTCCCGGTTGCGCGGCAGCACCTTTACATCGGCGGGCGTAAACGAAACTTGGGGCATAACATGCGACTCCAGCGCAGGCTTCACTGTTTGAGTGTACTGCCGTGGCGGAAAACGGTATTGGTCAATTATGGCCAAATTCCGGTGCTTGCAGGGCCACGGTAATATTCCCTCAGCCCATTCCTCCCCAGGCGCGTGGCATTTGCATATTCAGGCGTTCCAGACCGCCGTTGACGCCGAGGATCTCGCCGGTGACATAGCTGGCGGCTGGCGTGCAGAGATACAGGGCGCCCAACGCAATATCCTCTACTTCACCCAGACGCGCCATCGGGGTCAGCTCCACCATGGTGCGCTCGATTTCGGGGGTGAGGACTGTGTTGAGGGCGTCGGTTTTGGTGGAGCCCACGGCGATGGCATTGACGCGCACTTTCGGGGCGAACTCCTGTGCCAGTTCCTGCGTCAGCAGGGACAGCGCACCCTTGGCGGTACCGTAGGCGGCAAAACACGGGGTGGGCTTGTGCCCGGCGATCGAGGAAATGTTGAGTATCGCTCCGCTGCCGGCAGTCTCGACCATTATTGGCGCGCAGATGCGCGACAGTTCAAACGCAGTGCTCACGTTAAAGCGAAAGGCGCCTTCGAACTCACGCGCCGTGGTTTTTGAGACCGGTTTGGGCGGAAAGCCGCCGGCATTGTTGACCAGGATATCGATGCGTCCGAACTCCTGCAGCGCACGATCAGCGAGGACCTGTAACTGGGCAAAGTCCAGCACATCGGTGGGAACCACCAGTGCGCGTCGTCCCATCGCCCGGATATCCTGCGCCACGCGTTCCAGATCTGCTGCGGTGCGCGCACCGATCACGACGTCTGCCCCGGCCTCTGCGAAAGCGCGGGCAATACCCGCACCGATGCCTTTCCCGGCGCCGGTGACCACGGCCACTTTGCCATCCAGCCTGAATTTATCCAACAGTGCCATGTGACGCTCCTTTTCCTTGATCTTCGTGAATCGAATTGGTATGAGGTAGGGGAGATATTGACTGATCCTTGCCCGGTGTTAAGTCTGATGTTTCAGGCACGCGATGGCAAGATGGTTTCTTCGTTGATTTCTTCAGGTATCCCGCTTTGGGACTGCTATGGGGTGTCCTATGGAGCTGTGCTTAACGTATGACATGCGCTCGCCAGATTTCGGGGCGCAGCGCACCAGACTGTTTGAATGCGCGCTGGACCAGGTCAGTTGGGCCGATGCGCTGGGATTTGATGTGGTGGGTCTGGGCGAACATCACAGCGCGGAAGACGGTTACAATCCCTCGCCCCTGATTCTGGCCAGTGCCATGGCCGCGCGCAGCAAGCGTATCAAGCTGCGTACATCGGTATTGCTGGCGCCACTCTATGACCTGCCCAAACTGGCGGAGGATGCGGCAATTACCCAGATCATCAGTAACGGCCGCTTGCTGTTGGGAATCGGCGCCGGTTATCGCCCTGTGAGTTCGAGACATTTGGCCGCCAGCTGGGGAACCGCTGGGCGGCAATGGGGGAAGCCTGTGAGTTCCTCAAGCTGCGCATGGAGCGGCCGGTCCTTTGAGTGGCAGGGGCGCACGGTGACCATCTCCCCCAGGCCGGAACCTTTTGCGCCGCCGATCCTGCTCGGTGGCAGTTCGCCCGCCGCCGCGCGCCGTGCCGCCCACATTGCCGACGGTTGGTTCCCGCCGCTGGACGCGCGCCTGTGGCAACCCTATCGGGACGAGTGCATCGCTATCGGCGCACCGGACCCCGGCGCCTACCCGCAGCAGGGGCCTATTTTTCTGTGGGTTGCGCAGGAGCCCGAACGCGCCTGGAACATGCTCATGCCGCATGTGCTGCACCAGCTCAAATCCTATAGCGAGTGGACCATAGAGGCATTCGGCAAACCCGCGGGCCCCTACGCGTTCGCGATGACCGAGGAGAATATCCGGCGCAGCCCCGCCTACCGCGTGCTGACGCCGGAGCAGACCGTGGCGTTGGCACAGGAGCTCGGTCCGCACTCTGTACTCTATCTCAACCCGTTGCTGGCGGGCATCGAGCCTGCGGAATCGTTGCGTATGCTGAGATTATTCGAGGATCAGGTGCTTCCCCACCTATCGGCACTGCGTCAATAACAGGGCTGGCCGCGTTCACTGCACATTGCGGCTAATGAAGTCCAGCAGCGGGCCGATCACATGGTTGGTCTGGTCATCGTCGGCTACGACAATATCCACATGGCTATAGCCTTCCGAGATATGCACTTCAAAGCCGCCGCGAATATCACCGAATGTGGGGAAAGCCGCGCTCGGGTTGGCCCGATCCAGCACCCTCGGCGTGGCGCCGTCACAGCTGGGCGCCGCGCAGGGACCGATGGCGTCGGCGAAACCCAGCCACACCGCCGGTAGCGGCGCAAGCCCATTGCTGCCGCCAAACGCAATGACAGGTATATCAATGGCGGATGCCTGGGTGCGATTCTCAATATCGCTGCGGCCGCGACCCAGGGGCGGCGGGGCTGACAGGGGTGTGGTGTCCAGGCCGAGTCCGTTGGTGACGCTGAGGCCGGAGGAGGCGTAGTACCACTCCAGAAAATTGGTCGCGCCACGGTAGAACAGCGGCAGCATCCTGCCTTCCAGATCGGACGGCTCCACTTCCTGGCCCCAGACAGGGGTCCTCGCCGGAGGCGGCTGGACGGTTTGCGGTGCCGGGCCATTGTCGACCAGCGCCTCGGGCGGTAGGGCCTCACCCTTGCTTAACCAGGTAGCCACGCCACCGACCAGCGGACCTTCGAAGCCCACCGAGGCGGCCAGAAAACTGGCAGCGGCCGCCGCCAGGCCATCATCATCCAGGAATTTACCCAGCAGGGTCACGGAAGATGCAGGCGTATCCCCCACCAGCGGTATCAGAATATTCAGTTGCGGCACCTGGGCAATCACGTTGTTGCCCGCAATGCCATTCTGATCCTGCTGCAGCAGGGACGGCACCGTATCGTTGTTTTTTTGCGCGTCCAGAGCGTCGACCTCCGCGATGGCAAATAGTTGTGGCGACAGGAGGCCCCGGAACTCCGAAAAGGCGCCTACCGGCTCCACGCAGGATGTATTGGCAAAGGCAGCGCAGTCGGCAGCGGCGGTTGCGACCGAGCAGGCGGTCTGGCCATCAATACAGCGCGGTGCCTGATCGCGCACGGCGCCATAGAGACCGCCGTCAAAGCGCGCTTCTATCAAATCCAGTGTCGCTTCATCCGGCGCTGTCGCGGAGAGGCTCGCGCCACCACCCTCCAGCAGTATCAGGCCGCGCAGTTTCTGGTAACCCGGCTCCGGCTCACCTCCTTGCAGATTAAAATCCGTGGCGGCATAGTTGGCCGTGTAGCCGGTTCCCGCAGAGTGGCCGCCGAGGAAGACATTGCCGTTGCGCGCCGCGCCCCGGGCTGCATCAACGACCGCGTCGATGTCCTGGGAGTGGACCAGCGTGGTCCACTGCGCCATAAAGGCCGTGTCGGAATTGCTGTTGTAAAATACCGCGCGCCGGTTGGGACCCGCTTTCAGCGCCGGGCTCAAATCCAGGCCCAGTGCGTCACCGAACAGGAAGTCCATTCCAACCAGTGGGTCCGCAAGGTCTTCGGCGATGTCCAGGCCCACGGTATCCTCCAGATGATTGGAGCGACGATCAACCGCCCAGACCTCCAGTACCAGGTTGGCCTGTGCGGCAGCGCGCCGCAGCAGATTTTCAGCCAGAATATAGAAGGTCGATGCGCCGCCCTCAAAGCCCGGAACAAGTACGATAATCGCGTCCGGTTGCGTGCCGTCCCGGTCCGACAGGAAGTAGCGGGTATAAATGGCCCGATTGAAGTTGATCTGCGCGGAGCCGAACTGACGCAGCATCTTTTCGTTCTCCACCTTTACGCCTGCCGTGCCCGGTGTGTAAGCCGGGGCAGCCTTGCTCGGCACAGTGACGGTACTCTGGGAAAATGTACTGTCTGGTCGCCATGAGGAGTTATTGTCATTGGAGCAGGCGACCAAAAGGCCGGCTGTGAGCAAAAGACTGAAAAACGCGGCAAACTTGTTCATAAGACTCCAGGGTTTGGTTTCCAGCGGCAATGTTACAATCGACAGCTGCGTTTGGGTACAGTTAACCAAGTGTATACGCGCAATAATATGAAGTAGACTTGTCGCGATGAACGAATCTCAGCCGGCGCAGGTAATGACACAATGAAACGTAGACAATTTCTCGGCTACACCGGATTGGGTGCCCTGGGCGTCGCCACAGCCACCGTCATGAGTGGTTGTGCTGAGGAAGAGCCACCCGTCAAGTTCTGGCAGCAGGGCAACTTCAGACCTGTGTCGGAAGAAGTCACTGCAACAAATCTCAAGGTCGAGGGCAGTATTCCCCCGGAGCTGAACGGCCTGTACGTGCGCAATGGCACCAATTCCTCCACGGGTATCGCCGAACATTTTTTTGGCGGCGACGGGATGATGCACGGTGTGCGCCTGGAGGGCGGCCAGGCCAAGTGGTATCGCAACCGCTACATTGATACGCCTGTCTATCGCAAGGAAGTCGGCAAGTTCAGCGCGCCCAGGCCGGAGAACACTACCAGCGCGGTTTCTCTCCTGTACCACGGGGGTGAACTGATGTCGCTGGGGGAGTTCGGCTACCCTTACCTCATCAACCCCGACGACCTGTCGACCAAGGGCGTGTTCAATTACCACGGCAAGCTGACGGGTAACATGACGGCACACCCGCGGATTGATCCCGCTACCGGTGAGTTACTGTTTTTTGGTTACAATATCGTCAGTCCATACCTGACCTACATGCGAGCGGATGCTGCGGGCAACATGTTGCAGGTCGAGCCGATCGAGCTGACTGGCCCGAGCATGATCCATGATTTTGCTGTCACCGATAATTACGTTGCGTTTATGGAAATGCCAGTGCGGTTTTCCTGGCTCTCTGCGATCTCCGGCAGCGGTCTGCCGTTCAAGTGGGATGATGCCGCGCCCTGCCGCGTTGGCGTTATGCCCCGCACGGGAACCAATGCCGATGTGAAATGGTTTGATGTTCCTGCCTGCTTCATTTTCCACATCATGAATTCCTTTGAGCAGGGCGAGGACGTGGTGGTGGATGCTGCCCGTTACGACAAGCTGTGGGTGAAAAATTCGCACGACTTTTTCCATCCCGCGCGCCTCTCGCGCTTTGCCATGAATATGAAAACCGGCAAGGCGTCGGTGCAGCAGATCCATGAGCATTCCATGGAATTTCCGCAGGTGAACCGCAGCTACTGGACCAAGGACTATCGCTATGGCTATAGCCTGGTGGTCGATGAAAAGAATGACGCCCCGGAGCGCATTGCACAGGCTGAAGGCGGTATTCGAAAATACGACCTGAAGACTGGCGATGTAGAAAATTACCTGTCCGGCCCGGCGCTCACTCCGGGCGAAGCGATCTTTATTCCTGCGCGTGAGTCAGGCGGCGCTGAAGACGAGGGTTATCTGGCCAGTTATGTCTATGACAAAAATAGCCAGACCAGCGCATTCTGCCTGTTCGATGCAACCAATGTCTCGGCCGGACCGATTGCCAAAGTGCCATTACCCGTGCGGGTGCCGGTGGGATTTCATGGCGTGTGGGTGCCTGATTCAGTGGTGGGCTGAGCCGCGACCCATAATCCAGGGCAGATCGAGGAAGGTTTGTATCCCGCTTGGCGCCGCGCACACATAGGGCACTGAATTCACCGCGTGCATGGACGTTGTAGAGCCCGGGTTGTCATTCCAGTTGTGACCGAACTCCAGATACATATTGGGCTGTCCCTTGATCGTGATGGAGTGGCTGCCCCGGGGCCAGTGGTCTGCGATGGTATCGTGCACTCGCCATATGGTTTCATGCACGATGCGTTTCTTGCCCTTGGCCATGCCTGCCCATTCCCAGCGCTGTCCGGCGATGCTGCCCTTGGGAATTAATCCTGCTGCGACCTGCAAGTCCCGGGGGGCAAGCGCGCGACTGCAGCGTGTATCGATACTGGTAAGCGCCAGGCCAATACCGTCTGCCACCATCTGGATACTTTCCCGAAACAGGCCCGTGAGCCAGCCTGAGTAGCGCGCCGACTGCTGTTTGAAGCGCGCCGGACTTGAGCCAAAACGCATGGTGTCGAGGATGATCTGGTGCTGATGGGTAGTGTTCAAAATTGGAAATTTCCTGGATCACAATCTGGTCGACCCGGCCCGACAGGGCGCTCATCGTCAACGGCACCAGGTCACCCAGCCAGCCGGGATTGGCGCCCGTGCCGTGAAAACTGCTGCCGCCCCGGCGGCAGGCCTGGGCCAGCCGGTTCATTACGCGGGCGCCGTACACCTTGGGATACATATAGCCCACCGTGCTGATGACATTTTTTCCTGAGGCGAGCAGGGCGCAGATGGTTTTCAGGTCGGCCTCGGGATCTTCACCGTACACCAGAGATGACAGCGGCGAGTGAATGACACAGTCGGCGTCCAGCGCAAGAATTTTTTCAACGTTGTTGGTGGCCTTTACGCCTATCCTGCCGATGCCCGCAATTTCCCCGGCATCCCTGCCGACCTTGTCCTGACTGTAAACGAACAGACCCTTCAGTTTCAGATCGCGGCGCTGCGCTATCGCAGCGATCGCCTGGGAACCCACGTTGCCACTGCCCCATTGAATGATGTTGTATGCCATGGTCCGGACTCTTGGGAAGATTCCCCAGCTTGCCATAGTGTCGACAAAAGATGCTATGGTTGAAGCCCTGCGATAAAGACAATTCGGCGGCATCTATGGAGACGGTGGCAAAAAAGTAGCGGTGGTCACAGGTGGCGCCAAGCGGATTGGTCGGGCTATCGCCGAACATCTGCACGGCATGGGATTCGATATCGCCTTGCACTACCGCAGTTCAGCGGACAGTGCGCAGGCACTGGCGGATGAACTGTGTGGGCGGCGCGCCGCTTCCTGCCGCTTGTTTCACGCAGATCTTGAGGACCACGCGCAAGTCAGCTCACTGGCGGCAGAGCTGCTTGCGCATTATTCCTCCATCGACCTGCTGGTCAACAATGCCTCGAGTTTTGCGCCCACGCCCATCGAGAATTGCACGCCGGCGCAATTCGACAGTATGCTGGCGTCCAACCTGCGCGCCCCCTATTTTCTTATTCAGGGTCTATTGCCCGCCCTGCGCGGCGGTGGCGCCAGTGTCATCAACATTATCGATGTCCATGCTGATCGCCCGCTGCGCCACTTCAATGCTTATAGTGCAGCGAAAGCGGGCCTGGCCTCGCTAACGCGCAGTCTGGCGGTGGAGTTGGGTCCCGACATCAGGGTCAATGGCATCGCGCCGGGCGCGATATTATGGCCCGAGGGCAACGCATCCTATGACCAGTCCGCCCGCGACAGCCTGGTGGCCAATACACCGCTGAAGTGTTTGGGAACGCCGACCGACATAGCACGAACCGTGGCTTTCCTCGCCTGTGATGCACCCTTCATCACTGGCGAGGTCATTGTAGTGGATGGCGGCAGAAGCCTGGTCAGTTAGTGTCCGCAGGTGGGTTGATCAGGGCATCGTGATTCGCCAGTTTGGCTGCCGAGCAGTATGAACATCTCATCGTCGGTTGAAGCCCCGGGCATGATGATGCAGGCATCGCACCAGCCATCCCCGGCGCCGGGCGCTGAGTCACAACTGGCATTGTCATCCTTGCCCTTGCACTCGGCGCCGATCTTGCCTGCCACACAGGCGGTGGGATTACAGGCTGACGCATTGGTCGGTCTGTCTGGACAAGCGGGTAACGGTTTCGATATTGGGCGAGCCGTCACTGTTGACGCCATTATTGTAAGTGGCGCACCACTCCATGGTGCGCTGCGCCGGGTCGCTGCTGTTGAATACCAGCGCCGGCTCGAAGCGTTTGTACAGTGGCTCATCGTAGGTAAAGGTTTCATAGATCTGCTCGCCACCCTTGACGGACATGAAAAAGCGCTCGCCGCGTTTATGGGTGTGGGACGTGAGGGCCAGCAGGCCATCGCCCTGATCGAAAACATAATCCCTGCACACGGTTTTCTTCTGGAAGGGTGGGGTGCCGGTAGCGGCAGTGATGTTCTTGATGACGTTGATACGCTGCTGCCTCGAAGCGCCGGTCATCGGCAAAATAGATATTGCGCCACAGGTGGTGCAAGCCGTCCTTGGTCGTCAGGTTGAAGGCATGGGAGTTCCAGTAGAAAATGCCATGGGACGGGAAGCTCTGGTAGAAGCCCTCTTTCTCAATACCGGTGCCCAATCCCAGAATATTTCCGTCGCCACCCGGGGCGGGAGGCCCGTAGCCCTGACACGCGATACTGTCCTGGACCTCCGCACGGCACTGCCCTTGCGCGCCGCAGGAGTTGCGATCAGTCGGCTCACACACCTGGCCCTCATGGTCGCCACCGACACAGGCCCACTGTCCGAAACTGGGATCGTGAATCTGGTCTACACCGACCGGAGCGAGATAGAGCAGATTATGGTGCGTGAAGGCATCCTCGCGTATCTCACCACCTCGGGCATAGAAGTTGTCTCCTGTCTCATCCAGATACTGCGGCGGGATCACATCGCGGAAATCTTCGTAGACGGCAAAACAGAGTTCGCGTTCCTTTTCCGCAGGAACGGCGTGGGGGGGCATGACAAACTGGACGCCCTTGTCCGGGGCAGGCGGCGGCAGCGGAGTAGTATTGATGGGTTCTGCCTCCGGCAGACAGACGCCCAGCAGTCGTTCGATTTCGTCCTCGCCTCTGCCCAGAGTGTCGCCAACCGATCCCTCCCGGGGGCCCCGGCCTCTATCCAAAGACGAATGGCTTCCAGTTGCCCGGCCGAAATGGGCGCTCCGGCACTCGGCATGGGAGAGCCGCTGATAGAATAGCTGCCGGGGAACGTTTTTGCCGACAGCTTGTGGTACAGATAGCTGAGCGAGGGATTGCCCGGCTCTACCCGCGGCAGCGTTGAGCCCTTGGATGCCATCGTCACCAGGTTGTCGTAGGCATTTAATGGCGTAAGGTCCAGATCGCCTTGTTTGGCGGCGCCGTGGCACAGTGAGTTGGCGCAGCCGGCCTGCTCGAATACGACGGACTGGATCGCTTCAAAGGTGCTGTCAAAGCTCGGGCAGTAAGTCAGCTCCTTGTCGCTGGAAACCAAAGCATCCAGCGAGTGAATTTCCCAGGTGTTGTTGCCGTGGTTGTGCAAATGAACTTCGATGGAGTCGCCGCGGTGTACCGCAAAAGGCAATACCAGGCTCTCTTTGAGAATGGCCCTGTCGCTGGGGATAGGGATAGTGTTTTCCCAGACTGGAGTGCCGCCGATGGACACCGCGATGTGGGCGGTGGCCGGTGCGTTAAAGTTGAGCGCGCTGTGGCTCAGCGCCAGTTCAAGAGTGGTGCCGGCCTCCAGATCAAGCAGGCTCTGCTGGCTGATCGACAGGTAATTACAGAACTCGGTACGCACTTCCAGTACATCGTCCTCAACCATCCAGCCAGTGTCCTGCTTGCAATTCACTTCCGCCGGGCGATGGTCCGGGAACGCATCGCGATTCCTGGGCTGCACATCCCAGGCAGTGGGTTCCACCAGCGGTATGCGAAGTGTTTCGGCGACATACTTGTAGGGCTGGTTGGTCAACCAGGCGATGAGCTTGGCGTGTTCGCTGCCGGTGAGTTGCTGTGCGTCAGCCGGTGGCATGGTGTGTGATTCCAGTACAAACTGCATGGCCGACCTGAAAGAATTCACGCGGTCGAGACCTTCCAGGGAAAACGGCGCCACCGGATTGCCGCCACTGTTGTGACAACCCAGGCACTTGGCCTGCATGATCGGCTCGATGTCTTTTTCGAAGGACATCATCGTAGTATCCGATGGCGTCCCACCCTGGGGGATGACCTCGCCTGCGCTTCGATGAGATCGAAGAACCGCCCCCTCCGCCGCCACAGGCACTGGCGCAAAGGATGACGATTATGAGCGATAGGCGACGACAAAAACCTGCGGACAGAAAATTCATTGAGCACCTGTAGAGTTGCCTGGATCTTATTGTGTAGTGGACGTAAACGGCTGGAATAACCGCATATTCCAGAGCAGAAACGTAGCACATTTTTTTCAGTCTATAGGGATTGTTGTCGCTGTCAACGCGAGAGCCCATGCAAAAAAAGGGGACAATAGCTCGTTCATTCATTCCTGTCGGGTGGGTAGCACGGCTTGCATATCAGTTGCGGTACCAGGGTCTAAACGGCGTTATCAGCACGTTTTTGTTCAAGATAATCAATGGACTCCTGCATTAGCTGCGTAACCGCATCCTCCACCCGCTCGCGCACCTCCCACAGCGTATCCTGGTCCGTGGCGCCCTTGTACTTGCGGGTTGCAATGGGTTTGCCGAACTTGAAAATAATGGGAGTCTTCTTCGGCAGCAGGGTGTTGTACCGGCCCAGCGCCAGGGGCGGAAATAATTCGCCGTCGCGCAGGAGTTGGTTCAATCGGCTCTTCTTGCGGAACAGGGGAGACAGAATGCGGTTCTTTTTCATGCGGCTGTAATCCCACAAAATGTCATAGCCAAGATCAGCGCCGTAGACAAAAAAAGGTGTGATGGGATATTTGTTTGCCACTGCCATGCGGGCAAATCCGGTGCGCTTCTTCCAGAACAGTCGATGCTCCTCGCCGCTGCGCTTGAATGCTTCCCTCGCGCCGCCGGGAAATACCAGGATATGTTCTTTGTTCTGCATCAGTTGTGCGCAGTTTTCCGGAGTGCCAGGCACCACACCGTAGTTTTCCAGCAAATCGCGCCAGTACGGGATATTGGCGTGCACTCTGTCGCCCAAAGCGCGCAGTGCGATGTCTTTTTGCATCTTGAGCTCGACCAGCATGATGGCCACATCCCAGGCGTAAATGGAGTGGTTGCCCACCAGTATCGAGGGCTTGTCCTTGTCCAGGTGCTTTAAGCCCAGAAATTCATAATCAAACAGTCGACGCTGCATGGAGCTGACAAATTTCAGTGCGGGTGATTTCGGTAGGGTTTTGTGGCGAGTCTGCCTGGCGCTCATGGCCTCTTTCTCCCGTGATCCTGGACTGTGTAATGCCGTTGTTCGGTGGCGCCAACCAGTCTACCCAGAAAAACTGGATGGCGGTACAAGGCTTGCACATGCCTTGATATCTGTCATGGTCAGCCTGATGCAAAATGGCTCATCACCTGCTAGCCTGTAAATCCATTTCAGGAGAAAACCATGGTCCCCATCAGTCCTGAAGCGATACCCAAACTGCGCAAAGTGACTGTGCCGAAACAATCGGGAAGGGATGCCCTGGTGACTTCCCTGGCTGCGCTGCTGGATCGCTCCCTGATGCGGACAGTGACATTCGTAGTCGAAAAACGGATTCTGCCGCGCGATGTTGATCTGGATATGTTGCGCGAGAGTATCCAGGCCATGCTGGCTACTGATCTTATCGACAGGCCCCATAAGTTTTTTCACTTCGTACAGACGCTGGAGTCAACCCGCACGCCCCATCCCGGCAAACTGCACAGCGAGGCGCGCCGCCTGATCAAGGGTGGCAGGATTTATCGCTGTAAGCTCAACAGCGGTTATCGGCACTACCCGAACATGTCGCCACCTGATGCTGCCCGGGGAGAAAATGATTCAATCCAGTTTGAGCATTGGGTGCATGAGCCGGATGCTGCGATCGGGTCGGTGATTGTCCTGCATGGATTTGCCATGGGGTGGCCGGTCATTGACGCGGTGGCCTTGTCCGCCAGCCAGTGGTTTGCGCGCGGATTCAACGTCATTTTGCTCACCCTGCCCGATCATGGGCCGCGCCGGGCGCCGGGAACCTTGTTTTCCGGGCAAAGTTTCACCGTGCCCCATGCGGTACATCTGGCTAGTGCGGTGCGTCGTGCCATTCACGAGATCTTCGAGATCAAGCGCTGGTTGCGCGGCCAGAGTGAGCGACCGGTAGGATTGGTTGGCATGAGTCTGGGGGGCTACCTGGCGAGTCTTTGCGCCGGACTGTCTGCTGATTTCGATTTCCTGATAGCGCTGGTCCCCCCTGCCTGCATGGGTGATCTGGCGTGGCGTGTGTACCGGGATACCGGACATCACCGGGCGGGCCTGGATGAAACACTCACCGAGGAGAATATGCGCGCGGCATTCTACATCCACTCGCCGCTGGCCCATCCGCGCAGGATCGCCAAAGAACGCATTATGATCGCGGCGGGTGCCGGTGACAGGATAGTGCCGCCCGAGCATCCCTCAGCATTGTGGGAGCACTGGGATCGACCACGGATACACTGGTTGAGAGGTAGCCACCTGTCGCCTGTCGCCAGCAGTTCCCTCATGCGTGTCGTCACACGGCACCTGAAGCAACTCGAGATTCTCTAGCAGGAAATTTGCTTAGCCGCCCCAGATCACGAGAGCAGCGCGCACCACCAGTGCGATCAATACCAGTGACGACAGGAAAAACAGGACAAAGCGCACCTCGATCTTGTTCCACAGAGTCTGTTGCAGGGTATGCACAACACGCAGCGCCACATACGTCCAGGCGAGGCTGACGTTCAGTCCGTCGCCAGCCCCCAGCAGGGCCAGTGTCAGCGCCACCGCATAGAACAGGGTGGGCTGCTCCAGCAGGTGATTGTAGTTGTCCGCCTTCCAGCGCACCCGGGGCGGCAGCTCTGCCATCTGCTGCCCCTTGGGAAGATCGGGATCCAGCTTCATGCCCATTTTGCTGATCGCTGGAATTCGGGTGATATACATCCAGGCCCACACCACACAGGTCAGCAACAGTAATGCGGTGACGGGGGCCAGGATTGCGGTGGATACAGGCATACTTTATCTCCTTATTTATCGCCGATGATGATAACTTAACACAGCAAGCACCCTTAACGTCCAGAGGCGAAAAATGACCTGGGAAAACCCGCTCACCGCGCACTGCTCCGGCTTCAGGACGATGCAGGATAACCTGTCCTACACCATCCCCGCGCAGGAGATCCGCGGGAAGATCCCGCAGGATCTCAAGGGCATTTTTTTTCGTATCGGTCCCGCGCGCAACGAACTCGCGGGCAAGCCCTTCGGCCACTGGTTTGATGGCGATGGCGGCGCGAGCAGCTTTCGCATCGAAGACGGCCAGGTGCACTATCGCTGCAGTTTTGTAAAAACGCCCAAGTATCTGGATGAAACGGCGGCCCAGCGGGTGGTCTACCGCAGTTTCGGGCACAATGCGCCCGGCGGGTTTTTCAAGAACCTGCACATGCCCGCCAACTGCGCCAATACCAGCATTGTTTACCACGGCGGAAAACTGCTCAGCCTGTTTGAGGGTGGCCGGCCGTGGCGGCTGGATCTGGAAACCCTGGAAACGATTGGCGAGGAAGGGTTCGACGGGGTATTGAGGCCGCGCGACACTTACAGCGCGCATGGCAAAGTCCACCCGCGCACCGGCGACTATATCAACTTCGGTATGGCCGCTGGCCTTACGGGCCCAAGAATGAACCTGTTTCGCGTATCCCCCGACGGGCGCATGGTGCAGCGTGGTGCCATCAAGGTGGATCGCATGGCCTTTTGCCATGACAACGCGATGACCGAGAACTATCTGGTGATTATGGTGATGCCGGTGTCGTTCAGAAGCCCGCTCAAAGTCATTATGGCGCGTGAGACCATTGCGCAAAATATGGATTACCAGCCTGAGCTCGGAATGAAAGTGTATGTGGTATCGCTGGATGATTTCAGCCTCGTGCGCACGTTCGAGGTCGACCCGTTTACCTTTGCGCACTGTTCCAATTGCTGGGAGGAAAACGGCGAGTTGTTTGTCGATGTGGTGGAACTGAATGCCGAGCAGGGCGAGCAGGGCAACGCACAGTACCGGGATATTTTTCACCAGCCGTTACCGGCTGCGGGCAGAATGCAGCGCTATCGATTCAATATGATCACCGGCAGGGTGCAGGCCGAGGACTTGCCCAACAGGCTGCCCTGCGAGTTTCCCCAATGGGACTGGCGCAGCACAGGCAGCCAGTCACGCTTCATTTATACGGCCGGCATTTGCCAGAATGAGACGCCCGGTTTTTACAATGCCCTGCAGCGCATCGATCTTGTCACTGGCGACATCAAAGGTATTTGATAGCGGCAGGGCACGCTATGTGTCGGAGGCGATATTTGTACCCCGTACGCCTACCGCACCGGAATCCGAGGGCTATCTGCTCACTGCGGTGTATGACGCCAATACCGAACTGTCAGAACTGCTTATCCTCGATGCCGCAACGCTGTCAGAGCCGATTGCGACAGTGCCGCTGAAAAATCATATCCCGCACGGCTTTCACGGCGGCTGGACCAGTCTTTGATGCGGGAGTGATTGCCGTACTGTGCGCGCTATGGTCTGTTGCGTCCGTACTTGTCGTGCGCGGCCACAAAGTCTCCGGCCATGATCGAGCTGGCCAGGGAAATATCTCCCGCCAGTACCGTCGCGGCAACGATCTCGGCGAACTTGCGCACCTTGCCCTGGCCATAGCAACCGAGCATCTCCAGTCCTTCGCGCTGTGTGGCAAGCCCGGTGCCGCCGCCGTAGGTGCCGACGATCAGTGAGGTCAGCGTGACCGACCAGTAGTAGTCGCCGTTATCCCGCAGTTGGGTGTATGTGAGCCCCGCGTGTGACTCGGCGACATTGGCCACATCCTGTCCGGTGGCCAGAAACAGCGCGGCAATGCCATTGGCAGCGTGCGCGCCGTTGCTGGCATTGCCCGCCATCAGTGCGCCCGTGTTGGAAATCTGGCGCAGTTTGAACAAGGTGTCACCGCTGACGTTCATGATGTTGTGCAGCACGTCTCTGGGAATGGTGACCTCGGCGACAACGCGCGTGCCGCGCGAATTGATGGTATTGAGGCGTGAGTACTTTTTGTCCGAGTCAATATTGCTGGAGAGCAGGTAATCGGCTCCTCCGGGATAGTTGTGCTTGATCCATTCGCAGGCAGCGTGGGTGGCCTTGTTGGTCATGTTCTGCCCGGCGGCATCGCCGGTGGTGTAGTTGAAGCGCAGGTAGCGCATGGGTCCGATACCGTACTGCTCGATATGCACCAGCTTGCCGATGCTGGTGGTGGCTTCTGCAATCCCGCGCACCGCGTCCATATTGACCTTCAGCCACTCGCCGAAGTCGCGGGCCGCCAGTGCATCGGCAAACTGAAACACGGGCGCGCGCTGCATATGGCTTTCCAGCACCGTTGTTTTAACGCCACCACTCTCCGTCAGCAGGCGCATGCCGCGACTGTAACTGGCGACCAGCGTACCTTCCGTGGTGGCCAGTGGCACGTAAAACTCTCCCCTGGCGTGCTCGCCATTGATCAGCACGGGGCCGGCGATGCCGACGGGGACCTGGACAACACCGGTAAAGTTCTCGACATTGCCGGACACCATTGAGCTGTCGAAGGAGTAGTGTCCCATGTGATGCAGCTCGGCGCCCGTCTGCTCGCGCACAAAGTCGCGGCGGGTTTGCGCGCTCTGCGGCGGTGTAATCGTTCTGCTTGTCGCGCGGTATTTTTACTCGGGTCATGCTGGAGCCTCGGTTTCGATGTTTGACACAAAATCAGCCAATCCGGCGTCCGCTGTCTTGCCAGTAGGGTTTGCGCAATTCAGTGCGCAGGACTTTGCCTGACGGGTTGCGGGGCAGCGACTCCCGCGCGATGTATTGTCTGGGCACCTTGTACCCGGCGAGGTGTTGCCGGCAGTGTGCAACGAGTGCTTCTTCATCCAGCGTCGCGCCTGTGCGCAACACGCAAACGGCCAGCAGCGCCTCGCCATATTTTTCGGAGGGCACCCCGATGACCGCGACGTCCGCAATTGCCTCGTGCAACAGCAGGGCGCGCTCGACCTCGTTGGGATAGATATTCTCGCCGCCGCTGATGACCACGTCGTTCTTTCTGTCCAGCAGGAAAAAATAGCCCTCGCTGTCGCGATAGCCGATATCCCCGGTATGCAACCAGCCGTTGCGGATGGCCTTCGCAGTCTGCTGGGGCTGTTTCCAGTACTCCAGCATGACGGTGCTGGACATGACCGCGATTTCTCCCAGCGCGCCATCCGGGAGGGGGTTGCCGTCTTCATCCACCACTCGCATGGTGGTCGCTGCATTCTGCCTGCCACAGGACTTGAGTAGGTCCGGTCTGCCGGCCAGCGCCCTGCGGTGGTCGGCCACGGTCAACTGCGCCACCGCGCCGCTGGTCTCCGTCATGCCATAGGACTGCTGGAAGTCACAGCCGAAAACAGCCATGGCCTGCCTCAGCAGTGTCTCGCCAATCGGTGAGGCGCCGTAGTTGATGCGCTTGAGTGTGGAGAAATCGCGTTTCTCCAGGTCGGGAACCACATTGAGTATCGCCTGCAGCATGGCGGGCACCATGAACACGCTGGACAGGCGGTGGCGTTCTATCGCATCAACTACCGCGACAGGGTTGAAATTGCGGTGCAGGATCACGTTCACGCCGATCATGAGTGTATAAAAGAGCGACGCGACGGCCCCGATATGGAACAGGGGCGCGATCACCAGTTCGTTGTCGCCGATATTGAGCCGTTGCTCGGCGGCGACCAGCCCGGCATAGGACAGGTCGAGCAGATTGCGATGGGAAATCACCGCGCCCTTGGGGCGGCCGGTAGTGCCACTGGTATACAGCTGCAGGAAAGCATGCTCTGCCACCGTCACTGACTGCGGCTCGTGATCCCCTCTGCCCTGCCACCAGTTGTTCCAGTCGCGCCACGGTTCAGTCTGGTGATCGGCAGCTCCCAGCAGCACCGGTGTATGAAGAAGATCCAGCTCCGCCACGGCGGGTATAAACTGCGCATCGGGCACGACCAGCAGCCGGGCCTCACAGTCGTCGATCACGTACTGCAACTCCGGGCCCGCCAGGCGGTAGTTGATCGCCACCGTAACCGCCCCGATCTTCCCTGCTGCCAGCATCAGCACCACGTGGTCTATGGAGTTCTCGCCAAGAATCGCCACTCGATCCCCCGGGCCGATGCCTTCCGCCAGCAGGCCGTGGGCAACCTTGCACGCGCGGGAATTGAGGTCGGCATAGCCAAGCGCACTCGCATCCAGAGTGAGGGCGAGCGTGTCCGGACGCTGGACAGCGTGATACTGGATGATCTGGTCAACCCGCATGGTGGAGTGTCGCCTGATAAATAAAAACAGTCAGATATGATTGTTTTAATATCGCACGCCAACCGGCGTTTGGCAAGGTGAGCATCTGCAGGGCAATGACTCATCGCAAACGCTCCCACGAGTGAGGAGAGATCCCGTCCCGAGAGGGCGTGCAGGGTAATGACTACTCCACCAACGTGGAGCAGTCATATGAGTAAGCTTGTTGCAGGTAAGATAATCTGTAGGCGAGCTTAGAAATTGTAGGTGACCGTCACGCCATAGTTACGCGGCTCATTCCACTGACCAAACGTCGATACCGGTGGAATCGGTACTGCGCGGTAGTAACGTTCATCCCCAAGATTGCGTCCGTAGACGGAAACCGTGAGCATGTCCTTGTAACGGAAATCAATGTTTGCATTCCAGAAGCCCCCCGCATTCACCTCGCCCAACGGGTCATTATCGAAGATGGTCTCGTAACTATCGCGCCAATTATAGGTGAGGTCATAGGACATCTGGCTGTGGCCAAATATCGGATGAACATAGTTAAGGCCAGTACCAAACGTGTATTCCGGCGCATTGCGCATATCCAGCGAACTGCCGTCTGTCGGCACGCCGGGTATACCATCTATCAGGAATTCGTCATATGCGGCATCGAGGTAACCGCCCTGGATAAAGCCGGTCAGGCCTTCGTACAGCACTGCCGATACCTCCAGCTCTGCCCCGTCCATGGTGGCATCGGAGGCATTGACGACCACGGTGTCAACATTGCCATCAGGATCGGCTACGATAATCTCTTCCTGCTTGTCCTTGTAGTCACTGCTGAAGATTGCTGCGTTGGCACGCAGACGCTGATCCCACCAGGTGCTCTTCAAACCAATTTCATAGGTTGAGACTTCCTCAGGATTGAATTTGCGCACATTGCTGCCCGATGTAATGCGGCCGAAGAATCCGCCGCTCTTGAATCCCTGGGAATAGGAAACGTAGGACATCATATTGTCTGTGAAGCTGTACTGCGCACCCAGACGGGGTGACCACTTATCCCAGTTCGCATCGGCATGCACCGCTGCCACCGGTGGCTGCAGCGGGGTACCGTCTGGCAAGGAAGAATTGCTGCCCAACCGGCTCCAGCGTTTTTTCCTCGTAGGTATAACGCACGCCCGCGCTCAGAGTGATTTTTTCGGTCACAGCCCAATCCGCGCTGGTGAAAGCAGCGTAGGACTCGGTCTCGCCATGCTGGCTGATAGTGCCAACACTGCCATCCGGCAAACCCGCCAGCCACTCGAACAGGTCGTAGGTAGTAGAATGCGTGTCGTAGTCCGAATCCCAGTAATACAGGCCGGAGGTCATTTCAACGTCACCAATACTGCCGTTGACGCGGAATTCCTGGCTGAACTGCTGGTAATCGGTATCGGAGTATACTGACAGGAACTCAAAATGGTTTGCATCATACTCGGTTAGGGCATGTTCATTGCGATCAATATAGCCTGTGATTGACTTCAATTGCCAATCGCCCAGGTCGTAGTTCAGGGTCAGGTTAGAGTAATCCTGATTGGTGTCCCCATCGTTACGTCCATTCTGGGAGTTGTGGTCCTCGTCACTGCCGGTGTCAAACTGCCGAAACCCGGTGTTGCCCAGTCCCACGCTCAGGGGCAGCAATCCGGCCAAATCGGCAGGTGCGCCCGCCGGATCAGACGGTGGATATGGGAACTCGTCAAAGTACTTATTGAAGTTGGCGAAGGCGCCCACGTCGGATTTGTCCTCGGTTCGCTCGTAGGTGAATGCCAGGTCGAAATCCTCGGTGATATCGTAGGCTAACGTGGTACCTGCGTCCGAGTAATTCTGGCCACCAACCCAGTCATCGAAAGTAGTGTTTTTTACATAGCCATCGTTCTTCAGTCTTGAGCCCCACAATTTTATGCCGCCGCTGTCCGTCATGGGTAAATTCAATAAGCCACGAACATCCTGGCGGTTGAAGTCACCGGCAGTGCCCTGCACCTTGCCGCCGAGTTCCTTGGTGGGCGCCGTGCGAAAAACTGCGATGGCACCGCCAATGGTGTTCTTCCCAAACAAGGTACCCTGGGGTCCACGCAGTACTTCCAGTCGCTCAAGGTCAAAGTTTTCCAGGATTTGTCCGGCATTGGTGCCCAGATAAACATCGTCAAGCAACACGCCGATACCCGGGTCCAGACTCTTATCAATCTCCTGGTAACTGACGCCACGGATGGCGAGCGAGGCGCCTCCCTGCAGTGCGGTTACCTTATCCACCAATAGATTGGGTACATAAGCCGTAATATCCCTCAGGTCGCGAATACTCGAGCGCTGCAGTTCCGCAGCATTCAGCGCAGTAACGGCCACGGGCACGTCCTGTATGGACTCCTCCCGTCTGCGGGCGGTCACGGTGATTTCCTCAAGTTGCAGGGCAGTATTCTGCGTCTGCACCGGCGTCTGCGCTTGCGCTGCGAAAGGGCTTGCGCCACCACTTGCCAGAACGGCAACGAAAAGCACTGTTGTGGAATTTTTTATCATAAGACCCACTCCGTAGATGAGTTACAGTGCCCCTGTACGAGCACAAATTGACTAAAGTTCGTGAGACATCTCCCCCTTACAGCACAGATGACACCTATTTCTACTGTAAGAAGTAACACCACCATTGCGGCCTACGTTATTGTTGTGCCGCTCACCCAGCCTGATTAAAAAAACCGGATGTACTGTTTAAACTTATCATCAACCGCAGGCGGTGTATATATCACCTGGCGTGAAATTCACTGCGCTTTTAACGCCAATGAATTAAAGGCTCTCCAAAGCAATATGTGACGGACGGCTTATTGGCAGCAGGGGCGCGGCAGATCCCGCGGGTATCGACCATCCCATCAGCCTCAGGCAATTACGGAAGCTTCCCCATCAAGCCTACCAAGGACCGCAACTGAGTAGGGTAGCGGTCGTCCCTGGGCCGAGCTACGGGGTGAATTCATCGGCTAACTGCAAATCCGCCATCTACTGTGTGGCTGAGAGTAACCGAGGGCAGTTTAAACGCCCAAGTATTGATCCACGTCTACAGACACCAGACCGATGGCTACTACCATAGTCCAATGTACGATTTATCTTTCTGGTTTAGTGATTCCATTCATGGAAGGTTGAAGATGAGGATATTTTCCCTGTTGCTGCTCGGGCTGCTTGTGACGGCATGCAACGACGGCAACGATAATAACAACAATAGTCAGAACCCCTATCAGGGCTACACCAGCGAACAGTATGGCGGCAAGGAGAACTGGTTGTGCCGGCCAGATATTGAGGATGAATCCAATGCCTGCCAATGGGATCTCTCGACGACTATCGTCTTCGCCGACGGTACCACGCAACTGGAAGAATCGCCCACTGCAGAGAATCAGCCGGTAGATTGTTTCTATGTTTACCCGACGGTCAGCCAGGATGTAAGCGATAACTCCGACCTTGTCGCGGACGCTGAGATAGATGTTGCCTATATCCAGGCAGCACGTTATCGGTCGGTCTGTAAAATGTTTGCGCCGCTGTACAGGCAGATCACGGTAGCGGCTTTGTTTTCGGGTAAATACTATGACCCTGAAATTTCTGGCGTGGCCTATGCCGATGTACTTGATGCCTTCAAATTCTACGTCGCCAATGCGAAGGGACGTGGTTTCATACTCATCGGTCACTCCCAGGGCAGTACCCACTTGATTCGGCTCATACAGGAAGAGATTGAAGCTAACCCCTATCTGGCCAGCAGGATGATAGCTGCGCATTTAATCGGTATGACTGTGGCATTACCCAATGACGCAGAGGTGGGCGCATCATTTAAAAGCACGCCGCCTTGTACCTTCGACGAGGAGACGAATTGCTTCGTGAATTACGAGAGTTTCCGGGAGACGGCACCGCCAGTGCCCGGGCAAGGTCTCTTTGACTTTGGTTACACCAACAGCCCTGATACTCGTGCGGCGTGCACCCACCCGGTAGACCTGGGTGAGGGACTACTGGACCTGGATGCTGTCTTCTCCCCGTCGCAGTTACAGCCCTATACCGATCCAGCGCTCAACGAGACAATTACCACCCCGTTTGTGAAACTGCCTGGGCTGTTCGAGGGTGAGTGTATTGAGGAGGACGGCAAGGGCTATCTTGCCATCACTGTTAATGGGAACCCCGACGATCCCCGAGTGGATGATATTAGGGATATCCTTCCAAGCTGGGGTCTGCACGTGCATGACGTGGGTTTGGCGCAGGGTGATTTGGTTCGGTTAGCCCAGAAGCAGGCGGATGCGTGGTTGAAAAAATAGGCGGAGACGGGCATGGCACTCCATAGAAGTTATGGACATTCGCTACCAGGTAGTCTCCCAGCCCCGCTCGCGTCCAATGAGTGACCGCTGCGGGATGCGTTTACTGGTGCAACAGCTGAACATACACCGCCTGTCAGGTCACGTATGAGCTAATACACCTGGTCGTAATCCGAGGTTGCGGGATTCTGCTCGCACCGGTTCACACCCTGTGCATCAGTGATGCGGTTAATCCTGTGGCAGCGGATGGCTGGTCGTTGACTGCCTCGATTACCTTACGGCAGGTTGATCTGCTGGCCCGGGTGGACCATGTTGGGGTCGATACCCGGATTGGCGTTGATCAGGTCGCGCAGACGGCTGAGACCACCGAGCTGTTCGCGGGCGATCCTGGCAAGCGTATCGCCCTGCTTGAGGACATAAACCTTGTCACCGGCAATGATATCCGTCGGAACTGGCGCGGCGCGGCGCGGGCGAGACGGTCGCCATGGGAATCGGAGCTGGCGCTGGAGCCTGCGCCAGCCGCGGGTGCTCCAGCGTCGGCGGCGGCGGGGCCTTGTCGTCGTCCTTCTTCATGTTGTTGTTGCAGCCGATGAGCGTCAGCGCACCGACGAGCAGAACCACAGTCATCATCTTCACAGTTTTGCCTATCCCTGACAAAAGATTAGCCGCCCCCGCGGGCGAGAATTGGAGTGGGTGACGCCACGCGGCCCGCCTGGCGACACCTGTCGCCGGACATCGCAATCGCCAGGTCAGTCTAGGCTATGCAGTGGATACTGCCAACCGGGCGCACCAGATAATGGTGTCGGACCCGCGCAGGTTCCTGTCGCCTACCCAGTCCCGCTGTAGCCCATCTCGACCAGCGGTTAAGATAGTCATCCAGCGCAGCGGCTCTTTCGGGAGCCGTTGTCTTTTCCGCATACTTGCGATTAATTCTCTCTAACACTAAGGGCCGGAGTTTGGCGAAGGCGGTAGTTTCGCCATCAAACCTATCAATGACCGCACTTGGGTGGGATAGCGGTCGTTGTATGGTGAGCTCTCGAGGGTGAATTTTCGACCCTAACCACCTCAGACTGTGTCAAAACTCGGTTTGCAGCTTTTCTCATCGAATAGTCGACCAGTAACGGTGCTCAGGTTGCACTGACAGCGACTTGTAACAACGTCAATTTGTTCGGGTTGATATTTTGCTTTTCAACATGTGTCGCAGAGAATCGCACAGAGGCGATCACAGGTCGCTGATTTTTGGCGCAATAACGGGCTTCCTAGCCCCTTATCGCCGCTATCAGTGGCCCAACACCAAACATCTGTAACATCCGTTTGAGATTGTAGGACAGGACATGCAGGCTCATCTCTGTGCTCACATGTTCCAGTCGCTTCATCAGGAAATGCGTCGGGCCCCATCCAGGACTTGATCGTGCCAAAGGGGTGTTCAACAGTACTTCCCCGAATGCGCATACAGTCGGGTTTGCGATCCACGCGATCTTCCATCGCCTCCATTACCGCTTCGTGCTCCCAGCGTTTGACTCGCCGGTAGGCGCCCGTTGTACATTTCTCTTTGAGTCGGCAACGCGGGCAAGCCGAACTCCAGTAGCGATGCTGGGTCTTGCCGTCTTCCTGGCGTGTAAATCGATAGATCAAACGCTCTCCTGCCGGACACTCATATTCATTGTCATCAGTGTGATAGATAAAGTCTCGCTTGCCGAACAATCCCCTGGCCTGGTTGTTCGATGTTTGCGTCTTGGGAACGTAGGCAGTGATGTCAGCTTGATCACACGCCAATATTTCCTCGCCACTGAAGTAACCCCGATCCGCCACTACTGCCAGCTCTTCGCAGGCGATAGCCTCCTTCGCTTGCAGGGCCATGTTGGACAGCTGTGCGCGATCGTGTCCGACATTGGTGACTTCGTGTGCCACAATCAAGTGATGTTTGGTATCGACAGCGGCCTGTACGTTGTAGCCTACGATAGCCTTACTGCGAGCTGCGGTCGACATGACTCGGGCGTCAGGGTCCGTCAGTGAGAGTTGCTGGTCCGGGCTTTCCAGCATCCGGACTTCCAGCTTTTTTAGTGTCTGAATCTCCTCCTTGAGTGCCACAATCTTGTTTTGAAGCCGACCCGTCTTGGTTCTTGTTGCTTCACCCTCGCGCCGGTCAGCACTGGCGATTTCTCCCAGGTAGCGGGCAATGCTGTCATCGATCTGCTCCAGGCGTTTCCTGAGCTTTGCTTTGCTGAAGTTGCGATTGCGGTTGTTCACCGCACTGAACTTGCTGCCATCTATCGCCACGAAGGCATCGCTGAACAGGTTCAGCTTGCGGCACAGCATGACAAACTCCCGACACACCAGGCGAATGGCTTCACCGTTGTTCTTACGAAAGTCGGCAATGGTCTTGAAGTCAGGAGCCAGTCTGCCCAGCAACCACATCAGCTCTACGTTGCGACCGGCTTCGCGCTCCAGGCGGCGGGAGGATTGGATACGATTGAGGTAGCCATAGATGTAGAGCTTCAACATCATGGCGGGGTGGTAGGCAGGGCGACCTGTTGCTTCGGGAAGGGTTTTGAAGCCGAGACCGGAGAGGTCCAGTTCATCCACGAACACATCGACAACGCGAACCGCGTTCTCTTCAGCAATGTAATCGTCGATGCGTTCGGGGAACAGCGTGGCCTGTGATCGGCTTTCGCCCTCGATGAATCCACTCATAATGGCAGCCCGTCAACGAGAAAGCTAAATTATATCTCGTCGAAGAGTTTTCACACAGTCTGACCTCGAAGAGGACTAAACATTCGTTTATTGGAGCCCACAAAAGACTGTTAGAATTCTTTATTGATTTACGCATTTATCCGTATGTACGCCATTGAATTAATGAATGCGGTATCGTTCTTGCGAACTCTAGTTTAACAACTAGACTGGTAGCAACAGGATGGCCCACATGAAAGCAATAACAAGTTCGGAGATCACTGTGAACCTCTGGGATTTAATTATCTGCTGTCACGAAACACATAGGGCAAGATTATGATTGGTTACCGCAATACATTTGGAAAGTTATGCATATCCGTGCCATTGGCCATGATTTTTTTACTCCCAATTTTCGCGTATTCCGATTCTGAACTGCCTGTTGATGTCGATCCGCGACCTTCAGAGCCCGATCTCGAGCAGTTAATCTCCATCCTGAGATCCACACCGGAAAACGGATGGGTTCGAGTAAACAACAACCAATTTCAGGATGTATGGACGCCGACTGGGCTTCTGGTGTCCGAGACTAAATCTCTTGATGAAGTCCCCTGGGACCCACACGGCATAATTGATGCGTTTAGCGGTTTTGCATGGGATAGTCGAAGAGGCGACTTAATCATCTACGGCGGAGGGCATGCGAACTACGGAGGAAATGATGTGTATCGCTGGCGAGCCACGACGCTTAATTGGGAACGAATGTCTTTGCCTAGCGATATATCATCTCTCGGAAGCTACCCTTGGCTGACGGTAGATGGCCCCAATGCGTCGCCTCAATCCCACCATACCTATGACGGTAACATCTACCTTCCAATAGTTGATCGATTCCTTACATTTGGTGGAGCAGGATTTAACTTTGGTGAATCGTTTATAGTTCCAGACCCCAATGGTCCGTTGGAAATATACGGTGGCAATTATCGCACTACCGGCCCCTATTTTTTCGATCCAGCTCGCGCAGATGAGAATAAAGTCGGAGGAATAACAGGCTCCCACTCTCAATGGGATAATCCCAATTTATGGGTGATTGGTGGTGAGATGTGGGAAAATCGAGATGTTCCAAAAAACCTGCCAGGTACCTATTTTCCACTATATTTTATCGAGAATTCGACTGGTTATACCCAAGAAAACGGTAAAGATGTTGTTTTCGTATTCGGTGAACAACAGTATCTTGCCAAATACACCGTTAATGATATAGATGATCCAACTCAAGATTCTTGGGAGCAAGTTGGCTATGGTGTTTCAACGGGTCAGCCCGTCGGCGCTTATCTTCCAACTCATAACCTCTTTGTGAGGATCTCCCCCGATCTATTCACATATTGGGATTTATCTACTCCCGGCCCAACAAATTTAAATGTAGCTTTTGTTCCTGACGGTGAATTCGTGCCTACTACACTTGGGATTTATAATAATGGCCTTGGGGATTATGGCATGGATTATGACGCACCAAGGAACAGGCTTCTTCTCTGGGGAGGCGGTGGTGACGTTTGGGCGCTTTATCCTCCTGTTTCTGTTGCTGCCCCCCCTGGGTGCGGGGAAGTCGGTGGTGACATCCCGGTTGTTTCTCCAGTTGGTTGGCATATTGAAAAACTCAAGAGCGCTTCCACACCAACTCCATACGACGGTCCCGGTGCCGGAGTGTTGGGCAAATGGAAATACATAGCCCAAATTGACGCTTTTATGGCTCTAGAAAATGCGTATGCTGGCAATATATGGATTTATAAACCAGAAAACTGGATCGAGCCCATTAGCGATGATCCGCATATCACGATAGCTGAACCGACAAGCAAAGGATACTTTCTTCCGAACGATGATATTGTAGTGACGGCCGTCACCTCAAACCAGGAAAGCAACATTACACAAGTTGAGCTCTTATTGGATGGCCAAACCCTTACGACATTAACAGAGCCGCCATACACGACAACACTGACATCTGTACCGCTAGGTGTCTACACGTTTGAGGCCATAGCTACTGACAATAATGGAAATCGTTTTATTTCTCCAAGGGTATCGGCAACAGTCGCAAACCGTGTCAATAATCCACCATCGGTAAAGTATAAGCGCCCCTCTTGATGGACCGATAGAATATTTTGATGGCAGAACCATCACACTAAGCGCGGATGCGAGCGATTCGGACGGAGATATTGCAAAAGTCGAGTTTTTTCTGGACGGGAGCTCTGTGGGTGTAGCCACGACCGCACCTTACTCTGTGCTTTGGGAAGCGCAACAAGGCAATCACATGCTGACCGCGGTGGCCACCGATAACACCAACATCACTGCAGTTTCGGCCGCCATTGTGCTCAACGTGACTCCCCCCGGGGCTGGGGATCTCATTGTTCTGCAAGACGGGCTCGGTGGCTATTCGGGCACCACCGACACCTATCTCGACGGCTATCATACAACCTATCCCAAAGGTGGCGAGGATGGGCTCAATAGCCTCGCGAATATGTTCAACCCGCTCGTGCGCTTCGCTATTTTCTCTAACGAAGGCGGCCCGGTTCCGGAAGGGGCGACCATTACCTACGCTGCCCTCGCCCTGTACAAATCGTCCTACTACGACTACACCTATCGTGCACATCCGCTCCTGATCAATTGGGTCGAGAACAAAGCCACTTGGATCGAGGCCGCTCAAGGCATCCCTTGGAATAAGCCGGGCGCTGCCGGCAGTGGCTCCGATTATGCCGCCAAGGGCAGCCCGGAGGCGCACACGGGCTGGGATCCGGATTGGGTCGTGCTTGATGTCACTGACTCAGTGCAGTCCATGAGCCTGGGGGCAAAGAGCAATTTCGGCTGGCAGTTGCTTGGCACCGGCGTGGCCTACCAGAAAAGCTTCGTTGCCAGCGAATACTCGGCTGATCCGACGCTACGGCCAAAGCTGATTCTCCAGATCGATGACAATCGCCCCTCTGTCGCGCTGACCGCGCCGAACGACGGGAAAAGCTATATCAGCGGCAATACCATCCCCCTCAGTGCCGCCGCTAATGATCCGGATGGCAGCGTCACGCAAGTGGAGTTTTTCTACAACAACATTTGGCTTGGCGTCGACACCACCGCTCCCTACACGCTCACTTGGAGCAACGCGCCGGTCGGCAGCCACAAGTTGACCGCCGTGGCGACAGACAATACCGGTGCCTCCGCAACCTCCGCAGCAGTCGCCATCGCAGTACTAGCACCTGGATGCTAAATCCGCAGCACTAGCGCCGGCTAATCAACTGCCGGCGCTACAATCCTCACGTGCCTAACACCCTGATGGCCCACCACCAACAGGGAAAAAATCGCAGACATTGCCCCTACCATTGTCATCATCAAGATCACAAGCATCACCAAAGGAGTCATCGTCAGAATTCTTCTGATTGGCATTACTAACGAGGGCACAGTTGTCAAGGCTATCCACCACACCATCTGCATCGCTGTCGGGAAGTGCCGGCAAAGATATAGCCGCTCTTGATCGTAGCGCAGTGCTACCCGAAGAATCCGATTGTTGTTTAAATCGCCCACATAAAATTAGTTGGCTGGACCCCACAACGACGGTACTAAACAGACTAGATATACCCACGACAGATCAAGCAGAGCGGCTCGCAGTGAATGGGCGAATTTTTGTTCGTCGGTGTACTTAAGGCGGGTTCGATAAACAATAGGACAACACTCCACTTTTTCTTTTGAAGATAGTAGTGTGTTGCGTTGATCAGTTGAATTCGCAGGCGAAAGCGGAATTTTCCCCTCCAGGTCGAGAAAGGTCCGCTTCGCGAAAAAGCGGTCACCGGGGCAACAGGCGAACGTATCCCGCCTGTCACGTCAGGTATCAGTTATACAGTTGGCTACTGTCGGCCCTGCTCGAACGACAGGATCACTTCTTTCCACAGCTCCGCGTGGGCCTGCAAACCGCGTTCCGAGAAGTGGCAGTAATCAAAGCGGTCTCTCATGTCAGAGAGCGAATCGGTATCAGGGCCGGGGTGAACTCCCGCAATGTGTTGCGGCAGGGCGCGTTGGGCTGATCGTATGGTGTCGCTACCGAGGTTGTTGCAGATGCTGGCGACTGCGGGAAATACCGGAGCATCGATGCCGTAGTCGCGCAGGGCCTTCACCAGTGCCGCAAACATCTCGATGTATTCGCTGCTTGAGGTTCCGTCGCGTGCATCGTCCTCACCCTGGTGCCAGAGCACGTGGGTTGGCCTGATGCGCGCGAGTTGCAACTGCCGGGCTGCGTACTGCACCCGCGGGTGCAGCCTGCCGCCGGCAGTCCACTCACGGAGCGCGGTACCACCTATGCCGAATGGGATGATCAGCACGCGGTCGAAGGCCCCGCTCGCGACCAATTGGTCACCCAGTCGCCCCCAGACCGAGCCGCCATCGCCATCCGCACCAAATAGCGGATCGACGCTGGCGTAGCATTTTCCATCATGTATATTGAAGTTGAGGACGTTATCTGTCGCTGTGTAACGTGTTTCACCGGAGTTGGCGCTATTGGACTGCCCGAAGGTAAACAGGATGGCATTACGCGGATTTTCTGTCGTGAAAGGAGCGCAGGAAACAACCGGCCGGTCAGCTTTTGAGACACCGCAGCTTGTTACATCGTCGACATCGCAATGAGCCTGCCGCAGCGGCAGGACTATGGCCATTGCCCAATCGCTATAAGGTTTGGTCAGGGCCGGTCGGAATTTCCCGACGACAGCTCCCATACCATATGCCATTAAAATGACAATGGCGATGATTGCTGCGAGCAGTGTTCGCAGCAGCAGGCGATAGCCTCGGCTCTTCATGCGCAGCTCCTTACAATGCTGGATATTCCCACGGCTCAGGTTCATTCCGGCTCACGGCTGACAGCTGAGCCTCACTTGATTGCCGCTGTGATCCGAGACCCAGCATAGGGCATCTGGTGAGCTGCCACAGGTCTGGGTAAAGGGATTTGGCTCGCCAGCAAACAGGCCGGCACTCTCTATCTCGTATGACCCCGGAGTCGCCTGCTGTTGTCCACTCTGTCGCGCAAAGGTGCAAACAGTATTATCCTCCGGCAGCGCGGCAAAAATGTAATCGATACGACGATCTACATTCAGAGCGGGGTTTTCAATATCTTCCAGGCTGCTATCGTCGCGACCAGAGCTACATGCGATACCAGTAGTGGGATCGCATTCAGGCTGACCGGCAACCAAATGACTATCCAGCCAGCCGCGGCCTGTCATGGTCAGGTATTCGGTGCTATTGGGTACGGCGTTGAAATCTCCAGAAATGAGCGCAAGGTTATTATCGCCTCTGGTCGCCTCGACGTAGAGAGCAAGTTGCTCGGCCTGACAAACACGCACGGTATCATTGCTATCGCATTCCACGGGACAGAGCGCTGAAGTACCACAGATTCTTGCAGAAAAATCGCCCTCCGAGGCCAGATGGGTGGTGTAAACATCTATCTGGCCGGATGGATGTTCAACCCGAGCGTAGAGAACATGTCGGGCGAAGATGCCTGGATTAACCAATGGGCCATACAATATCCGGGTGCCGGTCTGTAACACCGGGTAACGGCTCAGGATGACCTCCTCATCTGTTTCGGAAATAGTAAGAGGCGGCGTGAGATGAGGCTCGTATACCAGCTGGTAAGTGAACCTGCAGACCGCTGCCAGGTTGGGCAGCTCCGCTTCTATAAGCAATAGTATTGATTCCACTGGCTGGCCTTCCGCGGTAGGCGCGAACTCCGCGTTAATAACCTCTTGCAAGGTGACAAGATCGGGACATCCCGCTGCAATTAGATGATCCCTGAGCAGGGCGATGCGCTCGCGGACCCGGCACTGTTTTGTGTCGACTTCCGGTGAATCGCAATTAAAGCCGTGTAGCACATTCAGATTGGCCAGCGTAACCGGTGCCCCTGGGACACTGACATTATTACTGTCGTTACCATCGCTGCAGCCGCCTACTGCAATGAGCGCTGGAAGAAAAATAATGGCCAATATAGAGCCTGTTCGCATATGCTATGTCCGAATCCGACCCGGATTATAGTGTGTTGTAGTCGGTAGAACTCGTTAGCAGTCTAGCGGATACATCGACTCAACGGCAATGTTGTTCCGGCGCGATTAGCACGGCACATTGTATAAAATGAGGAGTTCCCCATTACTTCCCGCGCCGCTCCATCACTGCCTGTCTGGCCGTTACCTTGTAGTTTGCTTTTGATTGTTTCTCTGCTCGGTTGCGGGCAAAAGTATGACTCGCATCTTTATGAGGAAGCTGAAAAACCCGGCGCGTCGCCTGAGCAGGAATGGCGCTCCTATCTGGGTGACAAGGGTTTCAGCCACTATTCTCCGCTGACGCAGATTGATACATCCAATGTAAGTCGATTACAGGAAGTCTGGCGCTACGATGCCGGTGGCGCGGCGGACAACGGTGCAACACAAATGCAGTGCAGTCCCATCGTGGTGAAGGGGATACTCTATTGCACCTCGCCGCTACTGCACGTCTTTGCGCTGGATGCCGCGACGGGAGTGGAGCTGTGGCGCTTTGACCCGGCGGCTGACCTGGGCCTGTTGCCCAATCCCAACCGCGGCGTGGTGTACTGGGACGCAGCGGATGCTGCAGAGCAACGCACCGCGCCCGATGAGACACAGCGAATCCTCTACACAGCCGGTTCTTTTCTGTACGCCCTTAATGCCCGCACCGGGAAACCCATCACGTCATTTGGCGACGGCGGCAAGGTAGACCTGCACCAGGGCCTGCCAGAGCGCTTTGCGGATGAAGCCGTTATCGCCACATCACCGGGCAGTGTGTACCGGAATTTGCTCATTATAGGGTCGCGGGTCAATGAGTTTAAGGGCGCTGCGCCCGGACACATCAGGGCGTTTGATATTGTAACCGGCGAGCTGCGCTGGGTGTTTCACACCATTCCGCAGGCGGGAGAATACGGTGCGCAAAGCTGGCCTGCCGAACGTCTGGAAACGGCAGGCGGCGCCAATTCGTGGGCCGGTATCGCCATTGATCAGCAGCGGGGCCTGGCCTTTGTTCCCACTGGCTCACCGTCCTTCGACTTTTACGGTGATGATCGCCATGGCGACAATCTCTTTGCCAACTCACTGATTGCCCTGAATGCACAGACGGGTGAGCGGGTCTGGCATTACCAGTTCGTGCACCATGACCTGTGGGACAGGGATCTGCCGTCGCCGCCCAATCTCATCACGCTGGAGCGAGACGGCAAAAAGATTCCTGCCGTTGCTCAGGCCACCAAGACTGGCCATTTGTTTGTGTTTAACCGGGACACCGGAGAACCGCTGTTTCCGATAGAGGAGGTGCCTGTGGTGGGAGCAGGCGTGGCAGGGGAGCAGCCCGCCACCAGCCAGCCATTGCCCCTCGCGCCGCCGCCCTATAGTGAGCAGCAGTTCTCGCCCACCGATAGAAATCCGGCGATGGCACAGGCAGTGCAGCAGCGCATCGCCGGTCTGGATCATGGCCACCCCTTTATGACACCGGGTACGAAGGGCATGGTGCTGTATCCGGGTATGGACGGTGGAGCCGAGTGGGGTGGTGCGGCCTACGATGAGAGTGAGCAGCGACTCTATATCAATAGCAATGAAGTGCCCTACCTGTTGCAGTTGACAGCCGTACCCAAAGATATGGGCCTGGGTCCGAAGTTCGCCTATCTGGCGCTTTGCGCGGGTTGCCATGGCGCGGACATGCAGGGCGATGGCGTCTCTATTCCGCCATTACTGCATTTGTCTGACCGCATTTCTCCGCTGGCTGCCTATGACATCGTCAGTCACGGCCGGGGGCGCATGCCCGCATTTGCTCAAATACCCTGGTACGCAAAGGCCGCTATCCTGTGGCATGTCTATACGGGGGAGGCGACGCCCGCTCAGGGTCGCAGCGAGGAGGGCACTGATGCCGCCGCAACGGGCTTTCTCAATGCGGGGTTTCAACGACTCACCGACCCCGAGGGCCTGCCCGCGTCCAAACCGCCGTGGGGCACACTGACCGCCATCGACCTGCAGCAGGCCAGGATTCTGTGGCGCATTCCACTGGGCAATTATCCGCAACTGCTCGCGCAGGGGCAGACGGGTTACGGTTCGGAAAATTACGGCGGGCCCGTGGTGACAGCAGGCGATCTGCTGTTCATTGCCGCCACCCCGGATCAGTTGATCAAAGCATATAACAAGCACACGGGCGAGTTGTTGTGGCAGGCCCGCTTGCCCGCGGCGGGCTTCACCACGCCAATGACCTACGCGGTGGAGGGCCGGCAATATCTGGTGGTGGCAGCAGGAGGCGGCAAACTGGGCCAGGCCAGTGGCAGTTCCTATGTCGCCTTTGCCCTACCGGATTAGCGGCGCCAACGCAGTTTCCCGGTTGGTGGGTATGGTGCTAGTTTGACTTGCTGCGGGCGGCGTGCAGGGATTCGAAATAGCTTTTCAGGGTAGTGGTCCCGCGTTTGGGACCCACGCCATCAATCTCGCCGGCGGTGACGATGAAGTCTGCGAGGTCACCAAACTGTGTTGAAAGAAGTCCGATCAACTTGACCAGGCCCCTGGCCAGCCACATCGGAATCACGGTGATTTTTGCCGGTTTCCCCACGACCTCGAACGCCAGTGCCGCGGCTTCGCGCTGGGTCATGATGTCAGGCCCGCCGGCTTCGACCTCCAACTCGTCACCCTCGGCGGTATCGACGCAGACTTCCGCCAGATCGCGCCCGTGGATGGGGTTCATCCTGTTGTTGCCCTCGCCCACGAGGAAGGCCCGGCCCTTGCTGGCCATATCGTAGAGCGCGCCCATATCGGAAAAGTACCCGCACGGCCTGACAATGCGGTATTCCAGCCCCGATTGTTTGAGGTCAGCGACGACCTTTTCATGCGCGCGGGTAATTGCCAGATGCATGATGTGTTCAGCACCCTGCATGGAGACATAAACGAAGCGGCTGACAGATGAGCCACGGCACAGGTCGATCAGGTTGCGGTTGCACTGGTAATCAACCTGCTCGAAGGTCAGGCCGTCGCGCTGGCGTGAAATGCCCACCGAGGAATAGACAATGTCGATACCATCCATAACACCTGCCAGTGTAGCGGGCTTGGAAATCTCCCCGATGAAAATGTCATCAATGTCATGCGCTGCAAGCGCAGGGGCAGTGAAGGGGCCCGGTTCGAACAGCCGCTCCTTACTGCGGGTCAGCACCCGTACCCAGTAGCCCCGTTCCTTGAACGCTTTGACTGCGTATTTACCGAGGTAGCCGGTGGCTCCTGCGATCAGTACCCGTTTGGTCTTCTCGTCTGACATCGCATTTCTCGTGTCTGGTGTTTGGGAACGGCCTGTGAAATGAGGCGTATCAAAGAAACACTAGGGCAGGTTCTCAGCCTGGGTTGCGACGATACGCAACAAATCGCCCATGCCGTAACTCATATCAGGGATATGCAGGCTACGGTCGCCAAGCACAGCCTGTAGTAGTTGCGGTGTCACCGGCGGTTTTCGCTCCTCGTCCACCGTACCGATGGCCAGGAACCCATCGGGCTCACAGTTCGCAGTGTGCATGGCGGGGTAGGCGGTAAACGGTGTCTCAATCGATGGCGGAAATGGCATGCCATTGCTGGTCTCCCAAATAGTATTTTCCAGAATGCCTGGATTGCCACCCAGCAGTGTCGGATTCACACAGGGGCGCGGCTCCGCGACAGGCTCCCGCTCCGCAAAACCCCCGGCCGCAATGCTGTCGTAAGCGATGATGCAAGCCGTGTCCGTCGCATGGGTGCACAGCGGAATATTCTGGAACGTGCCACCGGAAATCTCTCCGGCGGGCACTTTCAAATTGCCGGTGGGCCCTATCAGCAGCGCAGATATCAGTCGTTGGCGCAGTGCGGGATCATTCTCGAACCGCTGCTTGAGCAGCTCAAGCAACATGTGTGAGCCCTGAGAGTGACCGATCAGGACGAAGGGGCGGTTGCCGCTTTCGAGCAGATACTGGTTGAACGCTCCATTGATGTCACTGAAGGCGATCTTGAAAAATTCACTGTTGTGATAGCCCCCTGGAATGAAATAGGTGCCAATAGTCATTTGATGATAGAGCGGAGCATACACATTGCACAGCTCGGTAAAGCGCGCCGCCTGGTTGTAAAGGGGACGCAGCACCAATGTATCGTCGGTCAGGTCTTGTGTGTTTCCAGGCTCCGGTGCCAAATCTACTGTGGGGTAGACGTAGAAGCAATCAAACCCCGGGTCAACCGCTGGCGTGTGCTCGAACACGGCTTGACTGTTATCCGAGTAGATATAGGTCGTCGTTTGATCGAGTTCGAGGCAGCGGTTTGCTGCAGTCCCGGGTTTGCAAACCCAAAGCTCATCCGCAGCATAAGGGCCGGGATTGATCAGGTTGTTGTCGTTATTGCCGTCACTGCAGGCAGACAATGTAATCAGCGCTGCATAGCACAGCAAATACTTCAGATTATTCTTCATGTTTTCCAGTTCCGATGCAGGTCCTAAAATTCTGTCAGTGTGTTGCGTTTGCGCAAGTCTTTCTCAATCGAGCCGGGCGCCGCCGTCGACGTTAATGGTCTGGCCTGTCACATAGCTGGCATCGGCTGAACACATAAATGAGACCACGGCGGCCAGCTCCGAAACCTTGCCCTGGCGCCCCATGGGAATAAAATTTTCCAGCTGTTGCCGGAACGAGCCGTCCGGCAGATGGTACTTTTGCGTGGCCCTGGCGATCGTGCCATCCATCATGTCTGTGTCGTGGGAGCCGGGGCTCACACAGTTCACCCGAATTCCGCTGCCCGCGAGTTCCAGGGCCAGCTGCTGGGTGAAGCCGATTACGCCGAACTTCGATGCGCAGTACGCGCCGTAGTCCTGCAGGCCTACCCGACCCGCAAGCGAGGCGATCATCACGATCGCACCGCCGTTGCCACATGCCCGCATCAGGCGGCCGCCGTATTTCGTTACCAGGAACACGCCGTTGACGTTGACATCCATGGTCTCGTACCAGACATCTTCCTCGGTATCCAGGATCGGTGATGCTCCTGCATTGCTCGGAACCCCGGCATTGTTGACAATAATATCCAGCCGACCGAACTCCGATTTTACCGCGTCAACCATCGCCACGACCTGCTCTTTCTTGGTGACATCGCAATCCAGGGCGAGCGCCCTGCGACCCTTTTGCCTGATTTCCTCGGCCAGTGACGCCACTCCCCGCCAGCCCATGTCCTGCTCGTGTGGCGGGAAGGATGTTGGTGCGCGAGGGCGGCCACAAACGACAATGTCTGCGCCGTCGTCCGCCAGTCGCAGCGCGATGGCGCGGCCAATGCCGCGAAAGCGCGCCGCTCCTGTGATTAACGCGACCTTTCCGGTCAGTCCTGTTGGGTCAACCATGGTATTCGACTCGTGTTGCGGCGCTATTGCTGCTGGTTTTGCATCGATTCCAGTTTGCCCTGCCTGACGAACAGAAACAGCGGAAACGCAAAGGCATAGGCGACACCAAACGCCAGGATGATGTAAATCCAGAAGAAACGGAGGCCCAGTCGCCTGGACTCGAAGAAAATCCACAGCAGTCCCGCGAGGCAGGCGATCGTCAGGTCCCAGCTCAGTGATTTGGATGCGGCATTGGTAGCGCCCGCTGCCATAAAGGTGGCGAAGTCAAAGCTCCCTCCGGATTCCTGCATAAACTGGAGATTGTAATACCAGGTCATCACGATGCCGGCCAGAGCCAGTAAGAGGTACAGAATTCGTGGGATGCTCATAAAACTATCGTCCTGGGCTATTACTGATTATTCTTGGGAGTATACGATCATATCATCGGTATAAGAATACGGGGAGCTGCACGATGGATCTTGAGTTGAGCGCAAAGCGGGTAATTATCTCTGGCGCCAGTCGTGGCATCGGCCTGGCCATTGCAGGGAAATTTTTGTCGGAGGGCGCCTCGGTCGCGTTTTTTGCCCGCGGTCAGGAGGGGGTAGATACGGCACTTGCGGCATTGGGTACCAGGGGCGAGGTCTATGGTTCGGCGGTCGATGCCGCAGACCATGACGCGGTTCGATCACTGGGTGAAGACAGCCGCGGAGCAGCTGGGCGGCATTGATATCGTCATCAATAATACAAGCGCCTCTGCCAGCGTGGAGTGGACGGTGGAGGCCTGGCGCCAGAGTTTTGAGGTTGATCTGATGGGCGCCGTTGTCATGAATGAGACTGCATTACCCTGGCTGGAAGAGTCCGCAGCCGCGGCGATTTTGCAAATTGCCACGGTGACAGCGTTTGAACATCACAACATGTCGGTTTGCCCCAGTTACGGAGCGATCAAGGCTGCGACGGTCAATTACGCCGCCCAGCTGGCGCAAAACTGGGGCGGCAAGGGCATACGCTCCAACAGTGTTTCTCCCGGTCCGATCTATATCGAGGGTGGGGTCTGGCAGGATATAAAAGAGCATTACTTTGAGCTCTATGAGCGCGACCGCCTGGCCCATCCCAGCGGCCGCCTGGGTAGCGCGGAAGAGGTCGCCAATGTAGCCGTGTTCGTCTGCAGTCCTGCTGCCAGTTGGATAAACGGAGAGAATGTCGTGGTCGATGGTGGCTTTACCAAGCGAGTCGGCTTTTAGCAGTCTGACCGGTTGTACAAAGCATTTATTATCTTTAGATTGAACGCGGAGCCCATTTTGCGGTGATAACTACGCATTGATGAATACACAGAGAATGTTGAATTGACTAAAGCCGGGCTTTTCGTCAGCAGTTGTATGCTTGCGCTATTGGCGCAGGGCTTCATGGTGGCCGGTGCCGCGGCAGGCGCAACAAAGGTCCCGGTTAATATCCTGATAATGGTCGCCGACGATCAGCGCTGGGACGAGTTTGGCGTGGTGCAAGCCGAGCAGGGGGAGCGGGCTCGCTTCCCATTTCTGCGGACGCCACGCCTGGATGCCCTCGCGGCCGAGGGTATGCGCTTTCGCAACGCCTTTGTCACCACCTCGCTGTGCTCACCCAGTCGGTCAGCGATTCTGACAGGGCAGTACAATCACACCAATGGCATCACTGATAATTTTACGCCATTCGCCGCCCGGCCAACCTGGGCTACAGCGCTGCAGGCGGCTGGCTATACCACCGCCTATATTGGCAAATGGCACCATGGGGAGCAGCAATGGGAGCGGCCGGGTTTTGACTTTATAGCCACCTACCAGGGGCATGGCCAATACAATGACACGGTTTTTAGAGTCACTAATAAGTGGTTTGATACGAAAAAGAAAGGTTACGTCGATGAACGTAGTGTCGATTTCGCCATTCAATTCCTTGAGGATCAACCGCGGGACAAACCCTTCGCTATGATGCTTGGCTTCAAGGCGGTGCATGAGCCCTTTACGCCCATGGCGGAACACGCGCAACGCTATGCCGTCAGATACCATTGCGCCGCCACAAAACTGGAATGCCTTGCCACCGTGGAGTGATTTGAAACAGCCAACGCCCTGGCACAGTCCCCCGCCCGCGCCAAATATACATAAAAATATTCTTCGCACAGTTGATGGTCTCGACAAGAATGTGGGGCGTATGCTCGATGCATTGAATGAGCTGGATCTGGCTAAAAATACCCTGGTGATTTTTACCAGCGACAATGGCTATTATCTCGGCGAACACCGGCAGGGAGACAAGCGTTCCGCCTACGAAGAAAGTATGCGTGTGCCAATGGTTGCGCGACTTCCGGGTGTTATCGCACCCGGCACGGTTTCTGACGCCATGGTCCTGAATATTGACATCGCGCCAACGGTTCTTGATATGGCGCAGCAGAAAGTCCCGGCAGCAATGCAGGGAAAGAGTATGCGACCCTTGTTCGGTGGGGATCCGGTAGTCTGGCGAGAGGCGTTTCTTTACGAATATGCGCATGAAAACACCTGGTGGGTTAAAGCTGGACAGACGCAGGTGCCAACCATTCTGGCGGTACGCACACCGACGCACAAACTCATTACTTATCCGGATTTTGAAAAGTGGACCGAGTTGTTTGATCTTGAGGCCGATCCCTATGAGATGCGCAATCTTGTCGGATACAGGAATGTCCATAAGCCGCCATGTCGAGATGTGTAATTTGCTGCAGCAGATACTTGCTGAGACCGGTTACGTTGCCAAGCCGTCGCTGGACCAATGGTTACTCGGTTTAACGAACTCCTACGCCACCTGTCCAGGCGCATGCCAGGCAGCCTGTGGTATCTCGCCGTCCTCCCCTGCTGATTCCAAGTTGCTGAGCGGCAGGGTAAATCCTTGGGAAACGAAATGACCTGCACTGCCAGGAGAGAGACATTATGGGAAGGCTGAATGGCAAGCGAATTGTTATAACGGGCTCATCCCGCAGCCTTGGCCGACACTTCGCGTTGGCCTGCGCTGCCGAGGGCGCATCTCTTGTTATCAATGGCACCAATGAAACTGGCGCTGGCTGCGGTAGCAGAGGAAGTTGCTGCACTGGGCGCGCCGGTGCAGGCTGTGGCCGGCTCGGTCGCCGAAACCCGCGTATGCAACGCACTGGTTGATACCTGCGTCGATAAATTCGGCGGTATCGATGTGATGGTTAACAATGCGGGAATTGTGCGCGACCGCACCCTGCTGAAAATGAGTGATGAAGATTTTGACGAGGTCATCGCGGTGAATTTACGCGGTCCGTTCCTGTGTACCCGCCGCGCTGCATTGGCCATGAGTGAGCAGGGCAGTGGCCACATCATACAGATCACCTCGGCATCCGGACTGGTGGGGAATTTTGGCCAGACCAACTACGCGGCGGCCAAGGCCGGGTTGATGGGCATGATGTACACCGCTACGAAGGAGCTGGCACGCTACAATATCCGCTGTAACGCGATGTGGCCCGTGGCCCGCACGGACATGACCCAGCCACTGATCGACAAATCGGGCAAAACGGCATTGGAACTGGGTTTTGGTGAGCCAGAGGATGTGGCCAGGGGACTTGTGTGGTTAGCCAGTGATGCGGCTAACAGGTTCAACGGCCAGTGCCTGACCTTCAACGGCCTCAAGACGGCACTGTGGCGTTCACCGTGCGAGGAGTATGTTAAACAGGAGCAGCGCCCGATCAGCATTGAGGAACTGGAAGGCTATTACGCCGAGCTTGCTCCTGTTCCGATTTACAGTAGCCGCAGTTGACCGCAGACGGGAAGCCTACCAACCGGTGATCTGGAGTCCCGTTCTGCCCAGGCCGCAGTCACCATTCGCCTGTTGCAGGACAGACTCCGCAGCGGCCGCATCCGCTACAGTCTGGAACTGTTCGAGGCCCGCCTGAAATTCGTTCGTGGCTGCGCGCTGCGACAAACCGCCTGACCTGATAACGTAACTCCAGGCCAGCCAGAGATCTGTTCTGGACTTGCCCTCCACCTGTTTGGATCCGAGTCCGCCCACCACAAATCCTTTGCAGTATTCCGGTGGTTTTCCAACTGCCGGGTCCTGGCAGGGCCACTCAACTGCGCCAGCGCTGGTGGCGGCAAGGGCCAGGATCAAAGTAGCAAGTGCTCTGGTCATTCGGATGCCCTATGGCAGGTTCAAATCAATCGTACAGTTGATAGTACGGTAATTGTTCGGCGCGGCAAACATCAGATCGACTATTCGCGATGCGCCCCGGTGGCGTCAGGAAAGTCGCCGACTTCATGGGGCATTTGCGACTCGGAGTCACCGACTTCATGGGGCATCTGTGATTCGGAGTGCAATTCGATCGCCGACTTCACGGGGCATCTCGTATCGAGGGTCTACAACTTCACCGGGAGGTGCAGCGCCGGCTCGATCGATTGCCCGCTGGCGTGCCAGATCATCACCGTAAACGCCATCATCGTAACCGTCATCATCGTTGCCGCCATTAACGTTGACGGTATTGTTATTGTTTATCTGTACAGGTGCCTGCTCAGTATCGACAGCCTGCGGTTGCGCTTCTTGCTGCTGTTGAGGTGGCGGGGCATCGATAACATTGGTCTCGGGCAGATTCACCACCTCCGCGCCTGCATCGGGGGGCGAGTCGGTGAAGTCCGGATTGCCCTGCGCATCCGTGGTTTCGTAGATTTCAGCCCACGCTGTGCCATGCAGGGCTAGCGCCACCAGACAGGTTGAAAAGGTTTTGAGGTATTTCATGTCCATCTCCCACGTAATCACGCACTCGTCTGATAATAGTGCATTTTGCCCCTGGGCGACAGGTGCGGACCAGGGGCGAGGGGGACTACCGGTTCAATCAGCGGAATCGGCGTCGCGCAGACGCTGCTTGCGATTCTCCTCCTCTGCCAGCGCGGCTTTGATCTCCAGCAGCACAGAGTCAACGTCCGCTGTGTGCGAGTCTATCTCGAAATGTCCAGTCAGTTTCAGGTCCGGGTGCAGCGCACCCTCCTCGTACAGTGCCCAGATCTCCTGGGCATAGTGGCTGTTGAGCAATTCGGGTGCAAACAGCCCGTAGTAGTCGGTCATGTTCTTGACATCGCGCTCCAGCATGGCGCGGGCGTTGTTGTTGGCCGCCGCGTCAACCGCCTGCGGCAAGTCGATAATGACAGGCCCATTTTCATCCACCAATACATTGAATTCGGACAGGTCGCCGTGCACCAGGCCGGCATTGAGCATACACATCACATAGTGCATGACCTGGGCATGGTCCTCCCGGGCCTGCTCCGCTGACATGGAGACCTCATTCAGGCGCGGCGCCACATCGCCATTTTCGTCCGTGATCAGTTCCATTAGCAGGACACCGTCGAAGCAGCCATAGGGCTCTGGCACGCGTACCCCGGCACGGGCGAGGCGATAGAGCGCATCCACCTCGGCGTTTTGCCAGGTATCCTCCTGCTGCTTGCGCCCGAATTTGGAGCCCTTTTCGATGGCCCGGGCGCGCCGGCTGTTGCGCACTTTGCGGCCCTCGGTATATTGCGCCGCTTTTTTGAAGCTGCGTTTGAGAGCTTCCTTGTAGATCTTGGCGCAGCGGATTTTTGAGCCGCAGCGCACTATATAGACATCGGCTTCCTTGCCGCTCATCAATGGGCGGATGACCTCATCTACGAGGCCATCATCGACCAGGGGTTGCAGGCGACTGGGGATTTTCACTGACGTTGTATTCCGAAAATGCAGGTTAGCTGGTTAATGGTAGTTGCCTTCAAATGAGTCATTATGTGCGTGTCGCCCGCACAGTTTGACACGTTTTGGGGGCGCTCAGGTAGTTCGGGATGAGACTGAGCCCCGCTAGCGTCGTTCCGCAATAAAAACCGGAATCCTGCGCGTGGTTTTGGCCTGGTACTCGTCATAATGAGGGTAGGCCGCCACCCCCGCTGCCCACAGTTTTGCCCTCTCCTGCTCATCCGTTACCTCGCGGGCACGCATGTCAAACACCTCGGTCTTGTCGCGTATCTGGATATCCGGGTGCGCCCGGAGGTTGTACACCCAGACCGGATTTTTGGGTTGGCCGCCCATTGAGCCGATCAATACGTAGTTGCCATCGACTTCGACCCGCATCAGGGGGATTTTGCGGATGCCGCCGGTTTTGTTGCCCGTATGGGTAACCAGAATGCAGGGCATGCCCGTATCCAGCAGGGTGTTGCCCTGCGTGCCGCCGCTGCTTTCATACAACTCTACTTGTTCGCGCACCCAATCCAGTGCGGGGGGTATATAGTCAGGCATGGGAAATTCTCCTTGAAGCGTTGTGCGGGTATAACACGGAGCCCCCCGGACGGCGGGGAGATACTGAATTCTTTGCTGCTTGTCCACCCGGATGTACTATGCCTTAAAAAACGGATGGATGCAGAAATCTTACCCCGGCATGCGTGCTATGCTGTGACCCTCCAACCCGGGAAGATAGTCCGTGGAAACACTCCAGATTGATGAACCGCTCAACGTCTTTGGCGAAACTTTATTGCCGTGCAGCGAGGATCCTCTAACAGGTTTCCTGCGCGACGGTTGTTGCAATACCAATGACCAGGATGTCGGCTCCCACACGGTATGCATCCAGGTTACCGAGGAGTTCCTGCAGTACTCGCGCTTTGCCGGCAATGACCTCAGCACCCCCATGCCCGAGTATGGTTTCCCCGGGCTTAAGCCCGGTGACCGTTGGTGTCTGTGTGCCCCGCGCTGGCTGCAGGCGCACGAACAAAAAATGGCGCCCAAGGTATTCCTCACCCGTACCCATAAGCGCGCCCTTGATACCGTGCCGCTGGCAGTGTTGCGCCAATATGCGGCCGACCTGAACTGATCGCGCACATGAGAGTAGTGTAAAAAGGAGAATCCATGCTGGCTATGCCTCTGCCGACGGTGGAACTGAATCCGGCGATTGCCCCCGTCGCGGCGGTCATCTGGTTGCACGGCCTCGGCGCTGACGGACACGATTTCGAGCCAATCGTACCGCAGCTGCGGCTGCCCCCTGACCTGCCCGTGCGCTTTGTGTTTCCCCACGCTCCTGAAATGGCGATCACCGCCTTTGGCGGCCAGCGTGCGCGGGCGTGGTTTGATTTTGATCCCGCCGGTGGTGCCGATTTGCCGGGCCTGAAAAAATCCGCGCTGCAGGTTCGGGATCTCATCCAGAACGAGATCGATAACGGTATCCCGGCTGAGCGCATTCTCCTGGCCGGTTTTTCGCAGGGCGGCGTGATGGCTTTTCACACCGGACTTTACTACCCGAAACGCCTGGCGGGGATTCTTGCCCTGTCTACCTTTTTGGCCGAGGGTGACAAATTGGCTACCCACAAGGCGGGCGCCAATGTGCAGATACCCATTCTGATGTGTCATGGGCAACAGGATACGGTGTTGCCGATGGCGTTAGGCAAGTCATCGCTGGCGAATTTGAAGAGCGCAGGTTATGCAGTCGAGTGGCGCGAGTACCCGATGGGGCACGAAGTGTGCGCGCAGGAGATACAGGAAATAAGCCGTTGGTTACAGTCGGTTCTGGCGTCAGCCTGACAGGCGGGGCAGCAATATGTTTACACTAAAAAATATGGGTTTGGCCTTTGTGTTTTTATGGTTCATGGTCGGCGGTATAGCACACTTTACAAAAACCGATTTCTTCGTCGCCATTATGCCGCCCTACATTGGCTTTCACCGGGAGATCGTCTATATCAGTGGGGTATTCGAGATACTGGGCGCGCTGGGTATTCTTGTTCCTGCGCTGCGGCAATGGGCCGGAAACGGTCTGCTGTTACTGGTGGTGTGTGTGTCGCCGGCCAATATCCACATGTGGCTGCATCCGGAGCTGTTCCCCGACGTGTCCGAGGTATTCCTGAGCATTCGGCTGGTGGTGCAGGTAGCGTTGTTGGCGCTGATCTGGTGGTGCACGCGCACACCGGCGCGAGATCAAGGTGTACAGCTATAAACTGGAAACCAATATTCGCAGTAGGTCTGCCGCCGGTATTTCGCGACAACCCGTCGAATTCTGACCACACCACAACGGTGTAAAATCGTCGCTACCTCTTGCTTCTGCGGCGGCGCGCAATATTGATACGGGGCCGGCTGCAGATGGAAAGGCGGTTGCGCTTGTCGCTATCGGCCCCAGTTCACGTACCAGTCGATTAACCATGCTACGGGCCGGCCGGCCGGTGAAAACATTGGTCACCGCCGTGTGTTGTGACGCCTCGCTCTTTAGTGCAGCTCTGTGCAGCACACTGGTCTTTGTTTCAGAACACAACAGGAAAGCGGTTCCCATCTGTACACCCGCAGCGCCCAGTGCCAGCGCGGCGGTTACGCCCGCAGGGCTGGCGATTCCGCCTGCGGCGATGACGGGTATGGAGACTGCCGCGCATATCCGTGGAACGAGTGCCAGCGTGCCGGTTTGAGTGGTCATATCCTGGGTCAGGAAAGTGCCGCGATGGCCGCCGGCTTCCAGCCCCTGGGCGATGACAGCGTCGACTTCACGCGTGGCCAGCCAGCGTGCTTCATCTACCGTGGTGGCGCAGCCAAGTACCCGTGTTCCCCAACGCTTGATCTGGTCTATCTGTCTGCTGTCGGGTAGTCCAAAGTGAAAACTCACTACTGCTGGCCTGAATTGTTCCAGCACAGTCATGGCGGCCTCACCAAACGGCTCGCGCAGATTCGTCCCGTTTGCACCGGGCGCATCGACTCCCAGTTCGTCGAAGTACGCCGCCAGATTTTGCTCCCAGTCCCGCTGCTGCCGCGTGCTCACCAGCGGTGCTTCATGGCAAAAAAAGTTTACGTTGAACGGCTTGTCCGTCATGGCAGTGAGTCTGCGCAGATCGGCCTTGAGTGCGGCAGGACTGAGCATGGCGGCGGGCAGGGAACCAAGGCCGCCGGCATTGGATATTGCGGCAGCCAGCGCAGCGTCCTGCACGCCGGCCATAGGGGCCTGGATCACGGGCAGTTCTATACCCAGCAGTTGTTCAATGCTCGCTGCGCTGGATCGACTTATGCGCATGCCCTATTGTCCCGGGGCTCGCGCAGCGTGCTGTGTCGGGCAGACGAACTCTATATAGCGGCGAATTGCCGCCCAGGCCGCGCAGGCTTCCGGGACGCCGGCAGTGACCAGTCCATGCCAGCCCTGGATCATGCCCGGCCAGCTTTCCAGTGTGACCTGCACGCCTGAACGCAGCGCATTGGCGGCCAGCGTGATGGCGCCCTCGCGCACGGTATCGAACTGGCCTATCTGGAGGTACATGGGCGGCAGGTCGCGCAAATCGGCGTTGGCCGGCGATACAAGGGGATCGTCCAGAGCCAGTTGCCCGGCGAGGTAGTCACGGCCCCGATTGCGCACCCATTGTGGTGTCAGGAACGGGTCCCTGCCGGGTACGGTCACCCCGGACACAGACAGGTCGAACCAGCCGGTCAGGGACACGAAACACGCTGGCAGGGGCAGGCCTGCCTCGCGCAGTCGCACCAGTAATCCCACTCCCAGGCTGCCGCCACACGATTCACCCATCACTACTATGGTTGCTGGAGGCACCCCGTGTTCCAGCAATCCGCAGTAGGCATTGAAACAGTCATCAGGCGCTGCGGGAAAGGGGTGCTCAGGCGCCAGTCGGTAGTCGGGCATCACCACCCGGCAACCGGTCTGGCGCGCAATGATTTCGGCGTAAAAATGGTATTCATCAAGGGCGGTTGAAACGAAGGCCCCGCCGTGACAGTGGAAGGCGGTCCAGGCATTTGTGGCGCCCTGCAGTTCGTAGTCGCCGCAACGCACGCCGCCATAGTGTCTGATCGCCACACGAAAATCAGCGCTGGTTGCATGACCGTGGAATGGCGCGAACATAGCGCGCACCGCGTTGAAATCCGCGGCAGGGTCGGCAAAATCGGGCGGGATCAACGCGATGATAGCTTGCAGTTCTTTACTGGTGGTCACGCGGTTATGTCCGGTTCATGTGGCAAGCCCAACCGTACAGCTAGATGGTTACCGATTGCCGACGGGGAGCGCTGTGCAGGTCGGCAAGGTCCGAAAGGATATCTATAAACGCTTTGACCGATGCAATCGGCGCTGACTCGGACATCGTATGGTAGCCCGAGGTCGGAATCTGTAACGTGGTTCCGTCCACCAGACCATTGGACGCGCTGATGATACGCCCCATTTCAGTAGAGCCGATAGAGCGTGGGTCTTCGCCTGCAGCGCGCAACTGCACATTCATCGCTTCTACATAGGCATCCTTCATCTGGAAACAGACGCCGCGCTTATCACACAGGTTCAGCAACTTCTGTGTCAGTGCCGGATTGAAGCTGGCGTTTGCATCCTTGTTGCGTAACACCAGCTGCTGCTGTGCCGCCGATTGAAAATCGGGGTAGGGACTGGTATCGACCACGATAAGTTGGTTGGTGGAGTTGCCAAAGCGGCGAAACCACTCCAGGAGATAGCGCCAGCTCTTGCCCGCTTCCTCCTGGGAAGTGAAAAAAACCGTGCCCTTGAAGCCCAGCCCGAACAGGTAGACCAGGGCGGCGGTGGTCAATACATTGTCCAGCTGACCAACGAGAGCCTGATCGGTCACTTTCAAGGCATCGGCAAAGGCGACCGGCGTGCCCGCTACCAGATGTTCCAGGCCCTTTACTTCAAAGATCAGGTTATTCCTGTATTCACAGATGTAGGCGCGATTGATCACGCCGCGGCCACAGTACGCCCCGGACCAGGGCTCATAAGCGTACACAAACTCTGCGCCAAAGCGGTCCACGATTTTCTTCATCAGCTGTTCGCCGACAGAATTTCCCAGCAGGTCGGACCGGGCACCAGCGACAAACGCGGCATACTGAAACTCGTTGGGACCGGTGCAGATCAGGCCGTGACGGTCAACGTGCGCAGAGAGCATGAGGCTGTTCGGTTTGTCGCCGTGCGCCACCAGCAGTCCCTCGTACCAGGTGACCTGCGCCCCGCGCTCTTCCAATTCGCGCTGCAGTACACGAAAAAAACTGTGTTCAGAGCCAACCACGCTGGGATTGCGCATCAGCAGCGCCAGCAGGTCGACAAAGCCAGCTGGAAGTTGCGTTGCCTGTGCGCCGTCGGGGTTGGCGACCTTCTCGGCCGCTATTTGTTGGTAGTCAGGTATCATTGTTGCGTTAATCCGATTTGGCTGCGAGAGACTATTGCCACACCACGTGTCGATGGCCTGTGCACTGCGGCCATAGGAAGCGCCTGAGGACTAATTAGCACCTAATCAGGGCTATCGCAATAGTTTTTTCCGCAGTGAACTTCCTGCGCTGCGCCTGCAGGGTCGACAGGTGCATCTCGCTGCCCTGCCCGGCAGCAGGGAGCGAGGAAAATTCGTTCATTTTCCGGCAAATTATTTGCTTGCCTGCCTACTTCTGTTGGGCTACATTTTTGCCAAATCTGCTCTGTATGTGCGGTTGCCGCAGGCTTCATTGGAATGCGACTTTCAAAGGTAAATTTGGAGGAAAGTGACCGGTGTTAACTCTGGATTGCAAAGTAGTGTGGTACGGGAAGTTGAAGATTGACTCCAAAGCAACGCCTGTTATTTATGACCCCCTGATTTCACCAAGCATAAAGGGCTGTATCTACCTTTATAATTCCGAGCGCGATGCGATTGTGCAATATACCTGGAACATTGTGCAGGGCCTGCTGGTCGATGTGGATAAAGTTGAGAAAGCGGCAATCAAGAAAGCGATTGATGTAAAGTGGAAGGCAGCCAGGAAGAAGTTCACTAAAAGTCAGGTGTACGCCTTTACGTCGCAGCCCAAGGAGTCTAAACCGGCGCCACCGCCCGAAAGTATCGCAAGACGCTGGGATGCCAGCGATGACGACGGTTTTGAACTGGAAGACCTGGGTTGACTCGCTCAGGTACTACGCTTTCCAAACACGTTTATTCATTGTGCCGAACATCCCGGATAATTCCACGCGCAGTGGTTGCACTTTAACAACACAGTAGTCGGGACTGGCCGGACCCTCTGGCCAGAATTGCGCCAGATCGTAATCCATCACGTCCCAGATACGGTCTTTGGTCGCCTGGTCCGTCAGAACGCTGGCTCTGCCGCGTACCAGCAGGTGGACAAAGTCGTCCGGGGCAACCTGGAACTGGATATCAACAGCACCATTCTTTTGTATCTCGCGCGCCTTGGCGGTGTTTGGCCCGGTCGCTATCCAGAGAATGTCACCCTCCCACGTGGGGTGCACCATCCTGACCCTGGCTTCATTGTTGGAAACCGTGGCCAGTGCGCACCAGATCGCCTTTTTGGCGGCGGCTTCGACATCGCGGAAAAACGCGTCCTTGTCCCGGTCAGCTATGAGTGTCATCGTGGTCCCCTTGCGAGATTATGGCCGCATATGCTATTTTCAGGCGCATGTCTTGAAACAAGCATCTGCTGGCGATGTTTATATCAGCGCCCGTACCTGATAGCAACCGCACAATAATACTAACGGAAAAACGTCAATAATGTCTCAAGCAACAAGAGCCTCTTCTTGCTTATTAGTGCTGGCTGTAACAATGATAAGCCAGATTGCGTTCGCCCAGGACGACCAGGACGGCAAGCTGGAGGAGGTAATCGTCACTGCCGAGAAGCGGGTCACCACGGTGCAGGACACGCCAATAGCGATAACCGCGTTTACCGGCGAGGAGCTGGACAGGGCGCTGATCAGCAAGCCGCTGGATCTGCAGTTCAGCGTCCCTAATATGTTAATGAGCAAGGAAAATTTTTCCGGTTCCAGTATAACGCTGCGTGGGGTTGGCAACCTCGCAATAGGTTCGGCGTCCAGCGGCGGTACGGGCAACCTGTTCAATGGTGTCTACCTGAATAACGGCAGAATCTTCGAAATGGAATTCTACGATGCCGAGCGTATCGAGGTGCTGCGCGGCCCGCAGGGCACACTGTATGGCCGCAATACCACGGCGGGAGTCATCAACTTCATCACGCGCAAACCTGAGGATGAGTTTGGCTGGCAATGTGATTGTTGAAGCAGGCAACTATGACTATGGCAAGGTCAAGGGGGCGCTCAATATTCCCTTGTCTGACAGCGTTGCCCAGCGCTTTGCGGTGTTCTACACCGAGCGCAACGGGTATGTGGACAATCGTTATAACGGTGATGATATAGATGGCCGGGAAATGTACTCGGTGCGCTCCACCACACGCTGGGCTAATGACAACACCGACGCCACCCTGACGGTAAACTACTTCAACGAGGACGATGATCGCATGCGCGGCAGCAACCAGAGCTGCCTGCGCGATCCGGAGGGTATTATAGGCTGCCTGCCGACTGCATTGGCCGATGATACGACCAATAGCGCAGCCACCGCATCGGGATTTCTCCTGCAATCTATAGTATCGCCGCTTACCGGGCTCACCTTTCCAGAGGATGACTTTCTGCATTCGCCGCAGTCCAGCGATCCACGCGAGCAGTGGATGGACTACACGCCCCGATACAAGGTTGATGATACGATCGTCGCCTTTGAGCTCAACCACAGTTTTGGTGATCTGACCCTGACATCCCTGAGCGGTTACCACAACTCGAGCCTGGAAGCCTCGAATGATTATGACTTCAACGTGGCCTCGGAGCTTTGGCCTGTCGAGGTTACCATGCAACGCGGCCCAGCCGGTCCGATAACGGTCGATCGCCTTTACAATGTTGACCAATCCTCCACGAAACCGGAGCAGTGGAGCGAGGAGTTACGCCTGGCATCCGATTATGAAGGTGACTGGAATTTCCTGCTGGGCGGTTTCTACCTTACTTACGAGAGCAGGGATATCTACACCATCTATTCTTCCGCCGTCGAACTCACGGGCGAAGTGCTTGGCATCTCCCGAATCGCAACGCCTGTACCAGAATGAAGCCAATCCCTATGAGCTCGATACCTATGCGGGCTTTGGTGAACTCTATTGGCAGGCGAGGCAGGACATTAAAGTCACGTTTGGACTGCGTTATACCCGGGAGGAGAAAAAGTCCACCCAGCGCACAGTGTATCTCGATTTCCTGAGTGACCCTGCTTCAGATAGCAATGGATACAGTGATTTCGAGGGCAAGTGGGACGAGCCAACAGGCAAGATCAACGTCAGCTGGGATGTTGCGGATAACATGATGTCGTACGTAACGCTTTCGCGCAGCTACAAGGGCGGTGGATTCAATCCCATCGCCGCCGAGTCGCCTCTACTCGACCCCGCACTGGGCGGTGACCCGGATTTGGCAGAGTTCGAACCGGAATACATCAACGCAATCGAATTGGGTCTCAAGAGCCGTCTTTTTTCCGACACTGTGCAGGCCAACGTAACGTATTTCTATTATGACTACGAAGGGCTGCAAATTGGCAAGATCACCAACCAGACTGCGGTAAATGAGAATTTTGATGCGGCCATTCAGGGGTTTGAGGGTGAGTTTATCTGGCTACCCGATGAGCACTGGCGCCTCACCACCAATGTGGCCTTGCTGGACACCGATATGGGCGACGGAGAAAGTATCGATCCGGCCAATATCAACCAGTTAGGTACTACCGAATATATAAAGTCCGGACCCATTTCCAACCTTTACACAGGACCCGGATGCCCCGGCGGCACCCAGGTCTGCGCGGGCCTGCCGGTGAGCCTGGAGGGCAATCAGCTCCCCAACGCGCCGCAGTTCTCGGTCAATCTCGGGGTGGGTTACAGCTGGCCGCTTGAAAATGGCATGGAACTCGTGGCAGCAACCAACTATTACTGGCAGGACGAATTCTATACGCGGATCTTCAACGCGCCCAATGACAAGGTGGATAGCTGGAAAGTCTGGAACGCAACTCTCACGCTAACCAGTGCTGATCGAAGCTGGTACGCTGGATTATGGGGACGCAACCTGAACAATGATGACTTCGTCACCGGCCAGGCGCTGGGTGACCAGAACGTGGGGCTGGCCACGAACCAGTTTCTGTTGGAGCCGCGGACTTACGGCCTGACGTCTCGGGTATAACTTCTAGCTCAATGAGGCCTGATGTTCCGAATTTTCTTCCCGCCAGCGGGCCTGACGTCTGCCGACAAGAAATTGCTGTTACTGCTGGCGACAGCGTTCTTTATTGCTCATTACGATATGTCGGTGCTGAGCCTGGCCCTGCCCGACATGCAGCGCAGCTTCAATATCTCCGAACAGGATCTGGGGAAAGTCATCGGCGCGGCGAGGCTGGGCGCGCTTCCGGCAATATTTCTGGCGCTGTTATCTGACCGTATCGGCCGGCGACGACTGCTTATGGTGACATTGCTGGGGCTATCGGTCGCCACCGGGCGCTACAGGCTTTGCCCGTACCAGCGAGGAATTCATCGCCATTCAGTTCTGCCAGCGTGCGTTCGCTACCGCAGAGGAAATCATCGCGGTTACCTATGTGCTGGAAATGTTGCCGGCCCGACACCGTGGTTGGGGTGTGGGATTTCTGGCGGCAATGGGCGGATTGGGCTCTGGGGCCGCATCGCTGCTCTACGCGCTGGTCGGTTTCTTGCCAGGCGGCTGGCGGGCGCTCTATGTTATCGCTGCATTTCCGATTCTCTATTTTGCATGGCTGCGTCGCTTGTTGCCCGAATCGACGCTTTTTGATCGCTTTGTCAAAAGCGATGTGCAGCAGTTGTTCTGGCAACCACTTGTTGAGATCTATCGAAACGAGCGACGAGAAATGGTGGCGATTGCCCTGATTGCGGCCACGTTCTCGTTCCAGCTATCCGCGACCGTGAATTTTATGTCGAAGTACCTACAGGAGACGCATCACTTTGAGCCTCCAGAAGTCAGTTTTCTATTCATAGTAGCGGGCTCCATAGCACTATTCGGCACTACAGCGGCGGGGCGCATATCAGACCGCATCGGGCGTCGACCAACGCTGGTTGCGGCACTGATCATGAACGCCCTGGCAAACATAGCGTTCTATAACACCAGTGGATTTCTGCTGCCACTTATGTGGATCGCTGCGCTGTTCAGCTTCTTTGCGGTGGAGGTTATGATAAATGCCATGGGTGGTGAATTGTTTTCGACACAATGCCGTTCGACAGCGTCTACCCTGCGCTCGATCGCTGCCATGTTCGCAGCAGTGGCCGGACTTGCTATTGAGGGAACCCTTTTTGACGTACTTGGTAGCCACGCCGCGGCAATTTCGCTGCTTTCCCTGAGTTCGCTGCTGGCCATTCCTGTGATTCTACTGATGCTGCGGGAGACATCGCATACTGAGCTGAGCTAAGATTGGCTGGCGGTTCACCCGCCATCGTTTCGACCTTGTTCGGAAGCCTAGAGAGATATCAGTATGTCGACCCAGAGCAAGCCGCCTGTAACCGCCAGTGTCAAGAATCACTTTTCCTTCAAGAAAATCATGACGGGCTCGGACCTGTCCCGCAGGCGCCTGCCGATAATGTGCGCTACCAGTGATAACCCGGGCCCGGTAGTCTGGTTGACGGCCTGTAGTCACGGTGATGAAGTCAGCGGTATTGTCGTTATCCAGGAGGTGTTCAGGAGTATTCGCAGGCGCCTGATTCGCGGCTGCGTGCAGGCTTTTCCCGTTGATGAATCCACTGGGCTTCGAATCCGGACTGCGCCACATTACCCTCAGCGGCGAGGATCTCAATCGCTCCTTTCCGGGTAACGCCAATGGATCGCTGGGTGAACGCATTGCGCACAAGATATTTGAAACCATAATCAGGACCGAGCCCGATCTTGTTGTCGACTTCCACAATGACTGGATTGAGTCGATTCCCTATGTGTTGGTGGATCATGATCCCGGCAAGCAGCACAACAGGGCGTATCGAAAGGCGATTCACGCGGCAAAGCAGGCCGGCATGAGCATCATCGTGGACGAAGAGGAAGTGCACAAAAGCCTGTCCTTCAATCTGCTGCTGCGCGATATTCCCGCACTCACTTTTGAATTGGGAAAACCCAATATTGTCAGTGAGTCCTATGTGACTTACGGATTGGAGGCGATCTGGAATATCCTCGCCGACCTAGGCATGATCGCGCCGCGTGATAAACCATTCAGGTATCCATTGCCGACCGGGTACGCGCACGACAAGCTGCTGCGCTATTCGGACAAGCCCTACGGCGCCAAAACTGGCATTATCAGGTTTCTGGCAGCGCCCGGCGATGTGGTTAAGACCGGGCAACCGCTGGCCAAGATTGTTAACGCGTTTGGCAGGAGCCAGGAAACCATGACCGCGATTGAAGACGGTATTGTTCTGGGCCATTCTGACTCATCGGTTGCATTCCCCGGAGTACCCATCATGGCCTTCGGCATCGATGAAAAGCGTGACGTTATTATCAAGGAGAAAAAGCGAGGCGCTTACAAAATAGTTGCGTACCGAGATGAATTGCACGCGATAACGCAGGATGTATCCTGGATACAATAACAATTTGTAGAGGAACGTAATTCCAATGAATGAAACTCAAATAAGGCAAGCTGTGCTGTCCGTAGCGAAGGAGATGATTACGTGCGGACTGGTGGAGGGCACCGCGGGTAATGTGTCGGCCCGCTTGCCTGACGGCAATATCATTTTGACGCCGTCATCACTGGACTACAAGAGTATGACCCTGGAAGACCTCGTGGTGACAGATATCAATGGCAAGGTACTGGAAGGCCATAGAACACCGACAACTGAAAAGTCTCTCCATTTGGCTTGCCTGAGAAAACACCAGGATATCGGCGCAGTAATGCACTGCCACGCCATGTTCGCCACCATGTTTGCCATCGTCCGGCAGCCAATACCGTGCGTGATCGAGGAATTTGATGTGTATGTGGGAGGCGATGTGCCGGTGGCCGACTATCAAATGACTGGCAGCGACGCCCTGGCGGAGGAGGTTTCGAACAGGGTTGCAGATAAAGGCGCGGTGTTAATGGCCAATCATGGTCTGTTGTGTGTCGGTAAAGATCCGCTGGATGTACTTAAAGTCGCCAGGTTGGTGGAACGAACGGCGCAAATTATCTGGGGTGCTCGCTTGCTGGGCAATCTGGTGCCCTTGCCAGACGCCACATTGGAACAGTTTGCCCCCTTGTACAAATTGATGGGGCGTATCCACTGATAGGGAATAGCGGATTGTCACTGAGCATTCAGAGAGGTGGGCTGCGATGCAAAAAGACTATCTGTTCCAGTCTGAATTCCTGGAAAGGCACCGTGAGCTACTCGGTTGGCTAACCTACCCATGCTTTATGGCCGGCTTTACCGCCCTGTATTTCTGGGGTCTGCAGCAAGGCTTTGCGTTGGGGACCTGGGTAATCACTGTCACGGTCATCAATTTTTTCACCACCCTGCTGTTTGAACAGATACTGCCCAGAAACCGGCAGATGAATTACCTGCATGATGGCCAGTCACTCAATGATATCGGCCACGGCATGATGCAGGCGACCAGCAGGGCGGTTTTGCAGTCATCGATGATTCTTGTGTTCGCGTTTCTCAACCAGATACGGCTGGAATCATTTGGTCAGTTATGGCCGAGCCAATGGAATTTTGTCTCTCAGTTTCTGTTGGCACTGCTGATAGCAAGTTTCATGGATTACGTTGTACACCGCAGTTTTCATACATTCGATCGCATGTGGTACTTTCATGTCATCCACCATGACACGCCGCAAATGCATATTATGAAATCGGCACGGGTGCATTTTGGCGAGGAAGTCATAAACTCTGCCATAAAGCCTCTACCCCTTGTGCTTCTCGGCGCGCCCACCGAAATTGTCGTATTTCTGGTATGTGGACGGTATTCGATGGCAATATGACGCACTCCAATATCCACCAACGTTTTCCAGCGTGGTTTCACTATGTGTTGGGAACCGTTCAACTGCATAACCTGCATCATGCGAAGGACCGAAAATACCAGGACTCCAATTATTCAGGTTCGGTGCCTTTATGGGACATCGTATTTGGAACCTTCAATCATCCGGAGCGGTCGCAACTGGGTGAATTGGGATTGACGGAGAGCCAGGCCCAGGTGCCGAAGAACTTTTTCCAGCAGGTTCTATTTCCTTTCAAAGCGCAGTTTTCAACCAGGCAGCAGTAGTAGAAAATCATGGCTAGCCACATACGCACAATAGCCATATTGTCGGCGATGTCATCCGAATTGAAACCCGTCAGGCGCGCTCTTGGACTGGATGTTGAGACACAGGCAGGGTCCGGTTATACGCGCGGAATGTATAAGGGCGTAACGGTTATAACGGCAGTAACCAGAATGGGACTGGCCGCAGCGCAAAGCGCTACCGAAAAGCTCTTCGCCAATGTCGGCTCCAGCATTGATCATGTGTTTGTTGTCGGTATTGCCGGAGCCAATGATCCACGACTCAAGATAGGTGAGGTGGTAATACCGACATGCGTAGTGGATGAGCGGGACGGAATTCCCCGCTATCCAGCGAATCCTGGCGGTTTTGAATCTGCAGGACTGATCTACAGTACGGATCAACTGGCTTACAGCAAAGAATTTGTAGCGATGCTGCAGGATAGAAAAGTGTCATTGGTAGATATGGAATCCGGCGCTATCGCCGCAGTTTGTGAGCGCAATAACTGCCCATTTACAATTGTCAGGGCTGTAAGTGATAGAGTTGACAAGCACGCTGAAAATTTTGATGTATTCCATCTGGCGAATGACGATGGCTCGCCAAGATACTTTGCCGCTATTCGATATGTTCTGGGCAATCCATGGAAAATATGCTATCTGGCTTCCATGGGTTTGGGCGCGAAAAAAGCTATAAATGCCTCCTCTGCTGCGCTATTGAAAAATATTGAATGCTTGCTGTCACGTTAATAGATGCCACAGTTCTGGCATGACCCGACATAGGCGTCAGATTTGATGTCTCCTTCTTCCGGTAGTTGGCCTTCAGCGGCATGGCGCGGGAGAGGCATTCGTGGTGGCGAACAATGCATCAATCACCGACATTTTCTTCCTGTTCTCTATGCACTTGAGCACGTTTTTCGGTTCGGTCATCGGCATGGCGCTTCAATATTGAAATAATAAACGTCATAGGCACCAGGAGGAAAAGCACCAATACGAAAAGTGCGAATTGAGCAGCCAAATGATCCATCTACCGAGTGTCCATTACGAATACGAAAAGAACAGGAAGCGCATGGTTGGTCGCGACGTTATTCGCTGCTATCCAGGACGACAAGCGACTGCCATAAACAAATTAGAGAGTGTGCCGCCTTCCCTGGCCAGCACTGTTCCAGTATCCGCAGGTAGAAAGACTTTTACAATAAACTAAAGATTAGATGCATGGCCTGGTGGAGTTGGCGGGCTTATCGCTCCATCGCGCTTATACGCGATCACCCCGGTGCGTCAGTTGACTCCACCTGCTCCATCAATAAAATTAAATCGGCTCGTTTACTGCCAATCTCCGTTAGTGGGTGTTTTCGCAGAAGTGTGACTTCCTCTACGGTGTATGGCGCATATCGCCTCGTCCATTCCATGGGCCCAAATTCCGTCAACATCCAGTTCAGCACAGCAGTAATGTCCTGATCTGACAGGGAAGAGAGAGCGACACCGGGAACCTGGACCAGGTACTCCCTTCCCCCGGGTACACCCGGAAATTTTGCTACATTATTGCGCAAGGCAGGTATGCTGTTGAGTCCGCCACCACCATCAGCCAGATGGCAGCCCTGGCACTCCATCATATACATCGTAGCGGGATCTTTTGCCCACAGGCATGCCGGTAGCAAGCTGAGCAACACCAGAATGTGCCAGGGCGCCAAAATCTGATGTGATCGAACAGGTATGTCCGCTCTACGCCGCATCAGGATTCGCTAACACCGATCACAACGCTGACCGTGCTGTTATAAACAACACCCGCCTGTCCCCATACACCAATCGATGTCGTTGCTTTTACTGGGATAATAGACGGGCTTGTCGCCCTCGTTGCGTTGGCAGAAGCAGCGCTGGCAGGTGGTTTTGCCACAGCAGTCATTGTAGGAGACGATATAGTGTTTATTGTCGGCCGGGTTGAGGCAGGTGCCAATCCAGGATACGGGGGACATCTCAGTTCCCGGCGGACAGGAATGCGCAGTCCCGCCGCAGCAACTGGCGATGAAGCCATCAATGGCGCAATAGCGCCAGTAGTTGCAGTCGTAGATATCGCCCTGCGGAGTGCCGGGGTCGGGTTCACCGCTGGTACCCGGTTGTGCAGCATAGGCCCTGGCCATTGGCAGCAGTGGCAAGGTCCCTGTTCCGACGCATGAGTAAGCCGAGTTTATTGAGAAAGCTGCGCCGCGACGTGTAGCGAGCCAGTTGCCTGGTATGCCTGGAGAAGAAGCGATCCAGCCGGCTTCCCTTTATTGGATCTGTTTGGTCGGAACCATTCGCCGATTTATTCACTGGCAAGAAACTCCTGTAACGATGCAACACCTCTTGCGTGCGCTTCAAAAAGACTTTCCAGATGTTCCCTGGAATTGACCAGACCTTTGGCGCGAATCACGCCCGCCTTGTCGATCAGGGCAGCAAACGGCAGTTTTTCCACCACAAAAGCCAGCCCCAGCCGCCTGGATATGACATAGCGATTTTTTGCGAGATGGTGCGCACTGATGAATTCGAGATGCTGCCGCCTGTCTGCGGGCGTATCGCCATCGCTGGCCAGAATAACCTGCAATGGATGATTGCGCGCCTCAGACCTTGCCACCGAATTGACAATTGGCAGCAAGGTTTTGCAGACGGGGCAGGAAGGCGAGACGAACAATAACAGGGTGCTGCTTGTGCCGTCACCAAGAGTAATCCGGCTATCGTCAAACGCGAGCAGATCACTTACAGGTGTTTGTTCCCCGACCTGCGGACCCCGGCCGGTCATGAGTGCCCCTGCGGGAAAGACACGTTCATGCAAAACACCAATTTGCCGCATCAACGCGAATACGACAAAACATAAAACGACGACGATCAGCCAGAGAGTGACATGGGAGACCAGCAGCCCACTCATTTAACAGCTCCCCGGTTGTCGTCAGCCTTTAGCGCGAAGTACTGTCTCTGTCGATGCTGATTGGCAATAGCCTGCTCGATACTGGCATAAATGCAAATGACTGCGATACTCGCGAGCAAAATGTTCGCGATATCCACCACCGACAAACTGCGGGAAGTGATCGGCCATGCGGTGGCCAGCGCCAAAATCGCCAATACACAATTTCTGAGTACCAGTCCCCAACTGATTCCCTGCGGAAAATCGGACGGGCCGCTACAACCGCAGTCCAGATCATCTCTTCCTCTAACCAAATTGATACTCATGGCCGCTGCATAAAGTGCCAATACCGCAGCGGCGATAAAAGACGGATATAACCATCCGCTGAACAACAAACTGAATGCGAGAAACCCTTCAAGCAGAATCAGAAAGCATGAAAATGCAGGAAGCAGAGAGTTGGGTAAAAGTTGATAGGTCCCGAGCTGCGTACTAAAATGGCTGAAAGTTACGCAGCTTGTGCAATACGGCGCGCGAAAAAATAAAAACCAGCAAGAAACGGATAATAAAACTGATCGTAATATCGACCGACATACCCTAGCGACCCCAATCCGGCAACTGCAAAACGAGATTGGAATAGTTGCCCGTAGTGACCCGGTTTTTGAATGTCATGTCAGAAGCATCATAGATTGCCACCATACCGCTAAACTGACCGCCCAGCAGCAGGGTCGGATGATCATCCTGTGTTATCACGATCGCATCCGGCCTGGCATGCGGTTCCTGAAAGCTAAAACCTGTCAATACGTTGTACAGCTCGCTGAACGGCCAGATCCAATCAGTGCCAAATTCTGTCGGTACGCCGGAAAATGAAAAGCCGGGGCTGAGCAGTTTATGTTCGCTGATCTTTTTTTGCGTCGACAAATTGAATTTCCACAAATGCGTGCCGCCCGTTTTGTGAGTGTCGGCTTCTCCCTGGTGCATCAACACATAGGCCTCGTGGCTAGTGTTGTGAATGGCAAAGAATTGCCGCCCGCCGATCCGCCATTGCGCATCGCGCTCATCCTGCGAGATCAGTGACCATGGCCTGGAAAACATGGCGGAAGGATTGTCCGGATTTTCGTCAACATTGATGGCGTAGAGATAGCCCTCAAAGGAGATGAAATACCACGTTTGACCGACACGGATGCCTTTCTCGGTCAGAGGATCCTTTTGCGGATCAAAAAACCTTTCCGTTCGCTGTTTATCCCGCAAGCTCCCGTCTTCCTTAAGTGAAACAAAGAGCAGGGCGCCATCACCACAGAGCATCATGATACGTCGATTGCCGGCGGCATAGGTGAGGGAGCAGCCCGGGGTGGCTATCTCCTCGACAAACCGCCGGTTTTTGACGTCGACGATGCTAAGGGACTGCGCCGGGTTCATGTTGAACACTGCGAGAAATTGTTCATCATCCGTTAAGGTGGCATTGGCATTGGGCAGGGAGTTTTGAGCGCGCTTTGCGGGAATGATAACCTCTGCTGTGGGCTTTAGTGTCCTGCTTTCATAAAAAGTCACCATGTCGGTGCGCTCGCCGCGGCTACCCCGGGAAAAATGGGTTTCCGGCACATAAAATTCGAGGGGGTTGTGGTGGGGAAACAACGGTACCGTTATACCCCAGCCGCCATCGATACCGCCCAGCACACGGTTAAGACTGAAATCTACCAGCGCTACGCGCTCAAGTACCGGATCACTGGCCCAAAACCAATGACTACTGAAGGGTTCAGGTAACGATTCCACCTGACCCAATTTTTCAACTGGCAGGTCAGCCCTTGCTATAGCAGCTACCAGTAGAAAGGACGACAGGAGGAAACGCATTGTTTCAGTCTCTCGCAGTTGGTGTATGGCCTTGAGCGTAAGCTATCTCGCATGAAGCTGTCTTTATCCCCGGCGATACATTTCAGGCTGGCATGGATTCTTCTCGATCAATCCACAAAGCGCTTGAGCCGCTGTTCAAAACACGCATTCTCGCGCCGTAGCGCCTCATTTTTTTGCAGTAAATCGATTACCATGGCCACGGCAATCCAGTCGATCTCCAGATCGTAATACAGCCGCACCGACTTTTTTAGCCAGTGCACACTGGTGGCATCGAAAACCCAATCCACGACATCGTTACCTGCTACGGGCCGGGCGATACCGTGATCAACGACTTCAATGATGATCTGTTCGGTTAGCCCTTCATACTGACAGAGCTCGTGCAGTGAAATACTCAATACCTTGTCCGTCATCTCTAGTTACCCCACTGTGATCTGGGATCAAAATCGGCTTTCTCTGACAATGCCAGCCACAGCGCTTTTGCCTCATCATTGGCGGACGGCGGCATGACTACCTTCAGTAGCGCGTACAAATCCCCGGGTCCGCTCTTTGTGGCCAGGCCCCTACCCTTGATACGTAGTCTTTGCCCTGTCTGGCTGTTGGGCGCTATCGTCAAATGTATCTTGCCTGACAGGGTGGGCACAGTAACTTTCGCGCCCAACGCGGCCTCCCAGGGAGCCAGGGGTACAGTAACCACCAGGTTATGACCTTCGACGTCAAATAGCGGATGCGGTACCAATCGAATATGCAGGTAGAGATCGCCATTGGGAGCATTTCCCTGCCCGGCACCACCCTGGCCTTTGAGGCGAATTCTCTCACCATCCACAACACCGACGGGTATCTTGACCTTCAGGCTCTTCTTAACTTCAGTGATCTGGCCATTCTCATAAACCGGAATCAGGTACTCCACGAGCTTTGACGTCTCTGACAGGGTTTCCTCCAGGAAAACCGGCATCTCGATTTCTGCATCCTGGCCTCTCAAGCCTGAGCGCTGCTGGCGGGGCTCGGCGCCAGCGCCACTGAATATGGAGTTAAAGAAGTCTGAAAAATCGCCCTGGAAATGCCTGGCACCCGCACCGCCGAAATCACTGCTGCTGCGCCATCCGGGTGGCGGTTCAAAGCCGCTGCCCGCTCGGCCGCGGTACTGGCGCAGCTCATCGTACTCAGCCCTGCGCCCGGCATCCTTCAAGACCTCGTAGGCTTCTGCAACCTCCTTGAACTTATCCTCCGCCCCCTCCTCCGGATTCACGTCCGGATGGTATTTGCGCGCCAACTTTCGATAAGCGGTTTTAATGTCCTTGCTATCTGAATCCGGTTGCACACCGAGAATCGCGTAGTAATCCTTAAATTCCATAGAGCCATCCAACCGAGAAAAAATTGTGCGCAGAGGTCAAAGGAAGCAGTGACTGCCTCTAACTCCAAATCCAGCCTATTGTAACTGCTGCAAATATTACAGGGTGCGATAAGAAACACCCTGCGGTACACTCATGCCCGCTGTTCATTGTAGCCATTCTCCCAGTACTTCCCAGGGCTTTCGCTCACCAACAGAAGCGGAAAGCTGATGGAGACGGACTGCGCGGCAAAAACAGAATATTTACCAGAGGATACCCCCATGACTGAAAAATGTCCCTTCCAGTTCGACCTTATGAACCCCATGACCTACCACGAAAGGATACCCTTCGAGGCATTTGCAACATTGCGCCAGCAGTGCCCGGTGTCCTATCAAAGTGGGGCGGCCGAGCATGCGCGGGATTTTTGGGCCATTACCCGGCGCGACGACCTCGACTTTGTTTCCAAGAATCCCGACAAATTCTCCTCCAGCGCCAATCTTGCACACCCGACCCCGGGTGGCGACGACCCCGAATCCCTTGAATTGATGCGGCAGCTGATCATCAATATGGACCCCCCGAACCATATCAAATATCGGCGGGTGGTCCGCAATGCCTTTACCAGTAAGGCCGTTGATGCGCTTGAGCCACTGATGCGGGAATCTGCGAAGAATATCGTCGATAAGATTGCTGCCACGGGTGAGTGCGAATTCGTCTCCCAGGTGTCGGCGGAAATGCCCCTGTTTGTTATCTGCGCCCTGATGGAAATGCCTGCTGAAAAGCGGCAGTCCTTTGCCAGTCTTGTCGATACCATGATAGGCATGGACGACCCTGAACTGAATGTGTCAAAGGAAGACGGGCAACTCGCGGCTGCGCAGATTTTCGAAATTGCCATGGAACTCGCCGCGAGCCACAAGGCCGATCCCAAAGGGGGGACGGTGATCAGTGCCTTGCTCAATGGTGTCGTTGAAGGTGAGACTCTGAATGAATTTGAGTTCTGTACGTTTCTTCCTGATTTTGATCGCCGGGGCGGTTGAAACGACCCGAACGGCTACCAGTCAGGGCATGCGCCTATTGATAGAGCATCCCGAACAACACCAGATGCTGATAGACAATCCTTCACTGATTCCGGATGCGGTGGAAGAGATTTTGCGCTTTTATCCACCCTTCATTCACATGCAGCGCACGGCGACCGAAGATGTCACAGTGGGTGGAATGGAGATAAAGCAGGGCGATCTGGTGAAATTGTTTTATCCTTCGGTCAATCACGAGCCCGAGCTGTTTGGCGATGACGCGGAAGTATTTGATATCACGCGCACCCAACGGATGCCCGACTTGAAAAACCAGCACCGAACCTTCGGTGTGGGGCAGCACTTCTGTATTGGCTCCCACCTCGCCCGCAAAGAGCTTTGTATCATGTTTGAGGAGATTGTTCCCCGTTGCGCAATCCTCGCCTGGTAGGTACCCCGCACAATCTTGTTTCCAACTTTATTCCGGGCATCAAGAAAATGAATATCGCGTTTGACCCTGAAAAATAGCACCACAAGCTAATAACAAGAGAGGTAATGCACTATGTTACAAAAATTCATCTGGTGGACGGGCTTGTCCGACTTTCTGGTTGGCGCAGGCACCTGGTTTGGTGCCGTCACTATTGCGATGGCCGCTGTACCAGTAAAAGGGCAGGTGGTCCCGTTGATAACGCTCGGCACTTTTTTGATCATGGCGGCCGCTTTGTTGATGTGGTCATCGCATGACATGCCCAATCGCGCGCCGGTCTTTTTCTGGCAGGGACTGGTGCGCTTATCGGCGGTATCGGCGGTAATTTATGCGGTTCCCCATCAGCTCGCGGAAACCTGGGAGTATGCGTTGCTGGGAATTGATGGACCTATTGGCCTGGTCTATGTCTTCGGTGCCATGAAGGTTACTGGTTGTTCATTTTTTCAGTTGCTGGGTTGTAAGACGACGCCATAGCGCTCTGATTAGGACCACCTCATGCGGTGCCTTTTTCTTCAAGCCAGAGAATCTTTTTGTAATCAAAGTTCGTTCTGATGGTAGGTTTCACTATTTCGAAATAGGGTGACAGATCAAAGTCCCTGGGTGTGAAATGACTGAAGTGTTTCGATTCGAGTAAGACGTCATCGCAGTGTCCCGGAGCATCCCCCCGGCAAACCTGCACCTGTCGTGGCAGAATAGGGTACCTGACCGATTGAAATGCCTGCGCGATGAGCGTTGAGCAGATCGCCCTCGTGGGATCGCCGCTGCCAAAAGCAATCAAGCGCCTCCTGAACTGTGAAGGTACCGGAGGTGTGGGAAACAGATAGCGCATGAGGTCAAAAATATTTCGTGTGTCGTAACGGTATCCCTCGCGATCGAGGACGTACTGAATGGTGGCGCGTCTGTCCTCATCTGTGAGATTAACGGGTCGGCAAATGCGCAGGTTGTAGCCCATGTATTTCGCCAGCGGCGAGCGGATGACGCCTGCAACCAGGTCCGCTTCAACCACATAGCCCTTGCCATCTTCGCCGACGCCCGCATACAGGCATACGTGGGACCACGTGGATTGCGTGAGATATTTGATTGCGGTACTGACCCGGCTATTCCCTTCAACCAGTAGAAGGTCGCCGGGCGCAAGCGACTGATCCAGCTGTTCCTGACTAAGAACTGAGAATTGTTCATAGCTGGGGCGAGGCCTGGTCAGGAACCTGGCCAGATGCGAGCCAATTTGCTGCAGAACTATGTTCATGTCACCTCTAAACAGGTTTGCAGAAGAAAGATTTAAAACTGAGCAAGCATAGAACTCCATCGTGAAAAAAGCTATGGCGTAGATATGAGATTTATGCAGTAAACAAAGGTCATTTCACCCATGCACCGGACATGCAAACTATATTCATGTTGAGCAAAACACGTATTGGAGTATATTGGGCGTTCGAGTTCAGTTCACTACTTCCTCGAACCTTTGCTCCGGGCAACGCAAGGAGACCAACATTGATGCGGGCACTGTGTACGCTATTCCTCGGGCTGCTACTATGTAACCCTGTTTTCTCCAGTGAGCATGGCATCGAAAATCTGGATCTCACCAAATCCTGGGCCGGTATCGCTGCCCTCATGATATTTTTCTGTGCCTATACGCTCGTCATCCTCGAAGAGAAGCTGCATCTGCGGAAATCCAAGCCGATGCTGGTGGCGGCTGCGCTGATCTGGGTGTGTATTGCGGTGGTCTATAACCAGCACGGCATGCCCAACATAGTGGAGAGCGGCATTCGGCATAATTTTATCGAATACGCAGAACTGTTTTTCTTTCTGTTGGTGGCGATGACCTATATCAACTCGATGCTGGAGCGCGGTGTGTTTGACGAACTCCGTTTGTGGCTCGAGTTCAGAGGTTTCAGTTACCGGTCCCTGTTCTGGTTGACAGGCATACTGGCTTTCTTCATTTCATCGATTGCCGACAACCTGACTACAGCACTGATCTTTGGCGCAGTGGTACTCGCTGTAGGGCAGAATCAACCTCGATTTGTGTCAATTGCATGTATCAATGTTGTGGTGGCGGCCAATGCCGGCGGAGCATTCTGCCCGTTTGGTGATGTCACCACACTGATGGTTTGGCAGAAGGGCATGGTGCAATTCTGGGAGTTTTTTGAACTTTTTGTGCCCTCGGCGGTAAACTTTCTCCTCCCTGCCCTGATCATGCAATTCGCCTTGCCTGCCGGGAAGCCGCGCGCCGTTTTGGACGGCAGTGTTGAGGGCCTCAAATATGGCGGAATCACGATAGTAGTACTATTCCTGCTTACCATTATTACAGCCGTATGCTTTCAAAATTTCCTCCACATACCTCCGGCTTTTGGCATGATGGCGGGCCTGGCCTACCTCAAATTCTTCGGGTATTTCCTGCGCCGCAAATCCAGGGCCTGGACCCTTATAAGTGAATATCCCCCGGATGCCGACCCCGATAAGGCGCCAAATCCTGACGTAGACCCTTACGATTTCGATGTCTTCACAAAAATCGCCCAGGCAGAGTGGGATACCCTGTTCTTTTTCTATGGTGTGATCCTCACCGTTGGTGGCCTGGGTTTTATCGGTTACCTGGGTATGCTCTCCGAGGCGATATACGTGAACATGGGAGCTACCAACGCCAATATACTGGTGGGCCTGGTGTCGGCGGTTGTCGACAACATTCCGGTGATGTTCGCGGTGCTGACCATGGAGCCGCAAATGCCCACCCACGAATGGCTGCTGGTGACGCTGACCGCCGGTGTTGGCGGCAGCCTGCTTTCAATCGGTTCCGCCGCAGGCGTGGCATTGATGGGGCAGGCCAGGGGTCAGTATACGTTTTTCAGCCACCTGAAGTGGACGCCGGTCATTGCCCTTGGCTACGCGGCAAGTATCTGGGTTCACCTGCTGATTAACGGGTGATGGAAAAGGTCAATTCTTGGACTACACTGGTACTTGCCGTAAGGTATACGGATGATATTTGCCAACTACAACAGTCAGGAGATAGGAATTATGGCCACCAGAAAAGCACGACCTAAAGCCAGGGCCGCTCGCAAGAGCACGACCAAAAGGAAGACAGCTGCTGGCAAAGTCGCCGGTATGGACTCTGGGGAAGTACCTTGAGGACATCAAAATCGGCAAGTACTCGTGGGACGATGTGCTCAAGAGCACCAGCAAGAATATGGATGCACTGGCTGACGCTAACCGCGCCATCATTCAGGGGTACACAGATATCGCCAGGCGCCAGTACGAGATGCTTAAGAACTTACTGCGCGAGTTGCGTAAAGTCACGGGTGATCGGGATGTGGTGGTGAAGGAGCTTAAGCGGGTTATCGAGCGTGCCAGGAAGGATGTGCAGTCGCTGCAAACAATGGCCAGAAAAACGAACAGCAAGGCCCAGCGTATAGTCACAAAACGGGCAGAGGCCAATATCGAGGCATGGAAAAGGCTGGTGGCGGAGGCCAGGAAATCAGTAGGCGGAAAACTCCCTGGAATGGAAATGCCTGCAGCTGTTAAGAAAGCGGCCCCGAAAAAGAAGGCGGTCCCCAAGAAGAAAGCCGCGCCGAAGAGGAAAGCGGCACCCAGGAAGAAAGCTGCCGCCAAAAAACGGCCAGCGGCGCCGAAAAGAAAACGCGGCTAATCCGTAAAATCGGGTTGCAGACCCATCAGGCGGGAGTCTATGGGTCTTTCACTAAATGAGGTGATGGTCGGATAGCGCTGTCGTCCGGGACGCTCTCGATGGTCGGGTAACCCTTCTCCAGCCAGGTCTCCATACCCTGCTCCATGGCGATGGCGCGCGTAAATCCCATATCTCGCAGTGTGGCGGCCGCCAGTGTCGAGATTTTCCCGAACTGGCAGTACACGACGATACGCGCCGTAGGATCCGGCAGTAACTCATCCACGCGCAATTCCAGTTGTCCCCGTGGGATTAATCTAGCTCCCTGTAGGTGGCTGCGCTGAAAGCTGTCACGTTCGCGCACATCCAGCAGGGTGATGCCTGGGCAGTCACTCTGGATACGGCGCAGTACTTCTTCCTGGGACATAAAGGAAATTCGCTGGGCCGCTGCGCTGATCATTTGCTCAACCGTTTTACAGCCCGTAAGGTTTGTGCGCAGTGCCTCAGACAGGTGTTCGGGCATGGTCAGGCTGAGAGATTGCATCATGTCGATGAATTTGTCCCGGTCGGTTACCTGCAAGCGTTTGTTCTGGGCCAGTTCCTCGCCGATAGTGCTGAACTCGCGTTCACTATAAATGTGTGCAGGATAGATTCTGGTGTCCGGTTCCAGTAATAGGAGTTTGTGGAACAGGCTATCGTACAGCTCCCCGGCATTACCTGATGGCAAGTCTGTGCGTCCAGTACCGCCAATCAACAGGGTGTCACCTGTGAACACCCGGTCCTGTACCCGTACGCAGATCGAATCGGCAGTATGTCCGGGAGTGTGCAGGATATTCAGGGCAAGGTTGCCCACAAACACTATTTCTCCGTCATCTACAGCCATGCCGACATAGGGAGCGGGGCTGAGCCGGTGCATTATGACCGGAACATCCAGTTCGGCCGCCAGTTCATCAGCAGCAGAGAAGTGGTCTGCATGTGTGTGCGTATCCAGCAGGTAACGTATCCGCAGTCCGCTCTGGGCGGCGAGGCCCAGGTAGCGCTCAATTTCATGAATCTCCGGGTCGATGACAACTGCGGTGCAGGATTCAGGGCAACCCAGCAGATAGGACTGGCAGCCTCGTTCGGTGGCGATCTGGTGGAAGATCATGATGTCGCGCTCCCTCGTGCATAACAACCATGCTCGTAGAGTAAATCACAGATCACCAGCCCTGATCTATCGCAGCGACATTTGCCCGATCATTCTTCCTATTTTGGCTGGCCATCGACTGAATCATCGCCATTGCCAGTTGCACAGTCGCCCGAGGCATTGTCAGGATTGTCGCAGCTGTCGTCCGGACCATCACCGCCGTCCGTTATGCAGTCCCCATTGGCGTCAGTGCCGTTGTCGCAGCTGTCGTCCGGACCATCGCCGCCGTCCGTTATACAGTCCCCATTGGCGTCGGTGCCGTTGTCGCAGCTGTCGTCCGGACCATCACCACCATCGGTCTCACAGTCATCCCCTGAGCCGTTGACACCCTGGTCGCACTCGTTGTCCGGATTGTTCTCGAACTCCTCGCCATCCAGCGCATCCTTCTGCTCGAACTCCACCGTATCCGCAACACCGTCCGCCTCCTGCTTATCCTTGACCTTGACCAGGTCCCCCACCTGCAACTGGCCGAAGAAGTCCTGGGCACTGATGGCGCCGTTCTTCTGGTTCTCAAACTCCGCACCCGCCGTGCCAAAGGTGATCCCCAGCAGCGTAATGTCCACGCCGGAATTGAAACTGTCCACCGGTCCCTGCAGCCGGTTGTCGCCCTGGTCATCGCGGCGTATCTGGGTTGCTACCAGCGCATTGCCCACCTTGATCGCCTCCACCTCCAGGAAGTTACCGCTGGCGATATCGCCCAATGTCAGCGGATTCGCCTGGTCAGTGTCATCGTCCAGCAGCGTGCTGCTATCCACCTGCACCGTCACCGTACCGCTGACAAATTGCAGGGTGACGGTGCCGCCCGGGGCATTCACCGAGGCGACCTTCGCCTCCAGTTCCACCCGGCCGCGACGGGCCTTCACTTCCTTGGCGACCAGCACGCTGCCATTCCAGGTGCCTTCCACCTCGGCAATCACGCCGTCCGCCAGGACCAGGCCTGCCGGTTCCAGGGTGGCGTTGGTCGCATCCACGGCCACACCGTTCACCTCAAAGTGGCCCTGATCCACCAGGTTGCTGATCGCGCCCTGCACACTGACCTCATCACCGTTATCCAGGCCGTTGGACGCGTCGTCCTCCTGCTCAATCCGGTCTGCCACGATGGTGCTGCCACTCAGCGTCCCGTGAACCTGCACCGGCATACCCTCCGTGATGCTGCCACCGGGCACACCCGACAGGTCGGCGTTGCTGAAATCGACCACATAGGCCGCCAGGTTGAAGGTGGTACCCGCGAGGCCGGACACCGTGCCTTTCAAATTCACTTCGCTGGCGCCGGGCTCAAAGGCGGACTTCTTCTCAATCCGCGTGGCGCGCAGCTGACCGCCGTTCTCCACAAAGCCCGAGACCTCTACCAGGTCGCCCACCGCCAGCGTATCAAAGCTGACGCCATCGAAGACCGTGCCGGTGCGATCGGCAATCACCTCGACGCCCAGCACGGTCAGGAGCAGCGAGTCGCCGTCCTGCCCGGGCACGAGGGCGGATACCGGACCCTGCACGTCATCATCAAAGACCACCTGGTCCGCCGTGCCGGTCTTGCCGTCCTCATTGACCGTGCCGTGGACGGTGACCACCATCCCCAGGCGCAATTTGTCCTGTGTCGAGGTCTTACCATCCAGCGAAACGTCCGATTTGTCCGTCTCAAACTCCACACCGTTGACAAAAATACTGCCAAAACCATCGATCGTGCCCGTGCTTGAGAGTTGGGTGCTGCTTACGTTGTTCGGAGTGCCCGGCACCGCTGCTGAGCCCCCGATACCGCCACTGCCGCCGCCTCCGCCCCCGCCGCAGCCCGTCAGTGCGAATGCTAGAGCCAGGCAAAGTACTTTTGAGTAAGTTGAAGTCTGCATGAGGTAATCCCCTTATTTATCAGTATTCAGAAGCAGCCAATAGAAGCCATTAAATGGGAATATAATCCCATAAATAAACGAATGTCAACTCTAGAATGGAATAATTTATCTAGGATAACCAAAAGCTATATCTTGGGGCGATAGTTTTCTTGAGATGCTGCGGGCAGTAATTTGAGTGTTAATGGGCTCGGGAGCCAAGGGGGGCTTAGTTTAGGGCAATAAAGTAGTAGGCGCTTTCACTGTCCGTACCCGGACGTCGTGCTGGCAACTATTGCAGCAACTCGACTTTTATAAAGAGCTGGGTTGAGCTCGCCTGACTGGATTGCCCGCGTGAACCAATACCCTGACTCTGCAGACTGGCGGTATCGCTAATGACGCCGATGGGAAGCCACTGTCCCAATGCCCCGCTGACCTGTGATTGCAGTTGCTGGGTTGCTATGGTCTGGCCTTTTAGTCGGTTATTGCTTTGGTCAATGCTGATATTCACCACCCCATCATTGACCCGGGTAGTCGCGTAAAAGCCACTCACGGCATCGACATAACCCTGCTGATAATAGCGACGCCCGTCCGGACCCGTGGTGTAGCTCTGGATGGGTGCAGTCATTCCGGTGGAAATGTAGGCGGGCATGCCCTCGGTGACACGGACGGCCTGATTGCCATTGTCAGTACTGGTACCGCGATAATCATTCACCCGAACGGTGGCCCTGGTTTCGGTCGTCCGCCCACCGGACCCGGTAGTGATCGTGGTATTGCCAGCGTGAATGGCTCCGTCAACATCCACGCTGCGCCGACTGTCACTGCCGACTCCGTCGGATCGCAGCGACACCAGCAACTGCCGCCCCGCACTGTCGAGCTGTTTTAGCAGTTCGCGGGTCTTGGCCAGCTCCTCTGCGGTGACATTCAATATCAATTGGTCCTGATAGACACTGACCGAGCTGCCCTCGGACAGTAAGGGCATGATGACTGTCCTGATCTGCTGTGGATTAGCATAGCTCAGTTCAATAGTGGTCAACTGTCGTTGGGCCAGAACAGCGGATGCCGAGACACACAACAAAAGCATGATGAGGAAGCGCATCTATAGAACCTTCAAATCTATACCCAGCGCCAGCAATATTAGAATTGCCGAGCCAACAACAATTCTGTACCAGCCAAATACTCGGAAGCCGTGTTTATTCAAAAAGCCTATAAAGCCCTTGATCACTATTGCGGCGACAATGAATGCGACTACATTTCCCAGAATCAACAAATTAATTTGATCTGGCGTTATTACATCGTGCTTCTGGAAATAATCCACGGTCTTCTTCAAGGTGGCACCCAGCATAGTGGGTACAGCGAGAAAGAACGAAAATTCCGCAGCAACTTTACGGCTCATCTTCTGGCTCATGCCGCCGACGATAGTGGCTCCCGAACGGGAAACTCCGGGAATCATTGCCAGGCATTGGAAGCAACCGATCTTGAATGCATCCAGGTAGCTTATATCGTCTACTGAATCAATCCGCGGATTACTAAACCATTTATCGACAAAAAGTAGAATCACGCCGCCAACCAATAACGACATCGCGACTGCCAATGGGCTTTCAAGCAATTCATCAATTTTATCGGAGAACAAAACCCCCAATATGGCTGCCGGAATAAACGCGACGATCAGCTTTATGTAGAAATCCACACTCTGAAAAAATCGGTTAAAGTAAAGCGCGAATACCGACAGAATCGCACCCAATTGAATTGCTACTATAAACAGCTTGGTAAAATCATCGCTGCCAATGCCCATGAAGGATGAGGCCAATACCATGTGACCCGTGGAGGAAACAGGCAAAAACTCTGTCAAGCCTTCGATGACAGCGAGTACAAATGCGTCAAACCAATTCATATCTAGGCCGCTGTTGAAGAGGGAGTTTTCTTTTTAAGCGCTTCAAAAATAATGGGCAGCAACGACAGGCCAATGACCGCCAGGATCACCAGCTCAAAATGCTTTTTGACGAACTCCATTTCGCCAAACAACACCCCTGCGCCAAGACAAAGAGTCACCCAAAGTACCGATCCGACTGAACTGAAAGCCACGAAGCGCAGGTAGGGCATCTTGCCTATACCTGCGACAAAGGGAGCAAAGGTGCGCACGATGGGTACAAAGCGCGCTATGATCACTGTTCGAGAGCCGTATTTGTTATAAAACTGTTCAGTCTTTACCAGATGGGCCCGGCGAAAAAGCAGGGAGTCTTCAAATTTGAATACCTTTGGACCCAGGATACGACCTGCCCAGTAGTTGGTATTGTCACCGCAAAAAGCGGCGGCAATGATGACAATACCGCACAGCCATGGGTCTATCGCGCCAGTTGATGCGGCGATAGCGCCCGCGGCAAACAGCAGTGAATCGCCGGGCAAAAAAGGCGTTACTACAAAACCGGTCTCCGCAAAGATAATCAGGAACAGGATGGCATAGATCCACACGCCATAGGTTTGCACCATCATGGCAAGGTGTTCGTTGATGTGCAGGATGAAATCTATCGGATTCATTCACTAACCACCGGGCATTTTCAGGGCTGCCGAGACCGTGTTCGGCAGCTGTCGTTTCAGGGAATTTTATTGGCGTTACCATAACGCGTATCTGATCGAAAAAACAGCTCCAGCGATGGGGGCGACTCAAGCAGCGCTATTGTGCAGTAACGATTGACGCAGTAGAGACCGTTTGTAATAGTACTAACCGAGTCTCACGCAGAATCGGCCAATGCTATTTCTTCAAGCGCCATATTTACTGGGTAACATGTCTCCTGGCAATGGCCAGCACACTATCGGGATGTGCACTGGACCAAACGCACGCCAAGGCTGATCATGAAGCGTTTTCCCTGCAACAGGGCGACCTGGTAAAGTATGGCCTTGCATTCATCACCCCCTCCACGGTGACAGGGCAGGAACAGGACAAGCAAACGCTGGCATTTACCTTTGCAAGCGCCATGCGGGAGCGGCGTCCCGACATCCATATCGTCACCCTGCCCGAGACTCTCGGCGCCATCAACAGGACGAATATAACGGAAGACTACAAGCTGATGTATGTGGACTACCGGGATACCGGGGTCTTCAAGCGCGACCTGTTGAGAAAAGTCGGCGATGCCACTGGCGTGCGCTATATGGCACAGCTAAAACTCGCTACATTCAGCCAGAATTCAAACGATCGTTTGAGTCTGCTCGGAGTGCGGCTTATGCAGACCAAACAGGCGAATATACGAATTTTCTTCCAGATATGGGACAGCACAGACGGAAGTATTGCGTGGGAAGGTACAGAAGAAATGAATTACTCCTGGGATACAGCCACCGAGAAACCCGTTACCTTCAAGGCGATAGTCGAAAAAGCCGCAAACAACCTGATTGATCTACTGCCCTAGCGTTAAGTTTTGAATGTGACCTCGCCGTTGATCCTGACCAGGTGTCCGGCTGTCGGGCCTGGATAGTGAGTACCTATAAATAGTGTATCGGTGTCGGCATGTTCGGCAATAATCCGGCGGCGTGTTTCTGTGCCCGCAGCTTCATCATAGTCGACCAGCGGGAGTCCCCAGTCCGGCTCAGCCCATTGTACCGGATGGTGCGACATGTCCCCGGTAATGAGCGCCTGTTGGCCGCGAGACTCAATCAGTACTGACACATGTCCGGGTGAATGTCCCGGAGTAGGTAACAGTCTCACCTCGTCGGTGATGCGATGGTCCATATCGACAAGGTCAGCCAGGTTGGCATCGAATACTGCTTTCACAGCGTCATTGAAATTGCCTGTAAGCGGCTTGTCCGATTCCTGCCGCCAGTGATCGTACTCAATTTTCGCGAACAGGTAGCGGGCGTTGGGAAAGGTTGGTGTCCATTTGCCATCAACCTGCATGGTGTTCCATCCCACATGGTCGTAGTGCAAGTGCGTGCACAAAACGACGTCAATATTCTCCCTGGGAAAGCCAGCCCTGGCCATATCATCCAGAAAGCTGGAAGAAACCGGTTTGTCCGGCATAAACGGATCGCCGTGCTCGCCGATACAGGTATCAACCACGATAAGCTTTCCCTGTGACTCGATCACAAGCGAGTGAAATGAGATTTTGATCTGGTCTTCGTTATCAATGAAGTGGGGCTGCAGCCATGCGCGGTGAGCGGCCACACGAGCTGGTATCGCAGTTGGCAGGAGGTGATAGATTGGAACAGTAGCATCAGACTCAACGATACGGGTGACTGATACATCACCTGCTTTCCAACTAAGATATTCCACGGTCAGGATTCCTATAAGTGTGCGGCCTGATCAAAAGTCAGTCCGCGTTAGCTTGCCATTGCTGGACCTGATCTCGATCCAGTCGATGTCGACAGGCTGCTGCTGCATCGGCAAATACAGTCGCACGATGCCCAGTGCCCCTCTCGCCGGAACCTGGACGGTGACTTCCTGCCAGTCGTCGCCCTTGAGCGTGAAGCGTACGCTCTGGTCATTGATTGCTATGGGCCCGGGAATACGCCAGTCGAGGTTATAGATTCCGGCTTTGGCTTTGATGCGGAAGGTAATGGTGCTGGGGCCGCTGTGTTTAAGGGCGGAAAAAAATAAAGAGGCGTTGACGCTGGTATTGGTGGTGATGTGGACAATGCCGTCTTTGACCACGGAGGTGCAATTGCGGGCTTCCCAATTGGTCAGTTTGCCTTCGAGTTCGGGATCATACTTTGCCGGATCAAAGGCGGGGTTTGGTACTGGCACCACGGCTTTGGTGTCGCTGAGAAACCGCTCGATCAAGGCATCGAGTGCAGCGACTAGTTGCGGCTTCTGTGCCGCGAGATTGGTCGTCTCGCCGATGTCATTGCTCAGGTTGAACAACAGGTAGCGATGCGCACCTTTCTCCCCGTCGTAAAAGATGCGTATGAGCTTCCAGTCGCCACGGTGCACGGAAACGGCGGGCGGGAGCCAGTCGGGGATGCTGATCGGGCCGGGATTGGGATAGTGCGGGAAGTACTGGAAAACGGCCTTGCGGTCGAGCTTGCCCCCCCGGAGCACAGGAAGAATGCTGGCGCCGTCGAAGCGCTGGTCTGGCGCTGGGCTGAGTCCAATGCCTTCGAGCAGCGTGGGGTAGTAATCCTCGCTTTGCACGATGTCGGGACTGCGGGTTGCCGCCGTGGTGACTCCGGGCCACACTACGATCGCGGGCACGCGTGTGCCGCCTTCGAACAAGGTGGCCTTGCCACCGCGTAATGGTGCGTTACTGGTGGCTGTCGTGCCGTCCACCTCGTCAATCATGTCGCCGCCGTTGTCGGAGGTGAAGATTATGATGGTGTTATCGGCGATCCCGAGTCGATCCAGTGTATCCAGCAGTGTACCGATGGCGTCGTCCATGCTCTCCACCATCGCCGCGTAGGTCGGGCTGCGCTGCGGGTCCTGCGGATCGACACGGGTGCGATACTTCTCGATGAGCGCCTTCTTTGCGTCAAACGGAGCGTGGACACTGAACATCCAGTAGTTCAGGAAAAAGGGCTCGTCCCTGTGTTTCTCCATGAATGCGGATGCTTCCCGTGCCATGCGATCCTCGATGTGCTGATCGGGCACGCCCGGGTCTGCATGGAAGTCCTCGAAATCCCATGGCGCGATATAACTGCCCGCCGGCCCAGGACCTGAAGTGTGCGGCAGATCCACATCAAAACCCTGCTGCAGTGGTGAATACGGCTCTGGTCCGAGATGCCACTTACCGAAATGCCCGGTCGCGTAGCCGGCTGCCTTTAACGACTTCGCCAGCGTGTAATATGTTGTATTCAGGCGTGTCACCGGGTTGGGCTGGAGGGTTTTGTGGTCCGGCGGCGCTCTATTTTCCGTCGTCACTTGCAACACTACCTGGGGCAGGTGCCCGTTCGCCAGCGTGACACCGGTGCGCGCCGGGCTCAACCCCGTGATAATCGCGGCGCGTGTCGGTGAGCACAGTGGGCTGGCGGAATACGCCTGCGTGAAGGTGATGCCGCGTTTGGCCAGTCGTTCAAGATTGGGCGTTTGGTAAAAAGTCGTCGTGCCATAAAGCGTCGTGTCACTCCAGCCAAGATCGTCGGCGAGGATAAAGAGGACGTTCGGCTTACTTTCGGCGTGGACAGACATGCAGAGCGTGCAGAGAAAGATCGAGGCAATGAGTCTCATGGCGTACAGAATTTGTATGCCGGTGCGATCATATCTTCCCACCCTTTCCCCTGGTACGCGAACTATAGAGGGTCTGTTTGACGAAAGTCACGTCCTTTCGCGCTGCGTTAAGCATCACCGCATGGGCTGCTGTTTGTAGAACAGGCTCAGTTGTCTATAGACATCCGGATAGATCGCATGCAATTGCTCCGGCGCCGTAAAAAAATACTCGGAACATACAGCAAAGAATTCCGCCGGGCTGGTAGCGGCGTACGGATTAAGTTCGGGTTTATGGCCTGTCTCCACGCGGTGTTTGAGATGAAGGTACGCCGCTTCAAGCGTGTCATGCCAGATCTGGTGATCCATCGATGCGTGCAGGGGCGGGTGCCCGTTACTGTAGCCGTCGAGCATGTCCAGCTTGTGGGCCAGTTCATGAATCAGTACCTGGGCTGGCATCCTGTGTAAAGCTCGTGGGTTGGCATCCTGCCAATTGATAATCAGGGCGCCCTGGTAGCTGGTTTCACCCAGCTCGACCGGATCATTGTGCATTACCAGGCCCAAAGGGCTGCCGCCCAATCGCGAGACCGATTGGCGGTGAGGCCTGAATGCCGCAGGATAAACGATAAGCTCCCGCCAGTTGCGAAGCCAGTCCAGGGAGGAATTTTGCTCGGGGTCCTCCAGCCCATAGATGACTATGGCGATACGGGTTGCCAGGCTGGCCTGCATGACGTTTGTCAAAACCAGCCCCTGCGCCGCGAAAAAGTGCGTTCGCCATACAATCTCGGACGCCAGCATACGCAGCTTGAGGCGCTCGCGGGAGCCGAAGCGAGCCAATAGCGGGTCGGCTTTTTCGACCCGCAGCCAGATACTGGCCGGGATACGGCGCTTGCGCAAATGGCGCGAGAGCAGCCCGCGCCTGACACGGGAAGGTAGTGGCAGCCAACTCATGCAGCGTCCCTCAGCACTGCCTTCACGCTTTAGCTGGACCTGACACTCAACCGCGGAAAGAAAGCATCCAGGGACTCGTCAAAATACCAGCCAGGCCTGCAGGTAGAGAGTGTTGCTGTCCGAGGCGTTGTCACTGGTTCCATCGAGTTTGCTATAGGCGACATATTGCACCGAGAACTTTGGGTTGAAAGTGTAGAGCGCAGCCTGGGACCCCCCTGCTTCCCTATTGAACGGCATCCAGTCAGCCTGAAATGTGTAGTAATCACTATCGGGCGAGCCACCGTACAGTGTTGTGTCGCTGCTGCCGCTGATGCCGTTGTATGCGATAGTCGCGCCATAGGTCTGGTCATAGAGATAGCTTGAGTTAAGTGCGATGGTATCAAGGTGATTGTATAGACCATCCGTGCCACCAAGGGCATAACTCGCGTCGAGCTGCTGGTCTTCGTGGATCCAGGCCGTGCGCGTGGTGAATACATTGGGCCCACTGGTATATTCATGTTGAAGGTCTAATCCAACATCGACATAGTTGTCGGTGTTGTTCGTAGAATGGTCCTGCCCCGGGTAGGTGTCGGCGTAAAGTCCGAAGGTTCCTATCTCCAGGTAATTCGCCCCGAAAGTGTGATCAAGGGCGAGACGCCAGTACGGGGCTCCGCCATCAATTTCCTGATCGACAGTGTTTATCCCCACCGTATTCAGAAAATTGTCTTGCAGTGTCTGGTAGACGTTTACTTCGAAATAGACTGTGTTGTCCCAATAGGTATACGCACCCATTCCCGCTACAGACCCTCCCAGTGGATCCGAGATCAGTGTGGCCGCCGCCGGTCCCGGTGCAAGGCCTGACGAGGCAAAGGGAAACCCCCACGCCGGTGTGGTGTTCCAGATATCCTGCACGGTTGGCGTATTATTAAGGTCGATACCGACGATTAGGGGCTTTCCGGCGAAAGTGCCATTGTCCGCCCAGCGAAAATCGACAAGATCCCAGCTGGTGTCCCGACTGATTCCGTCGTAAGTGACTTGTACAAAAGCGCCAAGTTTGTCGTAGCCGTCGACGACCCTGCCACCGTAGAAAACGCTGCCCTGGGTGAGGGCGAAATTGTCGTTGTCACCAAAATGGCGGGCCGCACCACCGGCTTGATCCTCCTTGGTATTCGTAAATGAGGGTTCAAGCATCGCGGAGAGGCGCTCGTAATATTTTGGATCACCGGATTGCATGGTGTACCCCTGCAGCTTGAAAATTCTACCGAGTGCATTCAGTTGCGGGTAGGAGTTGTGGCAACTGTGGCACTCCAGTCCTGTTTGGCGGGCGAAGCTGGGTACAGCCTCTGCCGCTTGAGTAAACACCAGCAATCCGAATAGAGCCCCAGCCACGACATACGCACGGGCCATGCCGGAACAGCGTGACCGCCAGTAGCCATAGCACCCCGATTCTGCTTTGTTACTCATTTAACGTTTTTCCTTTTCATAAGTGTGTCCGTGCCACGTCCCGGCTAACTGTCTTGCCAATATCTGGCAGCAGCAAACTGCTACTTTTATACCTTATGCTTAATCGGTAGTTTTATATTGATGTGTATCAGTTAAAGTACTGTTAGGTTGATCCGTGGCAATGGATAATCCGGCGCGAGCCTGTCCCGGTTTGTCTGGCATGACGGGCTAGATTCGATAGTGGCTGATTTGCACTTCCTCGCCCTGATCGGCGTAGTCGCCGGCTGCACGCGCAGCGCGGAAGGCACCCCAGGAAATCGGCCGGTATAGCGGTGGATGCGTGGCATCGCATACACCCGCCAGCGGTTCATATACCGTGGCATAGCTTGGGTTGTAGAAATAGGGCGCGCTGTAGCGCGGCACCGACGTATTGGCGAGCACCCGGTGCAGCGGTGCATGGTAGCGGTCGTTAGACCACACCTGGATAATGTCGCCAATATTGATCACCAGCGCATCCTCGCGCGGCTGAATGAGATGCCAGCGGGCGCCATGCAGCACCTGCAGGCCGGGCTGCATGTCCTGCAGCAGCACGGTGAGTGCGCCGGAGTCCGTGTGGCGACTGATGCCAAGATGCCCACTGGCGGGGACGCTGGGCGCATCGGCGGGCGCCGGACGCGCGCAGGGCGGGTAGTGGTTGAGGCGCAGGAAGCTGGTATGTGCAGCGTCGAAGCAGTGGTTCAGGTGCTGCGCCGGCATGCCCAGGTTTTCGCTGACCGCTTGCAGCAGGCGCAGTGCCAGTCCCTCGCAAGCGGCAGAAAATGCCAGCAGGGTGTTGCGAAAGCCCTGCAGTTGGCTCAGTCCCGTCTCGTCGGGCCACTGTGCCTGTGCGCCCTGCAGCCCTTCGGTTGGAATGTCCGGACCGACATCGAAGATCTCTTTCCAATCCCGTACGTTTTTGGTGAGCTCCCGGTCGTAGAAGCCCCAGGGATTGTGCGCCGAGCGTTCGACCGTTTGCTTCTGCGCCAGCGGCAGGGCGAAAAAACTGCGCATTGCCGCATGCATGCGCTGTATGAGCTGCCGGTCAATGGTGTGGCCTGTAAGGTGGAAGAATCCCCACTCGCGGCAGGCGCGATCAAGAGCCTGCCGCGTCGATGCGCGATCAAGACCATCAAAGTCAATGATCGGTATGTCCTGCATGGTGGACCTCGTATGGAAACTGCCGTGCGGACCTGTGCGTATCCAGAGTATAAATGGGCGCAGCCATTTGCGTCGAGCGCGTGATATCCTGCTTGAATGCCGCCATCGTTTGTGCAGCAATGGCATCCAGTGTAAACGGAGATTTTCGATGACACGGGATAGCGCGGGCTTGGGTAAAATAGGCGCCAAACTGCTGGCAAGGATGCGCCAGGGTTCTGGTGGGCATGCGTTTGGAAAAGAGCATAAATTATGATCGCTCCCTGTCATTTCGTCATCTTTGGCGCCACCGGCGACCTGTCGGTCAACAAACTGTTACCGGCGCTGTACTACCTCGACCGGGAAGGTCGTCTGCCTGACAACCTGGCGCTTGTTGGCGTATCAAGGCGCGACTGGAATACCGGTCAATGGCAGGATTTTATGCGCGAGCAGCTGCCCGGACGACTAGGCAAGGAATACCATGAGGCCGGATTCCAGCAGTTCGTAAGCCGTTTCAGTTATGTACAGGTCGTATACGACCAGCCAGAGCACTACGCCAGTCTAAAACTGGAAATGGCCAAGCCGCGTGAGGGTGTATGTGCCAATATCGTGTTTTACCTTGCTATTGCACCCGCCGATTTTACCGAGGTAGTGAGCCAGCTTGATGCTGCCGGGCTGAGCGGCCGCCTGTTTGGTAATCGTATCGTGGTGGAAAAACCTTTTGGCTACGACCTCGATTCGGCACTGCTGTTGAACCGGCATCTGCACCGGCACTTCGAGGAAGAGCAGATTTTTCGCATTGATCATTACCTCGGCAAGGAAACGGTGCAAAACCTGCTGGTGTTTCGTTTCGCCAACAGCCTGGTGGAGCCCATCTGGAATCGCAATTATATCGACCACGTGCAGATCACTGTGGCGGAAAGCAAGGGCATTGGCAGCCGCGCAGGCTATTTTGATGGCACCGGTACCCTGCGCGATATGTTGCAGAACCACATGATGCAGCTGCTCTCGGTAGTGGCGATGGAGCCCCCGGCACAGCTTGATGCCAACGCCCTGCGCGATGAAAAGGTCAAAGTGCTGCGCTCGATACGCCCCATTCCCCGGGACGCGGTCAACCAGTATGTGCTGCGTGCCCAATACGGCGCCGGAGGTGGTGCGGTGGCCTATCAGGACGAGCCCGGTGTAGCCAAAAACTCGGTGACCGAAACCTATATCGCCGCCAAATTCTATGTCGATAACTGGCGCTGGTCCGGGGTGCCCTTTTATCTGCGCACTGGCAAGCGCCTGCCAGAGGATCGCACTATAGTCAGTCTGCGCCTGAAACATCCGCCGCAGCAGTTATTTCGTGAGACGCCGATGGAGCACATCGAACCGAACTGGATCGTACTGTCGATACAACCCGAGGAAAGTATGCATATTGAATTGCAGGCCAAGGAGCCCGGGCTGGATATGCGCACTCGCACGCTGCAACTGCGCGCCTCCTTTCGCACTGACAATGAACGACCGATGGGCGCCTATGAGGCACTGCTGCTGGACGTCATCAAGGGTGATCGCAGCCTGTTTATCCGCTTTGACGAGGTAGAGTGGTCGTGGAAGGTGGTGGATCCCATTTTGCGCCAGTTCAGTCTCGACCGGGAGTTTATCCAGAGCTACCCCGCTGGCAGTTGGGGACCGGAACAGGCGAGCCGGCTGTTCGACAGCGCTGATCAGAGCTGGCGCAATCACATTTAGCCATGCCGCCACGTATTCACTATTTTGCTACCAGCGTACTTCTCGTTGACGCGCTGAGCTCCCGTATCGCCACGCTGGCCAAATCGTGCCTCGAGCAGCGGGGCTATTTCAGCATCGTTCTGGCAGGAGGCACCACGCCGCGTGAACTGTACCGGCAGCTGCGCCACCTCTCGACCGACTGGCAGTGCTGGCACATATACTTCGGTGATGAACGCTACCTTCCTGCGGGAGATCCCGATCGTAACGACAGCATGGCGGCAACCGCATGGCTGGATCATGTTGCCATTCCCGCTGCGCAAATACATCGCGTGTCGACGGGCGACAGCGTCAACACGGCAGCCGCCGCCTACGCGTCAGTTTTGCAGCAGGCTCCGGGTTTTGATCTGGCGCTGCTGGGACTGGGCGAGGATGGCCATACGGCCAGCCTGTTTCCCGGTGATAGGTCCGCCCACAACAGTGCTGAGTTGGCCGTTGCGGTCACCAATGCGCCCAAACCGCCGTCGCAGCGTGTCAGCATGAGCCCCGCATGCCTGAGCATGGCTGCCGCCGTGTGGTTCATCGTGACTGGCGACAGCAAGCGACCCGCACTACAGGCCTGGTTGGCCGGCGCGCCACTGCCGCCTCAAGCCATAAGGCCGCGCGCAGGGATCGACATTTTCACCGACATCGAGAGCTGACCCCGACTACGGGCAGCCCGCAAGCGCCTTCGCCGGTCCTTTGATGAGCTGCATCGCAGCGGCGCGAAAATCGGCATTGGTGACGGACCGATTGGCGCTTACGAGCTTCTGAACCAGTGTATCAAGCGATGCTTTATCGTGACTGGCAGTGCGAATTTCTGCGTCCAGCTTACGCATCACCAGTACCGCCCGCGCGGTCTGTTTCCCCTGCGATCGATCCGTTGCCGCACACTGTGTACCCTTGCTCCATTGCTCCAGTACGCTCAAGGACTCGTTGAAGCGACGCTCCGAGATGCCGCCTGCGCGCAACAACAGCTCCAGGCTGTAGTACTCGGCGAGTCCCTCGATGATCCAGTCACTGCCCGCTGTCCCGTGCAAGCCGCTGGCGACATGGAAAAGCTCATGCAACACGGGGCTGGTGCGATTGCCGCTTATGAGAGGGCGAGCGGGATGCAGGTACAGGGAGTCCCTGCCGGACAGTCCACCGCGCCACATTTTTTCTGAGCCGCTGACAATCAGCAGGCGCTGCGGGAAATCGGGAAAAACTTTTATCAGGGAAGGCATTGTCCAGCGCACGAATGTGAGCACATCATTCGCTCTCGGGTTGCTGCCCAATGGACTGGCAACGCTGATGAGTCGCTTGCCCACGTTGTCACGTCGCACTCCCAATTTCCCGGCCAGCAGCCAGCCCAGTGGCCTGTCGAACAAGCGGTGTGGATCAGTGACATCGAGCACACGGCCAGCACCGCGGCCATACGGCGTTTCAATGGCCCAGCCCTTGGGCGCAACCAGCTTTAGCGTTGACTTCGAGGTGGCGCCCTTGACGACGCGAGCGCTCGCCGGGGGAAAGAGTTTATCCAGCTTCAGCAGAGCCCAGCTGTCTTCGATACGAGAATCCTCAGCGCCGTTTGACCTTTTATGTCCAATGACAAAATCATACTGCAGCACTCCGCCCTGCTTGAGGGGGCTCCAGGTAACGCGATCCCCGTTGACCGCAATGCGCGACGTGGGCTGTACATTCCGATAGCGGTCACCGGGCATCACGAACTCGATACTGCGCACCAGACGCCGGGGCTGACTGAGTGTCAGGGTTACGTGTGCCAGCCCGGTTTTGGGATCCAGCTCCGCGCCATAGACAATCTCGTACACCTTGGTCGCATCGACGGCATCCTGCGACCTTGCCGCAACAGAATAGCCGGTCAGCATCGCGATGCAGCAAAAAATTCCGGGCAGGACTGCCGTTCGTAGTCGTGCCTCCATTGCCGCCAGAGATGTAGTGGATCGAATAGCAGTTAGCGTGTTCACAAACAGTCCCCGGCGTTTTGCATGTCCCTGTCCCACATGGTACCAGATGGCGCGCTCGCCATACGACAGTTGCGCCAGCTGCACTTGTGCCAAAACGATTATGCCGCCGCCAAAGCCGTGTCCTGTCAAACCAGTACGCCATACCCGGTGTCCGGTCCGGTGGCTCGGTGTCCTGGTGAAGAAATTAACGTTCGACGAGGGGCGCTTACACGGGCTAGAGTACCGGGAGACCACAACTCAAATAGCAGCGGAAAAAACACAACAAATGAGTGCGCGCTCTTCCTCCGCCACGATTCCATTTGCCATCGCCTGCATGGGGATTGCCACGTTTGCCGGGATGGATGCCATCATGAAGGGTCTGTCCATAGAGATGGGAGCCTATAACGCGATGCTGTGGCGCACGTCCATCGCGCTGGTCATAGCGGCTGCGCTCTTTCTCTGGCGACAGAGTGCGCTGGCCGGGTAGTCCGATCATCAGATTTCATATCTGGCGCGGTGTTGTCACCTCGCTGATGGCGTTCCTTTTTTTCTGGGGACTGATGTACGTGCCGCTGGCGGAAGCGATTGGTTTGTCATTCATTGCACCGCTTATAGCGTTATACCTGGCAGCGGTGCTATTACAGGAGAAAATTGGCGAAAGGGCTATACTGGCATCGGTGATTGGTTTTGCCGGTGCGCTGGTCATCATTGGCGCCAAGCTGGGAGGCCATTACAGCGACAACATATGGAAAGGAATTGCTGCAATCCTGGTGTCAGCAATACTGTATGCGTACAACCTGATTCTGCAGCGGCAGCAGGCATTGATCGCAGAGCCAGTGGAGATAGTCTTTTTCCAGAACGCCACAATGGTCGGCGTGTATCTCGTTTTTGCGCCGTTCAAGGCAGTAGCGCCGACCATGCACCAGTTACCTGGTCTGGCCGCAGCCGCGCTACTCGGTACGACCTCACTGTTACTGCTGTCCTGGGCCTATGCGCGGGCGCAGGCAAAAATACTGATTCCTGTTGAATATACCGCATTCATCTGGGCTGCCCTGTTCGGATGGTTGGTATTTGCTGAAGAGGTCACTGCTACCACCTCTCGGCGGGACGGCACTGATTGTCGTTGGCTGCCTGGTTGCCACACGGCAAAAGCCGGATCAGATCGACCACGTCGAAACGACGGCAATCTAGCGAGCTCCGATGAAAAGCTATTGGTCCTGGATCAGTACAACCTGTCTTGTCGCAGCAGCGCTGGTGACAGTGCCCGCGCGGGCTGCAGAATGGCAACTCGTCCATGCAGACGAAACTCTGCGCGTACAACGGCGCGATTATGAGGGTTCAGAGCTGGATGAGATTCAGGGGATAGTTAGGGTGAAAGCCACGCTGAATGCAGTAATGGCCTTGCTGAAAGATGCTGATTTCAATCGAGAGTGGGTCTACCGCAGTGGTGGCGCCAGTATTTTGCAGGATTCCGGCTATGCCCAGGCGTATGTGTACGGTGTGGTAGATGCTCCTTTTCCAATGAGTGACAGGGATACGGTAGTACGCTTCGACTATCATCAGGATCAGGCGACAAAGGAAATCATGGTAACGATAACCAACTTTCCGAAATTTATTCCAGAAAAGGCGGATCTGGTACGCGTACCGGAAATTGGCGGGTACTGGAAACTGAAGCCTGAGAACGGTGGTTGGGTGGAAGTGACCTACCAGGTTTATGGTGATCCGGGCGGCTGGATCCCGGTCTGGCTGGCAAATCGGGCCGCTGTCATATCGGTACAGGAAACGTTACGCAACATGGTATCTGCTGTGAGTCGGTACAGGAGTGCCCGGTCTGAATTCGTCGAGGAGGCGATTTTTTCTCCCGATAAGTAATCCGCGCTAGCGCACATACCCGACGACGGTTACGAAATGGCAGGCGGAGCCAACCAGCACAAAGAAGTGCCAGATGCCATGGGCATGGTTTAGCCGGTTCAATTTGTCTACAACATAAAAGATGATACCGACGGTATACGTGATTCCTCCTGCGGCCAGCCACAGGAATCCCATCTGCGGCAGTGCCGCCCGAAGACCGGCAAGGTCAAGTGAGCACGCCCAGCCCATGCCCAGGTAAATGATCAGTTGGCAGACTTTTACTGCCCGTCCGGATAGCAGGACTTCCGACAGGATACCGATCACGGCAAGAACCCAGACCAGCGCCAGAATCATGTTGCCCTTGTTGCTGGCAACGCTTATCAGCATGAGTGGCGTGTAAGTGCCGGCAATGAGCAGGTAGATCGAAATATGGTCCAGCACTTTGAATACTTTTTTGAGCCGCGGTGCCTGGAAGCTGTGATAGAGGGTCGACATGGCGTAGAGCAGCACCAGCGTCAGCCCGAATACGCTGTAACCGACTATCATCGCCGGATTGCCGGTCGGTAGGCTGAGCGCCAGTAATGCGCCCAGCGCGACCAGGGAAAATATTGCGCCTACCAGGTGGCTAATACTGTTAAGCTTCTCGCCATAGTACATGGATGCTGATGTTCTCCTGAGACTGAAGCAAGATAGTCGAAATAGAGGGCTCTGCCAAAGAGCATGTCAAACGCTGAAAAATCGGTCAAGGCATTCCGCCACGCAGAGGGTCTGGTGCGCCGTTTGCGGCGGACGTTGCGGATTGTGGGCGCGACCGCCTATACCTGCCTGCTGCTGGCCTGTGCGTCCAGCGGCCCCCTGCCCGTTCCGGAGTCAAATGCCGCTGTTGTAGCTGTCGCGGGACAGCATCACACAGTGGCGCTGCTGGGGGCCACCGGCATGGTGGGCGATTTCCTGCTACGGGAGTCACTGGCGCACGGTTACAGTGTGCGCGCACTGGCGCGAACTCCGGCCAAGCTGGACGAATTCAGTGGCCGGATCACTATTGTGCAGGGCGATGCGCGCGACCCGGCCGTGATTGAGGAACTACTGCGCGGTAGCGATGTGGTGATCAGCGCGCTGGGCCCGGTCACGGCGGATGGTGCGGCAAACCTGTTCATCAATACCATCGTTACCGGCAATGTTTTGCACGAGATGACAGCACAGGATATTTCCCGGTACATGGTTGTCTCGGGTGCGGGTGTGGTGATGCCCGGGGATGAGCGCAACGTACTGGGATGGTGGATAAGGACACTGGCGCAGATTGGACTTGCAGATGCGCTACAGGACAAGCAGGCCGAGTACGAGTTGCTCGCGAAGAGTTCAGCCAACTGGACGCTGGTGCGCTGCCCCCTGATCGACCCGGAACCGTTCCGATCACCCGCTCTGGCGTCCTTGCAGACACCCCCCGCGTTTCGAGTGCGGGCTGGGGAAGTGGCGCGCTTCATGCTCGAGCAGATTGATGCGCGGGACTACAGCCGACAGGGTCCATTTCTTGGTAGTGTCAAGTCGCGCCAACGGCCAGCCAGCGATTGAGCTGCGGGTCCAGGCGCTCGGCGGCGATCTCCTCATAGCGCCGGCTTTGTGCATCGGTCAGTACCCCGCGCCAGCGCTGGTTGGTGCCCCGGTGGAAAAAGTTGCTGTTGTCCTTCCAGGCTCCGTGGTTGGCCCCGGGCGCCATCTTCTGTGCGTTGTCCTTCATCTCTCCAAACGAGACACCGTGCAACAGTTGGGGCCAAATAGCCTCGTTGACCGGGATATCCAGATAGCCGGAGATGCGCCGCATCTGTCCATCCAGATCCCGGAGCAGGTCATCAAAATGCACGAACAGGATATTGGGTAAATGGCGGTAGTCCCACCAGGACTGCGCGTGGTGCAGGTGCGACCAGAAAGGGTAGCCGTCCTTCTCCCACTCGAATGAGCCGCGAGCCAGCCATTCGTCGAACGCATCATTGATCGAATCGCCCGGGTAGGGCTGTAGCGGCCCCGCCCGGTCTGGTGCGTTATTCAGCGCGTCGACGCTCTCGGTTCTCATGTTGTGCCAGTGATTCCACATGGACATAAACACGTCGCGGCCGTCGCGGCCTACGAAGACGTATTTCACCTCGTCAAAAAAGCGGATGCCATCCAGCGGGCAGTGGGTCTTGATATAGCGGCGGCTCTGTAGCTCCGCCAGTTGCTTCTGCACCACGTGCAATGGGGCAAAGTTGGAGTCAAACCAGGGCGTTAGTGCATCCTGTGGTACCGGAGGCTGCGGTTGCTGGAAGACCAGTGCGGCGCAAATCGCCTGCATCCAGGTGGTGCCGGCCTTGTACGAGGTGGTAATGATGATGTCATCGGGGCGAGGCTCGAAATACGCCCACTTTGCGCTGTTCATCAGCGCGTTCTGGTAGTGATGCAATTGCTGCGGTCTGCTGTTCATGGGCTTTTTGGGTCCGTTTTACCTGACGCTGTTTTGCCAGATAACTATGCCTTCCCGTCAGTGGCATTTGCAAGCCTCATTCCGCGGCAGCGGACGCTTTGCAGCGCAGGGGATTCAAGCGTCTTATGTCTGGCGCAGCGGGTACCGTTTGATGTCGTGCAACTCATTTAAAAAGAAGCCTGCGGGCCTCATAGTCGATCCGGTGATCTGGTACCATGCTGGCTGGCGGCAATCAGGTTGGGCTGGGAAGCGGTGATGGGGTCCACTGGTAAAAAAATCATACTCTGTGGCGTATTGGCAGTTGCGGCGGTTGCGGCCTACAGCCTTACGCAGAGGTATCCGGAATCAGGACTCCAGTGGTCGGATCTCGCCGGCGCCATCTATATCAAATTTCGGCCAACTGAGTGCCCGGTAGATCGAGCCGCTAGCCGCCCCGTCCGGCAATTTGAGTCCTATATCCATGCGGGACGCCAGCGGACTGCTGGGTGAAGACATAGTAACCAAAACGTTCGCGTTATCTGTGGCGGATGCGAACGCGGATGGCAGAGACGATATACTGATCGGAGCACACGAAAACAATCCATACCTCTACATAAATTCCGGCGGTGGTTTCACCAACGCATCACGCGCTCTATTTGCTGATGGTCGAGTGCTTGATCGCCATGGCTATGCTTTTGCCGATCTCGATAACGATGGCGACCTGGATTTGGCCATCGCCAGTGGTGGGCAGGATGGCGTTGGCGCCGGAGCGCCCAATCTATTTTTACGAAACGATACAAAAAATGGCGTGCTGCATTTTTCGGAAGAAAAAGTTAGCGCCGATCTGGCGGAACCCGCTTCGCGAACCCGATCATTTATACCAATCGCCTCTCCCGATGGCAAAGCCATTGACCTTTATCGGACAGCGCTTGCAAGAGCAGGTTTTCCAAACAAGCTGTTTAGAAACGCACGAAGTACCGACGAGTTCAAGTTTGTACAGGAGCCGAATTTTTTAACTATGTCCATCAATGACCATGGTCGTGGAGTCATTGCTGATTTCGATGGAGATGGGAATAACGATTATCTGGTGGTAGACGATTGGAAATTGAAATTATTCTGGCACCCGAGTTCAGGAAGAGGCATTAGCAGGTTTTCATACAACGCATTTTCAACCACGGTCGGCGATTTCAATAATGATGGTCTTCTGGATATTTTTCTTGGCACGTTCAGTACGCCCTCGGAGTCGGACAATCTTGCCTACAACAGCAATGAGCTGATTTATACGCTGCATAAAAATGGCCGCAATGATACAAGCTCTATTGTTTTCAAATCCGCATCGTCGAAATTGGAATTTAATCTCGATCAATATATCCAGGCCACAATGACCAGACCAACAGTTGGCGCACAGGACATCTTTCTGGGCTCTGGAAAATCCAACCCTGAGTCCAGAGTGTTTTCACTTGATAAGCAGAACGCATCAGGCGCTCCAGCGTCTTTCGACAAACCCGGAATTTATATCTGGTATTCAACCTCATCTGAACAGTGGAATATGAAATGGATTTTTCACGACACATTGGATGAGTTTAAGGGATTTGTGAAGGGCGACGGCATCACCGCTGTGAGCAAGACAAACTTCACTACAAATGAACCCGATATGGCAAGCGATAGCATTTTTATCAATCAGGGGAATGGCAAATTTTCTGAGCTGTGTACCGCGCTTCCTGCACACAGGGAAACCACCTCAGATTCCACGGTTGCCGACTTCAATAATGATGGCTGGCTGGACATTATTGGCTTGCGGCAGGGCGAGCAGGGCTCGCCCAATGGTGAACCGTTTATTCTTACCAATAATGCCGGCGCTGCATTTACTTCAGGCAGAATCAGCTTGCGTGAGCAGGACAAACTGCGCAATTCAGATCTTATAGCGCATGGCTTTTTTGACGAGGATGACAAACCGGATGTTATTCTGACCAACGGGTTTGGACAAATTCCCGGCAACCAGGGCTCCCCGCGGTTGATGCTCAATACCGCATCGAACGGCTATCAAGCTATTCTTGTTAATCTTGAGGGAACCAGCTCAAACAGGTTTGGCATCGGAGCGAGGCTGACTTTGCGGGACGCCAACAATACTATTATTGGCTTCAGGGTGCAGGGGCTTAATTCCAATATTTCCCAGGACACTCACTCGATGCACTTTGGCCTTGGAGAGTATCCAGCTCCGTATCGTCTCAAGGTGGACTGGCCCGATGGTGCAACAACCAGCCAATTGTTTTCCGGGCCAGGCACATACAGGGTCAGGCAATAGGAGGCCGCGTGGTCTTTTGGTCTGATCGCAGTTGCGTGATGCCTGATCTGGCATGCGCAACAGGACGTCAATCCTGTTTCTGCTTTTTCGGCAGTGCCGCCACCGCTGCTCCCGCCACCACCAGCAGTGCGCCCACGCTGCTCAACCAGTCCATAGGTTCAGCGGGAATGGCTGCCAGCTGCCAGTGATTCAGTCCGAACGTAAACAGCAGGGTTAGCAATGGCGCGATAGGCAGAACAGCGCTTACCCGGGAGGATTGCCAGTAGCTCATGGCCAGACCAAAGCTGCCATAGGCGATGATGGTATTGAGTCCACAAAAGATCAGTAGGGCGAGTTCGGTGGTGTCCAGCGCGAGGATTTGCTGCGGCTGTGCCAGTGGCCATAACAGCACCGTGCCTGACACGCAGATCAACAACAGGATGTCCTTGGCATGGTGTCTGGCAAGGAGTTGCTTTTGTGCCAGACCGTAGATCGACCAGGTGACGGAGGCAGCGACGATCAGGCCGACGCCTGTAAGATAGGCGCCACTGGTCAGCACGATATTATTGAAGCGCTGATGAAAAAACAGCAGCATACCGGCGCACAGGCCCACCACACCCAGCCATTGCATGGCGGAAAAACGTTCCCTGAAAATCAGCACGCTGCCGATCAACAGGAGCAGCGGCGCCAGCTGAATCAGAATTTGCGCGGCCCCCGGATTGATGTGGTCCAATCCCCATATGTACAGCAGGTAGTTGCCGAGAAGGCCCGCGACAGCGGCCAGCGTGAGGGGCCAGTTGCGGGAGAACAGCAGGTTTTTTAACGCGGGACCGCGCTGGTGTCCGTACCAGAGCAGCGCGATCATCGCGGAGATCGAAAAGCGATACCAACTGATAGTGACAGGATCCATCACCCTGAGAATCGCTTTGAGTGCCAGGGGCAGCAGGCCCCACATGACAACGGTAACCAGTGAAAAGCCCAGGCCGAGTTTCCAGTTCGTGGTCACGACCTGCTTCCGTGTGTGCGTGTCATTGCCTTTTCGTCATGCGTTCCTGTGCATTGTCAGCATCAACCAGCGTGGCAGTGTACGGGTAGTCGCGGGTCAGTACAGCCACCAGTTGGCTCGCCGCATTGACAAAGGCGGTCTCGTCGGAGAAGTCCAGAAATTCGATTGCCGCTGCTACATCCTCATTCGCGCGGACCGCCGTCGTGCGCACGGTCTTGGGTATGGTGATGACATCATCGTCGGGGTTTGAGTCCAGCGACAGCAGCAGTCGCGAAATGTTGATAACCGCGGGAGAGTCTGGCGCGCTATCCGGCACAAGATCCCGCGGCGTAATGACCGATTTTCCCTCCACCGCCGCACCGAGGTTCACCTCACCGACAAAAAATCGGACGGTCTTGCCAGTCTCGTACTGAAACGCGCCATTTTTATCGGTGACGCCAGACAGCGACCCCGACGCATAGCTCACACCCTGTGCCGGGGGCTCGCCAAAACTTCCGCTGTTTTTGACGACGATGACCTGGCCATCCTTTTTATCCTCCTTGTCTCTATCAGAGGAGCCGTCACCGGAGCTGAAGAAGAATGCGCACCTGCTGCCGACTACTAGTGGCAGGGAGAGCAGCGTAACCATAAGGATAATTTTTCGAAAGGTCATTTGAAACACCATGAATGGCGATGATGAGTACAGACAGCTATGATCAATAATGGAATATTACGGGCAAATTCTATCCCTTACCATCCGCGCGGGGCGTCTAGCCGGTTTTCTGGCTGACAATCGCCAGCCACGGTTGCGCCGCGCGCGGTGCCCCGGCGGGACGATAGTAATGATCGAGGACGGTGAAGCCGGCGGCCTCCAGATAGGCTCTTGACGCATCAAACTCCATAAAGTGACCGTAGCGCTGGCCAGACCAGCCCTCACTATTACCGCGTGGATTGGACGAAAACAGAATCCCGCCAGGGCGCAGAGCGCAGTTCAATTCCTGCAACACACGCGGCAATTCCTGACCGGGCACATGGAACAACGAGGCGTTCGCGAAAATACCATCAAACGCATGAGGCGGGAGTGCCAGTGACAGAAAGTGCTGGTGCAGGACGGGGCAGCCGGTGTTGGCACTCGCCATGGTACAAAAGGCGTGACTTCCGTCCAGCCCGACAGGCCGGTGGCCGAGGGATAGAAAATGGCGCAGATCCCTGCCGGGGCCACAGCCAAAGTCCAGAATATCGAGCTTCTGCGCAGGCGAAAATTGGCTCAGGAACGCCTGGTAATTCTGGCTGACATCGTGATCCCTGGTCCCCTGCCAGAAAGACAGGGCGTTGGTGTCGTAATGACCGAGGGTGATCCTTTCAATCTCGGTCAGTTGCTCGGCGGGCAGGGTATCTGGCATACAGTGCTGTCCCCGGATTCACCCGGTGAACTTGCCGGCCAGGCCCTTTGCCTTGCCCGCAGGTGGCGCCAGGGTAAAATCACCCATGTCGGCATAGGCCTTGGCGAAGGCCGTGCGCTGCGCCAGTCGCGCAATGTAATCCGAAAACTGGCTGCCCTGGCACAGTCCGTAGGCCCTGGCCCATAAAACGTTCTGCCCCATGACGCAGTCTACCGCGCTGAATTGGTCGCCACAGATGTAGTCTGATTTTGCCAGTCTGTCGAGTAACTGGGGCTCAACTTCCTGCGTAAATTTCTGGTTGTACCGCGCAATGGTTTTTTCATCGCTGTCTCTGCCCAGAATGTGTGTATGAATACGAATCTGCCACAGCATCATATCCATCCAGGACGTGCCAAAGTGCAGCATTTGCAGATAGTCGACCCGCGCCAGCGAAAAAACATCGGCCGCAGGCGCCAGGCCCTTCCCGGGAAACAGGTCGGCCAGCAGCGCTACCATGGCGCCGCTTTCCAGCATCATGTGGCGTTCGCCATTGTCCAGCGTAATCTCCAGTGCGGGAACATTGTGGTTCGGGTTTTTCTGCAGATAGTCCGGGCTGTACTGCATGCCGTCATACAGTGGCACCACCTCGACATCGAAATCGTCCTCCAGCAACTCGTGCAGCAACCACTTGACGCGGGCGCTGCGCGTTGCCGGAAAGTGATACAGTTTCAGTCGCGTGAAATTCATCGTCCTACCTCGGTATAACGGGTGCCGCAAGCGGCTGCACCTCAAACAAGGTCACCTCGCCCCGCCTGCCCAGGCGCATCACCGGGCCCCAGGTGCCGGTGCCGGGAGAGACATACAGTTGTGTCATGCCGTCCGTGAAGAGCCCCACGGTCTGTTCGAAGACCCGCCGCACCACCAGATTGAACGGCACGATCTGTCCATTGTGCGTATGCCCGGAAATCATCAGGTCGACCCCGGCGGCGGCCGCGGCCGCCAGCCCGCGAGGCCGGTGATAGAGCAATAATACAAAACGGTCCGTGTCGATCTGCAGCTTCGCCAGCTCCCGTTCCACCTGGCCAGGATGTTCACTGTCATCGATCCCTATCAACTGGACCGCACCCTGCGTGGCGGTTCGGGTGCGCAGCACGTTGACGCCCAGACGCTCCAGACGACTCAGGATAGCATCCAGATCCTCGTAGCGCTCATGATTGCCGATAGTGAAGTAAATCGGTATGGGGCAGCGCCGCAGTGCGGACAACTGTTCCTCCCCGATCCCGGGCGTGTCGATAAAGTCACCCGTGATACACAGAAATTGCGCGTTGACACTGTTCACCTGGCGCATGACCCGCTCCAGAAACGCGGCACTGCGTGAGCCTATGTGCACGTCCGTAATCTGTACGAAGCGCAGTGTGGAGGTCAGCTTCGAACTTGTGAGCCGCACCTTGACTACCGAGGGCGAGTAAGCGTTCAACACACTGAACACCATCAGCGCTAAAGCCACACCAATGAGCACATACGCGGCGGTGGGGCCCGCCAGCCAGCCCAATGCGACCGGCAACTCGGTCACTACCAGCATACCGAGCAACAAAGGACTTATCCCCAACCATAAATCCGCACCGCGTCGCAGCCAGAAAATGACGCCGGAGTTGGCGTGGCGCAGGTACACCCGGGCAATGATCTGGCTGAAGAAGAGGGGCAGGAACACGATTGCGGTTTGCCAGCCGTCCATGCCTAACCAATAGCACAGGCGCAATATTGGATAGGCAAAAAGCGGGAATGTGCATCAGCAGCACAACGACTAGAAATTGATAACGTCTGCGCATACTCTCAGCATACTCCCGGTACGCCGTGATACAGAAGAGTCCCGCTGGAAATCACCAGCGGGGGTGGCAGGCGCTCGCGTATTACTCGCCCGCAGCAGCGCTTCCCGATGGAGTGAACTCCAGCACCTGTTGGAACGTTGGCCGATTGGTGGGCCGGAAGGTGTCAGGGATCAGGTCGGGGACGAAGCCGGATCTGTCTGCTTCGCTCAGCCAGGTGCTTGGGTTGTCGCCCCGCTCAAGGGCAAGTTGCTGGACGGTTTCTTCCACTACCTGCCACAGTGAGTCCCGGCAATCGTTGAGATTGCCGTTGCCGCAGTAACTGAGGTTGAATTTCCCCTCGACCTGCTTGCCGAGCAAAGTGCGGAGGTCCTTGTCGACCAGACTTGCACCATCCGGACTGGAACCCGCGTTGCTGTCAAGATTCCGGATGTCGTCGAGGGCGCCCGTGAGGTCTCCGAATACCGGTCGCATCACCTCTTCGGCCAATGGTTTCCAGAGTGCATCCATGATGGTCGCGCCGGCATCGTCGTACTTTCCGTCGAGGTCAGCATCGAGCCGCGGCGCGTCGTTGGCTACCCAGGCATCCAGCAGCTCGATGACTTTGGCCGCCAGCGGGCTCGGGGCATCACCGCCATGCAGTACCTCGCTCACCACTGGCCACACCGGCGAACGGATGTCCTCGGTCGCGGATCGGTTCATCACACTGACCACGCCGGCCAGGTCGACCTTCTCGGGAAACTTGTCGAACAATTCGACGCGGTGGACCGAGCCATAGGGCTCACCATCGCCATGCATGAAACCCGGTGCGGACTGGTTGTTCCAGTTGAGCAGTCGCCCTGACGGACCCTCTGCAGCGTGGGGATGGGCGGCCAAGTCCAGGAAACCCTGCCATTCATATTCGCCGGTGCCCCAGGTGGGCAGCCGCCGGTCCAGTCCAGCGGCGCGCACCGGAAGATAGCCGGAGGAAAAATAGGCCACGTTGGTACGCGACATGTAGCCCCAGTTGAAGGTAAAGCCAAACTTGTTGGCCGCTTCCCAGAATTTTTCCGGGGTGGACCCGTCACCCTCGGTCATATCCTTGAGGCCGGCCAGGTTCAGGCCATCGCGCCCAAACGTCGATCGCTTGCGCGTGAGCGCAATGGGCTGGCCATTGGACGTCGCAGTGCCAATCATCGGCCCATGGACCGACACCGGGTAGCGGATGGGAACGCCATTGAGTGTACCCGCATTGAAGATCTCGAACGGGCGGCACTCGCCATTGAACAGGTAGTGGGTTGACTCGCGGGTGGCAGCAGAGCCGTCGGGATTGCACAGCGCTTCGGCGAAGACGTCGCGCACGTCATGGCTGGCCGAGGTGAGACTCCAGGCGTAATTCGGCGTCCGCCCGATGAGAATATACATGGCAAGACCCGGCACAGCCGCGCCCTGCGCCTCGATGCCAGGCGCGCTGAGGTGCATCTGCATGACAATCTCAGGGTAAAAGTAACCGAGCTGTGGCCCCATGACGGCGAGGTTGTCGGCGTTTACCGACTGCGAGGAATTCACGATCAGGAAGTTCGACGCATGCCGGGTGGGTGGCGGACCGGCCGCGGGGACAAACACACCGGGCTCACTGCTATCGAAAGCCGCTGCAACCGCTGGGGCACGGGGGTCGAGGTCGACAATGGAGCCACTGTCGATAACGACCGAGCCGGTGACCTCGCCGCCGGTCAGGTGGCCGTATTCAAAGCGCGTTTTGATCGTGGTCGGCGCTTCCGGGTCGTCGAACAGCATGGCGTCCTCCCACGCCAGCCGCCCCTGGCCCTCGCCGAGGCCCTCGATCAAGGTCGAGAGGAAATTGGCATTCGATGCCTCGCTGCCGCCACCGGCGCCGAAGATTGAGCCGATGAAAGCGGTCGTGGCTATCACATCATTGACGTTATACGGCACTTTTGGCTTGGCGCCAGTGGCCTCCTTGTAGGCGTTCAGGCCATCCGCATAGGCTTGCGCGTCCGCGATGATCTGGCGGCCTTCATCACCGTAGACCTCGATAAGGAGATTGACCTGATCCGTCACAAGCTGTTCGGTCTCGGCACTGGGTACGAACGACTGCCCGCTGGTCACGAGCGAGAACGCGTTGATGCCCGGAATATCCGCCACCGCAGCCCGCGCCGGTCCGCGCCCCTGCGTCAATAGCAGACCCCGATCGCGGCCCGTTACCCAGCCGGCGCCGAAGGCCATGTCTTCCCGGGTTTGACCGGTGATATGGGCCACCCCGAATGAGTCGTAGAGAATCGTCGTTCCCGGATGGCCCGTGGGCTCCTCGACGGTGTCGCCGACCGGCTTGAAGTTCTCGGGAAGGAAGTGTTTCTCGATGTCCGCGTCAGTGACGTTGCCGCGCAACGGGGTCAGTCCGTCATACAGTGGCAGCTGATCAAGCGAATTGACCGTGGTCGGCAGGCCGCCGAAGTTGCCGGGCGGCAAGATGTAGTAGGCGCGGTCCTGCGCGGCAGGGGCTATTGACCATAAATTCCCATCTGAACCATCCGAGCATCCGGCCAGGAAGAGCGAGAACGCTAGCCCGTGGACCAGCAGTAAGCTGTTGGCAACAGCCGCATTAAAGGATAAGTGTGTAGACATTGCAGTCCCCTTCGATCGTATAAAAATTATTATGCCGTTCGTTCCGGCGCGATTGCTGCAGAAACTGCGGAAAAGCGGGCCACTATATGTCTTCGGTGAACACTTCGTCAATCAGGATACAGATCTCGTCCGGTTTGGCCAGAGGGTTAAACCACTGTCGTAGCGGGACTGCTGTAGCGATACTGCTGGCCGCCAATTGCCACCTGTGATTCAAAAGCCATGTTCTGTAACATTACGGCGAGTTTGGAGTGAGGCATCAATATGAAGCAACAGGCGGATTCGCGCATCCAACACTGCTTGCAGGAAGTGTCGTCTCTGGTAATGGCGGGCGATTGGCGCAATGCGTATGAGACGCTCGCCACGGAGAACCGCAAGAACGCGAATGAACATCTCGAACGCGCACTGATTGATATTCTGTTGCAGGCCTGTGATACGGCCGGTACCGTTGAAGACGCCAGGCCCGGTGATAGCCCTTTTCCGTGCAAAAGCACCTCAATAAGCGGGATCATACCTGAGGTATCGGCGGCAGGGTTGACCGCTCCAAAACTGCAGGACGCCATCAATACCCACGGCTATTTGTTGGTGAGGGGATTGCTCTCTGCGGAGTCTTCCGCCGCCTTGCGAGATACTGTTGACGCTTCCATGCACGCCCGAATGGAAGCGGCGGCGGCAGAAATCCCTTGTTCATCAAATGGACCCTGGTACTACGAATCGCCCTATTTTCCAGGAAACCATATCGCCTTCTCGGCACAAAATAAAAAACAGAAATATGCTGCCACTGGCTCGATCATGGTTGCTGATTCGCCGCGCGGAGCGTTCCAGGTCATGGAGCAGTACCGGACGATGAACCTGAAGCAGTTGCTGGCCGGGTATTTTGGCGAACCCGCTGTTATCGCCTCCAGAAAGTGGGTTTTTCGTGTCGTAGCCCCGCGTGAAGTGGGTGATGGCGTGGGCGGTGGTTGGCACCAGGACGGGCAGTTTATGGGGGCGGATGTCAGAGCCCTGAATATGTGGGTCGCCCTCACGCCTTGCGGTGATTCGACCACTGCACCGGGTCTTGCACTGATTCCCAGGCGGATTCACGAGATTCTGGAATACGGCACTGGCGGCGCAAATATAGGGTGGGTAGTGGGGCGGGAGTTGGTCGAGGCGCTTGCCCGGGAAGCGCCGGTGGTCAGGCCTTATTTTGCAGCGGGAGACGCACTGTTCTTCGACCATTTGAGCCTGCACCGCTCCGGCCATGCAAAAGCGCAGGATCACAACCGCTATGCACTCGAATCCTGGTTCTATGCCGCTTCCGGTAATGCGGGCAATTACGTGATGCCGCTTTACTGATAGCTATATTCCCCTAAAATTTGCAGTCACTTCGCTCGCCCCACGAATTCCAGAACGTTACCTCACTCTGCGGTTTGCGCTTTGGTCTGCGCCACTCACCCTGCGGGTAGCCCAGCGGTATCAATGCGATGGTTTCCACGTCGTCCGGAATGGCCAGTATATTTTTTATGTCCTGCTCCCGCGCCTTATGCAGCGTTGTCATCGTTGAACCGATACCTTTTGCGCGCGCCGCCAGCATCAGGTTTTGAATAGCCGGGTAGATTGATCCGTAATAAGTGGATTGATGGATTCCTCCTCGCTTGCGGATGCCCGGCAAGGCAGCACAATATTAATGCCGGCGCTGCTGTAAACCGTCCACAAGGATGAGGGCGTTTTTGTAAACCTTCTCCATCTCTGCATCCAGCAAACCGCTGGCGAGCGCGCCCTCCTTAATGACTTTGAGCCCGATGTCACGATAAATCGCAGCAATGCGCTGCTTCTGCATTTCATCGGTAATCACCAGGAACGTCCACGGCTGACTGTTGCCAGGACTGCAGGCCATGGTTGCGGCTTCAACGATATAGCGCAAGTCCTCAACTGGAATCGGGTCGGGCTTCAAGCGTCGCATTGCCCTGAGGGAATAGATGGCGTCATGTAGACTCAAATCTGACATTGCACTGACTCCGCGCTAAATCGTCCTGGGCTTGCGTTGCTGACATATTGGCGCGCGCGGCTAGCGGTCATTAAACGA